>CAVWEI010000026.1:0-284931 GCA_963753845.1 uncultured Gammaproteobacteria bacterium
GGCGTACGGGTTATTGCAGCGGTAAGACGTCAACCAGCAGGTCGAAGGAACCGGTCCCCAGTGAACCGATCGCGTATACGATGGTGTCTTCGCTGGCCGTCACAGGCAGCGGAATCTCGCCGGGGGGATTGAGCGGGTCACCGCCGGCAGGGGCGATCTCCACCGTGTAGGTGTCCGCCGGCGCGTCCAGCTTGAAGCCATTGCCGTTGGTCAGATCGGTTATCGCCGGCTCAGTGGCATCTTTGTTAATACGGATGTCCATGGCTCGTCATATCGGCGGTGTGGGCACACGGTAGCACGACCGTTACTTGGCCCTGCGTCACGCAGGTCGTCATTGAACTTCGTGATGCGGATGCCGCCGTCGTCCGTCTGGTGGGCCACCAAGGAGAGGCTGTCCCGAAGTTCACGTCGATGGTGTCGGCCATGACCAGGGTGCCACGACAGCCACGACGCGAATTGGCGAGCGTGATCCGTACCTGGTGGACGCCGGGCCTCAGCAGGGACCTCGGCGACGGTACGGAACGGTACATCTTCGCCATACACTTGTAGCCGATGCGGATGTCAACGGGCAGATCCTGCGAAAGTCCGAGGTCTTCCCCATTGACCGCATGGACCAAGCGGGTCGGTACGGAGCCGTTCTGGAGCTTCCAACCGCTTGCTGTCGCGGCTGCGGAAAAAACAAGGGCGAACGCAGCTGCCGCCGGCACGATCAGTTTTTTGTATTTCATCATCTACAGATCCTCTCATTTTCGCTTTACGGAAACCAAATGTTTAAATAAAGAATGTTCAAAACATCTGCAGTTCCAAAGTTTTAGCGTGCCTTTTCGCGAGATTCCTCCGGAGTCTCTGTGGGAAATGAACAGTATTTGTAGTGCTTTGAGCCTGTTCAGTTTCCAGCGGCAAGATGGCGCTTGGCGGTCCAGGATGAGCTTGGCGATCGGTGCGGGGTCTCCCGCGCTGGCCTGCGTAGCCGGCGGCGTGAAGCGATCCGTGGCGTCCCACGATGCGCTAGGTACGAGAAATTGAGTGGGCGAGCACAGGCAGTGTGAAAGGCCTTTTCCGCCAACTGCATTGCCTGATCGCAACCATCGACACTAGTGTTCGACCGCCCCGGTGAACATCGAACGGCATCCGACCGGCATGTTGGCCCGCGAATCCATCCCGCCAACCGTTCGCAGGTCCGTTTCAGGCATCTCGCCGAGGTCATCGCGGCGCGGCGCATCCAAGTGTCCGTTAGTAGCGAGTGTCGAAGCGGTGAATGGTGCGGCTGGTTTACCCGCTCATGGTCGAACTCCGACGAAGCCGCCACGTGCCTGTTTAGTCCGCTCCTGCGGAGAAGGAGACCCTCAACGGTGAAAATTGGGGTCGCTAGCGGGTAGATGGAGTTGGGGCTCGCTGATATCGGCTGCAAGCGCATAGCGGACTAACGGGTTGTGCCGCGCAGCAGACTAGAATCGACCCTGAACGAACCTTCGGTGGTGACTGTTGGACGGGTGCTATTAACACATTCCCGCCGCTCGCCTACTGATGTGAAGGCAGCTCCCAGCGACCACGAGCGGCTAGTTGGAACTGCAGCGTTGAGGGCCCACTGCTGATGTTTGTTCCCTTGCCCGAACCTGGGTCGTGACAGCCTTTTCCCGGTTCTCATCTGCTCCCCGGAAGTTGAGCGGCGTGGAACTGATGGTCGCGATAGACCAGATTCCAACCTGAACCCGGCGTGGCGACAAGCCTCCGGTTATGGTGTTATCGCCACTACGGTCAGGGCTCTCGACTAACGAAGGGAAGCGAGCAATGAAACTCTTCAAGGCTATTCTTTTTTCGCTGACGTGCTTCTTACCCTTCCTTGTCTTCGGAAACGATAGCCTCAGCCCCACGGGGCAACAATGCAGTAGTCGCTGGCTGAACATCGATGTGAACGCCCAAACTGCAGGCTTCGCAGCGAAATGTTTATGCAAGCCGGCAAGCTGGGCAATAGATCAGATGGATCACTGTGGCTTTGCGATCAAGGAGAAACTCACTGTCGAAGTCGTTGAGGATCTGCGACATCCATTCGGCATACCCGTGGTGGGGAAATCTGATTCTTCTGAATTTAGCGTTCAGGTGGCTTCGCCGAGTCAGTGTCGCCAACTGGCAAGAGAGGAAATTGCACTGGCTGAAGTAGAATTCCATGCCCTATACGAGAGCATTGTTGTTCATGAAGTTATTCATGCTGTTTTGTGGCAGCAGCGGGATCATCCCAAAAACGAAAGTGTTTCCGAGATTGCAGGTGAATACGTTGCCTATGCATTTCAGCTTTTATCATTACCAGAAGCTGATCGGGTAAAACTTCTAGCAGGGTATCCAGGCGCACCACCAAGCGACCTTGGCCCCTTTAACTCCATGGCGTTAATGCTCAACCCACTTCGCTTCGCCACCAATGCATACAGGCATCTCATGTCTGTGGACGACCGTTGTGAATTCCTGAGAAAAATAATTTCAGGGGAAGTGGAATTCGATGACTGGGACCAATACGAATAGCCGCAGTCCGAGCGATGCAAAGTTTGCATCAGCTCACTACCTGCCCATGACGGAGCCTGATAATCGCGCCGCGAGCCAAAGGTTGAGGCTGATTCAATGGCGGCTCATGGCCGGTTCCACCCTTAGCGACTCCAGCAGGGTAGGTCCGGTTGTGCAGAGAAGCACCCGTTGGCCGAACTGAGCAATTTAAGCGTCAGGCACTTGGATCGAGTTTCTTTTCAGTATGGTCCAAGCATTTCTGAATTTCGTTGCCATCGATTACTTGCCCTAATTTCGGCTTCAGGCTCAGACAAACTTTTCCGTTCGCTGCCTCGATATTCAGCGAGTCGAGTTTTTCGTATTCTTTCGTTGGACAAGAGCAGCGACCTTCTTGGCACGCTTGGAACTCTGCGAGCAGTTGCTCCTGTTTTCCCGAAATCTCTGAGACTTCGATAGTCAGTCCTTCAGAACTGGATTTGACAGTGCGTTTCACACAGCCCTCAATAATTTCTCTGTCTTAGCCACATTCTAGGCGAAACGCGAAGGCGGCGAATGCCCCCTTCTTGGGTAACTCGGAGGTCGTTGGAGCATTGAGAAGTGTCCGCTTCTGCGGAATTGCTGCCGCTCAACTCGATCATACGAACGGCGGCAGTGGGTCGACAACGGCCGGATGGGGAATCAGAAAGCCGCCGCTCGATCGGATTTCCTGGCCTATGTCCGGAGACCACCCCATTGCAGTCGCTGCAGGGTCGAATCTCCACCGGCAGCTCATGTTACGGAACGGCCATTCACCAATCCCTGAGCGACGGGCAGCTTCATGCGCACTACGGACATAAACCCGGCAGTTCATTTTGCCGAGTTAACCCCGTTGCCGCAGGCAAAGCCGGGCCAGGCGTTGCGCATCAACGTGACTGGTCGTCATCATACAAGCATGGACAAGGCAGCCGGTGGTTTCGGCCACCTCGTGCAGATCCTCCAGATAACGGCCATAGTCCGACACATCGAATAAAACCGCCTGCTGCTTACCCCGCTGAATCACATGCTGGGGGAAACCTGGAAGATCATATCTTGGCTGTCGTGGCATTCCCTTGCCGCTCCTTTCGATGAAGATTCGACGTTGCTGCTAGATAAATTGCAGTCTGACCCTTATTTCCCTTAAGGTGCCTTCACTCTGAAAAAGCCGCTGGTTGCAGGCTCTGAGGGTTCGAATTCACTGCCCGGTCGTCCGCTAGTAAGATTCCCATTAATTGTCGCAATCCCGAGTTTGGCTGGGGGGGTGGAGTTCAGTGCCCGATATAAACGAAAAGAATGCCAACAGCGACATTGCCTTGATGCTGGATATCGACGGTGCCCGCCGATCGCGTTTTCGCTCCCTCAAGTGGCTTGGATGGGGTATCGCTGTATTGGCGATACTTGCGGTAATCATCGTCCCTCAGTCGATGAACAACGCAGCCGACGTTCAGTACAGAACGGAAGAGGTTCGTCGCGGCAGCCTGGTGGTTACCGTTTCGGCCACCGGCAACCTTGAACCGACGAATCAGGTCGATGTGAGCAGCGAACTGTCGGGCATCATCGATAGAGTCATGGTGGACTATAACGACCGGGTCGACGCCGGTCAGGTTCTGGCCGTGCTGGATAGGGACAAGCTTCAGGCCGAGGTTCTCCAGTCCGAAGCGGCATTGGCGGCGGCCGAGGCGAAAGTCAAGGAGTCGCAGGCGACGGTGCTTGAGACAAAGCTCAAGCTGCAACGCTGTGAGCGACTGGCGGAAAAAGGGTTGTGTCCGCAGGAGGAGGTCGACACGAACAGCGCGGCCTACAAGCGGGCTCAGGCGGAAGAAGGCAGCGCCAGGGCGCAGGTCGCCCAAGCGCGCGCCAAGCTCGATGCGGATCGGACCAACCTGGCCAAGGCAGAGATCCACTCGCCGATAAATGGGGTGGTCCTGGTGCGGGCAGTCGAGCCCGGGCAGACCGTCGCCGCTTCGCTACAGGCCCCGGTGCTGTTCACCCTGGCCGAGGATTTGTCGGAGATGGAACTGCATGTCGATGTGGACGAGGCGGACGTCGGACAGGTTCAAGAGGGTCAGCAGGCGAGCTTCTCGGTGGATGCCTTTCCGGAGCGGGTGTTCAAGGCGCAGATCACTCAGGTACGTTACGGCGCTCAGGAGGTAGAAGGGGTCATCACCTACGAGACGGTCCTCAAGGTCGACAACACCGACCTGTCACTACGCCCCGGCATGACGGCGACGGCCGAGATCACGGTCAAGCAGGTCAGACGATGCATTGCTCGTGCCCAATGCCGCCTTGCGCTTCAATCCGGCAGCACAGTCCGGCAAGTCTTCATCCCAAAAAGGCAGTCTGCTCAGTCAACTCATGCCCCGCCGTCCGACTGGTCCCGAGAAAAGCGGGAACGAGAGCACGAACAACAAAGGCCGGCAACAGGTCTGGACCTTACGTGATGGTGAACCCGTTGCCATTCCTGTGATCAGCGGTACCACGGACGGCATCTGGACAGAGATTACCCAGGGTGAGCTGCAGGCCGGTACCGCCTTGCTGGTAGCTAGCGCAAAAGCAGGACGTTGACCATGGTATTGGACAATTCCAATACTCAAGGGCTGGTCGAATTGTCGGGTGTCACCAAGGTCTACGGCAGCGGCGCTGCGGCGATGCAGGCGCTGCGGGGTGTCGATCTGCGGATTGAAAGAGGCGATTTCGTTGCGGTGATGGGCCCCAGCGGCTCGGGCAAGTCCACCTGCATGAATATCCTGGGCTGTCTGGATACGCCGTCCGCGGGGTCCTATCGGTTCGCAGGCGTCGACGTGGGCAAACTGTCACGGGATCAGCGTGCGTTGTTGCGCCGCCACTATCTGGGCTTCGTGTTTCAAGGCTTCAATCTGTTGAACCGCACCTCCGCGCTGGAGAACGTGGAGTTGCCGCTGGTCTATCGCGGCCTGCCCGTGGCAGAGCGGCGCAGCAGGGCCTTGCGCGCCCTGGAGTCCGTCGGGCTCGGGGCCTGGGCACAGCATACGCCAGGTGAATTGTCGGGGGGACAGCAGCAGCGTGTGGCCATCGCCCGTGCCATTGTGACTGAACCGGCCGTGCTGCTCGCCGACGAGCCCACGGGTAACCTGGATTCCGCGCGCAGCCGCGAAATAATGGAGCTGTTGAAGTCATTCAACCAGGAGCAGGGCATCACCATCATCATGGTAACCCACGAGCCGGACATGGCGTCCTATGCCAGACGGGTCATCCACTTTCTGGATGGCCTGGTTGAGGCGGATACTCACAACGGGGACGTCAACCCATGATCTGGAACGCGTTCGTATTGGCCCTGCAGGAGATCCGCCGCAATGTCATGCGCTCCTTTCTGACCATCCTCGGTATCGTCATCGGGGTTGCGGCGGTCATCATCATGGTGACTATTGGCGGCGGCGCAACAGCGCAGGTCACCAATCAGATCGAAAGCCTCGGCAGCAACCTGCTGCATGTCAGGCCCGGTCAACGTGGTCGCGGCCCTGGCGGGACGCGCTCGACCGCGGACATGTTTGAGGTGGACGATGCAAAAGCGATCGCTCGGGAAATCTCTGAACTGGACGGAGTGGCACCGGTTGCATCCAAGGGCACACAGGTCATCTACGGAAACAAGAACTGGTCTACCACGGTTACCGGCAGTACCAATGCCTTTCTACAGGTGCGGGACTGGTCGCTCAAGAGCGGACGCCAATTTACCGTTGGTGAGCTGCAAGCCGGCAAGACGGTCTGTATCCTTGGCGCCACCGTGCGTACTGAACTATTCGGGGATCAGGAAGCTCTGGGTACCACCATTCGTCTGGAAAAACTGTCCTGCCAGGTGATCGGCGAGCTCGAGTCCAAGGGCCAGTCCAGTTTCGGCCAGGATCAGGACGATTTTGTGCTTCTGCCACTTCGTGCCATCCAACGGCGCATCGCCGGAAATACGGACGTCGGCTCCATATACATCTCGGCTCAAGACGGCGTTTCCACTGATGAAGTCAAGCAGGATATCGAGAGTCTGATGCGCGAGCGTCGCCGCATTACATCGGGTGAAGACGATGACTTCCATGTCAATGACATGCAGGAACTCGTCAGCATGATGACGGGAACGACCGAGGTGCTTACCAGGCTGCTGGGTGCGGTTGCCGCGGTCAGTCTGCTGGTCGGCGGCATCGGCATCATGAATATCATGCTGGTCTCGGTCACCGAACGGACCCGCGAGATTGGTATCCGTCTCGCCATCGGAGCCAGGGAGAGAGAGGTATTGATGCAGTTCTTGGTCGAGGCGGTGGTCTTGTCGTCCCTTGGCGGTATCATCGGCATCCTTCTGGCCATCGCGCGGATCTGTGGGGCTGGCGCGCCTGTTGCAGGTACCGTTCGTCTTCAATCCGACGATCGTCGTGGTCGCCTTTGTGTTCTCGGCTGCGGTTGGTGTCGTTTTTGGATTCTTCCCCGCGCGCAAAGCAGCGCGCCTGGACCCGATAGATGCTTTGCGTCACGAGTAGGACACACTCGGGCGGCATATGCTTGACACGTTTCACGGTGTTGTCAGTACAGATGTTCAGGAGTCATGGGCCATCGTTAGCGGCCGTCGTTGGCGTGAACCCCGCTGACTACCGATCGGTGCGGTTGACGAATGGCCGGTTATGGTTGGAACCGCCAGTCCGCCACAACAACCGTTCATGGCATTCTGACTGTTGATTTGCCCAACCCGGCTATGACCGCAGTTGTTACGAAGCAGCCATTCACCCGACGCGCTTTTGTCAGCGGTGCGGAGTCAATAACACATGAGGCAGCCAAGTGATCTGCAGCACCCCACTCCCTCCGGTTCGGCCCAAGTTCGGCACCGAACTCCCCTAACCGAATGACCCGCATCGATTTTCCGCCCCGAACTCGGCAATACCGACCAGAAGCGGCTCGGGATAGGTTCGGCAGACGCCCAGGTTCGGTCAAAGCATCAAAGGACCTGTTGCGGTTCTTTAACTTAGTGATACACGAACAAGCGGTTACTGGTACTCATAATCCCTTGGTCCCTGGTTCGAGTCCATGTGGGCCCACCAAATCCATAGCGATCAATGGCTTATAGCGCTGCGGCCAGGGGACAATAGTCCATTGGTGGGCGGCGGAGTCCCCTGTTCACACCGCCGCCGCAATGAGCCAACAGACGTCGCGCAACCTGTCCGTAGTCACCGCCCCGCCCCCTGACCCGGAGTCGGCACCCCTGGCACGCTCCGGGCCGATCACGCCGCGGCCATAACTCGGTCATGGCGTAAGCCCGACTGGTGCACCTCGGGGCACTCTGGGGGTATAGGAGGTCCGTTGTCGACACCAAGTTCCCAAGTAGCTGGGCTGGTCAAGACTATAAAAAACTGAATTTGTACTTCCCAGGCATGCGGTTCGCGCTATGGTTAACTTGATTGCCGGCACTGACCCGACAGATTAGGATCATTTCTTTCAATATCAAAGGGGATAGATAGCGATGAAACTTGTATACGATGTTGTCGAAGATGTTTATGACGATACCACGCAGATCAGAACCATGACCGAACAGGCAAGAATGTCGTCTGGGGACTGGCTGATCAGAACGACAGCGTATACAACTCACAACATCAGCATGGATGTCACACACGTCCGGCAGAAAAAGAAAAGAGAATCCCTGTTCACATCGTTGCGCTAGGAATCACGTTTCTGTCGTATCGAGGCAATTTGCCAGACTTGGTCGGTCGGACTCTGTACGGTAGATGGTTCTGGTTGGCCAAAATTGTTAAAACTGACTCTTGACCACTGCACCGCACGATTATTGACCCAGAGAGGTCCCCGAGCCGACTTTGAGTCGCCATTCCTCTGTCTTCTCATGGGCGATCTCACGTGGCTGGTACTCGGGGGAAGGTTTCGATTGATCGAGACAAGTCCTATGAAGAAAAGGAATTGACCATCTAGTTCAATGCGTATTTGGGCTGTTTTTTCTTCAAGTAAAAAACGTGTTGACCGATCTTGTTCCCCAAAATCAGGGCGTCACTCCAACCGGGGTTAACGTAGTCAGCATGGTACCAAAGGGCGCCATCCGTTGGATCTTCAGAGTGCCCGAAATAGACTTCAATAGCGAGTTGCAGTGAATTCAACCACGCTTTTTGATTCAAGGGTCTATCAGGCTGACCATCGCACCACCAGGAGAATTGGCAGCGATAACGCCGATCCTCACCGCCCTGCTTTACGACGTTACATACCGTGCTTGGAAAATGCCGATCGGCAACACGGTTCATAACGACATGCCCAACGGCAAGTTGGCCTTGTTCCGCTTCACTACGGGCCTCGAAGTATATATTCAACGCCAAGCAAAACACTTCATTCTCAATTTGAACGTTTTGCTGCGCCGAAGGCTTACGCTCCACACTCTGTGTTCCCAAACTGCCTGCTATGTTGCTATCAACACGAGCGACGGTGGTGAAATTCTTGTTGGCGGACTCTGCCGCAAATACAATATTTGTAAGAGACAAATGTAGGGCCACAACGAATATGATGGCTACGATAGATTGTTGGCATCGATCTATGCTTGTGGGTCTTTCCATTATTTTTTACCGCATCTATACACTTTTTCGACACAACGGCCAGAAAACGAGTACTTAAATTCGTGCTTGCTAAGATTCCAATTTGTATTTTTTTGTGCTTGTCAAATAACGCACGAATAATGCCAAAGCGACGAGAATCCAGTAAATGCAAGGCTTGCAGCGATACGGTGAAAAGTCCTGTGACCGAAGGTGTAAAAGATATGGTCAGCGAATGAGTTTCCGGTGTCCGGGCACACCGTTCGTTTACCCAACAATGAAGGCCAATATCATGATGGTGGCTGAAGCCTTTCATGGCAGGATTCCGGCAAGGCTTAGAGAACCGCTTAGCGTTGCTTCCTGCCGATCCCGAGCGACCCCGCGTTAGGTCGTCTTGGTGTCGATAGCACCCATCCGCGTGTCGCCACCAAAGGGCCGCGTGGTGTCGATAGCGCCCCTTAGATCGGTCAGCCAGGGCCGGCGTTGTACGCGACCTACTAACGCGCGAGGCTAACGAGGCCACCTGGAAGAATTGCGGTGTCGGCCTGAACGATCTTAAATGGGTATTCCCGCACGGATTAAACCACTTGGTCGGGTAAATCGACCCAGGCAAGGCAAGACCGAGCGCTCGTGCAACAAATGCAGGTGCAGATTCTGAAAGCTACCGGAAAATTAACGCCAATTGGCTACCATTGAAGAAGAGTACGCGAGTATTAGCGGGCCGCTGAGCGGGTTGCCCGTCTGGTGTCCGACACGGCGCGCAACTTTGGATGATGCCATCTGACATTCAGCGTCGGATCGGATTCCGACTACTTACAGATCACGTCACCCGGAACACGGACCCATCCTTCCATCAACACCCGCGCACTTCGACTCATAACGGCCTTGTCGACCGTCCAGTCGCCGTTGCTCTGGCTGGCTTCTGCGCCAACCCTCAGGGTGCCGGAGGGGTGGCCGAAGGAGACGGTGTTGCGGTCGCCGCCCCCGGCGGCCAGGTTCACCAGGGTTCCCGGGATCGCAGCTGCCGTGCCAATGGCCACCGCAGCCGTACCCATCATGGCGTGGTGGAGCTTGCCCATCGACAATGCCCGGACATTCAGATCGATATCCGCTGCATCGATCTGCTTGCCACTGGACGCCGCGTAGTCCTTCGGTCCGGCGACAATGGCAACCTTTGGCGTGTGCTGGCGCCCCGCAGCCTCTTCGATAGTTTTGATCAGGCCCATGCGCACCGCCCCGTGTGCCCGGATGGTTTCGAACATGGCCAGGGCCTTTTCGTCACCATTGATCGCTTCCTGCAGTTCGGTTCCGGTGTAACCCACATCTTCTGCGTTGAGAAAGATGGTGGGAATACCGGCATTGATCATCGTCGCCTTCAGTGTACCGACACCCGGCACTTCCAGATCGTCGACCAGATTGCCGGTCGGAAACATCGCACCCTCACCGTCGGCTGGTTCCAGGAACTCCAGCTGCACTTCGGCTGCCGGGAAGGTAACGCCGTCGAGCTCGAAGTCGCCGGTTTCCTGAACTTTTCCATCGCTGATAGGCACATGGGCGACGATGCTCTTGCCGATATTGGCCTGCCAGATACGAACGATCGCAACACCGTTCTCAGGGATGCGTCGGGCATCGACCAGGCCGCTGCTGATCGCGAACGGACCGACCGCCGCGGAGAGATTGCCGCAGTTGCCACTCCAGTCGACGAAGGGTTTGTCAATGGACACCTGGCCGAACAGGTAATCGACGTCGTGATCGGGTTTGCTGCTTTTTGACAGAATCACCGTCTTGCTGGTGCTTGAAGTCGCACCTCCCATGCCGTCGGTCTGTTTGCCGTAAGGATCGGGGCTACCGACAATACGCAACAACAGGGCATCGCGCGCACTACCTGGCACCTGGGCCGATTCCGGAAGGTCTGCAAGGTTGAAAAACACGCCCTTGCTGGTGCCGCCACGCATGTAGATGGCGGGGATCCTGACCTGGGGTAGATGAGCCATGGTATCCGTTGCCCCCGTCATGCAACCGCTGTGGATTCGAGAAAGTCCTGGGCGAAACGCTGCAGGACACCACCGGCCTCATAGACCGACACCTCTTCGGCGGTGTCCAGGCGGCAGGTTACCGGCACTTCCACACGCTCACCGTTCGTACGGTTGATAATCAGTGTCAGCGCCGCACGCGGCGTGAGTTCCCCGACCACCTCGAAGGTTTCGGTACCGTCGATCGCATAGGTCTTGCGGTTCTCCCCCGCCTTGAACTCGAGCGGCAGCACCCCCATGCCAACCAGGTTGGTACGGTGGATGCGCTCGAAGCCCTCTGCCACGATCGCCTCCACGCCGGCCAGACGTACACCCTTGGCCGCCCAGTCGCGCGAGGAACCCTGGCCGTAGTCGGCACCGGCGACGATGATCAGCGGCTGCTTGCGCTCCATGTAGGTCTCGATGGCCTCCCACATGCGGGTTACCTCGCCTTCGGGTTCGATCCGGGCCAGCGATCCTTGCTTCACTTCGCCGTTCTCATTGCGAACCATTTCGTTCAGCAGCTTCGGGTTGGCGAAGGTCGCGCGCTGGGCGGTCAGGTGGTCACCCCGGTGGGTTGCGTAGGAGTTGAAGTCAACCTCCGGCAGGCCCATCTTTGCCAGGTACTCGCCCGCGGCACTCGACGCCAGGATCGCGTTCGAGGGTGACAGGTGGTCGGTGGTGATGTTGTCACCCAGTACGGCCAGCGGGCGCATGCCCTTGAGGGTGCGTTCACCCGCCAGTGCGCCTTCCCAGTAGGGCGGACGGCGGATATAGGTGGTCTGCGGACGCCAGTCATACAGCGGGCTGACCTGCTCCCCGGTTTCGACCGAGGCCTCGAACATGGGCGTATAGATCTGGCGGAACTGCTCGGGTTTCACGCTCTGCGCCACGATCGCGTCGATCTCTTCATCGCTTGGCCAGATATCCTTCAGGATGATCGGCTTGCCGGCCTTGTCGGTACCCAGCACATCCTTCTCGATATCGAAACGGATGGTACCGGCGATCGCATAAGCGACCACCAGCGGCGGCGAGGCCAGGAAGGCCTGTTTGGCGTAGGGATGGATACGGCCGTCGAAGTTGCGGTTGCCCGACAGTACCGCGGTGGCATACAGATCGCGATCGATCACTTCCTTCTGGATCTTGGGGTCCAGAGCGCCACTCATACCGTTACAGGTGGTACATGCAAAGCCCACGATTCCAAAGCCAAGCTTTTCCAGTTCGGGCAACAGATTCGCTTCTTCCAGATAGAGCTGCACGACCTTTGAACCAGGAGCCAGGGAAGTCTTGACCCAGGGCTTGCGGGTAAGACCCAGTGCATTGGCATTGCGTGCCAGCAGACCCGCAGCGATCACATTGCGCGGGTTGCTGGTGTTGGTGCAGCTGGTGATCGCGGCGATGATGACGGCACCATCCGGCATCAGACCCTCTTCGTTTTCGATCTTGCCGGAGATACCGCGTTCGGCCAGCTCAGAGGTCGGAACGCGTCGATGCGGATTGGATGGACCCGCAATGTTGCGTACCACCGACGACAGATCGAATGTCAGCACGCGCTCATACTCGGCGTTCTTCAGACTGTCCGCCCACAGACCAGTCTCCCTGGCATAGGTCTCGACCAGTTTGACCTGCTCGGCGTCGCGACCGGTGAGCCTGAGGTAATCGATGGTCTTCCCGTCGATATAGAACATCCCCGCCGAGGCACCAAATTCCGGCGTCATGTTGGAGATGGTTGCACGATCCCCAAGCGTGAGGTCTGCCGCGCCTTCGCCGAAGAATTCCAGGTAAGAAGACACCACCTTCTCGTTGCGCAGGAACTCGGTCAGTGCCAGCACGATGTCGGTGGCGGTGATGCCGGGCTGACGTCTGCCAGTCAGCTCGACACCGATGATGTCGGGAAGGCGCATGTACGAAGCACGCCCCAGCATCACGTTCTCGGCCTCCAGACCACCCACGCCGATGGCAAGAACACCCAGTGCGTCGACGTGTGGCGTATGACTGTCGGTGCCTACGAGCGTATCGGGGAAAGCCACGCCATCCCGCGCCTGAATCACCGGCGACATCTTCTCGAGGTTGATCTGATGCATGATGCCGTTACCCGGCTGAATCACGTCGACGTTCTTGAAGGCCTTCTTGGTCCAGTTGATGAAGTGGAAGCGGTCTTCATTGCGACGGTCTTCGATGGCGCGGTTCTTCTCGAAGGCATCTTTATCAAAGCCGCCGTACTCAACGGCCAGCGAGTGGTCGACAATCAGCTGCGTCGGGACGACGGGGTTGACCTCCGCCGGGTCCCCACCTTTCTCGGCAATGGCATCACGCAGACCGGCAAGGTCGACCAGTGCAGTCTGACCGAGGATGTCGTGACAGACCACGCGTGCCGGAAACCAGGGAAAATCCAGCTCACGCTTGCGCCCGATGATCTGTTTCAGCGAATCTGTCAGGGCAGCCGGATCGCAGCGACGAACCAGGTTTTCGGCCAGTATCCGTGAGGTGTAAGGCAGCCGGTCATAGGCACCGGGCTGGATCGCATCGACAGCCGCACGGGCATCAAAGTAGTCCAGATGGGTGCCCGACAAAGGTTTGCGGTTCGTCGTATTCATAATTTGTTCCACGTCTTTCTCTATGTCGAGTAAAGGTCGGCTCTGCGAGTTGTCCCGTTGAATAGCGGCCTTCCTCAAGAACCTGAATATTCACCACAAAGGGCACAAAGTTCGCCAAGACAGATCGGTTCACCATCGCCATACCGTCACCGGAAAACCTGCCTTCGACCAGAAGGCTGCCGCCGTGGGCTTCTGCTTTGCGTCCTTAACGGTCAAGCAAACTCAGCGCTGGTCGATCGGCACGAACTCCCGGGGCTCCGGTCCCGTGTAATGTGCAGACGGGCGGATGATCTTGCCGTCCTCACGCTGCTCTATGACGTGTGCTCCCCAACCGGTAACACGCGCAATGACGAACAGCGGGGTAAACATGTCGGTGGGCACATGCATCTGGTTGTACGAAACGGCCGAGAACCAGTCCAGGTTTGGGAACATCTTCTTGGTCTCCCACATGACCGACTCGATTCGCTCGGCAATGTCGAACATCTTCAAGTCGCCATTTTCCTCGGCCAGCCCGTGCGCCACGCGCTTGATCACGTCGCTGCGCGGATCACCGATGGTATAGACGGGATGACCGAAGCCGATCACGATCTCTTTGTGTGAAACACGCTCGCGGATATCCGCCTCCGCCTCATCGGCGGAGTGATAGCGGCTCTGGATATGGAACGCCTCTTCGTTGGCACCACCATGCTTGGGACCACGCAGTGCTCCGATCGCACCCGTCACCGCCGAGTACATATCCGAACCGGTACCGGCAATTACGCGTGCAGTGAAGGTTGATGCATTGAATTCATGCTCGGCGTAGAGATTCAGCGAGGTGTGCATGGCCCTTACCCAGGATTCGGGCGGCTTTTCGCCATGGAGCAGGTGCAGGAAATGTCCACCGACCGAATCGTCGTCAGTTTCGACATCGATACGCTTGCCGTTTACCGAAAAGTGGTACCAGTACAGCAGCATCGAACCGAGGCTCGCCATAAGGCGATCGATGATATTGCGTGCCTCAGGCTCCGAATGATCCGCCTTCTCAGGCAAACAGGTACCAAGAACCGAGCAGCCGGTGCGCATGACGTCCATCGGGTGCGCCGAGGGTGGCAGTGCCTCGAGCGCCTGCTTGACCGATCCGGGAAGACCACGCAGGGACTTGAGCCTGCGCTTGTAGTATTCCAGTTCGGAGCGGCTGGGCAGTTTGCCGTAGATCAGCAGGTAGGCGATCTCCTCAAACTGACATGTCTCTGCAAAATGCAGGATGTCGTAGCCACGGTAGTGCAGATCGTTACCACTTCTCCCGACCGTACAGACGGCGGTGTTGCCGGCAACGGTGCCCGACAGCGCGACCGATTTCTTTGGTTTCGGTAGTACGGACTCACTCATTTCTGAACTCCTTTTTGTCTTTTCCTGCACAGGCACATGCCCTGCGCAAACAGGTCATAATCTGCCTTTACCTGGATTCCTCGGCAACGAACAGCTGATCGAGTTTCTGTTCGAATTCGTGGTAGCCAAGATAGTCGTACAGATCCATCCGGCTCTGCATGATGTCAATCACGTTCTGCTGTGTCCCTTCGCTTCGCAAGGTCTGGTAGACCTTGAGTGCCGCGGCATTGGCGGCGCGAAAGGCGGACAGCGGATACAGCGCAATACTGACATCGACGCTGGCAAGCTCGTCCGTGGTGAACAGCGGTGTGGCACCGAACTCAGTGATGTTCGCGAGCACAGGCACCTTGACCGCATCGACGAACTCACGGTATTGCGCCAGTTCGTTGATCGCCTCAGGGAAAATCATATCGGCGCCAGCCTCGGCGCAGGCGCATGCCCGATCGATCGCCGATTGCATACCCTCGACGGCCAGGGCGTCGGTACGTGCCATGATCACGAAGTCCGGGTCTGTCTTGGCATCAACTGCAGCCTTGATCCGATCGACCATCTCGGCCTGCGTCACGATCGCCTTGTTCGGCCGGTGGCCACAACGCTTCTGTAGCACCTGATCTTCGATATGGATTGCAGCCGCACCGCCCTTGGTCATTGCACGCACGGCACGGGCAATGTTGAACGCGCCGCCCCAGCCGGTATCCACGTCCACCAGCACCGGCAGGCTGGTGACATCCGTAATCCGCAGGAGATCGGTCAGTACATCCTCCATGGTGGTGATGCCAAGATCGGGGATACCGCAGGAACCGGCCGCAACGCCTCCGCCGGAGATATACAGCGACTTGAAGCCGGACGCCTCTGCCATGCGCGCATGATAGGCATTGATCGCCCCAACACACTGCAACGGCTTTTCTACCGCGACTGCGTCCCTGAATTTCTTACCTGCTGATTCGATAGTCATTGTGTTTACCTGGTCTCTTTTGGTTACAGAGGTACGCGGAAAAACCAATTTGCAGGCAGGTCCATACCCTGCGCTTTGCGTTGTCTCCGAAGCCTGTTTTAGTCGTGAACGGCCAGCAGCCGTTCCACGTTTTCGCGCGATGCACGGATATGTGCCCGCATCATCAATTCCGCCATTTCGGCGTCGCGGCGTTCGATCGCATCCACGACATGCTCATGTTCCACGAAGGCGCGCGGCCCCCGCTTGCTCGACATACCGAACTGGTAACGGTAGAGCCGTACCAGGTGATACAGGTCGTTGCACAACAGCTGGATCATGCGCGTGTTATGGCTCCCCTGGACGATCCGATAGTGGAAATCCAGATCGCCTTCACGCTGAAAATAGGCATGCCCGGCATCGCGCTCGATCTGTTCGCCGTGCTGCCCGAGCAGACGGCGCAGATCGGTGATCTCATCCCTGCTCATGTTCTGCGCCGCCAGGCGGGCCGCCATACCCTCGAGCGCCTCGCGTACGTGAAATATCTCCAGCAGCTGCGCGCTGCTGAGCGTGACCACGCGTGCCCCGATATTGGGGCGCCGAACCACCAGCCCGCAGGCCTCGAGGCGACCGATCGCTTCGCGCAGGGGCCCGCGGCTGATGCCATAGGAACGCGCCAGCTCAGGCTCGCTGATCTTGCTGCCGGCCGGAATCTGACCCTCGACGATCGCCTCCTTGATCAGAGAAAAGATACGATCCGGGATCGTACTGGTCTCTGCCTCGGGTGCGGCGATTGAAGGCGTTCCCATGCCCGGCATCTCAGGGCTTTGCGTAACCCAGCCCGCGCAGTGCTTCCGCTATCTCATCGAGGATGGCCGGGTCGTCGATCGTTGCCGGCATCTTGTACTCTTCGGCGTCGGCGATCTTGACCATGGTCCCACGCAGGATCTTGCCCGAGCGGGTCTTGGGCAGACGCGTTACCACGGCCACCAGCTTAAACGCCGCAACCGGACCGATCAGCTCACGCACCCGCTTGATCAGTTCTCCGGCAACCTCCTTGGTATCGCGATCGGCACCGGCCTTGAGCACCACAAGGCCCAGGGGCATCTGACCCTTGAGTGCATCGGCCACACCGATGACCGCACATTCGGCCACGTCCGGGTGTCCTGCCAGCACTTCCTCCATGGCGCCCGTGGACAGGCGGTGCCCGGCCACGTTGATGACGTCATCGGTCCGGCTCATGATCCACAGGTAACCGTCGGAATCACGGTAACCTGCGTCGCCGGTCAGGTAGTAGCCCGGGTATTTCTTCAGGTAGGCATTGATAAAGCGCTGGTCATTGCCCCATAGCGTCGGCAGGCAAGACGGGGCCATCGGCAGCTTGATGACGATATTCCCCATCTCGCCATCGGGCATCTGATCGCCTTCTTCGGACAGTATGCGGACATCGTATCCGGGCATCGCCACGGTCGGTGAACCGGGCTTGATCTCCATCGGCTCTATGCCCATGGGGTTGGCCGCGATGGCCCAGCCGGTCTCGGTCTGCCACCAATGGTCGATCACCGGTTTCTGCAGTTTGTCGCGCGCCCAGAACAGGGTATCCGGATCGCAGCGCTCGCCGGCCAGGAACAGCGCCTGCATGCACGACAGGTCGTACTTCTTCAGGTATTCACCTTCCGGGTCCTCTTTCTTGATAGCCCGAAACGCAGTCGGCGCAGTGAACAGTACCTTGACCTTGTACTCGCTGATTACCCGCCAGAAGGCACCCGGATCCGGTGTACCCACCGGCTTGCCCTCGTACATCAGGGTGGTGCAACCCGCCAGAAGTGGTGCGTAAACGATATAGCTGTGGCCGACCACCCAACCGACATCCGACGCAGCCCAGTACACGTCACCGGCCTCGACGTCATAGATGTTCTTCATGGTCCAGTGCATGGCGACCGCATGACCGCCATTGTCACGCACCACGCCCTTGGGCTCTCCCGTGGTACCCGAGGTATACAGGATATACAGTGGATCGGTCGCCAGCACGGCAACACACTCGGTCGGCTGGGCCTCGCCGACGGCCGCATCCCAATCCAGGTCACGACCCTCAATCAGCGGAGCATCCGCCTGTGGGCGCGACTTGATGATGCAAGCAGCCGGTTTGTGTGAAGACAATTCGATCGCCTCGTCCAGCAGGGGCTTGTAAACCACCACACGGTTGGGCTCGATACCGCAGGAGGCGCTGACGATGACCTTCGGTTTCGCATCGTTGATCCGGGTGGCCAGTTCATTTGCGGCGAAGCCACCGAATACCACCGAGTGCACCGCACCCAGTCGCGCGCATGCGAGCATGGCGATCGCCGCTTCCGGGATCATCGGCATGTACACGAGGACGCGGTCGCCCTTTTCCACACCCTGTGCCCGCAAGGCACCGGCAGAGGCCGCCACGGCATCACGCAATTCAGTATAGGTGTAGGTCTTCTTTTGTCCGGTAACAGGAGAATCGTAGATCAGGGCTGCCTGATTACCGCGGCCAGCCTCGACGTGACGATCGACGGCGTTGTAACAGGTGTTGAGCATGCCGCCCACGAACCATTTGGGCACCGGCTTCGCGTCGAGGTCGAGGACGCTGTCCCAGGGCTTTTCCCAGTGCAGTGCGGCCGCGGCCTCACCCCAGAATCCGGCCGGGTCCGCTAGTGAACGTTCGTAGAGCGCCTTGTACTTGCCCATATCTATCCCCCTTTTTGAATCAATTGACCAGCCCATAACGGCATGTGGGCGCTTGTTATTCTGTACAAACCGATTCAGCCCCCCGTCCGCCGAGTTGCAAACCGGGCACATCATCCAGATTGTCGACAATTCTAGCCACTTTGATCGTCAAGTTGTGCCGAAAGCGGAATTTCTACTATTAATTTTTTCCTATTGTCGACATTTAGAAAGCCGATCCCGAGAGACGGCCAAGACCGGGGACGAGTGCGGAGAACAGGGCGCAGGGCACTTTCGCGGCCCGAACAGCGGTTACAGCCGCGGTCAGATACGAAACCCTGATCCGGCCGATCCGGCCGGCCTGAAGCAGATTGAAGGACCTCAGTCTTTCGACTCGCCGGCGATGTATAGCCAGGTATCTATGACCGTATCCGGATTCAGCGAGATGCTGCTGATCCCGCGTTCGAGCAGCCACTTGGCCAGGTCCGGGTGGTCGGACGGCCCCTGCCCACAGATGCCGACATACTTGCCGGCCTTGCGGCAGGCCGTGATTGCCATATCCATCATTTTCAACACGGCCGGATCGCGTTCGTCGAAACTTTGCGCGACCAGGCCAGAGTCACGATCCAGGCCGAGGGTGAGCTGAGTCATGTCGTTGGACCCGATGGAGAATCCATCGAAATACTCGAGAAACTCGTCCGCCATCACGGCATTCGAGGGCAGTTCACACATCATGATCACACGCAGGCCATTCTCACCGCGCTTCAGACCGTTTTCCTCGAGCAGGCCGATCACACCCCTGGCCTCTTTGAGGGTGCGTACGAACGGAATCATGATCTCGAGGTTATCCAGCCCCATGTCATTGCGCACACGGCGGATCGCCTCACACTCCATATCGAAGCACCCGCGGAAGTTGGGCGCCAGATAACGGGCAGCACCGCGGAATCCGATCATCGGGTTCTCTTCCTGCGGCTCGTACAGGGTGCCGGCAACCAGATTCGCGTATTCGTTGGACTTGAAGTCCGACATCCGCAGGATGACCGTATGGGGGTGGAAAGCGGCGGCGATGCTCGAGATCCC
This sequence comes from uncultured Gammaproteobacteria bacterium, assembly GCA_963753845.1. Classification (GTDB taxonomy): domain Bacteria; phylum Pseudomonadota; class Gammaproteobacteria; order Chromatiales; family Chromatiaceae; genus Thiosocius. The sequence continues at coordinate 19,730 of CAVWEI010000026.1, forward strand.
CTCGACTACGCGCTTTATGAAGAATTCGCGCGGGTCGCCGTAGGCCGCTATGCGCTCCTCGATCTCGGCACGCACTTCCGCCGGCACCCGATTGAGCTCCAGCAGGGCCTGCGGGTGAATACCGACCATGTTGTTGATGATGAATTCCAGCCGTGCAAGGCCGACCCCTGCGTTGGGGATCTGGGCGAAGCTGAATGCGCGCTCAGGATTGCCCACGTTCATCATCACCTTTACCGGCACTTCAGGCATGCTGTCGAGTTCGATGCGCTTGAGCTCGAAATCGAGCATACCGTCGTACACTAAGCCGGTATCACCCTCGGCGCAGGACACGGTTACCGCCTGGCCGTCCTTCAGGAGATCCGTGGCGTCGCCGCAGCCGACAACCGCGGGCACCCCAAGCTCACGCGCGATGATCGCGGCGTGACAGGTACGCCCTCCGCGATTGGTCACGATCGCCGAGGCACGTTTCATGATCGGCTCCCAGTCCGGGTCGGTCATATCGGTAACCAGGACGTCCCCTTCACCGACCTTGTCCATGTCGTCCAGGCTCTTGATGACGCGCGCCTTTCCGGCACCGATACGCGCGCCAATGGAACGGCCTTCGACCAGCACCTCGGACTTGCCCCTCATCTCGTAACGCTCGATCACGTTGCCGCTGCGGCTCTGCACCGTCTCCGGACGAGCCTGCACCACGTACAGCTGGCCATCGAGACCGTCCAGTGCCCACTCGATATCCATAGGGCGACCATAGTGCTGCTCGATACGCATCGCCTGACGGGCGAGTTCCTCGATCTGCTCGTCGGTCAGACAGAAACGGCGGCGATCGGCCTCCTCCACCGGGACCGTGGTCACCGGGTGTTCGCCTTCACTGGCATAGATCATCTTGATCGCCTTGCTGCCCACATTGCGACGCAATATCGCCGGCCGCCCGGCCGCCAGGGTCGGCTTGTGGATATAGAACTCATCCGGATTCACCGCACCCTGAACCACCATTTCACCCAGGCCATAGCTGGCGGTGATGAACACCGCATCACGGAAACCACTCTCGGTATCCAGAGTGAACAGCACGCCGCTTGCCCCTATATCGGAGCGGATCATCTTCTGGATGCCGGCAGACAGTGCGACCAGTGAGTGATCGAAGCCCTGGTGCACCCGGTAGGAGATGGCCCGGTCATTGAAAAGAGAGGCGAACACCTCGTGAATGCGGCGCTTGATTTCCGTCAGGCCGGACACATTGAGCACAGTCTCCTGCTGGCCCGCGAAAGAGGCATCGGGCAGGTCCTCGGCAGTCGCCGAGGAGCGCACGGCCCAGGTCACCTCGGTCCCATAATCTTTTTCCAGACTGCCATAAGCCTCGGCAATTGCCGCGTCCAGTGCCGGCGGAAAGGGTGTGTCCATCACCCATTGGCGGATCTGCCTGCCGGTCGCCACCAGTTTGCCGACATCGTCGACGTCGAGTTCATCCAGGGTCTTGTTGATACGGTCGGCCAGGCCTTCGTGCGCAAGAAACTCCCGATACGCATGTGCTGTGGTGGCAAAACCGCCGGGGACTTTCACGCTGCCGTCCGCCGTCAGGTTGCGCAGCATTTCACCGAGAGATGCGTTCTTGCCCCCCACGCGGTCGACGTCGCTCATCTCGACTTCATGCAGCCACAGGATGTATTCGCTCATTGTCTTTTTCTACCTTGCCTGCCTAAAGGCCCTTTTTAATCAAAGACGCCAACTCTTCAATCGATTGCGTCGTGGAATCCAAAACTGTCATACCGTAACGGTGAAACATATCCTGCGCCATCTGCACTTCCTTGTAGCAGCGCCGGAGTGAGGCGTAATCGCTGTTCGGGCGCCGTAATTCGCGAATTGCAGCCAGCCGCTCCGGTTCGATGGTAAGGGCAAAGATCTTGTGTTTGTGAGCCAGCAGTTCTTCCGGCAGATCACCATTCTCGAAATCCTCTTCGGTGATCGGATAGTTGGCAGCACGCATGCAGAAATGCAACGCCAGATACAGGCAGGTCGGGGTCTTGCCCGAACGCGACACGCCGACCAGGATGACGTCCGCCTGGTCGAATTTGTTGAGCCGCATGCCGTCGTCGTTGTTCAGCGCGTAATTGATGGTCTCGATCCGCGCCTCGTAGTTCTCCGGGTTGGTCAGACCATGACTCACCCCGGACATACGCGTGGGCTCGAGACCGATTGCCTCGATCAGGTCCGGCATGAACCGGTCGAACAGCTCGAAATAGTGGCACTCCGAGTGCTTCAGCACGACGTTGATGTCCTGATCCACCATGGTCGCGAAGACGATTGGTTTCTGACCCTCGGCCTCGGCGCGATGTGCCAGCTCGTTGGCCAGGGCCTGGGCCTTCTCGCGGGTATTGATGAAGGGCGTGTACCGAATGGTAAAACGGGCATTGCCAAACTGCGACAGCAGGCTATGGCCATAGGCCTCCGCGGTGATGCCGGTACTTTCGGAGACGAAATAGACCGAACGGCTCAGGCCCTCAGTCATAAAGAAATTCCACCCAATGACCGCCACTGACCAGTGCAGCCTTGGCCTCGTCCCAACGCCCCGGAAGACGCAGGTGCCGCGCCATGGCCTCGTCCATGGCCGCGGCGACGGCGCGATAACCAGCAAGGTAGACGTACACCCGTCCCTGCCCCATCAGTCGCCACAGAGCATCCATGTTGGCCGCGGTGCTTTCGGAACGATCGAGCGCAGTGGCGGAATAGCGGGTCTTCAGCGCCTCGAAGGCACGCTGCGTGGCACTGTCGAAGTACTGATCCTGATTGATGCCCGGCTCGTTCATATACAGATGCTCAAGACCGGTTTCCGAACCCTCGAGCATCAATACCTTGCCCATCCAGTCGAGTTTGCGCGCCTGAACCTTGTGCGCCAGCCAGCGAAACGGGACCATGCCACAGCCGGCACCGATCAGGATCATATTGCTGCGCGAACCCATCGGCGGGTGGAAAGGATAGTTGAAGGGACCGGCCAGCGGCAACGTATCACCCAGGGCCAGGCCGGCAAGATACTGCGAGATGCCAGTCACGCTTGCCGCACCGTGATCACGGACGTAGATGGTGATATCGACAGAGTTCTCGAAGGGCACCTCGCCCACTGCCTCGAGGGTGTAGCGTCGCAGCACCTGCTGCCCATCGTCTGGAGCGGCGCCAGGTACCAGAAATCCGATATCGGCACCTGGTTCGAACTTTCGTCCATGTGGCATAAGGTTGAGCATCAACTTGATCACAGGCCTGCCGCCAGGCTGGTCCACCACGACGGATTTGTGGACCACCCGCGCCACAATCAGATCATCGGCCCCTGCACCAGGTCTGCTCATCAGATTAACCCCTTAGTGTTGTTTCGACTTCCGCCCCGAATTCAAGCCTGCTAGGTCGGATTCAGGCCGGGCCCGGGCATTGCGCGCGACGCACCCGATTGTCTCATCAAATGCCTGTGTTTCTCTATGGCAGCAGTGCATCCGCACTGCAGACGACACCGTCTTCGTCTGCATAGAGGAACTCACCGGGTACGAAGGTTACACCGCCAAACCGGACCACCACGTCGCGCTCGCCAACCCCGTTCTTGACACTCTTCAGGGGATGGGTTCCCAGCGCCTTTACACCCAGATCCATACCCGCGATCTCCACGGAATCGCGAATGAGTCCGTACATCAACACACCGGACCAGCCGTTAGCCGCCGCCTTCGCCGCCAGCATGTCGCCGAGCATTGCACAACGCCTCGAGCCACCGGCGTCAACGACCAGCACACGTCCCTCACCCGGTTCACCGACCGCCTCCCTGACCAGGGAGTTGTCCTCGAAGCACTTGATGGTGGAGATCGGTCCGAAAAAGCGCGGCCGTCCACCGAAACTGGAGAAACCCGGTTCCAATACCTGCAGTGAGCCGGGGTACTCGTCGCATAAATCCGCTGTCGTGAAACTCATGGTGGCCGCTCACTCCTCGCCATAGATAAAACGAAACCGTTTGGTGATCGAATAGGGAAACACATCCCTTTGCACGCCGTGACGGATGTCCTGTTGCACACCCTTCCAATACTCAGCGTCGAGCATGTCGCGATGATGCTGCATGAAAGGCCGCCGCAGTTCGGGGTCTATCAGCAGGAAACTGGCGAACTCTTCGGGAAAAACATCGTTCGGTGCCACCGAGTACCAGGGCTCTGCCGCCATTTCGTCTTCGGGTGTACGCGGTGGCGGGATATGCCGGAAGTTCATGTCCGTCATGAACTCGATCTCGTCGTAGTCGTAGAAGATCACTCGGCCATGGCGTGTCACCCCGAAATTCTTATACAGCAGATCGCCGGCGAAGATGTTTGCGGCCGCCATTTCCTTGACGGCATTGCCGAACCCGATGACAGCGTCCTCCTTTTGCTCCTTCGTCGCGGTCTGAAAGAACAGGTTCAAGGGGTCGAGACGTCGTTCGATGTAAAGGTGACGCACGATAACCTTGTCACCCTCGATCTCCAGACTCTTGCCGCATTTTTCCCTCAGTTCCGCCATGAGGGCATCGCTGATGCGTGCGACCGGAAAGGCCGCATAGGAGTACTCCAGAGTATCGGCCATCCGCCCCACCCTGTCGTGCATCTTGACGATCTGGTACTTGCGCTTGACCGTCGCCCTGTCCACCTCTTTGGGTGGCTTGAAGTAATCATTTATGACTTTGAACACATAGGGGTAAGACGGCATGGTGAATACCGTCATCACCATCCCCTTTACTCCAGGCGCCATGTCGAGCTGGTCGTTCGAATGCGAAAGGTGATGCAGAAAATTGCGGTAGAACTCGGTCTTTCCCTGCTTCTGTAAACCGATCGAGGTGTACAGATCCGCTTTGGTCTTGGTTGGCAGCATCCGTCGCAGGAAGCGCACCACCGCCGCAGGGGTTTCCGTTTCGACCATGAAATAGGCACGCGCAAAGCTGAACAGGTTGGCGATATCGTCGACCTCGGTCAGCAATGTGTCCACGTAGATCTGCCCCTTGCCATTGTTGAGAATCGGCATGACGAAGGGGATGACATCCGCACCATTGATCGCGCGGCCAACGATATAGGCAGCCTTGTTGCGGTAGAAGGGCGCCCGCAATACCTGCAGATGGAAGTGTTTGCGCAATTCCAGTCCTGGCAGGTGCGTCATCTTCACATGGCGGACCAGGTGGCGGACGTCACGGTCGATATTTTCAAACGGAAGGTCACACTCACAGGCGCCGAGGATCGCGCGTACCGACTGGGTGAGGCCGTGGCGTATGGGATAGTAACTGTCGTAAACGGGATCGTCGTCGTCCAGGAACTCGGTCGACAGCCCCGGCCTCACGAAGATATTGTCGTTGTTGTAATAACGACGATGAAACAGCCAGGTGAACACCGAATTGTAGAAGGTCTCGGCCAGCTCCGGCTGCTTGTGCTCATACAAAAGACCGATGTAACGCAGCTTGACCTCGCGCCAGAGATCCTCGTCGACCTCGCCCTTGAGATCGAACTCCGCCTGGAGGCGCTCGGTCGCCTCTGCAACCCGCTGCGCATACAGGTTGATGCGGTCGCTCGCTGCCTGACGCTGGCCCTGCCAGTCACAGGCGTCGAACCGCTCCTTCGCGGCTGCGGTTATCTCGAGAAAGATCCGATAGTGCTTGTTGAAACCATCGAGAATCGTTTCTGCAATACGGCGGGCATTGAGTTCGGTCATGCGTGTGATGTCAATCGTGCCGGCCGATTGCGTGGCCTTTTCTGGACGCACCGGGGGACGCAGGTCACCCTCGGCAGACGCCATGTTAGCACCGACTGAATCAGGCATGGGTTCCGACACGGGATAGGATCCGACTTGTCGTCAGCTTGGACAGGACCGGCGGGGTGGCTCCAAACGCCACCCGTCGCCGCCCCCCTCCCCTTCAGTTCGTTAGCCGAACTGCTCTTCTTCGGTGGAACCGGTCAGTGCCGTCACGGAAGAGGCTCCGCCCTGGATGACCGTGGTGACGTCATCGAAGTAACCGGCACCGACTTCCTGCTGATGCGAGACAAAGGTGTAACCCCTGTCACGCGCGGCGAATTCCGGCTCCTGGACCATCTCGGTGTAGTGCTTCATGCCTTCGCCGCGCGCGTATGCATGAGCGAACTGGAAGGTGTTGTACCAGTTGATGTGGATACCGGCGAGGGTAATGAACTGGTACTTGTAGCCCAGGGCAGACAACTCTTCCTGGAACGAAGCGATCTGGGAGTCAGACAGATTCTTCTTCCAGTTGAACGACGGCGAGCAATTGTAGGACAACAGCTGGCCCGGGTTGGCGGCCAGGACCGCCTGGGCGAATTCACGCGCAAAACCGATATCGGGGGTACCCGTTTCACACCAGACAAGGTCGGCATATGGTGCGTAGGCAATGCCACGACTGATCGCCTGCTCCAGACCGTTTTTCACGCGGTAGAAACCCTCGGCGGTGCGCTCACCCGTCAGGAACGGCTTGTCGTTCTCGTCGAAATCGGAGGTCACCAGGTTGGCTGCCTCGGCGTCGGTGCGCGCCAGAACGATGCTCGGCACACCCATGACGTCGGCTGCGAAACGCGCCGCAATCAGTTTCTGAACGGCTTCGGAGGTCGGAACCAGAACCTTGCCGCCCATGTGGCCACATTTCTTGACCGCAGCCAGCTGATCTTCGAAGTGAACGCCTGCAGCGCCGGCAGAGATCATGTTTTTCATCAGCTCGAAGGCGTTGAGCACGCCACCGAAACCGGCCTCGGCATCGGCAACAATCGGCAGGAAGTAGTCGACGTATTCCTCGTCACCCGGATTCACGCCGCGACCCCACTGGATCTCATCGGCACGTTTGAAGGTGTTGTTGATGCGGCGAACCATGGTCGGCACCGAGTCGTAGGCATACAGCGACTGGTCGGGGTACATGGTCTCGGAGGTGTTGCCATCGGCGGCGACCTGCCAACCTGACAGGTAGACGGCTTCCAGCCCTGCCTTGGCCTGCTGCATCGCCTGACCGGCGGTAATGGCACCGAAGGCGTTCACGTAACCTTTTTTGGCCCCACCGTTGATCTTTTCCCAGAGTTTCTCGGCACCGCGACGGGCGAGGGTGTACTCCGGCTGGATGGAGCCACGCAGACGCACCACGTCTTCGGCGCTGTAACCACGCTTGACGTTTGCCCAACGTGGATTCTCGGCCCAGTCTTTTTGCAGTGCCTTTATCTGTTCTTCTCGGGTCATGATCTAACTCCCGTCTCTGCCATCTGTTTTATAGAATTGCGCCCAGGCCGACGAAAAATGCGTCGGCGATGCGTTCTTTTTTGCTGCGATGCAGCAATCCGGTAAAGCTAACCCTAGAGCGGGATTCGATCAATCAGAAAAACTGCGGCCTGATCGGCCTATAGATCCTCTCTATAGGGCTTTTTCTCTATTTATTACAAATGGTTAATCGCCGATTGCCGATTTTGTGCGGCGCATCATAGGGAATAAATGTAGAGCATTGATAAACCCTATCTTCCCGGACGCAACGGGTTCGTCGCACGAGTCCCGGAAAGCCGCTCAAAGCGCGTTTTCGGACACCACGAATGGCAGGTACTGCGGGCGCCAGACCCGTGAACGCACGTAGTCACTGATGGTGCCCAGGTCATCGCCGTCGAGATCGGTCCGGGTCGCTGACCCGTCGGTCAGTGCGGTCGCCAGCACCTGCGCGGCAACCACCATGCTGACCTGCTGCAGATCTTTGATCGGCGGGAAGATTCTGCCCAGGCCGTGGTAGTGCTTGTCGGTATAATCTGCCAACGCAAAGGCAGACTCGATGATCATCGCGTCACTGATGCATTTGCAGCGACCGAGGATGGCCGCAAAACCGATGCCGGGAAACACGAAGGCATTGTTGCCCTGCCCCACAGATATCCGCCGCCCCTCGTAACTGACGTCGGGAAACGGGCTGCCGGTGGCGATGATCGCCTTGCCATCGGTCCACTGGATCAGGTCGTCCGGCACCGCTTCGCAATTGGAGGTGGGATTGGACAGCGGGAAGATGATCGGGCGTTCGGTGTTCTTGGCCATCTGCCGGACGAGCGGCTCGTTAAATAGCCCACTGACCCCGGTCAGGCCTAGCAGGATGGTCGGCTTGGCCTGGATGACGACTTCCAGCAGGGAGGGTACTTCGCCGTCGATCGACCAATCGGAATAGGTCTCCCGGAACTGGCTGACCGGCAGCTGATACTGCTGGGCATGAACATCCTCGACCACGAGGCCACCGATATCCATGACGAACATCTGCCGGCGTGCCTGCTCGCGGCTCAGGCCCTCGTGTACCAGTCCGTCCTGGATTGCCTTGGCCACCCCGACCCCCCCGGCACCTGCGCCGGCCACGACGATCCGCTGTTCGGTCAGCTTCTCACCCTTGAGCTTGCAGGCGGCGATCAGTCCCGCCAGGGTCACCGCACCGGTTCCCTGGATATCGTCGTTGAACGACGGCACCGTTGCCTTGTAGCGTTCGAGCACCTTGAATGCCACGTCCTTGGCGAAGTCCTCCCACTGGATGATGCTCTTAGGCCAACGCCGCTCGACCGCATCTACAAAGCGATCGAGCAGATCAAAATAGGCATCGCCCTTCAGGCGTTTCTGGTGCACGCCCAGATAATCCGGATCCAGCAGCAGTTCCTTGCGGTCGGTACCCACATCGATGTTTACAGGCATGGTATGAAAAGGGCTCACACCCGCACCCGCGGTATACAGGGCAAGCTTGCCGATACAGATGGCGAGACCGCCATGGCCCTGGTCTCCGATGCCGAGAATGGCAGACGAATCGGTTGCCACGACCATGCGCACATCGTGCAAAGGATAATCCTCAAGGATCTGGTCGATGTGATCGATGTTGCGCGGTGAGACCGTGATGCCGCGCGGCGCCGTGTAAAGGTCACTGTACTGCTGCACCGCCTTGCCAACGGTCGGGGTGTAGACGATCGGCATCATCTCCTCAAGGTGCTGCTGCAGCAGCGAATAGAAGCGCACCTCGGACCTCTCCTGCGCATCCCGAAGAAACTGATACTTGGCGATATCGTCGGGTTGCCGGGTGAAGGTACGGTAGAGCTTGGCCACCTGCCGCTCCAGGGTGGTGACATGCGGTGGAAGCGCGCCCTCCAGCCCCAGTACGCGCCGCTCTTTCTCGGTGAACGCGGTGCCCTTGTTGGTCGCCGACATGCGCAGCAGGGCAACACCGCGCACACAGACCTCGAGATAGCCGTTGCCATCGCTGTCGCGCTTGTAGCTGAAGTAGGGACTGATTCTGTCCATGCTTGTTTATTCCCGGGTCAGGTGACGGGCTGGCTTGAGGGATGATTTGAGTTCCAGGCGCCGTGCGTGCAATACCGGCTCAGTATAGCCGTTGGGCTGTACTCGGCCCTTGAGGACCAGATCCAGAGCGGCCTTGAAGGCCACACCATCGAAATTCGGTGCCATCGCCCGATATTCCGGGTCCGCTGCATTCTGCTTGTCGACCACCTCGGCCATGCGCCTGAAGGTCTCGATAACCTGTGACTCGTTGCAAATGCCGTGATGCAGCCAGTTCGCCATATGCTGGCTGGAGATCCTCAGCGTCGCACGGTCTTCCATCAAACCGACATCGTTGATATCGGGCACCTTTGAGCATCCAACCCCCTGATCGATCCAACGCACGACGTAACCGAGTATACCCTGCGCGTTGTTGTCCAGTTCGCGCTGGATCTGCTCCGCCGTAAGGCTAGAGGGATCGCTCATGATCGGCGGCGTGAGTATGTCATCCAGACTGGCGCGGGGCCGTGACTTGATTTCCGCCTGACGCTCGGCCACGTCGATATCGTGATAGTGCATGGCATGCAGCGTCGCCGCCGTGGGCGACGGCACCCAGGCGCAATTCGCGCCGGCCTGCGGGTGCCCCACCTTGGTCTGGATCATATTGGCCATCTGGTCGGGTATCGGCCACATGCCCTTTCCAATCTGGGCACGCCCGGCGAGCCCGCAGGCCAACCCGATATCGACGTTCCAGTCCTCGTATGCAGCAATCCATTTCTGGTTCTTGATCTCGGCCTTTGGCAGAACCGGGCCGAGTTCCATGCTGGTGTGGATCTCGTCGCCCGTGCGGTCCAGGAAGCCGGTATTGATGAAGATCACGCGTTCGCTGGCGGCACGGATACACTCCCCGAGGTTCACCGTGGTACGGCGTTCCTCGTCCATTATCCCGACCTTCAGCGTATTGCGCGGCAGATCCAGCATATCCTCCACCCGGCCGAACAGCGTGTTCGTGAATGCCACCTCTTCTGGGCCGTGCATCTTCGGTTTGACGATGTACATGCTGCCGGTACGTGAGTTGCGATAACGTCCGTTGCCGCGCAGGTCGTGCATGGCGATCAGGCCGGTCACTGCCGCATCGAGTATGCCCTCGGGCACCTGATCGCCCGACGGGTCCAGCACGGCCTCGTTGGTCATCAGGTGGCCCACGTTGCGCACCAGCATCAGGCTGCGCCCCGGCACCGTGATCTGTCCGCCACCGGATGCCGTGTATTCACGATCCGGGTTGAGCGCACGCTCAACCGGCTTTCCGCGCTTGTAGAAGGCCTCGGAAAGATCGCCCCGCATCAATCCCAGCCAGTTGGAATAGACCTGGACCTTGTCTTCGGCATCCACTGCTGCAACCGAATCCTCGCAATCCATGATGGTCGTGATCGCCGATTCCATCTGGACATCGCAAACCCCGGCCGGATGCAGTGCTGCAACGGGATGATCGCGATCGATCACGATATCGATATGCAGGCCATGGTTGCACAGCAGGATGTTGCTCAGTCGCCCCTCCTGCTCCCGGTAGCCGACGAACTCTGCAGGGTCGACCAGCCCGGTCAGAGTACCGTCGGACAGGGTGGCCGAAAGTCCCTTGTGATCGTTGAAACTCGCCAGCGAGTACTCCTTCACATCGGCATGCGAGCCATCGGTCAGGGGAACCGCGTCATCCAGAAACTCGGCTACATGGGCGACCACGGCGGCGCCACGTTTGGCGTTGAAGGCCATGCCCTTTTCCAGGCCGTCATCTTCCGGAATAACATCCGTGCCATAGAACGCATCGTAAAGACTGCCCCAGCGGGCGTTGGCCGCATTGAGCGCATAACGCGCATTGTTGACGGGCACGACCAGCTGCGGACCGGCGATCGTCGCGATCTCGTCATCGACACCGTCGGTGCTGATCTCGAACGCATCACCCTCCGGCACCAGGTAACCGATCTCACCCAGAAACTCCCTGTAAGCCGCCATATCGATCGGCTTGCCACGGTGCGCTTTACACCATTCGTCCATCTGTTCCTGGATACGGTCGCGCTTCTCGAGCAGGGCCCGGTTGACCGGTGCGAGATCGGCAACGATCGCACCAAGGCCTTCCCAGAAGGACTCGGGGGCGACCCCTGTACCGGGGAGGGCCCTTTCCTGAATGAATCTGTACAGCGTTTTTGCAACCTGCAGGTTGCCGACGGATACGCGCTCTGTCATGACAAGACTTCCCTAAATTATGACTAGCCAATACACGTAGCCTAAGAGGCCCGGGCACCGAATTCACATAGGGAATCCGCCGACCTCATCATTGGCGGCCGCTATTATGGTGCAGTGGACCGGAATACGGTGCCAATGGAGGGGTCAGCCCGACAGGCCAAAAAACCGTTGCGACCACGAAACCCGGATAAAACAAAACGGCCTGCCACGTTCGTGGCAGGCCGTTCCCGGATCGCACGAAAAATCAGATCAGCGCGCGTTCAGCCACTCGCCGATGGCCGGCGGGATGGTTTTTTGCGCCTTGCCACTGACGTAGATGCCGATATGACCACCCGGAAAAGCCAGCTCGGTGTAGTCCTTGCTTCCCACGCACTTCTTCATTGCTTTCGAGGCATCCGGTGGCACCAGATGGTCCTGTTCCGCAAACACGTTCAACACCGGCATCCGCACGTTTCTCAGATTGACGGTGTACTCGCCGATCTGAACCTCGCCCTTCATCAGTTTGTTGTCCTGGAAGAAGTCCTTGGCAAACTGACGGAAGGTCTCGCCGGCCTGGTCCGGGCTGTCGAAGATCCACTTTTCCATGCGCATGAAGTTCTTCAATGCCTGGGGATTGTCCATCAGGTCCACCACACCCAGATACTTTTGCGCCATCAGCTGGTACGGCTTCAGGTTGAGGAAGGTCCAGTTGAGCATCTCACCCGGAATATTGCCCTGGGTGTCGACCAGAAGATCGATATCAATGTTCTGGATCCAGCGACTCAGCATGTTGTCCGGGGTCTTGAAATCGACCGGTGTGACCATGGTCACCAGGTTTTTTACTCTCTCCGGATGCATGGCGCTGTAGCACAGGCTGAAGGCGCCGCCCTGGCAGATGCCCAGCAGGTTGATCTTTTCCACGCCGTGCCGCGCGGCAATGACATTTACGCAACGGTCGAGATAGCCGTTGATATAGTCGTCCATAGTCAGGTAACAGTCTGCCGCATCCGGATAACCCCAGTCGACCAGGTAGACATCCTGTCCGGCATCCAGCAGACCGCGTATGGTCGAGCGATTTTCCTGCAGATCGGTCATGTACGGACGGTTGACCAATGCATACACGATCAGCATGGGCGTCTTGTTGGTAGCGGGCTCGTCACCGACGTAACGGTAAAGCACCATCTTGTCTTCTTTGTAGATCGCTTCCTTGGGGGTGACACCACTGGGGATGTCCCCCACATCCATCAGGTTTCCGACACCCTGGGCCAGCTTTTCGTTGAAGCCGCGGGCCTCGTTTAGGATCTCGTCGGGGCGCATTTTAAACGGAATCATTCTAGTAACCCTTTTAGTCTTGGTTCGCGGTCAGCGGACGAGCTTCTTGGCCTGTCCAATCCAGTCGTCGCGCAGGATACGGCCCTGCGTCTTCAGCGACTCATCGAGGTCCCTGGCGAACTTGGCATTCATGGCAGCAAGATTTGAGAAATTCTTGATACCCTGTTCATACAGCTTCTCTGCCATCTTTGGGCCAATACCCTTGATCATGGTCAGATCATCCTCGACATCGTCGATCGGCAGACTGTCCTGGGTCGGGGCCCTGCCCCGGGTCCTGCTCGCGGCAGGCTTGGCAGCACCCAGCTTCTCGATCTGTGCGCGCAGTTCGGCGAGCTCATGCCGCAGTTGACGGTTCTCACGCCGATTCTCCTGCTGGCGGTGCTGCATGGTGTTGATTTCCGAACGTGTCGGGATATTCATCAAATGGTAATGCTGTTCAGCCATTTCGTTCAGGTCCTTGCGCACCTGCATGAGCGCATTGACCAGATCACCATAAACGACCTGGTATTCATCGCTCATCGCGAAACCGGCATAGGCGTCTTCACTCGCATCGACCCACATGTCGTAAAGGGCACGCAGCGACTCGATCTTCTCGCCCTTCTCGTGCAATACCTGCAAACGTTTCTGCACCGACTCCAAAGATGCGAGCGCGGTCTTGGCAAACGCGAGTTTGTAGGCACGCAGCGAATCATGATAGGCCAGCAGGTGACGCGCCAGGCCTTGAATGTGTTCCTGCTGCTCGCGGGTGTAACCAAGGCCCGGCATCGACAGTGCACGAAGGAATTGCTCCTGCGCCGCGCCCACACCAGGCACCTCGATGCCGCCCGGGAGATGCCCCTCGGCGATCTCTTTCAGATAGCCCTGCGAAACGTTCAACCAGGGCGCAACCGAATCCGCAAACTGTGCCCAGCTGGTCAGGGTCGTACCACTGACGCCCGGCAGGTCCGGTGTCGCAAAATCGATATTGGCCTGGATCTGGGCGATCCATTGCTGCAGGGCCGCCTGCATCGAGGACATCCACATGCTCATGGCCGCTTCCGGCTGTTCCTGACCGGACGCGCCGAACAGGCCCTCCGACATCGACATGAAGCTCTTGCCCATGTCATAAAAGCGCTGTATCACACTGCCAAGATCGCCCTGTGCCTCGGGTTTGACGGAAGACCACCACTGCTCCAGCATCCCTGCGAAAGGATTCTCGCCTGCGCCGAACTGCGCAAAAGGATTGCCCGCCAACGGGCTCTGGATGAAAGGGTTCTTGGCGAACGGGTTCTGCGCAAACATATTCTGGGCGAACAGGTTCGTGCCAAATGGGTTCGCGGCAAACGGGTTTGCGGCCGAGCCCAGTCCGTTGCCTCCCCCGAAGGCCCCCATCCCCGAGTTCTTGGCAAACTCGCCCCATGTCTCCCAGTATTTCTGCTGGGTTTCGGCCCAGCCGTTGATCAAAGATTCGTTCCAGCTATTCGCATTCGTACTCATAATTTGGTGGTCCAGGTGGTTTGTGGCAATTGCTTATATGGCCCATCAACCGGCTTGCGACCGGATTTGTGCAGCGCACCAAAACACGCTAACATTCATTCTTGTGCAGTGCAACAAAGTTCAGCGGATACTACTGGACACGACAGAAAAGTCCGGAGTGAGGCTGGTAGTCTAGTATCTTTATCGTTCCCTGCCCAAGCTAGGGTGAGGCATTCCAAAACCGGAGGATTAAATGAATAAAGAAGATGTCGTAATCGTCGCCGCGACGCGGACCGCAGTGGGCTCTTTCGGCGGCAGCCTGGCCGACATCCCGGCACACAGCCTCGGCGCCACCGTGATCAAGAACCTGCTTGAGCGCACTGGCCTGAAGCCCGCGCAGATCGACGAGGTCATCATGGGTCAGATCCTGACCGCGGACACCGGCCAGAATCCGGCCCGCCAGGCCGCAATCGAAGGCGGACTACCCTACGAAACACGGGCAATGACCATCAACAAGTTGTGTGGCAGCGGCCTGAAGTCGGTCCATCTCGCGTACCAGGGGATCAAGTGCGGCGACGCTGACATCATCATCGCGGGCGGCCAGGAAAACATGAGTGCCGCCCCCCACGTCCTGCCAAATTCACGCAAAGGCAAGATGATGGGAGGCTGGGAGCTCAAGGACACCATGCTCCGCGACGGTCTGATGTGCGCATTCAACGACTATCACATGGGCATGACCGCCGAGAATGTCGCCGAAAAATACTGCCTCACGCGAGAGGAGCAGGATGCCTTCGCCGCCGAATCTCAGAATCGCGCCGAGAAGGCCCAGAATGCCGGGAATTTCGATGCCGAAATCGTCCCGATCGAGATTCCGCAGCGCCGCGGCGACCCCATCGTATTCGCCAGGGACGAATTCCCGCGCGCCGGCGTGACCGCCGAGAAGCTGGCTGGACTGCGCCCGGCGTTTAAGAAAGACGGTACGGTCACGGCCGGCAATGCCTCGGGTATCAATGACGGTGCCGCTGCGGTCGTGGTTATGTCGGCCGGGAAGGCGGAAGAACTCGGACTCAAGCCGATCGCCCGCATCGTTGCCTTCTCCAGCGCCGGCGTCGATCCCGCGATCATGGGTACCGGCCCAATCCCCGCCACCAAGAATTGCCTCGAAAGGGCCGGTTGGTCGGTATCCGATCTTGACCTGGTCGAGGCCAACGAGGCATTCGCCGCGCAGGCCCTGTCGGTCAACAAGGACGTGGGTTGGGATACGGCCAAGGTCAACATCTCGGGCGGCGCGATCGCGCTCGGTCACCCGGTCGGCGCCTCCGGCGCTCGTGTCCTGGTGACGCTCCTGTACGGCATGCAGCGCGAACATGCCCGTAAGGGATTGGCCACTCTGTGTATTGGTGGTGGCCAGGGCGTCGCCATGGCTGTCGAGGCAGTGGACTGAGGTGCAACAATCGGGTGGCTTGAAGGAAGGTACGGCCAACGGTGGCCATACCAGCTTTGCCGCTCATGACGATCAGCACCTGCATTTGACAGGAAGCATGGTGGGTTGACTCCCGCCATGCTTCTTCGCCGCGGCTTTGCGTACAGCAACGCCGCATACTGTAGGACTTTAGCGTTTTCGACACGAGGAGTGTCAAGGCATGCCAAGCGAACGACTGATCAAGAAATACCCTAACCGTCGCCTTTACGACACCACCGAGAGCCGCTACATCACATTGGACGAAGTCCGCGAGATGGTGCTCCGGGAGATCTCGTTCAAAGTCGTAGATCGGCAGAGCAACGAAGACATCACCCGCAACATCCTGCTGCAGATCATCATGGAGCAGGAATCCGGCGGTTCGCCCCTGTTCTCGGCCGACGTGCTGTCCCGTTTCATCCGCAACTACGGCGAAGCGGCGCAAAGCGGGTTCTCAGAGTACCTGGATACCAGCCTGCGCTTCTTCAACGAGCAGCAGAGCACCATCCAGGAACAGATGGGCAAAGCCCTGCAGGGGACGCCCATGGACTATTGGGTCAAGCTGGGTGAACAAAACATGAAGATCTGGCAGGACATGTTCAACGCCTCGAACAAATCCAAGAAAAGCGGCTGATTCCCCTCCCGCCGGCAGATACTCCGGGCCGGCCTGATCGATGCCGGCCAATGAACCACGAACTGCCGCAGGGTTCCCTATCCGATACGGTTGCGCCCGTACAGGGCCGCCACGCGGTACGCCTCTGCCATGGTCGGGTAGTTGAACGTGGTATTCGTAAAATAGTTGATCGAATTGGCCTCGCCCTTCTGCGACATGATCGCCTGACCGATATGCACGATCTCCGAGGCCTGTTCACCGAAGCAGTGGATACCCAGCAAGGCTAGGGTCTCACGGTGGAATAACAGCTTTAGCATTCCGACATTGCGGCCACCGATCTGCGCGCGCGCCAGATTCTTGAAATCGGCCCTGCCCACCTCGTAGGGGATATTCTGCTCGGTGAGTTCCTTCTCCGTGCGCCCCACCGAGCTGATCTCCGGGCTGGTGTAGATCCCGGTCGGGACGTCACCCAGCAACTCCCAGTCACAACTGCCGTCTGCAATATGCTGCCCGGCAAAACGCCCCTGATCATAACTCGCGCTGGCCAGCGCCGGCGGGCCGATAACATCACCCACCGCGGAGATGGTTTCCACGTTGGTGCGGAAGGTGTCGTCCACCTCGATCTGGCCGCGCTGGTTGAGCGCAACGCCAACATCCTCGAGTCCCATGTCGTCGGTGTTGCCCGTACGGCCATTGGCCCAGAACAACACGTCCGAGTGCACCTCCTTACCCGATTTACAGCGCAGGATCACGCCCCGATCGGTGCTCGTCACCGTGTCGATGGTCTCGTTGTGCAGGATCACCACACCCTGATCGCGCAAATGGTAGCTCAAGGCATCGGTGATCTCATCGTCCAGGAACGACAGCAGGCGGTCGCGCGTGTTGATCAGGTTTACCTTGACATCGAGATTGGCAAATATCGACGCATACTCGCAGCCGATCACACCCGCCCCATAGATGGTGACCCGCCGGGGCGTGTGCGGCATCTGCAACACCGTATCGCTGTCCAGTATTCGCGGATCGGAAAAATCAAGCTCTGGCGGATGGTAGGGACGGGAACCGGTAGCGATGACAAAGTGCTTTGCACGCAGTCGCAGGGCAGTGCCGGCGGTGCGGACGATCTCGACACAGTTACGATCGATGAAACGTGCCCGGCCATGGATAACGTCGACCCGGTTGCGGCCGTAGAAACGGTGCCGCATGCTGACCTGCCGTGCAATGACCTCATCCGAGGTCCTCAGCAGTTGCGGCCAGGTAACGTCCATCAGCCCGACCGTGTGTTCGAACAGGGGATGATGGCGGTAGTCCGCAAGCAACTGGATGGTGTGGCGCAGGGCCTTGCTGGGGATCGTACCTTTGTGCGTGCAGTTGCCGCCCACCTGGTCCTGGAGTTCGACCACTGCAACGCGGTTGCCCTGCTTGGACAGCTTCATGCTGGCGCCTTCACCGCCAGGCCCGCTACCAATCACTACGACATCATATTCCTGCATTCACCCAGCCCCTGATTCGACAGCCGTCACTATGCCGCACCTGAGCGACCGCGTTCATGTTTTAACACAATGCTGAACTGTGTCCCGACTCAAGGGTCTCCATAAGCACGACATGGCCGTCGGACCCATATATTCGTCTACAGTTGGAAAATGCGCCGCCCTTATCCGCGCATCCACCGGCAGTGGAGCAATTCATGACCCCAAGAGACTGGTTTCAGCGACTCGTGCTACCCGGGTGGGCCCGGGATCAGTCACCGGATCGCAACCATCCGCACAAGCGACGCTTCACACCCGGCTACCGGCGCAAGAAGGGTATCGTCAGAAATGTCTGGATCGCCAGCGGCCTGGTCATGATTCTCCAGGCCTCGCCGGCGCTGATCCTGGCCATGGCCCTTGGTACGACATTCCTTTCATTCGTGATTCTCGACGAGACTCCCTGAGCCGGCCCCAAAGAAACTGGATTGTGGATCCGGGCAACCGAATCTCAACCACAACACTCTTGCGCTGCACTGTGAAGCGGGCCCTGTACCTGCCACAATCGCCGTATTGAATTTTCCCAAGCCACCCCAGGTGCGATATCCAGGCTGAGGCGATGCCCTATTTTGATGAGAATCCCCTGCTGAAACTGGCCCTGCAGGCTGGCGACGCCGAGGCCGTGCTGGACCTCCGGGGCATGACGGAGCAACAAGCGACACAGGCAGTGGAAGAACTGCTGGACCATCCGGCACCCGCACGAGACTACCTTATCCGCTTCGACCCACCTGCCAACGACGGTCGTGAGACCCTGTTCCTGCCCCTGGGTCGCCGTCTTTTGCAGGCACGTCGCGACGGGTGTCTCAGTCGTTTCCTGCCGAGCCCCGACGGGGCCGGCTATTTCATATCCTTTGCTGGTTTAGGCTAACGGCAGCAGGGGCAACTGCAGGTTGCACTCGACTTTGTCCTGAAGCCGGGCATACCGCGCGGCAAGTCCAGGGCCTTCACAATAGCGCAGGAAACCCAGGGCCCTTTGATAATCGCGCCTTCGGTGCTCGTAGTACTTACTGAGTTCCAGGGCCGCCTCGGCATTGCCTCTGGCGTGCAGGCGCTGCCATACGGCCCTGGCCAGCCGCCACTGCCGCTGCTGACGGTACAGCCTGGCAAGCTGCAGGCTGCCGTTGGCATCCAGGCGACTGCCGGCAAATTCCCAAACCCTTCGCGCGAGATCGTCCCGGCCCGCATCTCGCCATGCCCTGCCGATCGCGGCATGATCCAGGTCCGCGCGACCGCTGCCGGCATAATCCATTGGCAGGCGCTGATGCAGCAGGGCCAGTGATACGACATCCTGGTAGTTGTGCTCCAGCACACGCAGCAGTTGCCTGGTGTCGCCCTCTCGCAACCAGGACTGCCAGGCCGCGGGTGCCTCGGCGCCCGGCAGATCACCGACCCGGCTCAGCCCGAGCAGACGCCTCTCCGCGGTCTGCAGCCGGCAATCCGGCCAATGGCGACGGTAGGCGCGGCGCACGCTGTACATCAGATCGAGATGTCCCGAAACGCCCGGGGTCGCATTGATCCGATGCATCCTGAGACGTCCGATAAGCAATGGCAGATCGAAGCATTTGCCGTTGTAGCTCACCAGCACGGCATCCGACCCGACCCAGTCAAACAGCTCACGCAGCATCCGCGCCTCCGACGCAAAGCTGCCGAGTACATATTGACGCACCTCGAGCCGGCGCTCGTCGGTATAACGCGCCGCGCCAACCATGAAGGCGAGATTGCCGGCGCCCCCGGACAACCCCGTGGTTTCTGTGTCGATGTACACCCAGTCAGGTGCGTGGAGATCACATACCTCGGGCAAGCTCGACAGGTCCGACATTTTCAGGCCGCACCCGGACAACGTGTATTCACGGCGCCTCACCAGCAGGCCATCGGTTTCACAGTCGGCCCCCAGGGCCTCGGCGAGAACCGGGAACCGTGCCGGTAGAGATGCCTGGGTTCCCGGGTGCCTCCGCGCTCGCCGGATCCCTTGTGCGAGCGGTTCTGACCCGGGGTCTGCCGCCTGACCGCGCAGGCGATCAAGCCTGGACGCGAGGTTCATGCCGGAGGCCCGCTGGCGGCCGCCGGCATGCTGCCGAACAGGTCGAGCACGGTCAGCGCAAGTTTCCTTGGCGAGTAGCCCCGTTCCTCGTCGCTCGCCAGGACCGGGCCGACGCAGGACGGGCAGCCGTAGCTGCAATCGCAACGCCCGACCAGTTCGAGCGCCCCCCTGACAATCATGGCCTGTCGCTGGAACAGGGGCTCGGACAGACCGATTCCACCCGGGTGGTTGTCATACAGGAAGACGGCCGGCCGAAATGCGCCCTCGTAATCCGGCGCCAGTTCTTCACCCGAGACATCGCGCATCTGCCCCCGGCCACCGGCGCCCTGAGTCGCGAACCAGCGGCCATCTCCGTCGCCGACCGCACGCCCCAGGTCCGAGGTCTCACTCATCATCTGCAGCGCGGCGACATGATGCATGGCATAGGCGGCACCGAGAAACCCATCCAGGGCCATCTGCCGCGAGGGCAATACCGACTCCAGTTGTCCCGGGCGGATCTCCCACCAGACCGCCGTGGTATGCATCTCCTGATCCGGCAGATTGATATTGCCGTATCCGATGTTCTCGTGGCTGTAGTAGCGGATCTTCTTGTAGCCTGAAAAACGCCGCACCAGATGTACCTCGCCATGGGCCACCCTGGCCTGCCCGGTGCTGTGCTCGGCGAATCGCTCGAGGATTTTCAGGCGCGTGTACACCACGGCATCCGTGTAGTAATCGGCACGGGTTGGCCGCACGTAGGCCTTGCGCCCTTCCCAGTCCAGCGATTCGACCTGGTAGGGTGCCGCCTGCACCATGTAGATGGCACCCGGATACAGGGTCTCGGGTGCTGAGCTGAAATCGACCTCGGCGATGACCTGGCGGCCGTCATGGTCCTGGTCCACGACCACGAAGTTACCCTCGGCCACCGAGCGCAGCGACACTGCATTGGCCGGGTACGCGTCGGTCATCCAGTGCCAGTCGCCGCCCTCCCGATGCAGTACCCCCTCATCCACCAAGTATTGCAGAAGCTGCTCGAGATCCACATCGCAGCCAAAGTCTTCGCCCGCCCTGAATGGCAGTTCGAAGGCCGCACAACGTACGTGGTCCAAGAGCACCAGCAACTGATCGGGGTCGATTCGCGCATGCTCCGGCGAGGCACCGAGAAAGAAATCCGGATTACGCACGATGTACTGGTCCAGTGGCTCGCTGCCCGCCACCAGCACTCCGAGCGAGGTACGGTTGCGCCGCCCCGCCCGGCCAAGGCGTTGCCAGGTCGCGGCAATACTGCCCGGATAGCCGTTCAGTATGCACAGGTCCAGGCTGCCGATGTCCACGCCGAGTTCCAGCGCCGAGGTGCTGATGACACAATCAATATTGCCGTCACGCAGACGTTTCTCGGTGTCGCGGCGCTGAGTCGGCAGATAGCCGCCGCGATACGCAAACACGCGCGGCGGACGACGCGGATCCTTGTCGAACACATCTTTGAGGTACTTGGTCAGCACCTCGACCATCAGGCGCGAACGCGCGAACACGATGCTCTTCAACCCGCCACGGATTGCATGGCGCGCAATGCGGTTGGTCTGTGAACGTGCCGATGCACGAATGCCGAGATCCGGATTGATGACCGGCGGATTCCACAAGAGTAATCGGCGCTCACCCTGTGGCGCGCCACTGCGGGTCACCGCCGCGACATCTTCGCCGAGCAGCGCACTCGCCAGTTCCACCGGGTTGGCGATCGTCGCCGAGCAGAACACGAACCGAGGTGAGGCGCCGTAGAAGGCCAGGATCCTTTTCAGGCGTCTTATCAGATTCGCAACATGCGCGCCGAATACGCCGCGGTAGCTGTGCATCTCGTCCAGCACGACATAGCGCAGCCCCTCGAAAAATTGCGCCCACTTGGTGTGATGAGGCAGGATCGCCTGATGCAGCATGTCCGGGTTGCTGACCACGATGTCGCCGCGGGTACGCACCGCCTTGCGCGCATCACCCGGCGTATCGCCATCGAAGGTGTAGGCACGCACCCCAAGCCCACCGGCCCTGTTGAGTTCCAGCAGCTCAGCCACCTGATCCTGCGCCAGGGCCTTGGTCGGAAACAGATACAGTGCCTTGCCTTGCTCCGCGCACACGCTCTGCAACACCGGCAGGTTGTAACACAGCGTCTTGCCCGAGGCGGTCGGTGTCACCACCACGAAATGCCGCCCCTGGCGGGTCAGCCGCCAGGCCTCCGCCTGGTGCGAATAAAGGCGCTCGACGCCACGTGCGCGCAACGCCCTGTGCAGGCGCCCATCCAGCCCCTCAGGGAGTTCTTCGGTTTGGGCGTCCCTGGACGGCAGCGTCAGCTCGGCACAAATCCGGTCGGCATACCTGCCCTTCAGATGCCGTGACAGCCGATCAACCGGGTCAGGGATTGCGGGGATTTCGGGCACCGGGATTGCCGGCATGGCAAAGTTCTCCTGATGTTCTATAATTAAGAGCAGTATAGAACAAATACAGAACTTTTAGACAACACTGGGAGAACGGCATGGTCCCCCCAACGCTTACCCGGCGCCAACAGGAAATTTACGAGTACCTGCGCGAACATCTGGAAGATTTCGTCCATCCACCGACCCTGGACGAACTGTGCGACGCACTCGGCCTGAAGTCACGCGGGTCGCTGCACAAGCAGATACAGGCGTTGATCGAAGCCGGACTCATCGAACCGATGAACAACCTGCGGCGCGGCATACGCCTGGCCGAACAGGGACCGAACCCGACCGCCGATTCCGATGCCTTGCCTTTGTACGGCTACATTGCCGCCGGCAGTCCGATCGAGGCGATACGCAACCCGGAGCTTATCGACGTACCCAGCCAGCTGCGTACCGGCAATCCCTGTTATGTTCTGGAGGTCCGAGGTGATTCGATGATCGAGGAAGGCATCCTCGATGGCGACTGGGTGGTGATCGAACACCGTAACCAGGCGCGCAACGGCGAGATCGTGGTCGCCCTGGTGGACGGTGAAGAGGCCACACTCAAGCGGCTGGAACAAAGATCAGGTGAGGTGGTCTTGCACCCGGCCAACAGCAACCTGTCCGCGATGCACTTCAGCCCCGGGCAGGTACAGATCCAGGGCGTCCTGGTCGGACAGATGAGGCGTTATCACTGAACCGAGACAGTTCCGAAGCCGAGATACCCGGCGGGTCCCGGTTCGGCAAAAATGCCATATTGCCTCCGAACCATCGCCGCAACTCACCTGCGTTGGGGCTGACGATGATCGGTCCGGGTAGCTAGCCCGCATCCGTCACCGGCCGGAAAGCGACTGTGCTACAAAGTACTGAATCATCTACAGAAACGAACCAATCTGCGCATGGCCAAAGGTTTTCACCCTGTTTCGTCGCTTTCCTATCCCGGTCCTGGCGGTTTCTCGCGCGCTCCGGCTTGGTCTTCACTCAAGTGGTAGCTATGGCTACCCCTTTCGCTCCAGCCCGGCGTCGGAGCGGCTACGAAATCCACCAGCATCCGCGATGCCGGTGACAGATGCGGGCTAGACCGCAAGAAAAATCCGGCACGGTGGCCGGATCTCATACGAAGACTGAAAAGTCAGTCGCAGGAATCTACTTCTTCCCTTTCTTCTTCCCTTTCTTCTTCCCTTTCTTCTTCCCTTTCTTCTTGCCTTTCTTCTTGTCCTTTTTCTCGTCCTTCTTCTTTTTCTTCTTTCCCTTCTTCTTTCCACCCTCCTCTTGGCCAGCCACCACCGCGTCAGCGATTTCGGATGCCTGGCTTACAGCCTCTTCAGGCGCTCCACCTGCAACCGTTTCCTCGGCCGAAACCCCGTTCTCTTTTTGATCGTTCATTCTGAATCTGCAATTTTGTCGTTGATCGGCCCGCCAGTATTTATCAAGCGGCCAGTGTCTGGCAAGCAAATTCACTGCACGGCGCAATTTATGAGGCCGCCGAGGTGGATCAGCAATCCTCGCCCAAATCGAACCCTCGCAAAAGCATCCATAGCAAGGGCATTTTTCGGCGTCTCACGACACATACTACGATCTGTTGAGAATCCTGCCGACATCGCATCAAGTCGGGCAAACTGGACCGGTCGCACTTACTGCATGCAAGATCCTTTCAACCTAAATTTGATGAAACCTCAATTGAAACAAAGTCCGCTCATGCTCTTGACGGCTCACGGCATTCGGGCCCGTGCTCCAGATAAACCGCAACCGGTGCAGACCAGGCCTGAATCGAATTCAACACCGGCGCCCAGGTGTTGGCTCGTCACCCTGATCTCGCTGATGCTGGCCGGATGTGCCTCGTCTCCCTATCAAGAGGCTGACATGGTAATCGCCGACGCACATGGCGGCGCCCATACACTCGCAATAAGCCCCGACGCACGGCTGCTTGCCTCTGGAAGTTGGTCGGGACGAATCGGTATCTGGAGCCTGCCTGGCGGGAAGCGGCTCAACACCTGGCAAGGCCACGATGGGAACGTGAACGGCCTGGTCTTTCTTTCCAGCGGCAGGCTTCTGAGTGCGGGCCGCGACGGCAATCTCGTTGAATGGGCAAGCAACGGAGAAAGGCTCAGAGCCGCAGAGACCGCTTCGCCGATCACCGCGATGACCGTCGACGACGCCCAGCGGATGATTCTGACCGGGCATGCCGACGGGGGGTTGCGCCTGCGTTCACTATCTGACCTGTCGGTGGCGGAGACCATCGGTCGCCACCTGGGCAGCGTCCGTGCGGCAGCAATCGCGCCCGATGGCAGCTTTTTTGCCTCCAGCGCCACCGATGGAAAGGTCATACTCTGGCAAGCGAACGGCGACTTCAGAGAACTTCCGCAGCCGGGTTCGGATGCCCGCACGCTGGTATTTTCACCTGATGGGCTGCAACTGTATGGCGGTGGATGGTTCGATCTGTTTCGCTGGAACCTGCAGCCGGTGCAACTGCTGACCCTGGATACGGAGCACTTCGGGATCATCAACAGCCTGCAGTTCGATCCCAAAGGCAGGTACCTCGCCAGCATCAGCCGTCAGACCGACAGCTCGGTATTGTTCCTCGACCCGGATACCGGTACGACCATAACGCGCTTCCAGTCTCATGAACTTTGCGGCGGAACTGTGGTGATCTCTCCCGATGGACAGATCATGGCCACCACCTCGGACGACGCCAGCGTGATGATCTGGCGGCTGGGGGATCATAGGCGCGCCGGCAACGAGGAAGCTAACAAGTAGATTGCAGGCCGTTGATTTCTACCCAGGTGGGACTTGGCTGGCGAAGGTGTGATCTTCGGCACCCGACGGACCTTCCAACTGCGACAGGATGCCCGGCAAACCGCTGTACCCGGTCCAGCGCACATGTAAAAATCAAGCCGGCAGACGAATTGAAGTCCGAATTCGAAGGGGCCGGGATGTCGTTCCTCGGGTATGTCGATTTCCCGAAGCTCTTTTCCATGTGGCGCACCTATCTCCTGCGCACTGCCACGGACTGATCCCGGGTGCGATATCTGCCCACTGGCAGCTCCCGGTTCCTGGTCCCCTGAGGGCGCCCAAGACCTGTCTCTCCCAAACCGCGTCGTGATGCCATGCAAGACTTTATAACCGAGGAATGGAAACTGCTGGCGATCGCCGGCCACCTGAACGATTTTGAGTCGATCTGGGGTCAGGACATCGGCTGGTTCGAGGAACCCAATCAGCGCCGCGGGGGCTGGAGTGGCGTGTCACGCCTGGTAATCGAGCGTCCGGATGCCGGCCCGACGGCCGTGTTCATCAAACGCCAGCAAAACCATGTCACCCGAACCTGGCGCCACCCGGCGAGGGGAATAACGACCTTCAGGCGCGAGTTCGAGAATCTGCAATGGCTCCAGGCCGTCGGCGTGCCTACCCTGGACGTGCTCTATTTCGCGGAGCGCACGTCTGGTGACGACCGCCAGGCCATCCTGATCTCCCGCGAACTGACAGGCTACGTATCCCTGGAAGACCATATCTCGGACTGGCAGCAGCACGGCTTTCCGGAGAGACCTGTCTGGCACAAGCTGATACGCAAACTTGCGGGCATAGCCAGCCACATGCACAAGCATCATATCCAGCAGAACTGCTTCCTGCCAAAACATGTCTTCGTCGCCGGGCTCGATGGTGAGATCGATATAAGGTTGATCGATTTCGAGAAGGCCAAGCGCCGCTTGACTGTCGACAGTGCCATGCTCCGGGATCTGGACACCTTCAACCGACGTTCGCCCGGGCTGCGAACGACAGACCGACTGCGGTTTCTATTGGCTTACTGCGGACAGGACAAGGTGGATTCGAATGTCCGCGACATCTGGCGGCGACTGGTCGCCATCAGAGAAAAGAAGCACCGCAAATAATGACAGGCCGAAAGGCAGTATGAGCAAACTCATTGAAGACCACATTTATCTGGCCAGCATCCTGGGGAGCATGCTGATCTCCTTTTGGTTGATTGCAAATGACGACATCATTTACCGCGATGCGGTTTTGTACCTGACCGTTGCAAGAAATTTTCTGGATGGGGGTTTGATTTCGGCGTTTGGGACCTTCCCGTGGCCTTTTTACGGCATATCGATAGCGATAGTTCACAAGATCACCGGCCTGGATCTGGAACATTCCGCTTATCTCCTTACTATTGCCTTCGAAGCCATTATCAGCGTTACGTTCGTCAAATTATATATCTGTATTTCCCCGGAGAAGAGTCGGCCCTGGGTTGCACTGCTCTTCATCCTGACCTTCCCGATTCTGAACGAATATCGTGGCGAGATCCTCCGCGGCTATGGCTTTTGGGCCTTCACATTGATGGCCACCTATCATTTCATCCTGTATTTTCAACATGGCAGACTCCGCAATGCCATTGCATGGCAGGCATTGATAACGGTAGCGGCGTTGTTCCGCCCCGAGGCCATCGTTATAGCAGCAGCGGGGCCATTGTACTTCCTGTTCCTGTTCAAAAGACCCTTTCTCGACCGCCTGAAACAGACATTACAGCTCCAGTTCATATTCCTCCTCCTTGCAGCATCATTCCTGCTGACGATGATTCTATCGAGCCGCATGAGAGACATGGTTTTCAGCAACCTCCCGATGCAGTTCGAGTACATGTCGATCACACTGGTCCTGGCCAACTTCAATGCGGCGACACAGAATCTTATCGATCATGTGCTTCCATTCGAATACTCGGAAAGATATAGCACCCTGATCCTCGGCAGCGGCCTCCTGATCATGCTGCTCTTCAAGATCATCAACAATATGGGCCTGGTCTATTCCGCCGTTTGGCTTGTTGGTCTGCGCAGGAAGTGGACTCAGCTCAAACCTGAGTACTATATCATTCTCTATTTTTCGCTGATTTCCCTATCCATCCTCGTCGTTTTTGTCAGCAGCCGTCTTTTTGTATCGTCAAGATACACCGTGATGCTGCTCCTTTTTCTGGGCCTTGCTTTTACTCAATACTTCGACGCCTTCCTGAGAATCCTGCAGGAGAATAATAGGAAGTATCTACCAGCACTTCTCTATGTTTTTATAGGCGCACTATTCCTCGGCAGCATGGTTTCCACCAGTGCCGGGAAGACCCCCATAAAGCTCGCGGCGCAATACAGCATTCCGCTAATCAATCCGGGCGACAAGACGGCCTGCAATGACAACCGTTTTTTCTTCTATAGCGATTTTTCATGCAGCTTCCATCCCGACTTGAACAAGGAACTGGAAAATGAGGCCAGCCGAAAGAAAATTGAGGACGATTTTCAGTATCTGTTGCTTTGGGTAAAGAACGAGGATCAAACACTGCAGAATGCCCTGAACAACAACAAGAATCTCCTGCTCATCAAGGAATTCAGCAATCGTGACAACGATAGGGGACTTTTATATAAGATTCAGAACCGATAGCAAATCGGAACCGTGAAGCAGTGCGCTGGCATCTGCAGCCCTGCGGTTCCTAGCCCGAAAATCTCACCAGGCGAACGGCCGTGATTGGAAAACAGGCTTTGAAACATGGAGTTAGGTTCAATGTTCTGCTATCGGGTGAATGACAGTCTGTTCTATGTGGGTTTTGGAACGATTTGGCCCTCGCATCTTGGGCGATCCTTCTCAAACCATAGCAACGGCTATGCTTTTTCGAACGATCACCCAACCTGCTTGGCCCTATCGCCCCAAAATCCCACATCCCGGTGAGATTTCCGGGCTAGAGATTCAACACGAATATCTCAGAGTACACCGGTGTCGGTGAAAGTATTTCATTCTTTGCGGCCTTGTACTGATAGGGGTTTCCCCATATCACTTTCCTTGACAGCAGCAACGGGGCATTGTTCAACAGTTGCTCATCAACTATGATTTTCTTCGCACCGCATTTCGACATAATTCTGTTTCTAAGATGCTTCAGATGCTTTTGCAGAAAAGCCTCGTCACTCACAAAACAGATATTCAGCAACCCTTTATCGCTGACACCCATAATAAGACATTCGTCACCATTGAACCTAGCCAGGATATACACATTGCCGAAGTTCTTGTGGGCGTCGAATAGCTCCCTATTTTCCTTCGATATTTCTTTTTCTATCTCCGAGGCATCTGTAAGAAGCTCGTATTTGTTCGATCCGAATGAGGGAAACGGATAGACTATCCGCTTACCGCGATTTCCGTCCCGGAAGCCGAGCTTTTTGTAAACCTCATAAGTCACATCGTTGGAGCTGAAGCTCGTCAATACGACGTCCTTTCTCCTGACCAGGGAAAAGATCATCATGATGCTATGACTGCGAAATTCCTCGCGCACGATCCATGTGGTCAGGTTGCAGAAGAGCCTCGGAGTGCCATCCACGATCTGCCGACTGTAGATCGTTCCAATGTACCCGACGATCTCATCCTCGAGTTCCAGGACGATGCCGGGTGAGAACTCGTCAATCGACCAGTGATCCTGAAAGAGCCGGTACCAGTCTTCCCTTCTCAGGCGCGCGTTGTTCATTTCCTCGAGCAGAGGATAGATCCTGTCGAAGTCTTCGACATTCGCCCGACGCACAGTCGGTTTGACTTTCTCTTGAACTGTGGCTGCTGTTTCCTGGTTCATTTCTGGTCCGTCAATGGTCTTGACTGTCCCCGAAGCACTCGAGGCGGCCTCGACAGAAACCCCGGTTTTATCGGGGCACAATGGCAGCCGACAGATTACAGGGCAGCCCGGATGCTATCCAATTATCCAGAACGCAAAGAGCAAGCCACAGGCGGCCCTATGGCCCCTTTGGCGTCGCGGTCCGGGAACAGGGACAGGCGTCAATGGATCTGACGCCGGTAGCTGCCGTCCTTGTATCCCGAGAAGAGCTTCGACAGCGCGGGATGTGATACCGGTGCCGTATCGGGCGCCACTTCGAGGTGGCGCTCGGCGACATAAGTCTCGTGCTCGCCACCATCGACCACCACCCGGTACCAGGGCTGATCCTTGGGCGGACGGGAGCGCGCGACCTTTTCATACCAGGCCTCGGAGCCCTGAAAGGTTGCGTCCACATCGACGATCACACCACGATAGTCAAAACGCATATGGTGGACGATCTGTCCGACAAAGAATTTCGATTTCGGTATCAATTTGCAGCCCTCCAGGCCCGGTTGATCAGGCCTCCGCAATCAGGATTGCCCGCCTTGGCGCAGGGTACCCCTCGATGGTGCACCTGTTATCGGCGGGGTCAAGAAAATCTGCAAGTGACTCGAACGTCATCCATTCGGTCGATCGTTGCTCATCGAGACTGGTCGGCGTCAAGTCGACCGTTCTGATTGCCTTGAATCCACATCGGCCTAACCAGGTCTCGAGCATGGTAGGCGTCGGTATGAACCAGACATTGCGCATCTTGGCATAGCGACCCGCGGGCACCAGGACGCGGTCGTCCCCACCTTCAATCACCAGGGTTTCAAGGACCAGCTGACCACCCTCGCGCAAGGCCCCTCGCAATTCCAGCAGATGATCGATCGGTGAACGCCGATGGTAAAGAACACCCATGGAAAACACCGTGTCGAACCGTTGCAGGCCGGCAGGCAAATCCTCGATACCGACGGGCAACAGTTGAACCCGCCGCACGAGTTCCGGCGCAACCGGCGCCAGCAGCTTGCGGATTGCCAAAAACTGCGCCATGAAGAGCGCCGTCGGATCGATACCGATGACCTGCCTCGCGCCCAGGTGCGCCATTCGCCAGCAGTGATAAGCGTTGCCGCAACCAACGTCCAATATCAGCCGGTCGTGCAGTGACGCCAGGTGTGGAGATACACGATCCCACTTCCAGTCCGAGCGCCACTCGGTATCGATCCGTATATCCCCGATGCGGTAGGGCCCCTTGCGCCAGGGGTGCAGGGCCTTCAGGCCGTCCAGCATGAACTGGCGCGCCGCTCCGTCCAGTGGCCGATCCGGGCAGATACCTATCGCCCCATCCTCGCAATCCACATGTCCACCCGTGGGCACCGGCAGTTGTTCCACCGCCCGCTGCCAGCGCGCCCAGTCACCGTGTGGCGCCAGGTTTGTGAAACCGTCCAGCTGCTGTGCTATCACCTCGGCCCATCGGCCAAGACCTTCCGACGTCAGCATCTGTCGAATCTGCGCGGCGTCAATCACTTGCGCGCAACCAGCGACATGAAATTGAAACACTGAAACCACAGGTCAGCACGGGCAAAACCGGCCTGTATCAGACGCTGCCGGTGCACCTTGAGCGGTTCGGGCACCAGAACGTTTTCCAGCGCGCTTCGCTTGCGGCTAATTTCGAGTTGGCTGTATCCGTTCGCGCGCTTGAAGGCATGATGCATCTCGGTCAGGAGCTGATCCGCAAGGCTGTCCTCACCGCAGATCTTTTCCGACAGGATCAGGATGCCGCCCGGCCTCAGACCGGCGTGGATGCGCTTCAACAGCGACAGGCGGTCTGCCAGTGGCAGGAACTGCAGGGTGAAGTTCAACACCACGACCGAGGCATCCTCGATCACCGCCTCGCGCACATCCTGGCACAGCCACTCGATATTTGGATGCCGGGTCGCCAGTATGGCCTTCGCACGCAACAACATGGCGGGGGCGTTGTCGATCCCGACCACCCGGCAGTCCCTGCCCGTACTTCCCAGTGCGAGCGCCGAGGTGGAGGCGCCGAGTGAACAACCCAGGTCCAGCAGGACGGTATTCGGCTGTGCATATTGCTCTGCAAGCAGCTCGATCATGTTGACGATCGCCGGGTATCCCGGCACCGACCGCTTGATCATGTCAGGAAAGACCGCGGCGACGGCGTCGTCGAACACGAAATCCCCCGAGCGCGCTGCGCGGGTAAACAACCGGTCGTGGCCTTCCGCGTCAGCCAATGCCGGACATCCCGGGCAATTTGGGAGAGCCCATGCCGCTCAGGGCCACTGACTGTGGGATCACTGCACACCCTCGTAATCGATCGTGATCTCGTCGTCACGACGGATAGCGCGCTTTGCATACAGGTCGAAGCCATCGAACTCCGCGTTGCAGGTCGGCGCGTGGTTCAGGTAACGCAGCAGGTTTCGGCCGCTGCGCCCTACAGGTTCCGGGTCCCGGTTGGATTCATACACCCAAAGCACGTATGTGCCATCGCGACGCGCATCCGGACCGGCATAAGTTCCGATGTAAGCGCCCTTGGCAATGTTGCACGAGGCGAAAAGGCCGGTGCCATGGATCCCGGACTCTGCCGCGTAGACCACCGCCTTCAACTGCGCATTGCTCAGTCGCAGTCCGTTGCTCATGCCGGCACCTCGATACTCTGCATCGCCATGGGACGCGCGCCGCCTTCCAGCTCCCCCCACCCCATCTGGTGGTACGGCAGGGTTGCCAGGTCGATATCGCCGAAGACATCACCCAGGGCCCGCACGGAGCCGTCCTGGCCCTTCCACATGACCAGCAGCTTCTCCATCAGGGGCAGCAAGTCCAGGCCCTCGCGCTCCGCGCTCGCGGCAAACACATGACCGGCTGGCAGTAGATGCCGACTCTCTGCATAAAGGTATTCGTGGACATTGTCGATCGAGACGCCGGGCTGTTGCAGGAGTTCATCGACGGTCGGCAGCGTGGTGGGTATCTCCGGCACGCCGCTGCGCACGCCCTGGAGCACCGGGTAATAGGGGAACTTGCCCCGGCTCACCGAGGAGTATCGAAACCGTTTCGTTGAGAGACCTTCGAGCAAGGCCGGGTTGACCTGCCATCCAGGGGTCGCCATCGCGCTCGGCGCCACCCCGCCGAAATCAAGGTACGAAGACCACATCTGTGCGCACTGCTGTCGTACCCAGGACTCGTCTGCAAATGCCAGCCTGCGCAGCCACTGCACCGGAGAGAGGCCGAAGAGTCCCACCTCGTGGCCATTGGCACGGGCAGCCGTCATCAATTCGACTCCCTCCCTGCCGAGCGACGGGGCGGGCAACAGGGTCCCGTAGGCCAGGCTCGGCAATCCGAGCCGGCGGCGTTCACGCCAGGTCCTGGACAGGCTGCGCCCGGCAAGATCATGCCCGACGGGAAAAAAGAAGCTCGCGCGAACCTGAAATTCGCTGAACAGCCGCATGAGGTTCGGGACACCCTGGCGCAGACCACGCAGGGAATTGACCTCGACACGCAAGGCTACACGCATGAATGAAGAAACTTGATTGGATCGGGGCGCATAGTTTGAACGCCCCGGCAGGGGGTTACAAGCCGGCTCAACCCGCGGCGCAGGAACCGTGATAAACGGCCATAACCGATTTGAGTTCGACGATCACCGCCTCGCGCTCTGCTGCAGAAAGGCCGTCGACTTCGGGAAGCGGCCTTCCGGCCTCCAATGCGTCGATATCCGACCAGACCGCCCGGCAGCCCTTCTTGCAAAGATGCTCCACACAATGCTCGACGAGTTGATGATTCAAGGCTGAGCTCCCTGAAATATTGCTGTATTAGTGTACCTATATATTCGGAGATGGTCACCATCTGAGGGCACAATCGGCGCCCTGATTTGTTCTTGCTTTGTTCTCTTTTCCTGCTATATTTCAGAGAACCTAACGAAAACCTGCGAGGATCCGATGATGCGAAACAGCCGCTATTACATGCGCGACCTGAACGGCCAGAAAGTCGACGGGATAATGGATTTCAATGTCGTGCTGCGCCGCAACCGGTCGCGTTCGATATTTGAGATCAGTGTCTTTCTGGCGGCCGTCGTCGCCTACCTTTGCGTGCTTGCGCTCAGCGCCTGATTCCTACCCCGGGGTCAGGAACGGAGCCCCCTATGGCAAAGGACTGCCAAGCTGCGCGCTGCCTGCTCGAGGCTATCCCGATGAAACTCCCCGCCCGGAACGGGTGAAAAAAAACCGGCTGCAAAGCCGGTTTCGCAAAAAAGAGTAGAGGGGCCCTGCAGTCAGTCGACGTTCTTTGCGTCCTTTGCCTGCTCCTGCTCAAACTTGAGATTGACGCGTTCGCGCAGCTCCTTACCAGGCTTGAAATGGGGCACGTACTTGCCGCTCAGCTCGACTGAATCCCCGGTCTTCGGATTCCTCCCCATACGAGGCGGACGAAAATGCAGCGAGAAGCTGCCAAAACCGCGGATCTCAATACGCTCGCCAGAGGCTAGCGCCTGACTCATCTGCTCAATCATGCATTTGACGGCCAACTCGGCATCCCGATGCGCCAGATGGCTCTGCTCCCGAGCAATGACTTCGATCAGTTCTGACTTGGTCATCAAACCCCAGCCCAATCTCAGGTAAACCAGGCGGCCGAAGCCGCCATCCTCGTTACGTCGGTCTTGCGACCGATTATTCTTTGTTCGCGTCCAGGTGATCTTTCAGCAGTTCGCCAAACGCGGTCGTACCCACGCTGGAATCGCTGGAATAGGTCGCAAGGGCCGCCTTCTCTTCTTCGTAGTCCTTGGCCTTGATCGACAGGCTGATGGTGCGATTCTTACGATCCACGCCCATGAACTTGGCCTCGACGCTGTCGCCTTCCTTCAGGACGGAACGCGCATCTTCGACGCGGTCACGCGAAAGCTCGGACGCACGCAGATAACCTTCGATACCCTCGCCCAGTGCGATCACTGCGCCCTTGGCATCGACTTCCTGCACGGTGCCGTGCACGACTGCACCTTTTTCGTTCAGTGCGAGGAAGCTCGACATCGGGTCCTTGTCCAGCTGCTTGATGCCCAGCGAGATGCGCTCACGCTCGGGATCGACAGCCAGAACAACGGTCTCGAGTTCCTGGCCCTTCGAATAATTGCGAATCATCGCCTCGCCGGTGTCATCCCAGGAGATGTCCGAGAGGTGAACCAGTCCGTCGATACCGCCGTCCAGACCGATGAAGATACCGAAATCGGTAATCGACTTGATGACGCCGCTGACATGGTCGCCCTTGTTAAACTTCTGCGAGAAGTCGTCCCAGGGGTTGGCTTGGCACTGCTTCATGCCGAGCGAGATACGGCGACGCTCTTCGTCGATGTCCAGAACCACGACCTCCACCTCGTCGCCCAGCGTGACCACTTTGCTCGGGTGCACGTTCTTGTTGGTCCAGTCCATTTCGGAGACGTGAACCAGGCCTTCGACCCCGTCTTCGATCTCGACGAACGCACCATAGTCGGCGATGTTGGTGACCTTGCCAAACAGACGGGTGCTTTCCGGGTAGCGGCGGGTGATGTTGACCCAGGGGTCTTCGCCCATCTGCTTGAGGCCGAGCGAGACACGCATCTTTTCGCGGTCGAACTTCAGTACCTTTACGCTGATCTCGTCGCCGATCTCGACCACTTCAGAAGGATGCTTGACGCGCTTCCAGGCCATATCGGTGATGTGCAGCAGGCCGTCGATACCACCGAGGTCGACAAAGGCACCGTAGTCGGTGAGGTTCTTGACCACACCCTTGACTTCCTGGCCTTCCTGCAGGTTTTCGAGCAGCTTGTCGCGCTCTTCGCTGTATTCCTGTTCGACCACTGCGCGACGCGAAACCACCACGTTGTTGCGCTTCTGGTCGAGCTTGATGACCTTGAACTCGAGGTCCTTGCCTTCCAGGTAGGAGGTATCACGAACGGGACGCACGTCAACCAGGGAACCAGGCAGGAAGGCCCGGATCTGATCGAGCTCGACGGTGAAGCCGCCCTTGACCTTGCCGTTGATACGGCCGATGACGATCTCTTCCGCCTCGAAAGCTTTTTCGAGCGTGTTCCAGGCGTGATGGCGTTTCGCCTTCTCGCGCGACAGGCGGGTGGCACCAAAACCGTCCTCGACGGCGTCCAGTGCAACCTCGATCTGGTCACCGACATGGCATTCGATATTCCCGTCCATGTCCATGAACTGGATTTTCGGGATAACACCCTCGGACTTGAGGCCCGCATTGACGATCACGTGGTCGTTATCGATTGCGACTACGGTGCCGATGACGATGGCGCCCGGCTGGAGGTTGGTGTTGATAAGGCTCTGTTCAAAGAGCTCGGCGAAGCTTTCAGACATGTGGTTTTTCGAGACCCGCACGGTGGCGGACCATCCTACCGGTGGTTAACCCAATCCGGATTTTTCCGATTGAAGACAACCCGGATGTTCCGGGCACCTGTTTTGCGCAACGACCCGGGGCCGCCGCTAAAGCCGTGTTGCGAAGACCTCGTGTGCCTTCTGCAACACCATTCCGACGACTTCGTCGATGCCCATTGCGGTCGAATCGATCTCGATTGCGTCCGACGCAGGCACCAGCGGTGAGGCCGCCCGGCTGCGATCGCGCTCGTCGCGCTCTTCTATCTCAGCCGTAAGGGCGGCGAGATTAGCAGGCAATCCTTTCTCTTTCAACTGCTTATGACGCCTTTGGGCGCGCTCGCCCGCACTCGCGGTCAGAAAAATCTTGACCCCGGCATGCGGAAAAACCGTGGTGCCCATGTCGCGCCCGTCCGCAACCAGACCCGGCGGCTGCGCATAGGCACGCTGCCAATCCAGCAGCGCCGCACGCACTCCAGGCATCGACGCCACTTTCGAGGCACTGTTGCCGGCCGTCTCGGTACGGATCAGGTCGGTGACCTCATTGCCATCGAGGAAGATGCGCCCATCTCTAAATTCAACTTTAATTTCAGATGCTATCTTGCTGATTCTATTCTCATTATCGAAACATATGCCAATCTGATCAACCGCATATCCAACCAGCCGGTACAGGGCACCCGAATCCAGCACCCGCCATCCAAGCCGGTCGGCGACCAGGCGGGCGACCGTGCCCTTACCCGAACCGCTCGGGCCATCGATGGTAATGACAGGCACCTGCTCAAACATGGCGAGATACCAGTTGCGAACCGACACCGGAGGCCAGTTCCACGAAGCGTGGGAAGGATGTATCCACATTGGCGCAGTCGTCGATGACGATCTCGCCGCTGGCACGCAATGCGGCCATGCTGAACGCCATCGCGATCCGATGGTCGCCGTGACTGTCCACCCTGCCGCCGCCGATCTCGCCACCCTGGATCAGGATCCCATCCGCCGTGGGCCTGGCATCCACGCCCAGGGCACCCAGCCCGTCCGCCATCACCTGGATCCTGTCCGATTCCTTGACCCGCAACTCTTCCGCTCCGGTCAGGACCGTCTCACCCTGTGCACAGGCGGCGGCGATGAACAGCACCGGAAACTCATCGATCGCCAGCGGGACCTGGTCCTGCGGTATGCGTATGCCCTTGAGTGGCGCCGAACGCACGCGCAGGTCCGCAACCGGCTCTCCGCCCACCTTGCGCGCGTTGCTTACCTCGATGTCCGCACCCATCAGGCGCAGGATGTTGATGACCCCGTCGCGCGTCGGGTTCATTCCGACGTGTTCCAACAACAGGTCCGAACCCGGGGCGATGCTCGCGCCGACCAGTAAGAAGGCCGCCGAAGAGATATCCGCCGGCACATCGATATCGCAGGCCCGCAGGCTGCCGCCGCCGCTGAGGCACACGCGATTACCCGCACGCCGTACGGCGTAGCCGAAGCCCTGCAACATGCGTTCGGTGTGATCGCGCGTGGGCGCCGGCTCGGTCACGCAGGTCTCGCCCTTCGCATACATGCCTGCAAGCAACAGGCACGACTTTACCTGCGCGCTGGCCACCGGCATCTCGTAGTGCATGCCTTCAAGGCCTGCAACGGGCCGGATATGCAGGGGTGCGGTTCCGCCCTCTGCGGTCTCTATCTGCGCACCCATCGTGGCGAGCGGCACGGTCACGCGCTTCATCGGACGGCCCGACAGCGACCGATCGCCAACCAGGGTGACATCGAGGCCCTGCCCCGCAAGCAACCCAGACATCAATCGCATGGATGTGCCCGAGTTGCCCAGATCGAGCGGCCCGCCGGGTGCCTTGAGCCCGCGCATACCTACGCCACGGATAGTCACGCGACCATCCTGCGGCCCATCGATCTGCACCCCCATGGCACGGAACGCGCGCAGGGTGGCCAGGCTGTCTTCACCCTCGAGAAAACCACTGACCCGGGTGACCCCCTCGGCCAGCGAGCCGAGCATGATGGAACGATGCGAGATCGATTTGTCGCCGGGGACTCGGACCACCCCCTGGAGCCGGCCACCAGGGCTGGCCAAGAACTGCACTTTTCTGGACACCAAGCGGGATTCCTGCAGAAACAAAGGGGCGAAAGGCTAGTCGCAGAGCATCACAAAGACAAGTATTCGCTCAAGACGAAATGGCCAAAAAGACGACACCCCCGGTCCGGGCGGCGCACGCAATCACTGCAGGCCATCGACATAGCGGTCACGTGCTGCCTTGGCGCGTTCGAAGATCGCCAGCAGTTCATCGCCATCGGCCGATTCAATGCGTGTCGCAAGCTCGACCATCTCCTCGGCGAAGGCCGCGAGCATCGGACCCAATGCCTCACGATTGGCGATACAAATGTCCCGCCACATGACCGGATTGCTGGAGGCGATGCGGGTGAAGTCGCGGAAGCCGCCCGCGGCATAACGAAAGATCTCGTCGTTCTCTTTCAGACGCGCCAGGGTGTCGACCAGACCGAACGCGAGCATGTGGGGCAGATGACTGGTCGCCGCCAGCACCTCGTCATGGTGTTTTACCGACATCTCGGTGACCTCGGCCCCGCAGGCCTCCCACATGGCACGCACACGCGCCACGGCAGGCGCGCTGTTTTCCTCCAGCGGGGTCAATATCACCCGCCGGTTTTTGTACAACTCGGCAAAGGATGCCGCCACACCGTTGTTCTCGGTACCCGCGATCGGATGACCGGGCACGAATCTGGGCAACAGCCCGGGTGCGACCGCGCGGCAGTCGGCCACCACGCTGCCCTTGGCGCTGCCGCCGTCGGTGACGAGTGCATGCGCCGGAAGCGCCTTGCGCATGGCTTCGAAGGCGCCGCGCATTGCACCCAGCGGAACCGCAAGAAACACCACGTCCGCATCGCGCACCGCCTCCGAGATATCATGACTGTAGCGGTCGATGACACCGAGCTCCACTGCCAGATCGAGATTGGCCTTGCCGCGGCCACAACCGACGATCTCGCCCACCCGGTCGGCCGAGCGCAGGGCGCGCGCCAGCGAACCGCCGATCAGGCCGACGCCGATGATCGCGAGCCTGCCGATCGAAGCGCTCAAAGCACCCGCTCCAGGGCATCGATAAAGCGCGCATTCTCGTGTTCCAGGCCGATACTCACCCGCAGATGATTGGGCAGGCCATAGTTCGCCACCGGGCGGGTCACCACACCGAGTCGCAGCAGGGCCCGGTCCACCGGGCCCGCATCACGGCCGAGATCGATGGTCAGAAAATTTCCTGCCGAGGGGATAAAGTCCAGGCCCAGGCGCCGCACGCCTTCGAGCAGCTGCTGCATACCCCGCCGGTTGAGCTCGACCGAACGCCGCAGGTAGTCCTGGTCCTGCAATGCAGCCAGGGCCGCGGCCTGCGCAAAGCTGTCGACATTGAACGGCTGGCGCACGCGATTGAGGAGGTCTGCGACGTCCGGGTGCGAGAGCCCGTAACCAACCCGCAGTGCCGCCAGCCCATACGCCTTCGAAAAGGTCCGGGTCACGACCAGGTTCGGAAAGTCACCCAGCCACTGGCTGGCATCGGGGTAATCATCGTCGCGTACGTATTCGAAATAGGCCTCGTCGACCACGATGATGACCCGCGAAGGGACCGACTCGATGAACGCGCGCAGTGCCGACCCGCCCAGCCGCGTGCCTGTCGGGTTGTTCGGATTGGCGATCCAGATCACCCCGGTCTGATCCGTGATCATCTGCTGCATGGCCGCCAGGTCGTGCCCGTATTCGAGCGCCGGGGCCACGCGCAATTTCGCCCCCACGGCCATGCTGCTGATCGGGTAGACCGCAAAGGCATATTGCGAAAACAGGCTCTCGCGACCCGACCAGAGAAACACGCGTGCGATCATATCCAGGACATCGTTGGAACCGTTGCCCAGGGTCACGCAGGCGCTGTCCAGACCATGACGCCTTGCCAGCGCGAGACGCAGCTCGAACGCCGCCCCGTCAGGGTAGCGCGTCAGGTCGTCAATCTGCCTTTCCAGCGCGGCGCGCACGCCCGGGCTCGGCCCCAGCGGGTTCTCGTTCGACGCCAGCTTGATCGACCCGGTGATCCCCAGCTCCCTCTCCAGCTCCGACAGGGGTTTACCCGGCACGTAGGGCCGCAACGACGCAAGGCCGGGCGCAGCAAGATCGATGAATCGGTTACCCATGGCGGTTCAGAGTACCGCCTTGGGATAAGAGCCAAGCTCTTTGTACATACCCGCCCTTTCCTTCAGGGCCACCAGTGCGAGACTGACCTCCGGCTCGTCACGATGGCCAATGATGTCGACGAAAAAAACATAGTCCCAGTTGCCGCGACGCGAGGGCCTGGATTCGATCCGGGTCATGCTGATGGCGTGCTCTGCCAGCGGGGCCAAGAGCTGGTGCAGCCCCCCGGCCTCATTGCGGGTGGACAGCAACAGACTGGTTTTGTCGTCGCCAGAGGCAGGCACCGACTGCTGCCCCACCACCAGAAAGCGAGTGGTATTACCGGGCTCGTCCTCGATATTCGGCGCCAGCACCTTCAGACCGTAAAGCTCGGCGGCCATGGCGCCGGCGATCGCCGCGGAATCCGGGGAATCCATTGCGCGTTTCGCCGCCTCTGCGTTGCTGCCGACCGGTACCCGCTCGACCAGGGGCAGGTGGCGGTCGAGCCAGCCCCGGCATTGCGCCAACGACTGCTGATGCGAATACAAGATCTTCAGGCTGCCGAGATCGGGATTCAACCCAAGCAGGTTGTGATGGATGCGCAGCGTCACCTCGCCACAGATCTTAAGCGGCGAGTTCAGGAACATATCCAGGGTGTGACTGACCACGCCCTCGCTGGAATTTTCCACCGGCACCACGCCATAGTTACAGCCACCACTCTCGACCTCCTGGAAGACATCGGAGATGGCGGCCATCGACACGGTTTCCACGGCGTGCCCGAAGTGCTTGAACACAGCCGCCTGGGTGAAGGTCCCCTCGGGCCCGAGAAACGCGACCTTCAATGGCAGTTCCAGCGCCAGGCAGGCCGACATGATCTCCCGAAACAGTCTTGCCACGGTCTCGGCATCCAGGGGTCCCTGGTTACGCTGCTTGACCATGCGCAACACCTGCGCCTCGCGCTCGGGCCGGTAGAAGACTGCATCCGGATCAGATGCCACCTTGATCCCGGCGACCTCCTGGGCCGCCTTTGCACGCGCATTCAGCAGATCCTGGATCTGCTGGTCGATATCGTCGATCCGCTCGCGAATCTCGGCCAGTTGCTGTTCTTCGCTCATCTTTGCCCATTGCCCCCGCTGGACCGATCAGGCGCTCAGTCGTGCCCGCATCCGAGGCAGCGCACCGACAGCACCCCGTCGATGTCATCGATGCGCTTCACGGCTTCTTCCGTGGGCTCACGGTCGACGTCGATCAGGGTTACTGCAATATCACCTCGCGACTTGTTGAGCATGTCCATGATATTGAGGCCGGCCTCCGCGAGATCGGTCGAGACCTGACCGAGCATATTGGGCACGTTGCTGTTGACCACCGCCAGGCGGAAGCCACCCTCGGCCCGCGGCAACGAGATCTCCGGAAAATTGACCGAGTTGCTTACGTTGCCGTTTTCGAGCCAGTCGCGGACCTGGTCGGCGACCATGACCGCACAGTTTTCCTCGGCCTCGGAGGTGGAGGCACCCAGGTGCGGCAGCGTGATCACACGCGGATGATCCTTGAGCAGGTTGCTCGGGAAGTCGCACACATAGGCATACAGCTGGCCACTGTCGAGCGCGGCAACCGCAGCCGCGTCGTCGATGATCCCGTTGCGCGCAAAGTTGAGCAGCACCGACCGTTTCTTCATCAGCTTGAGGCGGTCGGCGTTGATCATGTTGCTCGTCGCATCCGTCAGCGGCACATGAAAGGTAATGAAATCCGAGCGCGCGACCAGGTCGTCCACCGACAGCGCATGCTCGACGTCCGCTTCCAGCGCCCAGGCTGCGCGCACCGTGATGGTCGGGTCATAGCCGATCACGTGCATGCCCAGGGCGCGCGCGGCATTCGCCACCTTGACGCCGATGGCGCCGAGGCCGACCACACCGAGGGTGCGGCCCGGCAGTTCGAAACCAACGAAGTTCTTTTTGCCCGCCTCCACCGCCTTGTTGATCTCGACGTCCTCACCCGACAGTTCGGTGGCAAAGCGCCACGCCTGGGGGATATTGCGTGCAGCCATCAACATGCCTGCGACCACCAGCTCCTTGACCGCATTCGCGTTCGCACCCGGGGCATTGAACACCGGGATGCCGGCTGCGGTCATGGCATCGACGGGGATATTGTTCACGCCTGCACCGGCGCGCCCGATCGCCTTCACCGATTCGGGCAGGGTCATGTCGTGCATCTTCGCGGAACGAACCAGGATGGCGTCCGGTCGGCCGATCTCCGATGCGATCTCGTAATCGCTGCGCGGCAAGCGGTCGAGACCGACCACCGAGATATTGTTGAGAGTCTGAATCTTGTACATCGTCTGCCCCAGAATTGTTGACTTGGACGCAGAGAACTCAGAGAAGCGCAGAGGACACAAAGTTGTTTGCGGCTATCCGGCCATTGCCCCGCCCTAGCAATGCATGTCTCGGCTTGTACCGGACAAGGTATTTCTCTGCGATCTCTGCGCTCCTTTGCGACCTCTGCGTCCTGTTTGACTTAAGCGTTGGCGCGCTCGAACTCGGCCATGAATTCGACCAGGGTGCGCACACCGGCCTCCGGCATGGCGTTGTAGATACTCGCACGCATGCCCCCCACTGAACGGTGCCCCTTGAGGGTCACCAGCCCGGCCTCACCCGCCTGCTTGAGAAACTCGGCATCGCGCGACGCATCGGCCAGGGTGAAGGGTACGTTCATCCACGAACGTGAAACCGGGTCGACCGGGTTCGCATAGAAGTCGGAGGCGTCGATCGCCTCGTACAGCATACCGGCCTTGCGCTGGTTGATCTCGGCCATACCGGCGAGTCCGCCCTTTTCCTTCAGCCACTTGAAGACCAGGCCGGCCAGGTACCAGCCGTAGGTCGGCGGCGTGTTGTACATCGAGTCGTTCTCGGCGTGAGTGGCGTAGTTGAACATCGCCGGGGTACCGTCGAGCGGGCTGCCAATCAGGTCATCGCGCACGATCACGATGGTCAGACCGGCCGGCCCGATGTTCTTCTGCGCGCCTGCGTAGATCAGTCCGTATTGCGACACGTCCAACGGACGCGACAGGATGGTCGACGACATATCGGCGACCAGCGGGACCTCACCGGTATCCGGAACATA
Source organism: uncultured Gammaproteobacteria bacterium (assembly GCA_963753845.1). Classification (GTDB taxonomy): domain Bacteria; phylum Pseudomonadota; class Gammaproteobacteria; order Chromatiales; family Chromatiaceae; genus Thiosocius. The sequence goes on from CAVWEI010000026.1 coordinate 62,269, forward strand.
CGCGAATTCGACGCCTTCGATGGTCTCGTTCGGCGTGTAGTGCACGTAGGCCGCATCGGCGGACACGTCGAAACCGTCCGCTGCCGGCAGGCTGGTGAACTTGCCGTCGACCTCACTGTCGACCGCGACTTTCACGTCACCAAAACGCTTCGCCTCTGCGATCGCCTTCTTCGACCATGAGCCGGTACGAAAGTAATCGGCCTTGCCGGTGCGCCCGATAAGATTCATCGGGATCATGGCGAACTGGCTCGAGGCACCACCCTGCAGAAACAGTACCTTGTAGTTCGACGGGATGGCCATCAGCTCGCGCAGGTCGGACTCCGCCTCGGCGGCGATCGACATGAACTCCTTGCCGCGATGACTCATTTCCATTACCGACATGCCGGAGCCATGCCAGTCGAGCATTTCGGCCTGGGCCTGCTGCAGAACCGATTCGGGTAGCGCGGCCGGGCCTGCGCTGAAATTGTATACACGTGCCATGGTTTGTTTTCCGAATATCAGGTGGTTGGAAAAGAAGGAATCATTACGCCGGGCCGATCAGTCATCGACCTCGGTCTCGACGTCGTCGGACTCGCCCATATCCTCGTCATCGAGTGCATCGACACGCTCAATGCCGATCAGTTTTTCTTTTTTGGACAGGCGGATCATCGTGACACCCTGGGTGTCGCGCCCCATCCGCGAGACTTCCGAGACACGTGCCCGAACCAGGGTCCCGCCGTCGGTGATCAGCATCATCTCGTCATCCTCTTCGACCCGCACGGCGCCGATCTGCGCGCCATTGCGATCGGATGTCTTGATCGAGATCACACCCATGCCGCCGCGCCCCTTGATCGGGAACTGCTCGATCGGAGTGCGCTTGCCGAAACCGTTCTCGGTCACCGTCATGACGTCACCATCGTTGCCGATGATCAGCGATATGACCCGCTGGCCCCTGCCCAGCCGCACGCCGCGCACGCCGCAGGCCGTACGCCCCATCGCCCGCACGTCGGACTCCTTGAAGCGTATAGATTTCCCGGCCGAGGTGAACAGCATGATGCTCTGGCTGCCATCCGTGATATCGACACCGATCAGCTGGTCGTCGTCACGCAGATCGACCGCGATGATGCCGCTGGCGCGCGGGCGCGAGAAGTCGACCAGCGGGGTCTTCTTGACCGTACCGGAGGCCGTCGCCATGAACACGAAACGATCATCCGGATACTCGCGTACCGGCAACACCGCGTTGATTCGTTCGCCTTTTTCCAGGGGCAGCAGATTGACCATGGGCCTGCCGCGCGCGTTGCGCCCGGCCTGCGGCAGCTCGTACACCTTCAGCCAGTAGCATTTGCCGCGGCTGGAGAAGCACAGAATGGTGTCATGGGTGTTGGCCACGAACAGCTTCTCGACAAAGTCCTCGTCCTTGGTCGAGGTCGCGGTCTTGCCGCGCCCGCCACGGCGCTGCGCCCGGTAGGCGTCGACCGGCTGCGACTTGGCGTAGCCCTGGTGCGACATGGTCACGACCACGTCCTCCTCGGTGATCAGGTCTTCGAGGGTGAGGTCCATCTGGTTGACCACGATCTCACTGCGGCGTTCGTCACCGAACTGCTCACGGATACCGAGCAGTTCGTCCTTGATCACCTGCATCAACCGATCAGGGCTGGAAAGAATCTCAAGTAAATCCGCAATTTTATCCAGTATCTCCTGGAATTCATTGATTATTTTATCCTGCTCAAGGCCGGTAAGCTTCTGCAGCCGAAGGTCCAGGATCGCCTGTGCCTGAGTCTCGGTCAGACGGTAACCGTCATCGGTCAGGCCAAACTCGGCCGGCAATCCGTCGGGCCGCGAGGCATCCGCACCGGCACGCGACAGCATCGCCTCCACCGTGCCTGACTGCCATGCACGCTCGACCAGCCCCTTCTTGGCCTCGGCAGGACTGGCCGCCGCCTTGATCAGGGCGATGACCTCGTCGATGTTGGCAAGTGCGACCGCCAGGCCCTCGAGGATGTGCGCCCGCTCGCGGGCCTTGCGCAGCTCGAACAGGGTGCGACGGGTAACGACCTCGCGCCGGTGCCGCAGAAAGTATTCCAGCAGCTGCTTGAGATTCAGCGTGCGCGGCTGGCCGTCCACCAGGGCTACCACGTTGATCCCGAAGACGTTCTGCATCTGAGTCTGCTGGAACAGGTTGTTCAGCACCACCTCGGCCACTTCGCCGCGACGCAGCTCGATCACCATGCGCATGCCGTCCTTGTCGGACTCGTCACGCAGCTCGGTGATGCCTTCGAGTTTCTTGTCCTTGACCAGCTCGGCGATCTTTTCCAGGAGGCGCGCCTTGTTGACCTGGTACGGCAGCTCATTGACCACGATCCGCTGCTTGCCGTTGTCCATCTCTTCCATGAGGGTACGCGCACGGATGTAGACCTTGCCGCGACCGGTCCGATACGCCTCGCGCACACCATGGACCCCGTTGATGATGCCGGCGGTGGGAAAATCAGGCGCCGGGACGATCTCCATCAGCTGGTCGATGCTCACGCCCGGTTCCTCGATCACCCGGATGCAGGCGCTGATCACCTCGGTCAGGTTGTGCGGCGGGATATTGGTCGCCATGCCCACCGCGATCCCCGAAGAACCGTTGATCAGCAGGTTGGGGATCTTCGCCGGCAGAACCTGGGGCTCGTGCTCCGACTCGTCGTAGTTCGGCGTGAAGTCGACCGTATCCTTGTCGATGTCAGCAAGCAGCTCGTGCGCGATCTTTGCCATGCGCACTTCGGTGTATCGCATCGCGGCGGGTGAATCCCCATCCACCGAACCGAAGTTGCCCTGCCCGTCCACCAGCATGTAGCGTAGGGAGAAAGGCTGCGCCATGCGCACGATGGTGTCGTACACCGCGGTGTCGCCGTGCGGGTGATACTTACCAATCACATCACCGACGACGCGTGCCGACTTCTTGTAAGGCTTGTTCCAGTCGTTGCCCAGTTCGCCCATGGCGAAAAGCACGCGCCGGTGTACCGGCTTGAGACCATCCCGCACATCGGGCAAGGCGCGACCCACGATTACGCTCATCGCATAATCCAGGTACGACTGCTGCATCTCGTCTTCGAGATTGACGGGGACGATTTCCTTGGCGAACTCGGTCATAGATGGTCATCCATTGATACACGACCCCGGGTGCGGGAAAACCACACCCGACGGTGCGGCCTTTTTTGGAGATCCGGGGCGAATCAAGCGCCGAATGTTACCACAATACGGTGGGTGCTACATAGGCCAAAAATGGCGTAGGAGGGCTTACAGGGCGTGAGAGGCCAGGATGGTGACTCGGAAACACTGTTTTCCGGATTTGGCCGATCTGCAATCAGAAGCGAGCGGCCCAACAAATGGTTCTATAGGGCAATGCGGGAAACGCCATAAAAAAATACCGCCCGGGCGGGCGGTCAAACTTCCCATCGTCAGGAGAGATGGAGTAAACAGGTACTCAGCAGTCGTCGTCGCTCGACTTCTGCGCGGCAGGCACTGATACGGCGTTTCCAGACGGGTTCCTGGTCGGCGCTTCTGCCTGGAGTTCAGAACCACTTTTTGCAAAAGACTGCCGTGCACCCTTGCCAGCGATCTGGGCATCCCCCGACTCGGCAACAGATAGCGTTGGTGCAACCAAAAAAGATATCCAGAAGAGCACCTTCAATTGCGAATATGTCATCATCCTGCCTCCAAATGCATCCATTAAGGCATGACTCCGGCGAATTCCGGATAATCTTCCAGGATGAAGGCGAAGTTGCTCCACTGATTCGGCGTAAACGTCGTCATAATCAGGTCCCGGCATGAAAGCCGGAGAACCAGCAACTCCTCCTGAAGCTGGAAAATCGCCTTTTGTTTGTTGATAAGTTCGGTGTCTGGTACCGCTTGATCGAGAGCGCTTCTTGAAAACGCGATCCGCCTTTCGATGATCTCGTTCATGAGATCTACCATGTGCTGGTAGTTTTGCTTGCGCCAACTACGGAAAGTACTCTTCTGATCAGTCGTAAGTTCCAGCGCATCCTGATTCTTCATGATCACCGGGAGCAGCCCGGGGAAAAACGAGATCTTGCCCAGTGAACCGACGTACGCTTGGACATTGTCCCATTCAGCCTTGGTCAGAGGCGCGGGTTGCTTAAGATCCGCGGCGGATGCGGCGAAAACGATCACCGAAAAAGCGATCGACAATCCAAGTTTGAATAATCCGTCCAACTAGCCCTTCCCTGGCTTTGCGCACATCCTGAGCCAGCCCGAGTTGCCGCAATGGCAGTTCAGCATGTGCGAAGATTCGAAATCAACGGGGCGGGAGGCGGACATGGCGACCCATCGCTTCTGATTGTCACTTGACCTCGGCTTCGGGGCTATCCCCAAGCCGGAACGGCGAAGGAGTCTTGTGAAACAAACGGCGTTGCACGGGACGTGGACGCCTGAACGTAGCAAGAAATCCATCTCGAAGCCCTCCCTGGGTTCCGTTTCACTCAAAAAGCCAGCGTATCTCCGAGCATAGTCCGGGAAATCGCCCGAATCCCATAAACCGCATTTTTTCCGGTGTTTCGGATATTGCTGAGGGCTGTCCGATGCCTGCCTTCAGCCACAAGTCTGCAAGCGTTTGTCGATACTCAGTCGGCAGGCGTCGGACAGGCCTTGAGGGAAGAAAGCCGCGGTTCGTGGAAATCCAAAGGCGCGTCAGAGCGCACACCAGACCCTAGTGTTGTCTGCTGCCATTCAACCCTGCCCGACATCTCGATAGCCGCCCTACGGCAGAGGCAGCGCCGTCTTGTCGACCACCCGACGCATCACGAAACTCGAATGGACACCCGTCACCCCCTCGATACGCGTGATCTTGTTCAACAGCAGCGCCTGGTAGCCCTCCATGTCGGGCACCACCACCTTCAACTGGTAGTCCGCGTCCTGGCCGGTGATCAGCAGGCACTCCAGTACCTGGGGCAGTTCCGCCACCTTCTGTTCGAAGTTGGCGAAACGCTCCGGCGTATGCCGATCCATGGAGATATGAATCAGGGCCAGCAGGCTTAGCCCGAGTTGCCGGGCATCCAGGATGGCCCGGTAGCCGGCTATCACCCCGCTTTCCTCCAGGGCGCGGACGCGCCGCAGGCAGGGCGAAGGCGACAGCCCGATGCGCTCGGCCAGTTCCTGGTTGCTGATCCGTCCCTCATGCTGAAGCACCTCGAGAATCCTTCTGTCATAGCGGTCGATCTGCATCTTCTGCCTCCCTTCAATGCCAAAAAGGCACGAAATTTCGAATATTGGACTATTATAGCTATTTTATTGCTTAAATGCTCGATTTCGAGATGTAATTAGCAACCTTTCACCTCACATACTGCCCTATCCTTTCACTGTCGGCCACAAGCCGGCAATCGACTGCCAACGACCCACCAGGTCCCGCGCAGTCCACCCCAGGCCCCACAAGGGCAGCAGGTAACCGCTACCTCCCCGCACGGGGAGGCAAGCGCAACCGGAAACAGACCGACCAGGAGCAGAAACAGTGAGCGCCTTCGACCATCGCAAATACCGCCCGACGACGGCCATGCCACTGCACAACCGCCAGTGGCCGGACAAGACAATCGACCGTGCACCGGTCTGGGCCAGCGTCGATCTGCGTGACGGCAACCAGGCGCTGCTCGATCCGATGAACGTCACCCAGAAACGTCGCCTCTGGGATCTGCTGGTCAAGATCGGCGTGAAGGAGATCGAGGTTGGCTTCCCCTCGGCCAGCCAGACCGACTTCGACTTCGTACGCTGGCTGATCGAGGAGCAACGAATCCCTGACGATGTCACTGTCCAGGTGCTGGTGCAGGCCCGCGAGTCGCTGATCCAGCGTACCTTCGAGGCATTGAAAGGCGCACGCCGCGCCATCGTGCATGTCTACAACTCGACCTCGACGGTACAGCGTGAGCGGGTCTTCGGGCGTGATCGTGAAGGCATCAAGGCAATTGCGGTCGAGGGTGCCAGGCTGCTGCAGCGCGAGGCCGCCCGGTACCCCGATACCGAATGGGTGTTCCAGTATTCGCCGGAAAGCTTCACCAACACCGAGTGGGACTACGCGGTCGAGGTGGTCGATGCGGTGACTGCGGTGTGGAAGCCGACGGCGGCCGCACCCTGCATCATCAACCTGCCGGCGACCGTGGAGAGCAGCACGCCGAACGTGTTTGCCGATCAGGTCGAGTACTTTTGCCGACATGTTGCGCGCAGGGAGGCCCTGGTGATCTCGTTGCATACGCACAATGATCGCGGCACCGCCGTGGCCGCCGCCGAACTGGCCCTGATGGCCGGCGCGGACCGGGTCGAGGGCACCCTGATGGGTAATGGCGAGCGTACCGGCAACATGGACATCGTGACCCTGGCGATGAACCTGTACAGCCAGGGTGTCGATCCCGAACTCGATCTTTCGAACCCCGACGAGATCATCCAGGTCTACACGCAGTCCACCGGCCTGCCCGTGCACCCGCGCCACCCCTGGGTCGGCGAACTTGTTTACACCGCATTTTCAGGCAGCCACCAGGACGCCATCCGCAAATGCCTGCACAAGCAGACGCCGGAAGAACACTGGCAGGTGGCCTACCTGCCCATCGACCCCAGGGATCTGGGGCGTGACTACCAGGCAGTCATCCGGGTCAACAGTCAGTCCGGCAAGGGCGGGGTCGCCTTTGTGCTGGAACGCGACTACGGGCTGTCACTGCCGCGCTGGATGCAGGTGGAACTCGCGCAGATCGTGCAGCACGAAAGCGAATCCTGCAGCGGAGAGATCGGCAGCGCGCGCATCCACGAGCTGTTCATGCAGCACTTTGCAGACTCGAATCACCCGGTCGCACTGGACGGTTACCGACTCGACCGCCGCGACGGCATCGATGTGATCGAAGCGGGCATCGTCAGATCCGGCCAGGTCGAGACCATCCAGGGCAGCGGCGAAGGCGCCATCGAGGCGTTCGTGAAAGCCTGGGCGGCGGCCTATGGCAACCAGATCAACGTCGTCGACTACAGCGAACATGCCATGGGTGAAGGCACCACGGCAGAGGCGGTGGCCTATGTCCAGCTGAATGTCGACGGTCAACGCTGTGCCGGCGTGGCTTTCGACCGCGACACGGTCAGCGCCTCGATGCGCGCCGTGTTGGCTTCCCTGAACCGCGCCCAGCTCGCTCGCGCGGCATAAGACCATGTAGCCCGCCCACGAGGGCGGGCACCTTGTCAGGTCGGTTCACAGCCATGCACCGCCGGTCGCCAGGCGCTTGATGAACGGCAGCAACATGCGCGCAAGAGACATTCCCTGGCATAGTCTCGGCGGTATCAAATTGCGTACCATGCAGATCACCGCAAATGGCAGGAGTCGACCCACAAGCGCCGTTCGGCCTGCAGGGTCGTAAGACCAGCTATCTGAGATGGAGCTGCCGTTCGCGCAGCAATCATCGTCATCGAATTGTCGGAAGAGCGGACGCTACCTACGCAATATCCATGAACGAGACCGGCCACAAGGCTGGTGTTGGCATACCGCTTACGTCGGCACGGTTAACCACCGTGCCGACCTACACGAAGTAACCCGCTTATTGCTTCTTGGGCGCGTGCGCTGGATCGACATAATCGGCCTTCGTCGGACCGGTTCCAGTGACCTGTACGATGGCCTCCCCATCGGGTGTGGCGACGAAGTGGGCCACCCCTGCCGGCTCTGTGTAGAAGCTGCCAGGAGTTAGGGAAATCAGCTTGAGTTCATCGTATTTCTCGCCCCACCCGATGTACCACCTCACTCGGCTCATCTCCGCCTAAAGCAGTATCATGCGGCGAAACTGGAGTCAAAAAGCAGACCTTCTGCCGGTAGCCGTCAATAACCGCTTGGTCTTCTCAGTCGTTTCCTAGCCTCGATCAGTGCGAATCGATCTGACCACTCGTTGTGAGGTCTCCGAAAGGTCCGTTCAGTGTTGGTTGCTGCCGTTCAGCGAGATTTTCTGCACAGCTGACCATCGCCGCACAGCCATCTTTTTCATTGGCGGCTTTTGGGAAAAACAGCGAACCACCGGAAACGGCCAACTCCACTCGTTCGAACTCACCGAAACTTTGGCCTTTGAAGAGCCGGTGCAATACTCGTTCCGGACCTTCGCGGAATCTGGACAAACTGGCGCGGAGTTGAGCATCATTTAACGAGCGGGATTGGGATGTCCTGGATAACGACCGGGCAGGCACGAACAAGGAGGTGCGGGGTGGTGTTAAGAGCGGCGGCGTCCCGAATGCTCCTTATCCTTAGGCCATCAGCCTCGCGGCGTTTTCGCCAGGACTTGGCCGATCGAGACCACCGCACTCTATATTGCGATCCTGCTGTCGGTTTATAGCCTAGTGTCCGGGCAGAAACGGCCGACCGGGCGAAGCGTGATTGCGAGTATCGCTATATCTTTCCTCACTTGAAAAAAGTTATCTCGTAGCCGATGTTTACGAGAGGGACTAACTTTTTGCCAGATACTGGGTTGCCGCGTGTGTCGACCCCAACGGGAGGTGTCGACCATGAAGACCTGGGACCAAATCACAGCGGAGTACCGGCGGCTCATCGAGGAGCGTGACAACCTTCTTGATCAGTCGCAGGGCGAACCAACACCGGCAGAGCAAGGCCGGCTAGAGATCATCGCTGGTGCCATCCTGAATCTACTACAAGAGCCAGTGGACAGGTATATAGATAATCCATGATCGGCGACGTCCTTCGTGGATTTGCTATCGGTCGCTTCCATGATGTGAGCGACAGCAGTGGGTTGCTGACGTTTAGGGCGGTCGCCTCGCCGGGCCCTGGTCAATCCCCAGCAGTGAAGGTCAGCAGTTGGCCATGAAGAGACATAGCGGTCGCGAAGAACAGGAGGGTGTGAATGGCGGGTTACCGATCAGGAGCCGGTCGCTCGGCTATGTTGGCCGTCGGTCCGGTTCTCGGCCGGAGCAGGCATTCGGATTGGGCGATCGCAGGGGCGGACGAGGTAAAATCGGAGTTCCTCCATGCGGAGCACCCCTGTGACGCGGGCACAGCGCCGGAACGGGTATTTGCTAGGAACTGCTGCAACTGGAGTTGAGAGGCGCGGACCATAGCCCACGTCGGTGCAGACGGCGGTAAGGCCGGAGCCTTCCTGCGGGGATATGCGCGCCAGCGGACACGTGGTTGGGCAGATTCGGGCCCTGGGATCTCCGTCCGAGCCACTTCGCAGGTCAAGTCGATAAACCGACCGGTGAGGTGGACGAGGTGGTGCTATCGGAGGAAAAGAAGGTCTATGCTTCCGATCCGCAGCTTGCCGAAACACGCGGCGAATGGGCGTGTCGGCACTTGAGTTCACGGGTCATTGTTGTGTTGGAACATGTAACATTTTTCTCGACTACAACCGTTGCGACCATTGGGCACTTCTCACCCCTTGTCCAGCAGTAGGCCCTTGGCCTGATTAATCTTCGAAGCCAGGAAGGTGGAACCGCCGCGGTCCGGATGGACTTTCTGCATGAGTCTTCGGTGCGCTTCTATGATCTGTTCCTCGGTGGCCCCCTCGTCGAGACCCAGAATTTCATAGGCCTCGTGACGGGTCATTTCGCTTGAAAATCCCGCGGCGTTATCACCTGCTTGCTGCTGTTCCCGCTCCTGCCATTCGTCACCATGTACCCGGTCCAAATAGGCGCGCAAAAGTGCAGCGGATTCTTCGTCTTCCCGAGCGCATTCCGCGAGCAGTGCAATCAGTTGTTCGAGTGAGAGTTCCTTCAAATCTTTGCCCGCGAATCGGCCTTCCAGCACGCTGCCATTCATCTCACCCGTGTCGTGATCGAGTGTCATTTTGACAAACCGGGTTTCAACTTTTGACTGCTGGCCAGTAGGCTGCCCCTCGGCGGGTTGCGCGCTCTTGAACTGCCTGTACATGCGCTGAAAGGCCGGCAGGTAAGCCACCAGCGACAGCAAACGGCGCAAGAAAGGCAGCAGGGCACCGAAGAGTGCGAACACCCAGTTCAGGCGCCCGGTTGCCGACAGTGCGATAAGCGCGACACCGATAGCCACTGCAGCCGCCTGAAGCTGGATTTTACGCGGTTGTCTGACGAACCAACGAAACACGAGGTAGAAGCCGGCAATTGCTGCCAGGGTAATCAGTGCGCGCACTGTGACTAGCCCGCAAAGCTCACCGGTATCGCGAGGGCTGGCGGAATTTGCAGCCGCTCGGGCGCCGGGCTGGAGCGAAAGTGGTAGCCGTAGCTACCACTTGAGTGAAGCTCAAGCCGGAGCGAGCGAGAAACCGCCAGCACCGCGATAGGCAAAAGGCGAAAACAGTGTGTCATTCTCCAAGACAAGCTCATTTGCTGCTTTAATCTCCGCGGGTCAATAAGTTACCTAACCGTCGTTTGCCGACCGGTGAGTTTTGCGGGCTAACCCTTACTGATCTGCCGGGTAAGCCGCTTCACCTTCTCTCCCCGCGCCTTGCTGAAATTTTCCAGGGCGCGGTGTCCACCCGCCGCATAGACGGCCACCGCGCTCAGCAGGTCACGAAGCTGCTGGGCGCTCCCTGCGTCAAACGGGCAATACGCTCCCCCTGTCAGTCTTGCGATCTGTTTGAAAGCATGTTCGGCGGCATGATCGTTGCCTTCGTGAAACAGGAATACCGGGACATTGTGAATGCCCAGTTCACCGGCAAGCTTGCACAGTTCGTCAATGTCTTCTTCCATGCAGTCACCGACAAAGACCAGCGCATTGACCTTTTTCTGTTTGGTCTCTTTGATCGCGTGCTGAAGCACCTTGCTTATCTGCGTGTGCCCGCCCAGGCATTGTACCGCCGCCATGCGATCTTGAAGGTCCGCGGTGTTAGTCAGCCAGCCGGTAGCCCTGAATTCGTTGAATCCACGGTAATAGCACAGTTGGATCGCCAAGCCGCCGAGGCCCGCGGTCTCTTCAAACATCTCAGCCTGTACATGGCAGGCGTGGTCCCAGGTGGGCCCACGGCTCGCGGTGGCATCCAGAGCAAATATCAGCCGTCCCAACTGAGTCGACGACTTCACAACGGATGTGGACGCCACCCTGCGCAGAAAGGCGTCGACCTCTGAACGACTGGATTCTTTGGGTAGCTTCTCTGTTCCCATATCCTAAGCGGAGTGGATGATGCTATTCGTTAGCGAATTTGGTCGCATTCCAGGAGTCCGTCGGACTTAGGCTGATTCTACTGCGGCGGTGGGAAAATGGCCCAAATGTTTTGCAATTTCAGCACTTGGCCAGGAAGAGACGTAACGGCCGCAAAAAATCGGGGGGGTGCGAATGGCGGGTTATAGATCAGGAATCGGCCGCTCGGCTATGGTGACCGTCGGTCCGGTCCTCGGCCTTATGTTTAGCTCCACATAATCGAGACATCTACATAATCGGCCGAAGCTGCCGTTCGAGAGTCCACTGGGCTGCGACTGCAATGGGTTGGTTGCCGGACGCAGGCCAGGAAATTCGATCGAACGGCCGTCCTAATCTCCTGAGCGATCGGTTGAAACCGCAACCCACTGCTGCCGTTCAGGCCTGATGCGCTGAACGGCGGGTTGGCGCAGGATGGTCCTATTGGAAAGGAGAGTACAAGCTCCCTTGAACGGCGGCTCGTGGCTGGCTGCCGGCCTTCGACGGTGGTGATGGACCTCGGCTGCAAGGCGATTCTGCTAAACGAAAGCAAGCGACTCGGCTGCGGGTCAGGTCACATCAAGTGAGCGGCAGGTCTGTAGTGCGGTCGTACCCCGATCAAGCCGTTCGCCTATCACGATGCCGTGAAAGGTGGGTACGGCGAACTGGCACTCCCGGCCAATTCTGTTGAAAAACTCCCCGCCCTCGACTCAGAGAAAAACGAACCTTCGCGAGAGTCTCGTTGACCGAACTATAGGGCTTCAGGTTGCGTCAAACTGTGCTCTCATGGTCGAAGCTTCTGGCGAAATCTCTGTACCGTCGCCAAAATCGTAATTAGTCGCCATTTCGTTAGTAACTCATCGGGAAACCAACAATGAAATCAGCAGAACTCACCGCCATCGGTCCTGCAGAGCAAGTCGTCCGTTGCATCGATGTCCCTGATCCGGGTGCGCCCGGCGCAGGAGAAGTGCTGGTAGATATCGTCGCATGCTCCATTAACCCCGCCGATATCCTTTTGATCGAAGGAAACTACGCAACTAAACCCAAAACCCCATGCCCTCATCGGCATTGAGGGCGCGGGAACCGTGCGTGCCGTCGGAAGCGACGTGACCGACCTTAAAGTTGGCGACAAAGTCATCAGCTTGGCACGCACCAACTGGGTACAGCAAATTCGAGACAAGGCCGAATCATTCATTCGCCTGCCGGCAGAAGTTGATCTGGCCCAGGCTGCAATGCTCAAGGTTAACGTCGCCACCGCGCACCTCATGCTCACAACCTATGTTCCGCTTTCGAAGGGAGACTGGGTGATTCAGGATGCCGCGAACTCCGGCGTCGGTGTCAACCTCATTCGGCTAGCCCATGCTGATGGGATTCGCACCGTTAATGTTGTTCGACGTGCCGAACTGATCGAACCGTTAAGGAAACTCGGCGCCGACGTGGTCGTTGTTGATTCACCGGACCTTGCCGACCGCGTTGCGAAGGAAACCGGCGGCGCCAGCATAAAGCTTGGCATCGACGCGGTTGCAGGGTCGGCGATTGGCCGTCTCACCGACTGTGTTGGCGAAGGTGGTACCGTCGTAAACTACGGATTGCTGTCGGGCGAAGACTGCCGGATCAACGCCTTCAACTTCGTGTTTCGTGATATCAAACTGGTCGGCTTTTGGCTCGCCAAAGTAATGCGTAAATCGAGTTCCGCCGAAATCCAGAAAATGTACGAAAGACTCGGTGAACGACTTCTCGACGGCACCATTCACGTCGATATCGAGGCCAGCTATCCGTTGGAGAAAGTTTCAGACGCCATGGCCCACGCCAAACGCGAAAGTCGTGGCGGCAAAGTGCAGTTGCGCCCCAACGGATAACCATGAACTGACAGCTTGGGGTATTTCAACACTATCGGCCGACTGCTGTCTATTGCGCTACAACATTCTTGAGTCGGTACGGGCTACGCCCTGGTTGACCAATCGAATGGGCGCTATCGACCCCAAGCCGACGTAACGGCTCATCGTCATACACGGCAGGAAACAACACATTGCTGCTCGCCATTCAAAGGACGTTCCCCCACAACTGAAGCTCTGCTTCCGTGAAAATTTTAGATGATCAAAGTTTAGAGTCCCCTACAGGGGATCTGCAAACCCCTCGCCTTTAGGCGACGGATAGTTCCGGTGAGATAAGCTCGGCGAATGGAATCGTACAAGCTGGGAAGTCATGCGGTCTGGGACTGCAGGTGTCGTAGGGCCGGCTGGGCCGGCCGATTATCCGTCAGGCGCAGCCTGACCTACGACTGGGGCCGGCATCGGTGGGCGCGGGGATATTCGGTAGAGAGCAGTGGGTATGTGACCGATGAGGTCTGGCAAGAATACATCACGAACTAGAAGCCGCTGGAACCGAACGATGATTTTCATGTTGTGTAGAGACAGCAATCGGCCGGATGGCCGATCGATCCGGCTTTCAGCCGTAACCCGAAGCCACCGGCTTTAGCCGGTGGAGTATTCACAACGGTATTATGAGCAATGAGATAATGTGCGTCGCAGCTGAACATAACTGTGCTACAGGTGATAGACCAATGATGATGGGGTATTTAAAGAAGCTGGAACGCGTGCTGGTTGGGGCGATGATCCTGATGCTGATTTTAGTCGTACTGTTATCAGTGGTAGAACTGGGCCGGATATTGGTCAAGGATCTGTCCACACCCCCGCTGTTCACCCTTGAGATTCCACAGCTGTTAGGAATATTCGGCCAATTTCTCTTGGTGCTGATTGGTATTGAATTGCTGGAGAGTTTAAAAAGATACTACAGGGATGGCTGTGTGAACGTTGACGTGATTCTGTCCATCGCGTTGATCGCACTTGCTCGCAAAATCATTACCGTCGATCCCAAAGAATACGACCCTGTTACGTTGATAGGAATTGCTGCCGTCATCTTGTCATTGGTGGCGGGCTATTGGGTGGCAACGAAAAACAAGCCGAGCAAAGCCACACTCGATGAGCAACAAGACTGCAAGAACGAGTAACCTTTCCCTCGCGGGTCGCACTTCAAGGTTTGCCTTCAAAGCGGACGGTTTCAGATTTTGCCGCCCAAGACGGCTGTTGGCGGGGAGTAACCGGTCAAACCGCACCGTGCTTCTATAGCGGCTGACCGGGCCGTAGTGTGCACGGGTGTTTAACCACCCCGGAGTGCAGGTGATGAGCGAAGCCCCCAAACGACAGATACCCCGCAGCCGCGATGAATGGCAGCAACTGATTGAGGAGCAGGCACGCAGTGGCCAGTCGCGGAGACCTGCCGTTCGCCGGGTGAAAGCCGACCGGCAGCAAGGTGTCGGTAGCGGACCAGTGCAGTGCGGTAATCACCTGTACACAATTGCTTCGCCTAACCCTTCTTCAATCCCGCCATATGTGCCGCCAGCTTCTGACGATCAGGTCGCTCGATGATTCCCCGCTCGGTGACGATCGCGTCCACCAGTGCCGCCGGTGTGACGTCGAACACCGGGTTCCATGCACCGGCACCTTGGGCGGCGATACGCCGGCCCGAACACTGCAAAACCTCTTCGGGAGGCCTTTCCTCGATTGGTATGGCGGCCCCGTCCGGTGTATCCATGTCGATGGTCGAGGTTGGCGCGGCGACCATGAACCCGACCCCGTGGTGGCGAGCAGCGACCGCCAGCCCATAGGTGCCGATCTTGTTGGCGACGTCACCATTCGCGGCGATCCGGTCGGAGCCCACGATCACCCAACTCACGCCACCTGCAGCCATCCTCGCCGCCGCGGCGCCATCGGCCATCAACTTCACCGGGATGCCGTCGCGCACCAGTTCCCAGGCGGTCAGGCGTGCCCCCTGCAGCCAGGGCCGGGTCTCATCCGCGTACACGGTGTTGATCCGGCCCAGGGCATGTGCGCTGCGAATCACACCCAGCGCGGTACCCCAGCCACCGGTGGCAAGACCACCCGTATTGCAATGCGTGATGACCGCGGTCGGCCCCTGGATCAGGCTGGCACCGAACTCGCCCATCCGCCGGTTGTCTGCACGGTCGCGGTCGTGGATCGCCACCGCTTCGGCGAGCATGGCCGGGACCGGGTCGCCGTCCGGCAACCCGGCGATAAGCTCACCGAAACGCGCGATCGCCCAGAAAAGGTTGACCGCGGTGGGGCGGGCGTCCGCCAGGGTCTGCAGATCGGGCTGCAGGGCGTCACGCCAGCCTTGCGGGTCGCGCGCATAACGGTGACGTGCGGCAAGCACGATGCCATAGGCGGCGGCTATGCCGATCGCCGGCGCACCACGCACCACCATGGCGCGTATCGCATCGGCGGTGGTCTGCACATCAGGGCACTCGACAAATACCTCGCGCGCCGGCAGCTGTCTTTGATCCAGCAGAAACAGTCGATCGTCCTGCCAGACGATGGCTGTATCGGCAGATACGGGAATACCAAGGGTAACTTCTTGCATGATGGCTTGCGGACTCGTTGTGTTATACGCCGGGAATCGGGAAGCCCGGCCGTGAAGTGGCACATTCAGTAGGGGCGGCGGGGCGATTTGCGGTATTTTAGGCCGCTAATCGCAGACAACGGCAGATATTCGTGCAGGCAGACCTTTTGATACATGCCGACTGGGTGATTCCGGTCGAAGTTCCCGGTGCCCTCGATCGATACAGCATCGCCATCGAAGACGGCAGGATCACGGCCATTGCGCCGCGCGCAGAGGCAGAGTCGCAGATCGACGCACACGAAACCGTCACCCTGCGCGGGCACGCCCTGATACCCGGCCTGATCAACGCTCACACGCACAGTGCCATGAGCCTGTTTCGCGGCCTCGCGGACGATATGCCGTTGATGAACTGGCTGAACGATCACATATGGCCGGCCGAGGCGCGCTGGGTGCACGAGGAATTCGTCGCGGACGGTTCGCGACTGGCGATCGCCGAGATGATCCGCAGCGGCACCACCTGTTTCAACGACATGTACTTCTTCCCGGACGTCACCGGCCGGGTCGCGGTGCAGGCAGGCATGCGCGCCACCGTGGGACTGATCGTCATCGATTTCCCTTCCGCCTGGGCCAGTGATGCCGATGGCTATTTCGATCGCGCCACCGCGGTGCACGACCAGTTCCGCAACGACCCGCTGGTACGCACCGCCTTTGCCCCGCACGCCCCCTACTCCGTCTCCGACGCCCCGCTGCGCCGTATCGCGGCGCTCGCCAACGAGCTGGAACTGCCGGTCCACATGCACGTCCACGAGACCGCGGCAGAGGTGCGGGGCAGTGTCGAACAGTTCGGCCTGCGCCCGATCGAACGTCTGCGCCGCCTCGACCTGATCAGTCCCTCGCTGCTGGCCGTGCACATGACGCAGCTCGAACCCGGCGAAATGGAGCTGTTTGCCGAAAGCGGCGCTCAGGTGGTGCATTGCCCGGAATCGAATCTCAAGCTGGCCTCGGGACATTGCCCGGTGGCGCGCCTGCTCGATGGCGGCATCCAGGTGGCCCTGGGTACGGACGGGGCCGCGAGCAACAACGACCTGGACATGCTCGGCGAGTTGCGTTCGGCAGCCCTTCTGGCCAAGGGGCAAAGCGCCGACGCATGTGCCCTGCCCGCGGAACAGGCCCTTCGACTCGCCACCCTGAACGGCGCGCGCGCGCTCGGGGTCGAGACGGAAACCGGGTCGCTCGTGGTCGGTAAATCTGCCGACATCGTCGCCCTGGACCTGTCGCCACCGGAAACCCAGCCGGTGTTCAACCCAGTGTCGCAGATCGTCTATGCCGCAGGGCGCGAACAGGTGCGGCACGTTTGGATCATGGGCCGGCAGGTGCTCAACAACCGCGCACTGACGACTATCGATCTCAACCAGACCCTGGAGCGGGCGGCCGGCTGGCGCGACAGGATCATGGAAAAACCGGCATAGCAGCCTGTCGGACTTGACCGGTTGCGGCGAAACAGCGTTAAGTCCGACAGGCTGCCAACCCGCCGGCCGCTGCGGTGATATGTCACAAGCGGCGGCCTATAATCGGGTATCCGTCCCGCAACCGAGCCAATCATCATGTGTGCAGCAGTCAACGTCGATCACGCCGAAGTCAGCAAGTTTGAATTGCTGGCATCACGCTGGTGGGATCCCAACAGCGAATTCAAACCGCTGCACGAGATCAACCCACTGCGCCTGGACTACATCGACGAACGCGTCGGCCTGAACGGCAAGACCGTACTGGACGTCGGCTGTGGTGGCGGCATCCTGGCCGAATCCATGGCCGCGCGCGGCGCACACGTGACGGGCATCGATATGGGAGAGGCCCCGCTGGAGGTGGCACGGCTGCATTTGCTCGAGAGCGGGCAGCAAGTCGACTACCGACAGATAACCGCTGAGCAACTCGCCGAGGAGATGCCCGGCCGTTTCGATGCAGTGACCTGCATGGAGATGCTCGAACACGTGCCCGACCCTGCCTCGGTGATCGCGGCCTGCGCAGCCCTGGTCAGGCGGGGTGGGCAGGTCTTCTTTTCGACCATCAATCGCAATCCAAAGTCCTACCTGTTTGCCATCGTCGGGGCCGAATATGTTCTGCGTATGCTGCCCAGAGGAACCCACGACTACGCCAAGTTCATCCGCCCATCCGAACTGTCGCACTGGATCCGCGCGGCCGGACTCGATGTCGAAGACATCACCGGGTTGACCTACAACCCGCTCAGCGGGGTCTACAAGCTGGACCCACGCGACGTGGACGTCAACTACATGGTCGCAAGTGGTCTGCCGGAGTGAGTCCGAACCGACTGCCGCAGGCGGTGCTTTTCGATCTGGACGGGACCCTGGCGGACACCGCGCCTGATCTCGCGCATGCGCTCAATCGCACGCTCCGGCACTATGGGCAGCCCACCCTGCCCTACGAGACGATTCGGCCGGTCGTTTCACACGGTGGTATCGCTTTGATCAGGCTCGGATTTGGCATCGAGCAGGAAAACCCGGGGTTCGAAGAACGTCGCCAGTTTCTCTTGGATGTGTATCTCGACAACCTTTGCCGCGAGACCCGGCTGTTTCCCGGCATGGACGCCGTACTGGCGGATCTCGAATCCCGGCAGCTGCCCTGGGGCATCGTGACCAACAAGCCGGCATGGTTGACCGACCCATTGATCGCCGCGATGCGGTTGGACCGACGGGCCGGCTGTGTGGTCAGTGGCGACACATGCGCCAACCGCAAGCCACACCCGGAGCCGATACTTTACGCGTGCAAATTGATCGACCGCGCGCCCGAGGCGACCTTGTATGTCGGCGATGCCGGGCGTGACATGCAGGCGGGCAGGTCCGCCGGCTGTGTGACCGTCGGCGCCCTGTACGGCTATCTGCATCCGCAGGATTCACCGGGCACCTGGCAATCCGACTTCACCATCGATCACCCCGGGCAACTGCTCGACCTGCTGAGTGATGAAGTCGGTGTCGCCTGAGGCCGCCGACGAATGGATGTTCCCGAATCGCGCAACGCCGGTCGGCTCCGCGGCCTACTACGCGGTGCGTTTCTCACCCGCACCGATGCGGCAGCGAAACGCCTTGCTGCTCGCCTGGTACGAGCTGATTCAGGACATCGCGGAACATGCGCACGATCCGGGCGCGGCACGCCTGAAGCTGGACTGGTGGGGGCAGGAGATCGACCGTCTCATACATGGAAAGGCGCGCCATCCGCTCGCCATCAAACTGCAGGAAGTGGGTGTCGGCGACCGCGCTCAAATACAACTGGGGGCCATCATCGATAGTGCCGACGACCACATACGCTCACCGCTGCTGAACGATGACCGGGAGTTTGCAGCAGCCTGCCGGACCAGCCTGGGAAATTTTTTTGTCCTGCTGACCCGTGTCGAGCGCAGATCCGACTACGATACCGAAAAATGTGTTGAACTCGGGGGCTATTGTGCCGCCGTGGAGCGCATTCGGCGCCTGGCCGCCTGCGAGCATCGTGTACCCGTGGACATGAACGCGCAGGCTCTCAGGCAGGTCACCCCTGAGCTCAGGGCACGTCGCATCGAGGCACTGCTAAATCAATTCGACACGATATCGGTGTCCAGCGGCGGGCAGGTGCCGGATCTGGCCAGACGGCTGACCGCACTAGCCCACGCCATGCACTCAAAGATCCGCAACAAGGACTATGCGGTGGCTGATGCCCCGATCGACCGCGCCCCAATCGCTCAACTTTGGACAGCATGGCGCTGCCGTTAATCTCAGAGAGAACCACCAATGCACGCTGACTATCGACCCCCTGGCGACATCCTGAAAGAGCGCATCATTCTGGTTACCGGTGCGGGTGACGGCATAGGTCGGGCCGCTGCACTGGCCTATGCCGGGCACGGGGCCACCGTGGTCCTGTTGGGAAAGACGGTCTCGAAGCTGGAATCGGTGTACGACGAGATCGAGGAAAAAGGCCTGGCAACGCCGGCCATCTACCCCATGCATCTCGAAGGCGCGACACTGCACGACTTCGACGAACTGGCAATTGCCATGCAAAGCAATTTCGGCCGCCTCGACGGGCTTCTGCACAATGCCGCCAGCATGCCCTACCTCAGCCGGATCAAGGATTACGAGCCTGAAGACTGGCTCAAGGTCATGCAGGTCAATGTCAACGCACCCTTCCACATCACCCAGGCCTGTCTGCCCCTGCTGGGCAAATCAGAGGATGCCAGTGTGATCTTCACCACCGACGAGGCCGGACATGTGGGCAAGGCCTTCTCGGGGGCATACGGGGTATCGAAATTCGGCATCGAGGGCCTGACCCGGATCCTTGCGGCCGAACTCGAAAACAGCAGCATCAGGGTAAATTGCATCGACCCGGGGCCGACACGCACCGCCCTGCGCAAGCGGGCGTTTCCGGGTGAAGACAATGCGGGCCTGAAGACCCCCGACGTGTTGGCGCCGCTGTACCTCTGGGCCATGGGGCCGGACAGTCGGGGCACCACCGGTCAACGCCTGAGTTGGGACGACTGAGCGCCCCGTCCCTGCCGCCCCCGATCGATGCGTCCGCGCACCCTTTAAAACCAGGCTCGCCTGGCACGGCTGAACCCGGATGTCGGGAATCTGTCGACGAACATGGTTCCCGAAATATGCCGGGGTTTCGACGTTTGGGAATTTCAGGTGGGGAGGAAAAAATGACACCGATCCGTCGAACGTCGAAGTATCAACTATAACTTGTTGTTTTTACGTTTCTTTCCTATATTGGCACGGGTTTCGCTTCTCAATGTGTGCACATTCAGCAAAGAGAAGACAGAAATGGAAACCCTTGGTTATATCAACACAGGCAACCTCGCTTTGGTCAATCCACTTCAAGCTCATGGGACCGTTGTTCCCACGGCGCCGGAAAATCTCGGGCCACGGGTTCTCGAGCTTTCCAGCATCCTGCAGACGACGCTCGATATCGACATGCAGATCGAGCTGTTCGGCAAGGAGATCCAACGTTATCTGTCGATCGATGGCCTGGTGTACTGCCTGCCCGAGAGCGAGCAAACCATGCGCTACGGGCAAGAGGCATCGCACCGCGCAACCTACGATCTCAAGCTGGAGGACAATTCGCTCGGCAGCATACGGGTCTACCGCGAGATCCCGTTTGCGAACAAAGAGATCACTTCGCTGGAAAACCTGTTGTGCGCACTCGTCTATCCCTTGCGAAACGCCTTGAGCTACAAGCAGGCCGTCGAACTCGCCTCACGCGACCCTCTGACCGGCCTGCACAACCGCATGGCACTGGACAATTCGCTGCTGCGCGAAGTGGACCTGGCACACCGCCAGGTATTGCCGCTTTCCGTTCTGGTGATCGACATCGATCACTTCAAGGCGTTCAACGACGAACATGGACACGCGTTCGGTGACGACGTGTTGATCGCCGTATCGCAGACGATTGCCAACACCGTGCGTCGCAGCGACCTGTTGTTTCGTTACGGGGGCGAGGAGTTTGTCGTCCTGGCCAGTCACACAGCCGAAGAGGGCGCGATGCTGCTGGCCGAGCGCATCCGCGAAAACGTCGCGGCCCTTCGCACCGTGCGCGGTCGCGACACCAGTATCACCGTGAGTATCGGAGTCGCACGTCTGAATGCAAAAGAGGACACCGGAGGGTTTGTCGAACGCGCGGACAAGGCCCTCTTTGCCGCCAAGCGCAATGGCCGCAACAGAAGTCTGCTGGGATAACCCCACCACCCGGAAGTATCAGGCGCGGCAATGCCCCCAGTCGACGGCTTGCGAAACCGAAGGCCCTGCGTTTCCCTTACAGCGGGGCCTCAAAGGCAAAGGTCCTTTGGCCAATGACCTGACCGCCACCGTCGACTACCTCGACCTCCCATGCCCCGGTCCATTCGGGCTTCATCTGGTTGCTCGACCAGACCTTGTCAGGGTCGCCCTTGACGTCGAACTCCGCCGTTGCCATCACGTTGCCCCTATGCTTCCATCGATGGGTCACGGTCTGACCCGCCATGCCCTCGAGCACGGTATAGAAGAACACCTCCGACACGCTGTTTTCTATTTCTGATAGGAAATCTACAGGCGCGCCATCCTCGACTGCAGTGGTGAAGAACGCCTGCGCAATGCTACCGGGCGCCGTCTTTTCCGCAGCGATCGCCGCTTTCTCGGACGGTGTCGGCGTTGCCTCAACCGCCAGAGCCTCGAGCGAGATGATCGCCAATCCCGCGAGTAGCGCGGTTAGGGTGACTGTCTTGTTACACATAGTCAAAGACCTCATTCAATACGCTCCTGCCCATCTGGCTGATTTGTTCAAAGCCTAGCTTGCCTCACCATGGCGGAAGCAAGGGCCAAACTCTGGTTGGCCGTCGGCTGTCCGAGTCGAGGATAGGGAAAATCCATCGGAAATGTAAGCGCCCATGCGACGTACAAAAGGGACTACCCGCTTTCATCGGCCATCAGATCGGCCACCTTCTTGTAACGGTTCATATCGTATACCCCCGCTTCAACCGGGCTGACGCGTCGCATGTAATCCACAAACCACTGAAAGTTGGCCCAGATCTCGGGATGAGTCCTGGACAATCCGTAACGTTTGACCAGGTTGGCGAACTGCCCGGGCGTACCCGCGGCATGCAGGTCCGAAGTGAATGACCCGGCACTGTCCAGCGGTACGTTGAACATGAAGTTCGGATAACTGCCCAGCAGTCCGCGGTATGCGGTCAGCGTATCCCTGTCCGGCTCCCGGCGTTTTTCCTCATCCAGCAGGAAGGCCACGTTGGTGTGTGCCTTGTTGCGCACCAGCGTATACGCGAGGTCGGTGTCGGGGTCGCCGCTGCTGAACCGCACAAAGCTGACGTCGGGCATGAAGTCGACAAATCGCATGCCCGGGTGTGAGGCCGACTTGGAGGTCAGGCTCTGCAGGCTGGCCTCGACCTGCCGCTCGGCGCCAGTCGCACCGGCACGATAACAGGGTGGCCGCGCACAGCGGTTCAGTACGTCGGGAGGCCCCGCCAGTGATCCGAGACGTTCGCTGACGAGCGAGACGAACTCGGCTTTTGGATCCGCGGTGCGGTAGCGGATCTGCACCGGCATGTCCTCGTTGACGACGATATAGTCATCCCTGAGCTTTTCCTCGCCCCTGCTTCCCCGGTACCAGGAATTGCGCATGCCGGCACGAACCGCGGGGGGCATGAAATGCAGGAAGTTGTTCTCTCCGCCGGAGCGGATGAGATCAAAGTACAGGCGTGTTTCAGCTTGGGAGCCCGCCGATCCGAACACGTTAAAATTGACCACCAGTTCGTAATAGGTGCGCTCCAGCATGGGATAGTCCATGACCCACAGGGTCTTGGGGACGGCACCCACGAAGCCCCGGGTAACCATCGCATTGTCGAAGTTCCTGAAGACGGTCAACACCGCATTGCCGTTAGTGTCGTCGCCGGCCCAGATGTCCTGTAGTGAAGGTCCGGCGGGTTGCCGTTCGCGGTAGGCCTTTCCCCGAAAGCGGATGTAGTCGTCCCTCGCGTGTTTTTGCTCCGCCCAATCCGGGGCCAGGGCCAACAGCCTCAGCTTCTCAGGGGTCAGCGCCAGGAGAGGTTCGACACTGGCCATATAGGCCGGGTCGGTCACGGAGAGATCCGAGTCCGGGTCCTGAAACAGGACGTAGAACCGGTCATCGATGACGTCGGTGGCAACCTGTCCACGGCAAACCGGGCCGCGGATGAAGGTCATTACGAAATACTCGGCCGTATCGAGCATGAACTGATAACGCGCACGCGCCGGGATAGCGGCAAAGGTCGCAAAGGGATTGAGCGCATTCCCGGCCGAATAGTCCGGCAGTTTCCCGACCTCCCACTGCGGGGTGAGGAACAACCGATGCAGGCGATCCAACTTCTGTTCGCCCAGCGGGTAGACAATGTGCGTCTTGTGAACGATGGTGCCCTCGATCTTTCTCAGCCGATAAAAGAACGGCTGGCCGGGGTCATCGTTCGGGCGCACCGTCGGGATGATCTGGATGGGCTCTCCAACGGGCGTACGGGAACGCACCAGCTCGAAGAAATTGCCACTGTCCAGATGCTCGAAATACAGGTGGGCCAGGAACAGGTGTTCATACAGGTACCGTGAAACCAGTTGATTTCTTGGCGCCGGTTGGTTCAAAAACGCCTCCCACTGGAGGATCTGGGCCTTTTCCTGGTACCCGGGTGGAGAAGGCCTCTCGTCGATGACCGCGCCTTCCTTGATCCATTGCTGCAATGCTCGGTATTCGCCCTCCTCCAGGCCAGTGATCGCCAGCGGCATTCCCTGCAGCGGTTTCTTCTTGGCGTACTCCTCGAACTCACCGGGCAGGGGACATTCGTTCGTTCGCTGCAGACCGAGCTGGATATGTTCCGGTACCGCGGAGTACGGGTCCAGCGGATGCTCCCTGCCCAGCTCGATCATCTTGTAGAGCAATGAGTATTCGAGATTGTTGTCGATCGGCCCAGCCCGGTCGTTGAATACCGAATAGAAACCCTTGTCGCGCCAACCCGCAGGGGTCTGGGCATCGACGAACAGGCGCGTGGGTGAGACGTCTGTCAGGCGTGCGCTGTCGTAAACCTGCTTCCTCGTGGCTCCCCGCTGAACGCCCTCGGCGGAGGACAGCTTCAACTGGCAGGGTGCGTCGTAGCAGGCATGGCAGGCGATGCACTTTTGTTCCAGGATCGGTTTGATGTCCCGGGCGTAGGAATAGGTTTGTGTAGCGGCCACGGTGGGTCCGGGGCCGTCTTCATTCCGTGTCGCTGTTTGCGTGCAGCTCGCGACAAGCACGGTCAACACGACTATGGCCGGGTGCCAGCGCATTTTTTGCAGGAAACTTTTCATACCGGATTCAACCCAAGCCAAAGATTCAACGATCTGAGTAGCGCCCCGTCGGGCAGCCGGATGCCAATGCACAACGGCCACATTGCGGATCCTTCCGGCAGACCTCCTTGGCGTGCATGACGATCAAGGCGTGATACTGCCGGAACAGCTCGACATCCTTCTCCAACGCCCGCTCGAAACCCGTACGCAGTTCCTCGTACGACTCCCGACCCTGCGCCAGTTCAAACCGCTGCAACAACCGCCGGGTGTAGGCATCGATCACGAATACCGGCTGTTGCAGTGCATACAGCAGGATATCATCTGCCGTCTCGGGCCCGATACCGTTGACACCCAGCAGGCCCTCGCGCTGCTCTTCGAGATCCTGCCTGGCAAAACTCTCGAGCCCGCCTTGCCGCGCCAGAAAGTCACAAAGATTGCGCAGCCTCCGGGCCTTGATATTGAAGTAGCCTGACGAACGGATGGTCTCGGCCAGGGTGTCGTGGTCGCTGTCCAGCACTGCAGACAGTGAAAGCAGATCGGCCTCTTTCAGCCGGTCGATGGCCTTTTCGACATTGGACCAGGCGGTGTTCTGGGTAAGCACCGCACCGACCGCCACCTCGAACGCGGAATCGGCCGGCCACCAGGGCTGGGCGCCATATATATCGTGCAGTGAATCGTAAAGACTGCGCAAAGCACCAGGCCCGGGAGAGAACCGGTTCAGCGACGCTTTTTGGTTTTCCACGGTGACGATCCCGCGGCGGCGGATGCCTTTTTCTTTGCCGGAGTTCTTTTCAGGTTTCCCCATGGGCGATCGCCCTTCTTGAGACCGGCGACCTGGAGCAGGGCCTTTCGCTCTTCGGCATCGAGTTCCCGCCATTGCCCCACTTTGACACTGCTGTCGAGGATGATGGGGCCATAGCGGACGCGCTTCAGGCGAGAAACAGTGGCACCAACCGCCTCCCACAGGCGGCGGACCTCACGCTTGCGCCCCTCCATGATCACCAGGTGAAACCAGCGATTGCTGCCCTCGCCCCCGGACTCGACGACATCCTCGAAACGCGCCGGCCCATCTTCCAACTCGACGCCAGCCACCAGCTGTCGCACCATCCCGGCGCTGACCTCACCGTTGACGCGCACCGCGTACTCGCGCTCTATCTGGTTACGCGGGTGCATCAGCAGATTGGCCAGTTCGCCGTCGTTGGTGAACAAAAGCAGGCCCGCGCTGTTCACGTCAAGACGACCGACCGCGATCCAGCGCCCAAACGGCAGTCGCGGCAGGCGCTCGAACACCGTCTTGCGTCCCTCCGGATCGCTTCGGGTGACCAGTTCTCCCTCCGGCTTGTTGTAGATGATCGCAAAACGCTGGTTGCCAGCCAGGCGCTTACCCCCCACCGGCCGACCGTCGAGCTCGATACGGTCCTCCGCGGTCGCGCGATCGCCCAGCTTGGCGACTACGCCATTGACCTTGACGCGGCCTTCGCCGATCAGGGTCTCGAGGTGACGGCGCGACCCCATCCCGGCATTGGCGAGGAGTTTCTGCAGGCGCTCGCCCGGGAGGCCGCTAGGCTTCATGTTTGTTCATCGCGTCAGGGGCTTCGGCTTCGGCTTCGGCTTCGGCTTCGGCTTCGGCTTCGGCTTCGGCTTCGGCTTCGGCTTCGGCTTCGGCTTCGGCAAGTGTGTCTGCCCGAGTCCCCTGTTCAAGCCCTGCTTCGGACCCCCCGGCCGGGGGGGCATCTTCAGCTGCAACCCGATCGGGATCATTCAGATCCAGTTCACGGTTGATCTCATCCAGATCCCGCAGCTCTGCCAGGGTCGGTAGCTCATCGAGTGACTTCAGCCCGAAATAATCAAGAAAATCGCGCGTCGTGGCGTACAACGAAGGCCGACCCGGCACATCGCGCTGACCGACCACCCGCACCCACTCCCGCTCCATCAGTGTCTTGACGATATTGGTACTGACCGAAACCCCCCGGATGTCCTCGATCTCGCCACGCGTGATGGGCTGGCGGTAGGCGATCAGGGCCAAGGTCTCCATCAGGGCACGCGAATAGCGCGCCGGTCTTTCGTCCCACAGCCGGGATACCCAGGGCGAACAATTCGCTCGCACCTGAATACGCCAGCCACTGGACACCTCGGCGACCTCGATTCCGCGGCCCTGGTAGTCGTCCGCCAGTTCCTGCAGCACTGCGCGCAATTCCTTCCTGTCCGGGCATTCGATTTCATTGAACAGGACCTGCAAGGCCTCCAGCGACAATGGCCGTCCGGCCGCCAGCAGGGCGGCCTCGACAATATTCTTCAGGTTTGCTGGAACCGACATGCCTATCGCGCCTTGACGTGAATCGGCGCGAAGTGCTCTGCCTGCACCAGCTCGATAAGCTGTTGCTTGATGAGTTCGAGCACCGCCATGAAGGTCACTACGACCCCCTGGCGACCCTCGCTGATATCGAACAGGTCGGTGAACAGGGCAAAGCGTTCGCTGCTGACCGACCCCAGCACGCGGCTCATCCGTTCACGCAGTGACAGCGGCTCGCGCGCGACATGGTGACTGGTAAACATGTCCGCCCGGTGAAATACATCTTTGAGTGCGAGCAGCACCTCTTTCAGGTCGACATCGGGCGGCGGCTGGTCGACATGTTTGTGCGGCGCCTCGACCACCACCGGAAAGACGTCCCGGCCGAGCTGCGGCAGCTCGCTGATATCCTCGGCCGCCTGTTTGAAACGCTCGTATTCCTGCAGGCGGCGAATCAGCTCCAGTCGCGGATCATGCTCATCGTCCTCTTCCGCTTGCGGCCTGGGCAACAGCATGCGCGACTTGATCTCGGCGAGCATCGCTGCCATGACCAGGTACTCGGCCGCCAGTTCCAGGCGCATATCCTGCATCAGGTCGATGTACTCCATGTACTGGACGGTGATGTCGGCGATCGGGATATCGAGGATATCCAGATTCTGGCGGCGAATCAGATAAAGCAGGAGGTCAAGCGGCCCTTCGAAGGCATCGAGTATCACCTCCAGTGCATCGGGCGGGATATACAGGTCTTTGGGCAGGTTGTACTGAGGCTGTCCCTGCACTACGGCAAAAGGCAACTCTTCCTGCTGCGGCTTGACGACTTTGGCGTGTGGCTCGGTCAATGCAGATGTCCCGGCAGGCGGCTCAGTAATCCAGAAACATGGCGTGACGGACCTCGTCCATGGTTTCACGCGCCGCTTCACGCGCACGCTCACAACCCTCGTTGATGATATTGCGCACCACGTCCGGCTGCTGGGCATAGCCCCTGGCACGTTCCTGCATCGGCTTGAGCTCTGCCAGTACCGCATCGATCACCGGCTGCTTGCATTCTATACAGCCGATGGCCGCGGACCTGCAGCCCTGCTGCACCCAGTCTTTCACGTCCGGGCCTGAATACACCTCGTGGAACTGCCACACAGGGCAGATATCCGGATTGCCCGGGTCGGTTCGGCGCACCCGCGCGGGGTCGGTCGGCATGGTGCGCATCTGCTGCTCCACCACCTCCGCGGAGGCATCCAGGCCGATGGTGTTGCCGTACGACTTGGACATCTTCTGGCCATCCAGGCCAGGCATCTTTGAAGACCTGGTGAGCAAGGGCTGCGGCTCCGGCAGGATCACCATACCACCGCCTTCGACGTAGCCGAACAGGCGGTCGCGGTCCGCGATACCGATATTCTGTTGTGACTCCAGCAACGCGTGGGCCGCGGCCAATGCCTCGTCGTCACCCTGCTCCTGATAGGCACGCCGGTATTTCCTGTACAGCTTGGCGTTCTTCTTGCCCATCTTCTTGATCGCCTGTTCGGCCTTTTCCTCGAAGTCGGGTTCGCGCCCGTAGACATGGTTGAACCGGCGCGCCACCTCGCGCGTCAGTTCAACGTGCACCACCTGGTCTTCGCCCACCGGCACCAGGCCCGCGCGATACACCAGGATGTCGGCGGACTGCAGCAGGGGGTAGCCGAGAAAGCCATAGGTCGACAGGTCCTTTTCCTTGAGCTTCTCCTGCTGATCCTTGTAGGTAGGTACGCGCTCGAGCCAGCCAAGCGGTGTGATCATCGACAGCAGCAGATGCAGCTCCGCATGCTCCGGCACACGTGATTGGATGAACAGCGTGGCCTCGCCCGGGTTCACGCCTGCCGCGAGCCAGTCGATCACCATGTCCCAGGTGCACTGCGGCACCATGCTGGGATCGTCGTAATGCGTGGTCAGGGCATGCCAGTCGGCCACGAAGAAGAAGCACTGATACTCGTGCTGCAACTCGACCCAGTTCTTCAGAACACCATGATAGTGGCCCAGATGCAGGCGCCCGGTGGGGCGCATACCGGACAGGACACGTGCATGTTGCGCAGCTACAGCGACCAAGACATTACTCCGAGGGAAACAGGGTGGGCAGTATACCCAACACGAGGTCGGAACCGGGCAGTACCTGGATGGCACCGAATACGATCGGCGCCAGAATCATCCCCACCACGCCACTGATCAGCAGAAGGATCAGGATTATCATCCCAAACGGCTCGATGCGGGCATACACGCGTGCGGCAGCCATGGGCAGCAACCCGGTCACCACGCGCCCGCCATCCAGCGGTGGCACGGGCAGCAGGTTGATCGCCATCAGCACCAGATTGATGAAGACACCGGCCACCGACATCAGCAGCAGCGGCAGCGCCACAGACTGCAGGCTGTCAATCAGGCTGTGCGCAAGCAGCAGGACCAGGGTCCACACCAGGGCCATTATCAGGTTCACGGCCGGGCCCGCCGCGGCGACGATCGCCATGTCACGCTTGGGCGAGTGCAGCCGCCCGACCGAGACCGGCACCGGCTTGGCCCAGCCGATCAGAAAGCCGGTAAAGCTCAGCATCAGAACCGGCACCAGGATGGTCCCGACCAGATCGATGTGCGGGATCGGGTTCAAGGTGATTCGGCCCAGCTTGCGAGCGGTCGGGTCGCCCAGTTTGTCTGCCACCCAGCCGTGCGCGGCCTCGTGAACGGTGACGGCAAATATCAGTGGCAGGGCCCAGACTGCAATGCGCTGCGCGAGATTGAGTTCTTCCATCGGCGGGATTATATCTCCGGGCTGAACTGGCCGCGCGCCCACGGCACCCCGACAGCCCTTTCTGGTTGGATTATTTCGTATCGCGCCTTGCGAAACCGTCGGCCCGCAAGGGATCGCAGGATCAATCCCCGAACAGGGCCACGTCGCCCTTGCCGACCCGCCGCACCTGCGGTGGGTCCTCAGTCAGATCGATCACGCTGGTCGGCTCGAAGCCGCAGTATCCACCGTCGATGATCAGGTCGACGGCGTGCCCCAGCGTCAGGTTCATTTCATAGGGATCCATCATCGGCATGTCATCGCCCGGCAGGATCAGGGTGCTGCTCAGCAGCGGCTCGTTGAGTTCATCCAGCAATGCCAGCGCCACACGGTTGTCCGGGATACGCACGCCGATGGTCTTGCGCTTGGGATGCATGAGCCGTTTGGGCACCTGCTTGGTGGCCTGCAGGATGAAGGTATAGGGTCCGGGAGTCAGATTCCTGATCAGGCGGTAGGCCTGGTTGTCGAGCTTGGTGTAGGTCGACATCTCCGACAGACTCCGCCCGATCAGGGTGAAGTTGTGCTCAACACCGAGGCGCCGGATCTGGCGGATGCGGTCCATCGCGGCCTTGTCACCGATCTGACAGCCGATTGCATAGCTCGAATCGGTCGGATAGAGCACCACGCCACCGTCACGAATGATCTCGGTGGCCTGCCGGATCAGGCGTATCTGTGGATTTTCGGGATGGATTTGAAAAAACTGTGACATCTTTTTTATTCAATAGCTTATTCGCCATTCCTTCCAAATTGGATTACATCCATCAGGCAAATCCGGGAGACGACCAAGTTCGATCCAGGGGTGTTCAGGGCCATGGTAGTCGGACCCGGCCGATGCCAGCAGACCGAAGTCCCGGGCATGCCGGGCCATGGTGAAGTAATCGTCACGGCTGTGGCTGCCCGACACCACCTCCAGCGCAGCGCCACCCACCTCGGAGAATTCCGAGATCAGGCGCCGCAACTTGCCACGGGTGAGTGGATAGCGTGCCGGATGGGCAATCACGGCCTGGCCCCCGGCCGACCGGATCCAACGCACCGCGTCTTCGAGTTCGGCCCATTGCCCCGACACGAAGCCCGGCTTGCCATTGACCAGAAACCTACGGAACACCGCGCGCACATCTGGCGCGTGCCGGCTCTTCACAAGGAAGCGCGCGAAGTGGGTACGACTGATCAGACGCCCGTTGGACAATTCCCGAGCTCCCTCGTACGCACCCTCGATGCCGGTCTTTGCCAACCGGCGCCCCATTTCCTCGGCCCGCCAGTCGCGGAACTCGCGAAGACCTGCAAGCCCACGCCCCAACACCTCGCTGTCCCACGCCACTCCGAGGCCGACGATATGCACCGTGATCGCCTGCCAGCTGACCGAGACCTCCACCCCCGGCACGAAACCCAGGCCCAGTTCGCGGGCCTCGGCGGCTGCCTCCGGCAGACCCTCGAGGGTATCGTGATCGGTCAAGGCCATGACCTCGACCCCGGCGGCATGTGCCCGTTGCATCAGTTGCGCGGGCGACAGGGTGCCGTCGGAGGCGGTCGAATGGGCGTGCAGGTCGAAGCGGGTCGGCATGGGGGCGGATTCTAACCTGCAAAATGCATGAAGGGTTTGGGAATCAGGGCGTGAGTTCGCTATCGCGGCCCGCGAAACCTGTCAGAGAATGGTCAATTTCAGGCGCTTTTGGCACGCTAAGGGCCCCTCGCGGCATGCTAAACTTCAGCACCATGAATCTCCCTCCAGCTGATCTCTCTTTCCTTCAGGAAAGGTTTGGCGAACTCGCGGCCGAGGTCCGGGAGGCATGGGAGGCATCCCCGCACAGCGGCGAAGAGATGGATACGGCGAGACTGCTGGGCCAGGCAATGTCACAGTTGATCGATATGCTCGAGCCCGAGACGCAGGGCGACACCTCGGAGGCCGCGGAAATCAACACGCTCGGCGAGTATGGACTGCATCTGATCGAGGACCTGTCGCAACTGGCACTGGGGCTGGAGCAGGCTTCACTGGCCGCCGAGATCGAACAGTTGAGCCTGCCGTACGCCTTGTGGATTGCCCGCCATGGTGGCGAGATCAAACACCTCGCCCCGGTGGTCAATGCAGTGGCGCACTTCGCCAACCAGACCGCCCACCCGCAGCACATGACCGACCTTTACACCCAATGCTGTGAACTGATCGACGCGACCAGCCCGGCGTGCGAAGACTCCGCCTCCAGTCAACCCGGGCACCCCTGGCGCCTGCTGCTTCTCAACCGGGCGATAGTCGCAACCCGCAGTCACAATCCCGAACTGATGGAACCCGCGTTCGATGCGATTGTCGAATGTCTGCCCGGTGAGGCCGAACGCTTCTTCGCAGAAGGCATGGAGCAGATGAGCATCATCGACTACCCCGATCACGTGCGCGAGATCGTTCGGCGCTATTTCGTTGTGCATGCCTCGCCCAGGCAGCTGCACTAAGAATCAGAGAGACCACATCCACTGATGAAAATGCTTGCTGACCTGTTCCCGGTCATACTTTTCTTTGTCGCCTACCAACTGTTCGATATCTATGTGGCAACCCAGGTCGCCATCGCTGCGGCCGCGCTGCAGGTCGCCTACCACAAGATACGATATGGCAAGGTTGAGAATACACAGTGGCTCACGCTTGGCCTGCTCCTGGTTTTCGGTGGACTCACCCTGGCATTGCGCGACCCCACGTTCATCAAATGGAAACCGACCGTTGTCAATTGGCTGTTCGCGGCCGCCTTCATGTTTTCGCAGTTATTCATGCAACGCAGTCTGCTGCGCCGGATGATGGATCACGCCGTCACCCTGCCCGAGCCCGCCTGGCTGCGCCTCAATACCGCCTGGGTCATGTTCTTTTTCAGCATGGGAGTGCTCAATCTGTACGTGGCCTACAACTATTCAGAGCAGGTCTGGGTAAATTTCAAGCTGTTCGGCTTCCTCGGGTTGACGCTCGTGTTCATGCTTGCGCAGGGCTTCTACCTGGCCCGATTCGTCGAACCCGAACAAACCACAGAGGATTGATCCCATGCTCTACAGCATCGTAGGAACCGACGTAGAAAACAGCCTGCTCCTGCGCAAGAGCGCGCGCGAGGCCCATCTGGAACGACTGCAGCAGTTGCAGCAGGAAGGCCGGCTGGTGCTGGCAGGTCCCAACCCGGCCGTCGACAGCAACGACCCCGGTGAGGCCGGTTTCACCGGTAGCCTGATCGTAGCTGAATTCCCGGGCATCGACGAAGCAAAGGCCTGGGCGGATGCCGACCCCTACATCAGTGCCGGCGTCTACGCCGCGGTGAGCGTCAAACCCTTCAAACAGATCTTTCCAAAATAATGTACGAACGTAACTCAGGAGAATTTCAATATGCGCGGTAACGCAACATGGCTGACGGCATTGGCACTTTGCCTGTGCGTCACAGCACCTGCCATGGCGCAGGAACAGGCAGAACCACAGGCGCCACAGACCCTCGTCAAACTTGATGGCTTCGACATCACAAATCTTCATTTCGCCCTGTTCGCCACCCAGACCGGTCGCAATCCCGACAATGCGGAGGATCAGATCAAGCTTCTCAACGAGCTGGTGAACAACTTCATGGTCGCCAACTCGCCCGAGGGTCAGGCACTGGCCAGCGACCCTGAAATCGTCGCAGCACTCGATGTCGCGCGCGCGCGGCTGGTCGCCCAGGCGTTCATCCGCGACCAGATCGAGAAAATGGCCATCGACGAGGCAGTCTTACGTGAGCTTTACGAGCTGGAATACGCCAATGCCAAACGCCAGGAATACAAGGCCCGCCATATCCTGCTCAAAGATGAGGGGGAAGCCAAAGAAGTGATCGCGGAACTCGATGGTGGAGCAGACTTCGCAACCCTGGCGACCAGTCGTTCCATCGGACCCAGCAAAAGTGCGGGCGGCGATCTGGGATGGTTCGAGGCCGACCAGATGGTAAGCGAATTTTCACAGGCCACCGCACAACTGGCGGACGGGAGTTACAGCGCGGCCCCGGTGAAGACCCGATTCGGCTGGCACGTCATTCTGCGTGAAGACAGCCGTGAAGCCCCGCCACCCGAATTCGAATCAGTCAAACCTGAATTGGCAGCAAGGCTTCAGCAACAACAGATCGCCAAGGTGATCACCGCCATCAGGGATAACTCAAAGATCGAGATCCAGCAGCCCGAAAGCCCCGAAAAGAAGGACTGAATCCGCTAACCTGCAGATTGCACGAAGGGATTGGGAATCAGGGCGTGATGGGCAAAGCAGTTGGGCTGATCGGCCGAAAAAGCATAGCCGTAGCTATGGTTTGAGGGGGATCTGAGCAAATGCAAAGTCCAGCGCGGTCTGAGCCCAATCAGGACAAACTGCAACTGCGAAAACGAAGGCTGAAATTCATCGAGCGCCCTTCGAGATGCCGCGGACTTCACCAACCCGTCCGCCTTTATGCAATTTGCAGGCTAAGCGTCCAGCCCGCGTGGCTGGACCCTGCCGACGAGGCCCTGTACCTTGCCGGGCCCCGTCTTTTCTATTCGGTGCTGGTCTTTGGCGGCGCCTTGCCTATCTTCCCGATCGGGACCACCTTCGCTGCCGACTTTTCATCGGTGAAATGCGGTCGCTCCTGCGTGGCCCCTGCGGAATCCGCTAGCTCGCGTTCGCGCGCCGAAATCAGACCGAGGCACTGGCGAATATCCTGAATCGTCTGGTCCGTCAGGGGATGCTTCATGGCCCGGCTGGGCGGCGTCGTATCCTTGATGATCTGCGCCAGCACCTTGCGCATGACCACCAGAATTTCCCGTTCTTTCTTGCTCGTGTCGGACATTGCAATCCAGGCTCCGTTCATTCAGGCCGCTGAGAGGTCCTGAAAGAATCCTTGCCGGGCGATCCGGGATGCCGATGCCATGGACAAATGCAGCCAGCATCGAATCAGCAACAAACGAGGCCGGATTTCAGACCAGCTGTTCGCGATTCTTTCAGAGTTTTCACAGCATACCCGATTCGCGGATTTCGATACCACGACGGTCCTGGGTCTTATGAGGGGTGGGCAGCCACGCCACTTTCCTCGGTCTACTTGAAGATGGTATCGATCGAGAAACCTTCCTGCTCGAGGATCCCACGCAGACGCTTGAGGGCATCCATCTGGATCTGTCTGACCCGCTCACGTGTAACGCCCAGCTCATTCGCGACCTGCTCGAGCGTCGAATTCTCGTAGCCGTGCAGACCGAAGCGGCGCTCGACCACCTCGCGCTGCTTGTCGTTCAGTTTTGAAAGCCAGTCATCGAGATGACCTGAGATATCGTCGGCCTGGATATGCTCGGTCGGATCCATCGCATTTTCGTCTGCAATGGTATCGAGCAGCGGTTTGTCTGCATCCTTGCCGTAGGGCGTATCGACCGAGGTCACACGCTCGTTCAGCCCCAGCATACGCTTGACCTCGCCGATTGGACGATCCAGAAGTTCGGCGATCTCTTCGGCCGTCGGCTCGTGATCGAGCTTCTGGGTAAGCTGGCGCGCGGCGCGCAGGTACACGTTGATCTCTTTCACCACGTGTATCGGCAGACGGATGGTGCGGGTCTGATTCATGATTGCGCGCTCTATGGTCTGGCGAATCCACCAGGTCGCATAGGTCGAGAAGCGGAAACCGCGTTCAGGATCGAACTTTTCGACGGCACGGATCAGACCGAGATTGCCTTCCTCGATCAGGTCCAGCAGTGCCAGGCCGCGGTTCATGTAACGGCGCGCGATCTTCACAACCAGGCGCAGGTTGCACTCGATCATGCGCCGTCTTGCTGCCGAATCACCCTTTTGCGCCAGGCGCGCGTAATAGACCTCTTCCTCGGCCGTCAGGAGTTTTGAAAAACCGATTTCGTTGAGATAAAGGCGTGTGGCATCCAGTTGACTGTCGGGGATGCTGCCGGCCGCATACCTCTTGTCACCGTCTGAGGGCTTCTTCGGCTCTGGCGCAATCTTGGCCTCGACAGAGTCTGCGTCCACCGCATCAACTTCGTTATCGTCTTCATCATCGACGTCGAGATCATCATCGACCACGGCCTCGTCCACCACATCTGCTTCAACGTCGTCGCGCTTTGCGGGCATGCCCCCTCCATCAGTCTATGACTGCGTCCGGTAAGCGCACGGCAGACCCGCGATATCAACGACGCGGCAGGAGCCGCAGGGGATCGACAGGTTTACCGTTACGTCTTATTTCGAAATGCAGCATAGGGTCGCCACTGTTGGCCGTACCCATCTCTGCAATCTTCTTTCCTTTGGTGACCTGGTCGCCTTCTTTGACCAGAATCTTTCTGTTGTGCCCGTAAGCACTCAGATAGTTATCATTATGTTTGATGATGATAAGCCGGCCGTAGCCGATCAGTCCACTACCGCTGTAGACGACTTTCCCGCTCTCCGTCGCCACCACCGGCTCACCGCTGCGGCCTGCGATCTTTATGCCCTTTTGCAACGGATCGTCGGCTTTGAAACTCGAGACGACCCGGCCCTTTGCAGGCCAGCGCCAACTGAGCCGTTTCGGTGCAGAAGGCTGGGCTTTCGAACTCACGGTCGGCTTGGGCTTTTGTGCAGTTGCCAATGGTTTGGGAGCCGGTCTGGGTACTGGCTTGTACCTCGGCGCCGGCTGCGATGCCGGTCTGGGTGGTTGCCTGGTCGAAGCGGGCGGCACCAGACGCAGGGTCTGACCCGCGTAGATCCGATAAGCCGGCGACCGAATGCCGTTCCAGGCCGCAATCGATCGGTAGTCGATGCCCTTCTGCCAGGCGATACCATACAGCGTATCACCCGCCCGCACCCGGTACTCGTCGCCACGTATGGTATTGCGCGACGGCGATCTGGATGGGGTGGCCGCGTGGCCACGCGTCTCGACCGGTGCCCGCCAACTCGAGCTGCAGCCCGCGAGGCCAAAAGCAATCATGAAGAGCCCACACAGCAGCATCGACTGCCCGCGCCGGAGAGACCTGTATCTGCGTAATGAGATCCGGAAGGTATCCTGCTTCAAGACTTACACTTCTGCACCGCGCCCAAATCAGAACTTGTAGACGAAAACTATGATCACGCCTGCTGCGACAGTCAACCAGCCGAGCAGATCCACCCAGCGGTGCAGCTTTTGCTCCATCGCCTCACCCCCCCAGGCCATCAGCAGTGCGACCAGGTAGAAGCGCGCGCCACGTCCGATGAATGAGGCAAGCACGAATGGCAGGAAGGCCATGCTGACCACACCGGCTGTAATGGTGAAGACCTTGTAGGGTATCGGTGAGAAGCCGGCCGCGAAGATCGCCAGGAAGCCCCATTCATCAAACCACTGCTGAGCACGTTCGAAGGCAGCAGCATAGTGGCCACCCTGCAGCCAGGGTGCAACCAGATCGAATGCAAACATCCCGATCAGGTAACCGAACATCCCCCCCAGGACCGAGGTGACCGTCGCGAGGGTGGCGAACCAGATTGCACGACGCGGCTGCGCCAGGCTCATCGGCGCCAGCATCACGTCCGGCGGTATGGGGAAAAACGATGATTCGGCAAAACTCAGGCCACCCAGGTACCAGGGCGCCCGCGGGTGACGCGCCCAGCGCATCGCCTTGGTGTACAAAGACGAAAAAATCTTCACTTAGCTGATCCCACCGAGTAAGGGAACGAAACTGACCCGCTCCAGCATTTCGTGCTCGTAACCCTCGACCGTCCGGGTCACGCGCACCAGTACCTGTTCGTCCCGCCCCCCGATCGGCAGCACCATCCGCCCCCCGGAACGCAACTGCTCGACCAGGGTCAAAGGGATGCCCTCGGGCGCCGCCGTGACGATAATGCCGTCGAACGGGGCATACTCGGGCAGGCCCATGCCACCATCGGTGTGCTTGGTGATCACATTGCGGATTTTGAGGGCCTGGAAGCGGCGGCGCGCCTGCTCCAGCAGGATCTGGATCCGCTCGGTGGTATAGACCCGGCGCACCAAAGGCGCCAGCACCGCGGTCTGGTAGCCCGACCCGGTCCCGACCTCGAGCACGTTTTCCAGCGGCCCGCCCTCGAGCAGGACCTCCGTCATGCGCGCCACGATATAGGGCTGCGAAATCGTCTGGCCCTTGCCGATCGGCAGCGCCGTGTCCTCGTAGGCGCGACTGGCGAGCGCCTCGTCCACGAACATGTGGCGCGGAGTGTTGCGAATTCGGTCGAGTACCCGCTGATCGCGGATGCCTTCATCGCGCAGACGCTGTACAAGGCGCTCCCGCGTGCGTGGCGAGGTCATACCGATACCGAGGTTGCCGGGCATCACCGCTTCTGCTCCAGCCAGGACGCCAGATCGGGCAGCGCCTGATGGCGCGTGAGGTCGACCTGGATCGGCGTGATCGAAACGAAGCCATTGCGCACCGCATGAAAATCCGTACCCGGCCCGGCATCCTGCTCGGCACCGGCCGGCCCGACCCAGTAGATCGGCCGTCCGCGCGGGTCTTCCGCCTTGATCACAGGTTCCGCCTTGTGGCGATGCCCAAGCCGGGTCGCGACCATACCCTGAATCTCTTCAAAAGGCAGGTCTGGGACGTTGACATTGAGTATGGAGTCCGATGCGATCGGGTGCGCGCACAGGCGCTGAACCAGCTCCGCAGCCACCCGGGCCGCAGCGTCGAAGAAACGCGGGGTATGCGAGGCGATGGATACGGCGATCGCAGGATAGCCCAGAAAACGCCCCTCGGTGGCGGCGGCCACGGTGCCGGAATAGATGACATCGTCACCCATATTGGCACCGGCATTGATCCCGGACACGACCATGTCCGGTTCCGTTTCGAGCAGACCGGTGATCGCCAGATGGACGCAGTCCGTCGGCGTACCCTCTACCCGGATGAAACCATTTTCGAGCTGACGCGCACGGATCGGCTGCTCGAGCGTCAGGGAATTGCTGGCACCGCTGCGGTCCCGGTCCGGCGCCACCACAACAGTATCGGCGATTGCCGCGATCGCATCGTAAAGCGCCTTTAGGCCTGGGGCCTGGTAACCATCGTCATTGCTCAGGAGAATTCGCATGCCGTCCCGGATTCCGACCGACCGTCACAGCGGGGTCGGCTAAGAAGGCGCAAATGATACTGCAAACCGTACATTGCCTCACCTTGATCTGCGCCGGGGAACCCGTTTCAATCACAGTCATGGAAAAATCCCACGATGACCATCAAGACGAGGACGAGGCGGCGTTTCGCGAGGCGATGGAGGGTGTCAAGCCGATCGAGGACCTGCGCACCGATCCATACCGCAGAAAACGACGCCCGGTGCCTATCGACCTGCCGGTGGGTGACGAAAGCGATGATGACTTTGCCGACCTGGCGATCGAGACTCCCGACTTTCTCGAATTTCGCCGGCCCGGGATTCAAAACCGGCTCTTCCACGATCTTCGGCGCGGCGTGATCGAGACCGAGGGCTCAATCGATCTCCACGGCCTGCGGGTACGCGAAGCCAAGCCGGCACTGGCCAGGTTCCTGAACCACAGTCTCACCACCGGACGCCGCTGTGTGCGCATCATCCACGGCAAAGGCCGGGGGTCGGGCCAGCAACCGGTACTCAAGCAGAAGACCAACCAGTGGCTGCGCCAAAAAGAGGAAGTGCTCGCATTCGTGACCGCACCGCACTGGGATGGCGGCACCGGCGCCGTGTACGTGCTGCTGTCCGGCAAGTTCCGCCGTTTCGGCTAATCGGTCTCGCGTACGATCTCACGCAGGACGGCGGTCGCATAGGCCCCCGCCACCAGGCTGAAACCCAGTTCCAGCGAATCGCCTTCCCAGGTCCAGCGCATGTCGGTCACACCAAGGCGCAGGGCGCGCCGATCGGCATCCAGCCCGAAGCGTGCGAGGCCGTCCATCCATTCGCCCCAGGCGGCAAGCGTTTGATCTTCGATGAGGCGCGCGTTGGTTGCAGCCTGCAGGGCACGGCTCGGTCGTCCGCAAAGGGGGCCAGTCGGGTGGATATCGAGTTCGGCCAACCTCGGTCCGATAGTGGCGTCCTCAGGGTCATACATGAACTGGCGTTGTGGACCGGACAGGACCATGACATCTCCGTCGATTGCCTGATCCCAGCAGTTCCCGGCGACACGCGCCTGCAGTACTTGGTTGAACAGGTGAGACCTGGCCGCAGATAGCAGCAGGCTGCGCTGCTCGCGATTCGGCCTGCGCCCACGCCCGGCAAACAACTCGTCGACGCGCGCCAGGTTTTGTCCTTCATGGCCGAAGCGCTGGCTCCCGAAGTAATTCGGCACCCCGGCTGCCAGGATGCGCTGCAGGCACGCCTCGGCCAGGTCACGGTCCCCCTGAATCGCGGCCACCCGAATCAGAAAGCGGTTGCCGCGCAGCGATCCCCGCCGGATCTTGCGGTGATGACGCTGCGCACTGAGGATCTGCAGGGAGTCATCTTCGAGCGACGACCAGTCCGGCGCCTCGCGCCCGGGCAACTGCACCGTGAAGTGCTGGGTCGTCACCGCATGGCGATCCTTCAGACCCGCGTAACCGACCGCCACCTGTGGCACGCCCGCCAGCTTGGCAATGGCACGCGCAACCTCCTGGGTATTGCGTCCACGCTTGCGCACCGTCAGGAACAGGTGCTCGCCGTCACCCGAGGCCTGGTATCCCAGTTCCTCCTCGACCACGAAGTCCTCCGGCGAGCCGCGCAGACATCCGCGCACCACCGGGCCACCGTGCGCACAAGGCAGGGGAATCGTGGGGTCACCCACCGGCAGGGGCAGGGACATCAGAGTGCCACCAGCAGAGCCACGGCGTGCGCCGCGATACCCTCGCCTCTTCCGGTATATCCCATCTTCTCGGTGGTGGTTGCCTTGACATTGACACGATCGACCGCGACACCCATGTCCTCCGCCAGGCGGGAGCGCATCAGCTGGATATGCGGGCCCATGCGTGGGGCCTGCGCGATGACGGTGCTATCGAGGTTGGAGACCCGCAGGCCGCGTTCCGCCAGCGCATCCCTCACCCGACGCAGCAGGACGCGACTGTCGATTCCCCGGTACCGATCATCCGAATCCGGAAAATGGAGTCCGATGTCCCCCAGCCCGGCCGCGCCGAGCAGGGCATCACATACCGCGTGCACCAGCACATCGCCGTCCGAGTGCGCCTCCAGGCCCTTGTCGTGGTCTATCCGCACACCACCTATGGTGACGTGACCGCCCTCGCAGAATCGATGGGCATCAAATCCGTGGCCTATACGCATGCTTTCACTGGTTGCTCGCAAATGGGGGCGGGATGATAACACCGCGATCAAACTGAACCGCAGGCCGCAGGAGCGCTAATATATCGGCATGCACCTGTTCGACACCCACTGTCATATCGATGTCGCCGAGTTCGATCCGGATCGGGCCGAGGTCTTGCGCGATGCGCGTCTCGCCGGCGTCACCGATATCCTGGTCCCGGCCGTAAAGCGCGCGACCTGGCCGGCACTCATTGAACTGTGTGCCGCTGACCCCCACCTGCATCCGGCACTGGGGATGCACCCGGTCTATCTGAAAAACCATCGGGCGCAGGATACCCAGGCACTCGCCGATGAAGTGGCCAGCTGCAGGCCGGTCGCGATCGGCGAGATCGGGCTGGATTGGCAGCTGAAGGATCTCGACAGGGCGCAACAGCAACAGCTGCTCGAGTCCCAACTGGAGATCGCCCAGGCTTACCGCCTGCCGGTGGTGCTGCACGTCCGCAAGGCGCACGATGCCATGCTGAACACACTTCGGCGCTTTCAACTCGCCGGCGGCTTTTGTCACGCGTTCAACGGCAGCCTGCAGCAGGCCAACCGCTATCTCGATATGGGTTTCCGACTGGGTTTCGGCGGCATGCTGACCTACGAACGCTCGAACCACCTACGCGGCCTGGCCGCAGATCTGCCGCTCGAGGCCATGGTGCTCGAGACGGATGCACCGGATATGACGGTGGCCTCGCACCAGTATCATCGCAACAGCCCGGCTGTATCTGCCCGAGGTGCTGACGACGCTGGCAAATATACGCCGGATGCCCGAGGAAACCCTGGCCACCCAGACCACGGCCAACGCACGCGCGGTGCTCGGGTTGTAATGGGGCTTGGGTGGTGACTGCCAACCTCTTAGACCGCGGCGGGTGAAAAGTGTAGGCCGGGCTGAGCCCGGCGTTGCCGGCAGGCGCAGCCTGCCCTACGAATGGCGCCTTTCTCTGCCGATGATGTCTCAGTTGGCCTGTTGCGCCAGGTAATACGCGGCCAGGAACAGATCCTCCGGGCGCGTGATCTTGAGGTTGTCCGCATGACCCTCGACCATTAGCGGCCTGAAGCCGGCCCACTCGATCGCACTGGCCTCGTCGGTGACCGGGATACCTGCTTCCAACGCGCCTTTCAAGGCGTCCCTGAGCACACCATAGCGGAACATCTGTGGTGTGAAGGCATGCCAAAGATGGCTACGTTCGACCGTCTCGAGCACAAGGGCCTTGGTGTCCGTCCGTTTCATGGTGTCACGCACGGGCATGCCCAGCAGACCACCAACCTCGTTTGTGCCGGCTGCATCGATCAGCCGGTCGATATCGGAACGCCGCACACAGGGGCGTGCAGCATCGTGCACCAGCACCCAGTCTTCGTGGTGCGCTCGGCGGCCGAGCATTTCGAGTGCATTGAATACCGAATGGCAGCGCTCGACCCCGCCACATACCCGGACCAGCTCCGGGTGTCCTGCAAACTCTGTTTCTTCCCACCAGCCGTCATCTTCGCCCAGCGCGAGAAAAAGACCATCGACCGCGGGGTGCAGCAAGATGCGCTCGATCGTGTGATCGATGACCTTGCGGCCGCGAAGTTCGAGGTATTGTTTGGGCGTCGGACCACCCATGCGTCTGCCAACACCGGCAGCCGGCACGACTGCCCAGAATGACGGATCAGTCATTGCTTGCGCCCGCCGGCGGCAACAGCTGGAAGTAGGTCTCACCCTGGCGGATCAGGCCCAGTTCGCTGCGCGCCCTCGCCTCGATCGCGGCCAACCCTTCCTTTAGATCGTCGACTTCCGCCTGCAGTGTGGCGTTGCGCTCGTGCAGGTCTTTCAGCTCCGCCCGCTGGTCGGCCAGTTGCTGCCGCAGGGTAGCCACCTCTGCCAGGCTGCCCTCGCCGACCCACAATCGAAACTGCAGCCCGACAAGGATCAGCACAAGCACGCCGACCGCCAACTGCAGTTTCCAGTTCACGGCCGCCTCAGTGCCTGCTCAGAGGTAGGGAAACGCGCTCTTCCCCGCATATATCGCATCATCACCCAGCTGGTCTTCAATACGCATCAACTGGTTGTACTTGGCAACACGGTCGGAACGCGACAGCGAACCGGTCTTGATCTGGCCTGTGGCCGTGGCGACTGCAAGGTCGGCGATGGTCGTATCCTCGGTTTCGCCGGAACGGTGCGAGATCACCGCGCTGTAGCCAGCGGCCTGGGCCATGCGGATGGCCGCGAGCGTCTCTGTCAGGGTGCCGATCTGGTTGAACTTGATCAGGATGGAATTGGCTATGCCCTTGTCTATACCCTGCTTGAGGATACCGGTGTTGGTCACGAACAGGTCGTCACCCACCAGCTGAACCCGCTTGCCGAGCTTGTCCGTAAGCAGCTTCCAGCCATCCCAGTCCCCTTCGTCCATGCCGTCCTCGATCGAGATGATCGGGTACTGGTCGACCCAGTTGGTGAGGAAATCGACAAACCCGG
Organism: uncultured Gammaproteobacteria bacterium; assembly: GCA_963753845.1. Classification (GTDB taxonomy): domain Bacteria; phylum Pseudomonadota; class Gammaproteobacteria; order Chromatiales; family Chromatiaceae; genus Thiosocius. The sequence continues at coordinate 105,332 of CAVWEI010000026.1, forward strand.
CAGAATCGAACGACTTGCCCTCGGAGCCCAGTACGTACCGGCCGTCCTTGTAGAACTCGGAACTCGCGGCGTCCAGGCCGAGGTAGATGTCGGCGCCCGGCCTGAAGCCGGCCTTGTCGATCGCCTCGAGAATGACCTCGATCGCCTCTTCGTTCGAGCGCAGATTGGGTGCGAAACCACCTTCGTCACCAACCGTGGTCGCGAGCGAGCGCTTGCCCAGCACCGACTTGAGCGCATGAAAGACCTCTGCGCCATAACGGACCGCCTCGCGAATCGATCCAGCGGCGACCGGGAGGATCATGAACTCCTGCAGGTCGACACTGTTATCGGCGTGCTCTCCACCGTTGATGATGTTCATCATCGGCACCGGCATGCGATAGTTGCCGTCACCCAGCGACTGGTACAGCGGCATGGCCTTTTCCTGTGCCGCGGCATGTGCAGCGGCAAGCGAGACGGCGAGCATCGCGTTCGCGCCCAGACGCGATTTGTTTTCTGTACCGTCGAGATCGATCAGTCGACGGTCGATGGCCTCCTGCCCGCCGACGTCCTGACCCAGCAGGGAATCACGGATCTCGCCGTTGACGTTGCCCACGGCCGTCAGGACGCCCTTGCCGAGGTAACGTTTCTTGTCGCCGTCGCGCAGTTCCAGCGCCTCTCGCGACCCGGTCGAAGCGCCGGAGGGTGCGACCGCTCGACCGATCGCGCCATCCTCCGTCAAGACATCGGCCTCTACCGTGGGATTCCCGCGCGAATCGAGAATTTCGCGTGCGCGGATATCGATGATCTCAGACATGGGTTCTCCAGAATTTGCGAAAAATTGTGTGGTTCGTTAAGACGGTCAGGATTCGTGGGCGTACTTGAAAATTTTGGCGCCTCAGAGCCTCTCCCGTCCGGACCCGGCGATGGATCCCATGGGGTTCGCCGGCCCTAAAGTTCCTGTTCGATAAAGCCGCTGCGCTTGACCGTCTGATCGAGCTCGACCAGGGTTTCAAGCAGGCGCTGAATCTTGTCCAGCGGCCATGAATTGGGACCGTCGGACAGGGCCTTTTCGGGATCCGGGTGGGTCTCCATGAAGAGACCAGAGATACCCGCAGCGATCGCGGCGCGCGCCAACACGGGCACGTGTTCACGTTGCCCGCCCGATTTGCTGCCCAGGCCACCGGGCTGTTGCACCGAATGGGTCGCGTCGAAAACGATCGGGCAACCGGTTGAACGCATCACCGCCAGGCCACGCATGTCGGATACCAGGGTGTTGTAACCGAAGGACACGCCGCGCTCACACACCATGATCTGGTCGTTGCCCGTGGCGCGTGCCTTGTCCACCACGTTGCCCATATCCCATGGAGCAAGGAACTGGCCCTTCTTGATGTTGACCGGGCGACCCGTGCGGGCCACGGCCTGAATGAAGTTGGTCTGGCGGCAGAGGAAAGCCGGGGTCTGCAAAACGTCGACGACGGATGCAACCTCGTCCAACGGTGTGTCCTCATGGACATCGGTCAACACCGGAAGGTCGAGCTCGGTCCTGACGCGCTCGAGGATTCGCAGCCCCTCTTCCAGACCCGGACCACGCGGGCTGTCGTGCGAAGAGCGATTGGCCTTGTCGAATGACGACTTGTATATGAAGGGGATACCAAGCACCGAGGTAATCTCCTTGAGTCTGCCTGCCACCGCCAATGCGGAGGCCTCACCCTCGATGACGCAGGTTCCTGCGATCAAAAAGAAAGGCCGATCCAGTCCGACCTCGAAGCCACAGAGATTCATGCCGATACTGCCTCTTTCACACTCTTGTTGCGGCGCTCGAGGGCGGCCTCCAGGAAGCCCTGGAACAGCGGATGCCCGTAGCGCGGCGTCGACGTGAACTCGGGATGAAACTGACATGCGACGTACCACGGGTGCGACGGCAGCTCGATCATCTCCACCAGGCGCCCGTCGACGGAGGTACCCGCGACCTTCATGCCCACGTCCTCCAGTTCCTGACGGTAGCCATTGTTGAACTCGTAGCGGTGCCTGTGACGCTCACTGATGACATCCTTGCCGTACAGCTTGCGCGTGATGGTACCCCTTGCCAGCTTGCACTGCTGGGCACCCAGTCGCATGGTACCGCCGAGATCGGAGTCCATGGCGCGCTGCTCGACCGAACCATCCGCATTCAGCCACTCGGTGATCAGAGCGATCACCGGAAACGGCGTGGTCGAATCGAATTCGGTGCTGTGTGCACCCTTGAGCCCGGCGAGGTTGCGTGCGATCTCAATCACCGCAACCTGCATGCCCAGACAGATGCCGAGATACGGCACCTTGTTCTCGCGTGCAAAACGTGCCGCGGCGATCTTGCCCTCTACGCCACGTTCGCCGAACCCGCCCGGAACCAGGATGGCATCCATCCCGCTCAGGCCCTGCAACCCCTCGGTCTCGAGTACCTCGGAATCGAGGTAATGGATATTGACCTTGTGCGCAGACTTGATCCCGGCGTGGATCAGGGCTTCGTTGAGCGACTTGTACGACTCGGTGAGGTCCACGTACTTGCCGACCATGGCGATATCGACCTCGCCTTCGGCGTTGTCCATACCGTCGACCACGGCCTGCCACTCGCTCAGATCGGCAGGCGGGACGTCGAGTCGCAGCTGTTCGACGACGATCTCGTCCAAACCCTGCGCATGCAGCATCAGCGGGATCCGGTAGATGCTGTCGGCATCGATCGCGGAGATGACGGCACGCTCGGGGACATTGGTAAAGAGCGCGATCTTGCGCCGCTCGCCATCAGGCACCGGTCGATCGGCACGGCACAACAGCACGTCGGGCTGAATACCGATTGAGCGCAGTTCCTTGACCGAGTGCTGGGTCGGCTTGGTCTTGATTTCGCCTGCGGTCGGGATGTACGGGACCAGCGTGAGGTGCATGAACACCACGTTTTCATGCCCCATCTCGACGCCCATCTGGCGGATGGCCTCGAGAAAAGGCAGGGATTCGATGTCGCCCACGGTGCCGCCGATCTCCACCAGCGCGACATCGGCGTCACCCGAGCCACGGCGCACGCAATCCTTTATCTCATTGGTGATATGGGGAATGACCTGGACGGTACCGCCGAGGTACTCGCCTCGCCGTTCCTTGCGGATGACGTTCTCGTAGATCTGGCCCGTGGTGAAATTGTTGTTGCGCCCCATCGTGGTGCGGATGAAGCGCTCGTAATGGCCCAGGTCGAGATCGGTTTCCGCTCCGTCTTCGGTGACGAACACCTCGCCATGCTGGAACGGGCTCATGGTCCCCGGATCCACGTTGATATAGGGATCCAGCTTGATCATCGTGACCTTGAGGCCGCGCGCTTCGAGCAAAGCGCCCAGAGAGGCAGAGGCAATACCCTTGCCAAGGGACGACACAACGCCGCCCGTAATAAAAATGCATTTAGCCATGGGCCGGGGGGCTCATCAGAGAGGTTGAAACGGACGGGATTAGACGGTACCAGATGCCCCCATTCCGCTCAATGACTAATCTGGGCCGAAACTTAACGTCAGTCGATCGCCCCATAACCATTACCTTATATTCCAACACTTTGCCCTGATCTTTTTCTTTGTTTCCGCTAGTTAGAGGGGTCGGCTTGGTCTATAGTGATCCTTGCTCGGGAAGTAGGAATCCCGGGTCCGTGCCGACTGCTCGCATTATTAAAGACGGGTACTGTCGTTGCAGGGAAGCGAAACACACACAACAGAAGTACGCACTTTTAAGGAGTCATCCAAATGCGGAAGTTCGCAAAAGCATTCGGCGTTGCGCTTGTCGCAGGCGCAGCTGCATTCACCATGTCATCGGCCAGCGCCTGGTGGGGCGGCGGTCCCTGGGGGGGCGGAAACAACTGGGGTGGTGGTGGCCCCTGGGGCGGCTCCGGCTGGGACAACCAGTACAATCGGGGCTCCGGTTACGGCAACACCTCCGGCTGGGGCGACGGCTGGGGCGATGGTTCCGGTTCGGGCTCCGGCGATTTCAGCATGAACATGAGTGGCCGCGGCAACACCAACATGCGCGGATACGGTTCCGGCTATGGTGCCGGCGACGGCTATGGCCGTGGCTACAACCAGAGCTACCCGGCTTACGGCTACGGCGGCTACGGCCCCGGCTACGGCGGCTACGGACCGGGCTATGGCGGCTATGGACCGGGCTATGGCGCTCCGGTCGCACCGCCGCCGGCTCCGCCTGCGGACCAGTAAGAGCCCACTGCTGCAGAAAAAACCCGCCTGAAAGGGCGGGTTTTTTTTCGTATCCAATATGGGTTGTTGATCGAGATCAAAAAACTTCGCACAATCACGGGATTGGCGCGACAAAATGAACAGTCACCAAAATGGGGCATTCACCTTGGCAGGCAAGAACGTAATTTCACTCGACAAAATCAAGGTTGCATGTCGCGACTGCAGCCTGTCCGCGCTCTGCCTGCCCATGGGGCTGCGCCCTGAGGACGTCGACCGGCTGGATGCGATCGTGAAACGGAACCGGCCGCTGCAGCGCGGCGATCACCTTTTTCGCGCCGGCGAAGGCTTCCGCAACCTTTTCGTGGTGAAGACCGGCGCGGTGAAGACCTTCACCCAGACCAACGAGGGTGACGAACAGGTCGTGGGCTTTCACCTGCCCGGCGAAATCCTCGGGCTCGATGCCATCCAGGACGGCAACCATGGCTGCAGCGCCCGCGCACTCGAGACCACCGCCGTGTGCGAATTGCCGTTCGATCGCCTGGAGGATCTCTCGTCGAACATCCCCAGCCTGCAGCACCAGATGTTTCGCCTGTTGAGCAAGGAGATCAGCCAGGAGGCGGAGATGATGGCCCTGCTCGGCAGGAGCACGGCCGAAGAGCGGGTAGCATCGTTCCTGCTAAGCCTTTCCGAGCGCTTCAAGCGCCGTGGCTTCTCTGCTACCGACTTTTTTCTCAGCATGTCGCGCCAGGAGATCGGCAGCTATCTTGGTCTGGCCCTTGAAACCGTCAGCCGTCTGTTTACGCGTTTCCAGGACGAGAAGATCCTCAAAGTCGAACGCAAACACGTGCAGATACTCGATACGGAGCGCCTGCGCGCAATGGTGACCCACCAAACCAACTGCGAGCGTCACCGGGCACGACCATCGACTTGACTTAGGTCAAGTCCAAAGCGACAAAATTACTTGCCCTGCGACTCTGCGGGGGCACAATTGACCCAGGTCAAAGTAGCGAATCCTTATAAACAATTAGGGTGCGCGCGAGGTCGGTTCGTCCGATTTTTCGTGTTGGCCGATTTTTTGATCACTTTGGAGACGCGCAATGGAGTCACAGACCACGTACAACTATAAGGTCGTGCGCCAGTTTGCGATCATGACAGTCGTTTGGGGCATCGTTGGAATGCTCGTCGGCGTCATCGTCGCTGCACAACTGGCGTTCCCGGAACTAACCGACGGCATTTCCTGGCTGAGCTACGGGCGCCTGCGTCCGCTGCATACCAACGCCGTCATCTTCGCCTTCGGCGGATCGGCACTGTTCGCGACCTCGTATTACGTGGTGCAACGAACCAGCCAGGCCCGGCTGTTTGGCGGACCCCTGGCGGCCTTCACCTTCTGGGGCTGGAACCTGGTCATCGTGCTGGCCGCGATCACGCTGCCGCTGGGTATCACCACTTCAAAAGAATATGCCGAGCTTGAGTGGCCGATCGACCTGCTGATCGCCGTGGTCTGGGTCGTCTACGCGATCGTTTTCTTTGGCACCATCGCCATTCGCAAGGTCAAGCACATCTACGTGGCCAACTGGTTCTACGGCGCATTCATCCTGACCATCGCGGTACTGCACATCGTCAACAGCATGGCGATGCCGGTCACCCTGACCAAGTCGTATAGCCTGTACCCCGGTGCCATCGACGCCATGGTGCAGTGGTGGTACGGCCACAACGCGGTGGGCTTCTTCCTGACCGCCGGCTTCCTCGGCATGATGTACTACTTCGTGCCCAAGCAGGCCGGTCGCCCCGTGTATTCCTACCGTCTTTCCGTCGTGCACTTCTGGGCCCTGATCTCCACCTACATGTGGGCCGGTCCGCACCATCTGCACTACACTGCCCTGCCAGACTGGGCCCAGTCGGTCGGCATGGTGTTTTCGCTGATCCTGCTCGCACCCTCCTGGGGCGGCATGATCAACGGCATCATGACCCTGTCCGGAGCCTGGCATAAGCTGCGTACCGACCCGGTCCTGAAGTTCCTGATCGTGTCGTTGTCGTTCTACGGCATGTCGACCTTCGAAGGCCCGATGATGTCGATCAAGACCGTCAACGCTCTGTCGCATTACACGGACTGGACGGTCGGCCACGTGCACTCCGGCGCCCTGGGCTGGGTTGCCATGGTCTCAATCGGTGCGCTGTACTACCTGATCCCACGCCTGTTCGGCAAGACCCAAATGGCCAGCAATGCACTGGTCGAGGTTCACTTCTGGATCGCCACCATCGGCGTGGTGCTGTACATCGCAGCCATGTGGATTGCCGGTGTCATGCAGGGCCTGATGTGGCGCGCTGTCAACGCCGACGGCACCCTGACCTACTCCTTCATCGAATCGGTCGAACGCACCTATCCGTTCTACTACGTCCGCCTGCTGGGCGGTGCCATGTTCCTCAGCGGCATGCTGATCATGGCGTACAACGTATGGAAGACGGCCGGTGAAGGCCGTGCCGCAGACGCTGACGATGCCATTCCGGCACCGGCAGCCCATTAATTTCAAGGAGTATCGACAATGTCACATGAAGTCGTTGAAAAGAACGTCGGCCTGCTGGCTATACTGGTCCTCCTTGTGATCAGTGTCGGCGGTCTGGTCGAGATCGTCCCCCTGTTCTTCCTGACGGAAACCACGACACCTGCACCTGGCGTGCAGAAGTACAGTGCGCTGCGTCTGGAAGGCCGCGATGTCTACGTCCGCGAAGGCTGCTACAACTGCCACTCGCAGATGATCCGCCCGTTCCGTGCCGAGACCGAGCGTTACGGCCACTACTCGGTGGCTGGTGAGTCGGTCTATGACCACCCTTTCCAGTGGGGCTCCAAGCGCACCGGACCGGATCTCGCCCGCGTTGGTGGCCGTTACAGCGATGCCTGGCACTACGCCCACCTGAACAACCCGCGTGATGTGGTTCCCGAGTCCAACATGCCGTCCTACTCATGGCTGAATGACGCGGTCCTGAGCGGCGACGACACGGCGGCCAAGATGGGCGCCATGAATGTCGTGGTGGGTGCCACCTGCCCAAGCTGTGATCTGTACAGCGAGCAGGACATGGCAAATGCCCAGAAGGAAGTCGCTGGCAAGACCGAAGTGGAGGCCCTGGTGGCCTACCTGCAGGGTCTCGGCCTGGCTTCCAAGGAATGGTGATCGTAATGGATATCAACGACATCCGTGCCTGGCAGACCGCCATCCTGCTGATCTCGTTCATCGGGATCATCTTTTGGGCCTACAGCAAGCGTCGCAAGTCCGCTTTCGACGAGGCCGCGAACCTGCCTTTCGCCGACGAGAAGCGGCACCAGGCGACGATTGAGAAGGAGAACCTGTCATGAGCAGTTTCTGGAGTGGGTGGATTATCGTTCTTACCGTGGGGAACATCCTCGGCTGCTTCTGGCTGATCTGGTGGACCATGCGCCGGCGCGCCAACGAGTCCGCACAGGGTGACGTTACCGGTCATACCTGGGACGGTGACCTGCAGGAGTACAACAACCCCCTGCCACGCTGGTGGCTTTGGATGTTCTACATCACCCTGTTCTTCGCCGGCGGTTACCTGGCGCTTTACCCCGGACTCGGCAAATTCGCCGGCTTCCTCGGCTGGAGTTCGCACGGCAGCATGTACGAAGGCGAGATGGAGGCGGCCGCACAGAAGTACGACCCGATCTTCAATCAGTTCGCTGCCGTCGAGGTGGCCGATCTGGCGACCAAGCCCGAGTACCATGAGGCTCGCCAGATGGGTAAGCGACTGTTCCTGACCTACTGTATGCAGTGTCATGGCTCGGACGCCGGCGGCTCGCCCGGTTTCCCCAATCTCGGTGACGGCGACTGGCTGTGGGGTGGAACGCCGGAGCAGATCCAGATGTCTATCGCCAACGGGCGTAACGGCATGATGCCGAACCTGGGCCTTAGCGAGGAACAAATCGACAATTTGACTGCATACGTCATGAGTCTGTCGGGCCGCGATGCGGATGCCGCCAAGGCAGAGGCAGGTAAAGAAGCCTTCATGACTGCCGGCTGCATAGGCTGTCATGGCATGGACGGCACCGGCAACGCGATGCTGGGGGCCCCCAACCTGACCGACAACACCTGGCTCTACGGCGGCAGCCCCGGCGCCATCAAGAAGACCCTGGCCGAGGGCCGTGCCGGTGTCATGCCCGCTCAAAAGGGCCTGCTCGGCGATGAAAAGGTGCATCTGCTGACGGCTTACGTGTACAGCCTGTCCAACCAGTAATATCCGCTGGCGGCCCTGCGGCCGGCCGGATGCTCGAAGATAGTGAGAATTATCAACGACATCCGACCGGTTTCAGGGCCATTATTCAACCCACTGCATCTCTCCTGAGGCGCCCTTCGCCGCCGCATCGGCGCTGAGCGGGAATGTGGCTCGTTCATGACTTGACCGCCGGGTGTGATTCATCCGGCGATTTCATTAGGGAGAAAGCATGCCTACCCTGCCAGCCACGCGGTCCGACCAGAATCAGCTGCCGGTCGTACAACAGATCGTCTCGGTCATGTGGCCCTCGTTCCTCACGGCGAGTGCGGCCACCATCATATTCTTCACCCTTTTCGACCCGAACGACCTGGGGATGATCGGTGGCTTCCCCTCACTGACGCGCATCGGTGGATACACCATCGGCTTCTTCTGCTTCTGGTTGCTCACCTCCATCAGTTGCGCCCTGACCTGCTATTTCCGTCGCCCCACCAATCGGAAATTGCAGAACGACCAGAACACGGATTCCTGAACAGGTAAAAGCAGACGATGTCCCAGCCTGCCGCAAAAAAGAACGACGAATCGATCGAAACCGAGCTGTATAAAAAGCGCGAGAAGATCTACGCACGCGAGGTGCACGGGGTCTTCGCGGCACTCCGATTGCTTACCGTGGCGGCCCTGCTCGGCCTTTACTACGGCATGCCCTGGGTGCAATGGGAGGGGCATCAGGCGGTTCTGTTTGACCTGCCGGCGCGCAAGTTCTACATCTTCGGGCTGACTTTCTGGCCCCAGGACTTCTTTTATCTGTCGATGCTGCTGATCATCGCGGCGATCGCCCTGTTCATGTTCACCGCCCTGGCCGGACGCCTGTGGTGCGGTTATGCCTGCCCGCAAACCGTCTGGACCGAGATCTACATGTGGATCGAACGCAAGATCGAAGGCGGGTCGCGCAAGCAGAAGAAACGTGACAACGGGCCACATGACACTGCCTATTACGGCATCAAGACCGCCAAGCACGCGGCCTGGTTGTCTTTTTCGCTGTGGACCGGGATCTCGTTCGTCGGCTACTTCACGCCCATTCGCGAACTCTGGGGCAGCATTCTGAGCTTCGATACGGGCCCCTGGGAGACCTTCTGGATCTTCTTCTACGGCTTCGCGACCTATGGCAATGCCGGCTTCATGCGTGAGCAGGTGTGCATCTACATGTGTCCCTACGCGCGCTTCCAGAGCGCCATGATCGATCACGATACCCTGATCATTTCGTATGACGAAAAGCGCGGCGACCCGCGTGGATCGCGCAAGCGCGGCACTCCTTCGGCTCAGGTGGGACTCGGCGACTGCATCGACTGCGGGCTGTGCGTCCAGGTATGCCCGGTCGGCATCGATATCCGCGACGGCCTGCAGTACCAGTGCATCGGCTGCGCCGCCTGCATCGATGTGTGCGACGAGGTCATGGACAAGATGAGCTACCCGCGCGGCCTGGTCAAATACACGACCGAGAACGCACTCAACGGCAAGCCAACCAAGCTTGTCCGCCCACGCATCCTCGTCTACGTGTCCATTCTGACCTTTATCAGCGTGGCGCTGGTGTACGGCCTGCTGACCCGTGTTCCGCTTGAGGTCGACATCATCCGTGATCGCAATCTGCTTTTCTCCGAGACGGATGCAGGCCTGGTGCAGAACGTATACAACCTGAAGCTGATCAACATGGATCACCAGCACCAGCGTTACCGCCTGTCTGTCTCCGGGCTCGAAGGCCTGCAGGTGATCGGTCAGACCGAAGGAATAGAACTCGACAGTGGCTCCGTGGCCGACCTGCCCCTGCGTATCCAGGTCGACCCGATCGAGCTGACATCACCGAGCAGCGAGATCATGTTCCACATCGAATCGGAGATCACACCGGAGATCTCGATCGACGAACATGCCCGCTTCCTCGGCCCCGTATTGCAATAAGGCGAACCGATGCGTCCACCCCGTGAAGACACTGAGCCGTGGTACAAGCAGTTCTGGCCATGGTTCCTGATCAGCCTCCCGTTGAGCGTCGTGATCGCCTCGATCGTGACTATCAATATCGCCATCCAGAGTGACGACGGTCTGGTCAGCGATGACTACTACAAGGAAGGCCTCGCCATCTACAAGGATGCAGACAGCGCCGCAAAGGCGAAACGGCTCAGCATCGCCGGGACCCTGGACTATGACCCTGAGACCGGCGCCATCACCCTCTCGCTCGACCGGGCGCTGCAGGGGGATCCCTCGGTCTTGGCCCTGAGGGTAATCCATCCCACGCTCCCTGATCAGGATCAGGCCATCCAGCTCACACCGCTGGATGAAATCCGGTTCGTCGGTCGCGCCCAGCCTCTCGGCCCCGCACACTGGAAACTGCAACTGCGCCCGGCTGACACCTCTTGGAGAATCGAGGGCCGCCTGGTGCTACCGGGTTCCGTACAGATCCGCCTCGACTGATCTCTTCTGAGCAGGGATCACTGCAGGCGACGCCAGACCGCCTCGCCACCGGACGCTCGGTCGATTGCCGCAAGCCTCTCCTCGTGGGCGGCCAGTTCCTCGGCAGTGGCTGCGATCACCACGAGTTGCAGCCCTTCGCGATCGACCCGCCGGATGCCGTCACGCCCGCCCTCTGCATTGTCGGACCTGATCTCGGCGTCCAGCGACAGGGCACGCTGCCCGCCAGTCATGGCCAGGTAGACATCCGCCAGTATCTCGGCGTCCAGCAGGGCCCCGTGCTTGTCACGCCGGCTGTTGTCCACGTCGTAGCGCCCGCAAAGGGCATCGAGGCTGTTCCTCTGTCCAGGGTGCTTCTTGCGCGCCATCAACAGCGTATCGAGTACGCCACAGTAGTCCGTGGTCGCCCCCATACCCTCAATCCTGGCGAACTCGGCGTCCAGGAAACCCACGTCGAAGGGCGCGTTGTGAATCACCAGTTCGGCACCCTGCAGGTAAGACAGGAGGTCGGCGGCCGAATCTTCGAACCTCGGCTTGTCGGCGAGAAATTCGTTGGTGATACCGTGAACCTCGACCGCGGCGGCGTCGATCTCGCGGTCGGGCTGGAGATAGATGTGGAAGTTGTTGCCGGTAAGCCGGCGATCGACCAGCTCGACACAGCCGATCTCGATGATGCGATGGCCCTGTGCCGGCTCCAGGCCGGTAGTTTCAGTATCCAGTACGATCTGTCTCATTGCAGGCTGCCCGGGGTCGCGGAATTGACGGTCATGGTCCCAGACCCGCGCCAACGCTTCAACGAAGATCCCCATTGCCGACCTGATCCATGCCCTTGTTCGCCAGGGCATCCGCGCGCTCGTTCTCCGGATGGCCGTTATGCCCCTTGACCCAATGCCAGCTAACTTCATGCTGCGCAACGACCTCGTCGAGCAGGCGCCACAGGTCATCGTTTTTCACCGGCTTCCTGGCGGCCGTCCGCCAACCGTTGCGTTTCCAATTGTGGATCCATTGCGTGATGCCGTTCTTCACATATTGCGAATCTGTGGTGACAGCCACCGCACAGGGGCGCTTGAGGGCCTGCAGACCCCTGATCACTGCCGTCAGCTCCATGCGGTTATTGGTGGTCGCCTCCTCCCCACCGAACAGCTCTTTCTCGCGGTCGGCGAAGCGCAGTACCGCGCCCCAACCACCCGGCCCCGGATTGCCCCTGCACCCGCCATCCGTAAACAACTCAACCCGGTCGGACATCTCTAAGCTCTCCACTCGAAACATTGAACAAGCTTGGGCACCAGCGTGTACCGCGCATCAAAACGGACCACAAACTCCCGCAGGGTGGCGTCGAATCCGGCAATCGGATTGTGGCCCGATCGGATCTCAGGGTTTTTGCATCCGCGATCTCGCCGTCGGCTCGATCGCGCGCGGCCCCAGGACGCGCAGACGCGACCAGCGCTGACGGATGGGGGTAATGCGTGAGACCCGCTTGACCGCGCGTACCGCGTAGATGCCCGCCAGCATCGGCCAGACACGTCGTCCCACCCGCTCGATCACGTCCAACCGCGCCCGACGCGTCGGCGGACGAAACTCCATGACGTCCAGGCGCTCGACGCCAAACCCCATCAACGTGAGCCAGTCGTTCAAACGGGAATACGAAAGAAAATGGCCGCACCAGGGCACACCGCCCCGCCAGCGCCCGAAAAGGCGCCACAGCCCCCACAGGCTAAACGGGTTGAAGCCGACGACAATGACCCGCCCCCCGGCGATAAGCACACGCTCCGTCTCGCGGAGGACCTGGTGGGGATCGGCAGAAAAATCCAGGGTGTGAATCAGGATCACTGCATCGATGCTGTCCGACGCCACCGGCAGATGCTGGGCCTCCGCCACGATAACGCCGGGCTGCCCGGGATCGGCACGGTGGCTAACCAGGGTCTTCCGCTGGATCGGGCAATGTTCCAGGTGACCCAGGTCTACCCCCAGTTCACCGATCTGCAACAACTGGTAGCCGAACAGATCATCCACCATGCCGGCCAGGACCTCGCGTTCGTGAGCCGCCGCGCGGGCGCCAGGGTCCACCGCAGACCAGTTCGCAAGCGACTGATGCAGATGATTATTTTCTTTGTGGCAGAATCTGGATTGAGACATCTTGGTGTCGACGCTGGAACCTCTTTGCGGCATTTCGTATATTCACCCGCCATGACCGCGGCGAACGACAATCCTGATTCTGACCAAAGCCACCGGCATCGGCAACGTTCATGCGTAGTCAACGCCCTCCTGCTGGTGTCCGTGGCCCTCACGCTGGGCGGGTGCGTCGGCTTGGAAACCAAACCGGGCGCGCCTGAATCGGCCGCTTACCCGGGTCCGGTTCAGACCGATCGGCAGGCGCCCGAGCCGGATCAGGCCACCGACGCGGACGACATGGAAGATGAAGACGTGATCTGGACCCGGCTACGCAAGGGGTTTCGTCTCAGCCACATCTCCAACCCACGCATCGAGCAGGAGATAAGACGGCTGCAGCGTTCGCCCAATGCATTCCGGGCCCTGATGGCACGTTCGGAACCCTATCTCTACCACATATTGAACCGTATCGAGGCGGCCGGCCTGCCCACCGAACTGGCGCTGTTGCCGGCGGTCGAGAGCGGTTACAGGACGCATGTGTACTCGCCCGACGGGGCGGCCGGTTTGTGGCAGTTCATGCCGGCGACCGGGCGTATGCTGGGGCTCGACCAGGACTGGTGGTTCGACCGCCGGCGCACCGTCCCGGCGTCCACCGAGGCAGCCACCCTTTATCTCGAGCAGCTCAATGCCCGTTTTTCGGGTGATTGGCTGCACGCCCTCGCTGCCTACAACGCCGGTGCCGGCACCGTGAACCGGGCGATAAGCCGCGCCGGCCACCGCGGCGAGGCTACCGACTTCTGGTCGATCGACCTGCCGGGCGAGACCGACCGCTACGTGCCGCGCCTGCTCGCCCTGTCCGCGATCGTTGCGGATCCGGATGCATACGGTTTGGATCTCCCCGAAATCAGTGACCAGCCCTATTTTGCCGCGGCCTCCACCGGCGGCCAGATCGACCTCAACGTCGCCGCACAGCTCGCGGACATGGGGGTGGAGGAGCTGCTGGCCCTGAATGCCGGCCACAAGCGCTGGGCCAGCCCCCCGGAGGGGCCGCACGAACTGCTGCTTCCGGTCGACCGGGTCGAGCAGTTCGAGGTTGCCCTGGCAACCCTGCCGAAAGAGGAGCGCATGCGCTGGCAACGTTACCGGATCCAATCCGGCGACAGCTTGAGCCGCATCGCGCGCCAGCACGGCGTGACCGTGCAGGCGATCCGACGTTCCAACGGACTGAAGACCTCGCATATCCGTGCCGGCAGGGACCTGCTTATCCCCATGTCGGAGTCCGTCACCATTGCGGATTCAGCGTCGAACCAGCTGGCCAGGCAGAGTCTGAGTTACCGGGTGCGCAAGGGCGACTCCCTGTACACCATAGCGCAACGCTTCCAGGTATCGGTCCCCGATCTGAAACGCTGGAACCAGGTTGGCCGTTATATCCGCCCGGGTGAGAAACTGACGGTCTTCGTCGATCCGGGCGTCTGACAATAACGGTCCCCAGATCCAAACTTTCCACCACCAAGGGCACAAAGAAGCACGAAGGATTGCCAGGAATCGAGTCTCGGGCTCACGCGGTCGAGGTAGGTCGCCAGCGATTAATGTTCCCACGTCCCAATCTTCGCGACCTTCGTGCCCTTGGTGGTGATGCTAGCCGTCCCAGTCCAGGTTACCCGGGCTGCGACAACCAGCACGCAACCCGCCGCCCATCGTCGGTTTCCACAACCTCAGGATAGCGCTCACGGCAGACGGCCATCACGTGCGGGCAGCGCGGATGGAAATGGCACCCCGCAGGCGGATTGATCGGTGACGGCATGTCGCCCTCCAGACGCATCACATCACGCTGATGCTCCGGGTCAGGGACCGGGACGGCGCTCAGCAATGCCACGGTATAGGGATGCAGGGGATTCTGCAGCACCTTGCCGACCTCCCCGTACTCGACGATCCTGCCCAGATACATCACCGCGACCTCGTGTGCCAGGTACGCCACCACCGAGATATTGTGCGTGATGAACAGATACGACAGCCCCAGCTCCGCCTGGAGCTCCTTGAGCAGGTTCAGCACCTGGGCCTGGACCGAGACATCCAATGCACTGGTGGGCTCGTCACAGACGATCAGGCGCGGCTTGAGGGCCAGTGCACGGGCAATCGCGATCCGCTGCCTCTGGCCACCGGAAAATTCGTGTGGATAGCGGTCTGCGGCAGTCGGCTGCATGCCGACCTGTCCAAGCAACTGTTCCACCAGCTCCCGACGCCGGGCACGATTGCCGCCGATGCCCTGGGCCACCATCCCCTCGGCAACGATGTCCTCGACCAGCATACGCGGATTCATCGACGAGGCCGGATCCTGAAAGATGATCTGGAAGTCGCGCCGCAGGCGGCGCAGCTCGCGACCTTTGATCGAGGCAAGATCGGTGCCGTCGAACAGGACCCTGCCGGCGGTGGGACGATTGAGCTGCAGGATTGCCTTGCCGACAGTGGTCTTGCCGCAGCCGGACTCACCCACCAGCGCGATCGTATGCCCAGTCGCAATCGCAAGATCCACCCCGTCCACCGCCTTGACCTGGGCGACGATGCGCCTCAGCACGCCCTTGTAGATGGGGAAATGCACCTTGAGGCGCTGCACATCCAGCAGCAGGCCGGGCCCGCTCCGGCGTGCCTGAGGGGCCGCCAACATCGGCACCGGCGAATCGTTCACCTCATCGGGCGCAAGATGGCAGCGGTAACCTTCTTCGGCGGTACCACGCCAGGGTGGCAAACTGCTGCGGCACTGCTCCCGTGCCAGTGCGCAACGGTCAGCGAACCGGCAATGATCGAATGTCTGGTTCAGAGGGGGGACTATGCCCGGGATGACATCCAGGCCGAGGTGGCGATTCTCGGCCTTGGGCACAGAGCGGAAAAGCTTTCGGCTGTAGGGATGCCGCGGGTGTTCGAAAAACTTCCGGACCGCCTTTATCTCCATCAGCTGCCCGGCATACATGACGCCCACTCGGTCAGCCATCTCGGCCACCACTCCGAGATCGTGGGTGATCAGCAGGATTGCCATACCGGTCTCGCGCTGCAACTGTCTGAGCAGATCCAGCACCTGCGCCTGAATGGTGACATCAAGCGCGGTAGTCGGTTCGTCGGCGATCAGGAGCTCCGGTCGCCCGGCCAGCGCCATCGCGATCATGACACGCTGTTTCATGCCACCGGACAACTGGTGGGGGTATTCGTTCACACGTCGCTCGGGGTCGGGGATACCGACCGAGCGGAACAGCTCCACCACCCGCGCATCGACACGGCCCCGGCTTTCGGTATCGTGCAGGCGCACGGCCTCCGCCACCTGCTCACCGACGTTCATCACCGGGTTGAGCGAGGTCATGGGCTCCTGGAAGATCATGCCGATACGCCCGCCGCGCTCGGAGCGCATCTCGACCTCGGACAAGGCCCGCAGCGATTGACCGTCGAGCAGGATATCGCCCCCGACGATACGCCCCGAAGGCGGCAGCAGGCGCATGATCGACAACGCGATCATCGACTTGCCGCAACCCGACTCGCCCAGCAATACGAAGGTCTCGCCGCGATGCAGACGCAGGCTGACATCGTCGACCGCCCGCACCGGCTGCGTCTCGCCGCCGAGATGGGTGCTCAGACCCTGCAGGGCCAGCAGCGGGACCGCCTGTTGTGCTCGTTCGATCGCGGCTGGTTCACTCGGGCTCATCTTTGCTGTCTCAGGCGGGGGTCGAAAGCGTCTCGCACGACATCCGAGAAAAGATTGGCGGCCAGCACCAGTGTAAACATGAAACCGAAGGCGGCCAGCAGGGACCACCATACGACCGGCTCACGCGCCAGTTCCAGCCGCGCGCCGTTGATCATATTGCCCCAGCTGTTGGTTGCCGGGTCGACGCCGATATTGATGTAAGAGAGCACTGCCTCGGCGAGGACCAGGCCGCTGAAGTCCAGCACGATCGTTATCAGTACGATATGCATCACGTTGGGCAGGACATGCCGCAAAAGGATGCGGAAGTTTCCGACGCCGAACGCACGCGCCGCCTGTACATATTCCAGCTCCCTAAGTTTCATCGCCTCGCCACGCAGGAGGCGGCACAGACCGGTCCAGCTGGTCACACCCAGGATCAGGCACAGGAACAGCAGGCGAAGATCGGCGCGCTCCGTCAGGCTGTTGAAATCGTCGGCATGATTGCTCATGTAGATCTGCATCATCAGCACCGCGGCGGCGATCAGCAATACACCGGGAATCGAATTGAGAGTGGTGTACAGGTACTGGATGACATCGTCGACCCAACCACGAAAATAGCCGGCCATGATCCCCAGCAGGATCGCTGCCGGCAACATCACCAGGGTGGTCAGGGTGCCGATCACCAGGCCGGTACGGATGCTCTTGAGCGATTGGTAGAACACATCCTCTCCGACCTTGTCGGTACCCAGCACATGATAGTACCCGGCCAGTTCCCAGCAGGCCCCGAACAGGATCGCAATTGCCAGGGCCGTCCATGCCCCGACATGCCAGGGATTTTCCATCCTGCCCCCGAGCAGCCGCGTCAATCGCCCGCGATCGGCGCGACACAGCAGGAAAATCAACACCAGCCAGGCGGCCGCTCCCTTGATCGCACCCAGCAGCCCCCTGACAAGGATATCCGCTGCGCGGCCGTTGCCGGCGGCATCGAGATCGGCACCGCCATACAGCAGGCGTGGATAATCGCGCACGATGCTGCCGTCAGGCTGTTCGATGTTCTCCTTGCTGAACAGATGGGTCGCGAAAGGTTCCGAATAGGTCTTCTCCCGCTGCGTGCGCAAAGGCCCGGCAATCTCGTCGAACAGGCTCAGAACCTCGGTCGAATATATCGGCCTGCCCTGCCCGTCTTCTCCGCTCTTGGGGTGGAAATGCAGGGTATCGAGCAGGCCCACGGCGACGTAGCAAAGCAAAACGACCATGGCTGCCTGCCCGGTGCGACTGCCCGCGACCCGCTTCCAGGGCTGCATCAGATGTTCATACCGCCGCGTGTACCACACCATCCCCGCCGCCAGCACCAGCAACAGGTAGATCAGCGCGTCTGTCCAGAGTATGACCGGTTGAAACACCATCGCTCAGTCCAGCCGGACACGCGGGTCGGCAATCGTGTACGAAATGTCCGTCAGCAACAGGCCCACGATATAGAGCACGGCGCCCAGAAAGACCATCGCGCGCACGATGGCGAAATCCTGACTGCTGATCGCGTCGATGGTATAGCTGCCCAGCCCCGGGATTCCGAAGAACGACTCGGTCAACAGGCTGCCGATGAACAGTAGAGGCAACACCACCACGACACCGGTCAGGATCGGAATCAGCGCATTGCGCAACACGTGACGGAACAGCACCCACTGCTCGGAAAGCCCCTTGGCACGTGCCGAGCGCACGTAGTCCCGGTGGATCTCCTCCAGAAACAGCGTGCGGTACCATCGGGTACCGGAACCGATGCCGCCGATGACCCCCACGATCACCGGCAGGATCAGGAACTTCCAGGCATGCACGCCGGTGTCGTAGCCGGATATCGGGACCAGGTTCAACAGTTTGCCGACCAGGAACTGGCCGCCAATTATGTAGAAAAGGCCGGAGATCGACATCATGGCCACGCAGATGACCACACCCCAGAAATCCAGGTAACTGGCCCGGAAGAACGCCAGCAGAAGCGCAAAGCTGATATTCACTGCGAGACCCACGATAAGGGTCGGCACCGCGATCGCGAGGCTCGGCCACATCCGCTGGGAGATGTCCTGACTGATGTCCCGGCCGCTGTCAGACCGGCCGAAATCCAACAGGAACAGCTTTATCGATTTCTCGAACAAGATCGTCTGGGTGAAGGCCGCGAAGCCCGGTTCATCCTTGTTGAACAGCAGGGGCTTCTCATAGCCGTGCTCCTGCTTCCATGCCTGGATAGCCTGTTCGCTGACCCGCTTGTTGCCAAGATGCATGCGCGCCATATCGTCGGGTGAATTGACCACGAAAAACAGCACGAAGGTCAGCGCATTGACGCCGATGAGGATCGGCAGCGCATACAGCAGGCGGCGAACAATATATGCGATCACAGGGCCCGACTCCTTTCCCGCGCACGAAAACCGCGAATCGCCGGGACCAGGGAGGCCAGCAGCAGCAACAGCAGCAGACCGATCGGCCAGAGTACCGCCCGGTTCCAGGCCTTCTGCGCCGCGGCGCGCATCTCCCCGTCGATACGTTTGTACTTGAGCGTGTTGTTGGCCATAAGGTGCGGTTTTACATTCTGGTACCAGGCCTGGTGCAGACTGAACGCCTTGGGGAAGAAGCCGAACATCCAGGGAGACTCGTGCCGCAGGATATCCACCATGCGATCGATCACCTGCTGCCGTTCGGCGCCATTGGGCAGGTCCTTCATCCGCAGGAACAGGGCGTCGAATTCGGCATTGGCGAAGTTTGCCGCATTCTCACCCTTGGACTCGACCTTTCCGTTGGGACCGTAGAGCAGAAAGAAAAAGTTTTCAGGATCCGGATAGTCGGCATTCCATCCCCAACTGAATATCTGCGCCGTGCCCTTGAGCATTTTGTCCTGGAAACGGTTGTAGTCGGTCGCTCGGATTACCAGTTCGATCCCCAGCTTTGCCAGCTGTTTCCGATACCACTGCAGCATTGCCTTGCTGTCGGGACCGGCTGCGGGCGTGTCGTAATAAAGGATCAGTGGGCCACCTGTCTGCGGATCGCGCCCATCCGGATAACCGGCCTGTTCCAACAGGCGCATCGCCTCTTCGATACCACGCCGGCGGGCACGCCCATTGTGCCATTGGTGGGTGACCGGATTGACCCCCTCTTCGCCATTGAGATTGCCGAAGATACCCGGCGGCAGGGGGCTCTGAGCCACCTCGCCCCGACCATTGCGAAATATCGAGACAAACTCTTCGAAGTCGACCGCTATGGAGATCGCCTGGCGCAGCAGGCGCGCACGCTCGGTATCCCCGCCCACGACAGGGTCCGCCATGTTGAAGCCGGTGTAAAAGACCGAGGCCTCGACGGCGGTGCGCAGTTGAATGCCCTTCTCGACCATCGACCTGGTCAATTCAGCCTCGCCACCGCTGCCAAACTGTACCGCCTGGTCGAAACTGTCTGAGCCGATGCCGGAGTTGTCATAGTAGCCCTGCAAGAACTTGTTCCAGCGAGGGATCGCCTCTTTCTCCAGCGAGTACACGGCCTTGTCGATAAAGGGCATCGACAGACCGGCGGCATCGAGCAGCCCGTCCCGTCGATCTTCATCCGTGCCATCGGTGGGATAGGCCTCGCCGTGGAAATTGGGATTGCGCACCAGCACCATGCGCAGATTCGGATTGTTTTCAGTCAACATGAAAGGTCCGGTGCCAATCGGATACCAGTCGAGGTTGATATTCTTGCCGTCCAGGCCCGGCTGCTGGTAGAAGCGTTCGGCCTCCCAGGGCATGGGCGCGAAGAAGTTCATGCCCAACCAGAAAACGAACTGCGGATACTTGTTTTCGATTCGGATGCGGAAGGTGTAGCGGTCGATCTCCTCGACGCCCTGCATTGGGATGGTGCGCAGATCAAGCCAGGGTTTGTCCGCGACACCACCGAGTCGTTCGTACTCGCTCTGCGCATCCTCGGCAAACCGGGAAAACCCACGGATGTGTTCGGACATCAGGCTGGCAACGGGAGAATGGTTGGGCGAGAACGCCAGGCGCTTTATCTGGTAAACATAGTCGGCCGCGACCAGCTCACGCGTGCCCGTCAGTGGAAAGTCCGAGAGCGTGTTCAACTCCTCCACCATCTCGGGATCCAACGGCCAATACGCGGGTCTGCCGTCTTCACGTGCGGCGAGGGCAGGATGCGGCTGGTAAAGGATGCCCGGTCGAATACGCAGCACATAATCCGTATAAGCCACATCAGCGGCCGGCGCCTCCTCGTTCAACAAGGAGCCGTCATATCCGTAATACAGAATCTCCGGCAGCACCTCGGTAGTGAGCGGAACCAGGTCATAGGGCCGGTGCAGAAAGTGATACTGCAGAGGCGGCTCGTAGATCTGCGAGATGAAGGCCCACTCATTGGCGCTGTAGGAGCGCGCAGGATCCAGATGTTTGGGTCGTTCGGAAAAAGAACTGAAAAATATTGGCTTGGCAGATTCCCCGGCCTGATAAGGATCATTCCAGGCGCGATCGGTACACGCGGCCAATACCAGTGCCAGCAACACCGGCAGCAATACTTGCAGATGCCGGGTCCGCGAGTGCAAAACTTTGAACAAGGGGAGCCATTGAGTTAATTTACGCGCCATTCTTTCAGTGGCTCTTTTAGGTCTTCGGGCACGGGCATACGCCTCACGATGATGGCATCGCGGCGGGTTCATGTCAGCCCGTTTGTTTCCCCGGGGAACTTCCGGTCGCTTCCCGGAAGACATGCCGGTGGCCGGAATGTTCCGGTTCGGGGCCGCAGCCGAACGAAATTGCACAGCGTTGCGAACAGCGACAGGCCTGAAATGCCGAACCCCGGGGCCGGGAAACCTGTACACCAGGTGTCCCGGGCTGCCCTGACCAATCAACAATGCGAGGGACAAACATGGGATTTTTACAAGACAAGCGTGCACTGATCGTCGGTGTCGCGAGTAATCGCTCGATCGCCTATGGGGTCGCGGCTGCAATGCATCGCGAAGGCGCCCAACTCGCATTCACCTACCAGGGCGAAAAACTGCGTGACCGGGTGGCCAAGTTCGCCGCCGAATTCGATTCGGATATCGTGTTGCCGCTGGATGTCAGCAGCGACGATGAAATCGATGCGGTGTTCGCTGAGCTCGGTAAACGCTGGGACGGTCTCGATTGCCTGATCCATTCGGTGGGCTTCGCTCCGCGCGAGCAGCTCGAGGGCAGCTACATCGATGCGGTCACCCGCGAGGGCTTTCGCATCGCCCACGACATCAGCGCCTACAGTCTGGCCGCGCTCGCCAAGGCCGGCCGCGGGATGATGAAGGACCGGAACGCCGCAATCGTGACCATGAGCTACCTGGGCGCGGTGCGCACGGTGCCGAACTACAACGTCATGGGGGTGGCCAAGGCGGCACTGGAGGCGAATGTACGCTACCTCGCCGATTCGATGGGCCCCGAGGGCACGCGGGTCAACGCGGTATCTGCAGGACCGATCCGTACACTGGCCGCATCCGGGATCAGCGGATTCCGGGGCATGCTGGCCGAGGCCGAAAAGAAAACCCCGTTGCGCCGCAATGTCACCATCGAGGAGGTTGGCAACGCGACTGCCTTCCTGTGCTCGGACCTGGCATCGGGGATCACCGGGGATGTGCTTTACGTCGATTCCGGATACCACATACTCGGGATGGCCTGAGCACCGACCGGAGAACGAAAAAGCGGCCACACCGGCCGCTTTTTCGTGCCCGGACCTGGTCACTATTCCGCGAGTGGCTTCAACTCTATATCCGCGCGGTCTCGAAGGCTGGCGGTAAAGGATTGAAGCTGCGTACTCGCCGCCTGGGCAGTGGCTTGCTGGATCATCATCGCCTTCTCGGTTTCCGGCAGAGATGCCAGCTCTCCGCCTTTCACCGAGGTCACCGCGATCAGGAAGTAGTTTCCCTCTGCCGACACCACGCCGGCATACCCGGACCTGCCTTGCTGCGGTGGCCTGATATCGTAGGCCTTGGCCAGGACCTCGGCAGGCACGCCCTGCTGGTCACGGCTCACCTCGCCCGGCTGTTCCAGGGGCCAATCATTGGCTGATGCGGACTGCTCGATCGAAACCGTGCCGGCCTCCAGCTCCGCGAGCACCTTTGCACCAGCCTGGGCCGCTGCATCGGATGCCTTCTCGTTCCGGTAATCCTGCTCGAGCGACGCCCGGCTGTCCTCGAAAGAAGTGACACCGGCTGGCTCATGCTCGGCGATACGCACCACGACCGCCTGCTGATCCCCGACTTCGATGAGTTCGCTGTTGTGCCCTTCGATCAGCACATCGTCGGAAAAGGCCGCATTGATCACCTTTGGGGAGTCCAACGCCTGAGGTAGCGGGCCGGATCGCGTGATCCAGTCGGTGGTCTGCACCTGCAGGCCCAGGGCCTCTGCGGCCGGCGTCAGGCTCGCAGCATTCTCATAGGCCGATTCGGCAAGCCGTTCGGCATAGTCGAAGTAGAGCGTTTCCGCCTCGAATTTGCGATAGGCCGCGTCGACCTGGTCACGTACCTCGGCGAACCCCGCCTCGGAACCACCTCGGATATCGACGACCTGAATGATGTGGTAACCGAAATCGGTACGCACCAGTTCGCTCACCTCGCCTTTGTCCAGCGCAAATGCGGCCTCTTCAAAAGGCGCGACCATGAGGCCGCGTTCGACCCAGCCCAGATCGCCGCCATTTCCCGCCGATCCCGGATCGTCTGAATGTTCCTTTGCCAGGCTGGCGAAATCCTTACCCTCACGAATCTGTGCAAGCAGGTTTTCGGCCTCTTGCTCGGCCTTCTGCACGTCTTCTTCACTCGCGCCCGCGGGCACTGTCACCAGGACATGCCGCATCGAGCGTTCTTCAGGTGCAACAAACTCCGTCCGATGATCGTTGAAGTATTGCTGCAGCGAATCTTCCGTAACCTCTATGAACCCAGCCAAGGTCGCAGCATCGAGCTGGACATACGCAAGTTTCAAGCGCTCAGGTGTTCGGTAACGATCGAGGTTGGCCTGGTAGTAGCTTTTCAATTCTTCAGGGGTAACCGTGACCTGATCCCGGTAACGGTCTGCGGGCACCGACGTGTAGGTCAGTGTGCGTACCTCATCGATCAGGCGCACGCGCGTGGCCAGTTCCGTCTCGGTTACGAATACCGTGTCACGAACCCCACTGCGCAACTGCCCCAGCACCAAGTCCTGGCGCACATCCTGTTCGAACCCGGCCCGACTCATTCCACGGTTGCGCACGGCGGTCTCGTAGGCCTGTTGATCGAAACGACCGTCGCGCTGAAACGCCGGAATAGACGCGATAAGACCGCGCGCCTGCATGTCGCCTGTCCGCAGATTCCAATCCGCCGCGCTCCCGACCAGCACCAACTCCTCGACCATGGAATCGAGCACCTGTTTCTTCAGTGTGCCATCGTCGAACAAGTCGGCCCGATAGCTGTCACCGAGCGACATGCGCAGGTCTTCGCGGAAATTTTGCGTGCGCCGATCGAGCATCCGCTCGGTCAGTTCCTGTCCTTCTACAACCGCCACGATGGGTTCGCTGCCCACACCCAGGTATTCCTGAATACCCCAGAGTGCAAAAGGGACGCTGATTAATATGACGATGGCCCATGCAATCCAACCCTGGGCTTTTTCTCTGATGGCCTGCAGCATGATCAGTGTGTCTGTTGGAGGTTCTGAAACTAAAAACGGGGTATCAGATGATACCCCGTTTGGTCCTGAATATGGCGGAGTGGACGGGACTCGAACCCGCGACCCCCGGCGTGACAGGCCGGTATTCTAACCAACTGAACTACCACTCCTAAAACCTTGGTGGGTGCTGCAGGGATCGAACCTGCGACCCTCGCCTTGTAAGGGCGATGCTCTCCCAGCTGAGCTAAGCACCCCGTTACGAGGCGCGCTAGTTTACTGCGTCTTTAAACCCTTTGCCAGCCTTAAATGCCGGTGATTTCGATGCCGCAATCTCGATAGCCATACCGGTCTTGGGGTTGCGGCCGGTGCGTGCTGCGCGCTCCCGCAACAGGAAAGTGCCGAAGCCCACGATCGATACGGTGTCGTCATTTTTCACAGCGTTGGTGATCGCTTCGATCAGACCATCCAATGCCCGACCCGCTGCAGCTTTTGAGATGTCAGCAGAATCTGCGATTGCCTCGATTAGTTCAGATTTGTTCATTCAGATGGTGCCCCCTTGGGAAAATACAGCCACGTCCATTATTCGATGTAATGTGGTGGAATTGGTATTGCCGGTTAGCCCGGCTATGGTGTGCGGGCCGTTTTATAACAGCCCTGAAAATTCGGTGTCAAGCGAACCATCCAAGTTGTTTGAACGGCTCGCTTGACAGTGTTTTCTACCAGTGTTGCTGAACGAGTTCAATGATGACGCAGCGCATCGTTTGCGTCTTCACCGTTTTCTTCTTTGCTTTCAGTGGCCTTGGTCTTGTCTTCATTCTTTGTCGGACGCGGTTCCGGTCGACCAGCGAGGGCAATTTCCAGAACTTCATCGATCCAGCGCACCGGTTTGATATCCAGATTCTGCTTGATATTTTTTGGCATCTCGACAAGGTCGCGTTCGTTTTCCTGCGGGATGATCACTGTCTGTATGCCACCACGCAAGGCTGCAAGCAGCTTTTCCTTTAGGCCACCGATGGGCAGGACCTCACCCCGCAGGGTAATCTCACCGGTCATGGCGACGTCGGCCCGCACCGGAATCCCGGTCAGCGCCGAAACCAGCGAGGTAGCCATACCGATACCCGCACTCGGGCCATCTTTTGGCGTCGCGCCTTCCGGAACGTGGATATGCACATCCAGTTTCTGATAGAAGTCATCGTCCAGGCCCAGCGCGGCCGCACGACTGCGGACCACGGTCATCGCTGCCTGGATGGACTCTTTCATTACATCACCGAGCTGGCCGGTGTGGGTCAGGTGTCCTTTGCCGGTCGTCAATGCGGTCTCGATACGCAGCAGCTCGCCGCCGACCTCAGTCCATGCCAGGCCGGTAACCTGGCCGACCTCGTCATGCTCGTCCGCCCTGCCGAAGCGGAAGCGCTTGACACCCAGATACTTCTCCAGGTTCTTTGAGGTCACAATAACCTGTTTGCCATGGCGCTTTGCCAGCAGCACGTCTTTCACAACCTTTCGGCAGATCTTCGAGATCTCGCGCTCCACATTGCGCACACCCGCCTCGCGCGTGAAATAGCGAACGATATCGCGCACAGCGCTTTCACGAATGATCAGCTCATCTTCCTTGAGCCCGTTGTTCTTGATCTGCTTCGGAATCAGGTAGTTTTCCGCGATGTTCACTTTCTCTTCTTCGGTGTAGCCGGAGAGACGGATCACCTCCATACGGTCCAGCAGGGCCGGCGGTATGTTCATGCTGTTGGCGGTTGCGACGAACATGATCTCGGACAGGTCGAAGTCGACCTCCAGGTAATGATCCTGGAAGGTGTGGTTCTGCTCAGGATCCAGTACCTCAAGCAAGGCCGAGGCCGGGTCGCCGCGGAAGTCCATCGCCATCTTGTCGATTTCATCGAGCAGGAAGAACGGGTTCTTGGTTCCGGCCTTGGTCAGGTTCTGCACAATCTTGCCCGGCATGGCGCCGATGTAGGTACGCCGGTGACCACGGACCTCGGCCTCGTCGCGCACACCACCCAGGGCCATGCGGATGAACTTGCGGTTGGTGGCGCGTGCTATCGACTGCCCCAGTGAGGTCTTGCCGACGCCCGGGGGTCCGACCAGACAAAGGATGGGCCCCTTCAGCTTGCGGACCCGCTGTTGTACGGCGAGATATTCGAGAATACGTTCCTTGATCTTTTCCAGGCCATAGTGATCCGCATCCAGGACCTTTTCCGCCTTTGCAATGTCGTTCGACACTTTGGAGCGCTTTTTCCAGGGCACGCTGACGAGGGCATCGATATAATTGCGCACCACGGTTGCCTCTGCCGACATCGGCGACATCAGCTTCAGCTTGTTGAGCTCTGCAGTGGCCTTGGTCTTGGCCTCCTTGCTCATCCCCGCCTTTTCGATCTTTTCGCCGAGCTCTTCCAGTTCGTTCGGTGCATCGTCGAGTTCACCCAGTTCCTTCTGGATGGCCTTCATCTGCTCGTTCAGGTAATACTCGCGCTGATTCTTCTCCATCTGGCGCTTGACCCGGCCACGAATGCGCTTCTCCATCTGCAGGATGTCATTCTCACCCTCCATCAGCGCCATCAGGTGCTCCAGGCGCTCCCGCACATTGAACATCTCGAGGACATGCTGCTTCTCGTCCAGTTTGAGCGCCATGTGCGCCGCCATGGTGTCTGCAAGGCGCGAAGGCTCGTCGATACTCGCCAGCGAGGTCAGGACCTCCGGCGGCACCTTCTTGTTCAGCTTCACGTACTGGTCGAAAAGCGCGGTGGCGGAGCGCATCAGCACTTCCATTTCCCGCTCGGGCAATTCGATGACATCACCGGCCGGCTCGATATCGGCCGTGAAGTAATCCTCGACCGCTGCCATGCCGGTTATCGCAGCACGCTCACCACCCTCCACCAGCACCTTGACAGTGCCGTCAGGGAGTTTCAGCAGCTGCAGGATGCTGGCCAGGGTCCCGATCTCGTACATATCGGCCGGCTGCGGCTCGTCCACTTCTGCACTCTTCTGCGCGACCAGGAGAATCTGCTTGTTGTCCGCCATGGCGGCATCCAGCGCCTTTATCGATTTCTCCCGGCCCACAAAGAGCGGGATCACCATGTGCGGATACACGACGACATCGCGGAGCGGAAGCACCGGGACAGCACCAGGCTGCTCGTCTCGCACAATTACTGCTGTATCTTCCTGTCCCATCGGGATCCTCCGTCGCCGCAGCGGGTGCGGCATTAAACTGGCAAACCCGCTACCGGGCGCCAAAAAGTCTCTTCGTCGCGTAAAGATGCGGGCTCATGTCGGATAAATCAACCGGCAAAAGCTGCGTAATACCGGAATCGGGACGGCATCCGTAAACAGACAGGGAAATCGGGGACCAACCCGCTAACGTCGGATACCTGCCGGTACGCAATTGAACCGGCAATCAGGGTGGGAAACCGCAGCGCCGTGGCCGCCGCTCATTCCGGCAGGGTTCTCCTCCACGAGAGATCGCTAACCGGACGGTCAGTCGGAGGCGGCAATCTGACGCGGTTCAGAGCCGCCAAAGATGATGTAAGGGGCAGATTCACCATTGATCACGCCCTCGTCCACGACCACCTTGGTGGCATCATCGAGTGACGGCAGATCGTACATGGTGTCGAGCAGGACCTGTTCGAGAATGGTCCGCAGGCCACGCGCACCGGTCTTGCGCTCCATCGCCTTGCGGGCGATCGCACGCAGGGCATCTTCGCGAACTTCCAGTTCGGCACCCTCCATCTCCAGCAGCCGCTGGTATTGTTTGATCAGCGCATTGCGCGGTTCGGTGAGAATTTTCACCAGCGCATCCTCGTCCAATTCCTCGAGCGTCGCCACGACCGGCAGGCGGCCGACAAATTCCGGGATCAGGCCGAACCGGATCAGGTCCTCGGGTTCGACGTGGCTCAGGATCTCACCGATCTTGCGCTGATCCTCTTTGCTGCGGACCTCGGCCGAGAAGCCGATGCCTCCCTTCTCGGAGCGATCGCGGATGACCTTGTCCAAACCCGAGAAGGCGCCACCGACGATGAAAAGTACACTGGACGTGTCCACCTGCAGAAACTCCTGCTGTGGGTGCTTGCGCCCACCTTGCGGCGGCACCGAGGCAATGGTCCCCTCTATAAGCTTCAACAGGGCCTGCTGCACGCCTTCGCCGGAGACGTCACGTGTGATCGAGGGATTGTCGGACTTGCGCGAAATCTTGTCGATCTCGTCGATGTAGACGATGCCGGTCTGCGCTTTGTCTACATCGTAATCGCATTTCTGCAAGAGCTTCTGGATGATGTTTTCAACATCCTCACCAACATAACCCGCCTCAGTCAGCGTGGTTGCATCCGCGATGGTGAACGGCACGTTCAACAGCCGCGCCAGGGTCTCGGCCAGGAGGGTCTTTCCCGAGCCGGTCGGACCGATGAGCAGGATATTGCTCTTCGATATCTCGACGTCGTCCTTTTTGCCTTTCGCCTCAAGGCGCTTGTAGTGGTTGTACACAGCGACAGAAAGCACCCTTTTGGCGCGAGTCTGGCCGATGACGTACTGATCCAGCGCGGCGTTGATTTCCTGTGGGACTGGCAGCTTGTCGGACGACTGGGCAACGCTTTCCTGCATTTCTTCGCGGATGATATCGTTGCAAAGTTCTACACATTCATCGCATATGAAGACAGATGGGCCCGCGATCAGCTTGCGCACCTCGTGCTGACTCTTGCCACAGAACGAGCAATACAGCAGCTTGCCGTCCTCGCCCTTGCCATGCTTTTTATCGTCGCTCATATTCGTCCGCCTTTCTTCTGCGCCACCCCGTAACCGTAGACTCCGGCACGGGCAGTCACGCGCGTCCTGCCAAGTTTCATAATATCCAAATGTCTTCGGATAACAAGCCACCCTGTCTGCGTGGCTTTTAGATCATCAGACTTCGGCGACAGGCCGCTTGTCCAGCACCTGGTCGATCAGCCCGTAGGCAACCGACTGCTCAGCACTCATAAAATTGTCGCGATCGGTATCCAGGCCGATCTGCTCCAGGTCCTGTCCGGTGTGGTGTGCGAGTATCTTGTTGAGTTTTTCACGGATCAGCAGGATTTCCCTGGCGTGGATCTCGATGTCCGTCGCCTGGCCCTGAAAACCACCCAGCGGCTGGTGGATCATGATCCTGGAATGCGGCAATGCGTAACGCTTGCCTGCCTCGCCCCCGGCCAGAAGCAATGCGCCCATGCTGGCAGCCTGACCGATGCACATCGTGGTGACGTGCGAGCGGATGAACTGCATGGTGTCGTATATCGCGAGCCCGGCGGTCACAGAACCACCGGGTGAATTAATGTATAGGTGGATGTCCTTGTCGGGATTTTCCGACTCGAGGAACAGTAACTGTGCCACGATCAGGTTGGCCATATGGTCCTCGACCGGGCCGACACAGAAGATTACGCGCTCCTTGAGAAGCCTTGAGTAGATGTCATAGGCACGTTCACCCCGCGCACTCTGCTCTACCACCATCGGCACCAGGCCGAGACTCATCGGTTCCAATTGATTCATTTCCTGCTTATCGGGTGTTGCTGGGTTTACTTGAAGCTACCCTCAAAATTCCGGCCGGGCAAGCCTGCTTTATGCCGTGTTATCCATTACCTCGGAAAACGCCTTTTCCTCATCGGCCAACTTGACCTGACCAAGCACCCACTCGACAACATGATTCTCGAGCACCAGGTTCTCGATACCCGCGCGTGCATTCTTGTCCTGAAGGTAGTAGTCGATAACTTCCTGCGGGTCCTCGTAGGACTCCGCAAACTCGGCGATGGTCTCGCGCAGTTGATCCTCCTCGGCCTTGAACTGCTGCGCACTCATGATCTCGGACACCAGCAGGCCCAAGTGGACACGCCGGGTCGCCTGACTCTCAAAGATGCTGGCCGGCAGATCCATGCTGCTGCTCTGGCCGCGTTGTTCCATATCCTGCAGCATCTGCTGCTTCATCCGCTCGGCTTCGTTCGCAACCATCGCCTTCGGGATATCCATGGGATTGGCGGCAATCAGAACGTCCATTACCCGTTCCTTTGTGATGCTGTCGAGCTTCTTTTTCAACTCATGCCGCATGTTCTTGGAGATGTCCGACCGCATGCTCTCGATGGTGCCGTCTTCGACGCCGAAGGCCTTGACGAAGTTCTCATCCAGTTCCGGCAACTGCGGCTCGGCAACCTTGAGTACCTTGACATCAAAGGTCGCATCCTTGCCCGCCAGGTGTTCTGCCCGGTAATCGTCTGGAAACTTGACCTCGAGGGTGCGCTCATCGCCGGCTTTCGCGCCCAGCAGGCCGGATTCGAAACCCTCGATCATGGAACCCGAACCCAGGACCAGGGGGGCATTTTCCGCCGAACCACCTTCGAACAACTCGCCGTCGACCTTGCCCTTGAAATCCATGTGGACCGTGTCACCGTCCTGCGCACCCCGATCGACTTCGTTCCAGACGGTACGCTGCTTGCGCAGTTTATCGATCATGGCGTCGATATCGGACTCGAGGACCTGTGCGACCGGGCGACTGAGCGATTGCCCGCTGAGATCACCAACCTTCACTTCAGGCATCACCTCGAAGATCGCCGTGTAACCCAGGCCGCCCTGCTCCGCGGCCTCACGCAACTCGATCTGCGGCTCGCCGGCGGGCATCAACTTGTGCTCGCTGGCTGCCTCGTACAGGGTCTCCTGGATCAGGGTTCCGTAGGTCTCCTGGCGCACCTGGTCACCAAAACGCTGCTTGATAGTGCGCATCGGCACCTTGCCCGGACGGAACCCGTCCAACCGCACATGCCGCGCCAGGTCCTTGAGCTTTTTGTCCATCTCGGCTTCTACGCGCTCGGCCGGCAGATCAACCAAGAGACGCCTCTCGAGGCCCTCGCCCGATTCCAAAGAAACTTGCATTCCAATTCACCCTGGCAGCCTGTACTGCCCGTTGATTTTCATCGATTTATGATGCCCGGCACGGGCCGGTCAACAAGTCGGCATCCCGGGACAAATTGGTGCGAAAGGAGAGACTCGAACTCTCACGGGTTGCCCCACTGGAACCTAAATCCAGCGCGTCTACCAGTTCCGCCACTCTCGCCTGTCCGGTTGCGAATCGCGCAGTATACAAGACAGGGGGGGCGGCCGAAACAATCCTGAATCAACGACAGGCCACGGGCGGAGTGGGAATTTGGTTCGGAACGGAACTTGGCGCCAGACCGCTATACCCCTGTTTCTGATTCAGACCGGCAAAAAGCAGCCGGCCAGGTCGCTCAGATCACCTTGGAAAAACGAGCGGTCTGCCCTTCCGCACCCAGATAGCGGTCGAACACCATGCAGATATTGCGGATCAGCAGCCGCCCGGCGGGGAGGACCCTTATATCGTTGCCCTCGATACTGACCAGGCCGTCCTGCGACATCCTGTCGAGTCGTTCGAGTTCGGCGGAGAAATAGTCCTGGAAGCGGATATCCCAGTCGCGGGCAACGCTGTCCATGTCCAGGGCGAAATTGCAGATCAGCTGGGTGATCACGGCACGCCGCAGTTCGTCGTCCCGACTCAACTCGATGCCACGGAAAATCGCCAGCTCACCGGCGTCGATCCGGGCATAGTAATCGTCCAGGGTGCGCATGTTTTGCGCATAGGTATTCCCGATCATCCCGATCGAGGTCACTCCCAGGGCCACCAAGTCGCAATGGGCATGTGTGGAGTAGCCCTGGAAATTGCGGTACAGATAGCCTTCGCGCTGCGCGACCGCAAGTTCGTCGTCCGGACGCGCGAAGTGATCCATACCAATGTAAACATAGCCGGCGCCGGCGAGGTGTTCTCCGATCTTTTGCAGGATCTCTAGCTTCTGGTCTGCGGAGGGCAATTCGCCCTCGTTGATCCGACGCTGCGGCTTGAAGATCTCCGGCAGGTGCGCGTAGTTGAACACCGACAACCTGTCCGGCTCGGCCTCCAGCACCCGGTTCAAGGTGGCGACAAAAGAATCGGCGGTCTGCAACGGCAGCCCGTAGATCAGGTCCATGCTGATCGAACGAAAGCCCTCGCGGCGCGCCGCCTTGAGCGCGCCAAAGGTCTGCTCTGCCGTCTGGATGCGATTGACTGCCTTCTGCACCCCGGGATCCAGATCCTGAAGACCGAGGCTCATTCGGTTAAAACCGATCTCGCGCAACAGGCCAATGGTTTCCTCGGTCACCTCGCGCGGGTCGATCTCGATCGAGTATTCACCACTGTCATCATCCAGCAACTGGAAATGTTGGCCGGTGACGGACATGAGTTCGCGCATCTGATCAGCGCTGATGAAAGTGGGCGTGCCACCACCCCAGTGCAACTGCTCCACCGGGCGGCTGCTGTCGAACAGCTCACCCTGCAGCGCCATCTCGCGATACACACGATCCAGATAGGGCTGGGCACGCGTGCGGTCCTTGGTCGCGATTTTGTTGCAGGCGCAATAAAAACACACCGTGTCGCAGAACGGGATGTGAAAATAGAGTGAAAGCGGACGCCCACTGGCGTTGCTCGCCAGCGCGGCAGCGCGGTACTGCTCAGGCCCGAAACCCTCGTGGAACTGCACTGCCGTCGGGTACGAGGTGTAGCGCGGGCCGGATTGATCGTAGCGGCCGATCAGCTCCTGATCGAGAACGAGTGTCTGTTGCATACTCGACATTATTGCTGACTCCTGCCCTGAGCGGGCAAAAACACGCCAAAAAGCCTGTCAGCCTTCTTCCGGGACATCCAGGCCTTTTCGGTGCGTTTCGTTGATCTGTTTCAACAGCGAATGGAACGGCACCTGATGCTCATGTCGACGCAATACCTCCATGAACATAAGGTCTTCACGACCAAACTGGTAGGTTCCAGCGACCATCGCATCGTAGATTTGCTTTACGCCTTCCTCGATTGGTTCGATATAGGCCGGGAAACGCTGCAGGTCTTCGCTCTCGTACAAGAGGCAGTCCTTGAGGTCACCAACCTCAAACATCGCGTTCTTGACCCAATCGGCATACTCTTCGGCGCTACGCGCCCTGCGCAGACTCATGCCCCGCCCTCCTCGAAACTCTCGCGAAACTCATCCAGCTGTTCGGCGGTGAGAAGAAACACGCCGTCACCCCCGCGCTCGAAATCCAGCCAGAGAAAAGGCACATCCGGGTAGCGCGCCATCAAAAGGTCTGCGCTGGCTCCCACCTCGACAACCATGATACCACCCGGGCGCAGATAGTCCGCCCCCCCACGCAGGATGCGCGCAACGACGTCCATACCGTCGTCACCGGCGTCCAGGCCGAGCTCCGGCTCATGCCGGTACTCTTCCGGCAGCGTCGCCATCTCCGCGCTGCTCACATAGGGGGGGTTGCTTACGATCAGGTCGTAGCGCTCGCCATCCAGGCCCTCGTAGACGTCCGCGCGCAGTGTCCGAACCCGCTGCTCAAGCTGATGCCGCTCGACATTGCGCGTGGCGACATCCAGGGCCGCGGGTGAGATATCGCTGAGGTCGACCAGGACCTGTGGAAAGGCATAGGCACAGGCGACCCCGATGCAGCCGCTGCCGCAGCAAAGGTCAAGCACGCTGCCCACGTGGTCGCCATCCAGCCAGGGCGCGAACCCCTCTTCAATCAGCTCGGCGATGGGTGAACGAGGTATCAGGACGTTCTCGTCCACGTAGAAATCGAGCCCGGCAAACCTCGCCTCGCCGATCAGGTAGGCGGCAGGCACCCGACGATCGACCCGCTCATGGAACAACTCCAGGATCGATCCCACCTCCTCTGAGGTCACCCTGGCGGCCAGGTAGTCAGCGGGCAGATCGTGCCCAAGATGCAGCGCGTGCAAGACCAGAGACAGGGCCTCGTCCAGGGCGTTGTCGGTCCCATGACCGAAGAACAGGCCGGCCTCAGTGAACCTGCTGGCGCCCCAACGT
This sequence comes from uncultured Gammaproteobacteria bacterium, assembly GCA_963753845.1. Classification (GTDB taxonomy): domain Bacteria; phylum Pseudomonadota; class Gammaproteobacteria; order Chromatiales; family Chromatiaceae; genus Thiosocius. The sequence goes on from CAVWEI010000026.1 coordinate 139,476, forward strand.
ACCCAATCGCGCAGGGTAAGCAATTCTTTCTGTTGCGGATACTGCATATCCCGTGTCCCCGAAAGTTCTGTTCGACCCGCCGATACCGCTGTATCCCGCAATGATGCCTCGATGCCCATCGGACACCATCAGGCGCGTGAAACAGGAGTCGCCGTCGGGCGGTTTAATATAATCTCACACAGATTCGATCGCCTGGTGGGCCAGTTGCATTCTCCTGCCAGATAGCCGCCACTCCCCCGGAGCCCAGACATTGCCCAGACTAAGGCACTCGCTCAAACTGCAGATCAGCCTCGCGATCGCCTTGCTGACGGCCCTGTTTGCGAGCTCGACCCTTTACTCCCTGCATGTAATCGATCAGCAGCACAGTGACAGCATCCTGGTGCAACTGGCCGGCCGGCTTCAGTTCTACGAGCAGCATTTCACACTGCAGGCGATGCGTTATCGGGAGAATGCGCCACGCAACTATGCCAGCTACAACCGCGACTTGGCGCTCTACTTCGAGGACCTGAAAAAGACCAGGGCCGAGTTGGCGCAGATCATCACGGCGTTTGCCGAAAACCAGTTCGACCGGAGCCTGACCGGTGAACCCATGGCGATGAAGCCGCATCTACCCAGGCAATCCCAGGCAGTGGCACGCAGACTCGCGGCTGCATGGGAGAAATTCTCCGAACAACTGGATGAACACATCGGCCCGGATCTCCAGGAGCCCAGGCTGGAATGGGCCGCCGAGTGGATTGGCAAGCAGGACGCCATCCTGGAGCAAATATCAGACACCCTGCTGACGACACTGCAAGGCGATGTCGCAGCACGTGCGGCCAAGGCCAACCTGGTCAACCGCCTGCTGCTGGTGGCCGCGCTGATCGTATCGATCGGTATTGCCATTTGGTTCTATCGTCGCGTACTCACCCCGCTGGCGGTCGCAGTGGAAGGCTTCAACCAGGTTGCGAACGGCGATTTTTCCTATCGTGTGCCGATCGACCGGGAAAACGAGATAGGCTGGCTTGTAAGCTCCTTTAACCGCCTTTCGGATCGCATGGACACCCTTCGGCAGCTGTTGACCCGGCTGGAACAGGGCGCCGACCTCGAGGGTACTCTGCGGGTGCTGGCGGAAACCCTGCCATCACTGATCCCGGTAGACTGGATCGGCGTGCTGGTGATCGGCGCAGACGGGCGCATCCATCTGCAAAAGGCATTCAGCGACGGCAAGCCCGACCCGATCGGTCAGCTCAGCTTCGAGCCGGACAAGACCTTGCTCGAAGAGTGCATAAGAAACCGCGCGCCGCTACACATCTCGGATGTCAAGGAGATTGCCGCCTTATCCGAGTCGTACGTATTCCTCCGCCGCCTGTCAGAACTGGGCCGGCGCGATGCCATCTTCCTGCCAATCGGCAATGGCCAGGCGGTCCAGGGGGTTGCGGTGTTCGCCAGCCGTTACCCCAGCAATTTCCGTAGCGAACATCTGGCGTTACTGCGCAATCTGGGGGTGCTGGTCGGCATCAGCCTGGGTCGCACCATCCAGCTGGTCGAGAATACCCGGCTCGCCAACATCGGACAGTTTGCCTCCGGCATCGTGCATGAAATTCGCAACCCCCTGGCCACCATCAGCCTCGCCCTTGAACACATCCGCGGGCTCGAGGCGTTGCCGCCGGGGGCCGGCAAACGGGTCGAACTCGCCAGTGCCGAAGTGGCGAGGCTCGAACGACTGCTTGCGGACATACTGCTATATGCCAAACCGCTAACGCTGGACCGCGAACCACAGGACCTGGTCGAACTCCTGGCCGAAACGATCGCGACAGAGTCCGAAGACCAGGAGGGTATCGAGATCCGATCCGCACCCTGCCCCCTGGTCCCTGCGGACAGGGACCGAATCCGCCAGGTCCTGATCAACCTGGTACGCAATGCTCAGCAGGCGTCTCCGGTCGGCTCGCCGGTTCGGATCCGTTGCAGGCCCTCAGGTGCCGGATGGGTCGAGGTGGAGATCGCCAACCAGGGGCCGGTCATCCCACAGAAGATGCTGGAGCGGGTATTCGAACCGTTCTACACATCCAAGAACCGCGGCACGGGGTTGGGGCTGCCAATCGTGCAACGCATCGTCGACGCACATGGCGGGGAAATCGAACTCGTGTCAGATGAGGAAAACGGGACACGCGCCATACTGCGCCTGCCCACCGCGGCAGGCGCAATGGATGCGGAAAAGAATCAGGCCGCTGAGGCTGACGATAACGCTTGATCCCGGCTCGCGTCCTGCTTGGACTGCAGATCGGCGATCGCGGCCTTGATCGCATCTTCGGCCAACACCGAGCAATGCACCTTGACCGGCGGCAAGGCCAGTTCTTCGGCGATCTGCGAATTCTTGATCTGACAAGCCTCGTCCAGGGTCTTGCCCTTTACCCACTCCGTTAAAAGCGAGCTAGAGGCAATCGCCGAGCCGCAACCGTAGGTCTTGAACTTGGCATCTTCGATAACGCCATTGTCGTTGACCTGGATCTGCAGACGCATCACGTCACCGCAGGCCGGGGCACCCACCATGCCGGTGCCGACTCTGGAGGAATCCTTGTCCAGCACACCGACGTTGCGTGGATTTTCGTAGTGGTCGATAACCTTGTCACTGTAAGCCATTTGATAAACCTCATCCGCAAGGGCACCAGCTCGGTGCCGTCACTGGGCTGTCCGGTCGGTTCGGAAATTCCGACTGTCAGGGAACCGAATGTCAGGCCGCCTGGTTTTTGAGACCCACGACCTGCGATGCGGCCTTCTTCTCCCGTCGTGCCGCCTCGCGAATCTCGCCACGCTGGACCAGATCCTGCAGGCTGATATCGCCGAGGAAATCGAATATCTGCTGACTGAGGTCATCCCACAAGCTGTGTGTCAGGCAGCGCTGACCATCGTGACAGTTCTGACGCCCCTTGCAGCGGGTGAACTCCACCCACTCGTCGACCGCGCAGATGATATTGGCGATCGAGATCTCGCTCGCGTCGCGGCCGAGATAGTAACCACCACCCGGCCCACGCACGCCGCGCACCAGGTTCTTGCTGCGCAGTGCGGCGAACAACTGTTCGAGGTAAGAAAGGGATATCCCCTGATTCTCGGAGATATCGGCCAGCGTAACGGGACCCTGGGTACCATTCAGTGCCAGGTCCAGCATCGCAGTAACGGCATAACGGCCTTTGGTTGAGAGTCTCATGATCGCTTTCCTCTTTAATCCTGCACTCTCGTGCAATTACCTAGTAATTTGCTCAGGTAAGAAGTTAGCAGTAACCAAGCAAAATGGTCAAGTTCTATTTTGACCAGATCGCGTCCACATTGACCTAGACAATCCGTGATGGAGCGGCCACAGGGTGCCGCATGGAGAGCAGAAATCTCGTGACAAAAGTGAGATAAAACCCCGCGTACACGGGCTTTTTAAAACTCAGGAAAGATCGCAGGCGGGCTCATGCAACGCGGTGATATCGACGACGAACAGGTGTCCCTGGCTGATACAGAACGTAAGCCATTTGGAAACGAACAGATTCAGACGCCATTTGTTCAGCAGGCCGGGGGCCTCGTAAAGCCTGTGTGTGGGCAGGGTATGCTGACGCAGGTCCTCCACCTCCACCTGCCGGGCGTCGTGGTAGACACGCAACAGGGCATCCGGGTCGGGCGAGCCACCCACCGAGTCCGCGAACCGGTAGGTCAGGCGGATCAGGGTGGTGTAAGGCGTCTGCTCGATGATGGTGAGGTGCAGATCCTGGTGGTCTGGACGGCACGAACAATGGCTCCCCTGCAGGCGCCGTATCTGTGGCACCAGGATGTGCAGGTGGCGATAGTTTTCTTCACACAAGGACAGCAAGTCGCCAACCGAGGGCGTCCTGTCCAGCCATTTCTGCAACTGTGCGTTATCGTGAACCTGCATGACCCCGCCTGGAAAATGCCAGATACCAGTATAGCCGCCGAATTTGATCGGAAAGCGAGTTCTCGCGGGGGGAGGAATCTCAGCCCTGTAATCGACCAAGGCTGCCCGATTCTTCAGGCCTGACCCTGATCCGGTGTCTGTTCAGCAACCTGGCGGCGGACCTCGTCCATGTCCAGTTCGCCGGCCTTCGTCACGAGCTCGCGGAAGCCGGATTCGGGTAGCGCACCGGCCTCGCTGAAGATGATGATCTTGTCGCGGAAGATCATCAGGGTGGGTATCGAGCGAATTTGGAAGTGGCCGGCAATCTCCTGCTCGTCTTCGGTGTTCACCTTGGCAAACACCACATCGGGGTGGTCTTCGGACACCTTTTCGTAGGTCGGGGCAAAGGACCGACAGGGGCCGCACCAGGGCGCCCAGAAATCCACGATCACGAATTCGTTGTTGGTGACAACCTCTTCAAAGTTGTCTTTCGTCAGTTCGACGACAGCCATGCCGGCCTCCGAAAAATATGGCTTGATCAAGCTCGAAGTTTACCACAGCGGCGCTCCCAAGGCAGGCAAGAAAAGGCCCGGAAATCCGGGCCAATGCTCAACAACAAAGGGGTGTGAATCCTGTTCAGCCCAGGCCGGCGAAGATCCCTTCGCGGATATCATCGACACTGCCGACACCATTGATCTTGACGTACTTGCAGTTGCCGGCTTCGGCTTCGCGGCCGTAGAAGCTGATCAGCGGCTCGGTCTGGTCATGGTAGACCTTCAGACGCGCTTTGACCGTGTCTTCCTGGTCATCGTCACGCTGAATCAGCGGCTCACCCGTCGCGTCGTCCTTGCCCTCCTGTTTGGGCGGATTGAACACCACGTGGTAGGTCCGGCCCGAGGCCAGATGGACACGGCGCCCAGACATGCGCCGGATGATCTCCTCGTCGGGGACGTCGATTTCGACCACCGCATCAATCGCCACACCGGCGACTTTCAGCGCCTCGGCCTGCGGGATGGTGCGCGGGAAGCCGTCAAAGAGGTAGCCGGCCTTGCAATCGTCTTCCTTTATGCGCTCCTTGACCATGCCCATGATGATGTCGTCGGAAACCAGCCCGCCCTCGTCCATGATCTTTTTCGCCGCCACCCCGAGTTCACTGCCGGACTTGACGTGTGCACGCAGCATGTCACCCGTGGAGATCTGCGGGATACCGTAGCGTTCCTTGATGTAGTTGGCCTGAGTTCCTTTGCCGGCACCTGGGCCGCCGAGAAGAATAACGCGCATGAGTCTGCTCCCTACCGTGTTTGACAGTGTTTTCCGGACCCGGAGTCTGCCACATGCGCGGCAGGGGCCTCCAGTCGAGCCTGTGAATAGGCAGATTCAGGGGCTTTATCAGTGTTCACTGATAGACAAACCTGTTTCGCCCATAGCGGGCAAGAGGATGGCGCAGCAGATCAGAGATGCTCGTCGATACCGTGTGCCTTCAATCCCCAGGCAAACAGAAACTCCAGCCGTCGGTCGGCCTGGCGCAGGCGGCCGTTGAGCAGCGAAAACAATGACTTCAGAACCAGGTAGCCGCTCTCGGGATGCCGATCAAAATGCTCCGCCAGCGCCTCGGCGTCGAAAACCAGCAGATCGCAGGGCTCGATCGCCGCCACAGATGCAGTGCGCGGCCCCGACTCGAACAGGCTGAGCTCGCCGAAGATCTCCCCCACACCGAGATCGCACAGGCCGGGCTGGATGTGGCGCCGATCCTCCAGTTCGACCCTGCCGCTCACGCGTACAGCACCGCTTTCGATGAGGTAGATGCTGCGGTCGCTGGACCCCTCGACGATGATTGCATCCCCCTCTTCATATTGGCAGCGCTCGGCAATGCCCGCCTCGATCAGCAGCGGATCGGACAGAATGCTCTGGATGTTGGACATTGCACCTCGGGACTGACACTTTTCGTTCTCCAACAGATATCGTCAAGATCGGCCCGAAACTGAAGCAGATAAAACCGCGAAGCCAACGCGTGAAAGACGCGCACTGCTGCCGATGATCGCCAGGTTGTGTCCAATCCTTTCGGTTTGATCGACAATCCCGTTCGTTCCCGGAATCCGACCACTGCCAGGAGCCGGCCTGCACGAAGGAGAAATGACATGAAGATCGCCCGCTGCATCGACGACCTCGGCCGAACCCGATGGGTCGAACCAATCGACCAGGCAAACGGACGCGTACTCGAGGGGGACGAGCCGCTTACCGGACTCCGGCGTGGCGACGATGTTGTGGCGGTGAGAACCTGGCTGGCTCCCCTGCGACCGACTGACATCTACTGCGTCGGCCTCAACTACCGCGCGCATGCAGCCGAGACCGGCGCCCCGATACCGGAACACCCGGTTTTGTTCATGAAGCCGAGTACCGCTGTCTGCAACCCCGGGAGCCCCATCCTGTTGCCGGCTGCCTGCGAACATGGGCCCGAGGTCGACTATGAGGCCGAGCTGGCCGTTATCATCGGCACTACGGCGCGCAACGTCACGGTCGACCGGGCACTCGATCACGTGTTCGCTTATACCTGCGCCAATGACGTCTCGGCCAGACGTTGGCAGAAACAGGCCGGTGGAGGGCAATGGATACGCGGCAAGAGCTTCGACACCTTCTGTCCGCTCGGTCCCGTGCTGGTGACCACCGACGAGGTGCCGGATCCGCAGGACCTGGCGATCCGCTCGGTGCTCAACGGCCAGACCATGCAATCGAGCAACACGGCCGACATGATCTTTTCGGTCGCCGAACTGATCGCCTTCATCAGCCGCGACACCACCCTATCCCCCGGCACGGTCATCCTGACCGGCACCCCGGAGGGTGTGGGCTTTGCGCGCAAACCGCCGGTCTATCTCGCCGAAGGCGACGTCATCGAGATCAGCATCGACGGTATCGGCACCCTGAGCAACCCGGTGCGCAACGCTTGATAATGTCCGTGTATTTCGCGCTCAGAGATCGCAGAGACACACAGGGGGACAGAGATCAACAAAAAACTTCAGGGCTTTTTGCTTGGCTGATTGCTTGGGGAGGCCCACACCGACCACCCCTGACAGCACCAACGGCGCCGAAGGTTTTTCAAAACCATCCGTCTAAACAAAAAACTCCGCGATCTCTGCGACCTCTGCGTCCCAAGTGATCAGGCGGACATGTCCAGCATCAACCGGTTCAGGCGATGCACGAAGCCCGCCGGGTCTTCGAGCTGGCCGCCCTCGGCGAGCAGCGCCTGATCGAATACCAGTTTCGCCAGCTCACCGAACTTGTCCTCGTCCGCCTCGCCGTCCATGCGCTGCACCAGCGGGTGTTCGAGGTTTATCTCGATGATCGGGATCGGCATCGGAGCATCCTGGCCCATCTGCTTGAGCACCCTGGCCAGGTTCTGGCTCATATCGTAGTGGTCGACCACCAGGCAGGCCGGCGACTCGGTCAGGCGACTGGATACACGCACCTCCTTCACCGCCTCACCCAGCGCGGTCTTGACCCGCTCGATCAGGTGCTTGTGCTCCTCAGTGGCCTTTTCGACCTTTTCCTTGTCTTCCTTGTCCTCGAGTTCACCCAGATCCAGCTCGCCCTTGGCCACCGACTGCAGATGCTTGCCCTTGTAGTCGGTGAAATGCGACACCAGCCACTCGTCGACCCGATCGGCCAGCAACAGCACCTCGATATCCTTCTTTTTGAATACCTCGAGATGCGGACTGTTGCGTGCGGCCGAGAGGGTGTCCGCGGTGATGTAGTAGATCTTTTCCTGCTTTTCGGCCATGCGCTCGATGTACTGGTCGAGCGAGACCGTCTGCGCATCGCCCTCGGACCGGGTCGAGGCGAACCGCAGCAGGCCACCGATCTTCTCGCGGTTGCCGTGGTCCTCGGCCGGCCCCTCCTTGAGCACATTGCCAAACTCGTTCCAGAATGACTGGTACTTTTCCACGTCATCCTTGGCGAGCTTCTCCAGCAGACCCAGCACGCGCTTGACGTTGGCACCGCGGATGCTGTCGATCTTCTTGTTGTGCTGAAGGAGTTCACGCGAGACGTTGAGCGGGAGGTCGTCGGAATCGACTACGCCCTTGACGAAACGCAGGTAATGGGGCATCAGCTTGTCGGCTTCGTCCATGATGAAGACACGTCGCGCGAAAAGCTTCACGCCATGCTTCTGTTCTCGCTCCCACATGTCGAAGGGTGCGCGTGATGGGACGAACAGCAGCGAGGTGTACTCGTTGGTGCCCTCGACGCGGTTGTGCGCCCAGATCAGCGGGTCCTGGAAATCGTGGCAGGTGTTCTTGTAGAACTCGTGGTATTCCTCGTCCGTGATATCGGACTTATTGCGCATCCACAGCGCGGTACCCCTGTTGACCTGTTCCCATTCCTCTTCCTGAGCCTTCTCTTCCTCGCCTTCCGCGGCCGGCTCGGCCGGTTTGAGCATTTCCACCGGAATGGCCACATGGTCGGAGAATTTGCTGATGATGCCGCGCAGTCGCCAGGCATCGAGGAATTCCTTTTCGTCTTCGCGCAGGTGCAGAACAATCTCTGTGCCGCGCTCAGCGCGCTCGACGTTTTCGAGCGTATAGGTCCCCTCACCGTTGGATTCCCAGCGCACCCCCTCGTTGGCCTGCATGCCGGCCCGGCGCGTCGTCAGCGTGACCTTGTCGGCGACGATGAATGCGGAATAGAAACCAACCCCAAACTGCCCGATCAGCTGGCTGTCCTTGGCCTTGTCGCCAGACATCTTCTCGATGAATTTCCTGGTCCCGGAGCTGGCGATCGTGCCGATCGTCTCACTGACCTCCTGTCGGCTCATGCCGATACCGTTGTCCACGATGCTGACCGTGCCAGCGTCACGATCCACCGCAACCCGGATCCGCAGCCCGGTATCACCTTCGTAAAGTCCATCGTTGCTCAGCGCCTCGAAGCGCAGCTTTTCCGCCGCATCCGACGCATTCGAGATCAGTTCCCGCAGGAAGATCTCCTTATTCGAATAGAGTGAGCGGATTACCAGGTTCAGCACCTGGCTGACTTCGGCCTGGAAATCCAGGGTTTCCTTCTGCGCTGCTGCGGTCATTGTTCGGCATTCCTCCGGAATTTTTTCACTGGGGACGCCACATGAGGGCGTTTAGGCGGGATTTCAAGGGTTGGCTGTGGTAAAAATCTGCCCCACGTACTGCAGGACCTTCGAAACATGTCATTTACCACCTATTCCACCCATCCCTTCAAAGATCAACGTCCCGGAACTTCCGGCCTGCGCAAGCGGGTCGAGGTCTTCCGCCAGGGAAACTACCTGAAGAACTTCGTCCAGGCGGTGTTCGACACCCAGCTCGAGCTCGATGGCGGGACCCTGGTGCTGGGTGGCGACGGCCGATTTTACAATCGTGAGGCCATCCAGATCATTCTCAGAATGGCGGCAGCCAATCGCGTGGCCCGCGTGCTGGTCGGCCAGGGCGGCCTGCTGTCCACACCGGCAGCCTCCTGCGTGATCCGCAAACATGGTGCCGCCGGGGGCCTGATCCTGTCGGCCAGCCACAACCCGGGCGGACCCGACGGCGACTTCGGGATCAAGTACAACATGGCGAATGGCGGCCCGGCACCGGAGAAGGTAACCGAGGCCATGTTCGCCCGCACCCTCGAGATTTCAAATTATCGCAGCATGAACAGCGAAGATGTCGCGCTCGATGTCATCGGCAACCACCAACTCGACGACATGCAGATCGAGGTCATTGACCCGGTCGCCGACTATGCCGAACTGATGACAGGCATCTTCGACTTCGATGCCATCAGGGCAATGCTGGCCAGTGGCTTCCGCATGCGTTTCGACGCCATGCATGCGATCACCGGGCCCTACGCGACGCGCATCCTCGAGCAGATGCTGGGGGCGCCCCAGGGCACCGTGATCAACGGCATACCCCTGGAGGATTTTGGCGGACACCACCCCGACCCGAATCTCGTTCATGCCGCGGACCTCGTTGCCATGACTCAGGGGCCGGAGGGCGTCGATTTCGCCGCCGCCTCCGATGGCGACGGCGATCGCAACATGATCCTTGGGCACGATTTCTTCGTCACCCCCAGCGACAGCCTCGCGGTCCTCGCCGCCAACGCCACCCTGATCCCGGCACATCGACAGGGCATCCCCGGTGTGGCGCGTTCCATGCCCACCAGCCAGGCCGTCGACCGGGTCGCACGGGCACTGGGTATCGAGTGCTTCGAGACGCCCACCGGCTGGAAGTTCTTCGGCAATCTTCTCGACGCAGGGCGCATCGCCTTCTGCGGCGAGGAGAGCTTTGGCACCGGATCCGATCACGTGCGTGAAAAGGACGGACTTTGGGCAGTGCTCGCCTGGCTCAACGTCATTGCCGGCCGCGGTCAGTCGGTTGCCGATATCGTGATCGATCATTGGCGGCAGTACGGACGCAACTATTACACCCGTCACGACTATGAGGGGGTCAACAGCAAGGATGCCGACGAGCTGATGGATGCACTGCGTAAGCGTCTTCCGCACTTGCCGGGCACCCTCCTGGACGGCATGGAGGTCAGCTATGCCGACGACTTCAGCTACACCGACCCTATTGACGGGTCCGTCAGCGAACGCCAGGGTATCCGGATCGGTTTTTCCGACGGCGCGCGGATCGTATTCCGGCTGTCTGGTACGGGGACCGTCGGGGCCACCCTGCGGCTTTACCTCGAATCCTTCGAGCCCGACCCTGCCAGACAGCAGATGGAGACACAGGCTGCGCTTGCGTCGCTGATCGCGACCGCTAACAATCTCGCCGGGATAGAAAGCAGGACCGGCCGCGCCGCGCCGGATGTGGTTACCTAGATGCAAGAAGCGGTGGGCGGAATTTGCTGGTGCAGGGTCGAAGTCGACGGCAGGCCGCGGCTCGGGCGTGTCGAAGGTGACCGTGTCATGCTCTACGAGGGCTGCCTGTTCGACGACCCGACCCCAAGTGGCACCGAGGTCGGTGTATCCGACGCAAGCTGGCTGCCCCCGGTCGAACCGCGTCAGTTCCTGGGCCTGTGGAACAATTTTCACGAGCGTCAACGGGCCGAGGGAACCCTGATCCCGGATTTCCCGCTTTTTTTCGTGAAACTGGCTGGCTCCCTGTCCGCCCACCGACAAGCTATAAGGCGTCCGCCCGGTTTTGCCGGAAGGGTGAAGTTCGAGGCCGAACTGGGTATCGTCATCGGCAGTGAATGTTTCCAGCCCGAGCGCGACAGGATCGACGACTTTATTTTTGGATACACCTGCGTCAATGACGTCACGGCCCCGGAGCCACTGTTCGCCAACCCGGAGTTCCCACAGTGGTGCCGCGCAAAGAGCTTCCCCGGTTTTGGCCCGATCGGTCCGGTCATCGCCACCGGCCTCGACCCTGCGACTTTGCGCGTGCGCGGCCTGCTCGACGGCGAGATCAAGCAGGACTACCCGGTCAGTGACATGATCTTTTCGCCACAGGAGATTGTCTGGCATATTGCCCACGAGATAGCGCTGTATCCCGGGGACGTAATCGCTTGCGGCACCTCGGTCGGCGCGGCAGACATGGCGGACGGGCAGACCATCGTCATTGAAATCCCTGAAATCGGCAGCCTCAGCAACCGGCTGTTCTGAACACCAGGTCACCGCCCCCCTTGAGAAAGTGACTTTTTGCGATCGCGGGCGGTCGAACTCCAGCCTGCGGCATGTATTGCCAGCATCGCAGTTCGGCGAAAACCACTAGGCGAAAGGAAACCCGATGAACGACTTCGTTGACCTAAGCAAACTGCAAGCCATGGGCCAAGAGTTGCTGGATCTCATGGTGGCACGCGCTGTCGACCCGCTGTTCTGGCTGCAGTTCGCGGTCATTGCCGTGGTCTTCGTACTCGCCCGCTGGCTGGTTACGCCAATACTTAAAAAGGGGCTTGATCGTCTTTCCGCAAGCAGCACCCGCGTCCCCAGCTTCCGCCGTCCTCTCGCGGCATTGACCGAGGTCGCAAACCCTATTGCCTGGCTGGGCCTGCAGTGGATCGCCATCCAGATCGCCAGCTCCCTGAAGTGGCCCAACCATCTGCTTATCATCCTTGCCAGTCTGCTCACCGCTTGGGTGCTGATCACGCTGGCCACCATGCTGGTCGCAAACAAGGCCCTCGCAAGGTTCATCGCGATTTCGGCCTGGACCATCGCCGCCCTGAATATCTTCGGGCTGCTGGAGGACGCCAGCGCCTTGCTGGACAGCTGGTCGGTGAACATCGGCCAGGTGCGGGTCTCACCGTTGACGGTCGTGAAGATCGCCATATCACTGTGGTTCGCCCTGTGGCTGGCCAATGGACTGGCCGCACTGGTCGAACGCAGACTGGAGCAATCCCAATCGGTCGCCCCGACCATGCGGGTGCTGGGTGCGAAGCTGACCCGGCTAAGCCTGATCATCGGCGCCATTCTGGTGGCCCTGTCCGCGGTCGGAATAGACCTCACTGCACTCGCGGTATTCAGTGGTGCGCTCGGTGTCGGCCTCGGCTTCGGTCTGCAGAAGATCTTCTCCAACCTGGTGAGTGGTGTGATCCTGCTGATGGACCGCTCCATCAAGCCGGGCGACGTCATCGCGATCAACAATACCTACGGCTGGATCAATCACCTGGGTGCACGCTATGTCTCAGTGATCACCCGCGACGGCAGCGAACACCTGATCCCGAACGAGGAACTGATCACACAGCGCGTCGAAAACTGGTCTTACAGCAATGACATGGTGCGCCTGCGAATCCCTATCGGTATCTCCTACAATTCCGATCCGCGTGTCGCGATCGAACTCTGCAAGGAGGCGGCAGAAATGGTGCCACGCGTCATCCTGACCCCCGAACCACGTTGCCAGGTGGTCCGTTTCGGAGACAGCTCGGTCGATCTCGAACTGAGGGTATGGATCGACGACCCGCAGAACGGTCGGGGCAATGTGATCAGTGAGGTGCTGCTGGGCGTGTGGGATCGATTCCACGAAAACGGCATAGAGATACCCTTTCCGCAACGTGATCTGCACCTGCGTTCGATGCTGGGCGAAAAGGATCTGCAGTCACTCGCCGCGACCCTGCGTGGCCCGCAGGCCGTTGGAGACACGATATGATGCTTTTTACAATCTGCCTGAACGGCAAGGCGCACGAAGGCGGGCGCGAACTGCTCGCGCAATGGCAGTCACAGCCGGAATCCTGGCTTTGGATCGACCTGCAGGACGAGTCTGCCGAGGTCGAGCAAGACCTGCTGTGCCAGGAACTCGGCCTGGATGACCACGCGCTGGCCGAGGCCCAGCGTCCGCGTCACCCGCCGGGCTTCGATGCATTTCCCGATCACATCTATCTGCTGCTGAAACCGTTGACCTCTGAAACCAACGACCTGGAGTTTGCGACGCAGCAGATGGCGGTATTCACCGCAGACCGGCTGCTCGTCACCCGTCACAACCAGGACTCCCGCTTTCTCAGCCTCCAGCACCAGCGGCTGCGCGAGCAAGGCTGTGACGGCGACTCACCCCTGGGTTTGACCGCCGCCATCACCCGCCGTGTTGCCGACCGTTACGGCAAGATCCTTCTCGACCTGGAGCACCGCCTCGATGTGGTCGAGGACCTGTTGTTCGAGACCAAGACCGACGGCCTGATGGAGGAACTGCTCGGCTACAACACGGCGCTGCGCAAGATGCGCCGGATCCTCGCCTACCATACGAATGCCTTCCAGTTGTTGCGGGATCATTTCAAACCAGACAAACAACCGCATTGGCACGAGGAATTCGAGGATATACACAGCGTCATGGAGCGTTTTCACAGCCTGTCCGACATGTACCAAAATGTCATCAACGACCTGATCGACGGCTATATCAGCCTCAATGGCCACCAGCTCAACCAGATCATGAAGGTGCTGACCATAGTCACGGTGGTCTTCGTGCCCCTGACCCTGCTGGTCGGCATTTACGGCATGAATTTCGAGTACATTCCCGAACTGAAATCGCACAACGGTTATTACATACTGCTCACCGTCATGGCAGGCATCGTTGCTGGCCTGCTGCTCCTGTTCAAACGGGTACGCTGGCTTTAAACAAAGCTGCACAATCTGCTGCTTCGGCAATGTGACCTTCTGCCCCGGCGCGACGTCCAAGGCGGATGTCAACAGAAGAACATCGAGGTTCTGAAATGCTCTTTCGCTCACCCTTGCAAATGCTGACCCTGGTGGTGGTGTTGCTCACCATGCTCTCAGTGGTTCTTCTCGCCGGGCAGCTGAACCTGCCCCGCTCGAAGTCGGATGCAGCCATGCGCACGTCTGCAGATGCCGCGCCCAAAACGCAGCAAAAATTCTCCGCCCTTTGAATGCAGCGACCCCGACGTCATCAATTCCCCAAGGACCCCGTACAGTACTAATGGACACCACAACCAGCTTCATCGCCATCGTGTTGCTCCTGGCGGCCAACGGTTTCTACGTTGCCGCTGAATTCGCCCTCGTAAAGGCGCGCGTCTTCCGGATCGAAAGCGCCGCAGCAGCAGGAAGTTCTGCAGCAAAACTGACTCTGCGTATCCAGGCAAAACTCGAGGCCTACCTCGCCGCATGTCAACTGGGTATCACCATGGCCTCGCTTGGTCTGGGTTGGGTGGGCGAACCGGCGGTAGCCGCGCTGCTCGAACCCCTGTTCCACGCCATGGGTGTGCCGGACAAGCTGCTGCACATGGCAGCCTTCATTACCGGGTTTCTGATCTTCTCATCGCTGCATATCGTGATCGGCGAGCAGGTCCCCAAGACCTTTGCGATCCGCCAGGCGGAACCCGTATCCATCTGGGTGGCGTACCCCCTGCACGTCTCTTATCTCATGGTCTGGCCACTGAACTACCTGCTGAACAAGGCCAGCGGTTCCATCCTGTCCATGTTCGGCGTCAAAGAGGCCACGCATGCCGAGGTTCTGAGCGGTGCAGAGATCAAGGGACTGGTGGCCACTTCCAGAGAACATGGCGAGATTCATCACGAGCAGGCGGACATGTTGCGTAACCTGTTCGAGTTTGATCAGCGTCAGGTCGGCCGCGTCATGATCCCGCGCGCGAGTATCCACACCCTGGACGTCAGCGCCGAACCCGAGAGGAATCTCGAGGTTATCCGAGAAACGGAACACTCGCGCTTTCCAGTTATCAACGGCGCTGAGGACGAGTCCATCGTCGGCATTCTGCTGGCCAAGGACATCCACCGCGCTCTGCTCTCCGGTCAGACCGAGCCCTGGCGTGACATCGCCGCCCTGTGCCGTGAACCCCTGGTGATCCCGGAGACCCAGCTGGTCGCCCGACTGTTTGAGCAGATGCGCGCCAGCCGGGCGCATATGGCCTTCGTGATCGATGAGTACGGCACCTTCGTCGGCATCGTCACGCTGGAGGACCTGCTCGAAGAGATCGTAGGGGAGATTCACGATGAAACCGACGAACGGGACGAGTTGGTTGATCTGGTCACCGTTTCTGATGACCAGTGGGACGCCCCCGGGCTGGTGTCGCTCAATGACCTGGAGAAGACCATCGGCCTCGCCGTGCCTGTCGACCTCGATGCCAACACCTTATCCGGGCTTTTCATGCATCGGCTCGCTCGGGTACCCAAGGTCGGTGACGAGCTGACGGAGTCCGGTTATCGACTCACAGTGCTGGAAGTCCAGGAGCACCGGGTCGGACGGGCCCGTATCACGCGTCTGCCGACCGAGATCGTGCCGGCAGAGACCGAACCAGGTTCCAATAGCCCCGACGAATAAAGACAGCACAAGGGTTCAACATGGAAACATCGACGAACGAACAATCCCAGGCGGTGCTGCTCGAGCAGGTGGTAGAGCACCTGGACGCCGGCCGCCACGAGGAGCTGGCCGAGCAAATCGAGTCCAGCCACCCGGCCGAGGTCGCCGATCTGCTCGAATCGCTGCCACCCGAGCAACGGGGCGAGTTGTGGGATGCAGTGTCGGCGTCGCAGGAGGGAGACGTACTTGGGTACCTGCACGAAGAGGCCAGGGCCAGCATCATCGGGGAAATGGACGACGAGGAACTGGTCGCAGCGGTGCAGACAATGGCGCCCGAACACCTGGCCGAGGTCATCGAGGACCTGCCCGAGGACCGTTCCACCGCCCTGCTGCTCACCCTGGAGCAGGACCATCGCAAACGCCTGGAGGCAGTCCTCAATTTCGAGGAGGGAACCGCGGGTCGCCTGATGAGTACCGATGTCCTCAGCGTGCGGCCCGACGTGGCACTTGCGGTAGTACTGCGCTGGCTGCGCCGGCATGAATCGTTGCCACCGCACACCGATGCATTGATGGTGATCGGTGAGGACGGCAGGTACCTGGGCAAGCTCGGCATCGATGATCTGCTTACCCGGGACCCGGACATCAAGGTCGAGCAGATCATGCTTCAGGGCGGCAGCATCGCACATGCAAACATGAGTGCGCACGAGGTGGCAGCCCTGTTCGACCGCCGCGACCTTATTTCCATCGCGGTGGTGGGTGACGATGAGCACCTGCTCGGGCGTATCACGATTGACGATGTGGTCGATATCATCCGCGAAGAATCGGACCGCGCCCTGCTGAACAGCGCCGGCCTCAAAGAGGACGAGGATCTGTTTGCACCGGTGCTGCCAAGTGCCAAACGCCGCGGCTTCTGGCTGGGGATCAACCTGCTTACGGTATTCATGGCCTCGGCAGTGATCGGCCAGTTCGAGGAGGTCCTGGACAAGGTCGTGGCCCTGGCGGTGCTGCTCCCCGTGGTTGCCAGCATGGGCGGGATCGCGGGCAGCCAAACCCTGACCCTGACCATCCGCGGGCTCGCACTCGACCAGATCGCCAACGCCAACGTTCGCTGGCTGATCGGCAAGGAGATCGCCGTGGGTGCGTTGAATGGCCTGGCGTGGGCAATCGTGGTCGCGGCAGTTGCCTATGTCTGGTTCGGCAGCCCTGGCATCGCGGCCACCATTGCCGCCGCGATGATCCTGAATCTGCTGATCGCGGCCTTCGCCGGGGTGGCGATCCCGCTGTTGCTGACCCGTTTCGGTATCGACCCAGCACTGTCGGGCGCGGTCGTCCTCACCACCGTCACCGATATCGTCGGATTCCTCAGCTTCCTCGGGCTGGCATCGCTGATTCTTCTTTGACCGGAACTTCCGCCGCATACCCCCTATGATTTTCCGTTCACGCAGCGTCACCGAACAGAGCCAGGACCTCCCGGATCAGCGCCTGGCGCGGGGTGCGCAACAGATACACGGCATGTGCCGCATGGCGGATTACCGGAGCCCCATGCACACGGTGAAGAAGCCGCGCCTCGAGCCTTTCCTGCAACATCGACCGCGGCAGATACGCCGCCCCACCTATCGCGTGCAGATAGGACAGGGCCATATGCGAATTGCCCAGGCGCGTGTGCGGTTCCGGCGCGTCCGGAAATATCCGGCGGTGCCTGAGGGCATGAGCCAGTCCCCAATCCACCATCAGGTAGCCTTCGCCAAGTGCCTCGTCCACATCCAGGCCGTCGCGGTCTGATACCAGGATGAGCTCCAGGGTTGCCACCTCTTCGGTCTGCAGGATCTCGAGTTGTGGGGGCTCGAGCATGAAGACCATGTCCAGCACCCCGTCGAGCAGCCTTCGGATCAGCGCATCCGGCGAGTGTGACTCGGCGATCAGCGCGATATCCGGCCAACGCCGCCGCATGCCAAGCAGCCAGCCCTGCAACAGGACATCCCACAGACGCAAGCTGCCACCGACTGAGAGCTGTTTCGCAGCGCCGCCAGCGGTGACTTCCTGCCGCGCCTTGCGCCACCCGGCAATCAAAAGATCTGCATGCCTGATCAGGCGGTTGCCCTCCGGGGTCAGACGTATCTCGCGCTTTTGCCTGTCGAACAGTCTGACGCCGAGATACCCCTCCAGATTCTTGATCCGCGCGCTCACCGCAGCCTGCGTGAGGTGCAGCGCCTCGGCCGCCTGCCCGAAATGACGCGTACGCGCCACCTCCAGAAAGGTCCGCAACAGTTCGATATCCATGGCTATTGATCAATATTTCTTTAATTAGCGACAATTTATTTTAGCTAGATCTATCGGTTGCGCCTACCTAAAGTGCGCCTCTACGTTTTTTACGGGGGGTGCGGCATGCATTCCAGCGAATCCAAAAAGTGCAACGAGCAGGCAACAGACGACCAGCTGATCGAACAGATCCAGTCACGTGAGACAAACTGGAAAGACCTTTTCGGGCAACTCGTGGAGAGGCACCAGGCATCGCTGTTCGCGACGTTGCATCGCCTACCTGAGAAACCCCGATGACGCCGCAGACGCATCGCAGGAGACCCTGTTACGGGCCTATCGGGGCATCGATTCTTTCAAGGGTGAATCGACGTTTCGCACCTGGTTGTTCGCCATTGCGGATAACCAGTGCCACACGCTGGCGCGCAAGCGCTCCAAGCTGATTGTCGACGAACACATCCGGAACATGGTCCAGGTGCAACAGGAAATCCGGGAAGAAGCGGACGGGGTGGAACCCGCCCAGGACGTACGCGAATGCGTACGCAGCGCGTTGGTCCGGATTGCACCGACAGGTCGCGACGTGCTGCAACTGCGCTATTTTTCCGGTCTTTCGATCGAAGATATCGCAGCCACACTGGGTGTCGGTATCAGCGCCGCCAAGATGCGGCTATACCGGGCACAGGACCAGATCGCGGGCCTGATCGACCAACGCCAATTCAGTCGCGCCGCCTGACCCACCCCCATCAAGCGCGCGGTACTTTCGCCGTCGTGCCCCGCCACCAGACAAGGAGAACGCCATGAAGATCGCAATACTCTCGCGAAATGCAAAACTCTATTCAACCCGACGACTCGTCGAGGCCGCACAGGCCCGCGGTCACGAGGTACGGGTACTGGACGTGTTGCGCTGCTACATGAACATCACCTCGAACCGGCCCAGCATACATTTCAAAGGCGAAGACCTGACCGGGTTCGACGCCGTGATCCCGCGTATCGGTGCCTCGGTCACCTTCTACGGCACGGCAGTCTTGCGCCAGTTCGAGATGATGAACGTACTCCCGCTCAACGAGTCGGTTGCCATCAGCCGCTCACGCGACAAACTGCGTTCGCTGCAGTTGCTGGCGCGCAAGGGTATCGGCCTGCCGGTGACCGGTTTTGCGCACTCCCCCGACGACACCGGCGACCTGATCGACATGGTCGGCGGTGCACCGCTGGTGATCAAACTCCTCGAGGGAACACAAGGCATAGGCGTGGTGCTCGCCGAAACCCACAAGGCGGCGGAGAGCGTCATCGAGGCCTTCATGGGTCTGAAGGCGAACATCCTGACCCAGGAGTTCATCAAGGAGGCCGGAGGCGCTGACATCCGCTGCTTCGTGATCGGTGACAAGGTGGTTGCGGCAATGAAACGTCAGGGTAAGGAGGGCGAGTTCCGCTCCAATCTGCATCGCGGTGGATCGGCGGCGCTGATCCGCATCACCCCGGAAGAACGCTCCACGGCCTTGCGGGCCGCCAAGACCATGGGGCTCAACGTCGCCGGCGTCGATCTGCTGCGCTCCAACCATGGCCCTGTCGTGCTGGAGGTCAACTCCTCGCCCGGCCTCGAGGGAATCGAGGGTGCGAGCGGCAAGGACATTGCCGGAAGCGTCATTGAATTCCTGGAAAAAAACGAGAACCGCGGAAGCACGCGCACCCGGGGTAAAGGCTGAGGAGAGGGGCTACGAAAGGGCCCCCGCAGATCATTTGAAAGCGTCCACGCCCCGGCAACGGGGCGCGTGCCCGGAGGGCGGGCAGACGCCATAATAGCGACCTTCAGGCATGTTGGAATCAGTGAGGGATGGTGGATATGGCAAGGGAGGCATTCTGTATTGCCGGTATTGAGATTGACCCCGGCAGCCGTGGCACGGCCAGCGTCCCGCTGCCGAAGCTCAACTCTCACACCGAACTCAACCTGCCGGTGCACGTGGTCCACGGCAAGACGCCCGGGCCGACACTTTTCGTGTCGGCCGCGGTTCACGGTGACGAGTTGAACGGCGTCGAGATCTGCCAACGGCTGCTCGAGCACAAGGGCCTCCAACGCCTGCACGGGACATTGCTGGTCATACCCGTGGTCAATGTCTACGGGATGATTCATCAGACGCGTTACCTGCCGGACCGGCGCGATCTGAACCGCTCCTTTCCGGGATCTGAAAAGGGTTCTCTCGCAGGCCGGGTGGCCAACCTGTTCATGCGCGAGATCGTTGCCCGCTGCACGCATGGCATAGATCTGCATACGGGCGCGATCCTGCGCTCGAATCTGCCGCAGATACGGGCGAATCTCGAAGATCCGGCGACTGCCGAACTGGCGCGGGCTTTCGGCGTACCGGTACTGCTCAACTCCCCACTGCGCGACGGCTCTCTGCGCGAGGCCGCGGCGAGTCATGACGTGATCAGCCTGCTGTACGAGGCCGGCGAGGCATTGCGCTACAACGAGATTGCGATCAGGGCCGGCTATCATGGGGTCATCAACGTCATGCGCAGTGTCGGGATGCTGCGGGCGTCGAAAAAAACCAAAGGCACTGCGGAACCGTTCGTCGCCAGGACCAGTTCATGGGTCCGGGCACCCGAAAGCGGGATGATTCGCGACACCGTGCCATTGGGAAAACAGGTGGCGAAAGGTGACGTGCTGGGACACGTCAGCGACCCCTACAGCAGCTATCAGGTCGGCATCGTCAGCCCTTTCCGGGGAATCGTGATTGGCCGCAGCGAGAGCCCGATGACGCATGAAGGCGATGCGATGTTCCATATCGCACGCTTCCATGATGACATCGATGAGATCGAGGGAACGGTCGACGACTTTAATCAGACACACACCGATGAAGACCTGTTTGACGACGGTTGATCCGGCCCGCACATTTGCCTGGAGGCAGACACCTCGTTGCGACCCTGCGCCAGGCTGGCGTAATCAGAACCGGAGCGCCGCTCTTCACGGATACGATGCAGACGATCCGGCGCAAGGGTCAGGCCGAACAGGCGTTCCTTTCGTTCACGTAGCGGCTCCGAAAGCCTCCCGAGCAGGAAGTCGTCTTCGGTCAGCGGGAAATTCGGCGCCCTGAGGGAATACTGCATCGCCAGGTGCAGGCAGGTCGGCGTCTTGCCGGTGCGTGAGACCCCGGTGACGATCAGATCGGCATTCGCCAGACCCTCGAGCCGTGAGCCGTCGTCAAAACTGAGCGCATAGTTCACCGCCCCCACGCGGCGATCGTAATCCCCATATCCCCGTTGCCATGGCCGCGACCGATGTATTTCCGCACAATATTTAACGCCCGCACGGCGCACTTTTTTGCAACAATCGGCATATGGACGAACATCAACGAAATCGACAGCGTGAGGCCATTGCGACGAAACTGCGCACTGTGGTCGACGGCCCCCATGTATTGAGTACAGCGCAGGAACTCAAGCCTTACGAATGTGACGGGCTATCGGCATACCGTGTCGTGCCTCTGCTGGTGGTACTTCCGAAATCGGTCGACGAGGTGCAGGCTGTCCTGCGCATCTGCCATTCGGAGAAGATTCCCGTGGTTGCGCGAGGGGCAGGAACCGGGCTTTCGGGCGGTGCGCTCCCCAACGAAGACGGCATCCTGCTCAGCCTCGCCCGCCTCAACCGCATCATTTCGGTCGATCCCGACAATTGCTGCGCCCGGGTCCAGCCCGGGGTGCGCAATCTCGCGATCAGCGAGGCGGCCAAGCCGCACGGCCTTTACTACGCGCCGGATCCCTCTTCTCAGATTGCCTGCTCAATCGGCGGCAATGTTGCCGAAAATGCAGGTGGTGTGCATTGCCTCAAGTACGGCCTCACGGTCAACAATCTGCTGTCTGTCGAGATGATAACCATCGAGGGTGAGCGGTTGACACTTGGTGGCGGCGGACTCGATGGCCCCGGCTACGACCTGCTGGCCCTGATGACCGGGTCGGAAGGCATGCTCGGAGTGGTGGTCGAAGTCACCGTAAAACTGCTACCCATCCCGCAGAGTGCACAGGTGGCACTCGCCGCATTCAGCGAGGTGGAAGCCGCCGGCCAGGCGGTCGCAGACATCATCGCCGCCGGGATCCTCCCGGCCGGTCTGGAGATGATGGACAACCCCTCGATTCGTGCGGCCGAAGACTTCATTCATGCCGGCTACCCGACCGATGCCGCGGCAATCCTCTTGTGCGAAGTCGATGGTGGCAGCGAAGAGGTCGCTGAAGACATCGCACGGGTGCAGCAACAGCTGCTCGATTCGGGGGCCAGTGAGGTACGCACCGCCAGTGACGCTGCGGAACGGGCCCGTTTCTGGGCCGGGCGCAAGGCCGCGTTTCCGGCGGTCGGAAGGATTTCACCCGACTATTACTGTATGGATGGCACCATACCCCGCAAGCACCTGGCGCACGTGCTGCATGAGATCGCGCGCTATTCACAGGAATCCGGCCTCGGCGTGGCCAATGTGTTTCACGCCGGCGACGGCAATCTGCATCCCCTGATCCTCTACGATGCAAACAATGCCGGCGAACTGGAACTGGCGGAGGAAGTCGGCGGCCGGATTCTCGAACTCTGCGTCGAGGTCGGTGGAACCATCACGGGCGAACACGGTGTTGGACTGGAAAAGATAAACCAGATGTGTGCCCAGTTCCCGCCCGAAGAATTGCAGATGTTTCATGACGTGAAGGCCGTGTTCGATCCACTGGGACTGCTGAACCCGGGCAAGGCAATCCCCACACTCAACCGCTGCGCCGAATTTGGTGCCATGCACGTGAAGGCCGGAGATCTGCGCTTTCCGCACCTGGAGCGTTTCTGATGGGCGACCGGGACATCTCGCAGGATCTGGCCGAACAGGTCCGCGACGCGGCCGGGCGGCGCCAGCCGCTGAGACTGGTCGGCCTCGAAAGCAAGTTGTTTTACGGCCGCAGCGTCCGGGGGGAGCCCTTGCAGTTGGGCGGGCATCGGGGCATCACCAGTTACGAGCCTACCGAGCTGGTCCTCAGTGCCCGCGCGGGTACTCCGATCCCGGATATCGAAGCAGCCCTGTCCGCCAATGGCCAGATGCTGGCATTCGAGCCGCCGCTTTATTCCGGCACCGCGTCGTTGGGCGGCGCCATCGCCAGCGGTCTGGCCGGCCCACGGCGGCCCTGGGGGGGCGCACCGCGTGACCTGATGCTCGGAATGACCCTGCTGGACGGGCGCGGCCGCATCCTGCACTTCGGCGGCCAGGTCATGAAGAACGTCGCCGGGTATGACCTTTCGCGCCTGATGGCCGGCGCGCTTGGCACCCTGGGCGCATTGCTGGAGGTTTCCATCAAGGTGCTGCCTGCGCCCAAGCTGGAACGCAGCCTGGAGTTGACCCTGTCACGCGATCGGGCGTTGCAGCTGATGCGCGAATTGTCTCGGCAGCCGGCGCCACTGTCCGCCGCCTGCCATTTGGACGACCGCCTGTATCTGCGGTTGTCGGGCAACGCATCCAGCGTGGCCGCCTGGGAAAAGCAGATCGGTGGCGAGGGGGGTACCGGAATGGACTTCTGGCGTCAGTTGCGCGACCACCGTCTGGGCTTCTTCGATTCGGAGCGACCGCTGTGGCGCCTTTCCGTGCCACCGGCCATACCCCGGCTGGATTGTGAGCAACAGGTCCTGACGGATTGGGCCGGGTCACAGCGCTGGGTCTACAGCAGCTGCAGCGCCGCGGAGATCCGGGATGAGGTCGCAAAAGTCGGCGGACATGCCATACTTTTTCGCCATGGCGACGAAAAAACCCCAGTCTTTCACCCGCTCCGCAGCGTACAAGAGCGCCTGCACCGCGGTCTCAAGCAGGCCTTCGATCCATCGGGGATTCTCAACCCCGGTCGCCAGTATCTATCGATTTAGCTGGCTCGCCCTGCTCTGTGGGACACTGCTCGTTCCGCAGACAGCGAATGCCTTCTTCTGCCTGAAGTTCGGGTCGGGCAACAGGCACTACGCCCGTTCTGCACCGTACCCGAGCCCATGGTTTGCACCACCCGCCTACAGGTTGCCGCCCATCGCGCCACCTCAAGCGCTCAGCAGAACCCGCATCCAATCGCAGGGTCACGCGTTGCGGCTGCCGAAATGGCGCCCGATCGATTGACTGCAGCCGATTCGGCAAGCCCGCAATTCGCATCAAGGAATCGGAATTTCTGGGAAAACTGGCTAAGCAGTTTGGACTATCGCCCGAAAAGCCATAGCCGTAGCTATGGATCGAGGGGGATCGTTCGAGATGCAACACCAGGTTTTTCAGAAAACCGATTGGGACAAACTGTAACTCATACCGCATGGGTCAGAGCCTGACTACATACGAGCGATGACGCTTTGAAACGCGATACCAGTTCCGCCTTCATGTGACTTGCGGGCTAGAATACGGGCCTGATTTTCATTCGATCGAGGTTTCCAAGTGGAAGAACGCAAGGTAGACGTTGCAATCATTGGCTCGGGCAGCGCCGGTCTGTATGCCATGAGCCGGGTCCGGCCCTCGGGCAAAGCAGTCGTACTTATCAATGGCGGTGAGCTGGGAACCACCTGTGCGCGGGTCGGTTGCATGCCCTCCAAGGCGGTGATCCAGGTCGCCGAGGACTTCCACCGCCGCGGGGTGTTCAAGCGCTTCGGGCTCGAAGGCCACGAAGGCCTGAGCATGGATCTCGGCGAGGCGATGGGATACGTGCAGGACCTGCGCGACATGTTCGTCGAGCGAGTGATCTCAAACAGCACCGACAAGATGCCGGAGGGCATGTTCGTCGAAGGATACGCACGCTTCGTTGAACCCAATCTGCTGGAGATCGACGATGGCCAGCGTATCCGCGCCGCCAAGGTGATCATTGCGACCGGCTCGCGACCGGTCATACCGGCAGCGTGGCAGCCGTTCCAAGACCGCATTATCACCACCGACGACTTCTTCGAACTGGAGGTCATTCCTGAATCGGTGGCCGTGGTCGGGCTGGGCGTGATCGGCCTGGAACTCGGCCAGTCGCTCAAGCGGCTCGGTTGCGAGTTGGTCGGCGTAGACATGCAGGAGGCGATCGGCGGGCTCAGCGACCCCGAGGCCATCAAATCCGCCATCGATATCATCGGCAAAGAGATGCCAATGTGGCTTGGCCAGGCAGCCGAGATCAGCGAGGGCAGTGCCGGAAAACTGCGGGTCAAGGCGGGCGAAAACAGCGTCGAGGTGGACCGGGTGTTCGCCAGCCTTGGGCGCCAGCCGAATGTCGAGAAACTCGGCCTCGATGTCATCGGCGCACCGGTCGATGAACGCGGCATACCCATCTATGATCCAAATACGATGCAGGTCGGGGATCTGCCCATCTTCCTTGCGGGTGACGTCACCGGCGAACGTCCGCTGCTGCACGAAGCGGGCGACGAGGGTCGCATCGCCGGTCAGAATGCGATCAGCGAAACCGTGGCGGCGTATCAACGCAAGACCCCACTGAATATCACCTTCTGTGATCCCAACATCGTCCAGGTCGGCCAGGGCTACGCCTCTCTCGATCTGGACCGGAGTGCAATCGGCGAAGTACAGATGGCGCCGGTCGGGCGCGCCCTTATCATGGCCAAGAACAAGGGCGTCATACGTGTATATGCCGACAAGGCCACGGGAAGGATGCTGGGCGCCGAGATGGTGTGCGTCAAGGCGGAAAACCTCGGGCACCTGCTGGCGTGGAGCATCCAGCAGGGTCTTACGGTGGGCCAACTGCTGCAGATGCCCTTCTACCACCCGGTCATCGAGGAGGCCCTGCAGGCCGCGCTGTACGATCTTTACTCCAAGGTCGATGCGAAGAACCCCGGCCCGATCACGGAACTGCGTCCGCTATGATTTCGTGAAGCACCGCGGCCGGGCGCCGGGGTGCGTCGGCCCTGGGACAATCCGGGAGATCAGTCCACCCCGTCGCTCGCCGCGAGCGCCATACGCACCAGTTCGGCCAGGGAACCGGCCTGCATCTTCTCCATGACACGCGCACGGTGGGCCTCGATGGTCTTCGCGGACACCCCCAGGGTATTCGCGATCTCCTTGTTCGACTTGCCCTCGGTGACCATCTTCATGACCTCGTGCTCACGCGGGGTCAGATGAGACACGCGTTGCCGAATCTGCAGATGCTCGGAATGAAAGCCGCGTTGTTGCTCTTCGAACGCAATGGCGCGCCGTATCGCATCCAGCAGTGCCTCGTCGTTGAACGGCTTTTCGATGAAATCGATGGCACCACTCTTCATCGCGCGCACGGCCATCGGGACATCACCGTGTCCGGTGATGATCACCGCCGGAATGTGGATGCTCTTTTCCGCCAGGTATTCCAGCAGTTCGAGACCGCTCATCCCGGGCATCCGCACATCCAGCACCAGGCAACCGGCCCGACCGGGGTAGTACTCGGCAAGAAACTCGTCTGCCGAGCCAAAACTCTCGACCGGGACACCCACCGATTCGATCAGCCATTTGAGCGAGTTGCGCATGGCCTGATCGTCATCGATCACGAATACGGTGGATTTTGCAGGTGAGGACTCAGACATGGTCATGATACGGCGCTGACAACGCCCTCCGCACTCGGCGGAAGTTCGATGGTGAAGCTACTCCCCTTACCCGGCCAGGAATCAGCCCTTATCTTACCATGATGGTTTGTCATGATCGTCTGGCTGATGGCCAGCCCCATGCCCATACCGCTCTCCTTGGTGCTGAAGAAGGGGTCGAACAGGTGTTCCATCTCCTTGCCGGAGATGCCCGAGCCGTTGTCCTGCACGCTGACGAACACCATGCCGTCCGGCTGAACGCCGGATGCGATGACCAGTCGGCGGCCGGTCACCGGCAGCCCCGACAATGCATCGAGGGCGTTGCGCAACAGGTTGAGCAGGACCTGTTCGATCTGCACGGAGTCCACCCGCACCCACAGTGCATCCGTTGACAAACGGTCTTCGATCGAAAGGCTGTTGCGCCTCAGGTCGTGGCTGATGAACGAGCAGGCCTCGCGTGCCAACACATTCAGATCCACGGTCTCGCGCACCGGCTGGCGACGGCTGACCATGCCGCGCAGGCGCTTGATGATCTCACCGGCCCTGCCGGCCTGTGCCGAGATCTGACCCAAGGCGTGAAGCAGTTCGTCCTTGCCGCCGATATCCAGGCGCAGACGGCGTGCGCAGCCGTTGGCGAAGTTGACGATAGCGGAAAGTGGCTGATTGAGTTCGTGCGCTATACCCGTCGCCATCTCACCCATATTGCTCAGGCGCGTCACGTGCACCAGTTCATTCTGACGCCGCTTGAGCTCCTCCTCTGCGGCCCGCTCACTGGTGATGTCGCGCGCATAGACATTCACGTAGTCCAGCTCCGCCACAGGCGCCAGCATGAGCGAGAACATGGCCGAGTCCGTCACCACGTCAAATTCACTCGCCGATCCGCTCTGCAATACCTCTTCTACGCGATTGCGCCAATAGACCGGGAGCGTCTGCAGGGGACGGCATCCCCAGTGCCGCAACAGCGGTGCGCTGGGCTGGTTGGCGTAGGTAATGACGCCGCGACGGTTGATGCGCAGCACCGGGATCGGGCTCTCGCTGGGGAAGGCCGCCAGGCTGCGGATCTCGGCCTCACGCACCTTGCGTTCGGCGATATCGCGCAGATAAAGAGTAAATACCAGGCGCCCTCCCTCCAGCGCCACCGGCTTGATCGAAAGCTCGACCGGGAAGATGCGGCCGTCGTGCGCCACCGCCTGCATCTCCACCCGCTGCGGAGCGGCACCCTGTTCCGCGCCGGCCAATGAAAGGAAAAGCAGGCGCTCGAAGGTCTCCTGCCATTTGCTCGCCACGACCAGCTCGCTGAAAGACCGCCCAACCACCTCCTCGTGTCGATAGTCGAAGGTCTCCTGGGCAGTTGGATTGAAATCGAGAATGGCACCCCGTTCATCTACGGTGACGATCGAGTCGAGCGACGCCTCCATGATTGCCACCCGAAGCTTCTCCGTCTCCTGCAATTCGGTCTCGTGCTGACGCCGCATCTCGTCGCGCGCACGCATGACCAATTGCACGAAATCACGGATCCAGTCCTCGAGAATCAACAGCTGGTTGCCCCGTCGGTCGAGATCCGTGTCCGGCATCTCCAGCGCCCTCCTGGACAGGCTGGAGACACGCCTCAACAGGCGACTGATTCGACTGGACAGCAACAAGAACAGCATGACGAACGAGGCGATGATGACTGCTGCCCCGATCAGTCGCTGACGCCGCTCCAGCTTCAGCACCTGTCTCCCCGTGCGCTTGAAAGAGCCGCGTGGCAGCAGGGTTGCGAACAGCAGATTGAGATCGGAATCCTCGTAGTCGAAGAACGACTGCGCAGTGACCAGGTAATCCTTGTTCAATTGCGCCAGCGTCCTGCCCGCCAGACCGGCCCCGGCACTGCTGCTCGAAAGGATGCGCTGGGCATCGGGATCGAGAATCGCCACCACGTTGTTGGTCGATTTCACGAACTGCTGCGAGGTCGCGAGAAATGCGCTGTTGAGTGGCACCAGCATGACCAGGCTGCCCATCGGGGCGCGCGCATTGTCCTCGGTCGGCTCAGACACAACAAGCCACGGCTCGTCGTTCAGAACGGTCACGTACGAGCGGCGTTGCCCCCCGACCAGTTGACTGGCGAACTCCCCGAACAGCGCCGTGGGCAGGGCCAGTCCGCCAGGGCTGTATGACTCACGTACCTTCCCGGACGGATCCACCAGGAGAAAATGGCGGGGACTCAGTCCGCCCTGCCAGTCCAGGTCATCCGGCAGCCATGCGGGCGGATTGCCCGCATCGTACTGAACCATTTCGTCCGGGCGGCGACTCCAGATGACCGGGTCGAGAAAATCCGCCATGCGCCGATTTGTTGATATCAGCCGGGAAAAATAGCCGAAAGAGCGCCGATATTCATCAAAGCGGATCAAAGACTCGCGTGCCTGCTGATCCAGCTGGCTCTCGAGTGCCTGATTGAAGATCTTGCTGAGTGCACGCGACTGCACACGGTCCACCACCAGCCACATCAGCAGACCGGTAAGCAGGCCGAAGACGAGCGCAAGCACCGGGAGAGGTATCCCCTTCAGGAGCCTGCGTGAGAGCGATCGTTTGCTAATGGATCTCGTGCCGGTGAGTGGACCTGGCCGAATTATCGCCCTGGACTCTCAATTAACCAACTCCGGGAACAGGCCGCCGCGTACCTCCCGGGCGAACTTCAGATCGCGCGTAGCAGCGGTGCCGCCCTGACCCGTGTCGGCGGCATCGCCGGGAGGAGTCTCTCCAGGGCCTCGAGGCAGCGGGGTTCCGGGCTCAAAAACTCGACGCCAAAGCCCTGCAGGCTCTGGTGGCGTACACGTCCCTTGATACTCAAACAGCCGGGGCAGATTTCCTCGCCCGGCGGGAAGGTGACCGTGACCTCCGCGCCGATCGGCACAATACTCGTCTGTGCGCTGATATAAAGACCGTCCAGACCAAGATCCTCTATCCGCCCGCGAATGAGACCAAAACGCGGGCATCCGATCACCGCATCCAGTGAAACCGCCTTGCGTTCACTATTTCTGTGTTCCATTCTTCCCTCCCATGAATTTGCCCGCCGAACACGATCTTCGCCGCTTTTTCAGGGGATATACTGGCAACTGAAGTATGGCTGCTGCTGAATCCGACACCATTGGTATCAATCCTCCTTGAACCCGGTGTTTTTCCCTAGACGCCCGATCATGCTGGTCGACCTGGCAATGCCGAAGATGCCACTGACCGCAGAGGCCGGCATTCAGCGGCCTATCGAAAGGTTTTATGGACAGTGACATCGAAAATGCGGCCGTTCCCGGCCTTTGGCGGCGTCTGGCGGCCATATTCTACGATCTCTGGCTGGTTGCCGCGCTGTGGCTGCTCGGAGCGACTGCCGACACCTTTGTTCGCGCCGGGCTCGGGCTCGGCAGCGCGGGCTTTCATCTGCCGCTGCAGCTCTTCCTGTTGATATCACCGGCCGCCTTCTTCAGCTGGTTCTGGACCCACGGGGGACAAACGCTGGGCATGCGCGCCTGGAGACTCAAGCTGCTCGACAGCGAGGGCGACCCGGTGACGCTGAAACTTTCGCTGATCCGTCTCGGCGCAGCCCTCCTGTCAGCCCTGCCACTCGGGCTCGGATATCTCTGGGTGCTCATTGATCGCGACGGCCTGGCCTGGCATGACCGCCTGAGCAGGACGAGACTGGTGGTGCTGAAAAGAAACTGATTGCGTGCCGCACGGCACTGTCAGCGGGCCCGCCTCAACATGAACAGACCGATCGCGAGGAATGAAGCGACAGGGATAAAAGCGCTGAGCATCGGATTGAAATCGTAGACCACGGCCACGTAGGACATGCCACGGCTAAACATGTAGAAAGCCATGCCAAGCATGATGCCGAGAAACACCCGTTGGCCCACGTTGATGAAACGCTGATGGGCAAGTACGAATGGGATGGTGATAAAGAGCATGACCAGAGTCCCCAGCGGGGTCGCCAGCTTGACCCAGAAGGCCACTTCGTAGCTGGTGGCAGACTGGCCGTTGTCCTGCATCACGCGGATGTAATGGTAAAGCTCGTTGATGGGCAGCATCGTCGGCTGAACCACGATGGCACTGAGGAGTCCCGGATCGAGCAGAGAATCCCAACGCGCCTGATCCAGCTGGCGCTGGCTGATACCGTTCTCCGATATCTCGCTCTGCCGAATCTGGTACATCAGCCAGTGGTCGACCTGATGCTCGGCACGTTCCGCATGGGTGGCAAGGGTCAGGCGCCTGTTGTCATCGAACTCGTAGACATAGATATCCTCCAGCCTTGAGCCGGGAAGAATTGTTCGGATATTGATGAAGGCACGGCCATCGCGGGCCCAGAATCCGTAACGCGATTTTGAAGTGACCGTCTCCTGCATCTTTTCCATGCGGTGCTGGGCACCCCACTGCTCGCTGGGCGGTGCGACCAGCTCGCCGAACGCAAACACCAGCGCCATCATAAGCAGGCCGGTCTTCATGACCGCCAACACGATCTGACGCAGCGAAAAGCCCGACCCGCGCATGGCGATCAGTTCGCCGTGTGCCCCCATGGAACCCAGCCCAATCAGACTGCCGATCAGGGCGGCGACCGGAAATGCCTCGAACATATAGCGTGGTGCCGAAAGCACCGACACCAGGAAGGCATCGCGCAATCGATAATCACCGCGTCCAACGTCTCCCATCTCCTCGACCATGGTGAAAAAGACCAGCAGCATCACCAACACGACCAATGTCGTGGCAGTGGCCTTTAGCATGGTGCTGCCGATATATCGTTCGAAAAGGGTCAGCATCATGTCCGCCTGGCAACTAGGCGACGCCGGTTCACCCAGAACCAGTTGGAATCCAGCAGGACGATCAGCCCGGTGACGGCGAGCATCAGCACGGGCAACCACCACATGCCGACCCAGGACGGAACCAAGCCATCTTCCAGCCATTCCTGTGCGAAACGCTGCAGGTTGATGAAGGTGAAATACAGTAGGACCGCGAAGATCAGGCGGCCATATACACCCGAGCGCGGTGGCGACCGCGCCAGCGGGACGGCCAGCACGGCAAATGCCAGCAGCGCCACCGGGACGGAAAGGCGATATTGAAACTGGGCCCAGTCACGTGGGTTCTCGGACTCCAGCAAGGTCTGCCATGAACTCGCACTGCGCGGCGCGGAGCTTCCGTCCGATACGAGCGAGGGAACACGTACGGCATACTCCTGGAAGCTTCCGATCTTGAAGTCGAGTTGTCCCGGGGTTCCTTCATAACGTTGGCCATTCCCGAGGACAACGAAACGCTCGCCGGTTTCCGGGTCGACAGTCTGATACGCATCTTCTGCCGTCACCAGGCCGAGTTGCCCCTGCTGACGATCCTGAATGAACACGCCCTTAAGCTTCGAACCATCCTTCGACAGCTTGTCCGTATAGACCACCAGGCCCCCACGACTGAACTCGTTGAAACGCCCGGAACGCACCCCGGAGATGTCGGCGGAATTGGCCTGCTCCGCCCTAAGTTGCGCGACATGCCCCCTGGCCCAAGGCAACACTTCCATCATCAGCACCACAACCAGCAACGCAAGAGGGAAAGCCACGAGGAGTACAGATCGAAATATGCGCGCATGACCGAAGCCGGAGGCCTCGAGGGCGATCATCTCGCTGTCGCGATACATCCGCCCCAGCACCCACAATACCGAAAAAAAGAACGCCGGCGGAACAATCTGCCCCAGCGCCGTAACCAGCTCCAGTCCAACCAGGACCAGCAACACATCCGTACCAAGCATTCCGTTGGCCGCCAGTCCGAGGTAGCGCACCATGGTATTCGAGAGCAGTAGCAACCCCAGCACCACCAGCATGAGGGCCAAGGTCTTCAATACTTCCCGCATCAGTAGTCGGTCGATGATACCCATGCTGTGCCTTCCAGACAGAAAACCCCACCCATTGCACCTGCAAGGAGGTTCCTTTGCCCGCCCGATTCGTTACACTCTGAACAACGACAACGTCGAACGATACCGCCAACCACGACTGAGCGAAAGCGGTAGCGGCCCATCGAAAACCCACGCGAGAGGATTCATGGAATACACCTGTAAAGTCGGTGCTGCAAACAAGTTGAGGTCTGCCTGCCTGGTGGTAGGCGTGTACAAAAACAATCTGCTCACACCACTCGGCAAAGACCTCGATGAGGCCCTGGGCGGACAGATCAAACGGATCCTCAGGCGCCAGGATCTCGGCGGCGAAATCGGTCAGACACAAATGATATATGAACCCGCGGATTGCGCCGCCGTGCGCATTCTGCTGGTCGGCTTGGGTGAACAGAAAGAGTTCTCCGCGCGTCAATTCGGGCTGGCCCTGGTGCCAGCGCTGCAACAACTGGACAACTCGGGCGCCGCGGACTGCCTTGTCCTGCTGCCAAACACCGCCGACGACGACTCCACCTATCGACTGGTGCGCGAGGCCGTGAATGCGGCCGAATCGGCGGTATACCGTTTCGTACAGTGCAAGAGCGAATCGACACCGCCGAAGCATCCACTCAAACGGATCGATTTCCTGGCGCAGTCGCGCAACCAGCTCAACGCCGGCAAACGTGCCGCCGAACATGGACGAGCCATCGGCATCGGCACCAGTCTGGCCAGGGATCTCGCCAATTTGCCCGGCAATATCTGCACGCCCACCTTCCTGGCCGAGCAGGCACAGGCGCTCGGGCGAGGCAAACGCAAGCTCAAGGTCTCGGTGCTCACCGAGAGTCAGATGCAAAAGCTCGGCATGGGCGCCCTGTTATCGGTTTCGCGTGGCAGCCGTCAACCGGCCAAGCTGATTATTCTCGAATACAAGGGCGGCAAGCCCGGCACCAGGCCGGTTGCACTCGTCGGCAAGGGCCTCACCTTCGATGCGGGCGGCATCTCGATCAAGCCCTCCCCCAACATGGATGAAATGAAATACGACATGTGCGGCGGCGCAAGCGTACTCGGCACGATCGCAGCCTGCGCGGAGCTGGACCTGCCGATCAATGTCGTCGGAGTGGTCCCGAGTTCCGAGAACCTGCCCGACGGAGATGCCAACAAACCTGGCGACATCGTCACCTCGATGTCCGGTCAGACCATCGAGATACTCAATACCGACGCCGAAGGCCGGCTGATCCTTTGCGACTCATTGACCTATACGGAACGTTTCAAACCCGCGGCCGTGATCGACATCGCCACCCTGACTGGGGCCTGCGTCGTCGCCTTGGGGGACCAGGCAAGTGGCCTACTGGCGAACGACGACAAACTTGCAGACGAACTGCTGGAGGCCGGCACCGAGTGTGGCGACCGGGCCTGGCGCCTGCCCTTGTGGCCCGAATACCAGCGCCAGCTCGACAGCAATTTCGCGGACATGGCGAACATCGGGGGAAAGGGCGCCGGCACCATTACCGCGGCCTGCTTCCTGTCGCGCTTTGCCAAGTCATTCAAGTGGGCGCACCTGGATATCGCCGGCACGGCCTGGCTTTCGGGTAAGGAGAAGGGAGCCACCGGTCGCCCGGTCCAACTGCTGACCGAGTTTCTGCTGCGACGCTCTCGGGCCAGCATGTAGGCGACGATCAGCGGTCGGACATGACACAGGTCGACTTTTATATCCTGGAGCCGCAGGCGGGTGGAGACCGTTATCAGCTCGCCTGCAGAATTGCGGAAAAGGCCCGCCGTGCCGGCCGTCGGGTGCTTATCCATACACCCGACTCCGCGCAGGCCAGGCACATCGACACCCTGTTCTGGACGCTGTGGGAGCAGAGTTTCATCCCACATGGCCTGCTCGGCAAAGACGATCCGCAACTCAATCCCATACTGATCGGCGATGGTAGCTCGGAAGCCGAGGAGCACGAGGTCCTGATCAACCTCGCGGCCGAGGTGCCTGTATTCTTCAGCCGCTTCGAGCGCCTGATCGAGTGTGTCGATCATGATGATGCAGTCAAGACCGCGGGGCGGGAGCGTTTCAGGTTTTATCGCGAGCACGGTTACCCGCTGCAGACGCACACTGTCGCCTGATTTTTCTTCGTTACGAACCGCGGGCCTTTTTGATGCGCTGGGTGCAGCGCGCCCACGTTCATTTCTTTTGCTTGTCCAAAAGAAACGAACCAAAGAAAAAGACACCCGACGACTTGCCCCTTGCTATCGCAAGGGGTTCCCTGCGCTTCTCGCCCTTTCCGGCGCGCGTGAACTCGCGGGCTGCGCCCACTCAGACATGCACGCGCTTCATCCGGAAACGGCTGCGATGCTCGGCGGCGTCAACGGGATCAGGGTGCCATGTCCTGGCTACGGAGTACCCCGTCCCCCTTGGTGCAGCCGAGCACCGCAGGTCAAAACCGATCAGCGCGAGGACTGTCTGAGCCCTGCGACGCAGGGTGAGTTCCACAGCGCCGGTTTTTACCGAGGAGCACAGGGAAGTCAGAGCGAAGCGCAGACCAAGCCGTGGGGTGCCTTTTCTTTTGCCTTCTTTTCTTTGGGCATGCAAAGAAAAGAAGGGCGAGTGTGCGCCGCCGCGCACATCTAATTCAACCCGCGCGAAAGCGCAACCAAGCACCCGATGCTGCATCAGAAACCAACCAACAACCACTCGACAAAAAAGGGGCCACAAGGGCCCCTTTTTTCACACAAACTCAGCGAACGATCAGGCCTCAACGCCTTCGTGCACCGCCTTCATGCTCAGGCGGATACGGCCCTGCTTGTCCACTTCAAGCACCTTGACCTTGACAACGTCACCTTCGGACAGCTTGTCGCTGACATTCTCGACACGCTCGTCCGAGATCTGGCTGATGTGCACCAGCCCGTCCTTGCCCGGCAGGATGGTCACGAACGCTCCGAAGTCCATGAGGCGCGCAACCCTGCCCTCGTAGATACTGCCGACTTCCACGTCTGCCGTGATCAACTCGACGCGCTTTCGTGCATCGTCGCCGGCACTCTTGTCGACCGAGAAGATCTTGACCGTACCATCGTCGCTGATATCGACAGTAGCGCCGGTCTCTTCGGTGATCGAACGAATGGTTGCACCACCCTTTCCGATGACGTCGCGGATCTTGTCAGGGTTGATCTTGAAGGTCACGATGCGCGGGGCATGCTCGGACATCTGCTCACGCGGTGCCTTGATCGCCTTGTTCATCTCTTCGAGGATGTGCAGGCGACCGTGCTTCGCCTGGTCCAGGGCAACTTCCATGATCTCGCGGGTGATACCGTCGATCTTGATGTCCATCTGCAGGGCGTTGATGCCCTGGACCGTGCCCGCGACCTTGAAGTCCATGTCGCCGAGATGGTCTTCGTCACCGAGGATATCCGTCAGGACCGCAAAGTCGTCACCTTCCTTGATCAGGCCCATCGCAACACCGGCCACGGGAGACTTGATCGGCACACCGGCATCCATCAACGACAGGCTGGTGCCGCAGACAGAGGCCATGGATGAGGAACCGTTGGATTCCGTGATCTCCGAAACGACCCGGATGGAGTATGGGAATTCAGTGATATCCGGCATGCAGGCCAGGACACCGCGCTTGGCGAGCCGGCCATGACCGATCTCACGCCTCTTCGGGCTGCCGACACGACCGAGTTCACCCACACAGAAGGGAGGAAAATTGTAGTGCAGCATGAAGGGTTCTTTATACGAGCCTTCCAGCGCATCGATGATCTGCGAATCGCGCTCGGTACCGAGCGTGGTGATCACCAGTGCCTGCGTCTCTCCGCGGGTGAACAATGCCGAACCATGGGTACGCGGCAACACACCGGTACGGATCGTGATCGGGCGCACCGTCTTGGTATCACGACCGTCGATACGCGGCTCACCGGCGATGATACGACCACGCACGATGGCCTTCTTCAGCTTTTCGATGGCACCGACCACCTCGGCTTCTTCGAAGGCAGGGGAATCGCCACCACACAACTGCGCTTTGGCTGCAGCGGCGGCCGCATCAGCGGCGGCATAGCGGTCCATCTTGTCGGCAACGCTGTAGGCGGCGCGCATCGCGTCGCCACAGGCGGCTTCAACAGCGACCTTGAGCTCTTCGTTTGCCACGATTTCGGGCATCTGGAAGATCGGCTTGTTGACCTCGGCGGCCAGTTCCTTGATGGCGTTGATCACGGTCTGCATCTGCTCATGACCGAACAGTACCGCGCCGAGCATGATCTCCTCGGACAACTGGTTGGCCTCGGATTCGACCATCAGCACCGCGTTCTCGGTACCGGCGACGACCAGATCGAGATCACTCTCTTCCAGACCGGCGCGGCCATTGAGGATATAGCTGCCATCCTTGTAACCGACCCGGGCTGCACCGATCGGGCCCTGGAATGGGGCGCCGGAGATAGCGAGGGCCGCGGAGGTTCCGATCAGGGCCGGTATCTCAGGGTCAACCGCAGGGTTCAGGGACTTGACGGTGCAGATGATCTGGGTTTCCGCCCTGAAGTTCTTCGGAAACAGCGGCCGGATCGGACGGTCGATCAGGCGGCAGGTCAGGATTTCCTTCTCGGCCGGACGACCCTCACGACGGAAGAAACCGCCGGGGATCTTGCCCGCGGCATAGGTCTTTTCCTGGTAGTCGACGGTCAGCGGGAAAAAATCACGTCCGCTGTCGGGGTTCTTGTCATATACCACGGTCGCCAGCACCACGGTGTCGGCCATATTGACGAGAACGGCAGCATCTGCCTGACGGGCGATTTCACCAGTCTCCAGCGTTACTGTGTGTTCGCCGTACTGAAACGTTTTCTTAATCGGGTTCACTTGGAAATCCTCAAACCTTTTGTATGTGATCGCTTAGCGACGCAGGCCTAGACGGGCGATAAGCTCGCGATAGCGCTCCACATTCTTCGACTTGAGGTAGTCGAGCAGTTTGCGGCGCTGGTTGACCAGACGCACCAGACCCTGGCGGGAATGATGATCCTTTTTATGAGATTGAAAATGCGGGGTCAGATCGGCGATCCGGGCGGTCAGCAGTGCGACCTGCACCTCGGTGGAACCCGTATCTTTCGGGTCTTTGCCGTACTCATCGACGATTGACTGCTTCTGCTCTGCGCTCATTGTCATGACATTTCTCCTGTCATTCTGCCTTCGTAAAGCCCCCAACAATGAGTCCAGGCGGCTTCGGCGGTTGAAACAACGGCGCCAGACGTGGCGCCGCGTGAAATCAAGGTCGCGTATTCTCTCTCAATTCGACTTGGCTGTCAGCCTTCCGTCATCAGGCGCTTCGGCGCAATGCGCCCGTCATCCTGGACCTGGCCGACCGCAATGAACTCGTCGCCCTGGTAGATCCGTACCCCGCCCTCGGTCGGCGCCTTGGGAACCAGAACCGCCTGGCCCTGTTTCAGGTAGAAAGCCGTGTCTGCATTTACCCGGACCTCGGGCCAATCCGACAACGCCGTATCGATCGGCAACAGCAACCCGTCCAGCGCCGCCTGCCCCTCGTCGGCAGCCGCCTGCAACTGATCCATCGTGTACATCGGATGCCCCGTATAAGGGCCGACCCCGGTGCGCCGCAGCGCGGTTACATGCGCACCGCAACCCAGGGCCTCACCGATATCCTCTGCCAGGGTGCGCACATAGGTACCCTTCGAACAATGAACCGTCAGTTCGAATTCCGGCAGATCCAGGTCCCCCAGTACAAGCCCGTGAATCATGACCTTACGCGGTTCGCGCTCCACTTCCACGCCCTCGCGCGCCAGTTCGTAGAGCCGCTTTCCCTTGTGCTTCAGGGCCGAATACATCGGCGGAAGCTGCTCGACCTCACCACGGAACCCAGCCAGGGCCTGCTCGATCCTTTCTGCGGTGATGCCCTCCACGGGACGGGTCTGCAGGATATCGCCTTCGGTATCCCCGGTCGCAGTCGTCTCCCCCAGCTTGACCCGGAACCAGTAGTACTTGTCCGCGTCGAGCAGGAAGGCCGAGATCTTGGTGGCATCGCCGAAGCAGATCGGCAGCATGCCGTTGGCAAGCGGATCGAGACTCCCCGTGTGCCCTGCCTTGCGCGCATCGTAAAGACGCTTCACGCCCTGAAGGGCCTGATTGGAGCTCAGGCCCAGCGGTTTATCCAGCAGCAGAATGCCGCTGATCGGTCGACCACGCGCGCGCCCACGTCGCCCCATGGTCAGTCGCCCCGCCCTTCATCTTTGGCAACGGCCTGGTCGATCAGCGACGACAGGCGCAGCCCGTTTTCGATCGACTTGTCGTATACGAAGGAGAGGCGCGGGACCACCCTCAGCGTCATTTCGTCCGCCAGGCGTCGACGCAGGAACGCCGATGCCTTGTTCAGCGCGGCCTCGGTCACTTTGGCCTGCGCGGGGTCCATCACGGTAAAGAACACCTTGGCGTGCGACAGATCTCGCACGACGCGGACCTCCTGGATGGTCACCCGCGAAAGCCTTGGATCCCTCGCCTCGTCACGCAGCAACAACGCAAGCTCGCGATGTATCTGCGTACCGACGCGCTCTTCGCGGCCAAACTCCTGCATCTGCGAACAATCCCCCGCCGATCAGAGTTTGCGCGCGATTTCCACGCGCTCGAAGACTTCGATGTGATCACCGGGCCTGACGTCATTGTAGTTCTTGACGCCGATGCCACATTCGGTACCGGCCTTCACCTCGTTGACGTCATCCTTGAAGCGACGCAGGGATTCCAGCTCACCCTCGTAGATCACGACGTTGTCACGCAGGACCCTGATTGGGTTGCGTCGTTTCACCACACCTTCGGTCACGATACAACCGGCAATGGCGCCGAGCTTGGACGAACGGAACACATCGCGGACCTCGGCCAAACCGGTGATCTCTTCCTTGATGACCGGCGACAACAGTCCGGAGATGGCCTGTTTTACGTCATCGATGACCTCGTAGATGATGCTGTAGTAGCGCAGATCCAGGCCATGCTCTTCGACCACGCGGCGCGCGCTGGCATCCGCACGGACGTTGAAGCCGATAATGACCGCATTCGACGTGACCGCCAGGTTGGCGTCAGATTCGGTGATACCGCCAACACCCGACGCAACGATGCGCACCTTGGCCTCGTCTGTTTCGATCTTGAGCAGGGATTCGCGCAGTGCTTCCACCGAACCCTGGACGTCGGCCTTGACGATCAGATTGACATAGGAAACCTCACCTTCGCCCATCTGCGAGAACAACTGATCGAGCTTCGCGGCCTTCTGCTCGGCCAGGCGCGAATCGCGATGCCGGACCCGACGCAGTTCCGCCACCTCGCGCGCCTTGCGCTCATCGGCCAGGGCAACCAGGTCGTCACCCGCCGATGGTGCGGCCGACAACCCAAGCACCTGCACCGGGATGGAGGGCCCTGCCTCCTTCACCGACTTGCCGTTTTCGTCGAACATGGCCCGAACCCGGCCGAACTCCGCACCGGCCACCACGGCATCACCCCGTTTCAGGGTCCCGGACTGGATCAGCACGGTGGCCACGGGGCCACGCCCCTTGTCGAGGCTGGACTCGACGATGATGCCGCGTGCCAGGCCATCATGCACGGCGTTCAGTTCGAGCACCTCCGACTGCAGCAATACCGCCTCCAGGAGCTTGTCGACGCCCTGGCCGGTCTTGGCCGAAACCTGAACAAACTGAACGTCGCCACCCCATTCCTCGGGTACGACCTCTTCGGCCACCAGTTCCTGCATGACACGATCCGGATTGGCGTCCGGCTTGTCCATCTTGTTGACGGCGACCACGATTGGCACACCAGCGGCGCGCGCATGCTGCACCGCCTCCTTGGTCTGCGGCATGACGCCATCATCGGCCGCAACCACCAGGATCACGATGTCCGTCGCCTGGGCGCCACGCGCCCGCATGGCCGAAAACGCGGCATGGCCCGGCGTGTCCAGGAACGAGATCATCCCCCGATCAGTCTTGACGTGATAAGCGCCGATGTGCTGCGTGATACCGCCAGCCTCACCTGCCGCCACGCGGGTGGCGCGGATGTAATCGAGCAACGATGTCTTGCCGTGGTCGACGTGGCCCATGATGGTAACCACGGGCGCCCGCGGCAGAACCTCGCCTTCCTGCTCTTCCTCGGAGGCGGTCAGGATTTCCTCCTCGACATCGTCCTGCTTCTGCACGACGGCGGAATGGCCCATCTCCTCTACTAGCAGCATGGCCGTTTCCTGATCCAGTATCTGATTGATGGTTACCATCATGCCCATCTTCATCAGGGCCTTGATGACCTCTCCGGCCTTGACCGACATGCGTTGTGCCAGATCGCCGACGGAGATGCTATCCGGAATCGGCACCTCCTTGACGACAGGCGCGGTGGGACGCTGAAACCCGTGTGTTGAATCACCAGTCGCCGCCGCGACCCGCCTCCCGGCCTTGCGCCCGCCCTTTCCGGCACGCTGGCCGCGCTTGTCGGACGCTACGTGCAGCTCGCGGCGACCATGACGACCACGCTCCGGCTCCTCTTCACGCACCCGCTTGCCTTTCTTGGCTGGCTTGTCGGTACCCTTGGGGGGTTCCACGGGTGGCGGCGGGGCCGGCTGCAATGCCTCCGCTTCGAGGCGCGCCTGCTCCTCGGCCTGGCGACGCAATTCGCCCTCGGCCGCCAGACGTGTCTCCTCGCTCTTGCGCTGCGCTTCCTCTTCCGCCTGGCGCCGGGCCTCTTCCGCACGGTGGCGCGCGTCGGCCTCTTCCTCCACCTGGCGGCGCTGCTCGGCCTGTTCGGCCAGCGCGCGTTTGGCCTCTTCAGCCTCGCGCAGCAATTCCTGCTTTTTCGCCTCTTCATCGCCCAGCGGCCTGGTCACCGCGCGTTTGCGACGCACCTCGACACTGACTGTCTTGGCAGCGCGCACGGCGGCACTGCGTGCCGTCGGACGGCCGCTGGCAGGCTGGTGCAGTTCAGTGGTGGTCTTGCGCTTGAGCGCAATCTTGCGCACACCGGTTCCCCCGGCTGCCTCCTTTTTACCGTGACTGCGCCGCAGGTGATTGAGCAGGTCCATCTTTTCCTGCTCGCTAATCTTGTCTTCCGCGCTCTGC
The DNA here is from genome assembly GCA_963753845.1 of uncultured Gammaproteobacteria bacterium. GTDB lineage: Bacteria > Pseudomonadota > Gammaproteobacteria > Chromatiales > Chromatiaceae > Thiosocius. Next base: position 180,749 of record CAVWEI010000026.1, read on the forward strand.
TTGGTAACACCGGCCTCGCTCAGCTGCTTCAACAGCCGATCGACCGGTATACCAACGTCGGAGGCGAGTTGGCTGACCGTGACCTCACTCATTTTCGATCCCCTTCACTCGGCACTCTCTTCAAACCAGGGTGCGCGCGCAGTCATGATCAGTTGACCGGCCCGCTCCTCATCCATTCCGTCGATCTCGAGCAGTTCGTCGATCGACTGCTCTGCAAGATCTTCCATACTCACCACCCCGCGTGACGCCAGCTCATACGCCAACTGGCGGTCCATACCTTCCAGGGACAGCAGGTCCTCGGCGGGTTCGACATCGCCCAGCACCTCTTCCTTGGCGATTGCGCGCGTAAGCAAAGCATCCTTGGCACGGTTGCGCAGCTCTTCGATGATGTCCTGGTCGAATTCCTCGATCGCCGCCATCTCGGCGTCGTCGACGTAGGCGATCTCTTCGATATTCGTGAACCCTTCCTGCACCAGGATCGCCGCCACTTCCTCGTCGACGTCCAGCTGTGCCATGAAGTGCTCCATGTGACCCTGAGCCTCGGCCTCACCCTTCTCGGCGGCCTGCTCCTCGCTCATGACGTTGAGCTCCCAGCCGGTCAGTTGGCTGGCCAGGCGGACGTTCTGCCCGCCACGCCCGATCGCCTGCGAGAGGTTCTCGTCCTTAACCGCGACATCCATGCTGTGGGCGTCTTCATCGACCACAATCGAGGTGACATCTGCCGGCGACATGGCGTTGATCACGAACTGCGCCGCATTTTCATTCCACAGAATGATGTCGACACGCTCGCCACTCAGTTCGTTCGACACGGCCTGGACGCGCGATCCGCGCATCCCGACGCAGGCACCCACGGGGTCTATCCGCGGGTCGTGCGCGCGCACTGCGATCTTCGCGCGCAATCCGGGATCGCGGGCAGCACCCACGATCTCGATCAGACCCTCGCCGACCTCGGGGACCTCCAGCTTGAACAGCTCAATCAGAAGGTCCGGGGAGGTGCGCGATACGAACAACTGCGGGCCGCGCTGCTCGGAGCGCACGTCATACAGGTAGCCACGCAGGCGGTCGCCGGCGCGCGTGGCCTCCTTCGGGATGACCTCGCTCTTGGGCACCAGGGCCTCGGCATTGTTGCCCAGGTCGAGCACGACGGAGCCTCGATCGGCACGCTTGACGATACCGGTGATCAGCTCGCCGACCCGGTCCTTGTAGGCCTCGACGACCTTTGCACGCTCGGCCTCACGGACCTTCTGCACGATGACCTGCTTAGCCGTCTGCGCGGCGATCCGGCCGAATGATATCGAGTCAATCTCATCCTCGATGAAATCACCGGGTTGTACGTCCAGATCCGGCTCTTCCGCACGCGCTGCGGACAGGGTGATCTCGGCGATCGGGTTTTCCAGGACCTGGGTCTCGCTGTCATCAACCACCAGCCAGCGCCGGAACGTCTCGTAATCACCGGTCTGGCGATCGATGGAGACGCGCACCTCGATCTCACCACCGTTCTTCTTCCGTGTCGCCGATGCAAGGGCAGCCTCGATCGCCTCGAAGATGATCTGCTTTTCGACACCCTTCTCATTCGATACCGCATCAACAACGAGCAAGATTTCTTTGTTCATCGTTCCGCCTTCCACCTAAAACTGGGGGACCAACCGCGCTGAAAACAATTGTGAAAACGGCAGCCTCACCGGCTCACCCTCCACCTGCAAAACCACGTCGTCACCATCCACCCCGACGATGGTGCCCTTGTAGTTGCTTCTGCCGTTCAACGCCGCGCTCAACTTTACCCGGGCCACCTGACCCAAAAACTGCTCGAAATGGGCCTTCTCGAACAAGGGGCGATCCAGCCCCGGAGACGACACCTCGAGTGCGTACTCACCTTGTATCGGGTCTTCCACATCGAGCACTCCGCTCACCTGGTGGCTGACCTTCTCGCAATCCGCCAGGCCAATCCCATCCGCGCTGTCGATGTAGATCCGCAGCAGATGACCCGCCTGGGGGCGCGCAAGGTACTCCACACCTACGAGTTCGTATTGCAGCGCCTCGACAGCGGCTCGAACCAGATCCATCAGATGGGGTGGTGCCTTGTGCATAATCCCAAAAACAAAAAAATGGGCTCTAGGCCCATTCCTGAATCATTTGCGCCAAACGCCCCGCGTTCAACGCCTTCCGATACAAAAAAACCCCGTAAAACGGGGCTTTCCAGGACGCGGCCCCTGTTCGAACCGCCGCTGCCTCGAAGACCTCGCAGCCTTTTAACAGCGCACGAAGTCTAACAGAATCCCGTTTCCGGTCAAATATTTGAGCGCCCGCCACTGAGCAAATTGCGGCGGAACCGGGCCGGATCAGTGTCTTGGGCCACGTGAAGACGAGGCACCTTCCGGAATGATCGCCTGTTTCACCAGTCCCACCAGCCGTCGGGCCGCCGCAAACTCAACGTCATCCATTTGAGCAGCCACGTACCTGCGTAGTCTCTCGGCATCATGGTCGCCCTGCCCGATCGCCTGGCTAAGCCAGAAATAGGCCTGCACCAGATCGGGCTCGACCCCGCGCCCCTCCGCATAGACCAAACCGGCCGCGTACTGGGCGTCCATGTCGCCCTGCTCAGCCGCCGCAATCAGGCGCGCGGCCATCTCAGGGTCGTTCCTCAACAGGTTCAGGCCAGTCAGATCGACCATATTTTCATCTCGCCGGAGGTGGCCGGGGCCACATCGGATCAGTCCATTTTGAGCATTTCGTCCATCTGCGGGCCGAGTTCCTTGGTCATCTCGAGGACATCACCGCCATACATCTCGCCCATGGCCTTGAGATTCATCATCGATATGTAGGTCTTACCATCGGACTTTACATACACGGCGATGGTGCAGGGCATCATGGCGGTCAGCATCTTGTATTCATCCTTGACCAGCAATTTGGCCGCCGCGTGCGGCTCGCACATCTTGAGCACCTGATTGGGTCCGATATCCGTGCCGGTCACCCTATCCAGGTTGCGTTGGAAATCCACCTTCCACTTCTGCGGCACCTTCCAGCCCGCCGCCTTCGCGTTGACCTCGAGGCGCTCCAGGGTCTCTTCGAAACCCAATGGACTTGGCACTTCGATCAGCATGTTGAATCCGGCCGGCACCGCTGGAGTGTCGCCAACAGCACCGCCTGGCACCGCCACCAAAACGACCAGCAAACCAGCGACCATCGCACCAATGTGTCTTTTCATGTCAATCCTCATGAGTCTCTTGAAAATATACCCTTCGATCCGCAGGCATCACTCAAGTACCAACCACCCGGATCGGGCAGCCTGGGGCATTCCGCTGCATTCTTTCAGTTTATTGACCCAAGCTCCATGCCGAAAGACCCCCGCGCAAAACGGAATACGCATACATTTGTCTTAAGATAGGCTGCACCCGCGACCTGCGCCCATGAGCCATCTCCAGAATTGAGCACGCCAAGCACCCTCGAACTGTCTGCAGGCCGACCGCGACAGACGGACGACGACCCCCTCCCCGCGGCATCCCCCGAGCCGGACAGTTGCTTCCACTGCGGCCTGCCCCTGGACCCCCACTTCGGAGAAACCACCGCAGTGCTGGGCAAGAAGCGCCATTTCTGCTGCCACGGCTGCCTTGCGGTGGCACGCAGCATCGTCGATGCCGGCCTCGATGAGTACTACGAGCACCGGCGCGAAAAGGCCATTACCGCCGATGTCGTGCCCGACATCGTGCGCAAGCTGAATTTCTACGATCATCCCGAGGTTCAGAAGTCTTTCGTCCGCGACCGCGAGGATGCCCGCGAGGCATCGCTTCTGCTGGAAAATATCCGCTGCGCTGCCTGCCTGTGGCTGAACGAGCGCGTCCTGCGCGGCCTCGACGGGGTGATCGATGTCGAACTCGACTACGCCAGCCACCACGCCCGGGTGCGCTGGGACCCCGAGCGCATCAAGCTCAGCGAGATACTCGAGAGCATTCTCAACATCGGTTACGTCGCGCACCCCTACGATGCCACGCGACGCGAGGAACTCAATGCGCTGCAGCGCAAACGCAGCACCGAGCGCCTGATCTTTGCCGGCATTATCGGCATGACCGTCATGAACTTCGCGATCGCCGGCTACGTCATGGGGCTTGGCGACGAAACCGGCGAGTTGTCGCTGTGGGTCCGCATTGGCCGCTGGACCAGCCTGTTCGCCACCACCACCCTGCTCGCCTATCCGGGCCAGGAGTTCTTCACCGGCGCCTGGCGCGACCTGAAAAACCTCCGACTCGGCATGGACGTGCCTATCGTACTGGGCCTGAGCTTCGCCTACCTGGGCAGCCTGCACGCCACCTGGACGCAATCCGGCGAAGTCTATTACGACTCCATTGCCATGTTCGTGTTCCTGGTCCTTCTCGCGAGACGCATCGAGTTGCGCGGCCGGGTGCGCGCGGCGGACGCGCTCGATCGTGTCGGCAGGATCATGCCGAGACTGGCGGTGCGCCTTGACGAGGACGGCGAGCGCGAGGTGCTGGTCACCGAACTGGCGCCCGGCGACCGGGTACGGGTGCGCCCGGGCGAGATCGTGCCCACCGACGGGCGCCTGCTCGAAGGCCAGAGCAGTTTCGACGAATCCCTCCTGACCGGCGAGTCGCTGCCGGTGACGCACCAGGCGGGCGATGCGGTGATCGGCGGGACCTGCAACGTCGACCAGGCGGTGGTGATAGAGATCCAGAAGGACAGCGCCGATTCCACCGTTGCCGAGATACACCGGCTCCTGGCGCGCGGCATGCGCGAGGCACCACGCTACGCCGTCCTCGCGCAGCGCGCCGCCGCCTGGTTCGTGGCCGTCGTGCTGGTGATCGCCGCCGCCACCGCCGGCATCTGGCTGTGGCTTGATCCCGCCATGGCACTGCCCAACACCGTTGCGGTCCTGATCGTCACATGTCCCTGCGCCCTGGCACTGGCGACCCCGGTAGCCGCGGCGATCGGTGTCGGTCGATTTGCCGACAATGGCCTTTTGACCGTGCGCAGTGATGCGGTCGAGGTCCTCTCGCAATGCAATACCTTTGCCTTCGACAAGACGGGCACCTTGACCCTGGGGGAACTCAAGATCGAGGACCTCGACACCTTTGGTGACATGGAGGAAAAACAGGCCCTCGCAATGGCGGCTGCCCTGGAGCAACACTCGGAACACCCGATCGGCAAGGCACTGAGGTCGGCACACACGGGCGCCCTCGCCATCGTTGAAGGACGGCAGAACCATGTCGGCGAAGGCATCTCAGGAACCATCGCGGGCCGTGAATGGAAAATCGGCAGGGCGGAATTCGCATTGCGGGGAAATGAGTCCGGGCAGACACAGTCACTCTTGACCCGATATCGTGCAGCCGGACAGGTGGCGATCGTCCTGAGTGACGGCCGGGGCAACGGCGCCGTGTTCGCATTGCGCGACCGCATCCGTCCAGGGGCGGCGGCCCTGGTCCAGGCGCTACGTGATCAGGGCGTTAAACGCATCGTGCTGTTGAGCGGTGACAGCCAGGCAAGTGTCGAGCGCTTCGCCGCCGACCTGGTCTTCGACGAGGTCCTTGGCGACCTCAAGCCCTCCGACAAACTGCGCTGGATCCGCGCGCGCCAGGCCCGGGGTGACCGCGTGGCCATGGTTGGCGACGGCATCAATGACGCGCCGACGCTGGCCTCGGCCGACGTATCCGTATCCTTCGCACATGCGACCGAACTGGCACAGGTCAACAGCGGCCTGCTGGTACTCGGCAGCGAACTCGGCGTGATCGGTGAAATGCGGGGACTGGCCGGAAAGATACGGCGCATCATCCGCCAGAACCTGATCTGGGCCGCCAGTTACAATTTCCTTGCCGTGCCAGCCGCGGCACTCGGACTCATCGCACCATGGGGTGCCGCAATCGGCATGTCGCTCAGTTCGCTGCTGGTAGTGGCAAACGCATTGCGCCTGCGCGGCAGCGGGCCGGTTGGATGAGAAACAGAAACCGCTGACTATCTGACCCTCCGCAGCGCGGCTGGTGGGTCGTCGATTGTGGCCGCTCAGGGCATCCGGAACCAACCCTCACCAAAAGCCTAACCCAGGTTAATACTCTTCATAACCAATCACTTATAAAAACAAAAACCTTCAAAACGTCCCCCTTTCAGTATATCTTTCCCCCTCGTTTGGCCGATGATCGCCGTTTAGAACAACACCAAGGCGCCGGATTCGAGTCTCTGCCAAGCGACGAAGCCACAACCAGATCAGCCGACCCGCTCGCCAATTCGCAAAAGCACCCCAGCTTTGCCTGACGAAACCGTCCGCTGCCAAGTGATTGAAAACCGGAGACTGAAAATGACCGAACTGTCGGAAGAAGAACAAAGGCGCATCCTGGAGGCACCTCCGAGAGGCACCTGGGCGCTGATCCTGACGATCGGCATTGCGATGCTGGTGGCCTGGCTGTATTTCTTCTTCGGCCTGTTCATGTCGCATGGGCCGGTGGCCTAGGGAGGAGCAAGAAAGATGCACGTCGATCCACTCGAGAAAAAATGGATGTATGTCATCGGGGTCATCACGATAGTCATGCTGGCCTCCATGACCTACGCGGCCGTGATCATGAACATGCACCCGCCAAGCAACGTCGAAACCATCGACCCGAAGACCCTGCACCTGTCGGGCGAGTTTGCCGAAGACAATCTTGGCGCCACGACCAACCCCGATGGCTCAATCACGGTCCGCATGGTGGCTGCACGTTACTCGTTTTACCCCCAAATGATCGAAGTCCCGATGGACACAGACGTCACCTTCCGGATCACCAGCCCCGACATCGTGCATGGCGTACACGTGCCGTTCACCAACATGAGCACCATGGTGATCCCCGGCTATATCTCGGAGGTCACGACCAGGTTCAATCGTGAAGGCGAATCACAGTTCCTGTGCAACGAATACTGCGGTCTTGGTCATGACTACATGTGGTCCAAGCTGAAGGTCGTACCCAAGGGCTGAACAGCCACTGTCACAAGGAATTCGGGAAAAATAATATGTACGACAAATCGAAATCGGTGGCGCTCGCAAATCTCTGGGTCGCGTTCGCTGCATTTATCGTCGCCATGGTGCTTGGCCTGTACCAGGTCATGAACCGCAGCGGCCTGTTCCCGGAGATCGAATCGCACGAACTGTACTTCGCATCGGTATCCACCCACGGTGTGTTGATGGGCTTCGTGCTCACCACCTTCTTCATCATGGGTTTCGGCTACTACACCGCCACAGCGACCCTGAAACGCCCGCTCTGGAACAAAGGACTGGCATGGGTCGCGTTCTTCGTCGCCCTGGGCGGCACCGTAATGGCGGCGATCCCGCTGCTGACGGGCAAGGCCTCGGTACTCTACACATTCTACCCCCCGCTGATGGCCCACCCGATGTTCTACATAGGCGCAACCCTGCTGGTGGTGGGCTCCTGGATCTGGTGCCTGGAGATGATCATGTCGGTGATCACGTGGAAGCGTGACAACCCCGGCAAGGTGGTGCCACTCGCCATGTACGGCACCACCGCCAATGCGATCATGTGGCTGTGGACCAGCGCCGGTGTCGGCATCGAGATGTTGTTCCAGCTGATTCCCTGGTCACTCGGCCTGATGGATACCATCGACCCCGGCCTGTCACGGACCCTGTTCTCCTGGACCCTGCACGCCATCGTGTACTTCTGGCTGTTCCCGGCCTACATCGCGATGTACACCATCCTGCCCAAGCTGGCGGGCGGACGCCTGTTCAGTGACGAAATGGCGCGTGTTGCCTTCATCATGCTGCTGGTGATCAGCGTGCCGATCGGCTTCCACCACCTCTATATGGACCCGCAGCAGGCTGCCGGCTTCAAGTTCCTGCACATGCTGGGCACCTTTGCGGTCGCGGTACCGACCCTGCTGACCGGCTTCACCGTACTGGCCTCGCTCGAAGGCGCCGGCCGTCTGCGCGGTGGCAAGGGTCTGTTCGGCTGGATCGTAGCACTTGACTGGAAAGAGCCAATGGTGGTCGCGGGCATGCTCGCGCTGTTCATGCTGATCGCCGGCGGTTTCGGCGGCATGATAAATGCCAGCTATATGATGAACTCTATGGTACACAACACCCAGTGGGTCACCGGGCACTTCCACCTGATCTTCGCCGGCACCACGGTCATCATGTACCTGGCTACCGCCTACCACCTGTGGCCAAAGCTGACAGGCCGCCGCCTTGCATCACGCGGCATGGCGGTGCTGCAGCTGTGGCTGTGGACCATCGGCATGCTGGTTCTGACCATGCCCTGGCACGGCCTGGGCCTGTTGGGCCAGCCGCGCCGGATCTCTTCCACGCCGTATGACTCGCCCCTGGTCGCGCAGTGGGATCCCTACGAACTGGTGATGATCATTGGTGGTGCCATTCTCGTGTTCTCCGCCCTGCTGTTCGTCCTCAACCTGCTGCTCTCCCACGTCACCAAAAAGGCCGACAACATCAGTGACGACGACTGGGCCGTTGCGGTCTACCCGCCGATGAGCGTCCCCAGGTCGATGAACGGCTTCGCCTTGTGGAACGGGATCGTCGCCGTCTGGATGGTCGTTGCTTATGGCATACCCATCGTCCAGTTGCTGATCATGGATGCACCTGGCTCAATGCCCTGGGGGTACTGACAGACATGAAAATGTATAGAAATATTCTATTTATCGCCGCCCTTGCCCCGTTGTCCCCGGCGCAGACCGCGCCTTCGTCCAACGTGGCATGGACCGTACCTACCCGGATGCTGGTCCAAAAGGCCGACCCGGCGATCGGCGAGGAACTCGAAACGGTCGAGACCGAAGACGTCAACGCCTGCACCGATTGCCACGGCAAAGGCGGCGGCGAACCCGATCGCGACAAGCACCCCGTGCTTGCGGGTCAGGTCGCGGCTTACACCTACAAGCAACTGCGTGACTACAAGGACGGCAGCCGCGATAACCGCCGGATGGCAGAGACGGTCGAGCGCCTGACCGACGAACAGCTGGCAGCGCTTGCCGCCTGGTACGCAGAGCAGCCCATGGCAAAGGTGGAAGTGGATGAGGACGAAAAAGTCAGCGAGGACACCATCAAACTGGTGTTTCGTGGTGACAAGACCCGGCTCATCCAGCCCTGTGCCTCCTGTCACGGCCCGCGGGGCGAAGGCGCGATCATCGACGTCCCGGCAATCGCCGGCCAGAATGTGAAATATTTCGTCGATACGATGAAAGACTACGCCAAAGACGCTCGCACCAACGACGTCTACAGTCGCATGCGAATCATCGCGAAATCGCTGACCCGCGATGAAATCAATGAATTGGCCGTCTATTACGCTAAGATGGGCAATCAGGGGGGTGACGGCGGCCTCTTCCAGGCCTTCGCCAATTGATCTGCGTCAAATGCGGATGTATCCGGGTTGTATAAATTGATCTGCGTTTTATAAAAGAACGGCCCGTCCGCTTATCGGGCCTAGAACGAAGAACCATTCCATTGAAAGAGAAACCAGGAGGAACTATGGGCTGCAACAAGAAGGCGCTTGTCGCGCTGATCGGCTCTGTCTTTATGGTCGGCACCACACAGGTGCTGGCTGAACCCACCGCAACAATGATGGCCAATACCTGTGCCGGGTGTCACGGCACTGCGGGCCAGAGTGTCGGCCCCGCATCACCGAATCTGGCCGGCATGTCCGCGAGCTATTTCAACGATTCCATGAAAGGCTTCATAGAAGGCACCCGCCCCGCAACGATCATGAACCGCATCGCCAAAGGCTACAGCGAGGAACAGATCGAATCGATGGGCGAATACTTTGCCTCCCTGCCCGTATACAAGGCGGATGTCCCGCATGACGCGGCAATGGCCAAGGCCGGTGCCGAGGTCTATGACAAAGGCTGTGCCAAGTGTCACGACGAGAACGGTGCCCTGCCGGATGACGATGCCGGTATTCTGGCGGGTCAGTGGCTGCTGTATCTGCAGTACTCGATGGAAGACTTCCAGAGCGGACATCGCGAGATGCCCAAAAAGATGAAAAAGCAGGTTGAGAAGCTGGATGAGGCTGAGATCCAGTCTGCGTTGAACTTCTTTGCCAGCCAGAAGTAATCAGGGGGAATAAAACAATGGCAAATTTCACACGTAGAAAGTTTCTCAAAGTTGCCGGTGGTGCGGCAGCTGTAAGTACAATCGGCTTCCCCGCGATCATTGGCGCGGCCGGTAGCAAGAAGGTCGTCATCGTCGGCGGTGGCGTCGGTGGTGCAACCACCGCCAAGTACATCCGCATGGCCGATCCATCGATCGACGTCACGCTGATCGAGCCCAACGCCGAGTATTACACCTGTTTTATGAGCAACGAGGTCCTGTCCGGTCATCGCACGATGGATTCCATCAAGGTGACCTACGACGGCCTGCGCGGTCACGGCGTCAACGTGGTGCATGACACCGTCACCGACATCGATGCAGCCGGCAAGAAGGTCATGACCGCTGGCGGCAAATCCTTCGAGTACGACCGCTGCGTGGTTTCTCCCGGCATCTCGTTCGAGGACAACATCGAGGGCTACGATGCGGCCGCCATGGAGAAGATGCCGCACGCCTGGAAGGCCGGTGAGCAGACCGTACTGCTGCGCAAGCAGCTCGAGGCCATGCCCGACGGTGGCGTGGTCGCGATCGCGGCCCCACCTAACCCGTTCCGTTGCCCGCCCGGGCCGTACGAGCGTGCCTGCCAGATCGCCATGTACCTGCAGGCCAAGAAGCCCGCGTCCAAGGTGCTCATACTGGACGCCAAGGACAAGTTCTCGAAGCAGGGACTGTTCACCCAGGCGTTCGAGCGGCATCACGCCGGCATGATCGAGTGGATACCGGCGGAGAAAGGCGGCAAGGTGACCCGTGTGGATGCGGCAAGCAACACGCTTTACGTGGGCGATACGGCACACAAGGTCGCCGTAGCCAACGTGATCCCGGCACAGAAGGCCGCCGCCATCGCCAGCAAGGCCGGACTGACCGACGACAAGGGCTGGTGCCCGATCGACGGTCGTACCTTCGAGTCGACCATGCAGAAGGGCGTCCACGTCATCGGCGACGCCGCAATCTCGGGTCTTCCCAAGTCAGGCTACTCCGCGAACTCCGAAGGCAAGGTTTGCGCCGCTGCCGTGGTTGACCTGCTGAACGGGCGCGAGCCGGGTGATCCTTCGTTGGTCAACACCTGCTACTCGATCGTCGGTCCGAACGACGCCATTTCGGTTGCCATGGTCTACGCGCTGAAAGAAGGCAAGCTGGACAAGGTGGAAGGCGCAGGCGGCCTGACGCCAAAGGACAGCAGCCCCGAAATGCGTGCCCGCGAGGTCAACTACGCATACAGCTGGTTCGACAACATCAAGAAAGACAGCTGGGGTTGATCCACGGCTGAATCTTTCGTGTCGAAAGTATGAAGGGCCCTGCGGGGCCCTTTTTTTGGCTCTGTCTGAGTTGAGTGTTGCAAAGGCGTAGACTGAAGGGGCGTCTCCTGAAAGGCGGCGCCATGAACAAACCGAGCGGCGGCTCGGGGTTGAAGTTCGAGGTCCGTAGACCTTCTGACAGTAGTTCGGGCTGTGCCCGACACCGGCAGGCGCAGCCTGCCCTACGGCTGCTCGATTAAGATTCCCCCCCGAAAAAAGCTCTTTGAACTCTGCGCTCCTCTGCGACCTCTGTGTCCCTTGACCCATGCGAAACCATCAGCAGATACGCGGCAATGGGTCGTCCTCGAGTTCCTCCAGGATCCTCTCTCCACCCAACTCTGTAACCAGCACCACGCGCTCGCGTCCCTCGACGAATTCCCCGACACAGACGGCCTCCCGCCCCTGCGGCAATGCCCGCCAGGCCGAGAGCAGCCGGTCGGCCGCCTCTGCCGCGACGATCGCAACCACCCGCCCCTCGCAGGCCAGGAAAAGGGGATCGTAGCCGAGCATTTCGCACACCGAGTTCACGGCGTCGTGCACCGGGATGTCCTTCTGTTGCAGCCGCACCTGCAGCCCGGTTACATGCATCAATTCGTGCATCACGGTCGCCAGACCACCACGGGTCGGATCGCGCATGAACCGCAGGCCGGATACGGCACTGGCGGCCCGAGTCAATGGCAACACGTCGGCGGCATCCGATTGCAGATCGCCGCGCATGCCGAACTCCTCACGCGCCAGCATGACCGCAATGCCATGATCACCGACCGGGCCGCTGACCAGTATCCTGTCGCCGGCGCGGATGTGGCCAGTCGAAAGGTCCAGATCGGGGCTGGCGACACCCACACCCGTGGTGGCCAGATACAGGCCACCACCCTCGCCCCTACGCAACACCTTGGTGTCGCCGGCGACCACCGAGACTGCGGTCTCCGCCGCCGCACGCGCAATGGATGCCACCAGGCGATCGAGCAGTGCCACCTCGAGGCCCTCCTCGATGAAGGCATTGAGGGTGAGGAAGTATGGCGTCGCCCCGGACACGGCGAGATCGTTGCAGGTACCGTGCACCGCCAGTGTGCCGATATCACCGCCCGGAAACTCCAGCGGCTGAACAGTGAACCCGTCGGTGGTGATCATCTGCCGTCCGGGCGGAAGTTCGATCGTCGCCGCGTCGACATGCACATCCAGCCGGCCGTTACCCAGATGACGCGCAAAGATCTCGTCTATCAACTCGCGCATTAGGCGTCCGCCATTGCCGTGGGCGAGGCTGATATGTGTGTCTTGCAACTTCTTCTCCTGGGCGTCGAGAGATGGGATCAGGACGCAATGGTAGCGAACTGCAGATCCCGGGCAATGAAAAACCGCCGCCCGCTCTGCGCAGACGACGGCTCGCTGTGACCAGGAATCAGCGGACCTTGACCTGCAGCATCTCCTCACCATTCTCATCCGTAAGATGTACGGCGCAGGCGATACAGGGGTCGAAGGAATGAATGGTGCGCAGGATCTCCACTGGCTGCTTTGGGTCTTCCAGTTCGTGGTTGTCCTGCAACGCAGCCTCATAGGCACCGGCCTGATTCTGGGAATCACGTGGACCGGCGTTCCATGTGGAGGGTACGACAGCCTGGTAGTTGTCGATCTTCTGATCCTTGATCACGATGTAGTGTGCCAGGCCCCCACGCGGTGCCTCCATGATACCGACGCCCTTTGCCTCGCTCGGCCAGCTCGAAGGCTCCCAAAGCTTCTCGTTGAAGGTCCGGGTGTTGCCTGCCCGGATATTGGCCGTCAGCATGTCCATCCAGTCCTGCATCTTGTCGGCAATCAGCTTGGTCTCGAGCGTGCGTGCGGCCGTCCGGCCGAGCGTCGAGAACAATGCACGCTTGTCCACCTCCAGGGCCCCCAGTGTGGAATCGACCAGCGCGCGCGTCGCATCGTCGCCCTTTGCGTACAGCAGGAGCACGCGCGCCAGCGGGCCGACCTCCATCGCCTTACCCTTCCAGCGAGGCGATTTGAGCCAGGAATAACCGTCTTCCACATTGAGCTGCTTGTAAGGTGTATCCGGGCCGCCGCGCCCCTTGTAGTCCAGGGTGGTCTCCCCCTCCCAGGGGTGCAGACCCTGATCCTTGCCGCCCTTGTAGTCGTACCAGCTGTGAGACACGAACTCCTGGATCTCACCCCCGGCACGCACATCGACCTCGTGCACCTCATCGAGATTGCGATCGAGAATCGCACCGGGTGGAATCCACCAGTTCATGGGATCACGCAGACCCGCTGCCTCGCCGGTCGACGGAAAATCACCGTAAACCAGGAAATTGCCAAGCCCTTCGCCGCGATAGAACCAGTCTTTGTAGAACCCGGCCACCGCGATCGTGTCGGGTACGTAGACCTGATCGACGAACATGCGCATCTTGTCGATGACCGACTGCACCAGCGCCAGTTTGTTCGCGTTTATCGCAGAATCGGATTCGAGGTCGATTGGGTTCGGCGTGCCGCCCACCAGGAACATGGGGTGCGGGTTCTTGCCGCCGAACACTGCGTGCAGCTTGACCACGTCACGCTGCCACTCGAGCGCCTCGATGTAGTGTGATACTGCCATCAGATTGGCTTCGGGAGGCAGCTTGTACGCCGGGTGGCCCCAGTACGCCTTGGCAAAGATACCCAACTGTCCTGCATCGACGAACGTTTTGAGCTTCTTCTGCATGTCGGAGAAGTAACCCGGCGATGACTTGGGCCAGTTGGACAGACTCTGTGCCAGCTCCGATGTCGCCTTCGGATCCGCCTTGAGCGCAGACACCACGTCCACCCAGTCGAGTGCATGCAGGTGATAGAAGTGCATCACGTGATCGTGGACGTACTGTGCCGCAATCATCAGATTGCGGATCAGCTGGGCGTTCGCCGGAATCTCGTAGTTCAGCGCGTCTTCCACCGCGCGGACGGAGGCGATGCCATGCACCAGGGTGCAGACACCGCAGATGCGCTGAACGAAGGCCCAGGCATCGCGAGGGTCGCGACCACGCATGATGATTTCGATGCCACGCACCATGGTGCCGGCTGAATAAGCAGACTCGATCTGCTTGCCGTTCATCTGCGCCTCGATACGCAGGTGCCCTTCGATACGGGTTATCGGATCGACGACGACGCGTTCACTCATGCGATTTTCCTCATGCGTCCAGATAGCTTTTCAGAATGTTGTATTGCGCCTGACTCTCGCTGTCGTGATAATCCTCGTCCCCATCTGCGGCCAGGCAGGTACGTGCCATTCGTGCACTCATCGCTGCCTTCCAGGCCGGACCCTTGCCCTGCGATCGTCCCTCGGGTTCCACACAGGCCTCGGCGGCACGTGCCACGAAGTAAGCCGCCTGATCGCTCCATTCGCCATCCGAACCACAACGCGTGTGCGCTTCCAGGCTGGCTGCCTTGATGGAACGACGGACCAGGTTCATGGCCTCCTCGCCGAGCTCGGCGTCCCTGGCCGCCGCAAGCGCATTGGCGACACGTGGATCCTCACTGAGTTCCAGGACATGTTCGACGAACAGGGCACCAACTGCCCGCTGCTGTGCAATGCCCAGTTCATTCAGCGCAGTGCGGAACTGTTTGTCATCGATGATCGTGCTCATCAGGCCTGCTCCTTCTCGTCTTCGACCAGATGCTCGGCGAGCATCTCGGTCAGGCCGACGACCGGGATATCCATGCCGTTCTCTTCCAACCCTTCTTCCAGGGTCAGGCGGCAGTTGGCACAGGCGGTAACCAGCGTATCCACACCCAGAGCCTGCAGTTGCGACTTCTTGCGGTTGAACGCGGTCATCTTGAGTTCGTCGGCTCGTTCATTGGCACTGACGCCGCCGCCACCGCTGCAGCACCAGTTCATTGCACCGGCATCCTGCATCTCGACGAAGTTGCTGGCGATCCTGTTCAGCAGGTTGCGTGGCTGTTTGATCACGCCACCCTTGCGGGCGATCTGGCAGGGGTCGTGATAGGTCAACCGGGCGTCTTCCATGCCCTCGGTCTTGATCAGCCCCTGCTCGACGAACTCATCGAGCACTTCGAGGATGTGTTTCACCTCGAACTTGTAAGGGCGCCCAATCAGGTTCGCGCCATCCCAGCGGATCGCAGTGAATGCGTGACCGCACTCCGGGCTGATCACGGTCTTGACGCCCAGTTCCTCGGCAGCATCCACCACGCGGGTGACGAGCTGCCTGGCGATGTCGGACGAACCGATCTGTACGCCGCTGTTGGTGGCCTCGAATGCATTGGAGGCAATGGTCCATGTCTTGCCGGCCTGCTTCATGATGCGCGCGATGGCCTCCAGGTACTCCGGGAAGTTCATGATCTCCATCGATGACAACAGCACCAGGTACTCTGCACCCTTGACGTCGAGCGGGGCATCCAGCCCGGTGTCTTTCTGCAGATGTTTGATCTGCGCCTTGACCGCCGGCAGCTTGACGCCCATCGGGCTGCCGATCTCGACCGCACGGGTACTGGCACCTATCAGCCCTTCCGGTGCATGGCCGGCGGCAACGAAACCCTCACGGATCTTGCGGATCATGTCGGAGATATCGTTACCGACCGGGCACACCAGCGAGCAACGACCACACAACGAGCATCCGTCGTATACGAGGGTCTCCCAGTCGGTGAAGGTCTCCTCGTCGACAGGCTTGGATAAGCCCAGCATTGCCCTGGCCTTACCGAACAAGGTGAACTCACTCTCCCAGATGCGGCGCATCGGTTCGACCTTGTTGATCGGCGTGTACCTGGGGTCACCGGTCTCGGTGTAAAACAGGCAGGCCTCGGCGCAAAGCCCGCAGTGCACGCAGGCGCTGAAAAAGCTCGCAACAGGCGCGTCAATCTGCCCCTTGATGAACTGAATACCCTTTTCAACAGAGGGCGCACTCATGATTCCACTCCTCTCCGACCGGCCTGGTAGCCCTGGTACCAGCGGGCCATGGCAAAACTGAACATATGAGTGAGCTTGCTGAATGGCGCAACGACCAGCAGCAGTTCGACGCTGAGCAGATGCAAGGCGAGCATCAGGGTGTAAGGCCCGACCAGGTGGTTATAGGCAAGATATCCACTCAGCACCGGCAGCAGGGTGACCGTCCAGGCGACATAGTCCCCCGGGGTGCTGAGAAAACGCATCACCTTGTTATTGAGTCTGATCACCAGTGCAGCGATCAGCGAGACGATGGTGATGGCACCAACCGCGTCGATCACGCCGGAAGGCAGCGCCGGCCAGCCGAACCCGAGGAACGACTGGAACAGCACGATGTGCGGACCGTACAGAAAAAGCACGATGAAAAAGCCAAGGTGCAGGACGTAGCCGTTGATTATCCGCAACGGTTCCTTGTCAAACAGCGTCTTGCGCGGGAAGGTGCGGCTGATTACCGTGCGAATGGCGCCTGTCGGACCGCTGCCACGCGGTGCGGACAGATCGGGCTTCTTGCCAAGGCTGACGATCTCCAGCAGCCGCAGCAACATGCCGGCCACGAATACAGTCAGTGCGATATCGAACCCCGGACCCCGAGCCCAGGCGAGTAGCTCAATGGCATCCATGGACTATGACTCCTTCGTAAGGTCTTTTACGGTGATGGTTTCGCGATTGTCGACCGCTGCAGACTTGCGTTTGCGGTTCAGGACGGCAGCCGCCGCACCGATCGCAAGGCCGGCCGCGCCTGCTGTGAGGACGGTTTCGCCGACACTGGTGAGCGGCATGGATAGCGACTTGTAAAAGCCTCCAGCATCCCAGAACTTGGGTTCCGAGCAACCGATGCAACCGTGGCCGGCCTCGATAGGCCAGCTGGCGCCCTGGTTCCATTTCGCCGTGGCACAGGCGTTGTAGGTGGTCGGGCCCTTGCAACCCAGCTTGAACAGACACCAGCCCTTGCGCGCGCCTTCGTCATCGAAAGTCTCGGCGAACTTGCCGCGCTCGTAGAACGGACGGCGATAGCAACGGTCGTGGATCGTCTGACCGTAGAAAACCTTCGGCCGCTTGAAGTCGTCCAGTTCGGGCAGGCGACCGAACGTCAGAAAGTGGGCCAACACGCCGGTGATCACTGTCGGGATGGGCGGACAACCCGGCACATTGACGATTGGCTTGTCTTTGATGATGTCCTCGACAGAAACCGCCCCGGTCGGGTTCGGCTTGGCCATGGGCAGACCGCCGAACGCGGCGCAGGTACCAACCGAGATGATCGCCGCCGCGCCCTCGGCTACCTGTTTCAGCATCTCCAGATTGCTTATCCCGGCGATCGCGGAGTAGTTGCCGTCCTCACCCAGGGGAATCGAGCCGTCTACCACCAGCAGGTACTTGCCCCAGTTCTCCTTCATGGCCTCTTCACGGGCATGTTCCGCGCCGTCGCCGGCCGCTGCCTGCAAAGTGTGGTGATAATCGAGCGAGATATGATCGAAGATCAGGCCTTCCAGCGTGGGGGCATGGCTGCGAGTCAGCGATTCGGTGCAGCCCGTGCACTCCTGAAACGAGAGCCAGATCACGGACGGTCTCCGGGCCTGCCCCAGCGCGGCCGCGACCTTCGGTATCATGATCGGGGGCAGGGCCATCATGGAGGCCGTGACCGCACAGAACTTCATGAAGCCACGGCGCGACACGCCACGTTGCCGCAGGCGTTCACTGAGCGTTAATTCATCCACCTTTGGCTACTCCTGCTGCTTGGTGAGTTGGTGTTCCGCGTCGAAAGGCATCTTGCCCTTTCGCCATCACCCAGCCCGGGCGCCGGGGAGCCTGTGAGCGACAATTCGACTGTCGCCGGCTCGCCATGTGTTGTGGGGCAGCTCTGGGGGAGGGAAATCCGGTTGAGAGGTAGCGACAGGTCGCGCGCCGAACGGACCGCTGGTCCCTCGACTTTGACGTTAATTGCGTCCAGACCCGACACGTTGCGGCTCCATTTAAGGTCGTGATGTAGGCGTTAACCTATGCGCGACATATTAGCGTGGGCACAAACAGGCTTTTCTGACCTATATCAGCTTTCTCTTAAATTGAGCGCGGGGGTGGGTTATCTCTGGGGAATTGCCACAGGGGTTAGGTCGTTTCCGTTGCTTTGCGTCTGGATCGACGAACTAGGAGTCTGCGCGGTAGAACTGGCGGTAGCCGAGGGTTTCCCAGTTCGAGTGCGGTTTGGTGGTCGTTTGAGGAGCATAGTGGGCGCTACGTGACGAAAATGAACGCCGGAGCGCGCCGGAGTGGGGAAGCCGCAGGGCCTCCATGTTCTGCCGCGCAGACTCCTAGCCTGGGTCACGCACCCGAAAGGGCAGGAAATCGCGCGGACCCCCTGCCCTGGTCTTGCATCGAGGCGCGCGGGGCCCTGGACGCCGGGGTGTCAGCCGCAGCTCCTGCCAACCGGGGCCGGCAGACCGGCGTACCTGCAGGCGGTTTTTGCCCCGTTCGGGAACAGTTTCTTGATATAGCTTCGTTTCCAGCGGCAGTCATTCTGATCTTTGCACAGATTGCGCGCGAGCACCGGCAACTCCGGGGCCACTTGAAACTCGGCATAGAAACGATTCAGGAAATCGATCAGTATCCAGTGGTCGTCGCCCAGTTCCAGTCCATCGACCTGCGCCATATGTTCAGTAACCGCGGTCGTCCAGTCTGCCGGATCAACCAGATACCCTTCCCAGTCGACCGCTATGGAACGACCTTCGACTTCGAGTACCGTTTTTTCCAGCGGGGTCAGTCGATCCCTTTGGCCCTGTACTTCTTCCATCCTCATCGCACACCTCCCACTTCTTCGAGCAGTGAGTCAAAAATGCTGGCTCCTTCACGCTTAAAACTAGCAGTTTCCGGGCACGAAGAAACCGGGCATGGCCACTCTCGTTGAGTTTTGTTTGATCCAGGGACAAGAAGGGTGATTTAGCCATCTCAAATCGAGCACTAATTACTGATATAATCAAACACTTATTGATATCTCGGTCGGCCGATATGCAGATATTCGTGCGAGATGCCGGGAAACCGTCACCGAACGCACAGGCCCCTGCCGCGCTCAGAATGAGTCGTCGGACAGACCTTCCGGAGCGGCATTCCTGCCTTTGAGTTCCTCAAGGCCTTCGGCAATATCCTCTTTCGGTGTGACCAGGATCTCAGGTATCCGCGCAACCTCGATGTGCAGCGTGAGCCGGCGCCCCTCGGCGTCCTTGTGCTCTACCAGCCAGACCGCCGGGATAGCCGTTTCCTGAATCAGGGTGGGCCCAAAGGCGTTCAGGGTGGCACTCACCTCGCCCTCGCCCAGCCGGTGACGGAGGTCCTGCTCGTCCTGTTTGCTGAATGGCATGGCACCAAGATCGATTACCGTGGCCGCACCACCGGCCATCAGATCCTGCAGCGCCTGTTCGATCTGCAGCATCAGGGGCTTGAGGTTTTCCGTCCGAAAAGTCCCGTCTGACTGTCCCAAGACCACCGGAATTGAATCGAAACCGCTCATAATTTTCTCACCGCAAACGTTTGCAGGGGTGTCGCCGCTTCCGGCACATGACCTGAATCAAGACTCCCGGCAGTATATTAGTAGATAATTAATGACGCCAGCGCCTTGCAAGGTCGAGCGCCATAGCGGCTACCCGGGCAATCGCCGGGGCCACCGTGGCGCTCGGGAACTCACCCCAGCCCAGGGATTCGGGTTCCACGCCGATCAATGCGCGATGCTCGGGGAATGTACCGGAAAGACGGGCGATGTCGAACAGATCCATCAAGCCGACCTCGTGCACGCTGGCCCGGTTGCCGGTCAGGTAGCGGTCCATATCGTCGCCTTCGACACAGCGGATGCTGCCCGCCGGATCACCGAAGCGCGCGGCGTCAACGACAATGAGGTTGTCGTGCTCTGCGATCGGTTCGGCTAGAGTGAAGCTGAGCGTACCACCGTCGAGATAGGTGACCTCCGGTTCACCCTGGTGGTGTTCCTCGAGGTAGCGAACCACGTGGACCCCGACCCCCTCGTCGGTGAGCAGGTTGTTGCCGATGCCGAGGATAAGCGTTGTGGGCATGCAGTTGGTGACCTTGAGAAAGTGCAAAGTTAACTCAGAGGCTAAATTAGCAGATCATGTGTCTTGGCATCCCGATGCAAATCAAAGAGATCGACGGCTTCAATGCGCTCTGCGAGGCGAAGGGCGTTGAACGTGAGGTGAGCCTGTTCATGCTCCAGCATGAACCCCTGGCGGAGGATGATTTCGTCATCGTGCACGTCGGCTACGCGATCCAGAAGGTATCCCCCGAAGAGGCCGCCACGGCTTGGGAGATCTACGACGAGATGCTGGCAGGCGGCCATGCATGAACTGGCGGTCTGCCAGGGCCTGATGAACCAGGTCGAGCAGATCGCACGACGCGAGAACGCCGAGTGTGTCACGCGCATTCTGTTGAGCGTGGGTCCGCTTTCCGGCGTGGAGGCCCAGTTGCTGATCGATGCATTCTCCATCGCCTCTGCCGGCACGGTTGCAGAAGGGGCGGTACTGGTCATCGAGGAACAGGCCGTGCGGGTCAAGTGCCTGAGCTGTGGCGCCGAATCCGATGTCCGCCCGAACAGGCTGCTGTGCGGTTCCTGCGGTGACTTTCGAACCCGACTCATCAGCGGTGACGAGATGATGTTGATGAGCCTCGAACTGGAAAGGCGCGAAAACGCCTGAGGAGTACAGATGTGTGATACCTGCGGATGCAACATAACCGAGGGCAACCGTCACCTGATCGAGGGCGACGGCAGGCTCGCACAGACGGAATCGGGCAGGGAGGCCATCACCGTCCTCCAGGGCCTGTTGAGCGAGAACGACCGCGAGGCCGCGCACAACCGCGAACATTTCGACCGGCACGGCGTCCTGGCGCTCAACCTGATGTCCTCGCCGGGCTCGGGCAAGACCCGGTTGCTGGAAGAAACCATTGCAGCCTTGGGCACCGAATTGCGCATTGCTGTCATCGAGGGCGACCTGGAAACTGAAAACGACGCCCAGCGTATCCGCGACAAGGGCGTGCAGGCAATCCAGATCACCACCGGCACGGCGTGTCATCTGGATGCCCATATGGTGCACAAGGCCCTGCACCAGATCGATCTCGACGGGGTCGACATCCTGTTTATCGAGAACGTCGGCAACCTGGTCTGCCCGGCGAGTTTTGATCTGGGCCAGCACCGCAACATCACGCTGTTGTCGGTGACCGAGGGCGACGACAAGCCGGCCAAATACCCGGTGATGTTTCGTGCTGCCGATCTCATGCTGGTCAGCAAATCCGATCTGCTCGCGGTACTCGACGACTTCGCGCCCGAAAAGGCAGAACGCCACCTGCGCGAACTGGCCAGCGCAGCGCCTGTGTACACCCTGTCGGCAAAATCCGGCGAAGGCATGCCGGCCTGGCTGGAGTGGCTGCATGCGGAACACGCCGCCATGACCGAGCGGGTCGCACTGGGGCAGACGGTACGGCCGGCGGTCCAGCCGGATGGCCAGCTGATGCATGCACATGCCCATCAACACGGACACGCCCATCAAGACCATGACTGAGGCACAGGCCTGGCTCGAGCGCATAAAGGGCCTGCCCCTGAAGCACAGGGTACGCATCATGAACGTCTGTGGCGGTCATGAGCGCTCGGTGACCCTGTCGGGCATGCGTACCGTCCTGCCCGCGAATATCGAGATCATTCCCGGTCCCGGCTGCCCGGTGTGCGTCTGCCCGGAAGAAGACATCTACCAGGCCATTCAGCTCGCAGTGACCGATGGGGTCATCCTGGTCGCCTTCGGCGACATGCTGCGGGTACCGGTGAATGTCAGCAAGGGCGATATCCGGTCGCTCGTCGAGGCCCGTGCGGCGGGTGCGGACGTACGGCCAATCGCATCGCCCATCGAGGCGCGGCAGATCGCCACGCAGAACCCGGAATGCCAGGTGGTGTTCTTCGCCGCGGGTTTCGAGACGACCACCGCACCGGTCGCGGCAATGCTGGTGGAGGGCGTGCCCACGAATCTCTCGGTGCTTCTGTCGGGCCGCCTCACCTGGCCGGCGGTAGCCATGCTGCTCGACTCCGAAGATGCCGGCTTCGACTGCCTGATCGCACCTGGCCATGTGGCGACCGTGATGGGGCCTGAGGAATGGGAGTTCGTCCCCCGCGAGCACCAACTTCCGGCGGCGGTGGCCGGTTTCAACACCGAGAGTCTGCTGGCCGCCACCTATTCGGTGTTACGCCAGCACCTGGAAGGCAGACAATTTCTCGACAACTGCTACCAGGGCGTGGTGCGCCCCGGTGGAAATCCGGATGCAAAGGCCCAGCTCGGCACATCAATGGCTGTATGCAATGCCAACTGGCGTGGCATCGGCGAGATCCCAGACTCCGGCTTCTGCATCCACCCGGACTACGCCGCGAACGACGCGCGGCTTCGCTTCGCTGATTACAGTGCCGAGCAACGCCGACGCGCCGGCCAGATGCCACCCGGCTGCGACTGCGCACGCGTGGTCCTGGGCAAGGTATACCCCAACCAGTGCAAGCTGTATGGGACCGCCTGCACCCCGCGCAACCCGATCGGACCCTGCATGGTCTCAGACGAGGGCGCGTGCCGAATCTGGCTGTCCAGTGGCGTCGAGTATGCTGCATGAGCCCCGCGACGGCGCGCCGTCCAATATCAAAGCTGACATAAGAACGAGCACCCCATGAGCCAAGAGCGCGATTTCATCCCCCTGAACCTGTCCCTGATGACCATCTCCGATACCCGCACGCAGGCGGACGACAAGTCCGGGGCCGTGCTCCGGCGCTTGGGCAGCGAGGCCGGCCACCGGATTCATGAACAATGCATCGTGCCTGACGACAAGTACCAGATCCGCGCCGCAATCTCGCGCTGGATCTCAGACCCCGAGGTACATGTCGTGATCACCACCGGCGGCACCGGCCTGACGGGACGCGACGGCACGCCGGAGGCGGTAGGGCCCCTGCTGGACAAGGTGATCGAAGGCTTCGGAGAGATGTTCAGGGTGATTTCTTACGAACTGATCGGCACGTCCACCATGCAATCGCGCGCCCTGGCGGGCGTGGCGAACGGTACCTTCATCTTCTGCCTGCCCGGCTCGACGGGGGCCTGCAAGGACGGATGGAACAAGCTGATCTCGCACCAACTCGACTACCGTACCCGTCCGTGCAACCTGGTCGAATTGATACCGAGGCTGCTCGAGACCTGAAATTCCGCCGGATGGCGGATCAGAGCTGGCCCCTGTGATGGGGCCAGTGAAACGAAGACGCCTCAGGCTGCCGTCAGGGTATCCAGGCATCCCTGGATGATATCCAGGCCCTCATCGATGATTTCATCCGATCCGGTGATGGGCACCAGGATGCGGACGGTGTTGCCATACATGCCGCAGGACAAGAGTATCAAACCACGCTCCGCCGCCAGGACGACCAGTTTCTTGGTCAGGTCAGGGTCCGGCACGCGCTGTCCGTTCTCGTCCCGAAAAAGTTCCATCGCCACCATCGAACCAAGCCCACGCACATCACCGATACGGTTTGTACGCGTGGCCATATCCGCCAGCCGTTTCACCATGTGTTCGCCCAGTTCCAGACTGCGCTGCAGTATGCCCTCTTCCTCGAACACGTCCAGCACCGCCAGTGCTGCCGCACAACCCAGCGGACTGCCAGCATAGGTCCCGCCAAGCCCACCCGGGCCAACGCTGTCCATGACATCGGCACGCCCGATTACGGCCGATATCGGGATTCCACCGGCGATGCTCTTTGCCACCGTAATCAGATCGGGGACCACGCCGCTGTGCTCGATGGCAAAAAACTTGCCCGTACGTCCTGCACCTGCCTGCACCTCGTCGGCGATCAGCAGAATGCCATGCTCATCGCACACCGCACGCAGCTTGCGCAGGAAATCGAAGGGCGCCACATAAAAGCCGCCCTCGCCCTGCACCGGCTCGATGATGATTGCCGCCACCCGGCTCGGCTCGACGTCACACTTGAAGATGTTCTGCAGCGCCGCGAGCGACTGCTCGGCGGTAATGCCATGCAGACCGACCGGGAAGGGGGCGTGAAAGATCTCGGCAGGGAAAGGACCGAAGCCCGCCTTGTAGGGCAGTACCTTTCCCGTGAGCCCCAGGGTCATCATGGTGCGCCCGTGGTAACCCCCGTTGAAGGCGATCAGTGCCGACCGGCCGGTATGTGCGCGCGCAATCTTTACCGCGTTCTCCACCGCCTCGGAACCGGTGGTCAGGAAAAGGGACTTTTTCGGGCCATCGCCGGGCGCCAGGGCATTCAGGCGCTCAGCAAGTTCGATATAAGGCTCATAGGGCATCACCTGAAAACAGGTATGAGTGAACCGCTCCATCTGTTCCTGTACCGCAGCCATCACCTTCGGATGTCGATGCCCGGTGTTGAGCACGCCTATGCCGCCGGCAAAGTCGATGAAGCGCCTGCCCTCGACATCCCAAACCTCGGTATTCTCGGCACGATCGGCGAACAGGTTGTGCATGTTCGCCACGCCGCGCGCCACCGCCTGGTTTCGCCGCGAAAGAAGATCCGAATTGCTTGCCATGGTTACTTAGTCCCGTCGTTTACTTGAGTGTTGACCCGTTTCAGGCAGTGATGCCGCCGATGCACATGTATTTGATCTCGAGGTAATCGTCGATGCCGTACTTGGACCCTTCGCGCCCGATGCCGGACGACTTCACGCCACCAAAGGGCGCGATGTCGGTCGAGATGATGCCCGCATTGATGCCGACCATCCCGTATTCAAGGGCTTCGGCGACACGCCAGACTCGTGCCAGGTCGCGGCTGTAGAAGTAAGACGCCAGGCCGAACTCGGTGTCGTTGGCCATACGCACGGCCTCTTCCTCCGTCTTGAACCGAAACAGGGGCGCCAGTGGACCAAAGGTTTCCTCACTGGCCACGACCATGCCCGGACTCGCATCCGTCAGTATGGTCGGCTGGAAGAAGGTGCCCCCAAGCGCATGCCGGGCACCGCCGGTGGCGACCTTCGCCCCCTTGTTGACGGCATCGGCAATATGCGACTCGATCTTCTCAACTGCGGCCTCGTTGATCAAAGGCCCCTGGGCCACGCCATCCTCCAGTCCGTTGCCAACCTTGAGCTGACTCTGAACCGCCTCGGCAAACTTGCGGGCAAACTCATCATAGATGCCGTCGTGCACCAGGAACCGGTTGGCACAAACGCAGGTCTGACCGCTGTTGCGGTACTTCGAAGCCATTGCGCCCTCGACGGCGGCATCCAGGTCGGCGTCATCAAAGACGATGAACGGTGCATTGCCACCCAGTTCGAGTGACACCTTCTTCACCGTGCTGGCGCACTGCTGCATCAGCAGCTTGCCGACTTCCGTGGAGCCGGTAAAACTGAGCTTGCGCACGATCGGACTGGAGGTCATCTCACCACCGATCGCCTTGGCATCACCGGTCACCACGCTGAGGACACCCGGCGGGATACCGGCCCTCTCCGCAAGTTCGCACAGCGCCAGCGCCGAATAGGGGGTCTCAAGTGCGGGCTTGATCACCATGGTGCAGCCCGCAGCCAGTGCAGCCCCGGCCTTGCGCGTGATCATCGCGGCAGGAAAGTTCCAGGGTGTAATGGCAACACAGACACCGATCGGCTGCTTGATGACAATGATCCGCTTGTCGGCCTGGTGTTGTGGAATCACATCACCGTAGGCGCGCTTGCCCTCTTCGGCGAACCATTCGATGAAAGAGGCCGCGTAGGCGATTTCGCCGCGCGACTCGGCAAGCGGCTTGCCCTGTTCGGTCGTCATGATCAATGCGAGGTCTTCCTGGTTCGCCATGATCAGGTCGAACCAGGCACGCATTCTCATACCCCGTTCCTTCGCGGGCAGCGCACGCCATCCGGGTAACGCGGCCTCGGCCGCCTGCAGGGCTCTGCGCGTCTCTGCCGCACCGAAGTTGGGGACGCTGCCTATGACCTTGCCATTGGCCGGATTGGTGACAGCTGCCGTACCGTCATCATCCGCCTTTATCCATTCGCCGTTGACATAGCATTGCTCGCGAAACAGACGCTCATCGATAAGGTTCTGCACGGTTAACTCCTCAAAGGTGCGATTTCGTGATCGCCCGGACTGCGCACTCCTTACTGAGGCGCACCCGACAGGGTCGAATATCTGAAGCCGGCCACTCGCCGAAGCCGGACTGCTACTGGCCTCGAAACCGACGTACGGCCTGAAGCGTAGCAAGGCTTAATATATTAAACAAGATGACTGATCGCCGCTGACCGTTGACGGGTGACAGCATGTTAAAGCAAGCCCCAAAAGGCCCCACAAGCTTTGGTCCTACAACCTTATATTGGCGGAGTAAAATATAGGTATATGCTAATTTTGGTTTGAGTCGGCACCAAAAATACAGAAATATGCGGCGTCCCGGCGCTTGACTTTATCGCCTAATATATTAAACATTAAGAATGCCAATAAGAATTCTTACAAGGTATAGGCCAGGTTGAAAAAGAACGCGAGTCTTGACCTCGGATCGCGTTTGAAGGCCGCGCGCAAGAAGGCCGGCCTTTCACAAAGGATGCTCGCCCGCATGTCTGGCGTGAACAACGGGACCATCTCGCTGATCGAGCAGAACAAGACCAGCCCCTCGGTGGCCTCGCTGAAGCGTTTGCTGGATACGGTATCGATATCACTGGGCGAATTTTTCGACGACGCGGGCCTGGAGAAAGAAAAGCACTTCTTTCGTGCGTCCGAACTCCCTGAATTCGGCTCGGGTGACGTCCTGTTTCGCCAGGTTGGTGCGAATGTCACCGGGCGTCAACTGCAGATTCTGCATGAGCGCTATCTACCCGGGGCTGACACGGGCGAAACCATGCTGGGCCACGCAGGGGAAGAGGGCGGAATCGTCCTCAACGGAAAAGTCGAGGTGACGGTAGGTGACGAGATAGAGGTGCTTTCTGCCGGTGACGCCTATTACTTCGACAGCAATATTCCTCATCGGTTTAGAAACCCGGGGGATGAGGAATGTGAAATCGTCAGCGTCTGCACGCCACCAACATTCTAATTAAAACACCGGTTCTGAACCCGGGAACGGCCGCGGTGCCGGCGCGAATCAGATAGCAATAACCAGATCACCAGGCAATCAATATTGCCGCCAGCGAGGAACACTGCACATGACCGAACAGCCCATCGCCAAGACCAGCGACGTCGAGTACGCCGCCCTCGCCTTTTATCACCGGATATCTTACCTGCGCTCCGACACCTGGACCCGCCTGCACCGCGTCACCACCCGCATGAGTGAACGGCAGGCCACGGGCGGCGAAACCACATCGCTGGCCGAGGAAGCAAGGGCGGCGATGCATACCCTCGAAGAGATCGAGGATTACACCGCGTTTCCGTCCAAAGACGACTTCCGCCTGTTGTGGAGACTCCTCGACGAAAAAGAGTACAGCCTGCTCAACCGTGCTGTAAGCAGGATCTCGCGCGCGCTCTCCAGCGGCGTCTACCGTAACCGTGCAATCACCTTGTCGAGAGGTCAGATCGAGGGCGAAGAGGGGGAACAGGAACAAGAGGGACTGGAACTCCATCTCGATACCACGATGAGCCAGACCCCCCCCTACTTCGAACTGCTGATCGTCGACGAGCTTACGCCAAAGGAAGAGGCCGTGATCCGCAGTTCGTTCCGCAGTGTGCAGAAGGCGGAGGATCAGTTCGTCTACGACGTTATCGTGGTGCCAAGCTTTCAGGACGCGGTCGCTGCAATATTGATCAATCCGAACATCCAGGCCTGCATCCTGCGGTCCGGGTTCCGCTTCCAATCGAAACGCAACCTGAAGCTCTTTGATCGTTACCTCGCGGAGATGCAAACGATCGACCTGGAAAACATGACCTCCACCGATCTCAGCATGATCCTGGGCAACATCATAAAGGGCCTGCGCCCGGAGTTGGATCTGTACCTGGTATCCAATATGGCAGTCGAGGCCTATGCGGCGCGTGACACGGAGTCCTTCCGACGCATTTTCTATCGCGAGACAGACTACGTCGAACGCCACCTGAACATCGTGCGTGGCGTCGCCCAGAGGTTCGAAACCCCATTCTTCTCCGCACTGAAGAAATACAGCCGCCAGCCCATGGGCGTCTTCCACGCGATGCCGATATCACGCGCCAAGTCACTGATATGTTCGCATTGGATCCGCGACATGCTGGAATTCTACGGCATGAATATCTTCATGGCCGAGACATCGGCGACCTCAGGCGGGCTGGATTCCCTGTTGCAACCCTCAGGCCCGCTGAAGAAGGCCCAGGAACTTGCCGCACGTGCATTCGGGGCCCGTACCACCTTTTTTGTCACCAACGGCACGTCGACTGCCAACAAGATCGTGGTTCAGGCCCTGGTCAATCCGGGAGATATTGTTCTGGTCGATCGCGACTGCCACAAGTCGCATCACTACGGCATGGTCCTGGCCGGCGCCGAAGTCGCCTATCTGGATGCCTATCCTCTTCATGATTATTCGATGTATGGCGGCGTCCCGCTGCGGGAAATGAAACGCCTGCTGTTGAAATACAAGGCGGATGGCCGCCTGCACAAGGTCAAGATGCTGTTGCTCACCAACTGTACCTTCGACGGTATCGTTTACGACGTGCAACGCGTCATGGAGGAGTGTCTGGCCATCAAACCGGACCTGGTATTCCTTTGGGACGAGGCCTGGTTTGCCTTTGCCGCATTCAACCCTGTCTATCGGAGCAGAACTGGGATGCATTCGGCGCACAAGCTGCGCAACAAGTACCGCACGGACGAGTACCGCGAACAGTACAAGACATACCTTAAAGAGACGGAGCATCTTGATCCAAATGATCCCGAGGCCTGGCTTGGCATACGACTGATGCCGGATCCCGACCTTGCGCGGTTGCGCGTCTATGCGACTCAGTCCACGCACAAGACACTGACCTCACTGCGGCAGGGATCGATGATCCATGTCTACGATCAGGACTTCCGCCAGAAAGTGGAGGCCCCTTTCCACGAGGCCTACATGACCCACACGTCCACCTCGCCGAATTACCAGATCCTGGCATCTCTGGATGTAGGCCGTCGCCAAGTCGAGCTCGAAGGCTACGAGATGGTCAACAAGCAGGTGGAACTTGCACTTGTGCTGCGCGAGCAGATCAAGAATCAACCCTTGCTGAAAAGGCACTTCAGCATCCTTACCAGCAAGGAGCTGATACCCGCGGAATACCGCGAATCTGGCATCGAGACCTATTACGACCCCAAGCTTGGCTGGTGTCACATGGAGGACGCGTGGATCTACGAGCGCGACGAATTCGTCATCGATCCGTCGCGTGTAACCCTGTTCCTGGGCAGCACGGGTATCGACGGTGACACCTTCAAGAACAAATACCTGATGGACAAGTACGGCATTCAGATCAACAAGACGTCGCGCAATACCGTGTTGTTCATGACCAACATCGGCACATCCCGCAGTTCCATTGCCTATCTTATCGAGGGTCTCATGGGTATCGCCCGCGAGCTCGAGTGGCAGCGGGAGGAAAACAGTGCGGCGGAAAACCGGATTCTGAATCGTCAGATCAAATCTCTGACGCACGACCTTCCGCCGCTGCCCGACTTCAGCGAGTTTCATCCCTCTTTCCATCGGTCAGTTTCGGGGGACACTCCAGAGGGTGACATTCGCACGGCCTACTTCATGGGGCAAAACGACAGTCTCTGCGAACACATGAGGATCGACAATGGAGAGATGCAACGAAACATGAACCAGGGCCGGGTTGTTGTCTCCACCACCTTCGTGATTCCCTACCCGCCCGGCTTCCCTGTCCTGGTCCCGGGCCAGGTGATCAGCAAGGACATCCTGGACTTCATGCTGGCCCTGGATGTGAAAGAGATCCACGGTTATAGACCGGCGCTGGGGCTCTCCGTCTTTACCGAGGAGGCATTGGGGAAGGTGAAGATTGCCGAGACGGTAAGTGCAATCACCGAGATCGTGCAAGAGGAGCAGGAACTCCAGAAAGAGGCCAAAAAACCCGCGTCAAAGAAGAAGAAGAAGGCCGCGAAACACGCGACAAAGAAGACGACCGAGACCAGTGCAGAGCCGAATGCCCCGGACTAGCGGGCGTCAAGAACCCAGTGCACGCGGCCCACGGGCCATGCGCTGCGAAACCACAGGCCCAGGGCGCACGATCGCCACTTGCAGAAGACAGGATCGTGCGGCCGGGTGGGTCTCTGGCCTGCACCGGACACAAGGCTGAACCAACCCAATGACTTTCACACAAATCCGGCAGCTGCTGACAGGCCTTCTGTCAAGATTCGGTCTCTGGCGGGAGCCGAAAAGAAGCCACAGCGGCCCGATAAACTATCACCAGAACGAGGAGCAGACTCCAATGAAAAGAAAGCTTACTGGCATTTCCGATATACGACGCTTCTTCCACCGCAACGAGCGTCCGATCTTCTTCATCAGTGCAACCAATTTCAATCTGCTGGGCATCGATGAGTGGGTCAAGAAGTTCCATTACATCAGCTACGTCGACTGTTATGACGGTGCGCACCCCAACGTATTCATACCGTCGGAGATTGCCCACCCGGAGTTTGAGAGCATCGAGGACATCAACAACTATCTTCTCGAACACAAGGAGGTCATCGATTACATCAAGAGCTTTGGCCCCAACCCGGTCGCCGTGTTCCTGATGTTCAACGAACGCACGGAAGAAATCTGCCGTGAGCTGGGGATCGAGATTTGGTTCCCGCCGGCGAGTCTGCGCTCACGCTGTGACAACAAGATGGAGACGGTGCGTATCGGCAACAAGGCCGGGGTGCCCAGTGCACCCAATGCGCTCTCCAAGGTGGACAGCTACGAACACCTGGTGAAGATCTGTGAAGAGCACGGCCTGAGCAATGACGTGGTCATCCAGACCGCGTTCGGCGATTCCGGGCACACCACCTTCTTCATCTCGAATGAGCAGGACTGGGACAAGCACGCCGACGAGATCACTCCGGACCCCGAGGTGAAGATCATGAAGCGCCTGAACTGTCGCGGCTCGACCCTGGAGGCCTGCACCACCAGCCAGGGCACCATCGTAGGCCCCCTCCTTACCGAGGTAGTCGGCGCCAAGGAGCTTACCCCCTACCGCGGCGGCTGGTGCGGCAACGAGATATTCCCCGGCGCATTCACGCAGGAGATCCGTGACAAGGCCCGCGACTATACCTTCCAGTTTGGCGAGCAGCTGCGCAAGGAGGGCTACCGGGGTTACTTCGACCTGGACTACCTGATCGACACGGATACCGGCGAGATATACCTCGGCGAACTGAACCCGAGGGTCACGGGTGCAAGCTCGATGACCAACCACGCGGCCTTCGCACATGCCGATGCGCCACTGTTCCTGTTCCACCTGCTGGAATTTTCCGGCGCCGAGTTCGAATTCGATGTCGAAGACCTGAACGCCCGCTGGTCCGATCCGGAATACATCGACAGCTGGTGTCAGCTGATCATCAAACATACAAAGGATGAGGTCGACATCGTCACCGACGCACCGCAGACCGGCATATGGCGGATGAACGACGACGGCTCGATCGAATACAGCCGCTTCGACTATCACCGGCGTGCGGTGAGCAGCGAAAAGGAGGCCTTCTTCCTGCGCATCACCGGCCCGGATGACTACCGCTACGAGGGCGCGGATCTGGGCATCCTGATTCTGCGCGGGCGCTCGATGAGCAGCGATTTCGTCCTCAACGACCGGGCACGTGCCTGGATCAACGGCATCGTCGGGAACTACCGTGGCAAGCCCCTGCCTGCCCCGGAAGCCGCACCGGAAGCCGGGGCCTTCAAGATCATGTAAGGCCCGGCGCAGGGCGCCGCGGGCAACCCCGACTCTGTCCACCTGAACGAGAGACCATGGAACGAACCATCGCAGCCATTGCCGAACAACTTCCCGGTGAGAAGTGGCAGTCTCTGTTTCGATACCATTGGCCGGCGTACAGGCGCTGGTTTCTCAGTGAGGGCGCGGCTGCGCGCCCTCTCTACTTCAGTGCGCGACGTGCATTGAGGCAGCATATGCCGGAGCTGGCGCCCACCTACGATCGACTTGTCGAGCTGGCCGGTGGAGGTGACCTCGCTGCCCGCTTTCTGACACTCTACTGCCCACCGGCCTATATGCGGGGGTGCTCGCAGGCGGTCTGGACAGGATCACCACCCCTGTTGGTCCGCAACTACGATTACAGCCCCCAGCTATTCGAGGGGGCAATACTGCACACGTCCTGGAACGGGCGCAGCGTGGTCGGCACCAGCGACTGCCTCTGGGGCCTGGTGGATGGAATGAATGAGGATGGCCTGACCGTATCACTGAGCTTTGGCGGTCGCCGGGACGTCGGCGAGGGCTTCGGCGTGCCGCTGTTGTTGCGCTACATCCTCGAGTTCTGCACCACCACCGACGAGTCAGTCGAGGTGCTGTGCCGCGTGCCCAGCCACATGTCCTACAACGTTACGGTCCTTGATCGCCAGGGCAGCTACAAGACGGTATTCATCGCCCCCGATCGTGAACCCAGGGTCACCCGATTGGCGATGACCACCAATCATCAGCAGGGTATCGAATGGGATCAGCACGCCCGGGCCAGCGGCACCCTGGAGCGCGAGCGCGCACTTGGGCGCTACCTGAAGAACTATGCCGACGACTCCTTCCGACTGGTGCGCGCTTTTCTGCGCCCGCCCCTGCACTCCACCGCCTACCGACGGGGATTCGGCACGCTTTACACGGCGGTGTACCGTCCAAGGTCACTCGAGATGGAGTACCTGTGGCCGCAGGATACCTGGCGGTTTCCTCTTTACGGTTTTATCGAAGGCATGCGCACCGTGAAGTATGCCCAGGTCCCCGGTTCGCTGGAGATCCTGCATTAAATCCTCGCTTCAATCCCCCACAAAACCGGCCACGTTCACCGGGGCAACCGGCGGTACGCCATTATCCGTGACCTGATCATTTAGGCCTGCGCGAGAGCCACGGTGCGGCTTGGTCAGCGGCCCCAGGCTCTGCAGATAAGTCTCGGACTCCGGGGTCCGGCTGTACACAGGGAAATCGACTGGCCGGTCGCGGAAACTCTTGAGCGGCTGTCCCAGGCTGCGAATACCCACCTCGCGCTCGCGACGGACCCTGTCCAGGTTGATCTCGACCGGAATCATTTCTTCGCCACCACCCGCCTGATGGATGATATAGCCGGCAGGGCCGACGATAATGGAAGACCCGACGCCACCGTCACCCACACCGTTTATGTCGAAGAAATAGCACTGGTTCGTCACCGCCGTCGCCCGGGCGATCGACAGTTCCACATCCCGGTCGATGGTATCGGTCATGGTCGGGTGCAGGATCACCTCGGCACCCATGGACGCCAGGGTCCGCGAGGTCTCCGGGAACCACATGTCATAACAGATGGACACACCGAAGCGGCCGACATCCGGCACGTCGAACACCAGAAATTCACCACCGGGCTCCACATGGTTCTCGTATGGCTGGAACGGAAACATCTTGCGGTAGCGGCCGACGACATGGCCGTTGGGGTCGATCACGGACGCGGTGTTGTAAATCAGGTCGCCGGCCGCTTCGAACATGGACCCGGGAACGAGCCATACCCGGTGTTTCGCTGCCATCTCCCTCAAGGCATCCTCCGCCGGACCCGGCAACACCTGGGCATGGCCCGGCAGTGGACCGAACGCGGCCAGTTCGCTGAACACGACCATCTGGACCCAGGGAAAACGGGCCATCAGGATGTCCAGCCGGTGCGCCATCGCGGGAATGTTGACCTGCGAGGCAGAAATGCGCATCTGTATGCCGGCGATAGCGAAAGGGGTCATCGGAGTTCTCCTGAAGCGCACCGCGCTTTTGCGGTATTTAAGGCGCACATTGTACCCCAGAAAACGCACTCCCCGCCCCTGTGCCGTCTTGGGAAAAGGGGGTATTCGTCGGCTCGAAACGACAAGAAAAAGGCCTCGCAAATGAAAGGGCGTGGCGCGGGGATCTGCTCACCCGGACCGCGGATTTCACCTCAAGCCGGCATTGGCTGGAGGGAAGTTGAAATTAGACCCTGTCAATATCTTCCTAACCGGAGTGCATCGTGTATAAGCTCTGTCGATATTGACGGAGCGCGATAGCGCCACGCGGACCCACGCGGCAGGTCCTGATGCCCGGAGTCTTTTCGGGGTGCCATTGATCTTTCTGGAGGCAAAAATGGCAAAGCTGTTTGATGTATCGGTTACCGGATTGAAAAAGGTGTTCGATATGCCGGGCACCTGGACGGACCGGGACTATCGCGGATTATTGAGCCAACTCGAGGTTGAGGGCTTCGAGGATGCATCCGGCGCTGACCTGTTCGATATCCTGCTCATGGCCTTACAGGACCTGCCACCAATAGAGGCTGCGGATGCTGTGCTTGCCTACCAATTGAAGACGGGCACAAAACCGGGGGTGCGACAGAACATCGCGCAGGACATGCTGGAAGGCCAGCGGGCCTGGGAAGAAGTATCGGACATCAAACCTGCATTCAAAGATATTCACCTCCGCCGTGTTACTGCAAAAGGCCTTCCCTAAGGTCTTTCCGAGGCCCGACATGCTGTCCTTGACCCTGCTCATGAAGGGATCGACGCCTGAGGCGAAAGCCATACTGTCCAGCCCCCCCGAAGCCGCCTTCGTAACCCGTGTCCTTGCCGACGCGATGAGTGAGAAAAGTATTCTCGAGCGTTTGTTCGGCGAACAATTGGCATCGCGCTCGTTCCCCGAAGCACAAGGCATTGTCTGGCAAGCCGACTTCAGCGAGCAGTCCATTGGCAAAGACTCGTCCGCGATATTGACGATTTACTCTTCGGCGCACTGGCTGAACGCAATGGAACAGGTTTCGGAGTTTCAGTCGAATGCCTACAACGACAGCGCGGACGACGAGGACGCGGATGATTGAACCAGTTCGCGCGCGAACCGAACTGCTGCACAACGAACCCGTTGCTGGATTATCGGTCTGACCCCGAACATTGCCGATCGCCCCGCGCGGGTTGCGGGCGTTCGGCGTCGCGCCGGGCGGTTTGGCGATAATCTCAAGCTCGTCGAGTGGGATATCCACCATCTGAATCCGAGCGATTGGTTGGTTTGTTGGTTTGTTGGTTTGTTGGTTTGTTGGTTTGTTGGTTTGTTGGTTTGTTGGTTTAGCGGTGCTAAATTGTGCCCCCGCGCCCTCGAAGAACCGGGGTATTGGTGAGCAGGTCTTTGACCGTTTAGGAGACGAAGAGGCACGTGAAAGCAAAAGCCTGGATAAAGCTGGCCGGCATTGCGGCCGTGACCCTGGCGGCCACCCCCGTGCTCGCTGAATTGAGCGCCGAGGAACTGGCGAAGCTTGCCCAGAACCCGGTCGGCAACCTGATCAGCGTACCTTTTCAGAACAACACGAATCTCAATTTCGGGCCGGAGAAGGGTACGCAGAATGTGCTCAATATCCAGCCGGTAATCCCGATCTCGGTGAACGATGACTGGAATGTCATCACCCGGACCATTCTACCGGTGGTATCGATGCCGTCGCTCGGGCCGGGCGACAGCCGCACCAATGGCATTGGCGATGTACAGTTTACGGCGTTCCTTTCCCCGGCACAGCCGGGTCACTGGATCTGGGGTGTTGGGGGCGTCGTTCAACTGCCCACGAACAGCAACTCCGAACTGGGCAACGACAACTGGGGGCTCGGGCCTTCAGTCGTGTTGCTGCGCCTCGAAAAAGGCAACCCCTGGGTATACGGTGCGCTGGTCAACAATATCTGGTCGGTCGGCAACAGAGATTCGTCGTACAACAATGGCCTGATCCAGCCCTTCCTCAACTACAATTTCCCCGATGGCTTTTATTTGACCAGTGCACCCATTGTCACCGCCAACTGGAAGGCGGATAGCGGGGATAAATGGACCGTCCCCCTGGGCGGCGGTGTCGGCAAGATCTTCCATTTGGGCAAGCTGCCGGTCAACACACAGTTGTCTGCCTACTACAATGTGGTTGTTCCGGATGATGGTGCCAACTGGCAGATTCGTGCCCAGGTGCAGTTTATGTTTCCAAAG
Source organism: uncultured Gammaproteobacteria bacterium (assembly GCA_963753845.1). GTDB lineage: Bacteria > Pseudomonadota > Gammaproteobacteria > Chromatiales > Chromatiaceae > Thiosocius. The sequence goes on from CAVWEI010000026.1 coordinate 217,092, forward strand.
TAAGCGGGTGGTGATGGGCCGGTTCAACTCTGAATCACCACAGTCGTGCGGCGCACCCGCGATCCGTCGCCCACCCGGTCTGGAAGACATAGTGCAAGCGGGTTACTTCATCCCTTTGTATGCCATCTGCACGTCATGGTGCTCCATCATCTCGGTTTCGCGCTGCTTGAGTTCCGCCAGTTTTTCCATACGGCCCGGCTTGATCAGGGGACCGAGTGAATCCAGGTAGGGGTGTTGCGCGTTCGGCCAATAGACACTGAAGTCCCCCATGTGGTCACGGAAGCTCTTCAGCGGCTGCCCCAGACGCAGGACGCCGAATTTACGACTGCGACGCACATTGTCCAGATCCAGCTCGATCGGCATGATTTCTTCGTTGTTCTGCGCCTGATACATGACACGCCCATCCGGGCCACAGACAACGGAGCGACCGCTACCCCCCGCATCCAGCCCATTGACGTCGAACATGTAGCACTGATTGACCGTTGCCATGGCGCGGCAGATCGCAAGCTCAGTATCACGATCGATGGTACCGGTCAGTGTCGGGTGAAGGATCACCTCCGCACCCATCACCGTCAGGGTACGGATGGTCTCTGGAAACCACATGTCATAGCAGATGGATACGCCGAAGCGCCCCACGTCGGGAACGTCGAAAATACAGTAATCGTGCCCTGGAGCCACACCCTCCTCGTAAGGGTAGAAGGGGAACATCTTGCTGTATCGTGAAACGATCTCGCCCTGTGGGTTGATCACCGAGGCGGTGTTGTAAGTCTCTTCACCGCGCGTCTCGAAAACGGAACCCGGCAACAACCAGATCTGGTACTTGTGAGCCATCGCCTGCATCTCGGCTTCAAATGAACCCGGAAATTCCTGAGCGGTATGCGTTAATGGCCCATATCCACAGAGCTCACTGAAGACCACCATCTGCACCCAGGGGTAAAGGTTCATCGTGATGTCCAGCTTCAGCTTCATCATCTCGACGTTGGATTGAACTGATGAAACCTTCATCTGAATGCCGGCAACTGCAAATCGACTCATATCACCCTCGGTAAATTAAATGTTGGAACCTTAATAAGTATCAGGCATTCGCCTACTGTATTGATTGAACATGCTGCAGGAGCGGCGTCTTCATTGTCTCGACCGTTAACATGTCGCGGCTGAAGTGAGCAGCACCATAAAGGCATCTTCCGTCAAAAGCGTACATCGTACCCTATTGATAATTGGGAAAGCGTTTAAGCTGCGCCTCAATAATGGACGAAAACACGGCAGTGTCGTCACCCGAATAAACCATCGAGGACGCCAGTGTATTGGCGATGATGGCGTGCTTGATCTTGACTGGAATGTTTTTTATCCGTTGCTTGTAGGTGCCGCTACCACGAATCATTTGCGGCATCGAGTGCAGAATGGCATTCTCATAGTGCGGCTGCAGGCAGAGCACGGGGTTGCTCTCGAAAAACTCAAAAAAGCGTGCATAGTTGGTGTTGATCTCACGACTTACCAGGTTTGAGATCTCGGTGTATGAGACCGTATCGCCGGCCTCGCGGTGCCGCCTGAGTATGAGATCCGCCTCCTGTTCGGCCAACTGGTTCAGGATAGATACCACGTCGGCCACATATTCGGCCTTGTTTTCGAGAAACTCCTGGTCGCTCAACATCAGGTTTGCGAGGATCTCGTAAGACGATGAGATCACGCCGCACTTGTTGGCCGATGCGTCGCGCATGATGATCACCCCTCTCTTCTGCAGTTCTGAGCGGGCATCGGGGGTGATGAAAGAATTCGCACCTTCCACGATTACCCGCGCAGAGGGGTTTCCTGCATCGTCGAAAAAGTTCTGAAAATTGCCGGCGTCGATCGTCTCCGGCCGCCCACCGGCAGGGATGAACAGGTCCGCAGAAACCTTGAACAGAAGGCTGTTGTAGGCGCGATAGAAATCGTCATTCGACATCCAGGACTCTTCGACACCGTCTTCGGTGCGAAGGACCTTTCGGTAAAGCTTGCGCATGCCCTCGCTTCGGGTTTCTTTCCGGTAAAGGAGATAACCGCCCGGATTTAACGCGGCGGTGTCATAGGCTTCGACATCCGCTTTCAGTACGATTTTATCCAGTGCGGCCCGGTCCAGACCCGATGGGTCGTACAGCGCACCGCTGCCATCGACAATCAGTCTGATCTGAACCTGGGGGCAACGTTCCAGCAACAGCCTCATTGCATTCCCGGCGACATCCCCGTTCGGGCCACCAGTAAATTTCACGCTGAAAGGCTGGCTGTGCATGTCGATGCCAAGCTCCTTCATGGTCACTTCAGCAAACCGCACCACACCAATCGAGGTAACGCCATATTCCTTGTGATTGATCCCGATCCTCTTGCTGGAGATGACCCCTTTGCCCAGCAGATAGCCGCGCTTGACCGCCTGCACGGCGATCAGCTCGACCATCTCGTCATGCATGTTCTCATCCGGGCCCAGCTCGATAGGTTCGTCCTGACCGTAATAGTCGACCACGCGCGCGTCTGCTGCCCTGCCCTCTTTGGTCACGTAAAGGTCGAGAAACGCGTTGATGAATCCGAACTGCAGTTTGTAGAGATGCTGGCGCACGAATGCCGCCCCCTCGCCCGGATGCGCGTTCAGAATAGCCACCAGCTTCGACCCGCCTTCGTAGATGTCCTTGTTCTTCAGATGCTGGGTGTGCGCAAGTACATAGTTCTCACGGAACATGGTGTTGGCACTGGTGATGTAGTCGTCTCGTCCCTGGGTGATCAGGGTGCGCCACCCACCACGTGCGATGTCCGAGAAACCAATGTGGTAACCGGACCCGTTACGCCCGACAAAGAAGGTGATCCGGAAGGGCCGGTCTTTCGGTAGATCCGAAGTAAATTCCTCGTCCAGGTCCTCCAGATAGGCCGGATCCAGACGGAACGCCAGTGCGTGCTTTTCGGCAACGAAGAAGTTTGTTTTCAGGCAGTGGCGGATAAAGGCAACGGCGCAACGAAAAATGGTGCGGCGGAACCCGTCCAGGAACCGCCGGCCGGTATCGTATTCCTCGACCGCGAGTAAGGTCTGTTCAAGCGTGTCCGCATATGAAACGTCCCGCTCGAGGATTTCCGGATCAAAACGGGCGTGGAAAAGGGCGACAAGCTTGAGGCTGATATCCGGGTGATTCTGGAACGCCCGCATGATCCCTTCCAGATCGAAGGTGTCAGGACGGTTGTGCGCGAGATTGGTATGACAAAAACCGATCATGGCATCGACCAGGCTTGCATCCGTTCCACTGGAGAGCCCGCCCCTGACAAACACCTCATAGCTATGAGACTGAATGGAAAGAATTTGTATATTGTACAACTCGCGCTGAAGCTGTTGGTAAAGACTCGATGACTTTGTCAACTGATGCCCGTCTAGAACTCGCACGTAAAACGTGGACAGCAGATAGGGATAGACACCGTCACTGACCGTCAGGCAGTACAGGCGCATGACCTCGACGCCCAGACGACTGAGTGCCTCAATGATCTGAAGCAGAAAGCCCTTATGAGGTGGGTTGCCGATTCCGAGTATCAGCCGATACTCCTCGATACCGTCGCTTTCCGGAAGTGGCTCTACATCCAGATGCACACCGTCATCGGCCTTGGTTTTCCAATAAAGGTAGATGACTCGCGCAACCCGCTCAAGCGGCGACACCCGAACGTACTCTTCGTTGTTATGCCACAACATTTCCAGGATTCCAGCCAGCTCACTCTTGTTGAAGTCCGGGTAGAGAATCGGCATGAGCCCTGCGATAGAGTCAAAGATGTCGGACGGCAGAGCCGCCCCTCCACCCTGGGCAATCTCACTTTCTTCCTTGCGCTGGTAGTCGAAGCGCAGCACCTCCAGTTTCTCGCTAATACCCGGCAGCGGGGCCATGGAAGTCGTGATTTCCCCATAGGAGATATTCTTCTCACGCAGAGCGCCCAACGCCCGGTGGAGTGACCCGGGCTCGTCCAACTGGGCGATCATGCTGCGATCTTCCCGGGCAACGAGATTGAGGCGGCGAAAATCGGCCATCCTGTGCAGGTTGATTGCAAGCAGGGTGAGTGCCTCGGCATCGTCCGTATTGAAACTGAAGAAATAGCGATGCATCTCGGTGTTGAGCCAGGCGAGATTATCTTCCAGTTTCTCCTGGTCCAGCCTGACCCTGTCTTTGACCCGGTTCAGCACCAGCAAATCATTTGTCATCGATGGCATCTCAATCTCTTCCCGTCCGCAGACCTTCGGCAAACGGCTCGCATACGGGCGGGCCAGACGAAAAACGCCGGTCTCAAGAACAAGGATCAGTTCTGCGCGTCAGAAATCTGATCCGAGGCTTGACGACCGGCGACTGCTGGGGCCGGAGCCCCTGCAGCTCATTCTCTATTCCAGGACCAGAACTGCGGTCTTGGCGTGGTGAATAACCTTGTCGGTGTTGCCGCCCAGGATGTAGTGGCGCCGCGGCCCACCCTTGCGGGTCATGATGATCAGATCGCAATTGACCTCTTCGACTGTCTGCAGAATCTGTTCATATACCGACCCAACCGCAATGATTGTCTGCGCGGTGACATCCTCTGGTATGTGCGCAGCGACGAAGGCATGGAGCTCCTTGCTCATCTGTCGCATGCGCCTTCTTCTCGAAATCCACCGGAAAAAAGCTTTCGACCGTCGGGTAATCGAAACTCGGCACCACCGTCATCACGTGCAGCCTCGAACCACATTTTCGCGCCAGAAAGATCGCGGTCTCCAAGGGGGTTTCCCAGGTCACCGGGTCACTGGTATTGATGGGTAACAAAATATCCTTGAACATGATTGCTCTCCGCTAGGCCTCGGCTCGAACCGTTTCATTGACATCCCTGCGTTTGCGCTGCATCACGATGATCAGCCCGAGCAGGATCAGGGCGGGCACGAACATCAGCTCCTTCCAGGGCTGGGATTCAGGTACACGCACCTTGAGAATCTTCTGGTCCCAATCCAAACCGGCCTTCTGTGCCGGTGAGCCAAACGTCACGTTGTCCACGATGACCGCGCCGTCCTTCTCGACCACCTGGAGACCGGCTGCCTCGATACGCTCCTGGCCGGTTGCGCCTGCGGGTATGCTCAGCAGGGCCACAAACTCCTTTGGTGATCCAACCTCGTCCACGCCGGCGATCCGCAGCCGCAGCTGCTCATCAGGTGCCAGCGTCGCGGCAACCTCCGTCAATCGTGTCGGTTCTTCGTCCGCATAGGGCGGCACCACCATATCCATCCAGAATCCGGGCCGGAAAAGGGTGAATGCGATCAGTATCAGCAGCACCGATTCGTAAAAGCGGCTCTTGACGATGAAGAACCCCTGCGTCGCAGCCGAAAAGATCAGTATCGCGATCGTGGCGATGATGAATATGAAGATCCCGTGCGCCCAGTCGACATTGATCAGCAGGATATCGGTGTTAAAGATGAACAGGAACGGCAGAATCGCGGTTCGCAGGCTGTAGAAAAAGGCCACAAAACCCGTTCGGATCGGGTCGCCACCCGATATGGCGGCGGCCGCAAACGAGGCCAGGCCGACGGGGGGCGTCACGTCCGCCATGATGCCGAAATAGAACACGAACATGTGCACGGCGATCAGTGGCACGATCAGCCCGTTCTGCGTACCCAGCTCCACGATAACCGGTGCCAGCAACGAGGACACCACGATGTAGTTGGCCGTGGTCGGCAGACCCATGCCGAGGATCAGGCTCAATACCGCGGTGAGAATCAGCATCAGCAGGATATGGCCGAATGACAGCACCTCGACCAGGTCCGCCAGCACCGCACCGACCCCGGTCTGCGACACCGCGCCGACGATGACGCCGGCGGTCGCGGTCGCAATACCGATGCCGATCATGTTGCGTGCGCCGTCGATAAGACCCTGTTTCAGGTCAGCCAGCCCCACCATGAACTGGCGGCCCAGATCACTCTGCCGCCGCACCAATGCCTTGATAGCGGGCTGGGTCACCAGGATAAAGATCAGCAGCATCGCCGCCCAGAAGGCGGACAGTCCTGGGGACAGGCGTTCCACCATCAGGCACCAGACCAGCACCACCACCGGCAGGAGGAAGTGCAGGCCCGATTTCACCGTCGGGGCTGGCTCCGGCAGTTTCGTGACCGGCTGGTTCGGGTCATCGAGTTCCAGTTCGGGGAAACGGGCGCCGAAGACAATCAGTGAAACGTAGACCGCCACCAATATGACGGCGATTATCCAGCTCGCGGCATCACCGAACGCCGGCTTCATCCAGCCGACGCCGTAGTAGACCGCGAAGGCCAGACCAGTTACCAGCAGGAAGCCGGTCAGAATACCAATAATGCGCCGTACCCACGGCTTGGGTTCAACCGCCCTGGGCAGCCCTTGCATGTTCGCCTTCATCGCCTCGAGATGGACGATGTATACGAGGGCAATATAAGAGATAAGGGCCGGCACGAAGGCATGCTTGATCACCTCGAAATAAGAGATGCCGACGTATTCGACCATCAGAAAGGCCGCCGCCCCCATCACGGGTGGCATGATCTGGCCGTTAACACTCGATGCGACCTCTACGGCGCCGGCCTTTTCCGCGGAAAAGCCGACCCGCTTCATCAGCGGTATCGTGAAGGTCCCGGTGGTCACCACATTGGCGATACTTGAGCCGGAGATCAGCCCGGTCATCGCGGAGGAGACCACCGCCGCCTTCGCCGGACCGCCGCGCATGTGGCCCATGAGCGAGAAGGCCACCTTGATGAAGTAGTTACCGGCACCCGCCTTGTCGAGCAACGCACCGAACAGCACAAACAGGAAAACGAAACTGGTGGAGACACCGAGCGCAATACCGAACACGCCTTCCGTGGAGATCCACTGATGATTGGCCACTGCGGCGAGACTCGCACCCTTGTGTGCCAGCATCGCAGGCATGTAGGGACCGGCAAAGGTGTAGATCAGAAAGACCGCTGCAACGATCATCAACGGCGGCCCCAACGCGCGTCGGGTTGCCTCCAATAGCAGCACCATGCCGACACAGGCGACAGCAATATCAATGGTCGTCGGTGCTGCCGGCCTCGCGGCCAGCTGATTGTAGAACAGAAAGATATAGCCGGCACAAAATGCGCCTACCAATGCCAGTACCCAGTCCTGAACGGGTATGTAGTCATGCGGCGAATTCTTGCGTGGCGGGTAGGCCAGATAGGCGAGGAATATGGCAAACGCCAGATGGATCGACCGTGTCTCGGTATCGTTGAATACCCCGAACTCCACCATGAACGGCAATGGCGACGCGATCCAAAGCTGGAACAGCGACCATATACCGGCGGTGGTCAGAATGATTTTGCCGGCAGCGCCCGGCGGCGTACGCGCACCTGTGTCGGACTGTGCAATCAGATCCTGCAGCTCGTCATGCTTTTGCTTATCGTTGCCCACGGACGCATCTTTCGAAACACCGTTAGTCATGGCGCTTCCTCCTGAAATTGATCTTCTTGTATGAAAGCCGATGCAACAGACAGTGGAGTGTGGACTCCATGCCTACTCGGTGATCCACCCACGCTCGATGTAGTAACGGCGCGCGCCCTCATGCAAAGGCGCTGAAAGTCCCTCGGTGACCATCTTTGCGGGTTCCAGATCGGCAAAGGCCGGGTGCATTCCACGGAACCGTTCAAGATTTTCGAAGACCGACTTGACGATCTGGTAGACCGTGTCTGCATCGAGGTTACTGGATGCCACCACCGTGGCCTTGACCCCGAAAGTGGATACCGGATCCGGATTGCCGGGATACAGTCCTCCGGGCACCTGCACGTGAGCATAATAAGGGCTGTCCTCGACCAGGCGGTCGATCTCCGGCCCCTTCACCTCGATGATTCGGGAGTTGCACGCCGAAGCTGCGTGTGCAACCGAGGGATTCGGGTGGCCAACGGTGTAGATCATGGCCTGAATCCGGTTCTGGCAGAGTGCCATGGCCTGTTGCGATGCGGGCAACTCATTGGCGAGCGAAAACACGCTCTTATCCCAGCCTTTTGCGGCCATGACCACCTCCATGGTGGCATGTTGGCCCGAGCCCGGATTGCCGATGTTCACGCGCTTGCCTTTGAGATCGTCGAAAGAGTTGATCCCGGAATCGGCACGTGCCACCAAGGTGAACGGCTCACCGTGAAGCGAGAAAAGCGACCGCAGATTGTTATCGGGACCCGCGGCGGTGAACGGTCCATCGCCCTTGTAGTCGTGGTACTGCCAATCGGACTGGGCCAGGCCCACTTGCAGCCCCCCTTCGCGAACCTGTTCAAGGTTGTCGATGGACCCGGGTGAGGTCTTGGGCGCACAGATGATGCCATGCTCATCCGTTCCGGCATTCACCAGACGGCAGATGGCACGTCCGGCCTGATAATAAATCCCTGATGAACTGCCCGTGCCGACCGTTACTTCCGCGGCGCCCATGGCTGACATCGCACAGCCAAAAAGCAGAAACCCGGATACAACAAAGCGTGTCATCTTCATGACCCGTCCCCCTTAACTGGCGTACTTTATATTTTTGCTCTGTACACAACGTCCGGGCGTACAGGCCTGTGTGACATGTGGCCTGTACGCCCCGGTTTTTATTGCATCAGGCCTTTTTCCTTGAAGTATTTCAGAGAACCTTCGTGCAGTGGCGCCGACAGGCCATCGGTGACCATCTTCTCCTTCTCCAGGTTGGCAAAGGCCGGGTGCAGAGCCTTGAACCGGTCGAAGTTGTCGAATACTGCCTTGACGACCGCATAGATGGTGTCCTCGTCAGAGGCGGTGGAAGAGACGAAGGTCGCGACCACGCCGAAGGTCTCTACGTCCGCATCGGTGCCGGTATACATACCGCCAGGCACCTTGCCCATGGCGTAGTAGGGCTTGTCCTCAACCAGCTTGCTGATCTCACCACCGGTGACCGGGACGACTACCGCCTCGCAGGAACTGGTGGCCTCCTGGATGGAACCGCTCGGGTGTCCAACCACGAACACCATGGCGTCGATCTTGTTGTCGCACAATGCCTGCGCCTGCTCCGAAGATTTCAGCTCGGAGGCCAGTTTGAAGTCATCATTGGTCCAGCCCTTGGCCTCCATGATCACGTCGATGGTGGCACGCTGACCGGAGCCCGGGTTACCGATATTGACCCGCTTGCCCTTGAGATCGTCGAAAGAATTGATCCCTGCATCCTTTCGCGCAATGACGGTGAAAAGTTCAGGGTGCACACCGAACACCGACCGCAGGTCGTCCCAGGGACCCTGGTCCGTGAACGCGCCCAGGCCGTTCAGGGCATTAAACCCCTGGTCAGACTGGGCCACGCCCATGTTCTGATCACCCGAGCGAATGGCATTGAGGTTGGCCACCGAGCCGCCTGTCGAGGGCGCGGTGCACTTCAGCCCTGTCTTGGCGCTGTCACGGTTGACCAGTTTGCAGATGGACTGACCCACCACGTAGTAAACGCCGGTCTGACCACCCGTACCGATGGTAACGAATTTGTCCGCTGCGAATGAGGTACCCGCTACCGTCGTCAGCAGCAAGGAAGCGGCCGCCAAAATTAATCGTTTCTTCATTTTTCCAATCTCCTCCAATATGTATTTTTTTGGTTGCGGGCAGTGACCGTCTCGCCGGGTATCAACTCAGACGTAATTCCTGCAACTAATTCAGCGTAGCATTTTCTATAGCGCCCGGCATGAAATTCGTTGAATAAATTCGGACGTTGTTGAATATATTTATACATAATTAAGTACTTGCATTGTGCGTACCTGACCCCGGGAGGAATCAGCAAGGGCGCTAAGAGTGGCTCAGGTTCAGGGGCCGGCTTCGACAGGGGGATTTCGCCCAAACCCGTCAATAACGGTACGCCTTCTCGGCCGTCTCGTGTGTCAAAACACCGTACGAACGGTAAATCCCCGGCGCGGTCATGCGCTCCACGACCAGGGCTTCGGCCTCGCCGCGATCGAACATCTCCCACGCCTCCTGCAGATTCGCCTGCAGATTGATCCTTCCGAGTTCCATCCGCTGGGCGGGGATTTCCAGCAGGTCGATGGACCCGGCATGAGCGTCTGCATCCTCCATCGACTCCAGATGCCTGGCGAGATCCACGGCCGGCATCAACAGTCGGGGGCCGTCTTTCGGTTCGACCACGAGGTAGAGTGGATTCGGACCGAGCACCTCCCTGGCGACGCTCAAGCCAATCACACTGCCGACCCGCGCAAAATTTCGATCCATCACGCTTGCCACGCCGACTCGACGCAGGGCCTGGGTCATCGGGTTGACCCCATAGTCGAGACCATTGGCCCGCAGCATGGTGATAAACAGGGACTCCTTGCCGAATACCTCGCTGGCCGTGATACCGGATATCACCACCGCCAGCATGCCCGGCAGAATGATCTCCGGGTTGTCGGTCAGTTCCAGCATCGCGGTCAGTGCCGCAAGCGGCGCCTGCAGGCTACCGGACATCATCGCGCCCATTCCCAGCAGGGCAAAGAAACCGACATGGCTCTCCAGCCCAAGCGGCAGAAGCAGTGCCAACTTGGCCACCAGGGCGCCCAGCATGGCACCGATGAACAGTGCCGGCCCGATCATGCCCCCAGGCACGCCGAGCCCGATGCACAACGAGGTCGCCAACAGCTTACCGATCAGCAACATGATCAGCAGGCTGATCGCGAAGCCGCCATGGAGCGCCACTTCCACCGAGTCGTAGCCGATACCCATCACCTCCGGCAGCAGCAAGCCGAACACGCCAACCAGCGCGCCCGCAACCAACATGCGCCACCAGATACCCAGACCAAGCGAGCGCCTGGCGACGGCCTGTACCGCGTGGATGAAGGCCGCCGAGACCGCACCGGCTGCGATGCCGAGAATTACCACCAGCACCAGATCCTGAAGTGAACCCATTTCCAACACGAGTTGTGCGAATGCCGGTCGGTCGCCGATGACCATGCGAGACAGGGTCGTCGCACCGACCGCGGCAAGAATCACCGGAATGAAACTCGCGACCGAGTACTCCATCATCACCACCTCGAGCGCGAACACCACGCCGGCCAGCGGCGTGTTGAAAGACGCCGCGATACCTGCAGCGACCCCGCAGCCCGCGAGGGCACGGATCACATTGTGCGGCAGCCCGAGCCGCTGCCCGAGCAGACTGCCAGACGACGCGCCAAGAAATATGTGCGGCCCCTCACGGCCGACCGAATGGCCGCCGATAATGGCGATTGCGGCACCGAAGAACTGAAGCAGAAAGGCGCGCACAGTGCATCTGCCCTGGTGATAGGCCATGCGCTCCATCACCCGTGCCACACCCAGCACATGCACCCCCTTTGCACCCCATCGGAACATCGCCGCCAGCAGCAGGGCTGCAACGATCGGCAACACGACACGCGCCCAGCCGGGCAATGCCTCGTAGTTCTCCGGCCCATCGCCGGGCAGGATGCCGTCCTGGATACCTTCGACGAACAGGCGGAAAAGCACGATGACGGCGCCGGCCAGGAGCCCGGTCGTCAGACCCAGCACCGCGAGTGGCAGCAGTGCATCCGGGCGCGCCAGGCGGATACGGGTTTCGTCCAACTGCTCGGACAGCCTGGCGATAATTCTTCTGTGCAGGCGCGTAGACTCCATGGTCCCCGAGTTTATTGGTTCGACCTGCCCGGTCAATGCTTGATCATGCTGCCGCTCGCGCGCATGCTGAAAATATTATTTGTTCTGAATAATCCCATGGCACTGAATGCGACTATCCATCGCTGTACACTTCAGGTATCCGATCTGGATCGGGGTTACTATCAGACCCATGCATTGACGCTGGCCCGTCACCCCTCGGAGACCGACCAGCGCATGATGATGCGGGTACTCGCCTTCGCGCTGAACGCCGACGAGCATCTGAGCTTTACCCGCGGACTCAGCCAGGACGACGAGCCAGATCTCTGGCAGCACTCCCTCAGCGACGAACTGACCCTCTGGATCGAAACCGGGCAACCGGACGAAAAGCGCATCAAAAAGGCCTGCTCCAGATCCGAGCGCGTACTGATCTACTGCTACCAGCATCGCGCAGCGAACGTCTGGTGGACCCAGATCGCCAGGCGCCTGGAAAGATTCAACCACCTGTCGGTCTTCAAACTGCCGGAAGGCATCGGCGAGCGACTGGCCGGACTCGCGCAGCGCAATATGGACCTGCAGTGTACGGTTCAGGACGGCGAGATCTGGCTGTCGAGTGAGGCCGGTGTCATCCAGTTCGCACTGGAGCAACTGCGCTGACGGACCGGGAGACGACCCGAACCGGGTCCTCACCGGACCGACAACTGGCCCACGGCCCGCGGCCCTGAAAATCCTGCGACGCAGGAAGCTCAGAACCTTCCTGCATGCTGGCCCGGAATCCCGTCGATCGCCCGAGGCGCCGCTGCCCTGGCCAAAAGATTGGCCATCGACTCAATAATCTGTTAGTGAGTTACTTACCCAAAGGAATCAAATACTACCCGCAGAGCGGGTAGTATGATGAAAGCCCCCAGAGGGGGCTCGATACTCAAAGCCCCGCCAACCTCATCTGCTCTTGGCGCTTCTCTTCCTGTTCCTGATTCTTGATATATTCACGAATCATCTGCTCGTCCAAGCCAACGGTACTCACGCAATACCCTCTGGCCCAAAAATGACGCCCTGTGAAGTTCCTTTTCACCTGCAAATAATCCCTGAATATCCGAATCGCAGATTTCCCCTTCAGAAAACCGATCGTATTCGCCACACTGAACTTGGGCGGAATCATCAGCAACATGTGGATATGGTCGCTCATCGCATATCCCTCCACCAACTCCACCCCATGCTGGCGGCACAACTCTCTCAATATCCCACCTATGTCCTTCCTCAACGTGCCGTAAATCGATTTCTTTCGAGTACTTCGGCACGAATACCACGTGGTATTTGCAATAATGCTTAACGTGAGCTTGGCTTTGCCACTCTCTCATAATGGCCTCCTAAAGAACTTGCCGGTTCAAATGGGTAGGCGGTCAGTCGCGCGAATATGAGCCGACAACATTGACAGCGTCTTTTCCAGGGGCATCTTGCATGCCGATCGGGTGCTGTCGGTGACCAAACAGAGCAGACCAAATCGGAATGGAACTCAGGAGTAACATGTCCATGTTCACAAGAAAACTTATTCTCAGCGCAACCATGGTTGCTGGTCTCGGCCTCGGGGCCGCGGGCACGGCCGCAAGCGCGGACCAGTTCATCACCATCGGTACCGGCGGCGTGACCGGCGTGTACTACCCGGCCGGCGGCGCTATCTGCCGCCTGGTCAACAAGGGCCGCAAGGAACACGGTGTCCGCTGCTCGGTCGAGTCGACCGGTGGCTCGATTTACAACCTCAACACCATCCGTGGTGGGGAACTGGACATGGGCGTGGTCCAGTCCGACTGGAACTACCATGCGTACAACGGCACCAGCAAGTTCGAAGAAGCGGGGCCCAACAAGGAGCTGCGCGTCGGTCTTTTCACTTCACCCGGAGCCGTTCACCGTGGTGGCGCGCAAGGATTCCGGCATCAAGACCTTCGACGACCTCAAGGGCAAACGCGTAAACGTCGGCAATCCCGGTTCCGGCCAGCGCGGCACCATGGAGGTCGTGATGGCGGCCAAGGGCTGGACCATCGATGACTTCGCACTGGCCTCCGAACTCAAACCCGCCGAGCAGTCACAGGCGCTGTGCGACAACAAGATCGATGCCATGATCTATACGGTCGGCCACCCGAACGGCTCGATCAAGGAGGCCACGACCTCCTGCGATACGGTGCTGATCCCGGTCGATGGCCCCGCCATCGACAAACTGGTCGCCGACAACTCCTACTACCGCAAGGCCGTGATCCCCGGCGGCATGTACACTGGCAGTGATGAAGATGTCGCCACCTTCGGTGTCGCCGCGACCTTTGTCTCGTCGACCAACACACCACCCGAAATGGTCTACGAGGTCGTGAGCGCGGTATTCGAGAACTTCGACGACTTCCGCAAGTTGCACCCGGCGTTCGAACACCTGGACAAGAAAGAGATGACCAAGGAAGGCCTGTCCGCCCCGCTGCACGACGGCGCCGTGAAGTACTACAAGGAAGCCGGCCTGATGTAGACCCGGTTGTCCGGGGACCTGCCGCGGTCGGTCCCCGGCTCTCGACAGGAACCTGACCGGTCCGGTCGATGCTCTCCGGCGAGCCGGAGACATCCCCACCGCCCGGTTCGATTTCGACGGTGTTTCAAAGATATCCATCGCGGGTGACTTGCGGGGGAGCCGTGTCGGAAAACGACAAACCCGAAGTGATCGACAAGGATGCGCAGGACCTGGTCGCCGAGGTCGATACCGGCGCGCGCCATCCGAAAGGGGCTTTCCGGCAAGATGCTGTTCGGCGTGCCGGTCGCCTGGTCGCTGTTCCAGCTGTGGTACGCCTCGCCGCTGCCCTTTCAGCTCGGTTTCGGTGTCTTCAACAACACCGAGGCACGCTCCATCCACCTGGCCTTTGCGATCTTTCTCGCGTTTACGGCATTTCCCGGCGTTCAAGACGATCACCGCGCGACCACATCCCGGTGCAGGACTGGGTCTTCGCAATGCTCGGGGCCTTCAGCGCGGCCTATATCTTCATTTTCTACAATGAGCTGTCCGGGCGTTCCGGTGCACCGACCACGCCCGACCTGGTGACCGCGGTGATCGGCATGCTGATGCTGCTGGAGGCGACCCGACGCGCGCTCGGACCACCGCTGATGATCGTGGCCATCGTGTTCCTGGCCTACACCTTTGGTGGCCCCTACATGCCGGACGTCATCGCGCACAAGGGCCAGAGTCTGTCCAAGGTGATGTCGCACCAGTGGCTGACCACCGAGGGCGTGTTCGGTATCGCACTGGGCGTGTCGACCAGTTTCGTGTTCCTGTTCGTGCTGTTTGGCGCCATGCTGGAGCAGGCAGGCGCCGGCAACTATTTCATCAAGGTCGCATTTGCCATGCTCGGCCACCTGCAAGCGGCGGCCCGGCCAAGGCGGCCGTGGTCGCCTCGGCGACCACCGGCCTGATCTCGGGCTCCTCGATCGCCAACGTCGCGACCACCGGGACCTTCACGATCCCATTGATGAAGCGGGTCGGTTTTCCGCGGCACCAAGGCCGGCGCAGTCGAGGTGGCGGCATCGACCAACGGCCAGTTGACGCCGCCCGTGATGGGGGCTGCGGCCTTCCTGATGATCGAGTACGTCGGCATCTCCTACCTCGAGGTCATCAAGCACGCCTTGCTCCCGGCGCTCATTTCGTACATCGCACTGTTCTATATCGTCCATCTCGAGGCACTCAAGGCCGACATGAAGGGGCTGCCCAAGCGCCATCACCCCACTGTCGCGCAAAGACTGCATGACCTTTGCCGCCGTGGTTTCGGGGATCTGCGTGATCGGGTTTGCGGTCTACTACGGCATCGGCTGGATCAAGGACGTTCGCTGGAGATGCGGCCATCTACATCGTGTCGGTCCTGGTCGGTGCCGCCTATGTCGGCCTGCTGAAGTTTGCGACGCAACTACCCGGAACTGGAGATGGACGACCCGGACGACCCGGTGCTCGAACTGCCGGAGACCGGGCCGACGGTGAAGGCCGGGTTGCACTTCCTGCTGCCGATCGTCGTGCTGATGTGGTGCCTGATCGTCGAGCGCTTCTCGCCCGGCCTGTCCGCCTTCTGGGCCACCATGTTGATGGTCGTGATCGTCCTGACCCAGCGGCCGCTGCTGGCATTTTTCCGCGGGCGCGAACTGCAGGGTCAGCTCAAACGCGGCCTCAGCGAATGTATCGACGGCCTGGCCCATGGCGCACGCAACATGATCGGCATCGGCGTGGCCACCGCGGCAGCCGGCATCATCGTCGGCACCATCACCCTGACCGGCATCGGCCAGGTGATGATCGAATTCGTCGAATTCATCTCGGGCGGCAACCTGATGGCTGCGCTGATCTTCACCGCCATGATCTGCATCATCCTCGGCATGGGGCTGCCGACCACCGCCAACTACATCGTGTGTCCAGCCTGATGGCGCCGGTCGTCGTCTCGCTGGCCTCGGCCAACGGCCTGATCGTGCCACTGATCGCGGTGCACATGTTCGTGTTCTACTTCGGCATATTGGCGGACGACACGCCTCCTGTCGGTCTTGCCGCATTCGCGGCGGCCGCGATCGCCAAGAGCGACCCGATCAGGACCGGCATCCAGGGCTTCATGTACGACATCCGAACCGCCATCCTGCCGTTTCTGTTCATATTCAACACCCAGCTCCTGCTGATCGGTATCGGCGGCTGGTTCGAATTGATCGTTGTCATCGTCTCCGCAACGGTGGCCATGCTGCTGTTTGCCGCGGCGACCCAGGGATACTGGCTGGTCAAGAGCCGGCTGTGGGAATCGCTGGCGATCCTGCTGGTCGCCTTCACGCTTTTCCGGCCCGGTTTCTGGTGGGATGAGATCTACGCCCCAACCGAGATCATCCCGGCCAGCAAGGTCTTCGAACAGGCAGGCAGGGCACCAGCCGATGGCAGGCTGCAGATGGTGGTGGAGGGCGAAACGCTGGAGGGCGATTTCTTGACCCGCACGGTCCTTCTTCCACTCGGCCCGGGCGTCGACGGCATGCAACGCCTCGCCGATGCCGGTCTGGAGCTGCGCATGGAGGGCGACAAGGTAATCGCCGACAATGTCGTGTTCGGCAGCGCGGCACAGGACGTCGGCATCGATTTCGACTGGGAGATCGTTCATCTGCAGGTCGAGGCAGACATCCCACCCAAGCACCTGATGTTCATCCCCGCCATAGCCCTGCTGGCGTTTATCGCCTGGCTGCAGCGGCGACGCCTGGGTCTGAAGGCCCCCAAGACACAAACCGCCTGATCCGGAGGCACATCATGTACAAGGAAATCCTGCTGCCCATCAACATGGACGATACCGAGCTGACCGGGCGGGCAATAGAGACCGCGGAAGAACTCAGTGAACGCTACGGCGCGAAATCTCACCGTGTTTACGGCAATACCCGATTTCGGCAGTTCCATGGTTGCGAGCTATTTTCCGGAAGATGCCCTGGAGAAGGCGCACAAAGCGACCTGCGTCGAGCTGCAGCAAGTTCGTCGACGCACGTTTCAGGAAACCTTCCGCGGTGCATTGTTCGGTAGGCGAAGGCAGCCCGCGCAAGCTCATAACCAGGTACGTCGAGGAGCACGGCATCGACCTGGTCGTGATTCCGGCGCGCAAGACCAACCTGGGCAAGGTCTTTCTGGGCTCGAACAGTTCCTACGTGGTGGATCACGCGCCCTGCTCGGTGCTCGTCGTCAGGCCATGAGACAAACCTCAATCGTGTAGTGGTTCCACCCCGCGTTCAGAGGGCAGCAACTCCCCCACCCCGGCGACGATCAGGGACAGGATTGCAAAATCGAATACGTTGCCGGCCTTGAACTCGGCGATGATCTGCTCGTGACGATCAAGCATGGCGCGATTCCTGCCGACCCAGTTTTCGAGTATCGACCGCGCGGTCTTTTCCCGGTTACGCGAGCGCAACACCTCGGCGGTCAGCTTGCTTCTGTAGCCGTTCAATGCGGTCTGAAGCTTTGTCCGCGCCAGCAGATGCCAATGTGTCTGAACGCCCAAGCCCGCGATCTGGCGTCCGATCCAGTCAAGATCCAGAGTATGACTCAGTGCCGAATAGATCCAGGCGACGATGGCGATTTCGGTGCCCATCGACCTCGCGACCTCGACGATGTCGAGTGCGGCCGACATCGGTCTCAGCCCGGACACATCCTGCGCCAGGTCCCGTGGCACCCCACCCCCAACCAGGTGGCGGACACGGCGTTCGAACTCGGTCTTGTCCTGTGATGCCAGGGGTTTCGGCATCACACCCCGAAGTTCGGCGACACCCTCGTGGAAACGCTCTTTGAGGGCCCGCATGTCGAGGCACTCCTTGTATGATCGCAGCACGCTGGTCAGGGTCTTTTCCAGGAAATCGGAGATCGTGGATAACATCTCGATCTGCAAAGATGCTGTGACCTGATTGTCCAGCCTCTCCACCCGATTCCACAACTTGTCGGTTTCGAATATCTCGCTGGCGACGATGTAGGCGCGTGCCACGCCGGCGATATCCGAGCCCACCTCTTCGCGTACACGAAACCCGATGCCGGGTCCGACGTGGTCGGCAATACTGCCCGCAACCAGGGTGGCAATGATCTCGCGTCGCAGGCGATGCTCGCTGATCTGTTGCCCAAACCGCTCACCCAGTACCGGCGGGAAATACCCTAAGAGGCGGCCCAGAACAAAGGGGTCGTCGGGGATATCGGAGGCCACGATCGCCTCGAAGTAGTTCATCTTGCTGTATGCGAGCAGCACCGCGACCTCGGGCTTGCTCAGCCCCTGCCCAAGCGCCATGCGCTCGGTGAGTGCCTTCTTGTCCGGCAGTCCCTCGAGCCGCCGGTTGAACCTGCCGGTCTGTTCCAACAGATCCATGAATCGTGCCTGCTCGTACAGGCGCTGAGGGCCACCCGATACGACGAGGCTGATGGCCTGCGTCTGGGCGTAGTTGTCGGCCAGCACAAGGCGCGCCACGTCGTCGGTCATCTCGACCAGCAGTTGATTGCGCTGCTTGGTGGTCATGTCACCGTTGGCGACAATCTTGTCCAGCAGGATCTTGATATTGACCTCGTGATCGGAACAGTCGACGCCCGCCGAATTGTCGATCGCATCCGTGTACACCAGCCCACCCCGAAGCGCGAACTCCACGCGTGCCAGCTGTGTCAATCCGAGATTCCCCCCCTCGCCGATCACGCGGCAATGCAGCTCGGCCGCATCGACGCGCACGCCGTCATTCGCCTTGTCGCGGGCCTGGTCGTCCGTCTCCGATGTCGCCTTGACGTAGGTCCCGATACCACCGTTCCAGAGCAGATCGACCGATGCCTTCAGCATCGCCCGAATCAGATCGTTCGGCGTCATCCGCGCGACCTTCAGACCCAGCATCGCCTGCACCTCGGGTGTCAAGGCAATCGACTTGGCCTCGCGCGCGTAGACCCCTCCGCCCTCGGAGATAAGGTGCCGGCCATAATCGGACCAGCCCGAACCAGGCATGTTGAACAGACGTTCCCGTTCGATGAAAGATGTCTCGGCATCGGGGTTCGGGTCCAGAAAGACATGCTTGTGGTTGAATGCACCCAGCAGGCGGATATGTCTCGACAACAGCATGCCGTTGCCGAACACGTCGCCGGACATGTCGCCGATGCCCATGACCGTGAAATCCGTCGTCTGGATATCCAGGCCAAGCTCTCGAAAATTGCGCTTGACCGACTCCCAGCCGCCCTTGGCCGTGATCCCCATGGCCTTGTGGTCGTAGCCAACCGAGCCACCGGAGGCGAAGGCATCCCCCAGCCAAAAGCCGTACTCGGCGGCCACCTGGTTGGCGATGTCCGAAAAGGTGGCCGTACCCTTGTCCGCGGCGATGACCAGGTAGGGGTCATCGTCATCATGGCGAACCACGCCCGGCGGTGGCACCACCGCATCGCCGACCAGATTGTCCGTGATGTCCAGCATCCCGCGCAGCAGGGTCTGGTAACAGGCGATCACCTTCCTCATCTGCTGTTCACGGCTGCCGTGGCCGACGCCGTTCTTGACCACGAATCCACCCTTGGAGCCGACCGGGACGATGACGGTGTTCTTCACCATCTGCGCCTTCATCAGGCCGAGGACCTCGGTGCGGTAATCCTCCATCCGATCGGACCAGCGCAGGCCGCCACGCGCCACGCGGCCGCCACGCAGGTGCACGCCCTCCATGTGAGCTGAAAAGACAAAAATCTCGAACATCGGCAGGGGCAGGGGCACGCCCGTGACACGGCTCGGATCGATCTTGAAAGACAGGTAGACCTTGCTTGCACCACCCGCATCCGGCCGATAGAAGTTCGTACGCAGCGTCGCCTGGATCAGGTTCAGGAAACTTCGCAGGATCCGGTCCTCGTCCAGACTCGAGACATTCTCGAGCAGGGCATCGAACTCGACCAGCAGTTGTTCCTGCTCCGCCCCGCTGTTGTCTTCATCCGGGCAGAAGCGTGACCGGAAGAGGCGGTTCAGAACGCGTACCACCTCCGGGTTACGGTTGAGGACCGCGATCGTATAGCTCTGCGTATAGGGCGCCTTGATCTGGTGCAGGTAACGACTGTAGGCCCTGAAAAGCAAGGCCTCTTTCCACGCGAGTCCGGCACGCAGGACCAGGCCGTTGAAGCCATCATCGTCGATCTCGCCCTCCCAGACGCGCGCGAAGGTGTCGCCGAACAATGACCTGACCGCGGTGGAGACGGGTTGCTGACCGCCCGCCCGGCGGGTCGCAAAATCGTGTATCCAGGCGTCTCCTGCTGCGTGCCGGATACGGTAGGGGCGCTCACCAAACACACTCAGCCCCATATGCTCGAGTACCGGTATCACCTGCGACAAGGGGACCGGATTGGCCAGCGAGTAGAGGCGTACATGCACCTGATCGGGACTCTCGTCGATCGGATGATAAAGGTGCAAGACCAGCCGGTCGTTTTGGCGTGCGGCCTCTATGCGCTGAATGTCGTTGACCGCGATCCGCGGGTGACAGTCTTCACGATAACCGCCGGGAAACGCCTGCGCATAGTCGCTCAGATAGCGCGTTGCCAGAGACTCGGCCACCTGGCTGAACAGCGCCGAGCGCAAGCCATCCTGCCAGCTCGTGGTCACCTCGACCACCTTCGCCTCGAGCTCATCGATGTCGTAGCTGGGTTGGGAGCCGACCGGAACCCTGACCACGTAATGAATGCGCGCGAGAATCGATTCGGAGAACTGCGTGTCAAAGACCACATCGGTCCCACCGAGGGCCTCGCTCAGGATGTTCTGTATCGCGATGCGCACCTCGCGGCTGTAACGTTCGCGCGGCAAATACACCAGGCAGGTAAAGAAACGTCTGAAAAGGTCCTGAACAATGAACAGCCGCGTGCGCTGTCTTTCCTGCAGGCTCAGTACCCCCAGAGTCGTACTCAACAGATCCTCGCTACTGATCTGGAAAAGGGCGTCACGTGGAAAATTGTCGAGTATGTTGGCGATGACCCGCCCGGAGTGACTGTTTGGCACCACCCTGGCACCGATGAACACCTCTTCGACCTTCTTGCGTAGCAGGGGGATCTGACGCGGCGGCGTATTGTACGCACCGGAGGAAAACAGGCCGATGAGGCAATGGAGGCCAACCACCTCGCCCTGCTCGTCGCGTTGCTTCACCGCCACGCAATCCATATAGGCCGGCCTGTGAACCCTCGATCTTGCGTTCGCCTTGGTGACCAGCAGGTCTTGACTGAACGCGGTGAGGTCCACGCCCAGCCCCGAGACCCATTCCTCGGCGCGTGCGCTCGCCTCCGCGCCGCCCCGCAGGACACCCAGGCCGGAGCCCTCGATGTACTGCAGCACGCTGTTGTTGACCTCTCCCTGCAAACTGAACCGGCAACTGGCGACAAACAGGAAATGGTCGTTGATCATCCAGTTTATGAATGCCATCGCCTCGTCCGCGTCCGTGCAGGCGGACCCGGGCTCCCGGCCGGCAAGCTCGGTCTGGATCTTTTCCGCCTGAAGTTTCATCTTCAGCCAGTCGGTGGTCGCCATCGTGATGTCGGCAATCACCTCGGACACCAGGCGTTCCAGCCCTTCCAGGGCCTCCTGCGGCTGACGGTCTACGTGAAACTGGATCGCTGCCTCCGTCGAGGTGATATCACCCCCGGTCTTTGCTTCATGCAGTGCAGTCAGACGCCCCTTGGCATCCCGGACGACACCGAATACCGGGTGGATGGTCAGGCTGATGGTCAGTCCCCTGAGATTCAGGGCCGCGGAGATCGAGTCCACCAGGAACGGCCGGTCTTCCACGACCACCTCGACGATGGTGTCGTCGCTGCGCCATCCGTGTTCCTCCTGCTCCGGGTTGTACACCCTGACGATCGCCTGGTCCGGCTTGCGCAGGCGCATCAAACGCCAGTGCGCGATCAGGGCCCCGAGCAGGTCTTCCGGGTTCAGTTCTTCGAGATCGGCCGGCGAGATATGTCGGTAATAAACGCCCAGCAACTGTTCGATCTGGTCCGCTTCCACCCGGCGGGCCAGGTCTGGCGGATTGGCCGCCAGCAGCTTGCTGAGCGTGTGAATCAGACGGTCACCGTTTCCCCTGGACATTGATCCCCCAGCAGGCCCGATCAACCGGCAGAACCTTGCGCAACTGCGGTCATGTGCCCGAATGTGTTTTTTTTGAAATCGCGATTGTGCACAGCCCTGGCACAGGTTCGTGGGCGGAAGGTGTTTCGCGATGGATCGCCCCCGGCCCCGCGCGTGCTGGGTCCCCGGGATCCGGCCGTATCACACCCTGCCCCTCTTACAAAGGGTAGTCGAAACTCCACGGTTCAAGGTGCGCAAGGCGAACCGAAGGAAGTCCGGCTCAACGGATGCCAACGCAATACCGCTTCAGTCGGCCAGCACAGTGCGGTTTCGACCCAGACGCTTCGCCCTGTAGAGGGCCTTGTCACAGCGACTGATGAAATCTTCCGCAGACTCCCCAACGCGATAGCAGGCTACGCCGAGTGATACGGTGACCGCACCCAGGGATTCCCGCGAACTGGATCGTCGCAAGCGCACGAGCTGCAGGGTATTGCGAATGTTTTCCGCTACGGTGAACGCATTGGTCATGCGCGTCCCCGGCAGCAGGACCGCAAACTCCTCGCCGCCATAGCGCGCCAGGAAGTCACTGCGCCGGGTCAGCTTGCCTATCTGCCTGCCAAACTCGCTCAGCACCTTGTCTCCGACCATATGGCCGAAACTGTCGTTGACCTTCTTGAAGTGATCGATATCCAGGAACAGCAGACAAAAGCCGTTGTCCAGGCCATCGGCCGCCGCGATCAGCTCATTCAGTCTGCGGTCAAAAGAGCGCCTGTTGTACAGCCCGGTCAGGCCGTCGATCGATGCCTCGCGCTTTGCATTCGAAAGCTCCTGCTTGAGCTTGTGCATTTCCTCGACAGATGACAGGAGTTCTGCCTCGAACTGCCTGGACTCGGTAACGAACTCACGGGTCTCCGACAGTATCGCGGTCGCGGCCGCAATCGCCTCGGAGGGTTTTCCGGCATCTGCCAGGCGATCAATCTGCGCCGAGATGGCTTCATTCGTGAGCGAGGTCTTACCCGCTATGTCGACCAGCGCCCCGATCACCTGGGCAGCCATGGTTACCAGCTCGGTACGGATATCCTCGATAAGGGTCTCACCACCAACGCCGAAGAAGCGCTGAAACAGGGCCACGGCATCCTCTTTGTCGAGTGCGCCCGGCTCCTGAATCAGGGCATCAACTTCCTTGTTGAGGCGCACACTCTTACCGGAAACGTAATTGTAGAACAGGGTGTAATAAAGAGGTGCCGGGGCAACACTGAGCTTGCCGAGCAGGCCCAGCGCCTGGCGCAGATGTTCAGCCGCCTGTTCTGCACTGTCGACGTCGAACATCAGAGAATGTGAACCCACTTCCGCGGGTGTTGTCGGTTCGCCGGTATCGGTCACGCCAATGTCTGCCGTAGTCCCTGTCAAAAATCTCTCGGTCGTCGAAGACGAGAACGCCATGCCCTGTGGCATGGAAATTCATTCCCCTGCTACGCCTTTAACGGCCTTTGACAAAGAAAGCTGAGTAAACAAGTTCCCGCGAAGGACGAGGCAGCTGCAGACACGCCCGATGGATCAGACCACCCCCTATCCGGTAGCATCCAGGGGGTGCTCAATATCAGGCGGGACGGAACACGCCGACAACCCTGTTCGGAGTATTAGATGCTGGATACACTTGAAAGACTGCGACCTTCCGATTTCCCGGCGATCCGTCGCGCCCGCCTGCAGACGCTCCAGGTCAATCTCGGCTATCGCTGCAACCAGCAGTGTCTGCACTGCCATGTCGCCGCCGGCCCCAACCGCACCGAGGTGATGACGCCGGATATCGTGGATCTTGTCGTCGAGAATCTCCGCGCCCTGCCGTTCGACACCCTGGATCTCACGGGCGGTGCACCGGAGATGAACCCGGAATTCCGGCGCCTGGTCGGGCAGGCGCGCGGGCTCGGGGTGAGGGTTATCGACCGCTGCAATCTCACCATTCTGAACGAACCGGGAAACGAGGATCTGGCCGGCTTCCTGGCCGACAAGGAGGTCGAGATCGTCGCCTCCCTGCCCTGTTATCTGGCGGAAAACGTAAACCGCCAGCGAGGCAAGGGTGTGTTCGAAAGCAGTCTCCGGGCACTGGAGAAGCTCAATGCACTGGGGTACGGCGCCCCGCAGGGCAGACTGCGACTCGATCTCGTATACAACCCTCAAGGGCCATCGCTGCCGCCCGCGCAATCCGGACTGGAGGCCGATTACCGCACGATTCTCGCAGACAACTACGGGATCCGTTTCAACCGGCTGCTGGCCCTGGCCAACCTGCCGATCCAGCGCTTTGGCAGCACCCTGCTTTCGCTCGGCCAGTTCGACGACTACATGGCCCTTCTCAAGGGGGCCCACCAGGACGACAACCTGGATGGCGTGATGTGCCGCAGCCTTGTCTCGGTCGACTGGCAGGGCTACCTGTATGACTGCGATTTCAACCAGATGCTCGGGTTGGGCGTGCAGACCGATGCCCTTGGCCGTGCGCACCTGCGCGATCTGCGCCGGCTGGCCCTGGAGGAAAACCTGATCACGGTCGCGGATCATTGTTACGGCTGTACCGCCGGCCAGGGTTCGAGCTGCGGAGGAGCCCTGCAGGATAGCGCATGAGTGCGAACGGCCGCCCACCGCTGATTTCAATCATCGTCCCGGCGCTCAACGAGGCGGACACCATTGCGGGACTGCTGAACGATCTCGCCCCGCTGCGCGCGCAGCGCCACGAAATCATCCTGGTCGATGGCGGCAGCGACGACGGAACGCGGAAGATATCTGCCCCCTGGGTCGACTGCGTCGTGCATGCATCGCGTGGCCGCGCCGCCCAGATGAACACCGGCGCGCAGGCCGCCAGGGGCGATATCCTGTGGTTCCTGCATGCGGATACGCGGGTACCCGCAGATGCGCCACGGCAGGTATTGAAGGCCTGCAGCGAGGGCCGGCTCTGGGGCCGGTTCGATATCCGCCTGTCCGGTTCCAACCCACTGCTGCGGCCCATCGAAGCGATGATCAACCTTAGATCCCATGTCACCGGCGTTGCTACCGGCGACCAGGGCATCTTCGTCGACCGAGATACCTTCGAGACCATCGGGGGCTTTCCGGAAATACCCCTGATGGAGGACGTGGCGCTTTCGAAGACACTGCGCCGCTTGGGCCGACCCGCCCGTATCGGGCAGCCGAGGCTGCAGACATCCAGCCGGCGCTGGGAGCAGAACGGCATCATTCCCACCGTGGTGCTGATGTGGCGGCTGCGCCTGGCCTACGCGCTGGGCGCGCCACCGGGCAAGCTGGCGAAACGCTACCGTTGAACACCCCGGCCACACGCTGCCTCGTGGTGTTCGCCCGTGACCCTTTGCCGGGTCGGGTGAAGACCCGGCTGATCCCGGCCATTGGAGAAGGGGCCGCGACCGCCATCTATCGGCAGATGCTGCAGGACACCCTGGCCACCGCCTCGCAGGCTGCAGCCGAGCGGCGCGAACTATGGATCGACACCTCGCACCCGGGCTCGACGCCGGTTCGGCTGGCACGAGGACACGGCATGTCGATACACGCGCAACCCGGCGGCGACATCGGGGCACGCATGCATTCAGCCTTCAACGAGACCCTGGCCAGGGTCCGGTCCGTGGTGCTGATCGGTACAGACTGCCCCGAATATGACGCGGCCTATATCGATGCGGCCTTCCAGGCACTCGAAGCCCACGACGCGGTGCTCGGCCCCGCCGCTGACGGGGGTTACGTGCTGATCGGCCTGCGGAGGGCAGAGCCCGCCGTGTTCGAAGGTATACCCTGGGGCTCCGGACAGGTGCTTGCGGCAACGCGCCGCCGGTTTGCACAACTGCAGTGGCGCTGGTGCGAACTGCCCGTTCTGCACGACGTCGACGAAGTTGACGATCTGCTGAAATTCCCGCACCTGAGCGAGATCGCCGAGGCCTCGGCCCAATGATTGCAGCAAGGATCGGGCGTAAACTGCAATGCAACAAGGCGAAGCCAACCGGCGCCCCATTCCCCACAGACTGGAAAAGACTTGAACTGGATCGACCGACAACCCCTGGCCCTGTTCGTGGTGGCCGCTCTCACACTCGGACTCGCGCCCTTCTTGCCAGAGCCGCATATCCTGGAAAAGCTAAAGATGCTCATGGCGGGTGAGCTTGGGCGCCCTCTGGATATCTTCGACCTGGCGCTGCACGCCGCTCCCTGGGTACTGCTGATGTTGAAACTCTACCGCCGCACCCTGCACCGCGGGTCCACCGGATGACAAAACACAAACACGCCCTGATGTTCTTCTACAACGCGGAGGGTGGACTGTTCAACACCATGGCGGACATCGGCCACAAGATCTTCTCCCCGGACACCTGCGAATGCGCTGTATGCCCTGACACACGGCTATTTCACAGGGCGTGGACAATAGCGTGACCTTGTCGAGAGCCTGGACAGGGAGTGCATCTTTCTGCACCGCGATGAGTTTCTGAGGCGCCACCCGGGACAGTCGGTCCCGCTCCCGGCGATATTTTTGCTGCGCGATGGCGGGCCCGAGTCTTGTGCCGATGCCGATGCGATCGGCGAATGCAGGGACCTGACCGCGCTGGAGGCACTGATCAGGACGCTGTGCACTGCGTAGCCGGGTGAGTGGCCGTACGGGACGCCTCACCTTGCCCGAAGCACGGCCGAAACAGATATATATTTCACTTTATGTTTAATAGTTAACTTCTTGTTTATCATGCTTTTATTAAAGATCAGCATTGAGGGAGTGACGGACATCGAATCGTCATTGGGATTCGCACGCCCCCGCCCCGGCCCGCGACGGGACGGGATTCGAATACCAAGATTCCCTGCCAACCTGATCACAAAACTCCGCCACACAGGGATGCCGGGACAGGTAAACTGAACATCGTCGGATGACGCATCGATGGACTGCCGGGGAGTGTCCGACAGCCCTCCGATGAGCGACCATCGGTGCATTTTGCCAACGGGTCGTTCGGAAAAAACTAAAAAGGAACCTCTGCCTTGAACACCTCGCAGCTGCCCAGCGTTGAACTGATTCAGGGCTCACCGTCGCCGGGGCCCGTGGACCAAGGCCGCGGGCGGCGCTGGAAGGTGTTCTTTGCCGTACTGCTGCTCGCTGCAGCTATCGGCGTGACCATCGTCTACAGCCGGTCTCCCATCTATCGCGCCTCGGCATCCGTGCTCACGGTCAAGCCGAAAGCGGTCGACAGGCGCAGTGAGGAGGCAGATATCGAACACGTGGCCATCCAGGGGCGCCTGCTGCTGGGCGAAGAATTGCTCGGGCGGGTGTCGCAACGCCTGGCCGAGGAAGGCGATGACGGCATTGCAGGGGTGGACCGGCTGCGCGGCATCCTCAGCGTGGTTGCCGTACCGGAAACCAACCTGCTCGAACTGCGTGCAGAGGGTGAGTTTCCGGAACAGTTGCAGCGGGCGGTCAACCGCTGGGCCGAATCCTACGAGGTATTCCGCCTCGAGGAAATCGAGGCCGCCACTGGCCGCACGACAGCCGAGCTCGAGGACCGGCAGGAGCAGTTGCTGGCCAAGATCGAGAAAGCGCGCACCGAGCTGCTCGAATTTCGCGAAACACACGACATCGTCAGCCTGGAACGGGACGAGAACCGGAGCCTTTCGGCGCTCAAAGGCCTGAACGACTCGCTGAACAAGGCGCGCGCCAACCTGGTGGAGGCAGATGCGCGGCTGATTGCGGTGAACGAGGCGATCGCCAAAGGCGAAACGGTTATCCCCAGCGAACAGAAGGCCGACATCGCAAGGATGAAACTCGACCTCGAACGCACCAGTGCACGCGTGGCCGATCTGAAACAGCAGTATACCCAGCGCTACATCGACCGCGATCCGGTACTCAAAAGTCTTCCGGCGATGCTCGACGAGATGAAACGCGAACTCGCCGGCGCACTCAAACTCGCGGAACAAACAGTGAAGGATGAGGCGCAGCAAACGGTGGACGCTGCCCAGGTCTCGGTCAGGACACTCGAACGGGAACTCGTTCAGCAGCAAGGCAAAGTGCAGCAATTCACACAACGTTTCAAGGAGTTCAAGTCCCTGGAAGAGGCACTGGCCAGCCTGGAACGGATTTCCGTCGAGAACCAGGAACGACTCGCCCAGATCCAGGTGCAGAACCTGAAGAAGTATCCCCCCATCCAGGTGGTCGAGTGGGCACGCGTGCCGAGCCGCCCGATCTATCCCGACTACGAACGCGACCTGATGATCGCGTTGGCGGCCGCGCTGGGACTGGCCCTGTTCGTGACCTGGCTGGTCGAATACCTCAGCGAACGCCCTTCCCCGGCACAGGCGATGCCCAATCTCGGGATCAGGATCTATCCGGGCGACCAGACGCAGACATTGGCCGCACCGGTGGCAGACAATCGCCTGGACTATCAACAGCGTGCGACCGGTAGCCCGGCGCACCCGGCCTCACCACCGCCGAATCTGCCGATCCTGCCACGCGAGTTGGCCGGGGCAGAGATCAAGTCCCTGATCGCGGTGGCCGATCCATTGACCGCGGGCTATGCGACGCTGTTGTTGAGCGGCGTCTCACCCTACGAACTGCCTCTGCTTCACTCGGGCTGCTTCGACAGGGACGGCGACCGGATCAGTGTCGCCGGCGCAAACCGCCGCGAATTTTCGATCGGGGCCGGCGCCTGGCGGCAACTGGACCCAGTGCTGGCAGAATTGGATGATGCCCGCATGCCCCTGCCGCTAAACGAGCTGGACACCCGGCTTGCCAATGCGGCACACGAGGCGCAACTGGCTGACCCCGGCAGCATCAATGCCCTCGCACTCTGGCATACCTATGTATTGTTTCTGGTCCGGCAGGGCATCGATGTCTCGGTGCTGACCCGGCGCGTGGGCACCATACCACCGGAAGTACACGGCACGATGCTGCACTTCGCTCCGCCCGGCGGCAACCGGCCCCTGGACAGCATCGCCTTCATTCACCCCGTCCTGGCATCCTGAATCGCCCGGCCCGCGAGGTCAAAGCGCAAGCAGAGATTTACCAAGGCACCGCCGGACTATGGTTGTTTATCGAAAAACAACTCCCGATAGCCTTGCTGCAGACAGGCCTCAAGACGTGTCTCACCCGCAGCACGCGCGCTGGCAATTGCTGCGAGCCAGGCCTCGCGGGGCTGGCCCGGTGCCAGCCAGCGTTCGTGGCACGCGGGGGTTACCGGCCCGCCGGAAGCCCTTTCTTCCCGGCCATTGTCTGCGGCCATCGGCGCTTCCTGCTGCATAACAGTCCCAGCGGAGACGCGTTCCGTATCTGCGACGGATTCGCGGCGTTTCAGCAACGATGACGGTTCAGGTGCAATGCCCAACTCGGGGGGCTCCATGCTTTTCGCCGATATCGCGGGCGGTCTCGGCGACTCGGCTGCCGGCACTTGGGACAGTGAAGCGACCTCGGGCGGGGTCTGCAACAACTGCCAGCCGATGCCGACACCCAGAACCAGGGTCGCGGCAAGCGCCCAACCCCTGTAACCGAATCCACGACGTCCGCTGACCGCACGGTGTGCCGCGTCCAGGACGATGCGATCACTGTCACGGCCCGGCTCCGGCTGAGGAGCACGACGGTAAAGACGGGAAAGCCGCGGATCATCCAGCTCGTTCATCACAACCCTCCAGACCATCACGCAAACGTTTGAGCGCATAGCGCAAACGGCTCTTCACCGTCTCGCGTTCCACACCTGTCACTTCGCCGATCTGAGCAAGGCTCAACCCGGCCTCTTCCTTGAGCAGGAAGGCGCTGCGCTGCGCTTCGGGCAGGCTCGAAAGCAATACCATCAGCCGTTTCACGCAGTCACGCAGCAGCTGCATCGCATCCATCGCAGGCGCATGCCCGGCAACCTCGTCCAGGGCCTCCCCGCCTTCGATCTCTACCCGCCCCGTGGCGCGCCAGGCATCAACCACGCGGTTGTGCACAATGCGATACAGCCAGGGCCGAAACGGCTGCGCCGGATCCCATTGCCCACGCGCACGTATCACCCGCACCCAGGCATCCTGATACAGAGACTCCACATCCTCGCCAGCGTGACTCAGGCGCTGGATGTAGCGAAACACCGGGCCGCGGTGACGGCGATACAGGGTGTCGAACGCGGCACCATCGCCGTTGCGGTAACGCACCATCAACTGCTCATCTGTCGCCTTCATCCGCCTGCCTCATGGCCACTTCTTGCGCACGCCCGTCGAGGCTCTCGGCCAGGGCCACCAGACGCAGAAAGTCCGAGCGGTAGCCCTGGCCATCCTCACCGCGCGAACCACGTGCCAAGGCAAGGATATCCTGATAGCTGAAGCCGTTCAGATGGACGGACCCACGCAGGTGCTCGGCGAAGGCCGCCACGGCTGAAGAGAACCTGAAGTCATTCGTGCTGTCCGCCAGGGATCCGGACAGCGCATCCCCGCCAACCGCGAATGCCAACAAACTGCTCGGCCCTCCTTCCGGCGCCTTGTAGCGCAATTTCACGTAGGCGAGCTCGTCGTCGTGTGTAGTCGCCTTCTCCGCCCGTGCTGCCCCATAGCGCAGCCGGTCGATCAGGCTTCCCTCCCCCCCGACCAGGCTCAGCTCGTACAATGCCACGACGCTGTGGCCAGCACCCAACTCGCCGGCGTCCACCCGGTCGTTGTTGAAATCCTCGCGCCTGAGTGCACGGTTTTCATAGCCGACCAGGCGATACTCGGCGACCCGGGCGGGATTGAATTCGACCTGTACCTTGACATCCCTGGCCAGGGTCAACAGGGTCCCACCAACCTGTTCGACCAGGACCTTCTGCGCTTCCAACAGGGTGTCGATATAGGCATAGTTGCCATTGCCATGGTCCGCCAGTTGTTCCATCAGACGATCATTGAAATTGCCACTGCCAAATCCGAGGGTGGTCAGCGAGATACCCGACTCACGCTCCCGCTCGATCAGGTCCAGCAGTGCCCGCTGATCGACGGTGCCGACATTGAAATCACCATCGGTAGCCAGGATCACCCGGTTGATGCCGCCCGGTACGAAGGCCTCCCGGGCCTTGGCATAGGCCAGTGCGATCCCCGCACTGCCATGGGTCGAACCACCGGCGCTGAGTTGGTGAATTGCCGCCTCGATTGTTGCCTGCCGGTTGCCGGCGGTCGGCTCCAGGACCACACCGGCAGCACCTGCATACACGACCAGGGTGATCCTGTCCTCGGCCCGCATTCTCGCCGAAAGCAATTTCAGCGAACGCTTCAGCAACGGGAGCTTGTCGGGGCTGTTCATGGACCCCGAGACATCGATCAGAAATACCAGGTTGCTCGGCGGCAGATCGATGCGAGGCGTATCCCAGGCCTTGAGCGCTATTCGCAACAGCCGGGTATCCGGATTCCAGGGCGTCGGCGCCAACTCGGTCGTCACACGGAAAGGCACATCCCGGCCCGCAGGCGCAGGATCCTGGTAAGCGAAGTAGTTCACCATCTCCTCGACCCGTACTGCATCGCGCCGGGGAAGGCGGCCCTCCTGCAACATCCTCCGCACGTTGGCATACGAACCGGTGTCGACATCGATGCTGAATGTCGAGACCGGGTCTGTGCCGACCTGGGTGATACCATGGCTCTCGATGTGCGCATAATTCTCGCGGTCGACGCCGGTCATCGTCGGTGCCGGGCGCATGAATGTCAGATCCATTGCGGCCGCGAGCTCACGGTGTTTCTGCACCACACCAAGCGGCGGCGGCACTTGCCCGCTCAGCCGGCGGGGCTGGTCTTCGACGGTCTCTTTTGCGGCTGGCTTGCCGCTTCCCGTGACGGCATCTTCAACAGCGGGGGCACGCGACCGGGTGCATGCCCCGATGAGCAGCACCAATAAAAGCAAAGAGAAAATGTATCCATATCGCATTGCAATCTCCTGTTCGATTTGTCGGCCTCTCGATGATTGATACGAATGGGGCTATCGAACGGGGTTATTTGTGCGACACCCATGTCGGATTCAAAGGTGGCGGGGGAGCCACCAGGAGTCTTGTTCCTCCCTGCCAGGCGACCTGCTGCGGCACCTGCACGCCCCGGCTCCACTATGCCCCCCGGCGAATTCAACGCAACGATTGCGCCAATGCATCTGATTTCATGGACAAAAGGCGGTTGACGCTCCCGTCTGCCTCCGGGAGACTCACGGGCGCGCACCCTTGCCCGCCAGCACGAGAACCCCGGATGCCGACAACCGCGACCGCATGACGACCCCGTGGAAGAATCTCGCCGAATCCCTGCGGCAGAAGAACCGGCTGCTCTTCAGCCTGCTCGGTCTGCTGGTCCTGGTGGAGGTCATTACCGTCCTTGCCGTCCTGGCCTCGCAGCAATACGCCACCGACCGGGCGCTGACCGACCACACCCACGAACTGCTGCAGAACGTGGTCGACGAAACCAGGGAAAACGCCGTCGGCTACCTGAGGCAGGCACAGGACAGCGTCTCGCTGGCGACTGGCGTGTTCGAGGCGGGGCTCCTATCCCAGGACGAACCCGCAGATCTCGAACGTTATTTTCTCGAGCAGTTGCGGGTGATCCCACAGATCGACGCCCTGTATTTCGGTGATCTGCAAGGCAACTTCATTTTCAGCAAGCGCCAGAGCATGGGCTCCAAGGAAGGCTTTTTCAGCAAGATCATCCAGACATCCCTGCCACCTGCGCATCGGGTGACCCTGGTGGACCGCACTCCCGGCCTGGTGGAGACATCCAGAAGCACCGACCCAACGGACAAATACGATCCGCGCCTGCGGCCCTGGTTCGAGCTCGCCCGGGACGCGGACGACGAGGTCTGGACCGCCCCTTACATCTTTTACACATCCCAGCTACCCGGCCTTACCGTCGCACGAGCAGTGCGTGATACCGACGGCAAGCTGCTTGGAGTGATGGGTGCGGACATCGAGCTGTCAGCACTCTCGGAGTTCCTCACCAATCAGCACGTGGGCAGCTCCGGTGTCGCCTTCATCGTGTACAGCAATGGCGATGTGCTGGCGCATCCAAGTGCGACCGGGCTTGCCCTGCGAGACGACGAGAGCAAGCTGCGACTGAAGCGGCTCGCCGAACTCGACGCCGTGACCGCACAGGCCGGGGCCCATCTCGGGAAAAGCTTCCCCGACCTGGTCACCCTGAGCCATACCCACTTCGATACCTTCGAGGCCCAGGGGAAGCGTTACCTGAGCATGTTCGTGCCACTGCTCAATCAGGGCAGGAACCAGTGGGTCATGGGCATATACGCGCCGGAAGACGAGATGGCCGGGACGATCCGCAAGGGCCAGCGCGAAAGCATATTCCTCGGCGTGGCGGTTAGCCTGCTCACTATCACGGCCGCCATCCTGGTTGGACTCTTCTTCCTTCGCCCGCTTGACACGCTGCAACGTCAGGCCAGGGAAGACCCCCTTACAGACCTGCTGAATCGGCGCAGCTTCGATGAGATTGGTGCAAGCAGGCTGGCGACGGCACTTCGCGCGGCTAGATCCTGCTGCGCCATCATGATCGACATCGACCGCTTCAAGCCGATCAACGACGGGCACGGACACGCCGTCGGCGACGAGGTCCTGCTGGCGGTGGCCCGCCGCATCAACCGCGGCCTGTCCGATGAAGACATGCTTTCCCGATACGGAGGCGAGGAATTCGCCATCCTGCTGCCCGGTGCCGAACTGCAGCAGGGCATAAGTGTCGCCGAACGGCTTCGGGATATCGTCGGGTCGGAGCCGATCAAGACGAGCGTGGGTCCACTGAAGGTGACCATCAGTCTGGGCGTTGCCCAGACGAGCGGTCAGATCAGTTCAATCGCAGAACTGCTCGAGCGTGCGGATCAGGGACTACTCGCGGCGAAACGCCAGGGCCGCGACTGCGTCGTCGCGATCGAAGGCTGACCGCGGCCCCAAGTCCACACCCCAGGGCGAGCAGCAGCCAGGCCCCGGGTCCGGCGGCCATGGATGCGGTCAGGAAGAGCAGGCAAAACCCGGCAAACAATAGGCCGCCGAACCTGATCATCGACCTTGAGACCGGGTCGCGACGCCGCCCGATCACCGTGTGGCGCTTTTCCATTTGTGCAAGGGTACGCTGCCATTTGCCACTGCGGATCGCCTCCAGGGCGCGAAAATCATCGCCTTCCCGAATGATCTGCCTGCCCGCATGTACCCTGATCAGCACATCCGGCATGGAAAGTCCCGGGTAGTCATCTCGGATCTCCAAGGCGATCCCGGGCACCAGCAGGCGTTTGCGATACCTCTGGAAAAGTTCCGCACCGACAACCTCGAGATATTTCTGCCAGCCAATCATCGCCTTGACCCCCTTTTTTGTTTGGACGTCTTCATCATGCCGGCTATAGTGGCTCATAGAGTGAGCCAGACCGAACGCATCCACCAGATCGTCCACCTGCTTGAAACCAGCCGGCACCCGGTACCGATTGGGCGTTTTCTGGACCAGCTCGAGGTATCCCGTGCCACCTTCAAACGAGATATCGAGTACCTGCGTGACCGCCTGGGTGCGCCGATCGAATGGCAACGCAGGGACCCGGACCAGCCACGCGGCTATGTCTTGAGCGGCAGGCCTGGGCCACAGGCAACAACCTTCGGCATCCGTGGCCTATGGTTCAACCAGAGTGAAATCCATGCCCTGCTGACGATGCACCAGCTCGCGAGCAGCATGGAACCGGGACTCATCTCCAAGCAGTCGCAATCGCTGCTCACCCGTATCACCCATCTGCTGGGCAGCGCGGACGACGACCCGCAGGCCGTGTTGTCGTACCTGCGGATCCTGCATTCGGCGACCCGGCGCAAGGCGAGCGGCTGGTTCGAGCTGATAGCGCACGCCACGATGCGCCGCAAACGCCTGCAGATAAGTTACTACACGCGCAGCCGCGACCGGACCACGAAGCGCACCGTGTCGCCACAGCGGCTGCTGCACTATCGCGAGAACTGGTACCTTCTGGCCTGGTGCCACGATGCGAACGATCTGCGCTTATTTGCCCTCGATGCGATCCGCGCCGCGGAACTGCGCACGCAACCGGCCAGAAAGGTGGCACAGAAAAAACTGGACGACGCCATGGGCAGTGGCTTCGGCATCTTTGCCGGCAAGGCAAGACATCGTGCCCGACTGCGCTTTTCACCTGCCGCGGCGCGCTGGATTGCGGACGAGGTCTGGCACCCGCAGCAGAAGATCAGCCGGGACGACGGTCACCTGATTCTCGAGGTCCCCTATGCGCAAAGCCGCGAACTGGCGATGGAGATACTGCGCCATGGGCCCGAGGTCGAAGTCCTGAGCCCGGACTCCCTGCGCGCTGAGGTCAGAACACTGCTGATCCAGAGCCTCAGGCACTACCCGGCCCAGTAGAGGGCCGATCGAAACAACACGAGGCCGCCCGACTTCAAGTAAGCTCTAGCCAGCATCCGGGATGCCGGTGACGGATGCGGGCTAGCGATTCATACGCCCTTGTCCCGCGACCAGAACTGCGCAGGATTCTCAGAAGCCCTCTCAACTATCGCCGGACTGACCAAAACCGGCATACTTGTGCAGGTCCACGGGTTGTTCTGGGATGACCCGGGATACGGTGGAACCATCGCCGCCCCCTGTCTGTCGTACAAGCGGACAACAACCCGGTACGACCAGGAAGGGCGGCAAATCGAACAATGCGCGATTCAGGGAATTCACAAAGATTGAGCACATACACAGCGGGTCAAGCCGACGCCGACAATGCCAGCGCGGCACAATCGGCATTCACGGGCGTACGACGACACCTCGGAGAAAAGATCATCGGGCAGACCGACCTGGTCGACCGGCTGTTGATCTCCCTTCTGGCCGATGGACACCTCCTGGTAGAGGGTGCACCCGGGCTGGCCAAGACGACGGCCATCAAGGAATTGTCATCCACCCTCGACGGCGATTTTCACCGTCTGCAGTTCACTCCCGACCTGTTGCCCGGCGACCTCACCGGCACCGATATCTACCGTCCGGAGACCGGTGATTTTCATTTTCAACAGGGCCCCTTGTTCCACAATCTCGTCCTCGCCGACGAGATCAACCGGGCCCCGGCCAAGGTGCAGTCGGCACTGCTCGAGGCCATGGGCGAACGACAGATCACGGTCGGCCGCACGACTTATCCGCTGCCGCGCCCGTTCCTGGTCATGGCGACGCAGAACCCCATCGAGCAGGAAGGCACCTATCCCCTGCCCGAGGCCCAGCTCGACCGTTTCCTGATGCACGTGCGTATTGGCTACCCCTCGGCCAGCGCGGAACGGAGCATTCTGCATCTGGCGCGGCGCCAGGCGGCGGATTCGTATCACGAGCGCGTCCAACCCGTGACGACGATCAGTCGGGAACAGGTGTTTGCTGCGCAGCAGGAAGTCCTGGCCCTGCACATGGCCGAACCGGTCGAGGAATACCTGGTCCAGCTGGTGCTTGCGACCCGCGACCCGGCGCCTTATCAAGACGATCTTGCGCGACTGGTCAATTACGGCGCGAGTCCGCGCGCGACCATAGCGCTCGACCGCTGCGCCCGGGCGCACGCCTGGCTGCGAGGGCGCGACTACGTCTCGCCCGAGGACGTCCAGGCCATCGCGTTCGACGTCCTCCGACATCGGGTCCTGCTCTCTTTCGAAGCCGAAGCGGGAGGACTCAGCCCGGATGATTTCATCCGCCAGTTGCTAGAACTGATACCGGTCGCCTAGTGCTTGGTTTGCTCGATCGCTGGCGCTCACGCACAAGAACAGCGGCCGTGAATCAGCCTGCCGGGGCGATGCTCAATCCCTCGACCCAGGTGACACTCGCACAGCTTCTGGAGCTGCAGCGCCACGCCGGCAGGCTCGACCTGACTCGCCGGCATCCGGCGCGCGCACATCTGGCCGGCCATCATGCCTCACGTTTTCGCGGACGTGGTATGGACTACCAGGAATCGCGCAACTACCAGCCGGGTGACGATATCCGCAATATGGACTGGCGGGTCACCGCGCGCGCGGGCCGGCCACACACCAAGCTGTTCCAGGAAGAACGCGAGCGGCCGGTGATATTTCTGATCGATTTCGGCCCCAGTCTGTTCTTCGCCACCCGTGGTGCCCTGAAGTCGGTCGTTGCGGCGCGTGCGGCGACTCTGCTGGCCTGGGCCGCCGCGGCCCAGGGCGACCGCATCGGGGCACTGCTGTTCAACGGCGGCCATACCGAATTGAAACCCCGTAGCAGGCACCGCGGCGTTTTGCGGCTCATCCATGCGATCGTCGAACAGAGCGACCCGCTCAGGGGCCTGGCGGCCAGCCCTCATCCTGACGGGCTGAGCGAGGCGCTGGTCCGGCTGCGACGCATCGTACGCCCGGGCAGTCTGGTGTTTTGCCTCAGCGACTTTCGCACACTGGATGGAAACAGCGCCGACGACCTTCTGCGCCTGCGCCAACACAACGATGTACTCCCCATACAGATCACTGACCCAATCGAACTGACCGCACCGCCACCGGGTCGCTATGGTGTCAGCGACGGCGATCAGGCAGGAATACTGGATACCGGGTCCGGCGCAGGTCAGCGGCATTACCGGGAATTCTTCCAGGGCCGGCAGTTGGGGTTGGAGCAGCTGATGATGCAGCGGGGTATCCCACTGTTGCAGCTTTCCACGACCGATGATGTGGTCGGGACACTGCAGGCCCAATTTGCCAGCCGCAGGGGACCCTCTGCAGCACGCGGGGCGACCGTATGAACGCACCTGCACAAACAAGCCTGCAGTTACGCGACATCCATCTGCCCGGGCCGCCTGATTTCTGGCCACCGGCACCCGGCTGGTGGGTCCTGACCGCAATCGCCCTGGGTCTGGCGACCTGGGCCGGTATGCTGCTCTGGCGTCAAATCAGGATCCGCCGCCAGCGCCGACAAATAATTGCGCTGCTCGAACGGATGGAGCAGTCATCCAATGGGGCGCCCACACCGGAGTTTCTTGCACAATTGTCGCGCCTGATGCGACGACTGGCCCTGATGCGTTTCCCTCGCCGGGAGATCGCCTCGTTGACAGGCATGAAATGGCTGCAGTTCCTGGACAGCTCCGGTGGCGACGGTCAGTTTTCACAGGGGCCGGGCAAGGTACTCGCGCAGGGTCCCTACATGCGTGAACTGCCGAACGGTGTCGACGGCCGCGCCCTGACAGTCCTGATCCGCCAATGGATTCAGCGGAATACGGGGGATTGACGTGGGATTCGAATTCGCATGGCCATGGATGTTTGCCGCCCTGTTTCTGCCCCTGCTGACGGCAGGTCTGTTGCCTCGCGCCAGGACGACGCCCGAGGCCACGCTGCGCTTTCCATTTCTAGCGGTCCTGCAGCAGGGCACGGGCAGCCCGGTTCCACGCCGCTCACGCCTGCGCCTGATACTCGCCGCGCTGACCTGGCTTCTGCTGGTGGTCGCCGCCAGCCGCCCGCAATGGATCGGGGAAACCATCAGCCTGCCGGTGACCGGACGCAGCCTGATGCTGGCAGTCGACATCTCGGGCTCGATGGAGACCGAGGACATGGTGATCAATGGGCGGCCGGTCATGCGTCTGTCCGCGGTAAAAATGGTCGCCGGCGAGTTCGTCGAAAAACGCGAGGGTGACCGGCTCGGCCTGATCCTGTTCGGGGATCAGGCCTATCTGCAGACACCCCTGACATTCGACCGCCGAACCCTGCACATACTGCTGAACGAGGCCGCGATCGGGCTGGCAGGCAAGTCGACGGCGATTGGCGATGCGATCGGTCTGGCGGTCAAACGCCTGCGCGGCCAGCCGGAAAAGAACCGCGTACTGATCCTGCTTACCGACGGCGCCAACACCTCCGGCAGTGTCGACCCGCTGAAGGCCGCCGACCTGGCCGCAAGCGAGGGCGTGCGCATTTACACCATCGGTGTCGGCGCCGATGACATGATGCCGGGCCCATTCCGCATGCTGCTCGGTGCAGGCAGAGAACTCGACGAAGCCTCGCTGCAGGCCATCGCACAGAAGACCGGCGGGCGCTATTTCAGAGCGCGCGACACCCGGAGCCTGCAACAGATCTACGCCCTGCTGGATGAAATCGAACCGGTGTCGGAAGATGAGCAGAGTTACCGCCCGGTCGAAGAGCTTTACGCCTGGCCGCTGGCCCTCGCCCTGCTGCTCAGCCTGTTGACGGCCCTCGCCGGCGCCCATGCCTGGCGGCCGGGTCCGGCCGCGAGAGAAAACTGAGATGGTGGAGCATTTTCATTTCATACAGCCGCTGTGGCTGCTCGCCCTGCTGCCGCTCGCCGTCATGCTGTGGCTGATCACCCGCCGTCATCATGCCAACAGCCCATGGAGCAAACTGGTCGATGCGCAGCTTTTGCCACTGCTGCTGGATGATCAAAAGACCCAAAGGTCGAGAACCCCGGTTTGGCTGTTGTCCCTGGGCTGGCTGCTGGCGGTGCTGGCACTCGCCGATCCGGCCTGGGAGCAGCAACCCCAACCACTCCGGCAGACAGGCACTTCACGCATCATCGTGCTCGACCTTTCGCGCTCCATGCTCGCGCCCGATCTGAAGCCCTCCCGCCTGGTGCGCGCCCGCTTCAAGGTCGAAGACATCCTCGCGCACGACCCGGAAGGTCAGACGGGACTCGTGGTGTTCGCCGGCGACGCATTCACCGTCTCGCCGCTGACACGGGATGCAGACACCATCAGGGCCCAGCTCAGGGCCCTGGATCCATCCATCATGCCGTCCCAGGGCAGCCGCGCCGACCTTGGCCTGCTCAAGGCATATGAACTGCTGCAGCAGGCCGAGGTGAAAAGCGGCCAGGTCATCCTGATTGCGGACGGCGTCGAGGGCGACCGGGCGGCCAACGCAGCCGGGCGCCTTGGCGCAGCCGGATACGACGTTTCCGTACTCGGGGTCGGCACGCCGGCCGGGGCTCCGATACCCGATGGGCGCGGTGGCACGCTGCGCGATAACACCGGCAAGCCACTGCTCGCCGCGCTCGACAGCTCGGCGCTGGCCGCAATCGCAAAGGCCGGTGGCGGACATTACAGCGCGCTTCGTGGTGACCAGAGCGATCTTGACACCCTCCTCCGGACGGCGATCGCCGACGGCGAAAGCGTTCAGTCGGATGACCTGCAGTCGCAGAAATGGAAGGGTCAAGGCCCGCTGCTTGCCGCCCTGCTGCTGCCCCTTGCAGCACTCGCGTTTCGACGTGGCTGGGTGCTGAGCGTCGTGCTATGCGCTGGTACGCTGGCGCCAACGCAACCGGCCATGGCGTTCGGCTGGGACGAGCTGTGGCAGCGTAAAGACCAACAGGCCGCACAAGCGCTGCAGCAAGGCGAGTACGAACTGACCGTGCGTCTCGCCGAGGATCCTGCACGGCGGGCCAGCGCACTTTACCGACAGGGCGACTACGAAAAGGCGGTGGATGATTTCAACCGTGCGTCGGGGGCCGATGCCAGCTACAACCGCGGCAATGCGCTGGCGATGATGAGCCGATACGAAGAGGCCATCTCGGCCTACGATCAGGCGCTCGAGCTGCAACCGGGCATGGAGGACGCGCTGGCCAACAAGGCGGCTGTCGAGGCCTTGCTGAGCCAGCAGCAGGAAGACCAGACACCGTCGGATCAGCAGAGCGATCAAGATCAGTCATCGGAAGAGGAGCAGGCGTCGTCGGCTCAAAACGATCCCGGGAAACAGGAACAGGATACGCCGGCCGATTCGGGCGAAAGTGGTGAGCAGGAAACCCCCTCTCAGCCGGATCAGCAACAGGCTTCACAGGGGCAAACCGGCGAGGAACAGAACGCGGGTCAAAAGAATCAGGACGCGCAGGCCGATTCGGGTGGCAGCGGAGATCAGGAGAACCCCTCGCAGCCGGATGAGCAGCAGGCATCACAGGCGCAGACCGGCGAACAGGAACAATCGGCCCAGCAGGAGCAGGATGCACAGGCCGATGCAGGCGGCAGCGGGAACCGGGAAGACCATCCACAGTCAGATGACAGCGAGACCCCGGAAAAACAGATGGGTGCAAAGGACGATGCCGAACAAAATCAGCGCGGGTCCGAAAACCAGTTTGCCGACGCCAACAGGGAACTCGACAAAGGCCGGGATGACGGGCAGGCTGAACGGGAATCGGGGGCACCGGAGCAGGGATCCGAGTCCGGACAGCCGGGCGCCGACGACGGGGTCGCGAAACAGTCGCCGTCGACAGACCAGCAACAGCAATCCCCGGGGCCATCGGGTGAGGCCGAGGCATTGAACACCGAAGAACAGATGGCCGCCCAGCAGTGGCTGAGGCGCATACCGGATGACCCGGGTGGCCTGCTGCGTCGAAAGTTCCTTTACCAGTATCGGCAGCGGCCCGGCGGTCCCGGTGGCGGCAGTTCCCAGGACTGGTAATAGAGGCCGGGTTTGATGATCATGAAGACGATGCAAGCGAGATCTGCCAAACACTTTTGTATCAGCGGTCTGCTGACCGGTCTTCTGGCTTTGATACTGTC
This sequence comes from uncultured Gammaproteobacteria bacterium, assembly GCA_963753845.1. Classification (GTDB taxonomy): domain Bacteria; phylum Pseudomonadota; class Gammaproteobacteria; order Chromatiales; family Chromatiaceae; genus Thiosocius. Next base: position 258,617 of record CAVWEI010000026.1, read on the forward strand.
GATGCCGGCAGCGGCCGATGTGCGCGCCCGCCTGGATCGCGACAAGGTGTACGTGGGTGATCCGGTTACCCTGGTCATCGAACGCAGCGGCGCCTCATCCGGCGAGCCCGATCTGTCGCCCCTGAACAAGGATTTCAGGGTGCTCGGGACCGGCACCAGTACCCAGTTCAGCTTTGTGAATGGTCGCTCTTCCAACCGCACCACCTGGACCGTGCAACTGGGGCCACTGCAGGAGGGCAAGCTGCGGATACCGCCTATCCAGGTGGGTGCCGAACAGACCGCGGCGCTGGAACTGGAGGTGACCGAGATCCCCGAGCAGCTCGCTGCACAGCAATCCGAGCAACTCTTTCTCGAAGCGGAGGTGGACGCGGGCGATCACGCCTACGTCCAACAGCAGATTCCCTATACCCTGCGTCTGTATCACGCCGAACCGCTGCTCAATGGCGATCTGCGGCCACCGCAAATAAAGGATGCGCTGACCCGGCAACTCGGCGACGAACGACGCTACACCGTGACCCGCAACAATCGGCGGTACCAGGTGGTCGAACGCCGCTATACGATCTCGCCGGAGAAGAGCGGCGAACTGCGCATTCCTCCGGCGACCTTCAGCGGACAGTTGAGCACCGCTCAGCAGGGGCCCGGCAGGTCGTCACCGCTGGACAGCCTGAGGCAGCAGTTTTTCCGGAACAGTCCTTTCGGCAGCGGAGGAAAGTCCGTACGCATCAGCAGCAAGGCCATCACGATCGACGTACTGCCGCGCCCGGCGGCCGCCGGAAACAGCTGGTTGCCGGCTGAAGACCTGGAACTGCAAGACAGCTGGGCCAGTGACCCGCCACGGCTCCGCACCGGTGAGCCTGTCTCGCGCACCATTTCGCTGCGGGCCACCGGCCTTTCCGGCACGCAGATACCCGCCCTGGAAATCGAGTCCCCGGAACATACCCGCGTGTATCCGGAGACACCCGTCAATGAAAGCCACACGGATGGAGACAAGGTCTTTGCGTCCAGCCGACAGACCTTCACCTACATCCCGGGTCAGGCCGGTGAGTTGACGATCCCCGCCGTCGAAGTGCACTGGTGGGACACCCGCAGCGACGAACAGGCCACCGCCCGCCTGCCCCAATGGGTCGTCAAGGTCGAACCCGGCGCCAGCGGCACGCAGAGCCGGACAAACGAGGTGCCGCCACCAGAAAGGCAGTCGGCAGTACCCGCAGAAAAAACCCGGCCCGATCCACAACAGCCGGGCGAGGGCTGGTTCGAGCAGATAAGAGGCGTTCCCCTGGCACTGGGTCCTGCTCGCGCTGCTGGCTTTGGCGGCCTTGTGGCTGGCGCGAAGATGGCTTGGCAGCCGGAAACGTGGGACCGCTGAGGTCAAATCGAAACCCGTCGAAAAACAGCCCGGACCGGCATCGAGCATCGCGAACATCCTCCCGCAGCTGCAACGCGCCTGCGAGGCGAACGACGCAAGGAAGGCGGCGCAGGCATTGCTGGAACTCGGGCGCGCGCGATGGCCGAATGACCCGCCGCGCAGCCTCGGACAAGTGGCAGGCCGGCTCGGACACGGCCGGGAACAGATCTCGATCCTCGACCGTGCGCTTTATGCCGCAGACGCATCCACCTGGACCGGTGCCGACCTCTGGGCTTCCGTAGAGAATGCCTGGAATGAACGCGCCATGCCCAAGAAGACCGCCGGGGAGCCGCTGCAGCCGCTATATCCACATAGCAGCTGACGGCTGGTCAGAGATGGCAGCAGCCCGATATCGTCCAGTTGCGGCAGCGCCTCCGCCGAGACCCCCTGAAGCTCACCACAGATTCCCAGCATATTGCTGGTGACGCGCTCGAGCTGCCCCTCGCGTTTCTTCCACAGCCGCTGCATGGCGCTTTTTTCTTTGTCCAGGTCCTCGCGCATCTGCTGGTACGCATCCACCACGGCCCGTACCTTCTGCGCAAACTGCGCACTCGTGATGTAGTTGTAGACCGCCTCCATCGACTCGCCCCTGCCAGCCGAGATCGCCTTCTGGCGCTGTGATTCGATCAGCACCGTGCGCAGGGCCTCCGCCAGGGCGCGGACCAGGTCCGGGCGCACCAGCCAGACGCCTTCGTGTATCACCATCGGGTCCCCGATGCCGGCCGGGAAAGCGGTACTCACCAGTACCGCCAGCTCACCGCCGGCGGCCTGCTGGTCATCCTTGAGTTTCGGTACCCAGGCATTCGACCAGTTTTCTGCACGCTTGGTCTCCCAGATGATCCTGCCGCAAAGGGCACCCGACCTCAGGCGCACGGTTTGAATCACGTCCGCCCCGCGGGCGCCCTTCTTGACCGGCTCTATGCCGTCAAGCGGAAAGGCCGCCGCCAGCAGGTCCTCGATCTCGAGCTCGAGCACCTCGCCCTGAAGCTGCTGCGAACCCTGTTCGAGCTTGCGCTTGAGATCCTCGTTGGCCTTTTGCGCATCATCGATCTTCTTGCGCCATTCCGCCTCGCGCAGTCGGTAAGACTCGGCCGAACTTTCCTCGATCCGCTTGCGCTGGGCATCCACCTCACGCTGGATCTGGAGACTCATCTCCTTTTGTTTTTCTTCCAGTTCGGATTTTTCCTTGCGCAGGGCCAGCTCTGCCTCGCGGTAAGCGGCGAGTCGTTCGTCTTTCGACGCAAGCTCGGCCTTGAGTGGCCTGGGCCTGTTCGATGCTCTCGCGGCGCGCCTCTTCGGCGGCCCGCTGCGCCGTTGCCTCGAGCTGCGTCTTCATTTTCGCCTGCGCGGCGTCGCGCTGCGCCACCTGTTCCTGCAGCTGTGCGATCTGGACGTCGAACCGCTTCGCCGCCGCGCGCTCGGCCTCGACCACCAGGGCATCACGCAGCTGCCGACGTTCGCCTTCGAGCTTCGATTCGTATTCCGATTCATAGCGCTCGATCAGCTGTCGGGTGATCGCATCCTGCAACACGAAATCCTTGCCGCAGTGAGGACATGCCACGGTATCGAAGGCATCGATTATGATCTTTCTGCTCATATGGATTCTCTCCAGCCGCAGATCAACGTCGGGCACAGCCCGACCTACGCAGCCTGTCGTAGGGCGGGTTCCACCCGCCGAAAAACACCGGGCAAAGCCGAGCCGCCAAACCATCGTAGGGCGGGTTTCACCCGCCAAAAAACACCAGGCAAAGCCGAGCCGCCAAACCATCGTAGGGCGGGTTCCACCCGCCGAATAACGTCGGGCGCAGCCCGACCTACCAAACCCGTGCCCGCCGATGCAACTTTCGTAGGGCGGGTTTCACCCGCCGAATGAATGTCGGGCACAGCCCTACTCTTCACCGGGGCGCTGCGCATACACCTGATCAAACAAATCCTCCAAAACCGCATGCTCTCCACGCAAACCATCAATGACCTGCTTTGCCCAGTCGAAATAGGCCTGGCGACGCCTCAGTTCCCAGCCGGTCGGCGGATTGACCACGACATCCCGGAGATTGCAGATCTTGTCTGCAAGCTTCACCGCCCTCGCCCGGGTCGACAAGTTCGGCGCCCGATCGATCTGCATCTGTTTGCATGCCCGCTTGCTGAGCGATTTGTCGTCAGTCACCTCTTCCACGATGGCTCGCACAGTCACGCCGAAATGCAACTCGATCTCCTCCGGCGTGGTCTCGGTATCCTCGATGGTATCGTGCAGCAATGCGGCTGCAATCGTATCCAGATCCGTCACCCCACCCTCGTGCACCAACACGTCAGCCAGGGAGACCGGATGATTGATATAGGGTGACGAGGCATCGTCCTTGCGGCGCTGATCCTTGTGTTTTCTGGCGGCAAAGGCAGTCGCCTTCACCAGCAGGGACAGATCTTCCGGATTCAATGCAGTCTCCCTCGCTCCTTTGAAGTAAGCTCAAGCAACGCCGCCAATTTGTTGGTAAACAAGGCGCTACTGCAAACCTGTAGGTCGGGCTGTGCCCGACATTGGCAGGCACAGTCTGCCCTACAATTGCGAAAATAACGGCTGGATTCGGTCAAACGCTTTCCTGGGAAACACAAACCTCGATACGCGTGTCCACCTTAATGCGTATTTCGCAGCCTGGCGATGACAGGAACAACCTTTGCCCGAGATAATCTCAAAAACGCGCATCATCGCGGCCCGTCAATGCCGACGACGACTCTGGCTCGAGGCCAATCGGCCAGACGTGCAGATCTACGACAGCAATGCCCGGCGGCGTCTTTCCCAGGGGCAGCGTCTCCATAACCTGCTCCGGCGATTGTATCCCGATGGTGCGCTCATCGACGAGAAAGTAGCGTTGCCGGACGCAATCTCGGTCACCGCCAAACACCTTGCCCGCAATCCGCAGGTTCCGCTTTTCGAGGCAAGGTTCAGCACGCACCAGGTTTGGGTGCGCGCCGATATCTTCAGAAAGACACCAGACGGCTTCGAGCTCACTGAGGTGAAATCCTCGACTCGCCTCAAGCCTCACTACCTCTTCGATTGTGCACTGCAGAACTGGGTGATTTCGCGGGCAGGATACCCTGTGCAGCGAACCCTGCTGGCGCATGTCGACAAGCGTTTCGAATATCGCGGCGATGAAGACTATTCAGGCCTGCTGAAATACGTCGACGTGACCGAGAGGATCGCGGATCTTGTCCCCGAGGTACCTGGTTGGATCGACGAGGGACTGGAAACCCTGTCTCTGCCGAATGAACCCGATATCCCGACCGGGCCCCACTGCACCCGACCTTTCGCCTGCCCCTTCATGGCGCATTGCAGGCAGCCGGCAACAGAATACCCGGTCGGCCTGCTGCCGGGCGGGGGTCGCATCATCAGCGAACTCGTGGCGGAAGGCATCGAGGACATACGTGATATCCCCGAGGGCCGTCTGCAAAAACCGCTGCACCGGCGCGTGCGCCAGGCCACGCTGAGCGGTAAGCCCTATATCGCGCCGGAATTCGGCGACATTCTGCAATCCCTGCCTTACCCACGTTATTACCTGGATTTCGAAGCCATCCAGTTCGCCATACCCAGATGGGCCGGCACCCGCCCCTACCAGCAGCTTCCGTTCCAGTGGTCCTGTCACATCGAATCAGCCCCCGGTCAGCTGCAGCACGCCGAGTTCCTCGACAGCAGCGGCGATCCGCCCATGCGGGCCTGCGCCCAGGCCCTGGTCGACACACTCGGCAGTGAAGGTCCGATATTCAGTTACAGCCGCTTTGAACGAAGCGTCATTCATCAGCTGGGTGCACGCTTCCCAGACCTGCGCAGGCGGCTCAACTTGCTGGCCGAGCGCCTGGTCGACCTGCTGCCCCTGGTAAAGGCACACTACTATCACCCGGCAATGAAAGGCGCTTACTCGCTCAAGGCCGTGTTACCCACGGTGGCGCCCGGGCTCAGCTACGACGGGTTGGGCGGTGTGCAAGACGGCATCGGTGCCCAGATTGCCTACGAATCGCTTATCGATGCAAATACGCCGGCAGAGCAGCGGCGAAGCGTGTCAGATCAGCTAAGGGGATATTGCTGGCTGGACACGCTGGCAATGGTCAGGCTCGTGAGATTCTTCGAAAATCGACAGGGGATCAATCGGCCCTGGCATTGATTTTTCTGAACAGGGCCTCAAAGGCACCCGGGCTGACCGGGCGGCTGCAGAGAAAGCCCTGGTATTCGTTGCACTTCACTTTCTTCAGAAACTTGAGCTGCGCCTCATCCTCGACGCCCTCGGCGCACACCCTGGCACCGAGTTTGTGGCTGAGATAGGTCACTGCGGTAACCAGCGCCCTGTCCTCACGTGATCTGGCGACATCGGTGACAAACGCGCGGTCGATCTTGACCTCATCGACCTTGAATCGTTTCAGATAACTCAGCGAGGAATAACCGGTCCCGAAATCATCGATGGATATTCCAAGACCGAGTTTGCGTAGCTCATGCAAGGTATCGATGGCCACATCGACGCGATCCATCAGTAGGCTCTCGGTCACCTCGAGGGTGATATAAGCAGGGTCGACCCCCGCCTCGGCCAGCGTGGAGCTGACAGCCGCAACGAGATCGCCCTCGAAGAACTGGCGGGGAGAGATGTTGACTGACACACTCAGATCCATCCCATGGTCGCGCCAGCGTGCCAGCTGCCTGAAGGCCTCGCCAAAGACTCTCTCACCGATCTCCAGGATCAGGCCGGTCTCTTCCGCCACCGGAATAAAATCCAGGGGTGAAACTATTGCCCCATCTTCCCGCACCCAGCGGATCAGTGCCTCGGCACCAATCACCCTGCCAGTCGACACCTGTATCTTGGGCTGATAGAGCAGTCGGAACTCGTTGTTCTCCAGCGCCCGCCGCAGGTCTGCCTCGAGACGCAAACGCGCCAAAGCGGCCTGGTTCATATCGGCGGAGTAGAACTTCAGGCGCTCTCCATTCTGTACCTGGGCGCTGGCAGCGACTGCCAGTTTCAACAGGGTGGCCGCGTCCTTGCCATCGCCCGGATAACCTGCGATGCCGACACTGGGACTCAGGTACACCTCGGTCCCGTCTGCATTCAGAGGCTGCGCCATGGCCTTGATAATGCGACGTCCGACAATGGCCGCACTGGTTAGGTTTTTCACGTTGGGCGCCAGGATCGAAAAATCCGCACCCCCCAGGCTGAACACATCCAACCAGGAGTCCGGATCTGATGCATCGAGACTTACGGAATCTGAACCCCTGACGTTCTCGACCAGGCGCTGGGCCAGCTGCTTCAATACCTCATCACCAATCTTGGGACCCAGGGTATCGGTGACACGCTTGAACTCTTCGAAGACAACGTGCAGGATCGCGACCTGGTCGTCGTCGCGCTGCGCCTTCTCGATCGCCCAGTCGGTACGATCCGCGAAAAGCCGCCGATTGGGCAGGTTAGTTAGAATATCGTAATAGGCCAGTTGGTCTTGGTAGGCCTTGGCGGCCAGGGTGTTGCGGACCCGCAACGCCAGCTCACTGGGGTCGACCGGCTTCGAAAGAAAATCCGTTGCACCCTGATCGAGCGCCTGCAACTTGGTAAGCGCATCCGAGGACGAGGTGAGAATGATCACCGGCATATGCGCAAACTCCGGTTCCTCGCGCAGCATGCCGAGGATGTCGAAACCCGTGACCTTGGGCATCACGACATCGAGCAGCAGCACGTCCGGCCGATGTTTGCGCAGCTCGTCCATCGCCTGAGTGGAATCATCCACCAGGATGAAATTGCGGTAGCCCGCGTCTTCCAGAAAGGTCCGAACCACTTCCATGGTAATCGGCTCGTCGTCGACCATCATGATGGTCGCGTTCTTCATCTGTTCGAAGTCATCACCCAGCTTGTAACCCTGGCCAGGCTCGACTGCCCGTAGCCCACTCGCCAGAGGTTCTTCTTCCGCCACCATTGATTGGTCTAGTAATAACATCCAAGCCCCTGGGTTTTCATCCACCCGCGATACCGGCAGCTGCGGCGTCAGCCTGTTTATCGGCAGCCTCCGCGCCTTTCTGAACCCGCAGAATCAAGCGGTGAATCTGATCCAGCAATACCGAAATACGATTCCGGTCAAGGGATCCGATGCAGGATTCCAGTTCCTCGGCCGGCTCGGTAAACACATCGAAGCCGAGCGTACCCGCCGAGCCCTTGAGCCAACGTGAGCGCTTGGCCAGGGATCCGAAGTCTTCGGACCGCCACGCGGTCTGCATGTCCTCATCCGCCTCCACCAGCTGTGAGACGAAGCGGTCGATCAGGACCTGCATGCGTGGATGTCCGGCCAGCCGGGAGACGATCGGCTCAGCGGGGGGCTCGTCGCCTTGAGCCATTGCCGAAACGCGCGCCATGCCGCTCTGCTCGTTCGGCATTGGCGGCTCGACCGGTCGGTCCGACAAGGTCACCCCCGGAATTCGGGCGGCGACACCATGCAGCAGCCTGAGTGCGGCGCCGATGCCCATGTCATCCTGGTTCTTGGCAGACGATTCAAGCGAGCGTGCCGGCACAGTGAATTCATCAAAGCCGACGGTACCGCCCGCGCCTTTGAGCCAGTGAGCCAGGTCTGCCAGGGCTGGATAATCACGCTGCTGCCATACCTCGCTCATCTCGCCCAGTTTCCCACCCAGACGCTCGGCAAAGCGCGATGCAAGCAGCGCAAACTGACCGTCCTTCATGTTCAGTTTCGAGACAATAGGCGGGGAACTTTCAGACGCCTGCCCGGCAGATCGTGCCCTGCGCCTGTGACCGGCCGCGAGTTGCTCTGCCTGTTCGTGCGTAACCGCCTGTGCGCCGAGGATCTCGGCCAGCTTGGCCACGAAGCTGTCGATATCGATCGGCTTGGTAAAGTAATCCGAATAGCCGACATCGAGGCACTCCTGCTCGAAGCCCTTCATGGCATTGGCGGTGAGCGCAATGATCGGCACCTGCAGGCCCTGGTCACGCAGGGTCCGGGTGGCTGTAAAACCATCCATTACCGGCATCTGCACGTCCATCAGCACCACGTCGTATTGCGTCGCCGACGCCATATCCACGCCTACCTGACCGTTTTCCGCCTCATCCACCTGAAGCCCATAGTTTTCCAGGACCAGCTTGACCAGCTCACGGTTCTCGGGGCCGTCATCGACCACCAGGATATGTGCCTCCGGGAAGGACCAGCCCGTCGACTGATCGATCTGTGCCTCGCCCAGCTGCGTCAACGCCTGCTCGCCTTCTATCCATTCGACATCGGCGGCGGGCCCGCCCGCCAGACGCACCTTGAAACGGCTGCCCCTGCCGATCTCACTGTCAACGGTGATGTCGCCACCGAGCGCCCGCGCGAACTTTCGGCTGATCGCAAGACCGAGACCGGTACCACCAAACTTTCGGGTCACCGATGTATCGGCCTGAACAAAGGCATCAAAGATCTTGTCCAATGCGTCGGCTGACATACCGACCCCGGTATCGACCACGTCCATCTCGAATCCGACCACGCCATCGATGGATCCGGCCCTGATCTGGACCTCGACGCCACCCTGTTCGGTAAACTTGATGGCATTGCCCACCAGGTTGGTCACGATCTGGCGCAGCCGCGCCGGATCACTCTGGATCACGGCCGGCACCTCCCCAATGATGTCCAGCCCCACGGAAACGCCCTTCTCGTTCGCCTTGATTCCCAGGACCTTGACCACCTCCTGAATCACGCGGTATGGGTCGAATTCGACCGACTCAACCTCGATCCGGCCGGCCTCGACCTTGGACAGATCGAGGATGTCATTGATCAGGTCGAGCAGATGTCGGCCACTGGAATGGATGGTCTCCAGGTGCCGCCGGTTTTCTGCCTCATCCTGCGTGAAACCGCGCCGTAACAGCTCGGTGAAGCCCAGGATGGCGTTCATCGGGGTGCGGATCTCGTGGCTCATGTTGGCCAGGAAGGCGCTCTTGGCCTGGTTGGCGGCCTCGGCCTCCTCTTTCGACCTGACCAGTTCGACCTCCTGCTCTTCCAGCAGGGTGACATCGTCGAAGCTGACCAGTACGCCGGCATGCGACTTTCCGCCGCCCAGCACCGGAGAGCAGTTGATCATGAAGGTCAGACGCGATTCATCCGGCAAGGTCAGTCGGACACGTTGATTGACCTCGGCCTGCCCGCTCTGCAGGGCGCGCCGCCAGGGCCGGTCGCTCTCCGTCAGGGGCTCGCCATCCGTATCGCTCCAGGGAAACATCGACAGCTTCAGGCCAAGCAGTTCATCGGTACCTCTGTTCAACAGGGTACCGAAGGCGCGGTTTGCCAGGACGATCTGCTCCTTGTTGTCGAGCACCAGCAGACCTTCTGCCATGGTATCGAGCGCCGAACGCACCCGACCCGGTATCGCCTGCGACGGATCCAGATGCTTGAGCATCTTACCGAGATAGAAATAGAAGGCGACGAAACTGAACACAGCGACGAAGCCGATCAAGACGACCAACGGATCGAGGACCAGTCCCAGCCATCCCTCGACGACCAGCGGACGAAACCGAAGCTCAACGAATCCCCACTGGTTACTGCCGGCCCAGATCGGCACCTTGACCTGACTGTCCGTCGAGAGATCACTGTCGAGCCGTCGCCAGCCTTTCTCGTGCGGTCCGACGGTCGCGATCAATCGACCATCCTCGGTCCTCAATCCGGCCGACAGCAGGTCATCATTACGCTCGACGACGAAGTTGAGATCGTTTTCAAGCCGATGGAGATCATTCTGGGTGACCAGTGCTGAACTATTGGCGGCGAGTGCCTCGGCCAGCGCCGCCCGGCCTTCACGGATACTCATGCGCTGATCGGGGATCAGGCCGAAGAAACTCGCGCCAAGCAGCACGCTCGCCAGCAGACCCACCTGGCCGAGTGCAATTCGTGACTTGGCGTTAAACTTGATCATAGCTCGGTCCATTGGACCCTGATGCGCCGTCAGCGCCGGCTTGCTTGTCCCCTTCCCTCGCCCTTTTAGCGGCCCGCTCCGACTCTTCCTCAATGATCGACTGCAACGAGTCGTCACTGTCATCCTCGTCGTGCCGGGTACGCGCGAGCACCGGCAGGGGATCGATGAACTGCCAGGCCGGCAGTGATGAAAGTGCCGTGCTGAGCAGCACGCCACCGCGCACCAGCCAGGCCACGTATCCCACCGACAGACCCGTTGTCACCGCGACACTGGAGCCGACCACGCCCTGATGGAATATCGTTGCATCCGATACGCCCTCGCGCATGCGGTCCAGGCTGGAATTGAACTCGGTGGAGGCAAGCACGGTGCGCACCTCCCTGGCCAGGGCATCCATCTCGAACGAAGCAGGCAATGACTGTTGCAGGGCCATCGCGGTCAGGGCGGCGGGACGCACGAACAGGCTCTTCAGCAGGCCCTGCATGGAACTCCCTACTTCCCGATTGGAATTCGGTCCGGAAACTGCGACCGAATCACCCGGACCGCCCCCTGCCGCAGCCGTTGTGGTTATATCTGTATCGTCACCTGCGGCCACTTCCTCCGCGACCACATCGACCTTCACTTCATCAGACTTCGTATCTGGTACCGGCTCAGCTTCAGGATCAGGACCCGGCTCCGGTCGCTCCTGGGGCTCCGGGCTGACCAGTTTCAGGTCCAAGTCCGGCTCCGGACCCACGTCGGTCGCTGGATCGGTCACCGCGACAGGCGGCGGCACAGTCGCGGTCGTCACCACGACGCTCGCCGGATTGAATACGATGGTTGCCGCCTGCGGCCCAACGCTGTCCACCGTGTCACCCACCATGACACTGAAGGCAGGCGCGATGTCGTCACCATCGTCAACAAAGACCACGTTGCCCGCAGCCACCTGGGCCTGGGTGAAATTCGTGATAGCCACGCCGCCAGTGCCGGTCAGTTCGAACTGACCGCCGGAAACCGCCGAGACAGTGAACTGCAACCCGCTCACCGCATGATCGATATCGGTTGCAGACAGCATGGTCGGCGTCAGCACCACGACGTCACCCTGGTTGAGGGAAATCTGGTTGTTACCCAGCACCGGCGCATCGTTGACGTTACTGACCGTCAGATCGAAGGTGTCGGCCACCACAGCACCGGCACCGTCAGTTGCCCTCACCTCGATATTCAGCGTACCTACGTCGGCATTTAGCGGCGTGCCGGCAAAGGTCCGTGTCGCACCGTCAAAGCTCAGCCAGCCCGGAAGTGGCGTGCCACCCACCTGCTGTGCGATGTAGCTCAGGGTGTCACCGACATCGGTGTCATTGAAGGTCCCCGCGGCGAACTGGAAGCTGAATGCCAGGTCTTCCGTGGCCGACTGATCCGAAATCGGGTTTACCAGTGTCGGATTGTTATTCAGCGGCATGATGTCCAGCATGGCCGAGCCGGCAACGTTGTCGGTACCGTCGGTGATCGTATAGCTGAAGCTGACATTGGTATCGTCATTTAGCGCCGGGGTGTAATCCCAGGTCCCGTCCAGGTTGTCGACCAGCGCACCCGCGCCAGCGCTGATCGCCAGCCCAGTCGCGGTCATCCCATCACCCTCGGTGTCGCTGGCATTGACCAGCAGTTCGGCCTGGGTGATCGTGCGTGCACCGCTGTCCTGGGCAATCGCCACCAGGGTGACCGGCGTCGTCACCGTGACCTGCACGGTCACATTGGTCGAGGACTCGGCGCCATCGTCGTCTTGCGCGACGACTTCAAAGGCGTTCAGGGTACCGTTGGCATCCGGGTCCGGGGTCCAGTAGGCGTTGGTTAGGGCATCCAGGGTATCGTTGCTGCCCGCCGCCCAGGGCGTCGCAGACCCGGCGCTGGTACCGATCCTCAGCGTGCCGCTGGTCACCGACTTGACGACAAATCCATCAACGGTGCCATCGGCATCGGCTTCGTCACCCTGCACAGCAAGGTTGCCGAAGGTCACGGCAATCTCGTTGTCCTCGCCACCTGAGGTCGCCGGCCCGACAAAGCTGCTGAAGGTCGGCGCGGTGTTGGGGATGACTGGAGCGGTTGTATAGGTAATCACCAGTTGCGGCGGCGTAGCGCCTTCGCGGCTGACGTAGTCGAACACCACAGTGCCCAAATCGTCACTGGCGAGCATCAGGCCGTTGTTGGTCTTGTCACCGGACTGCCAGTCCTGCACCAGATCGGTGATATCCCAGGTATGGCCACCGAGCCCGGAGGCCTCCAGCGAGGGCGGATTCAGCGGCGTGGTATCGGGAGCCCCCGGCGTGCCTCCCCAATCTGTTCCGGCCTGTCGCTCGTTCCAGGTGGCGCTGCCCTCATCCCAGGCCTCGGTCACCTCGTAGACATTGATGATGCTTGAATCTGCGGTCGCGCCTGACTTTCCACTGGCCTCGACCTGCAGGGTCGCGCTGGTGATCGTGGCACCGGTCGGGATGGTGCTCAGATCAAACTGCAGCAGCACCTGGCCATCACCAAGGCCTCCTCCGGATTCATCCATGCGGATGACGGTATCCGACCCATAGTTCGTGCCCGGGTTGATGCTGTCAATATAAGTGTCTTTGACCGGCGACAGGGTGGTGGTGACAGGCGGAGCCATGCTCAGGTCGATACGGACGTTGTCAACAAAGAACTCGTCGTTGTCGCCATAGTTGGTGGTCTCGAACTTGATGCGCGTGTCGTTATCGATGTAAGCGCTGATATCGTAGCTGGCCGACTGCAGCGCGCTGTCCGTGGGCGGCCCGGCGAAGGTATCGAGGACCGTCCAGCTCGTCCCACCGTCGGTGGAGATCTCCACGTGACGCTGTCGCCCGTCTCCGTCCATAACCTGCCCCAATCGAAGCTCAGCGTCGCCGTTGTCGCGCCGCTCAGGTCGGCCTCGCGCCAGGCGCCGACCGTGATTTTTCCAGAGATCCAGGCCCTGTTCGCCGAAGCGATTGTACACCTGAACATTGCCGACGCCTGGACCATTGGCCTCTCCGATCTCCTGCCAGTCATTGCTCCAGGACAGTGTGCCGTCGTCGCCGCTCCAGGAGCTTGCCAGGAAGTTATCGAGGTAGGTTGCGGTCGTCGCCGCTGAGCTGCTGGCCTCGTAGGCACCGATATCCGGACTGCCGTCACCACGCAGGAAGCCGCGCTGGTCGGTGTTCGGTGCAAGCGTGGGATCGGCAGCGTCGATCGCCGGTGCGCCCGGCGCATGGGTCATCAGCTTGCCGCCGTGGTCGGTGAGGACAACGTCCAGGCCGGGATCGACATTGCGCTGGTCTGAGCCGTCAAAGCCCGACGCCGCTGCGTCGTTACCGAAGATATTCGAGCCGCTGCTGGCCAGGGCGCCAAATGCATCCGGACCGGAACCACCCGCCGTGTTGTTCGAAACGATGCTGTTGCCGATGTCCAGGGTACCGCTGTTGAAGAGGCCGCCTCCCTGCGTGCTGGAGTCGTTAAAAGCAATCGTGACGTTTGTCAGCGTGGCGGCACCCTGGTTGTACAGGCCGCCACCCTCGGCACCAGTCGCCTGATTACCGCTGAGAGTCACGTTGGTCATCGCCAGGGTGCCGGTGGCGGCGTTGAATATTCCGCCGCCTTTCGCACCGAGGTTGCCCTCGATCAGGGAATTCTCGACGATGAGCGCGCCTTCGTTGTAGATCGCGCCACCGTCTGCGCCGACCAGGGCATCGCTGCCTGTGAACCATGTGTTCGACAAAAAGACCTGCGGGGTATTCGCAATACCGGCGATCCTCAGGCCGCCGCCCGGCTCGGAGGACAGGGCGGTTATGCCATTCTCGATTTTGAGATCGGAGAAGGACACCGTGATCGCGGCACCGTCCTTGATGTCGAAGACGCGATTGATATTGTTGCCGTCGATCGATGTCAGTGTGGGCGAGACCCCGACGATGGAGAGATCGTCCGAAATATCCAGATCGCCCGCAGCGTCATCGGCTCCAGAAATCGTGAGTTTGTATGTGTCGGCCCCAAGGAAAATGGAATCAGCACCAGCCAGCGAATTCGCCTCCATGATCGCCGCGCGTAGCGAGGTATTGCCCGAGGCATCTTCGGCCACGCCATCACCTGGGTTGGCATCGACTGTATCGAGGTTCGTATCGACGATAAACGCCGCGAGTGTGCCCTGCCAGGTCTGGATCGCCCCTGGCGCGAACGTAGCCGCCTCGACCATTCCGGCCCGGTACTCAAGGTCCCAGTCGCCCCCCTGGGCGACATGGCCGGTTTGGTCGACTGAGGCAGCGACATCTGCGCCGGTCAGTATGCCGATGGCATTGACCAGCGCCCGCCCCTGACCGTCGGCCGCGAGATCGCAGCCGTAGATCAGGATGTCGCCCGAATCGGCAAGCGCGCTACCCCAGTCGTTCAGTTGACCGGCATAGCCATCCAGGCTATCGGTCGAAAGTGTGCCGCCGCCGAGCTGGATCTGCCCGGCAGCGCCGTGTGAAATGATATGAATGGCATCGATGCCCTGCTGCCCGGCGAGCACCTGTGCGATCTGATCGATGCCATCCGAATTCGAGTCAATCAGGTGGACCTGGGTGATGGATACCCCGTCACGCGACAGGAGATCAGCCAGCAATTGCTGGCCGTTTTCGATGCCGGCATCGAGAAAAACGATCTCGACGCGGCCGTCGGCGTCGCCACCCGCCGGGTCCAGGGGCGCCGTATCGGCAGTGTCATGGCTGGCGAGCGATCTCGTCCAATCGTCCGCATCTTTAAGATCCCAGTCGGCTTGTCCGGCCGCATCATGGTCAAGTACGCCGGCATCCACACCCAGCGCATCGGCCGAGAGCAGGACCCGCGGCTCCATCGGCTCGACGGTATAGTCGTCGATTTCGGGGTTCCTCTTGAGCTTGCGCATGCCGAACATCTATTTGCCGCCCTTGCCTTTCATCGCTTTGCTCAACGCAAAGCGCTTTTGGACGCGGCCAACCGTGGCAAGCTGTCTGACTTTCCCTGGAAGTCGCTTAATACCGGGCCCTTGGTTTTCAGTTGCACACGGCACTTCAGACCGGCGGGGATAAGCTGGTCCGGGTTGGGCAACGACAATCGTGCACCGAAGGTGCCGCTGCCGGCATCACCCATCGGGTCGACCAGCACCACGGTCGCCGCATGTGAGGCACCGTTCTCCAGCTCGGGAAATACCTCCGCCTGCATGCCCGGTTTGACGCTGCCAAACAGGCGCATGGGCAGGATCACCTCGATATAAAGCGGGTCGAGCTTCACTATCCGCAACAGCGGCTCATCTTCGATGTATTCGCCCGGGTTGTGCAGGCGGGCCAGGACCTTGCCGTCGATCGGGCTACGGATCCTGCGCCGGTCCAGTGTGGCCTCGGCGCGTGCGAGTTCCAGTGCGTAAAGATCGAGGTCGTCCTTTGGCCTGCTGCAAACGCCACGCGGACAGGCCGGATTCGCGCGCCGCGCGGTCCTTGTCCTGTGCCGAGGCCACCTTGGACGCGGCAAGCGAATTCAGACGCCTTGCCGTCCTGCTATCGATCGCAAAAGCCGCTTTACGCAGGCTCACCTCGGTGTCGGTCTCTGCCTTGAAACGGGCAATCTCGAGACTGGCCTGTTCCAGGCGCGAATCGAGGCTGGCCACGATCTGCCCTTCGCTTACCGTGTCACTGCGATCGACCAGCACCTCGTGCAGCTGGCCGGGGACCGGGCTGCCCAGCTCGACGGTTTGCGACGGCGTGATGACACAGTGGAATCCTTCCGCCTCGGGTTCGGCTGCTGACACGGGGGCCGCACCAATGAAACCAAGGGCGAATAAGACCGTTATGTAACAGAGAGGATGTTTGTTCTGCATGACTGATTCAGATTGAGTAAGAGTCCCCAATCTGTGTCGGCCAATGGCGGGATCTGTTAAGGGGATGTTAATTCTTGAAAAACGCGCAGGGCGGCCGTACAGGACGATGAAATGTCGGGCACAGCCCGACCTACCCGGCCCGTGCGCGCCGACGAAAATCTCGTAGGGCGGGTTCTACCCGCCGAAACAACGTCGGGCACAGCCCGACCTACCGGGCCCGTGCGCACCGACGAAACTCTCGTAGGGCGGGTTCTACCCGCCAAATGAACGCCGGGCAAAGCCCGACCACATACCTACTCCCCGATCCGGTCCATCAACAACCGGCGCACACTGTCGTACCAACGCGCCATCAGCGGCCTCGCCGGGTGCTCGAAACGCACATAGGCACGGCTGCCGACATACTGCGTGGCGGCGTTGAACGGGACGGCGATATCGAAGGCGAAGACCTTGTGCAACGTCTTCAATCCCCGCTCGTCACGCGCGTCCACCTGGATGGCACCACCGCCGCGGCTGCCCAGCACCGCACTGGGCAGCGTATCGGACGCAGCCGGCACCTCCTCCAGCAGCCGGCCGTCGACGATCCCGGCACCGATACCCGCCGGGCGCACCCGGATATGTTCGATCGCTTCGCGAATACGGGCCGCATCTTCCTGGGTCGCGACCACCCGCACCCTGGCATCGGATTCATTGGCGATATACGCCAACAGGTCGCCCTGGGAAACCAGGCGCCCCAGGCGGTCATCGGTATGCGGGACCTGCAGCAGGCCGTCAACGGGGCTGCGCACGCTCAGTCGGTCGCGCCGCTCCTCCAGCTCGGTCAGTTCCCGGCGCACCGTATACAGGCGTTCGGCATGGATATCGCGCCCCAGGCGGTCGTCGAAGGCCACCGCGTCACTGCGTGCCGCCAATTCCTCGACACGCGCCTCCAGTGCAGCGATTTCGGCCTCAAGCTGCCGGTTGCTCAGGACAAACAGGACATCACCGCGCGACACCTCGCTCCCGTGAGCAACGAGCTGCCGGTCGAGAAAACCGTCCACGCCGGCGCGCACGATCGCCTGCTCCGGCAGCAGCACCACGCCATCCGCCTTGGTGCTGGATGGCATTGGTACCAGGGCAAGCAGAACCAAAACGGTCGCAATCACACCGCCGACCGTCAGCAGCGCACGCAGCCGTCGCCCGGCCAGCACCGGGCTGAAAAACAGGAAACCCAGCTGGCGCCCGATCGGCAATGCGAGCTGTGCAGTCAACAGCCAGGCCGCCATCACCACACCCAGCGTCGGCACAACCGCGATCAGGAACAGGGCGATGCCGATCGTGATCGACAGGCGATAAAGGGTCGAGGCCGCACCGAAGAACAGCAGCCAGCGCCGCTCGCCTTGCGCGGTGTTCGGTGCGCGCTCGGCGCCTATCCGCAACAGGTACCGACGCGCCAAATATCCATAGTAGCGCGCAGAACGCGTCGCCAGGTTCGGGATCTCGATCGCATCGGAAAGCACGTAGTAACCGTCGAATCGCAACAGCGGGTTGCCGTTGAAAAGCAGCGTCGACACGCCGCCGATCAGCATCACGGCAAATGCCGCCTCGCGCAGCAGACCGTCGGACAATTGCAGCCAGGCGAACATCGCCACTGCCGCAAGCAGCAGTTCAACGATGATCCCCGCCGCACCGACCAGCATGCGCCGGTACTTGCTTTCGAGTACCGAGGCGGCAGAGGCGTCGACATAGGGCACCGGCAGAAACACCAGCAGGGTGATGCCCATCTCGTTCACCTCGGCGCCGGAAGCCTTGGCAGCGAAGCCGTGGCCGAGTTCGTGCAGCCCCTTCACCAAGGGATAGGCACATACCAGCAGCAGCCAGCTCTGCGGGTCATCCAGGCGCTGCGCCCCGTACAGGGCCAGCGCATCCCAGTGCATCAGCGCCTGTAGCCCGGCGCCGGCTGCCAACAGCAGCCAGAGCAGCAGCGCGGCGGGATGAAAAAACCACCCGACCCAAGGCAGCATGCGGCCCAAAAAACGATCCGGATCGATCAGGGGCATGCGTGGCGACAACAGGCGCAGCCAGCGTGAGAGATTGCGTTTGCGGCGCTGCTGCCGCTGCTGTGCGATCAGGGGGCCGACATCTTTCAGCGAGTCGGCCGCCAGCAGGCCGGCGGCATGCAGCTGGGTGAGCGTGCTCAGCAGCTCGGGCTGCGGGTCAACCTGCGTCGACCGGCCGGCGGTAAAACGCGCGTAGGCCTCGGCCAGGGTCTGGCGGCCGTCAAGACGGGCGATCAGCTGGTAGACGCCCTGGCTCAACCGGTACTGCTGTTTTCCCAGGGTGTCACGCAGCAGGTACCAGTGGCGCCCACGATAGCGGTGTTCATGCACGGATACCGTGTCGCGCAGGTGCAGGCGCATTCCAGCCATACGCTGCCATAGCATGGCCGCGGGATCAGCCGGTGCGGCCGCCTGATTCAAGGCAGCCACCGCCAGAACTGAAGGCGTAACCAGTCTGTCAGTGCATGGGTCCATATCCACCAGCGCCGGCGCTCACCGACCGTGATCTTGGCCACACCCTCCATGCCGGGGCGGAGTTCAGGTGCGTCACCGGCCAGTTCGGCCTCGACCCGGAACGTCGGCTCACCCGGTTCTTCCGCCGCCAGAGTGGTGATGTCGGTAACCGACAGGTGCACGGGCTGGCGCGGCAGCGCCGACAGGATCAGCTCGCCCTGCTGACCGGCGGCGAGGCCGGCAATCTCGCGGTCGCTGACCTGGATGGCAAGCCGGTAGTCATCCAGCGGCGCAATCTCGAACAGCAGTTCGCCGCGTGATACCGGCACGCCCAGCGAACGACTCCAGTCTCCGGAGATAACAAGGCCATCGAGTGGCGCGCGCAGCTCGGTACGGGCCAACTTGTCTTCGATCAGGGCCAGACCGGCACGTGCCCGCGCCAGCTGGGCCTCAAACATCTTGGCCTTGCCGCGGTCCAGCACGGCAACGGCCTGGCGGTGCTCCTTGGCCAGCTCATTTTCTTCGGCGATCAGGCTTTGGAGCTCACTCTGCAGGTCGCGATCGTCCAGGCGGGCCAGCAGATCACCCTTTTTCACTTTCTGTCCT
Organism: uncultured Gammaproteobacteria bacterium; assembly: GCA_963753845.1. Classification (GTDB taxonomy): domain Bacteria; phylum Pseudomonadota; class Gammaproteobacteria; order Chromatiales; family Chromatiaceae; genus Thiosocius. Next base: position 277,864 of record CAVWEI010000026.1, read on the forward strand.
GCGCGCACCCCGGCCTGTTCGATGTAACCCTCGAACGGTGCGACCACGGCACGCTGCACGGCACCTTCGACCACCGCCGGTGCGGACACGCGATATTCGCCCCTGCCCAGACCGACGACCGCGACCAACACTGCAAACATTGCCAGCAACATGCGGCGCACGCGCCCCTCTGGCCCCAAAACCTTCCGCAGACCTTCATTAAGCAGTGCACTCAGCCGGGTCACCCAGGGCGCGTCGCGCGCGCGCCGCAACTCGAGCAGGGGTGCGACCACCCTCGCCGCCTCCTCACAGCGGCCTTTGGCTCGCGCGCTCCATTGCTTGCCCTCGGCAAATTCGAATACGAAAACCAATGGACGGGCCAGGCCCGCAATGACGGGTACGCTGCATACGCCCGTCAGGCCACCCGATTCGGCCAGATCACGCTGTGCCTGATTCGATGTATCGGCCTCGGAATCCTGTGGCCAGCAAAGTGTCTGACCGGCATCCACGGCCTCTTGCATCGCCTGTTCGATCGCCTTCGCGCGCGCGCCGCGCCTTGCCAGCTCGGAGACCTCGGACACGGCGAGCAGGCGCACCCTGTCGATCTTTGCCGATCCCCAGCCCGACACGTGTGCAGCCGACCCTGTCCGGCAACAGCGCCAGCACGGCAGTCTCGGCGGCATCGTAATCCACCTGTGCCAGCCCGGCCTCTATCAGGGTGCCAAAGGCCAATTGATCGGGTGTATCACCGGCCTGCCTGATTGCCAGATTCAGCCAGGCCTCACCCCACTTCAAAAGCTGAATGATCTTGGCCTGACGGCTCAGCGGTGCCTCGACCTCGATCACCACGGCACCCTCGGCATGCTCCCCCAGATGGAGTGGACAGGCGATCCGAAGCATTGGCTCGCCATCTTGCACTGGCCTGGCGTTGCCGGTGACCGGGGCACCCGATCGGCGCGCCAATTCGGCGGCCAGTGCGAGATCGGCCTGCTGTTCCGACCCCTCCGGATAGGTGACAATCAGGCCACCTTCGGTCACGCCTGCACCGTGCAGATCGATATGCGCGACCTGCAGGCCGACGATCAGCCTGCGCTGCAGGTCAAACCATGTTTTGATGAAGGGTTCGGAGACGATCAAGCCATTCCCCAGGGCAACGGACACCCCGCTGTCGAGCAACAACGACGGGTGATAATCAACTAGAATATCGGCTAGCGAATTACGTTCTTGAGACGGACTGGCGTAAAAGCCAACCGGAAGGCAGTCGAATGACACAAGATCCAGAGGTTCGGGTGACCGCGGCGGACCTGGTGGCGCGGGCGCGCGAACTCACCACGCTCCCCGACATCTACGTGCGGGTCAAAAAGACCCTGGTCGACCCGGCCTCTTCGCATGCGGATGTGGCCGACGTACTCTCGACCGATCCAGCCCTGTCCGCACGCCTGTTGCGCATGGCCAACAGCGCCTTCTACGGTCGCCCGGGCACTATCGCCACCGTCTCCCGGGCGGTGGGTCTGCTGGGCACGCAGCAAATACACGATCTCGTCCTGGCAACCGCGGTGATCCATGCGTTTGACGGATTTTCGTCCGATCTCCTCGATCGGCGGGTGTTTTGGCGTTCCAGCCTGTTCGGCGCATCGGCCGCAAAGCTGCTTGCCGACCAGTGCGGCATCCTCGACAGCGAGCGGTTGTTCGTGGGCGGTCTGCTTGCCCCGGTGGGCACCCTGATTCTTTACCAGGAGCTACCGGAACAGATGCGGTCGATCCTTGCCGATGCACGCACGCTTGGTTCAGACGTCGCTTCCCTGCAGCGTGGACGGCTGGGGTTCGATTATGCGCGACTCAGCGCAGAACTGTTCACCTCCTGGCAGCTGCCACCCGAGCTGGTGATGCCGATACGGGGGCACACCCGCCCCTCTGCTGCACAGGACACCCAGCTGGAGGCCGGAATCTTGTATATCGCCACACAGCTGGCTGCTGCCCGTGCCGATGGGAAGAGCCTGAACGAGCTCGTTCCCAAGCTGAACAACGATGCCTGGGATATTACCGAACTGACGATTGCGAAGTTGGAGGAGATCGATCAGGAGGCCCAGGCATTGACCGAGGAGATCGCCCCCGTGTTGCTGAACGCCTCGGCCTGACAATCTGCACTGTGCCCCTGTAGGTGGGGCTGCGCCCGACATCGGCATGCACTACCGGCCCTGCCGAAATCTCGCTAACCGGCGACCCTGCGTACCGGCGGCTCGTTGAGAACACCCGCGACGAGCGATTCAACATCCTGGGCGGCGGTCAGCCCTCTCTGGCTGGCGGCACGCACCATGCGACGAATCTCGGCCGGACTGGCCAGCAATGCCGTCGCATGTTCACGCGATACCGGCTTGCTGAACAGATAACCCTGAATCTCGTCGCATTGCAGATTCTGCAGCACCTGCAGCTGGCGATCGTTCTCCACTCCCTCGGCAACCACATGCAGGCCCAAGCTGTGAGCCATTGCGACCACCGCGCTGACGATCGCCGTATCGTGTATATGCGACGGGAAATCACGAATAAAGGAGCGGTCGATCTTTACCACGTCGATCGGGAAACGTTTCAGGTAGCTGAGCGAGGAATAACCGGTTCCGAAGTCGTCCAGTGCAACACGCAAACCGGCCCGGCTGAGGCCATCGACGATCGATGCCGCCTTTTCCAGATTCTGCACCAGTGCCGACTCGGTGATCTCCGCCGTCAAGGAGCCCGGCTTGACCCCCACGCGCTCGATCACCGCAACAACCCGCTCGGGCAGGTCTTCCCGGCGCAGTTGCACGGCGGAAAAATTGATCGCCATCACCAGTTTTTCGTATCCGGCATCATGCCAGGCCTTCAACTGCTGGCTGGCATTTTGTAATACCCAGTCGCCGATATCATCCATCAGGCCGGCATGCTCGGCCATCGGAATGAATCGGTCGGGGCGCACCAGGCCCAGCTCGGGGTGACGCCAACGTATAAGCGCCTCAAAACCCGAAATCCGTCCACTCCGCATATCGACCAGCGGCTGGTATTCCAGGAACAGTTCGTTGCGTTCAACGGCCCGGTGCAGGTGCCCCTCGAGACGCAACTGTTCACTCGATCGTGCATTCATGTCGCCGCTGAAAAACATGCAGACGTCGCGTCCGGCGGCCGCCTTGGCTTCACGCAGGGCCGCGCCGGCATTCGCCAACAGGGTGTCAGGTTCTTCGGAATCCGCAGGATACAGACTGACACCGACACGGGTATCCAGCACCACTTCATGCCCATCGAGACGCACCGGCTGCCGCATTGCGGCAAACATCCGCTGCGAAACCCAGGTGACAGACTCCTCCTCGCGCATATCCGTAAGCAGGACCACAAATTCACCGCCGCCGACACGCGAGACACTGACACCGATGTTCCGGTCCTGCTCAATCGCGACGGTATCGGTTGAACGCAGAGTTTTTTTGATCCGCGAAGCGGCGAGTTTCAAAAACTTTTCGGCCGCCACGTTACCGTGGGTGTTCCGGATCACCTGCAGGGTATCGATATCGACAAACAGAACGGCGAGCCGGGTACCAAAGCGCCTGCAACGCTCGACACCCTGGCTGATCCGATCCATCAGCACCACCCGGTTTGGCAGGCCGGTGGCCTCGTCAATACCGGAAGAACTGCTGGAGGCTGTTTCCTGAACCATCATTTCGAGCTCGGCAATCCGGTCCAGCAGCCGCTGCTGTTCGGTCGCGTCAACAAGGTCTTCGGCTCCCCCTGTCGGTGGCGTCTCATGCGTCACTGCTTCGGTCGGCTCTGCGGATGCCTGCTCGGCCCCTGCTTGTACCACACTGGTATGCTTTTCGGCCTCGGACCAACGAACAACGCGATTGCGACCGGACTCTTTGGCGACATACAGGGCCTTGTCTGCCAGATCGACCAGCGCACCCGGGGTTATTTTCCCGCTGGTATCGGTGGACACACCGAAACTGGCCGATATCCGCAAAGCACTGGTGAACTTGGCGCTCTTGCCGTCGTGGATCGCCTCGCGCATGCGCTCCGCGACTTGGGCCGCTTCAGCCTCTTCCGCACCAGGCAGGATGACACAGAATTCCTCTCCGCCGTAGCGACCGACCAGGTCGTCGGCACGCGCGGTATCGGCGAGGATTCCGGCCATCAGCTTGATCACCTTGTCACCGGTCGCGTGTCCGAAACGGTCATTGATCGATTTGAAGTGATCGATGTCGGCCATGATACAGCTGATGGGTTCACCCTCCGCAGCCGCCTCTCCCAACAGGGTCGCCAGGCCATCGAACAAAGACCGTCGGTTGAGTGAACCGGTCAATGCGTCACGGGTTGCCAGAACCTGCAACTCGCGGTTCTGACGAGAGATCTCACGCTGACTTTGCTTGAGTCGATCGAGCGCACCCTCGAGATCGGTATTTTTGCGCTCCAGTTCGGTGACGTCATCAAAGGTCACCACCGCGCCGCGCACCGAACCGTCCGGCGACTTTATCGGCGCCACATTGATCGCGAAACTGATCAGTTCCTTCAAGGCCGTGCGCAGCTTCAGCTGTCTCGAGGGCGGCACCTCGCCGCCACTCAGTACCTGCTTCCACGGAAGATCACGTGGGACTTTTTCGTCCACACCACCAGGCGATTGCCAGTCGAGTGCAGACAACTCGGTACCCAGAAGACCTTCAGACACCTGGCCGAATTTCCGTTCGAATTCTTTGTTGGCGAGAACGACACGACCGCTTTTGTCGACTATCACCAGCCCCTCGGCCAGGACATCCAGCGCGGCACGCACCCTGTCAGGCACGACCGCGCTCGGATCCAGCTCGTTCAGGGCCCGCTTGAGGAAGATCCAGTAGGCACCGAATCCGAATATCGCGATGAACAGGATCACGGTCGCTATCGAGCCGCCGCGTAAGAACATGAAGACCATGCTGTCGAAGGGCTGGAAACTGACTTCCATCGCCCCCCAGCGGCCGGTTGCGCCGTGGATCGGGACCTGAATATGCGATGAGGTCGATTTATCGTCACCGGGAGGTTCCCAGTGCTGCAGGTGATCGCCCGCCATGGCCAGTAGCCTGCCGTCGGCTGCCCGCAGTCCGACCGAGAGCACGTTTTCGTTACGTTTCTGCAGCGCAACGACCGTCTCTCTGACTGCGTCGATACGCCCCTCGGCGAGGTCCTGCGACACCTGTACCGCCAGGGCTTCGGCGATCGCCTTGCGTGCGGCCAGCTCTGCCCGCTTGGGGTCCGGTGTCAGGCCCAGCATGTCGCCCACGAGCAGCAGGCTGACCGTAAGCAGGATCAGTCCAACAGACAGGCGGATAATTGGCGATACGTTGGGCAAACCGCTATTCCCTGAGATGTAAGTTATATCCGTCCAGCGCGAATCCGGCGCTTGAACAGGTCATCGACGTTTGTGTCTTCACCATGTCCATCAGGAAGTTCCTCGTCTTTCACATCAGACACGTCCTTGTCCCTCCGCCTTTTCCACATCAGCCTTAGCGGCAGCGTTCGTCGTTTTCTGAATTCCCGGCGTGTCGTTCGGGCGCCCATCCGCGAGGAATCAGGGGAAGATCCGCTCCGGATGTCGGCACAGGACTGAAATGCCGCTTCGGAAGCTCGATGACCACACTACCCACGATCCAAATGAAAGACGGAAACGCGAACAGGCCCTAATCCCCGCCGAACAGGCGTTCGATCCTCTCGTTTTTGTCCGATTCCCGGGTTTCTTCATCGGTGTCATCGGACGAAACAGGGGCTTGCTTCTTCTTGTCGTCTGCCGCCAAAACCGGCATAGGGTCGAAATGCCGCCAGGTCGGCATAGCCGCCAGCAAACTCGCGGCCATCGAACCCGCGCGCAGCGCCCAGCTGACAAAACCGGCCGTCAGACTGATGCCAACGCCGGCCGCAGCTTCGGCGCTAAGATGCGTTTTCTTATCTTCGTCCTCCATCGCTTCGTCCAGGTCTTGCGCCATTTTGTCCAGGCCGCCCCAAAATTCCTTGCTGAATCGGACCTCCGACATCTCAAGGCTCGTGGTCGTGCTGTCATCCTTCCAGAAGGATTTGAGTTCCTGCAGGAAGGTGTGCGACGACTCAGCACCGGGCTTGACCACAGGAGCCGATACCTTCTGAATACCCGGTGCATCGTTCGGACGCGCATCCGCGATGACGCTGAGGAAGATTTCATCGGGCTGCAGCGGCTCTGGAAGTCTGGGGTTCGAGGCGCTTGTCAGTGCCCCCCCGATCTCTGTCTCTCCGCTGGAGGGATCCGTCGGCCCCGCAAGCACCGTGCTTTCCGGGGCGGGATCCTCGTCAGCGGGAGTCTCGACCGGCTCTTCAGTCTCCGGTGGCGGGGCTGGGCGCTCAATCGGCTTGGAAACCGATTCTGATGAGAGCGGCTGAGTGAACGCGGGCGACTCCGGCGCACCGGCAATCAAGATCGAAACCACCTGGGTGGAACCATCGGAGGCCGTGAAGGTGTGTGTGTCGGTGAGACTGGCGCCTGCCCCCAGGGCCTGGACCGCCGCATGGGCGTTGTTGAGTGCGTAACTCCAGCTGCCACCGCTGAGTTTGAATTCACCGTAGCCGTTGTCGCCCGGCGTACTCGCCTCGTCCGGGAAACTGACCGGGTTGTCCGAGACATCGGCATCGGTGATGGTCAGGGTTCCTCCGGCCGTCACGGTGCCATCTTCCGTCACCGAGGCACTCGTACTGCCGGCGATGACGGGGGCGTCCTCGGCGCCGTTGATCGTGACGGTGATGTTGTGGGCGGTGCCGTCCGCAGTGGTTACCGTAAGGACGTCGTTGATGTTCTCACCGGCATCCAATCCCTGGACCGCCGCCTGAGCGTTATCCGCCTCGTAGCTCCAGTTGCCGGAGGCGTCGATGACCAGATGACCGTGGCTGCCCGCGACCGTGCCGGCAACGAAGGCTGACTCACCTGCATCTGGATCATTGATCGTCAACGCACCTGTCGCCTCCAGCAGGGCATCCAGATCGGGGTCGACGTCTTCGGTAACAGCACCTGTACTGACGCCACCAATCACGGGGGCATCTTCGGTGCCATTGATCGTGATGGTTATGACCTGGGTGTTGCCG
>CAVWEI010000027.1:0-33623 GCA_963753845.1 uncultured Gammaproteobacteria bacterium
TCAGATGAGTGAGTTCGGAGCGCCTCAACTGCCCCATGGCCAATTCCTGCATCGGCCAGCGTGGCCGGATACCGAAAGCCAGCCCCTCATGCTGTCCGGCTCGCAAACGCTGCCAGCCGGCATAGGCGATCATCGCGCCGTTGTCGGTGCACAATTCGGCGCGCGGATAATAGGCTCGCCCGCCCAAATCCGCCATCAGGCCGTCCACGCGGGCGCGCAGCACGCTGTTGGCGCTGACCCCGCCGGCCATCACCAGGGCCCGGCTGCCGGTCTGCTCAACCGCACGCCGGCACTTGATCGCCAGCGTGTCCACCACCGCCTCCTCGAACGCGCGGGCGATATCGGCATGCAGCGGTCGATCTGGTCTGGCGGCGACAAGCCCGGTCTGCTGCTGCAAGGTGGTCAGCGCAAAGGTCTTGAGCCCGGAAAAACTGAAATCCAGCCCGGGGCGGTCGGTCATGGGGCGGGGAAAGCGGAACCTGTCCGGGTCGCCGCCCTTCGCCAGCGCCGCCAGCGCCGGGCCGCCCGGGTAGCCCAGGCCGAGCAGCTTTGCCGTCTTGTCGAATGCCTCACCGGCGGCATCGTCGAGCGATTCACCGAGCAGTTCGTAGTCGCCCACCGCGGCAACCTGGACCAGCTGGGTATGGCCACCCGACACCAGCAGGGCAACAAAGGGGAAGGCCGGGACCTCGGGTTCCAGCATGGGTGCCAGCAGGTGTCCCTCCATATGATGTACGCCGAGTGCCGGCACCTGCCAGGCCCAGGCAAGGCTGCGCGCAAACGCCGCTCCGACGAGGAGCGCCCCTGCCAGACCGGGGCCTGCCGTGTAGGCCACGCCGCCGATATCGCCGGTTTCCAACTCCAATTCATCGAGCAGCTGCCGGATCATCGGAGCCAGCTTGCGGACATGATCGCGGGAGGCCAGTTCCGGCACGACACCCCCGTAATCGGCGTGCAGCGGGATCTGGCTGTATACCGCGTGACCAAGCAGGCCGCGGTCGCTGTCGTACACGGCCACCCCGGTTTCATCGCAGGATGTCTCGATGCCCAGCACTCTCATGGCCTTGCAACCTTTGCATTTCGGGGAATGAGGCTTTAGAATTCCGCGCCTTTGTGGGCTTCGGGGTGTCTTCCGTGGCCGTGAAGCGTCCATTTTAACCGTTTGTCGATCCGAGGAAGCAATGCCGCACGTACGCGTGAAAGAAAACGAACCCTTCGAAGTGGCCATGCGCCGCTTCAAGCGCTCCTGCGAAAAGGCCGGTGTCCTGGCCGAAGTCCGCCGCCGCGAATTCTACGAAAAGCCCACCTGGGAGCGTAAGCGCAAGGCCGCTGCCGCCGTGAAACGCTGGCAGAAGAAGGCCGGTCGCGACGTCCGCCGGTTCGAACGCCTGTATTGATTCCTCCCTCCCCGTGCTGAAGCAACAGATTACCGACGCCATGAAGGCCGCCATGAAGGGCGGCGACAAGGCGCGCCTGGGGGTCGTCCGCCTGATGCTTGCCGCGATAAAGCAGCGCGAAGTCGACGAACGGATCGAGCTCGACGACAGCCAGGTATTGGCGGTGCTGGACAAGATGGTCAAGCAGCGTCGCGACTCCATAAAGCAGTACGGTGACGCGGGCCGGGACGATCTGGTCGCCCAGGAAGCCTCCGAGATCGAGATCATCCAGGACTTCCTGCCGGCAGGCCTGTCCGAATCCGAGGTCGCCGCCATTATCGAGGCCGCCATCGCGGAAACCGGTGCCGAGTCCATGCGCGACATGGGCAAGGTCATGGCGATCGTCAAGCCGCAGGTGCAGGGCCGCGCGGATGTCGGCATGGTCAGCGGCCTGGTCAAGCAGAAACTGGGCTGAACCAGCGATTCAGCTGATAGGCAGCCTGTCGGACTTGACCGTTTGCAGCCAAACAGTGTTACATCCGACAGCCTGCTAGGCTTGCACCATGCCCGGTGCCATTCCCCAGAACTTCATCGATGAGCTGCTCTCACGGGCCGATATAGTCGAGATCATCGGCCGACGCGTCCCGCTGAAAAAGGCCGGCCGGGAATTCCAGGCCTGCTGCCCATTCCATACCGAAAAGACCCCCTCCTTCACCGTCAGCCCGACCAAGCAGTTTTATCACTGCTTCGGTTGCGGCGCCCACGGCTCCGCGCTCAGTTTCCTGATGGAATATGACCGCTTGAGCTTCCCCGAATCGGTCGAAGAACTCGCCTCGTCCATGGGTCTCGAGGTGCCGCGAGAGGCGGGTTTCGAGCAGGGCCCCGACCATCGGCCGTTGTACGACATCCTGGAGCAGGCGGCGGCACACTATGCGCGGCAGCTACGCCAGCACCCGCAGGCACCCCAGGCCGCGGACTACCTGCGCAGACGGGGGGTCAGCGGCGAGGTGGCCGCCGACTTCCGGCTTGGATATGCCCCGCCGGGGTGGGACAACCTTCTTAAGGCATTGGGGGGCAGCGATCACAGGATCGGCCTGCTGCTCGATGCCGGCCTGATCACCGAGCAGGACGGGAAACGCTACGACCGCCTGCGTGACCGGATCATCTTCCCGATCCGCGACACCCGCGGCCGGGTGGTGGGCTTCGGTGGCCGCCTGCTCGGCGACGGCAAACCCAAGTATCTCAACTCGCCGGAAACACCGGTCTTTCACAAGGGCCGCGAGCTTTATGGCCTGTACGAGGCGCGCCAGGCCGATGGACATCCTCCCCGACTGCTGGTCGTCGAAGGTTATATGGACGTGGTTGCCCTGGCCCAGTACGGGATCAGTAATGTGGTCGCCACTCTGGGCACGGCGACCACGAGCGATCACCTGGAAAAGCTCTACCGTGCCACCCCGGAACTGGTGTTCTGTTTCGATGGCGACCGTGCCGGTCGCGATGCGGCCTGGAAGGCCCTAAACACAGCGCTGCCGCTGATGCGCGATGGGCGCCAGGCCAGGTTCCTGTTCCTGCCGGACGGCGAAGACCCGGACAGCCTGGTCAGAAGGATCGGCGCCGAGGACATGCAGGCCGAGATCGGCCGCGCCCTGCCCCTTTCCGAGTTCCTGTTCGACAAACTCGCAAGCCAGGTCGACATGGAGAGCCTGGATGGGCGCGCGCGCCTGGGTGAACTCGCCAAGCCGCTGCTTGCGCGCCTGCCGGCCGGCATGTTTCGCGACATGATGGATCAGGCCCTGCACGAACGCATCGGCCTCAGGCAGCCACCCGCCGCATCGCAGGCAGGACGCCAACCGGCCCCGCGCCCACCTATCCGACGACCGCAGGGCAGCATCCCGCCGATTCGGCGAGCGGTCGCGCTGCTGGTGCAGAATCCCGAACTGGCACAACTCGAACTGCCTGGCGGCTGGGAGAGCCTGGATTCGCCCGGCATCGACCTGCTGCAGGAACTGATCACCGCCGCGCGGGCCCAACCTTCCATGCGCAGCGCGGGACTGGTGGAGCGCTGGGACGACCCAACCACCCGTCAGCACCTGGCCAAACTCGCCGTGCTGGACCTGGGGATCCTCGAAGATGCCCCCGAGCAGTTTCTCGGCACCCTTCGCTCTCTCGCCGCGGATCAGCGTCGGGCCGAACGCGAGGCCCTGCTTGCGAAAAGCCGCAGCTCGCCGCTCACTGAAGAAGAAAAACAACGACTTAGGGAACTTTACCGCGCGCCGCCGGCCCAATTACCTGAAGACAATTGACTGGCGGAAACCAACGAGCACTGCTAGAATGTCCGATTCAATTTTTCATCCTCACGCCGAGCGACCGGCTCGGCGGGGGGACGTGTGTGCGGAACACCGAGGATCCCCATGGGCAGCCAAAAACAGCAATCCAGCATTAAAGACCTGATCGCGAAGGGTAAAGACCAGGGCTTCCTCACCTACGCCGAAGTCAACGATCACCTGCCCGATTCGATCGTCGATCCGGAACAGATCGAAGACATCGTGCGCATGATCAACGACATGGGTATTTCGGTGCACGAAACCGCGCCCGAGGCAGACGACCAGAACCTGTCGGACAATGCCGTATCTGCAGACGACGATGCTGCGGAGGCAGCCGCCGCCGCGTTGGCCACGGTGGATAGCGAGTTTGGCCGCACCACGGATCCGGTCCGCATGTACATGCGCGAGATGGGCACCGTGGAGCTCCTGACCCGCGAAGGCGAGCTGCGTATCGCCAGGCGTATCGAAGATGGCCTCAACCAGGTCAGCGCGGCGCTGGCCGCTTTCCCGCCGACCGTGGAAAAGCTGGTCGAACAGTTCGACCTCGTGGACAAGGAAGAGACCCGTCTGACCGACGTCATTGTCGGCTTCGCCCTCCCGGACATCGGCGACACCATCCCGAAGCCGGCCAAGACGGTGGCCGATGCGACCAAGAAGCCGGATCCCAACGGTTCCAGCAACGACGATGCTGACGAAGAGCCGGAGGATACCGGCCTGGACCTCGAACTGGTCGCCGAAAAGGCCAATGAGCTGCGCAAGCAGTTCAAGACCTGGAAGCGCGAGCTGGACAAGACCGGCAACAGCGAGAAAACTCAGAAGTGCTGCGAGAAAACGGTCACCGCGTTTCTCGAGTTCCGCCTGATTCCAGCGCTGTTCCTGGGTCTGACCGATACCCTGCGCGGCGTGGTCAACCGTATACGGGAACAGGAGCGCCTCATCCTGGACATCTGTGTCAACGAGTGCGGAATGTCGCGGCGCGACTTCATTGCGTCCTTCCCCAAGAACGAGACGAATCTGGAATGGGTCGCCGACCAGGCAAAGAGCAAGAAACCGTTTGCCGGCAATCTCAGTGCACGCAACGAGGATATCCGGCGTGGACAGCGCAAGTTGGCCGAGATCGAAGAGTCGTGCTCCCTGAGCATCAGCGACATCAAAGAAATAAACCGGCGGATGTCGATCGGCGAGGCCAAGGCCCGCCGCGCCAAGAAAGAGATGGTGGAAGCCAACCTGCGACTCGTCATCTCGATCGCCAAAAAGTACACCAACCGCGGGCTGCAGTTCCTCGACCTGATCCAGGAAGGCAACATCGGCCTGATGAAGGCGGTGGACAAGTTCGAGTACCGCCGGGGATACAAGTTCTCGACCTATGCCACCTGGTGGATTCGCCAGGCGATCACGCGCTCGATCGCCGACCAGGCACGCACCATCCGCATCCCGGTGCACATGATCGAAACGATCAACAAGCTCAACCGGATTTCGAGGCAGATGATCCAGGAGATGGGCCGCGAACCCACGCCGGAAGAACTCGCCGTGCGCATGGAGATGCCGGAAGACAAGGTCCGCAAGGTCCTCAAGATCGCCAAAGAGCCGATCTCGATGGAGACCCCGATCGGTGACGACGAAGACTCGCACCTCGGCGACTTCATCGAAGATCAGCTGGCGATGTCACCGGTCGACTCGGCCACCATGGAAGGTCTGGCAGAGGCGACCCAGAACATGTTGGCGGGCCTGACGTCGCGTGAAGCGAAAGTGCTGCGGATGCGTTTCGGCATCGACATGAACACCGACCATACGCTGGAAGAAGTGGGCAAGCAGTTCGACGTCACCCGCGAACGCATTCGCCAGATAGAGGCCAAGGCACTGCGCAAACTTCGCCACCCTTCGCGGTCGGACAAGCTGCGCAGCTTCCTCGACGGCAGCGAGAGCTGAAACCGCAAGGGCCGGGAAAGCCGGCCTCTCGGTTATCATCCTGCCACCTATTCCGGGCCTATAGCTCAGTTGGTTAGAGCAGGGGACTCATAATCCCTTGGTCCCTGGTTCGAGTCCAGGTGGGCCCACCAAATCCATAGCGCTTGATGGCTTGTCACGTTGCGACCAGGGGACCCGAATCCCTTGGTAGGTCTGGCAGGGCCCCCTGGCTTTCCCGGTGGGGCTATTGCGCGGGTGATGGACCGTGGTGAGCAGCGGCAATCTGGCCCTGATAAGACAAGTACAGCCGGCATCGAATAAGTACATGGCTTTCTATACCAACACCACGAAGGAAAACAGACATGAACTTCTACGTACGAAACGTTTTCTTCGCACTGACAATGTTGCTGCCCTTCGGCTCGGCTGTCGCCGACGCCTACTCGGAAACCAGGAAAATGTTCGAGGATGCCGGGGCCTCCAATCTGTTCGAAAACGCCTATGGCTACGCGCTGTTTCCCACCATCGGCAAAGCCGGTTTCTGGATCGGCGGCGCATACGGTGAAGGGCGCGTCTATCGGGGTGGTAGTGAAATTGGGGAGACCACCATGACCCAAGCTACCGTTGGCTTTCAGCTTGGAGGAGCCGCATACAGCCAGGTCATCTTCTTTGAAGACCAGCGTGCGCTCGATGAATTCACCAGGGGTAACTTTGAGTTTGGCGCCGAAGCTCAGGCTGTAGTGATTACTGCGGCTGCAAACGCGTCCGCCAATACCAGCGGCAGTTCAGCCGGCGTAAGTGGCGGCCAGAACAATGCCATTACGGCAGGAAACTACTACAAAGGTATGGCCACCTTCACCATCACCAAGGGCGGGTTGATGTACGAAGCCAGCATTGGCGGGCAGAAATTCGCCTATAAGCCCTATCCAACTGGCAACCATTTGCGGCAATGACCAGATTGTCACGATATCTGTAGAATCGGATGAATTCCGTGGCGGGATCTGTGGTCGGCCGCTCCTTCCCTCGCCCGACACTGTCATCCCCTACCCCCACCACTGATTTAGGGTCGGCACCTCTGGCGCGCTCCAGCATGGTCACCGCGGGGTACTCAGCGACGGGAGTCATTTGCTCACTGCTCCAGTCGCTCAAGGCGAGCCTTGATATCCTCCAACTGCTCCTGCATCTCCAGGACCAGTTCCTCCAACTGTTCGAGGCCCCCCTTCTTCCGCCCGACTTCAACTGCGGAAACATCGGGTGCGGCAGGCGCGGCCAACTTGGCATCCTCACCACCAAACAGATGCACATAGCGGGGCTCGCGCGACCCGGCATCACGCGCCAGACGCGCCGCAAACGGTCCATCGCGGCGCTCGGTCAAACCAACTACTACCGCCTCGGTCTCATGGACATCTTCGAAGTGGCAGAGGCGGCTGCTGCGAGCGCGGAGTTCGCCAGCAGTCTGCGGGCCACGCAGCAACAGCACACAAATTATCCCGATTTCCTGGGCCGTGAACTCCAAGCTGCCGAAGCCAACATTGCCAAACCGGTGTTGATACTTGGTCACCCGACTGCCGAACCCTCCACGATCACTGACCAGGTGCTTTTTCAACAAGCCATCGAGGATATGCTGGACCTCTGCATCGCTAAGGTGCATGACGGGGTCACGGCTGCTTTTTTGGTTGCAGGCGTTTGTAAGTGCGCTTAGAGAGAGCGGGTACTGCTCGGGCGTGATGATCTCCTTCTCGATCAGACAGCCGATGACCCTGGCTTCCGACAGGGTTAGTTCGATACGCATGGATAGGCCCCTTGGATTCGTTTCCGCTCAAGATAGGTTAGAGCCATGGTAGCTCAGATCGAGAGATTGCGAGTCCACTGGCGGGTGACGCGATGCCCGACCCCTCGGAACCAGATCGTTGTCTTGGCCGGTGTGCTCGCAGCCACAACCGCTTCGCGACTTCCCGACCTCGTGATCGGCATCATCGTGGCCGTTATTGTAATCCGCGGGGGAATTCATATCCTACAAGACGCGAGAAATGAAAACGCAATGAGTAGCTGTTGCAGTTCTGCGTGACCTCTACATCAAAGTCTCCGGGCCGAAGTCCTCCAGAAAACTCCATATTCAATCTGTTCGTGCTTCGGGGGAAACTCACGAGTCAAGCGTCAAGTTTGTTTGGAAACAAACGAAAACGATTCTGTGTGAACGTGGCCATGAACGCATATCGCAGACTTGTACTCTTGGTCTCAATGAGAAACATGTCACATCCAATGTCTTATGAAGATGCTTTAGTCTGCGCATCTGGATCTGAATATCGGAAGCCTCTATGTCGATCGCAACGCCCTTTGAACAACTGATGCTGGAATACATAAACCGGGCGCGAATGGACCCGCAGGGTGAGTTCGATCGGTTCATCCTGAGCAGCAGCCCCGTACAAGCGGTCGAATCGAATATCACGCATGCACTTAATTACTTTGGGGTCGACCTCCAGGTCTACCAGCAGCAGTTGCAGGGATTGGCAGCGGTGGCACCACTGGCCTGGAATTCGGCCTTGGGGAACGCCGCCACGGCACATTCGCAACTCATGCTCGACCAGGATACCCAATCGCATCAATTGATCGGTGAAGCGAGCCTGGGGAGTCGCATATCTGCATCCGGTTATACGAACTGGAGTCGTCTCGCGGAAAACGTTTATGCATATTCTGAATCACCCGCCTTTGGTCATGCGGGATTCTTTATCGATTGGGGAAACGGTCCAAACGGCATCCAAAGTCCGGCGGGGCATCGCAATAATATTTTGAATGCCAACCTTACAGAGGTTGGAATCAGCGTGATTGAAGACAGCAATAGCTCAACTTCGGTAGGACCATACGTCACTACCCAAGACTTTGGTGATCGCTCGGATTATCAGGCGCAGTATCTCGGGGTCGCTTATGACGACTCTGACGGGAACAGCTTCTATTCGATGGGTGAGGGTATAGGCGGTCTCACGGTTACGCTGGAGCCTGCTGCGGGCGGCGGCGCCTTCACCAGCACTCAAGTTGCCGGCGGCTATAGTATCGAGGCAATTCCGGGCCTAAACACCCTGACTTTCTCTGGAGCCGGACTCTCGACCAGCGTCACTGCCGAGGTGTCATTCGATACGCAAAACGTCAAGGTCGATCTGGTCGATGGGAACAGGATCGAGTCGTCCGCGGATACAACTTTGGGTGACGGCGCTGTAGATCTGGTGTTGCTGGGGCAATTCGAGACGGCAGGCACCGGAAACGGGATGGACAATACCCTGACGGGTAGTCTTGGAGACAATCAGCTCTTGGGTCTATCAGGACATGACACGCTGTCCGGTGGCGAAGGTGACGATATCCTGAAAGGGAATGGAGGCAGGGACTTCCTTTACGGGGACAGCGGAAACGACACCGCCTTCGGGGGAGTAGGTGCCGACACGATATTCATGGATGCCGGTAACGATATCGCGAAGGGAAACAAAGGCAATGATGTTATCGACGGCGGTGCGGGGAACGACACCTTGTACGGCTATAAACACAGCGACACCCTCTATGGGGCGGGGGGGGACGATGATCTGCGGGGTGGAAACGGCAATGACATCCTGTCTGGTGGTTCAGGCGCGGACACCCTGGCCGGCGGATCAGGCGCCGACGTCATTGCCGGTGGAATTGGAAACGACATTCTAATCGGTGGATTGGGCGACGATACCTTCGTGTTCGAGGCAGGATCCGGTTCAGATGTGATTGAAGACTTTCATTTCGGAGAGGATGGGATCGACGTCATCGATTTTTCCGCGCTCGGCATCAACTTTGCAGATTTGACGTTAGTTCGGCAGGGAACATCCACCCTGATAAACACTCCCGATGCCGACAGCGTTCTGTTGCAGGGTGTGCTGCCAGCTGAACTGGTCGACTATACCGATTTTCTCTTTTGAATCTGGCACGGCGGCGTGTGCATGCGCCGGGTTTCCGAATACTGAGCCGGGTGGAGAGAATCGCTCGCTGAATAGCGGATTTTTGTCCAGTTTCCATGGACGGCTGAGCCAACTGCTCCACCCAGGTCAAAACCCAATCCAGCCGGAGCGGCCGACTGCGGACTAAATCCCACCAAAAAGGTCGGGCTCAGGAGCAGAATTTTGCGCTGATAGGAAAATCGCTGCGACGGCCTGCCCATTCCTAGCGACGGCAATACCTTGCCGCCTCGGCTTCCTGTTTGGTCCAGGTTTTCAGCCGATTGATCACAAAACGTGGGCCACTCAGGGGGAGTGCTAAGTGGCATGCCTATTGCTTAGCCTTTACACAGTTTCACGAATTCTGAATCCTTGGGTGCATCTTATGAATCGAAACGTGGCAGTCGGACTGTTGGGCGGAGCCGTTATCGCTTCCAGCCTGGCGCTAATGACAGGAGCAACCTCTATCTGGGTGGTGGTTGTCGCTGGCTTCATCTTCGTCGTCGGCGGCACGTTGCTGACTGCGATCCTTAGCGAGGGATGCCAGACAGTCGAGTCCATCTTTTACAAGATACCCACAATATTCTCTGAGCAGCAGATGAGCTTGGGTGCCGATGAAAACATCTTCCTGCAAGTGGCAACATACTACCGCCGCGGCAGAGTGCCCCTGGCGGAAATGGCATTGAAGGGAATCCATGATTCCTATTTACAGCTCGGTAGCCAACTCATTATCGACCGTTGCAGTGAGAAAGATATCTTCAGGGCCCTCCAGTGGCACATATCCAGCGCCCAGGAACAGGAGCGCAGAGAACTGCGCATCTTGCAGTCCATGGCGGGTTTTGCTCCGGCCTTCGGCATGCTTGGAACTTTAATGGGCTTGGTGCACTTGCTGTTCAATCTGGGGAGTAGCGGGCTGGAGGTCGTGGGTTCAACCCTGGGTTTCGCCATGATCACCACCGTCTACGGATTGGTGACAAGCAATCTGATCGTCAAGCCTACCGCTATCAAGTTGGAACAGCGACTGCGCGAGCAATTGGCATGGCAGCAGGTCAAGTACGAGCTGATCATGCTCTTATACGACAAGGCGCACCCTACCGTTATCCAGGAAACCCTGAACGCCTTCAAAACCGGAAGGTCCACGCATGTTCCGCCCGCGGGATCTCCAGCTGCATCGATAGTCAGCGCCTGCCCTGGTTGACGCAAGGAATTGGAAACAAAGGAGACAATCCGGTCTTTTTCTTCCGTTGAGAGAAAAGCGCACTCCGGCGAGCACCCCGTTCTCACTGATCCTTGGGGAGAAATATACGGGGGGCAGGAACGGCGCGACAACTGGATGCTGAGCTATATCGACATACTCACCCTCATTCTGACGCTTCTTGTACTGTTGTTGGTACTTCAACCGAAGCACGAATCCCGCGTATCGGAAGAAATGTATGAATTCGACGGGATTTCGTCACAGGCGCGGGCCGATCCACAGCCACAGCCACAGCCACAGCCAAGCCAAAGCCAAAGCCAAAGCCAGATGAAGTAATACCGGATGACGAAATACAAGCCGAGGACTCCATTGCCTCGATCCAAAAAGTCGATCCGGACCCTGAGCAGGAGGTATCGGCAGAATCTGGGGTGGAGACAGCTGGGGTTGCCGCTGAGCCGGCATTCGACATAGAGGCACCCGGCAATGTGGATTGGGGTGCAAAAGAATCCGCTTTGCAGCAGCCGGAAACGGGGACCAGCAAAACGACCTTAGACCACCAGACTTCTGGAACATGGCCGCTCGCGAAGAAAATTGATGGTGCCGCCATGCATCCGCTTGCGGACCGTGTGGAATATCCTCAATCCGACAGCTTGGAAGCACTCGTGTCGGAGCTGAAAAAACGGGATCTGGATAGCCGGCTGAAAGTGGCCCAGGTTGCCGAGGGTGTGCATCTGGAGGTGAGTGAAAAGATTCTTTTTGCGAAAGCAAGCGCACAGCTGAAACGTGAAGGACAGATCCTCCTGAACGATTTGGCACAAGTTCTGTTGCAACATCGGGGAATGATTTCGGTCGAAGGGCATACGGACGATCGGCCCATCTCAAACACGCAGTTCCCTTCCAACTGGGAGCTGTCTTCCGGGCGCGCCACGTCCGTGACCCGCTACCTTATTGGCCATGGCCTTGATCCGGAAAAATTGAGGGCCGTGGGCTATGCGGACACCCGTCCTTTAGACTCCAATACCACCAGCGAAGGTCGTATGCGTAACCGCCGCGTGTCAATTGTCTTGACCCCAGCACGGAAGAAGTGAGCAATGTAATTTGAGGACCGGTGACCACCCCAATTAGTACACGAGATCAGACGGGGGACGTAGGGGGGGGGTGGCGCAGACTTGGGAGAAATAGCTGATGGACCGATATGCAGAGGTGTTCAATGTGCGGGGGCACAAGTACGACGCGGCGATGCGCGCTTTTCCTTCCGCCCGAGATGACGAATTTCTAGAGCTGTTCCGCAATATCGACATGACTTCATTGCGGACGGTTTACGACGTGCCCTCAGGCGGTGGCTATCTCAACCGGTTCATTCCTCCTTCTGCCGATCTTGTTCCATATGAGCCATCGGCAGATTTTGGTTCGGGTGGTGCGCGAGAAATTGATTTGGAGAATCTGATATTACCCACGGGAACCGCAGACCTGGTTGTTTCCCTGGCTGCCATCCATCATGTATCCAACAAAATCGGATTCTTTGAGTCAGCTTTGCAAGC
The DNA here is from genome assembly GCA_963753845.1 of uncultured Gammaproteobacteria bacterium. Taxonomy (GTDB): domain Bacteria; phylum Pseudomonadota; class Gammaproteobacteria; order Chromatiales; family Chromatiaceae; genus Thiosocius. The sequence continues at coordinate 12,289 of CAVWEI010000027.1, forward strand.
ACTGCGCCCGGGCGGCTGGCTCTGTGTTGGTGATGTTGCGAAAGGGTCGAATATTGCGCTCTTTTTAGATGGCTTCGTCGGGGCACACAACGGAATGGGACATTCGGGTGCATACCTCGAGCCTGAAGCGGCAGTTTATGAAGCGATCGCAGGTGAGAACGCTCAACTCGTTCGTTGCGAATTGGCGCCCTGCCGATGGCATTTTCGTAATGCGGTGGACCTGGCTAATTTTTGCCGGAGCTTGTTCGGGTTGATTGACGTCAGCGATGACTTGATCCTAGACAAGCTCAGCGAACTGATCGGCATTGAGTCGGCAGCTGATGGTGTTGCATTGAACTGGGAGCTGCTTTATCTGCAGTTTCACTGCTAGCCCGCATCCCACCAAAGGAACCCCTTTCGAAACGCTGAACATTTCCTCACTTTGCGGCCTTGAATGAGGTGTAGTAGTCGGAATCCAATCTGACACTGAATGTCAGATGGCATCATCCGAAGCAGACATTCTAACGGTTAGAAAATCGATTTGAGATGGTCTCGGAAAGACCATGGTCTGCCGGTCGACAAGCACCTGACCAGCGACAGCTATATGCGCACAAGAGACATTCCCCGTCGAGGCGCTTTCGCTGGCAATTTGATACGCCGCATATTGCGTACGTAGATCATAGCTGGTTTCCGTCCATAAACGGCCCGTTTTCATCAGGTCAGTATGTTCTCACACAAGATTTGGCGCTGACCCGGCCTGACAAATGCTGATATCAGCAACCCACCGAGCAGCACTCGCGCATTAGTCGATTAATTCCCTGGTCGTTCGCCGACGGTTCGCAAGACAGGTCACCTTTGCAACTTCGCGTTCGGGTTCAATCGCTACGTCGATAGCAATCGCCCAAACAACGCCAGATTGTGCGCAACGACCGATGACCAGACATAAGCCCTGAAATGTTTCAGCCCTTTCCAGGTACAGCGGCCCAGCCCATAGGCACGTTTCATACAAGAGATGCCGGCCTCTATACCGGCCCTGAAGTTGCGCAGCTTGCGATACACCCAGGGGCTCTTGACCATCGCTTCCTCCGTCAGTCCGCGCTTCTTGTGGAATGCCATATCGTCAACGTGCAACTCCTTGGCCTCGCGTAGATTCTCGATGCTGGCATAGCCACCGTCTGCCGCCATCTGGCGGGGGGCTTTCCCATACTGCGCGATGTGCCGGTCCAGCATCGGTAGAAACCGCTCTGTGTCCGCTGGGTTGCCTTCTTCTATGACGACATCCAGTATCAACCCACTTCGACCGGTACTCAGATTGAGCTTGTGACCATACTGAATATCCCGACTGCCTTTGACCGCAGCGAGTTGTCGGGACCTTCGACGTACACCCCGTCTAGGAACACAAATGGGCCGCTCCTACGCATCCACGCGCCCGCGGCATTCGTGCGTCCATGCCGATCAAGCGGACATTGAGGTTAAGCGCGCTGCCAAAGCGCTGAAGCACAACGTAACCGCGCAGGCCTGGGCCGTCTTTCGAGAAAAGCCGGCCTTCTGAATCAGGTGCGTGGCGGTGCAGCGGTAGACGATGCCCAGCACCCGAACCATCACCTCGGGGCGACTGGCGAAGAGGAAGCGCAACGAATCAGGGACGCTCAGCACCCACTGGCGCACCGGCTGCTCGGGTAACACCTCGTCCACCAGCAGCGCGGCGCTCTCGGCCATGCGCCTGGCGCCGCAGATCGCACAGAAGCCCGGCGTTTGCAGGTGAAGGCGACCAGGATAGCGTGCTTTTGCGAGGTTTGCGGTTCAGGAAGCGCCGCGCCGGGAATGCTGGGCGCCAAGCATCGCGGAACTTCCCGCATGGCCCATTAGCAGAATCCTCTCTGAAACCGCTTGCTCCGGCCCATGTTGCTCAAACTACGGCCACTTGACTCACATCGTGCCCATCGTTGGTGGGAGAAAATATGGGTAGCGGTGTCGCGTACCCTGTGGAAGGCCGCTGCCGCCGGGCATCGCGTCATTCATGTCGGACTGATGGAACTGTCGGTAGTAGGGGCTGTAGACATTGCCCATGCTGCCGAACATGCCTTCATACGGGTTCATGACATAAGGTACCTCCGGTGCGCGGGGTATTCCCGCTGCAGGCCCCATGCCAGTCATGCCGCTCATGCCACGTTGGTGGAACTGCCGGTAGTAGGGGCTGTAGACATTGCCCATGCTGCCGAACATGCCTTCATACGGGTTCATGACATAAGGTACCTCCGGTGCGCGGGGTATTCCCGCTGCAGGCCCCATGCCAGTCATGCCGCTCATGCCACGTTGGTGGAACTGCCGGTAGTAGGGGCTGTAGACATTGCCCATGCTGCCGAACATGCCTTCATACGGGTTCATGACGTAAGGCACCTGAGGCGCGCGTGACGGCAGCGTTGCTGGCCCCATGCCCGCATGAGGGTTCGACACAGAAGGCGGCAGGGCGTCCGGCGAGATGTCATCGGCCAGCGACCCGCCGGTGGCCAGCACGAGGGCGAGTGCCGAGACGACAAGGTAACGTTTGAGCCTCATTTTCATGGCCTCCCGGTATGCGGTTGTCTCTATCACTATAAAGTAGACTGAAATCGCCAATCCTGCGCCTAGTGGGCCAAGCGGGAAGTTCTGTAACGCTCAGCCTGGTAGGGTCGAGAGTTGGCGCGGTAGCTCGCTAGGACTGACCTTGTCAGTATCCAGGGTTTCCCCCTTCGTGCCCGTATAGGTCGTTCCGTAGCCCCGTTTCCAACTCCCTCCACATCGCACGCAGCATGCGGATTTCCCGCACTACGCGCCCCTGCACATTTCACCTCAAGGGTTATGAGACCTATCATGCTGGAACGACTTTCGACCGTGACCGCACCCGGTAGTCATCAAATAACCCCAGGGCCTCATAAAGCCACCGTCTACTCCACCGTTTCCAGCCGAAGCCTTGGCGCTGGCGACTGATCGCCAGGTGACGCCGTATCTTCTGCTCAACCCAGTTTCGAATGAACGAGAAACACTGACTGGCATGCCCCATCGCGAAGTAATTGACCCAACCGCGCAACACCCGATTAATCTTCTCGATAACCTGCGTGACCGGTTGGGAGCGCGAACTCCGGAAAATAACCTTGAGCCGGCGCAACAATGCCGTGCGTTTCTTCGTCTGGGGCCGATATAACGGCATCCAGCGTCCCGCACGACTGCGCACACGCCTGAACTCAAAGCCGAGAAAACCGAAGCTCTCACCTCGCGACAGCTCTGCCCGATAGGTTTTGTCCTCATTCACCTCCACTTCGAGCTTGCCGAGTTCCTCGCGCAGCCGCTTCTCCACCGCCCCTTGCAACCAACGCTGTTTCGGGTGAGCGCTTACCAAGACAACCATATCGTCAGCGAATCTGGCGTACTCGACCACGCTCCACTGCCGATACCGCGTGACCGCCTTCGCCCGCTCCAGCATCTTGTCTACCTCATTGAGATACAGATTACTGAGCAATGGCGAGATCACGCCGCCCTGTGGCACTCCCTGTTTACCCGACGCTTTCAGAATCAACTTGAGCAAATGCATCACCTTGTCATCATTGACCCGGTCTGCCACCTTCCCCAATACGATAGGATGTCTCACCGTATCAAAGTACGATCGCAAATCGAGATTGATGACATAAGTCTTGCCCGTCAGTATCGCTTCCGAGACGCGCCGAATCGCTTCTTGCGCTGATTTCTTGGGTCGATAACCAAACGACCCCGGTTGAAAATCTGCATCAAAGATCGGCTCCAGGATGAGCTTCAGCGCACCCTGGACCACCCGGTCGCGGATCGTGGGTATCGAGAGCCCTCGCGAGCCTCCCCCTTCCTTGGGTATCGCCACTTTCCGCAGCCGCACAGGACGATACGTCCGCTCGACCAACTCCTGATGGAGCTGATCGATAAACGCACCCACGCCATCGGCTTCAATTGCGTCAAACGCCACCCCGTCAATACCTGGGGCGCCGTTGTTGGCTTTTGCTAGCCGGTAGGCTTCGTGGAGCGTCTCGTGCTTGCACACGTGGACATACAATCCCCAAAAGCGCCAAGACGGTTCAGCCTTCGCCTTGACGTATAGCCTTCTTCTCAGGTCTTGCAGATCAATGGGTGCCTCTATCATCTCACCCCTGCCTCCCCTCGTGTCGAAGTCAATGTGTACAGTAAGGTCCCTTCGCTCCACGGGCGTTACCCCGCTTCATCACTACTACGGACCTCGCCGTCACCGTCTCGCCGTTCGGCTCATTTCCCGGTGTCACCGGTTATAGAGCCTACCTTTCTCCGACCCTTTCGGATCGGGACGAGGACGGCTTCTCCAGTTGCTCGGTCTGCCCTTGTCACCGTGCTGCCCCTACCACCCCGCCGGAGCGTGATACCTCAACAGTCAGTCTGCGATATCACGTGTTGCCTTAGCCCGGACCCAGCGGGCTCGACCTCCGGAGTTTATTCTAACGAGGCCACCTATGGGTTCACTTGCGTTACGGCCCGGTAACTCACTCACCACCCCAAGGATGGCTTTGTCAGTCAGCTTCATCCGCTTCGTTTCCTCCACGAATGTGACTCAAGTTACGGAGTTCTGACTCTTACTCCGGTGGGACTGTCTCCCACTGAACAAACCAGCCTTAGCTGGACGCACTCTATGGCGAATTCGTAACATTCGCCCCGAAAGTGGTGATTTGAGTAGTCTTGCCCCTGATAGCTCTACCATGTGCCCGCGGCAGCTGGAATAACGATTCGCCATGCACACGTCTTTTCTGGCAGCTGAAGATCGACGCCATGCTGTGGACCAAAGATATGAAGCGCGAGATTGCCGAGGCAATCCGGTGCACCGACCGCATCTTTGAGAATGCAACGCGCCTCTTCCTCCATCGACACCCCATGCTTTGCGGCGCGGATCCGCAAACGCGACAGCGTCTCGTCCTCGAGTTTTCTGGCGCTCAAACTGAGCCATGGTGAACTCCAGAGTTTGACTACAACCAGACCAATAAAAAGCTAGCAAATGCTGGCATTGCCTGCATGAGTTACGTATGAGCGACATGGTCTAGTGAGGGTGTCGGTGGCAGGGACTCCGCCGTCAAGCTACGTGGAGATATTTACGCCGACCCTCGCTTGGGCATGTCCACTATCCAACATTCTCTTTCGTAACTCATTGTGAGAGCAGTCGCGGAACTCCCGCACGCATACCATGGGCCCAGCGATACGAATTACCCCGCCGTTGGGCAAACACTTTAGCTCAACGGAACGTTACACCTGCTCACCCTGCCTTTTCCGTATTCTCCTTCGCACGCGCTGCGTCGGCTTGGCGACGGGGTTGACCGTAGCGAAACTCCAAGATCGTCAGTACCAATCCGACCGCCAACATGGCAAATACGAATATCGCTACCCATAACAGCATGCTCTCGCTCATCTCTGCTCACTCCTAGCGCTGAGCGCCGCCAACTTGAAGTAGATGCCGAAGGCCAGAATCGACGGCACCCAAATGGCCGTGAAGAGCCCTTCGGTTTGGTAACCGTTGAACCAAAGAAAACCCGAAATCGCGAACGATACTGCGACCGCTAGCAGGATAAAGAAGTCAGATAACCGGAACATATTTTGCCTCCTGTACTTATTAAAAAAACTCCTGAAAGTATCAACACGGTTACGCGTTCGGAACATCTGATACCGTTGAGCCTGTTACAAATCGTGAAATCCAATGGCGGCGAGTAGTAGGCCGCCTATCGTGATGGAGGCCGGCGTCCGCAGCCCCTCGACACCGAACGCATCCACCATTGAAGGCACGATGTCGACCCAGCCGAGCACGAACCAGACGAAAAACGGCATAGCCATCAGGACCCCTAAGGTACCGATTGCACGGGACAGCCGCCGCTTCCAGACGCTTAGCATGACGCTGTGGGGCATTTTAGAATCGTTGACGTGAATAATGCGGACATTTCTTGATTGGCCGATAGTTTGGTCATTGTTAAACTGCCTCTACGAAAAAACCTCGAGCGGCCCAGGTAACCGGAGGTCTCGACCCTCGGCCATTTCCTGGGCTGCAGCAACCAAATATCTTGCAGCGAGTCGATGCAGGGAGGGAGGGAGCTTAACGCATTTGTATTGCACCGAATTTCAGGGCGGCTGACGTTGCGCTAGTCAAATCGCTAGCGGGGCATCCCTGCCCCTTGAGCCAAACCAAAATAAGGGGGCGCTCAGTTGGCGGGGATAAGCACCTCGTCTATGACGTGAATAATGCCGTTGGATGTGTAGATGTCGGTTTGGCTGATCTCGATGTCGGACACTGCCAAGTCTGATCCCTCAACCGTGATCAAGTTCTGCTTTTCCGTGACTGCGGCCGCATCCATTTCACCAGATACAACATGGTAGGTGAGCACTTTTGTCAGCTGCGCTTTATCGTTAAGCAGGGCTTCCAGCGTGCCCGGGGGAAGCTTGGCAAAAGCCGCGTCCGTAGGTGCGAACACGGTGAACGGGCCCTTGCCTTTCAGCGTATCCACGAGTTCGGCGGCCTGAATGGCCTGGACAAGCGTCTCAAAGCTACCGGCCGATACGGCGGTGTCTACGATGTCCATCGATGCCGCTGGCGCCTGCTGCTGCGCCATCTGCTTGTCGACGTCCTTACCTGCGCCGTAATTTCCAGCTATCGCGAAGGCAGCAATGAATAGAGAACTCGCGGCGACTGTCATCATCAATTTTTTCATGTATCGATTTCCTAAGTGGTTGAAGCAGGGTTCGCTGTGGTGTTCGCCGTGAGGTTGCTTATCCTCGAGCGCAGACTATGAGATGAGCCTTCAGGGTAAAAGTTCGTATCCATCGTTTTCCTGAGGGTTTGTTCACAAACGTACCCTCATAGGTCAGCTTCCTGCGTTTCTGAACGACGTCGAACGGCACGCAACAGCTCTCTTTTCAATTGAACCCTATGACGGCAGCCGCGACGACACCGTCAAACGACTGCCTCTGAAACAGAGCGCCGACAACTCACTTGAGCGCCAAACCGGTAGGCGTTGAAACAGCTTTGGATTGGGCTTCCATCTTCGAACCCCGAACCTTACTGAGGACCAGCGTCCGCGGCAAAACCCACCTCGAGCAGAATCGACGATATTGAGCAGCTTCAGCGATGGGCCGTTCGGGTGTTTTTTGCCGTGATCCCGTTTCTGCACCTTGGACGGACTGGTATTCAAATATGCGGCGAACACCGCCTAGCTGGCTTTATGACGCAGCCGCAGCTCCTAAATTTGACCGGCGCTGGAACGTTTGGCGGCCGGCAGACACAAGGTGTTGAATTGCGTGCTCGTTTGCCCCAGGTTTGCATACTCGCGTGGACCACCTCGAGTCATGCATTTCTTCAGGTTTTAAATAGATGGAATTTCGTCGCCGGGTCAAGCTTCGATGCAAAAGTGGTGCAATGTTCAGTGCAATTCAACACCTGTGGCTTGCTGACAGGTTGTTTGCGAATTCAAAGGCTGTAGGCAATCTCCCACGCGACGTTTGAGAAAGGCCTTTGCTATCAGACGCTCGAAGAGCTTTCACACAGCCTCGGCCATAACCGGACGCTCAGTATGACGCTGTTTCCAAAACTTGCGCGTCGTAAGCCATCTCCGCGGTCCTGAGGCAGGCGTCGATGGCCTGTAGTACCCGGGTCCGCAATATTTCGGCAATCTCTTCGTCGTGTAGATCTGCCCAACCCTTATCGGCAACAACAACGTCACATGTAAGCGTACTTTCGTCGATTGCGATGTTCTCGACGCCTTCTGGCCCGAAGCTCCCGAGAGATCCGTCCACTCGGAGAACTACTGCGAGTTCCGTTACCTCGTCACCATCGAAAGAGCCAAACCACGGTTCGAGCTTCCGTTGCAATGCAATTGATTACTGCATAACCCTCCTGCACTCAGGTCCACGCAGCTGTCCAGGAAGCGAAAACTTCATTCCAAGTGTCGGGTCAATGAGTGATGGGTAAGGGCCAGTACCATTGAGGTTCGACCGCTACCACCCCCAATTCCGGCCATTGAACGACCGGACTGATCGGCTGCCGGTACTGCATTCTCTACCGAGACCGCTAACGGGTGCTCCCGGCCATGAACAGTCATCCCGGGGCCGTGCCGCCCGACTGTCAGAGTACTTTCACCCCTAGGTCGGCTTACGGGTGCTCCCGGCCATAGCGGGCCTGACAGAGTCTCGTTCCACGACGACTGCTATTCTTCATTCAAGTACAGCCAAGATTGAGTTTTCCAGGCCAGAATCGGCCACAGTTTGTCTTGGGTTAGCTCTCGAAATCAGTCAGGCGGGTGCGTCTCGATTTGGCGACTGACTAGAAAAGCAGGCACTGCGATATGACTATATTTCGAAAACATACTTTTCTCGTACTGCTTATAGGTTTTTGCATCCCTTTAATCGCCTTCTCGAAGCCTTCATTCTACAAATGGGTCGACGAAGAGGGAGTGACTCATTACTCTGCTGAACCGCCGCCGTCGCAGTCATCAGAGGAGATTCGTTTACCGGATCAGCCGTCAGCAACCGACACCGGTAAGCCCTCAGCCGACGGGGAATCACTGCCGGCAACGTTCTGGAATCCCGAGATAACGATAATCGCGCCTAAGACTACCGGCGACGGCAGAGTTGTGCCGATTTCGGTGAAAATGAAGGGTGTACCGGCGAACGATCACGTTGCACAGCTAGCGATATCTCTGCCCAATAATCCCAATCAGCACCGGCAACTGTTGGCCGCAGATTTTTCGAAATTTCTCGACGCGCTTGAGCTGAGCATCCGGGCGCGCATGTCCGGTTCTCTTGGTGTCGTCAACGTAGTTGCAACCAGCAAATCCGGGCAAATAAAAAAACAAGCATTCAGATGCACGGTCAAGAAAGGCGCTGACTTTTATGTTCAAGAATCTTCAAGCAGCGGCAAACAAATCGCGAGAGTGGAAACTGAGTTCGAAGCCGCTGGGCTGGTGGAAATCGACGGGTGGCTGACTCATCGTATGGAGCCGCGCAGGGTTGGCACCACAGGCCACTATGTCAAAGATGTAGAAATCCGCTACCGCAATGAGTTGCTCGCGAAAATGGTTTGGGGAGATTCGGTCTCCCGAAACCCTTTCCTGCGCTTGCGATTTCGGGATTCGTCTAGCGAGTTAGGGAAATCACAGATCAAATGGCGCGATACTGACGGGAACGAGTACCAGGCGGCAGATTGATCTAAGCAATCTCGAAATCGATTTTTTTCATCGATGGCGGAACCGACCGTCAAAAATACTGACACCCCGACAACCCGCCCGGCGAATGACCGCAGTGGGTCGTGTCCGGCCCCTCAGTAAAAGAAAAAGCCGCTCGGCGAGATTTCCGGTCATGGGTCCGCTACGCCGGTATAGCGGACTTGGTCGTCTTAAAGCACCAACGACCGCAATGGCCGAAATTCGGACGGTCGCCGAGTACGCCGTCAACCTCTGTTCATCGCCGTTTGCGGCGGCGAGGATTACCGTCACAACAGTCCGTTCCTGTTACAAACCGGTCGTTAGACGGACGTGGCCGGGACGGCAGCAGTGAGTCGTCGCTGCCGTTAGTCGTCATCCTGGCATGATCCATCCCAACACCTTGTCGCCCCTTCTGGGGAACGTCCCTTGTGCCCAGAAAGCTGCCGGTGGTCAGGTGCTTGTCGAACGGCAGGCCATGGCCGTTCCGAGACCATTTCAAATCAATTTTCCAGCCGTTTGAACGTCTGCTTCGGATGATGCCATCTGACATTCAGTGTCAGATCAGATGGCGGCTACTACAGATCTTGCGAGATACATCCTTCCCTTTCGCCTGCTTTTCATCTCCGCTTTCGCCATGTCTGCCTTGCGAGGGCGCCTGCAACTGGCTGCAGGCTGTGCGGTCATTCCCTCGAAACGCGCGTTATTCTGCTCAAGGCTGCACATCTGGCGTCAGGCCGTGCTTTGGAATACATAGATTGAATACAAGCGAATCGATTCGTAATATCGAACCTTGGTCCGCACCCATCCTCGTAGACTCCCCCAACCGAGGTATAGGAAGCATAAACACCCTTTTCACCTCAAATCCGTTTTACCAACCCGCCAGCTCGCGGAACAACCACAGGGTCTTCGCATCGGGCACGGTGTCTTCCGGCGACAGCCCAAGGAAACGCTGAAACGACAAGCGGTCCCGCACCTGGTACTCGGTCTGGTCGTCAGAGAGGTTGTACAACGCCTGCAGCACGAGCATCTTGAACATCCGCGTAACATCGTGCGGTTTACGCCCGGCATTGCTCTTGCGCGCTTTCTGGCGAACGGGCTTCAGCAAGTCGTGAAAAGCCTGCCAGTCCACCACGCTGTTCAGCCGGGACAAGGGGTCGCCCAGTGCCCCCAATTTCGCCAGTCGATCTTCCTGGTCAAAAAAGCCTGCTTGCATACGACTCGCTTCCACCGAACCCGATTGGCCTAATGTGCCAGAATCGGGGTATTTTTAGAGGTGCCCTTGGTTGCTACGCGAAACGAACACCCTCAAATATGAACATTCTGCGTTCACTGCGCGCGCTGCTCACAAGAAGGGCGGCCCGGCGCATCGATGATTCCGCCGGGATCGATCAGCTCGACGGGATGCGGCCCGCGGCGTTCATCGGGGTCAAGACCTATTCGCAGCGGCTGTCACCGCCCTTTAGCGGACAGGTCCAGATCGCCGAGTCGGCACGCGCCCGGGCATTGACCCTGGACGGTATCGACTGGGAGATGCAGTTCATCCACAGCTCAATTGTGCGACGGGGCCCAGGTGGCAACAGGATCGAACGCCGCTTCCGCTACATCGACAATCTCCAATACAGCGAGATCGTGCGCATTGCCGCCGTAGGGACCCAAAACGGGCGAGCGATCGATGACCGGATCCTGGAACTGGCGCGCCATATCAGCGCCGCCGAGCTGCCCTTCCCCGCCAACGACGAGTATGAGTATTGGCTGTTGGATGCCAAGGATGGCTCACCGTTGGCATTCATCTTTTCCTGTGCAAATCCGGATGAGGTGCCGAACCTTCCGGTTCGCCCGGAATGGACCGCACTGCCGGCGGCGATGATGCCGATCGCCCAGACCGAAGACGAAGCGGCGCGCGAAGAGCCACCAGTCAACTATCGCTTCGAACGTCTGATTGCCGAACGCGCCGGCTGGAACCCGAAGTCCCACTGGTTCCGCCGCAGTCCTGGGGAATCCGACGGCTTTCCGCCATTGTTGGTTCGCGAGGATTGGCAAGAGGAACAAGATCACGAGCTGTGTCAGCGTTACCTGCAGCGTCAGGCGACGCGACTACTTATGCTCCATGGTCTCGCACACGAGGACCGGCTGCGCCTGGAACAGGCGGCGCAGCCCAACGTAATCGAGCTGGCGCGTTTCTGTACCCTCTATCCCGAGATCGTCAATCGAGAACTGATTACCGCGATGCGCGTCGAGGCGCGGCTGCGCGGTGCCAACGGCAAACCACCGTCCTGAGGCTAGGCGGGGGCCGATCCGTCACGGCTTATCACACGCATGGGCAGCGATCCAACGACCGAGCCGCTCAACCGTAACAGCACGGCCGATTGCCGCTAGACATGATGTTTTGACCTGCCCAGCCTCAACGTACGTGGGTTATGTTGAGGTTGGACACATCACACAGAGCCACATTGAGGGGGCAGGTCATGAAAGAGGATATCGCAAAAGCCATCAGTCAGCAGACGGCAGCGGCAGCGGCGCTGAATGATGCCAAGGGCTGGAGCCGCTATGGCGGCTTTATTGGGTTGGATGTGCACAAGGACACGATTGCCGTGGCGATCGCCATGCCGGGTCGCGATGAGCCGGTTTATCGGGGCGAGATCGCCCACGAGCCGAAGGCGCTGAAGAAATGGCTGGATCGGCTGAATGACGAGTTCGGCGGTGCCGTGCTGTTGTTTTGCTACGAAGCGGGTCCATGCGGTTATGGCCTGTGTCGCCAGCTGCTGGCGGCTGGCCATGACTGCCAGGTGGTCGCGCCGTCGCTGATTCCGAAGAAGCCGGGCGAGCGGATCAAGACCGATCGCCGCGATGCGCTGAAACTGGCGCGATTGTTACGCGCGGGCGATTTGACGGCAGTGTGGGTGCCGGATACGGAGCAGGAGGCGATGCGTGATCTGACCCGCGCCGGGGATGACATGAAGAGCCAGGAGCGCAAGGCACGCCAGCAGCTGAATGCCTTTGTGCTGCGCCACGGCCACCATTGGCCGCGGGGCAAAACGCGCTGGACCCAGGCGCACCACAACTGGCTGGAGTCGATCCGCTTCGAGCAGCCCTGGTTGCAGATCGTGCTGCAGGAATACATTGACGCGGCGAAGGCGGCGACTCAGCGGGTGGCGGATCTGACCGATCAGCTGATGCGGGCCTTACCGGGCTGGTCACTGGCCCCGGTGGTGGATTCGCTGGCGGCACTTCGCGGCATCGACAAACTGGCCGCAACGGTCCTGCTGGCCGAGCTGGGTGACATCAGTCGCTTTGATTTGCCGAAACAGTTGATGGCCTATCTGGGACTTGTCCCCAGTGAGCATTCCAGTAGCGGCGGCCGCCGACGCCAGGGAGCGATCACGCTCGCGGGCAATGGTCACGCCCGGCGGATGCTGGTCGAGTCGGCCTAGAGCTACCGTTTCCCGGCGCGCCAGACGATGCATCTCAAGCGCAAGGCTCAACACGCCTCCGAACAGGCCAAGGCGATTGCCTGGCGGGCACAGAAGCGCCTATGCGGACGTTATCGTCAGCTCAGCCAGGCGGGCAAGAACATCAAGCTGGTGTGCGTGGCGATCGCCCGCGAGTTGGTCGGCTTTATCTGGGATATCGTCCGCCATGAGATGCCGCGCCTTGAGGTCCAGGTCGCGCCTGCGGGCCGCTGATTGGAAAGCACACAAACTGAACCAAGACAGGAGGAACGACAGGCATCTTGACTCAGGGTCTATTCGGCCGGTGTGGAGAACCCTTGGGCGGGCTATAACGGCATCGACCACGACGGGATAACCTCAACAGAGTATTCCCGGTCGTTGATCCCTGACCCTAGAGAAAGGCCAGCTCCGCGACGCAGTGAAGTCCGGTGGTAACCAATCCACGTATATCAGCATGATCCACCGTCGCAGTCTGCCGGGTAGATCCCGAGCCAAGGTGCTTGAAGAAGACATGAGATGAATCAACCATTTGACAGGTCAAAACATATCAGCCTGCATATTGCATGAAGGGTTCGGGAATCAGGGCGTGCCGGGCAAAGCGGTTGGTTCGATCGGCCGACGAATTCGCCGGGAGCGAATTCGATCAATGCGTCACATTGACGCCGAAGGGGTGAAGGGCAGGACGCCCGGAATAGGAGGCATAGCCGTCGCTATGCGTCGAGGGGGATCGGGCCAAATGCAAAGTCCAGCGCGGTCTGAACCCGAACAGGATGAACTGCACCCTGGGCTACTGACCCTTACCATGTGAAAAATGTCCCGTTTCGGGCGCCCAACTCGCGAGATCCGGTCCGCCTTTGCGTGGTGCTTGGCGGCTCATGCCTAGGAGCCACCCGGGGTATTGAAGATCCAAAAGGGGGCATCCGGAATGTGATTCCCGATAGGACTGATTGTCAAAGGCGGAGATGCTAGCGGGAATCTTGGTAGAAGTACTTCGCTCTCTACCTGACATGGCGACATCTATGCAGGGGGTAGGAAGCCTCCCTGGCTGAGTCGTCGCGACCCGATCTGCCAGTTGTCGGTTCTATGTCGGCGCCGGTGGTGTCAGATCAGCTCTGAGCCAGTTCACATTACCGGCTCGGTTCGTCAAGGGTGATTCGGGTTTGCATCGTGTGATAGTCGAGTTGTACCCGATGTCTGGAGAGCCAGCGGTGACCGATGATTCCCCCGATCCGGATTCCCAGCTCGCGCCCGAGAGTGAAATTCGCTAATACGGCAGCAGAGAGTTCGGGGTACTCAAGCTCACCATGCCGGAAGTCCCTGATACGTACGGCCTTGGCGGGCAGCGATCCTCCTCCGCCGTGAGCCTCGGTATCCCCTTGCAGTGCCTGCGCTCCATGACGCCGGGCTGCCGACTCCGAACACGCCAGGTCTATGCCACTCATCCCGCTGTCTATGAACCAGCATGACGCAGGCCCACCATTGGCCCGGCAGGGCGTTAGGGGATAATGCGGGCCTGCGATCCATAACGGTTCGCCTTCCTGTACTCCTGGAGACCCGAGTCGGAAACGAGCCCTTTGGTAATCGATATCGATTCCCCCCGCAGCCCGCAAGAGTCCGGCGCCAACGATGCCATCCACCGCCCCATCCGCAATGTGGCGGAAGGCATTAGCCAGTGGTGCGAGCATTGCGTTAAGCATTTCAAAGCGCGAGCCGCCAATCGACAGGCTGTCGATGCGGGCGAGCTGCCAATACCCAATAAGGCCACCGGCAAAACTGGCTTGATCATGAGGTCCTGGTTCCACCCCGGCGCGGCGCGCAAATTCGCTGTCGAGCAGGCAGTGCCCAGTGCCGGTATCAAGCACGAACTGGCCAGTCTGCCCATTGACGGTCACTTCCAGGAGCGGGAGCGCGTACGCGTCGTCCCAAGTGACCGGGCAGGTCGAAACCTCCTTGACCAGGTACCAGTCGCCATCAAAACCTTCAAGGTGGTCGGCCCAAGAATGGCGCCCCAGCCGCCGCAGGGCAGCAACGGCTGAAGGCAGGTCTCCAATTCGCAGGGCCATGTCGGCTTCTAGTCCGACAAAATAGACGTGCAATCCATACTCGTCACGAGCTATTTCCAGCTGTCCACCAACATCAGCCATGCGATCACTCAGCATGCCGATCTGCGCCCGACGCAGCGCTATCTGCGCGCGGTCGCCTTCGGTCAGGTTCGCCAGTTCCGCCAACACCATGTCAGCTTCGAAATACTGGCCATCCGTAAACAACTTGGTGGCCAGACGGCGAAGATGGTCAATGTCTAGGGCGCGATCGTGCCGCACGATGACTGTTCTGCAAAGCTTTTGCTCGATTATGACAGCTGCCATCCGCATTATCGCTACGGTGTAGAAAGGCAACTGTCAGCTAACACCAGAAACGTTTTTCTCCGAAGCGTCACGATATCGTAACCCGACCCGAACGCGAACTGGCAGCGTGTCCGTGTGGCGTTTGCGCATCCTCGCTTTTTTCATCGCCTTGGTCATCGGCGCCTGGCGATCGCGCTTGGCTATCTGGCCAACCAGGCCGAGCTCAAGACACGTTTTCCCGCCGCCGCCAACCTGAAAGCCGCAACTCGACACCGCGCAACGCCAGGGACGCCTCAAGCAGGTCATGCAGAGCAGCGTCAGTGGCCCCAGTCTGCTTATCATCGACGAAATCGGCTATCTGCCAACGAGCCGAGACCAGGCCAACCTGTTTTTCCAGATCATCGCCAACCGCTATAAGAAAGGCTCACGGGCTTACGGGACACCCACCGAACTGCGAGTCGGACTGGGGCGGTATTTGGAGTTCTACAACACCAGGCGTTGTCACAGCGCACTGGACCGATGCACCCTGGACGCGGTTTACATACGATCAGGCTAACCGCAATTTGGCCAGCTGAAACCCAACGATGATTTCACTTAAGGCACTGTCCAACTTCTGGGGGCCTTTCTCTGGAGAACGCATGAACACTGCAGCACGGGAAACTGCTTCGAGTCTCCGTACCCTGGTTCAACTGGCAAATAACACACTTCGCGCAGTCCTGAGTGTCCTACGAATCTCAAAGACAGTGCTCCTTGTAGTTGCTCTGATAGCATCCCGACCCTGAACATCGCCTCGCTCACCATCTTACCCGTATTCAACGCTCTGTCTTCAGTCATCGACTTTGTCGGGGTATAGGAAGCATAGATGGCTCGCCGAAGATAATGGACCTACCCTCGGATGGTGATGAAAACTTCGTCAACATGCCAAGTGTCGCCCAGCTTGCCTCCGCTGCACTTGATCCTTCGGCGGAAACCGGGACCGAACTTCAAACACGAGCGGCGAATCGACTCGTACGATGCCTCAATACCCCGCTCGGCAAGGAAATCTTCAATGTCGCTTAGGCGGGGCTTTTCTTTGATTGTCAATTGTCCGGTTGTAGCCGACTGCTGACCCTCACTGCTGGGGATTGACCTGAGCGGCAAGGCGACCGCGCTCAACGTCAGGAACCCCAAGCGGAAGCTCGGCAGCGCCCAACGAATAAGGCTAGAACTAGTCATTAGCCCGATGCGGTGGGTGCGTATCATGCCACCCCACCTGTTAAACGCTTCGGTTCCGCTACAATCTGGCGTAGCGGCACGTTGTTTACCAACGGATCCGCTCTCGAATATGCAAATTGGCTGATGAAGGAGCAGGAGATGAAGAATCCGACGAGGGTCGTTTCTCGATTTGCCGGTACCTTGGGGGCGATGGGCTTGGCTGTACTTTCGTCGGGGTCCTTTGCCACCGGTACTGCGAATACGTTTTTTGAGGTGACGGTGCGCCCTGGCTCATCGGTAATCTGCACGTCTGATCCCTGCACTGTCTATTTCGAAACACCTGCGGGCAGCGGCACTCACAACATTCTCCAAAATGGCACTGTCAATGCGGGAGTGGCAGTAGGTGGTCAACGTGTGTCACTCGGTGTGTATTCCAACGAGAATCTGGTGTTCCATGTTGAAGATACAGACCTTCCCGTGGCATACCTCACTGTGGTTGGCAGCCCGTAAATGTGGAGTGTTTGAAACTAAGCGACTCAAGGCCCGCAGCTTAGGGCGGCTCGTGGCCGAAAGCGCCATTAGCGCCAAAAAACCGCCTCTGAGGGCGGCCTCCTTGTTTCGCCGAGATGAGCAAACTCAACACTATAGTGCGGTAAGGGTTTCCATATCTTCGCCGCCCAGCGCCTTGTGGCAGGCAATGCAACCCGCTGACGCCCCCTTGCCGACACGGCCGGCAAGGAGCGCACCCTTGGGATTCTTATCGATTTCGCCGGCCGGTGTGTACTTGGCCCAGAACCAGTCGAGGTTCTCGGTATCGTACCCGGCCTCACGTTTGAACATAACGGTAACTGCCACAAGCAGGCATAAGAACGCCCGCGGAAGCTGGGTCGTGGTCACGTTAGGCTGACGAATTCGGAGTCGAATTCGATGTAAGCTGCTCTGGCCGCGGTCGCGTGGCCGGTGATCTGTGTTTGCAATGGCATGGCTATTGATATTCGGCGCCGCACCGGCCGCGTTATTGTGGCTTGATTGCCAGATCGACTATATTCCCGAGTCCAACCGCAGCATAACCCGAGACTGACACATGGCAACGAGCAGGTGGCAGAACGTGGACGGTGCCTTCGCCGCTGCGCCGGACGAGGGGGCTTTCTGGACCGGCAGGACCTTTGACGATTTCCTGTTTCGGCCGCAGAAGACGGATTCGCAGACCCGCCGCAATATCAGCGT
The DNA here is from genome assembly GCA_963753845.1 of uncultured Gammaproteobacteria bacterium. GTDB lineage: Bacteria > Pseudomonadota > Gammaproteobacteria > Chromatiales > Chromatiaceae > Thiosocius. The sequence continues at coordinate 29,689 of CAVWEI010000027.1, forward strand.
GAACTCGCTGCTGACGGCGGACCTTGCGTTGGATCTGCCGATCGTTTCGTCGAACATGGACAGCGTAACCGGCGCCGACATGGCGCGGGTCATGGCCATGCACGGCGGCATTGGGGTCGTGCATCGTGGCATGAGCATCGAGCGCCAGGCGTCCGAAGTCGGCGTGGTGAAGCGCAGCCAGAGCGCTGTGATCGTCAGTCCGCTGTGCCTGCCGGCGGGCACCACTATTCACCAGGCCAGGCGTTTCGCGCGGCAGAACGGCATCACCGGCATCCTGATCGAGACGGCCAGCGGCTCGAACGTGCTGGCCGGTTTGCTCTCGAACCGCGACACGCCGGTGCATGGCGTGGACGAGGATCGACCGGTCGACGATTTCATGACACCGCTGTCCCGCCTGGTGACCGGCGCGCCGGATATATCCACTGACGAGGCCGAACGGCTGATGTTCGAACACCGCATCGAGCGTCTGCCGCTGATCGATGGCGCGAATCGCATCCATGGGCTCATCACGCGCCGCGACATCAATCTCAAGCGCGAACAGCCCGGCGCCAGCAAGGACAGCGCCGGCCACCTGCGCTGCGCTGCGGCGGTCGGCGCGCGCGGTGATTACCTGGAGCGGGCCGCAGCGTTGCTGGAGGCCGGCGCCGATCTGCTGTTCATCGACATCGCCCACGGCCACTCGGTAATCATGGAGCAGGCTGTCGCCGGGCTGCGCGGCAAGTTTGGCAGCGTGCCGCTGGTTTGCGGCAACGTCGCGACCGGCGCCGGCGCGCGCTTCATGCGCGATATCGGCGCCGATGCCGTTAAGGTCGGGGTCGGGCCGGGCCGCGGCTGCCGCACGCGGCTGGAAACGGCGGCCGGCGTGCCGCAGCTGCAGGCCATCCGCGAGGCCTATCTCGCCGTCGGTGACAGCGTGCCGATCATGGCCGACGGCGGCGTGAAAACCGACAAGGATATCTTTCTCGCCTTGATCTGCGGAGCGTCTACGGTGATGCTCGGCAGCGCGCTGTCCGGCACCGACGAGGCGCCGGGCCGCGTGATAGAGGATCCGGCGACCCACATGAAGAAAAAGATTTACCGCGGCATGACCTCGCCCGAGGCCGTGCTGGAAACGCTGTACGACAGCGGCAGCAGCGAAGAGCTCGACGCGGCGCTCGAAACCCCGCCCGAAGGCCAGGAAATCCAGGTGCCTTACCGCGGCAGCGTCAGCAGCATCCTGCAGCGCATCCGCGGCCACCTGCAGTCATCGGTGAGCTACGGCGGCGAGATCACGCTGGCGGCGGTGCGGGAGAAAGTGCTGCCTGATCCGACCGCGTTCCTGGTGCCGCTGAGCGCGGCCGCGCGCATCGAATCCTACGAGCGCTGAGCGCCCGCGCTCCGATTTGAACGCCGGCGGCCGGCGCCGTCGAAGCGAGCGCAATGCACGCCTTCATGGCAGGCCTGCTTTCGGCCAGTAACCCGCCATTCGCTCCCCCCCGATGTTTTGCGGCCATTTGTCTCTTGTTGGCCGATTGCCGACGAGTGATCTGAGAGTTACGTTTTAAAATGGCGTGAAGCTTGTCGGGCAAGACGGTTAGGGGCCCCGACAAAGAGTTTTAAGTTTCTATGAGTTTGGCCGATAGAATAATCATAGCGAAGACTGTGGTGTGGACCCGGTGTTTCGCTGAACCTAACCGGAATTTTTGTAAGGGAATGAATGCCAGCGTTGTTGTGCCGTTTCTGTATTTAGGAAATGCCTGATACGCTGCTCAGTCTCAATGCTCACCTCCTAGGTTCAACATTTGGGTCCATCCCACAGTCTTTGCCGTTCTGCCAATTTCCTCCGCTACGTGCATTTTTCTTAGGTCATGTAGGGATAGCATTCCGTTTGTTTCACCGGCAGCCGCTTCGGCATGCAACGCCCGCTTCTGGCCGACTGCTCACCTTCACTGCTGGGGATTGACCATGGCGGCGAGTCGACCGCGCTCAACGTCAGCAAACGTCAGCGGTCATTCGCCGAGTGGCTTGCTTGGGTGTCAGATTGCTTTACACCTGAATCGGGTCAAATGGCCGCAACCCATTGCTGCCAGTTGCAGGTATGGCCCCAAGAGACAGTTGCTTCATTGATAGCGGACCTCGCCGTTGGACGTCAGTGACAGGTGCTTTTCCAAAGGCTGGAAGAAGCTGGTTGGCTGGCAGCTCTATTGAAACACCGCGCGCGAAGTGGGTGAGGGTCATGGCGGCGACGAGTCCCTGGTGTCGAATCTGAAAAAAAACGGGGCAACCGTAGTTGTTGATATGGCCGTGGGGTCAGCGGAGTATTCTCTACATATGGAAAGTCCCATCGTCCTCAACTTGCACGTTAACGCATTTGTAGGAAGATCATGAACAGACTAAGCGCTTGCCTTGGAACAGCCTTGCTTGCCGTATTCGCCAACGAAGCGGCAGCCTGGAGCGATATGGTCAGATGTTCCACGGAGCACCTGGGTGGCAGGGCGGATCGCATTCTCGGCCGCCTTCTACGTCGAACAGAAGCAGGGGCCGGCTGGTTACGGAATCAGACTCTCCCTCCCGGATCGCAGAACAGCGGATATCCACGTGAGCGCGGAGGCGGCAGTCTTCTCATCCGCAGCGGGGGGCAAGAGCGACTTGAACCCGGGGACCTTTGGGCCGGTGTTCATGCAGTTTGCGAGTTTTAGCCAGCGATTGACTCTGCCACTGGATGCCGATATCGGTCAGATGAGACTCACCAATCGTGGTGGCGTTATCGAAATCTTCATTCCGAAAAGAGTCGAATGATCGGCAAGCACGGGTCGTCGCGTGAGGAAGCAATCCAATTTCCGCTAATTTTCACGCAAATCCTTTCACGATATTGCGGAGATTAACTTCGATGTCGCTTCGTCGATGGGCTACATTCCCTTTTCATTTGATGCTGTTTGCCGTCTTTTTTTCTCCGGGAGTTAAAGCCGTGTACTGGGTTCCGATATCAAACTCGGTTATTCCGGACCTGATGGGAAGGTGTATTTCGACGAACTCGTCGCAGGCGCTCTCATTAGATGCCAAGACGAATGCAAAGCGCCGCACATGAGGTATGGCTCAGTGTCGATTTGCAGGCGAATTGAAGGAAGTCCATTGGCTGTTGCGAAAAAGCCGAAATGGCTCTCAAACGAATATTGGGATTCATTGACTGCGTGTCAGAAGAGCTGTGTCCAAGAATGCGAACCAAAAAGATCGCAAGGCACTGGTCGTTGGGAGCATTGTATCGATAACTGCTTTGCGCGGCGTGGCGAGCCTACATCAGTCCAGTAACCACCGCGCTCTTTGCTGCGCTGCGTCAGTCGGCTGGCGATGCGAAGCTGACCTTGAGGATTCGCTTATGAAGGTCGCTGGGATACCCGGCAGCGCCTTCCGGGGCATTGACTGTTCCCAACACACTGCGGTCATTCCCGGTCAGGCTGGCGGGATGTCAGGATTCTTTAACAGTCGATCAGGGGCGAATGGCCGTAATCAACACAGTCCGGTCATTACGCGGCTCGGTCTCGGAGATGCCGGATCGCTGTGCGCTCGCGTGCGGGTGGATGACCGTTCACGACCCCAAGCCGTCACCCGTTGGGTGGGTTCGGAACGACCGCACTCGACCAAAGCGGACATGACAGCCTTGCTATGCGTGCCTGGCCGAACCATTTCCTGGGACGGCGGCTCAAGGGCTTGTCCTGGTGTTTGCAAAGGAATTCAGCGGATCATGAAGTAGCCCGCCAGGAATGCCCACGGGGATCAGGATGTTTGGTGTTCGAGGGGGCGGTTTATACTGGCAACGTTTCTCGCCTAATCCCTATGGCACGAATAACCTTCGGGACCATGGTCGTTTAAACCAAGCAAATAAAACGAGAACGCCAAGCAATGGAAAAAAATAGTCTGGAAAACAACTGGTTCAGGCAAAACGAGAAAGACCTCCT
>CAVWEI010000028.1:0-13704 GCA_963753845.1 uncultured Gammaproteobacteria bacterium
AGATTTTGCCGCGCCCGAACGTCCCATCGGCTCGGTCCGGGTGTCGATAAGGCTGCCCTCGATATCCCAAAGTCCGTCATCGCTGTGAAAACCCCGGCATTCGATCCGGCGTGTATGGACGAGCTGACGGTTTGCGGGGGGCGGCAATGGCATTTGAAAACGCTCTCAGAAACGATGAATCGGTACGAAGTACTGCAAAAAATTTTTCGACTCAGGGGTTGACAAAGGCCGAACAGGACCGATATTGTGCACTGCAACATTGCTGCGCTGCACAATAAAGTTTTTAACACTGACTGGGAGACACTGCCATGCAAAACGAGCTTCTGGAAATGGTAAACCAGTTCAACGAGAACGTCTTGGCTTCTGTCAAGCGTCTCGGTGAGCTCAATATGCGGACTTTCGAGCAGATGGCTGGCAAGCAGGCTGAGATCATGAACAACTGCATGGAGTCCACTGCCAAACAGTACGAAGTACTGTCCACCACAAAAGACTACAAGCAGGCCATGGCCGCCCAGTCCGAACTTCTCCAGGGATGTAGCGAGAAGTACATGGCCAATGTCCGTGAAACAGCCGAGATGATGGCCGAGGTTCGCGAAGAACTGGCCCGGATGGCTGAAGAGGCTGCCAGGTTTACCAGTGAAAGCGTTGAGAAGGCTGGCGAACTGGCGTCGAAAAAGGTAGTTTGAACTGGCGCCCGCAGGGTGGCGTAAACGCCACTTCTACGGGGCGGTTTTATCACTATCTTATATCGCTTAATAACCATAACGGAGAACTCGAATGACCAAACGCGTTGCACTCGTAACTGGAGGAAATGGTGGAATAGGATCTGCGATTTGCCGTGAGTTGGCGAGTCAGGGTCACACCGTGGTGGCCGGTTATTTCCCGCCGGAAAAAGAAATCGCCGAGACCTGGCAGAAGGAGATGGACAACCAGGGTTTCACGATTGCGCTGGCCGCGATGGATGTCTCAAGTTTTGAAGATTCCGAGCGGGCCATCGGGGAGATCGCCGAGAAGTTCGGTTCTGTGGAGATTCTGGTCAACTGTGCCGGCATCACCCGTGACGGCACCCTGAAAAAAATGCCGGAAGCAAACTGGAAAGCGGTCATGGCGACCAATCTCGACAGTGCCTTCAATACCACGCGCCACGTGATCAACGGGATGCTGGACAAGGGCTGGGGCCGTATCGTCAATATTGCGTCGGTCAACGGCCAGCGCGGTCAGTTCGGCCAGGCAAACTATTCAGCGGCCAAGGCCGGTATGCACGGTTTTACCATGGCGGTGGCGCTCGAAACCGCAGCCAAAGGCATCACGGTCAATACGGTTTCTCCCGGTTACATCTCGACACCGATGACCGAGGCGATGCCGGAGAAGTCCTGGAAGCGATCATCAACAGCGTGCCGATGCGTCGCATGGGCAAGCCGGAAGAGATTGCGAACACGGTGGCTTGGCTGGCCAGTGAAGGCAATGCCTATACCACCGGCGCCAATATCCCGGTCAACGGTGGCCTGTTTACCAGCCACTGACGGTTTTCAACTTACCCTCCTGGCAGAGGATCTGCCCCCTCTGCTTTTTGTTTGGCGCCCTCTCCGGGCGCCAGTTTTTTCGATTCGGAGGACCGAGTGGAGCGGATCGTGCCCGGAACTGGAATGGTGCGGGTATCGAGCACTGTTTTTTGGGCTAGGGTATGGGGCTGGTATGGCAAACTTTGACGTTGTTGTTTCAAGCATCTGCGTTTTTCCGATGATCCGGACTGCCGATCCCCGTGTTGACCGTCAGAGTCGCGAACAAAGCAAACGGGACTGGCATTGTGAAAGGATGGAGTGATGATGAGTATTTCACCCCCGAGCTATAAGCAGAATCGGCTGAAACAGCTGCGCGCATTCTGCAAGACCGTCGAAACCAAGAATATTTCGCGCGCGGCGGAGAAACTCTTTCTGACGCAGCCGACGATCTCGCTGCAGATCAAGGCCCTCGAGCGCGAGCTCGAAGTCATCGTTTTTGAACGCCATGGCCCGCAGATCCGAATCACCCCTGACGGCGAATTGTTGTACGAGATCGCCAAACCGCTTCTGGAGGGCATCGATAATCTGGCGCAGACCTTTGCCAGCAAAAGTGGTCGCCTGGACAGCGGCGAGCTGACCATCGTTGCGGGCGAATCGACGATCCTGTATCTGCTGCCGGAGTTCGTCTCCTGCTTCAAGGAACGGCATCCGGGAATACACATCAAGCTGTTGAACGAGACGGGACGGGACGGGCTGGCCAAACTGCGCTCGGATGCAGCGGATTTCGCCGTTGGGCCGATGGTCGAAGGCCAGGCGGACCTCGAATACAAGCCCTTGTTCGCGTTCGAGCAGGTGCTGATCGTTCCGCTGGATCACCCGCTGACGCGGCGCAACAAGGTCACGCTCGAAGATGTCAGTCCCTACGGGCTGATCCTGCCACCGCGGCAGCTCAATCACTGGCGTACGGTCGATCTGGTGTTCGAGCAGCATGGCGTGTCCTATAGCGTGGTGCTGGAGGCCGGTGGCTGGGAGGTCATCAAGCGCTATGTTGAACAGGGCATGGGTATCTCGATCGTCAATGAGATCTGTCTGACGGGTAAGGAAAAACTGGTGGTCATTCCGTTGGAAGACTATTTTCCGCGTCGGACGTACGGTGCCGTGACCCGTCGGGGCAAGTTCATGACACCGCAGGCGCAGGCCTTTCTGGACGGCATGTCGACTTTGCAGTGCTCCAAGTTGCCATACAAACTCGCCGTGGCGCACAGTCGCGATGACGTGCTCGACCCGAACGAACTGGATCCCAGGCACCTTCCGACCAACATTGACGATCTGGATTAGCAACCGGATTAGCACCATCGTCGATTGCGGACGTAACGTCCCGGCACGAAGTTGGGCCCCGGTTGCGGCGTTGCTCAGTTTCATGTGACCGCATGTGCGGAACCGGCAATCCCCATTTGTACAATGCCCTGATCGGTTGGATCACCAGTCACTTGGGGTTTGCGGTCGCGGTCGAGGATGATGACTGTTGTGAGTGTTGTCGAAGATGCGACAGAGGGTCGGGACGAAGACCGCCCGGCACTGGACATCGCCTGCCTCAGTCCAAGCTGTCGGCGTGCTGCCCTGGTCGCCACGACCGGTAATCACTGCCAGGTATGGCGTGGTAACCGCAAAAATCAGGAAGCCAGTGGGGGAGATAGCTACACCGAGTTCGTGATCAAGTACCCACTCGATCACTACGGCGATGCCGATGCGCGTCTGCTCGCCCGTCAGTATCGAGCCCTGCGTGATGACCTCGGAGAAATCGTGCCGGAGGCGCTTTTTTGCATCTCCTGTATCAACGGGCGACCCAACCTGTTCGTGGTCGCTCGTGCAGTCAATGTCTGGTTCAACATCGCTAACCCGTTGAATCGCGAGGAGGCGGTCGGTCTGTTGCAGGAATACCCCATGGCCCGGGCGCAGCTGGTTCGTTTCGTGGCGCAGGCCACGAAATGGCGGCAGGGGCCAAACCCCCGCGTGATTGATCTTTATGGCCTGGACAACCTGGTTATGGATAACCAGAGAAATATTCGCTTCGTGGACAGTTTCTACGTGTTCTTTTTCGAGGACATGTTGCACCTCCTGGGCGGGGAGCCGGATTACGACCTCAGGGATAAAATCGATGTATCTCTCCAGCGCCTGGCATACCTGAAAGAGTTACTTTCCCTGTCTGGGCCGGATCAGTGACGCAGTTCAGGGGTCTTGGGTCGTAGGTTTCTCCCGCTCAAGGGAAGCTTCTAAAAATCCATGCGCGTTCATCTGACGGCCAAAATCCTGCATCTCTGCGTGATTTTTTCCGCCACCTGATTCGCGCAGGACTATTTAGAAACTCCCTAAAAGGCCACTCCGGTTTGCAGGATTGAAATGTCGGGTGTTATCGCCGACGTAAAAGCGCGGTTAATTAAATCTTGGTAAACCACCGCCTCCGGCGGTGAGACTCGAAGTGGCTCTGCCGTTCCGGCGTGCAGGGAAAATAATGGCCTCCATGAACCGGCAAGTTCTTTAAGGAGGCCATTATGAGAGAGTGGCAAAGCCAAGCTCACGTTAAGCATTATTGCAAATACCACGTGGTATTCGTGCCGAAGTACCGAAAGAAATCGATTTACGGCGCGTTGAGGAAGGACATAGGCGGGATATTGAGAGAGTTGTGCCGCCAGCATGGGGTGGAGTTGGTGGAGGGATATGCGATGAGGGACCATATCCACATGTTGCTGATGATTCCGCCCAAGTTCAGTGTGGCGAATACGATCGGTTTTCTGAAGGGGAAGTCTGCGATTCGGATATTCAGGGATTATTTGCAAGTGAAAAGAAACTTCACAGGGCGTCATTTTTGGGCCAGAGGGTATTGCGTGAGTACCGTTGGCTTGGACGAGCAGATGATTCGTGAATATATCAAGAATCAGGAACAGGAAGAGAAGCGCCAAGAGCAGATGAGGTTGGCGGGGCTTTGAGTATCGAGCCCCCTCTGGGGGCTTTCATCATACTACCCGCTCTGCGGGTAGTATTTGATTGCCGCGGAGATGGCCGACACCTGGGTGTTATGGCGTCGGCCGGATTCGGTTGCTGCCGAGGTAACCGAGGTAATCGCTGTCTGCTAGAAATTCAGGTCGTCGTCTAACGCGAGTTCGATCTGGTGCTCATCGGCGGCGTTGTTGGCGTCCTGCAGCATGGCGGTGATGTCCTCGCCATAGGTCTCCCAAAGCTGATCCCGCAGCACATCGAGAAACGCGATCACGGTGTAGGCCTCGGCGGTGTCCCAGTGCGTGGGCAGATGTGTGATGGACAGGCTCATGGTGTGGTGTCTCCCTGGGTGGCTGGCGGGGTGCGACGCTTGCGTGGCTTTGACGCGGGTTTCCGCGCCGCGCGTTCCTTGGCCTCACGCATGCGATAGGACTCACCTTCGATGACGAGGATCTCGGCGTGGTGCACGAGGCGGTCGACGATCGAGACGACGCAGGCGGCATTGGGGAAGACCTCGCTCCACTCGGCAAAGGGGCGATTCGTGGTGATGATCGTCGACTTGCGTTCGTAGCGGCGGTTGATGATCTCAAACAGCAGATCGGCATGACGGGTACCGTAGGACAGATAGCCGATCTCATCGATCACCAGCACGTCGGGGCGGGCATAGTGGGCGAAGCGCCGGCGCAGGGCATTGTCGCCATCCTGCGCGGCGAGATCGCCGAGCATTTGGGCGGCATTGACAAACAGCGCGCTGTGGCCGTGCAGAACGGCCTGATGGGCCAGGTTCTGCGCAATCAGCGATTTGCCGACGCCGTTGGGGCCGACCAGAATGACATTGACGGCCTCGGTGATGAAGCCGAGGGTCATCAAGGTAGAGACGGCGGCCTGGTCACACTGTGCGGGCCAGTCCCAGTCGAAATCGGCCAGCGGCTTGAAGCGGCCGATATGGGCGGCGCCGAGGCGCCGCTGCAGGCCGCGCTGCTGGCGCTCGCGGGTCTCCCAGGCGATCCACTGCGTGACCCAGGTCAGGGCATCATCGGTCAGCTCGTCCCAGTGGGTGAGCAAGCCGTGGAGTTTGAGCGCGCTGACCTGCTGGCGCAGGGCCGCACGGGATGTGGGGTCAGTCGGTCGCGTCATCGTCGGACTCCGTGGATGGGCGATGGAGTTGGTCATACAGCGCCAGCGCCGCCGGTCGGACGACGATGTGCCGGGCCTTGTCGTTATCGGGCAGCGTCAAGGGTAACGGTGGCGGTTGTTGGCGCTGCTCGCGGCGGCGCTCAAGGACTTGGCGCACGGCGTTCGGATGTGGCACATCATTGGCCAAGGCCTCGCTGATCGCGTGTTCAAGCTCGCTGGCGCCATACTCGTCGAGCAGTTGCACGAGCTGGGCTGTTGCACGCGTCAAGGGGGAGCCGCGCTCGGCAGCCCGTTGCAGGAGATCCTGACTGGCCGGCACCGCCTGGGCCAGGCGATCGAGGCCGCGGTGAATCCGGGCCGCGCGTTTGGCCGCGACCAGCTCGGCGACATGGGCCGGGTCTTCGATCTGCTGGCCCTTGCCGAAGCGCCGTGGATGGGTCGCGATGACGGTCTCGCCATCGAGCACCCTGACCTGGCTCAGCGAGGCCACGACCATCAGCGTACGGCGCACAGACGTGTGGGGTATGGAGTAGTCGTTCAGGTCATATGTAGAGCTCTACATATGACCTGGTATGTGGCGAACAACAATATGTGGACAGGGTTGTCGCCGGGTACCACACGACAGCATCTGGTACCCGGCGACTCCACATATTCAAGCGCCATTTCGAAGCAATGCAATCAACTTGTCTGGTGCACTGAACTTCCCCCTCGTCAACCTCAGAGGAGTAGCTCTCTCAATCGCCGCAATTTTCTCTGTCGGATCAGCTCGCAAGTAAATCTCCGTTGTCTGCAAGCTTGCGTGACCGAGCCAGAGCGACACTTTTCTGATATCTCCAGTCGTTTCAAGGATCAACATGGCGCACGAGTGTCTCAAGGAATGCGGTGTAATATGCTTCCGAGCTATGGACGAACAGAGTTTGCTGGCACCTCGCACGTGCTTGGTCAACACATATTCGAAGCCAAATCGGGACATTGTCGAGCCACGTGAGTTGAGAAAAACCTCGGGCACCACTGCATCACCACGGACAGCCAACCAAGCACGAAGATCTCGCACAACTTCTGCCCACAATGGAAGTGCTCTTTCCCGCCGTCCCTTACCCAGAACATGAACCAGCGGCGTGGACTGTAGTTGCAGTGCAGAGAGTGGCAGACCCACGAGTTCTGAGACGCGCAGTCCGCCTGCGTAGCACAGGTGCATCATGGCGCGATCACGAATACCATCGCGTGTGCTCAGATCAGGAACATTCAACACCACCTCGATCTCATCGGTGCCAAGCCAATGAATCAGACGTTCATCCATGCGCTTGGCAGGTATTGCCAGAATGCGTTGTATTTGTTCGAGCAATGCTGGCACCCTGTATTCGAGAAAGTGCATAAAAGATCTGATGGCGACCAATCGTGCATTTCGAGTACGTGTGCCGTTGTTGCGCTCGGACTCCAGGGCTTGCAGAAAGTCCATGATCATTGCCGCATCGATCTGCTCCAGATAGAGAGCGGAAGGGGAAACCCTCAAGCGCTGGCTGGCGAAAGTGAACAGCAACTGAAACGCGTAGGCGTAGGTCTCACAGGTCTGCACGCTTGCCCCTTTCTGGCGAGGCAGATGCTCTTGTAGAAATACGCTGATGTGGGGAGCAATTGGCGTCATGATGGTTTCCTTGCGCAGTTTTCCTGGCAGGCCTGCGCAATATCGTTCATCAGCGCCGGTGTACGCTCCAGATACCAGAATGTCGCCGCCATGCTCGAATGCCCCATGGCCGTGCTCAGTGCGAGCATGTGGCGACAAGCATGGTCACGGGTACTCGGTCCGGACAACAGAACCGTTGTTGCGTAAGTATGACGAAGGTCCATTAACCGAGGCTTGGTTGCTCTAGTTGAACCAATCCCGGCCTCTGTCAGAAGATTGCGGAAGGTTCTACGAACGACAGATCCGCGAAGCGCTTGTTGCCGCCCAGATAGGAAGATGTGATCCTCGTCGCTGCTAGCAAACACGGCGCGTTTGCCGATGTAGCGCTGCAATGCCGCATGTCCTGTCGCGTGCAGCGGGACGATGCGGCTTTTGCGGAACTTTGATTCACGGATATGAAGTCCTTCTGATCTGTAATCAGCGAGGCGCAGCGCAATGGCTTCGGATACCCGAAGTCCGGTCATCGACAGAAGGGATAGCAAGGTGCTGTAAGTGTGTGGTCGAAGACTTCCCGGGGGGCCAAGGAAAGAAGCCTGTAGAATCAGGTCCCGCAGCTCCTCTACGCTATAGATGTAGGGTGTAGGGCGGCGATGACGACGAGGGCAGACTCCCTTGAGTGGGATCTCGTGTCGCGAGTCTTCAGCACGACAATAGCGTGCAAATTGAATCACTTTCTGCAGCCGCAGATGAGCCTGTTCCGGCGAGTCTGCTTGCCCGGCCCAGTCGATTGCAGTCTGTGCGACGATGAACTCATCGCCCCGTTGCGTTGCGAAGAGTGCGTAGCTGTGTAGGTAGCGCTCCAGACCAGACAATTGATACCCGACAGCACGTCTCACTGCTATATATGAGGTGACAGTTTCCACTAGCATGGTGTCACCTCAGCCCATGAAAGAGCGACCTCCTGCAGCAAGGCTTGATCAACCTTTGCATACAGTCGCGTCGATTCCAAAGATGAATGACGCAGTACAGTGGCTATTGTCTGAAGCGAAACCCCTTCGTTTAGCAATGTCGTAGCGATGGAATGGCGGAACATGTGCGCACCAAGCTTAGGCGAAACTACCCCTGCCTGCCGTAAAGCCCGTGTCGCGATCTGGCTGACGCTGACTCGGCGCAAGGCACGATGTGGGGCCACTGTTGAAAGAAAAACCTGTTCAATCGCGACATGAGGGCGGAAGTTCTCAAGATAGTGCAGCAGGGCATCACCAACAGCCTGCGGCATTGGCAGTCTTGATTCCCTCCGACATTTGTCGCGAACTCTCAATGTCGCATCTTGCCAATCGATGTCATCAAAGGCCAAGGCAGCTACTTCGCCTGCGCGCAATCCGAGCTGCGCAAGCAGAAGAAAGATTGAACGATTGCGTGCTCCCAGGAGGCTGTTAGCGTCACAGGAGTTGATCACACCATCAATAACACTGGCTGGCAGAAATCGGGGTAACGTCTGGAGTCGCCAAGCAGCAATGTTCGGAATTGAATTCTCCAAAATTGGATCAACGCGTCCGGTAGTGACCAGATATCGCAGAAACATTCGCATGGCCGAAATTACATTCTGCGCGCTGCTCTTGTTGTGCCGCTGGACTCGATGCAAAACGAACTCACGCAACCCTTTAGCCGTATACTTTTCAGGCTGCTCCCCAATTCTCGACAACAGATCCAGAACAATGGCCCGGTAACCAGCCAGTGTCGATTCCGCAACCCCTCTGTGCGCCAACATCCAGGCGCTGAACTGACTATACAAATTCGGATAGAAGGGTCTTGGTTCACTTGCGGGGACAAGTGTAATTTCCCTATCTCGCAGAAAGTACAGGAAACTCCTGGCACCCAAGAAACACAACTTATAGTCGCCAGATGCGCTTCGTAGTTGACCTTGATCTGCCAGAAATTGACCAAAGTCACTGAGAGTATCAATGCCAATCTCTTCTACCTTCAACCCACTCGATTCACTCCATTGCGCAAATTCAACTGCGCCACGAACGCGTCGACGAACAGTCTGGTGTTGGTAACCCAGTACCGATAGCCACTCGACAAATGGGTCGAGATGGGGGCCAGCCTTTGACCGGTAGTAGCGTTCGCAAGTGCGACTGTTCAACACATAGTTCTTCAACATGCTGCCTTCTCCGATTATGGATCTGAGGAAGCGACAGAGAAATATGTCACGCTAAACAAACCGCTCGTTAGTTTAAGAGATTGAATAACATGAAGAACTGCCGCTCATAGGCAGCTTACTCAACATATTGTTGTTCGCCACATACCAGGTCGAAGCGGACATACGGCGTCTTGCCGGCGCTGACCTCGACCCGCTCATCGGTGGGATATGGATTGTCCGGCAGGGCGATCAGGTGGGCCTCGCTCGTCAGCGAAGGCCTCAGCGACACGCTGGTCCGGGTCTTCCGGGCAGGGTCGCTGGGCACTCGCGCCCGCGCACCAAGCATCGGCTTGGGCATTGAGGGCATCCAGAGTCCGACCAGGTCCGCCCGGCGAAGAAGTTCTCGCGGATATAACGGATAGCGCGCTCGACCCGACCCTTCTCGTTACCCCGGGCCGGCGCCACCGGGCGCGGCTCGAAGCGGTAGTGGGCCGACAGATCGAGCAGCGTCGGATGGAAGCGGATCGCCTCGCCACGGCGCTCAAGCACGGCCGAGCGCAGGTTGTCGTACAGCAGGACCCGCGGGACGCCCGAAAACGCGTCGAAGGCGGCGACATGGCCGCGCAGAAAGTTGTCCATGCGCTGATTGAGATAGAAGCGCAGGAAGATCTGCCGACTGAAGCTCAGCACCATGACAAAGGCCATCAGCGGGCGCTTGGCGCGGCCGATCGGCAGGTGCGCCGAAATGCCCCCAGTCGACTTGGCCCTGCTCGCCGGGCAGCGTCTTCAGGCGCAGATAGGCCTCGCGCGGGCGACGCGGTCGCAATTGCGCGACATGGGCGCGCAACTGACTGGCGCCACCGGTATAGCCGCGTGCCTGAGCCATCCCGAGCAGGCGTGCCGCACTGAATGTCGGGTACTGCGCCAGTGTCTCGATGATCAGCGGATGGTAGGGGTCGACGATCGACGGCCGTCGGGCCCGCTCGGCTTTCGGTAGACCCGCCTGTGCCAGTACCCGGTCGACGGTCGAGTGGTGGATACCCAGTTGCCGGGCAATGGTATTCACACCCCACTGCTCGACAAAGTGGTGGCGCAGGATCTTGGCCTCCGTGGCTTTATCAATCATCGTGTCTCCGAGAGCGCGCGGGCGATCACGGGGGATAACGCACACGCGCGGTGGACCGGAGGAAGTCGCGGCGCAAGAACGGGCTGCAGTTACCGCCACAGCGGTGGCAATGGATCAGGTCTGCGCGGTGCAAGGGGCCGTTACGCGCGCCATTGTCCGGTAGTTGTCACGTTCACCGGGAGTACAGCAGTCGCCGCCACCGGTGCGGAACGGTGATGCGTTACTTTTTGTTGCCGGGCGCGAAATCGGCACTGGCGCAAGGCATTATTCAGGCGCCCACGACGGGTCGCCCGATAGCGTGCACCGGCCCGTCGCAGTGAATCCCTACGCGCCTGATGCGCACAGCCGTTGGCGCAATAGACATGGCCCCGGTCGCAGCGGCGACACAGGATGACCTGGCAATGACAACGGGCGCAGTGGAAAAGCCGTGCGCTGGAGTCCATCGGCATCCCTTACCGATGAGCACTGGAAATACAGGGTGTTGGGTGCCACACTGACCCTGCTGTGCGACTGCACGGTGGGGGCGTAGCGTCGGTCGTGACCGTCCAAATCAGAGCTGGCGCTACGCCCGGCTCTTCGGCCTGTTCCTCTTACCTCTTTCCCGTCTCTTTGTCAGCCCATGCGCACCCGGCGACCGGCCAACGTTGAGTCGGCGCGGCGTCTCCTACGCAGCCATCGCCGATACCGCCCTCATGGGTCCGCGGCAAATAACCGCGGGAATTCGTCGGCACTTACAACCGTCGGCATGCCGTCGAAGGATTTCATGTGAACAAGGGAGATCCACCGGGTTCAAGCGGAGCTTGTAGGGTCTGACGAGCTAACAATGCGAGGAGGACCTGATGATCTGGTGGAAGTCAGACTGGCTGATAGTACTCCGGGGTCGGGAGAGCCGACTACATGGGGAAGCGGCCAGCAGACATTGAATCGTTCATGGGAAACATGGGCTCCATACAATGGGAGGTTACGGCCCTCTATGCAAAGAGAGGATAAACCAGTCATGGAAACGGGACTTGAACGAATAGCAGCGAAAGCTCGGAGTGAACCAAAGCTTCGGTTTACCTCATTGGCCCATCATGTCACGCGGGAACGAGTGTGGGATAGTCTGCATCAGATACCCAACCACTCAGCCCCGGGGTGTGATGGCCAGACGGTGCCGGAGGCGAAAGAGGAATTCGGGACATGGGCTGGGCCGATGCTTCAGTCCGTGCACCGCCAGGGTTATCAGGCACCGCCCATCCGGCGGGTCTACATCCCGAAGCCCGGTAAGCAGGAGAAGCGTCCGTTGGGCGTGCCCTGTGTCAATGACCGGGCACTCCAGCGCAGTACCGCCCAGGTGTTATCTGCCATTTATGAGCAGGATTTCTTACCCTGTTCGTTTGGTGGCCGGCCTGGGTTGGGTGCCCATCATGCCTTGGCAACCCTGAATGAGGTCATTGCGGGGAAGAAGGTAAGCTGGGTACTGGAGGCGGATCTGAAGAACTTTTTCGGGAGTCTAGATCATGGATGGCTACTTCGCTTTGTGGACCTTCGAGTCGGAGATCCGCGCCTACTCAGCCTGATACGACGTTGGCTGAAGGCGGGCGTTCTGGAAGACGGAGAATTGCGTCCAAACGAGGAGGGAACACCGCAAGGCGGTTCGATCAGCGTTTTGCTGAGCAACCTGTATCTGCACTATGTACTCGACCTGTGGTTTGACCGAGTGGTTAAGCCATGTCTAGAGGGCGAGGCCTATTTGGTGAGGTACATCGATGACTTTGTCGTGTGTTTCCAATATCGGTCGGACGCCCTTCGCCTGCAGAATGCCCTGCGCAAGCGCTTGGAGAAGTTTGGCCTTGAGCTGGAACCGACGAAGACGAAGCTCGTTGAGTTTGGTCGCTTTGCCCAACGGGATGCGAGCAAGAGGGGGGAGAAAGCGCCCAGAGACGATTTACTTTCTGGGCTTTACCCAATCATTGCATAAATTCGGTCCACCTAACGGTCATGCGGCGGATTTCAGGGCATCCAGATAATGCAACAACTCGGATCTCACGACAGGGTTGGCGCTCATGGTGAGCGTCAGTTGTCCCTGAGGCCGAGTCAGACGGCCGGCACGCTGGATCAGCTTGCGCCGCACGGTGCCAAGCCGCTCGAAACACCACAACGGCGCCCGCTTCTCGGTAGTGTTGCGCTCTTTTTCGTGGCAAAGCATCTGCATTTCCCGGTTGAGATTGTGCGCCAGTATGGCCGAGAGCAGGAAGGTCTGGTTGCCGGCCTTTTTGCGCGTGGGCACGTAGTCCATCTGCGTGTGTGACTTGAGTTCAGCGAAGACGCCTTCCTGGGCGCCGCGGCCGTTATGGAAGGTCAGCGCCTTTTTCGCAGAAGTTCGCTTGTTGGTCACGATCACTTTGAAGTCATACCCGTATTCATAGGGGATGAACAGATCCAACTGGACCGCGCCTTTGTATTGCTTGCGGTTTTCGCTGCGGACAAATACAAAGCGGAAGCGATCCTTCCAGCTTTCCGGTTTCCAGTTCGTCTCGAAGAAGGACAATTGGCCGTTCAGGCGGCGCCAGCGCTTGCGGTTTTCGATCAAGCCCTTGAGGGCAGCAAATCGCTCGAAGGGCACGCTGATGGTGAACTCGACTCCTTCGGCGTCGAGCATGCGGACGATATCGTCGCTGAAAAAGGCGCTGTCCATGCGTGCCTCAACCGTGCTGCGCGGCAAAATCGCCTTGATTTCCCGCACGCAGGCAAGGATGAAGTCCCTGGCACCGTTGGAGTCGTGGACATTGCCCGGCCGATGCCAGACATCCAGCACTTGTCCGGTCTGGGCGATCGTGCAGAACAACGGGTAGTAGCTGCGTTGCCCTTTCTTCTTCCGGTTGAAACCCACGGCCGTACCTTCGGCGAAGCGGCCGGTGGACAGCACGGAGCCGTCGAAGTCCAACGTGATGCGGGCAGGCGCCAAGGCGCCGAGTTGTTCCAGAACCCGGTGCCTGACCAGCCGTCGCAGATTCGCGACACCGGGTCGGCGTCCGCGAGCGTCCGGCTCAAGGTGGCAACATCCGGCAAGCGTCGAGACCCAGCAGGCGATGGACCAGGGGGTCATCGCCGTAGTACCGGGCGTCCCGCAGCTCGCGGTAGCCCAGCAGGAGATGAACGATCAGCAGCAACACCACGACCCCATGACCGAAGA
>CAVWEI010000029.1:0-74062 GCA_963753845.1 uncultured Gammaproteobacteria bacterium
GACCCATTTGTCCCGTTGAATTGCGTGCTCGTTAGCCCCAGATTTGCATACTTGCGTGGACCACCTCGAGTCATGCATTTCTTCAAGGTTTCAAACAAATGGAATTTCGTCGTCGGGTCAAGCTTCGATGCAAAAGAGGTTGAATGTTCAGTGCAATTCAATGATTTATTCCATGAGCGACCGTCCTAAATTTTGGGCACCCCATATTACGATGCGCATCGGGCCGAAACTGGAAAACTGTCACTGAGGTCTGTGTCAGTAATTGGGCACTGGATGAGCGTGATCACGATAATCGATGTGGACGTTTTCGAGTTATCTGATGGTGCCGATTTCGGCATGGATGCCGGTGCTATCGACATCCGGTGATGGGTTTCAAAACGACACGTCGTCGTCAAACGCCGTATGGTGATGGGTAAACAGGTCCTGCTGTAAGTCATCCTCCGCCTGCTGCGCTTGCCGCAGTTCAGACGCGTAGTGGTTTTCGAAGGCTGTGAGCAAGGCGTAGACGAAGTCGAGGCATTGAGCGGCGGCCTCAGCGGAAAGCGCCGGGACATCGTCGATCTGCAAAAGGTGGGGGCTTCATGGGCAGTCTCCTGGTCGGGTTCAACGGGCTTTGCGGGCTTTCGCGTTCGTGTTGGCATAGCGTTCGAGAAAGAGCTTTTCGTCGAGCTGGGTGAGTTCCCGTTGGGCGGCGGTGGCGAGCAGTTCGGCGGCCATGCCGGTCAGCACGCGGTAGTTGCCGACGGCGTGATCGCACAAGCGCGTTGATCAGCTCCGGGGTCATCAGGCTGGCATTGCCGGCGCTGTCCAGAAGATGCTTCAGGCAGGCGCGCAGTTCTTCGCGGCTGGCATACTCCATGATCAGGCGGGTACGGATGCGGCTGCCCAGCGGCAGCAGCTCCTCCCGGCGCAGCTTGGTGTTGAAGCGGCCATCACCGGCGAACACCACACTGAGCAGATGGCGCGAATCGAACTGCGCGCTGGCCAGCAGGCGCAGCTCGTTCAGGACCGCCGGGAGCATCTCCTGGGCCTCATCGATCAACAGCACCGGACGCAACAAGGTGCTGTCCAGATGGGCCAGCCAGCGTTCGCGCAAGGCCTTGAAGCCGCCCCAGCGGTTGTGGGTCGCAGCTCGACGCCGAACAGATCGCCCATCTCGCGGTAGAAGTCGGCCAGGTTGCCGCTGGGGTGGGCGATGGCGCCGACGGTCAGATCGCGCAGTTGCCCCAGGCGTTCGGCCAGCAGGCGCAGCACCACGCTCTTGCCGGTGCCCGGATCGCCGCTGATCAGGGCAAAGCCGCCTTCGCGGACCAGTCCCTGCTCGACGCGCCAGCAGAAGCTCTCGACTTTCGGCGTCGAGCATACAACGCCTCGATGGGCAGTTCCGGTGAGAAGGGATTCCATTTCAGGCCATAAAGGGCCAGCAGTTTTTTGTTCATGATGTCGTTCTGCGAGATCGGGTTGGGGCAGATAGGCCGGCGGACAGCCGGTGGCGGCGTAGTCGCGCCAGACATTTGCGCAGCAGCGGCGGCAGTCGTCCTTGGCGGGTGATCGTCGTACCGGCGGTGCGGTGTGCTGCCGGTGCGGATCGCAACGCGCCGGCGCCGCCTCGGCATTGGCGGCCTTGTCCAGCGGATAGAGCGGACACAGCAACGGCGCCGGTGCGCGGGATCGATCAGCTCCACCGCGCGCAGATCCCAACGGGCATAGCGCACGCGTGGGCTGCTCAGATGGCGGTAACGGGTGGGGATCTCGAAGCGCTTGCCCTGCCAGGCTGACGGTGCCGTCACTGCGACGCTGGTTGCGCTTGACAGTGCAGCGAAAGGCTTGGCGCAGCGGTCTTGCTGTCCGGGCAGTCGCGTCCCACCTCGGGGGCATCGAGAAAGCGCTGCAGCGGCGTCGTGCTCGATCTCAGCGTGGCGATTGCTGTGGTATTCCTGCTCGACCCAGGCCTGGGTGATCTCATTGAGCCGCTCCAGGGTCAGCTCCTTCACACCCTCGAGCATCGCCATCAGGCGACCTTCCAGCGTGGCCCAAAAGGTCTCCTGCTTGGCGTTTTGATACGGGACTGTACGGCAGCGTGGTCTCATGCAGGATGCTCAGCGTGTGCAGCCCGGCGGTAAACTCCTCGGCCTGCATCGCCGCGCCGTTGTCGGTCATCAGGGCCCGGGCAGGCCGCGCTTTCTGCAGGGCCTGGGACAGGCCGTGGACCAGCACCTCGGCCGTTTCGTCCAGATACCACTGCAGATGGCAGATCAGGCGGGAGTGATCGTCGATGAATGCACAGCAGCAGCGGCGTGACCCAGCGACCCGCTGGCGGTCAGCACGCGGCGGGAGCCGTGGTGAAAGTCGAGGTGCCAGAGACCGTGGACATACTCTGCCTCATAGCTGCGCACCTCCAGTTGCTCCAGGCGTTGCGCGGCCTGGCTGAGCGCCGGGGGTTTCGCGTTTGGGGCGCGCGTTTGCGCTGACAGCCGCGCGCCTTCATGAAGCGCCGCAACGTGCCGTAGGAGGGCAGGGGCTGCAGGGCCGGTCTTCGCCTGGTCAAGGCCACCAGATTGTCGTAGTGCAGCTGCACCGTCCAGCCCGTATGGGCCTGGTACTGTGTCTCCAACGTCTGGATCAGCGCGGCCGACAGCGCGCGGAGGCGACCGGCATCCTCGCGTGGTTGGCGGCGCAGGGCCGCCACCGGGTCTATCGGCCTTGTCTGGCCGGCATAGTACCAACGCTCCAGCGTGGCGAAGCTCAAAGCGCAAGGCCGTGCCGTCGATCGGATGGGTCCAGTCTTATCCGCCAGCGCCTGCAATCGCCGCGCGCAACTTGCCCCGTGGCGGCGGCGCGGCCAACAGCGGGCCGATGATCGCAAAGCGCTAGCCGCGCCCAGCGATCCGGATCATCGGCTTCAGTGGCATCGTCGTACTCCCGGTGATGAAGAATCCGGAGTCTAGGCATGCCGGATCCAGCGCTGACGATCACATCTTCTGCGGATCGATCACCACCCTCAAGGAGCTTGCCCAAGAGGTGGTGGTCAATGGGGCGAGCAGAGCCAAGCAATCGGCGCAGACGTACGACCAGATCATCGCCCGTCCAATCGACCCAGCAAGGCACCGGGTAAGGCGCGGCCGCGATCGGTGGCATGAAGCGTCGCTGCACCGCCCGCCAACACGCGTCGCCGGGACCTGCTCCCGCCACCAGCGCTGCCAGCGGGCGATGGTCTGTGGCCACAGATCCAGTTGCTCGATCAATTGCTCGGCGCTGCGGGTGTCAGGCCATGCTCCAGGCGCTGTCACCAGGACCACGATCACACCCAGATAGACCTTGCGGCCAAGAAAGCGCACCGAGGGCGGCGTGGTGCGACGTCGGCAGCCATCGCTGGCACAGCAGAAACTCAGGCGATACTGGTAGGACGCATCCAGGCCGAACGAACCCGCGCGGCTTACGCGGATAGCCGGCGACATGCAGCCGGCCACCGCAGTGCCGACAACCGCCCGCCTGAACATCGGCGGCGATCTCCTGATCGAGCTGGAACAAGGAGCGATAAAACCTGGCATCGTCAAAAAGGCGTGGCACATTGTTGCTGTCTCTCTGTGTTTCTTGGTCGAAAAACAGGAGACAGCCCCCTCGGATAATTTTCAAGTTGTTTGAGGGGGTTTTTCTTTGTCCATCACATAATCTGATCAGAAAAGGCCGAAAAGCCGGCTGATATTGTGCACTTGCGTGGACCACCTCGAGTCATGCATTTCTTCAAGGTTTCAAACAAATGGAATTTCGTCGTCGGGTCAAGCTTCGATGCAAAAGAGGTTGAATGTTCAGTGCAATTCAATGATTTATTCCATGAGCGACCGTCCTAAATTTTGGGCACCCCATATTACGATGCGCATCGGCCGAAACTGGAAAACTGTCACTGAGGTCTGTGTCAGTAATTGGGCACTGGACGGCCGAACTTTCCAGTGCCCGATGAGCACGCAATAACTGTCGACAAGTGCGCGGATCTCATTTCGCAGGCCGCCTGCCGTGGTATCGATGTGATGCGCGTGGAGGATGAGTCATCTTTTCCGCAAATATGACGCGCTTGGCTTCACGGTACTGCTCACGCGCAGACGGTCGGAAAACAAAGGCTGTCACCATCGTAAGGAACAGGGGCGCGCCGAAGAAGGCGATCCAGAAATAGGCATCGTGCATGTTGCTTCCTGCTAATAAAGCCAACCGGCTTGCGTAGCGGTGACGGTCAGTGATTTCAAGCATTCCTCGTCGCATTCAGAACTGCGGGCCGAAAACGCTACCCTCAACACCACCGGTTGTGCGGATAGTCGGCCCAATGCCAATACCCCCCAAATCAGAACCAAGCCGACGTTAATGTGGCACGTTGCTGCCACGGTCATCCGTGAGGGCGATCCTGCTTTCCGGTCACGCTGCTCTTGCTAGGCCGCACTTGCGGTTGGCCGGCACGGCAACGTCCATCATCTTCGGGTCGCTGAGCACCAGGCCGTTCATCATGGCGATATAAGCCGCCCGGTCGGTCACTTGAAGGCGTGGGTTGTGGCGCTTCTCCTCGCCGATACTGCTAACGGTCATGCCGTTGTAGTCATGCGCGGGGTAGACCAACATGTCTGCCGGCAACTTCAACAAGCGCCCGAAAAGGCTGTCATATTGGGCAGCGGCATCCCCGTTCTGGAAGTCGGTACGACCGGTGCCACGGATCAGCAGTGTATCGCCGGTTAGCACACGGTCTGGCAGCAGGAAGCTGTATGAGTCATCGGTGTGGCCAGGAGTGTAAATTGCCTGGATGTCGACACCATCCAATTTGAGCTTCTCGCCATCGCCAAAGCGGGTACTTAGGCATTCAGCCTGCGTCATCTCGCCCATCGCGGTGAGGCAGCCAGTCTGATCGCGCAATTGTCCGAGGCCTGTGATGTGGTCAGCATGGATGTGCGTGTCTACTGCCAGTAATAGACGCAGGTCGAGATCGCGGACCAATTGAACATAGCGGTCAGTATGATCCAGCACCGGGTCGATCAGCAGAGCCTCACCGCCCTGACGGCTCGCAATCAGGTAGCTGTATGTCGACGAGGTCTGATCGAAGAGTTGTCTAAAAACCATCTTAATCTCCTTATGAGCTAGCATTCGGATGCGCGGTCAATCCGGCTTGGGCCTGGTGACCGCAGTCACGACGGCGGTTCCAAGGCATGCGCGCCAACACTTGCGCCATACCACACCAGCGGGTGATTCCTGCAGCGATCAGACCGGCACCGATGGCTGCGCCTGCCACGAAGAACAGTTCATGCACTGTGAAGCCAAAGAAAACCTTGAGGATGAGTAGGCTTCCCACCGCGATCTGCACCTGACGTTCCAGCGAAAGGGCGGTGCCACACTTGTTTAGCGGTAGGCCAGCTTGTTGCCATGCCTCAGTGCCGCCCTGCACCAGCGTCAGATGCTCCAACCCAGCTTCACGCAGTACCTGCGCAGCCTTTTCAGCGCGCTGGCCCGCATGGCAGGTGAGGTAGAGCGGGTTGTCCGCCTCACGGCCGGCATCATCAACGGAGTCAGCAAGGTTGCTGGCTTTGAGTTCGTCTAGAGGTAAAAGGCGTGCGCCCGGAATGTGTCCAGCCCGGTACTCAGCCGGCGAACGGACATCGAGTACGGTGCCCTTCGAGTCGCCTTTCAGACGACGAGTCAAATCCATCGGCGAAATCTGCATAAATTCGTTATTCATCTTGCCTCCAACGAGCCTTTCCTGTTGTTCAGCTCTTGTGGGCTGAATATAAGGAACGTTGAATATTCCAACAATTCGAAACATGTACAGTAATAATTCGAGAAATCCGAATCGTTCGGACGAATGGCGTCCGCCCAGAAGATGCGCTTTGGCAATTGCGGCGATCGCTACTGCAGGCGGCTGCTCGCTAGGCCGTTCTGCACAAACGCGATGAACGATTGCCCGATCTCGGCAGGCCCGCTCTAAGCGGGTGTGCGGGCGATCCAACCGTCCCAATGACCTCACAGCAGACGTTGCACACGGCAGCGTGGGTCATCGCCTGTCGACTTCTCTAAGGTCATGCTCTGCCGTGCGGCCACATACCAGCCGCGCGTGCCAATTTGTCCATATTCTGAACGGTTATAGCTTCGGATGATTCGGTATATTCGTAATCCGTAAGCGCTCCATGGGAGCGAAAAAATTTGTGTCTTGGACGAAAGCTTGTCAGAGGAAAAGAGGATGAAGATTGCGATCAGCGGAATTCTCGGTATTGCCGCCGTTTCGGTTGCCCTAATTGCTGGCCATGCTGTTGCTGGCGGCTACGATGCAGCCCCGTACGGAGGAGGCTACGGGCCAAGTGCCGGATACGGCGCACCATACGGCGGAGGCTACGGGCCAGGTGCTGGATACGGCGCACCATACGGCGGAGGCTACGGCCCCAGTGCCGGATATGGCCTACCATACGGCGGTCCGCAAATGGCGTACCCGCCGCGACCGCAACGCCCCGAGCCACCGGCACGACCGCTGCCTCCGCAACCTCCCCAGATGGGGCCGTACGGTTACGGGAACCACATGGGGCGTCCAAATGCGCCGGGTGGTTACGGGATGACACGCGGGTACGACGCGGGGCGGAGCAATAACGCGATACCCGCGGCGGCTCCGGCGAAGACCGCGGCATCGACTGAGACCTCAGATGCTGCCACGGTCACCATATCGCAGATGCGCTTCAACGCACCCACCATAACGATCAAAGTTGGCGGCAGAGTCACCTGGACCAACAGCGAAGGTATCCCGCACACCGTCACTGCCGACGACGAAAGCTTCGGCTCGTCACGGCTGAGCGCTGGTGAGACCTTTAGTTACACGTTCAACGAGCCCGGCACTTACACATACTATTGCCAGCTTCATCCGATGATGCGTGCAACCGTGGTGGTAGAGGCCTGAGTCAGTCGAGTAACGGTATTTTCTTCTCAATTCAGAGGGCGTGGCCATGGGCGACGGGATCGCAGGGAACGCCCGGAGTCGATTGGAGAGTTGTGGCGGCTGCCGGCTGCGTGTGCCGGTCGCCGAAAAGGTGGTGCAGATTGCTCGTACGCTTGCACGCCACCCCCTCACCGGTGACCCGCTCTTGCAACCGATGCGATTAGCGCAAGCAATGCGACGACAAGTCTCAGGCGAAACGAGGCTTCACCGATAGGTCGACCAGGCAATCGACCGCCCATTCGCCAGCGCCGTGCCAAAATGGGGTCTGTCCGGGTCAAGCCAACAGCACGAAAAACGTGTTCCCGAGTACCCTGCGAGTAGTGTGGAGGCCATGGACAAACCGTTACTTTACATTCTGATTGCTTTGGCCGTTACCCTGCTGCTGTTTGCAATTGATGTTTTTCCCTATCCGTTCGGTCTTATCGTGTTGACCCTGCTGGCGTTGGGCCGGTTTTTGCAGATCAAGGGTCCGACGTGAAGCCGCCGCAAGCACAACCAGCCAGCGATCGCGTAGACGATGCAAATGAGGAGGCTGTATGAACAGCGACCCGCACATGAAGGCCCGCAACCAGCGGAAGTTATTGTTGAATACCCAACGGCAAGAATCGACAGACTGCCTGGTCTGGAACGGGCAGATATCGAACGGGGGATACGGCCGGGTGATGCTGAAAACCGACGACGGTAACAAGACGGTGAGTGCGTCTCGCGCCGCCTATCAGCTGTTCATCGGTCCGGTGCATAGACGACAATATTGTGCTGCAGAGATGTCGCAACCGGCTGTGTGTAAATCCGGAACACCTCGAGTTGGTCGATGAGGTTCCGCTCGACTATTGGCACCGTTCCTGAACGCTTGGCTTGCAGGCGGTTCGGCTCACGGTCTTTTTCGGTATTTCGCCGCAAGGCCGGACACAGGGCACGCATGTGGTACGAACATCGTCGCGGGCCGGTCCTGGTGCTTTTCACGGGGGCCGCGTTGGCTACTGAATAGCCCACTTATACGGTTTTGGAACGGACCGGCAATTTCGAACTGCGGCGCGGCGGCAATGAGAAGATCAGCATGACTGCGCCGATGCGTGGCTGCCCAGTCGGAAGAGATCAGCATGACCGCACCCGTGAGCATGGCGAGATCGGCGGGGCAGTGGCGCGTCCATTTTGTGATGCCGAGCAAACACACCCTCGATACCCTGCCCAGGCCCAACAATCCCGCGGTGACACTGCGCGAAGTCCCGGAGACCGACTATCCGGTGATCGGTGCCCTCCAGGACCTGAGGTCTGCGCGAAGATACCGGCAGTGATCGAGAAGATCCTCACTCACCTGGATGCAAGAGGGGTCGAGTTTGAAGCCTGGAGGCGGCCGCGATGCCGGCCCTGATTGCTGGCATGCACGGGGAAGACGGCGTCGGGCAGGGGGCTTGGCGTATTCCGTATCTTAGAATGTCGCTGGAGGCCGCTTCTGAAAATTGAATCGATGGCCAACCAGGTTTGCTGGCGCGCGCGAAGTAGGGCGGCGCCCGCCGTGCGCAACTATGGATTAATCTTCTTCTCATGCGTCCCGCAGCACCACTTCCGTTGCTTCGCTCACCATTTTGCATTTCCTCTTATATTGCAACGGCACTACTGGTGCGGCGATTCGTGTCGGGCCTCGGAGTAGGATCTTGCACGGTTAACGTGGATTCCTAAGGAAGCTCTGATTTATTCAATGGCTGGTTCATAATACGTTCATAGCATCGAAGCCAATCGGGGAATTGCTGAATGCGACAACATACGCTCGCTGACGAAGGGTTCGAGAAATTTCGCAAACCGACGCGCCGGGAACAGTTTCTCAACGAGATGGATCAGATCATTCCCTGGCGCGACCTGTGCAAAGTGATCAAGCCGTTTTACCCGATGCCGAAAGGTGCAGGCCGCCCACCGGTCGGTTTGGAACGTATGCTGCGCATTCATTTCCTGCAGCACTGGTTCAACCTGTCAGATCCTGCGGTGGAAGAAGCATTGTACGATTCGCGCGCTATGCGGCGCTTCGTGGGTATCGACCTGGGTCGGGAACCCGTGCCGGATGAGACCACGGTCTGCAAGTTCCGTGATCTGCTTGAAGCGCACAATCTGGGCGATCCGCTGTTTGCCTTGATCGGCGAATACCTCCAGGAAAACGGCATGAAGGTGAACACCGGTACCATCGTGGATGCGACGATTATCGATGCGCCCAGTTCGACCAAGAACAGAGACAAGGCGCGTGACCCAGAGATGCATCAAACGAAGAAGGGCAACCAATGGTATTTCGGTATGAAAGCGCACATTGGTGTCGATAGCCAATCGAAGCTGATCCACTCGGTCGCCGCTACAGCGGCGAATGTCCATGACAGCCAAATGCTCGAAGACCTGCTGCATGGTGATGAAACGCGCATCTGGGGCGATTCAGCCTATGCAGGGCAAGGCGATACGATTCGAGAGCGGGCACCCGACGCGAAAGACTTTACCAAAAAGAAGGGCAGCCGCAATTGCCCGCTGAGCGATGGAGACAAGGCAAAAAACAAGACCAAGTCGAAAGTGCGGGCCAAAGTCGAGCACCCATTTCTGGTACTCAAGCGCGTCTTTGGATTCAGCAAGGTGCGCTACCGTGGCTTGGAAAAGAACGCGACGAGGTTGTTTGTCGCTTGTGGGCTGGTGAATTTGTACATGGTGCGCAGGCGATTGTTGCGCGCAACATAGGACAGGTGCGCCTGCAGTTCGCTGT
Source organism: uncultured Gammaproteobacteria bacterium (assembly GCA_963753845.1). Lineage (GTDB taxonomy): Bacteria > Pseudomonadota > Gammaproteobacteria > Chromatiales > Chromatiaceae > Thiosocius. The sequence continues at coordinate 9,690 of CAVWEI010000029.1, forward strand.
TGACAGCGAATAGCACGGAAAGCGCCATCAAAACGGCCTGCAGACCACGGATTGAGGTGAATCTTCGCGTTTCTCGAATGAGTGATCACGGATTTACCGAAAATGACGCCGTCAGCGGAAATTGATCAGACCTTCCCTAGAAACTAACCCGCTGAAACTGGCATATGATGCTGATCACCGTCGAATTCTAGTTTTCCAGGTCGGTCCTTATGAAATGCAAAGGTTCTGGGAAATTGGCTCAATACTCAATGCAACTCAACACGCCGACTGATCAAATCCCCTGAACACCACTATTGACCACAACTCCTTTTTAAGGGGTACGTTCCAACGTGTGGAACGTACCCCTTAAAGTTACTAGTCGGCGACGTCGCGACGCTTTTGGTGCGCTAACCTCGCACGCAGGTCTGTGCATATCGACTCGCCTTTGGATGGTCACATCAGGTCAGCGAGACGATGCATCGGTGTGCCCGGCCTTTTCAGCACGCTGCTTCGCACGCGCTTCGTCGGCTTGGCGACGGGGCTGACCGTAGCGAAACTCCAAAATTGTCAGCACGAGACCTATTGCCAACATGGTGAATACAAATATCGCTACCCATAACAACATGTTTCCGCTCATTGCTGCTCACTCCTCGCGCTGAGCGCCGCCAACTTGAAGTAGATGCCGAAGGCCAAAATCGATGGCACCCAAATGGCCGTGAATAGCCCTTCGGTTTGGTAGCCGTTGAACCAAAGAAAACCCGAAACCGCAAACGACACTGCTACCGCCAGCAGGATAAAGAAGTCTGATAGCCTAAACATTTGTGTCTCCTGTGTTTATTCCAGAAAATGCTGTCTTAAGGTCGCTAAGTCCATCACGACTTCTTACAGCTCATATCTTTTCGATTGTTACAAATCGTAGAATCCGATAGCGGCAAGCAGCAGACCTCCCACCGTGATGGCGGCAGGCGTTCGCAGCCCTACTGCACCGAACGTGTCCACCATCGAAGGCACTACCTCGATCCAGCCGAGCGCAAACCATGCTAAGAAAGGGAAGGCGGCCAAAATTCCCAAGGTACCGAGTGTGCGTAAAAGCCGCCGTTTCCACACGCTTGTCATGTGGCGGGTTGTTGCAGGTGGCAAATAGATTTCTTCGTTACGAGCATTGCTACGACGTTCGCAAAAAGGATTAGCGTAGAGAACTTCCGCTTTGCACCACATGCGCTCTTTACCCCATTAGACATCGCCTTCAACCGAGTCGATCATCTTGAGCAAAAGGACGTTTTCTGTGGGTGGTAGCGTATAAGCCATTAGCGGGCATCCAAGTTCTGTGGTCTTGCACGGCCGTCCGCGATGCCGTGAGCGCAGCGATCATCAGCTTCACTATTACCACTATCGATAGCCGCAGACGCATCTGCCGATATCACGTGTCGGGAAGCGGCAAGAGGTATCGGTCGACTGCAAGGATTGCCGCGAACAGCAGCGCCAATTCCTCAACAACATCATAGGCTGGAAAGAACAGCAGAATCCATGCAAGCAATGAGGGCATCGCTCTCCAACACAAGCGTGCGTGGCGACGTTCTGGATCGCTTGCCGCCACCCCCCAAATGTACCGCGCCCAGAAAGCTCGCGATCGCCGCGGCGCAGTATTGCAGTCCGTCTTCCACAATGACGCCCTGAGCGAGGTCATCCGTCGTCAGCAGCGTCGCAACACAACCGATGAAAGGCACTAGTCCGGCATAGCCAAGCGAAGACCGCTACTTGCGCCACGGGGTATAGGTGATTGCAGCAGTCACAAAAGGGCCTTAATCAGGTGGCTGCTGTCGGGTGAAGCGAAAAAGGGGACACAGTTTACTTTCGTGAAGGCCGTTATCGGTTGTCGGCAAAACTGTCGACAGTCCTCATTCCCACCTCCCTAACTCCGCAGAAAACGCAGTAAAACTAAGCCGGGCAACGCTTCTGGCCGAACCTTTTCCTAGGACGGTGGCTCAAGGGCTTGTCCTGGTGATTGCGAAGGAATTCAGCGGATTATGAAGTAGTGGGGTAAGAATGCCCACGGGGAACGGGGTGTTTGGGATTCGTGGGTGAAGAGAGTGGGTCGCTTCGATTCTCGCGACGGTATCAGCTTGATGCTGAGGTCATCGGATTGGTTCGCCATTTAGCGTAAAGTACCGACGGTGACCTGCTCTGGCGCGGATATGACGACAGCAACGGAAACACCCCCACAGGAGGAGACGCGGGTCTTCCTTTCTTACAGTCGTCGCGATGCGGACTTCGTCGAAGCGCTGGAAAAGGCGCTTAGCGCACGCGGCATGACGGTCTATGTAGATCGCACGGCGATCGAGAAGGGAGTCGACTGGTGGGAGCGCATTCATCAGCTTATTGCCAGATCGGATGCCGTAGTCTTTGTTCTGAGCCCCGATGCCGCGCAGTCGGATATCTGCGCGCGTGAGATCGATTGTGCGCTTTCCCTCGGCAAGCGTCTGGTGCCAATCGTATGCCGGGACGTCGAAGGGCATCTCGTCCCCGGCGTGATTGCCAAAATCAACTACATCTTTTTCAACGGCAGCGGTCCGGGCGGTGCTGACGTCAGTTTTGATGCCGCTGTGGGTGAACTGGCCGCTGCCCTGCTGACCGACATTGACTGGGTGCGGGAGCATACCCGGCTCGGCGAGCTGGCTCGATATTGGGATGCCACCGGCAGGCCGCCTGAACAGCTACTACGCGGTAGGCAGCTGCTCGCCGCAGTCGAATGGTTGGAAAAGACCATCACGCGAGAGCAACTGAAACAGCTCGACGAGAACGATCTGACCCACATGTTTATCCAGGCCAGCGCTCGGGCCTCGCACAAGCCCGGGTTTTACGGCTGGCGCTACCGCTTTCTGGTCATACCTGTCATTCCAATCGCCGCTGCTTTGGCAGTTATCGCCATTTGGATCGTCGATGGTGCCTACAAGACCGGCATCCAGCGCGCCCTGGGGGTAACTCAGGATTCGGATTACGTGACGCTCTTCCTCACGATTGCGACGGCATTGTTCGTGGTTTATGTCGCGGGTTCTGTCCGGCGACGCTATCTGATTGCCAGGCGTGTCGATTTTCGGTCTATCGGATCGGCACGCTTATTTGCGCTCAGAGCGGTAATCTACAATTTGCTGTGGGTTGGCGCCGCGTTCTTCGCGTTATTCGTCTATCTCGATGGCATGGGTTGAGCGTGCAGCTGACATCATTGAAAAGACCACCACGTTGCGGCCGGATATCGACTCAGCGGTGTACGGTTAAAGTGTTCCCAAGAGATGACCGCTTCCTTTGCGCCCGAACAGCCGTTCAGCATTCTTGTAGGCGATGTTTTCGGCGATTGAGCGCGAAAACCGGCTGAGCCATTTTCGATTGATCTTTATCAGACCCCGATACTCCGCCCATTGGCTTTTCTGTGGAATGACATTAGAAATTAACCCGCTAATTGCACAAGAAACCAACCCGCTGCGTAAGCTCAATGTCATTAACTTAGGCGCGGTGTCATCGCGTCCGCCGGTACTGTCGCTGGAATCCGGGCACACGGACCTTCTTCAAGTTCCGTGGATACGCGCGGCCAGGACGCACCGCCTCAACGACGTCGGCCATACGTTGCAATAGCCGCCAACACAGGTCCAACGGTGAAGTGTATAAAAACAACCGCACCAGGTTGTTCTTCATCTTCGACAGCGCATTGGCGAAGTTTATCCGATAGGTATGTTGGCGATGCCGATACCGTTCATCGGCGAGCCATTGCGCCAGGGTGGCGATGATTGCGGTCAGATTCTGCACAAAAATCTTCGCATGGAAATCCTGCAGCACGACCCAGGGTGAACGGCCGGAGAAGTTCTCAATCTCCAGACGCTGTTTCTCGCGTTTATAGTTCTCTTCGATCCCCAAGCGTAACGCATAGATTTTGGCGAAGGCGCGACGCGGATAGGCTTTCTCATCCAGCAACGACGTGGCCAAGACCTCCACCTCGCCGTTGTTCAACTCGACTCGGATCAGACGGACCCGCAGCGGATCACTCGGCAGATGATAGTCTCGGCACTGCCGTGCACTGGTCGGGTTCGGCATCAACGTGACCGTGCGCTGCTTCACGCCATCGGCAACGAAGGCGGTCACCTCAGCATGCAAGTCGTGGCGCACGCGCGCGCAGTAGTGGCGTTGCTCGGCGTGGTGGAAGGCAAACAGCCAGAAGGCTGGATAGCCGCGATCGTAGAGGAATAGGTCGTCGGTTTTCGAATCCAGCAGGTAGGCTGCCGCCAGTTCGCGTTCGCCGGTTCGATAGGGCGCCATGTCGGCCTGTATCACTCGATCATTGAGGACGTCATAGAGGCGGGAGAAACGCGCCAATGGCACACCGCTGCCGCGTGGTCCGCCAAAGTAATCCGCGATCGCAGGCGCATTGGGCAGACGTGCCGTCGAACCATCGACCGCCAGCACGCGGAAAGCTTGCCAGCGCCGCTGGGCGATCTGCGCGTTCGCTGCATCGACCAAGGTGTCATTCAAGATCGCCAGCGCTTCAGGCCTGAGCTTCTGCCGCGCCCGGCAGAAAGCGGCTTCCGACACCGTATTCAGCGGCATCGTATCGTCGGTGAGTGTCTCGAAGAACTGATCCAGTTCAGCACTCAGACCATGCGCTCAAGGATCGAACCGATGAAGAAATTTGCGCGTACTATGCGCACCCATCGCGAACTGGTGCTGAACTATTTTCGGGCTCGAAAGCGGTTCTCCAGCGGCGTCGTGGAGGGGTTAAACAACAAGGCCAAAGTCACCATGAGAAAATCGTATGGATTCCGTACCTTTAAAGCGACAGAAATCGCCTTGTATCATGCACTTGGCAAGTTACCGGAGCCAAAACTTGCCCACAGTTTTTACTGACGAACCAAAAAATCTAGGCTCTGCGTTGCGAATCTTCGCAATAGCCAGCTATTACGTGCGATCCGCGCCTTGAAAACATCGCCTGGAGCGATGTTTCGCGAAAGCCCCGAAGGGGTGAGGCGCAAGGAAGCGCCGAACAGCCGAGCCTGTTTGATCACCAATACTGATTTGCACGGAATTATTAGAGCTCCCCTGAAGTGACCGTCCCCATATCCTTCCATGTCAGGCACCTGGCGATCCGCCGCGAGGATCATGATTGCGGGCAGGGTGGTCCAGATCAATGCCGATGAGCAAGCCTGAGTTGATTCCACCAGACCGGCTTGTTCACGCGGACTGGGGTTCCGATTCCAAGAAGCGATGGATGTGTGTGGCGTCGAGGCAGGGCGGGGGATACATCATCCGGCCACCGGAACCCGTCGGTGATCTCCGGACCTTCTGGGCTCGGGTGGCGCAACCTTCCAACGGTGGAAGTGTCCTCGTCGGTTATGACTTTCCCATCGGTCTGCCGGTGGCATATGCCGAGCGAGCAGGGATAACGCACTTCAAGGATTCTTTGCTTGAGTTCGGGCACGGCCCTTGGTCCGATTTCTACCGCCCGGCTGAACGGCAAGATGAGGTCAGCATCCGGCGTCCCTTCTATCCCTTCCGTCCAGGCGGCACAAAGCAGTGTCACCTCGTCGATGGGCTGGGCGTGGAGTCGATGCGTTCGCTGTTGAGACGATGTGAGCACCCCACAGAGACGCGCGGAGCTGCCTCGCCACTCTTCTGGACCCTTGGAGGCAAACAGGTCGGGCGTGCTGCCATAATCGGCTGGCGCGACTTGCTGGGTCCTGGCATCGCCGGCCAGAGCCTCGACCTCCGTCTTTGGCCGTTTGACGGCTCGTTGGCCGAGCTGATTGCGCCTGGAGCTCTGGTCGTTGCTGAGACTTACCCAGCTGAGGCGTGCGTCCATCTCGGCCTCACGCCGCCTGGCAGGGGCTGGAGCAAGACGTCCCAATCGGGACGGGAGGCGCAGGCGGGGAAGCTGTTGGACTGGGCGATGATGCGAGAGGTTGAAGTCGATGATCAGCTCTCTCGGATGATCCGGGACGGCTTTGGGGAGAAGAAGGCCGCTGAGGACCCCTTCGACGCGATGCTGGGCATCATGTCGATGATCGAGGTTGCGCTCGGCTACCGCAACGAGGGCGCGCCCCAGGATAATGAAGTGCGCCAAGTCGAGGGGTGGATACTGGGCCAAGAAGCACCGGACGCAGGTGTCGGTGGCCCAGGTCGGCAACGTCACCTTGGTCGGTAACCCGGGCGAAAACGGAACAGCCCCGGTTTTTCCGCCGGTGATCGGGCCGGATCTCGATTCAGACACGGTTTCCGAGGCGTTCCTGGCGGTGTGAGAACTCTCAGGCCGATGCTTTCGATGCCATATCCTGGGAAGGTATACCGCAGGCCTTGATCGATTTGTCGCTCGGGCCGGGCCTTTTCATCGCCCGAAGCCGTTCGTGAAACGCCTTGCCCGTCACGGCGATCCCTTGGCCGGTCCTGATATTGATAGCGACATGCATCGCGACGATGTGGAACGTGCCATCGCGTTCGAGCAGGACGGGCGAACCCGAGTCGCCGAAGGTCGCATCGCATTCGTGCAGCGCTATCAGGTCGCCACTGGCAAGCCCCACGATGTTGCATCGGTTGTTGCGGGTGAGGATATGCGGCCGATCCCTGCTGTAGCCGGCCTGCTTGAAAATTCCCTGCTGCCGGTAGATTTGCAGCGATGTCCCGTCCAGCGACAGGGTCGGAAGGGGACTGACCTTGCCGCTCAGATCGTCTGCCAGGGTCAGTACCGCCCAATCCTGCGTTGGGCCACCCGATAGCCCCTTGCGCCGCGCCCCCTTGCCGTCGGCCAGTTGATAAGAGACGACCAGGGAATGGGCGAGATGGCCGCCACGCTGATAACCAGCCACGAAGTGCAGGGCGCAGGTCGGCAGCCAGGTCCGGGTGCGGCGGTTCCACAGGCAGTGCGCGGCGGTGAGCACCTGGCGTGGCCCGATCAGTGTGCCGGTGCAGAAGGGCCCGAGGGTGTTGTTGAGCCGGCCGATCGCGCCCCAGGGATAATCTGTCCCTTCGACCAGGGTGCGATCATCGCCACCCTGGATCCCCGGTATTGCCAATTTTCCGGGCGTGACCGCCTGTGCGACGGCCGCGGTCACGCTCAATACGACGAGCCAGAACAGGTGGCGAGACATCTGCCGGGCGTTAACGTGCCTGGCTCAGTTGAGGCTTTCCGGGTTGCTTTCCTCGTCCACCTTCCTCGGCTGCGCTGTGGCCTGGAGGTTCTTCAGCACATTGCTGAGGGTCTGTGCCAATCGGGCGGCCCCATGCGGCGTCATCGCGATCCGCGTATTGATCGGCAGCAACTGCTGGTTTGTCTGCGGATCTGCGATTGGTCCTGGCGAGAAATTAACGATGATCTCTTCGCGCGTGGAGTTCACGACGAACTGTGAGGCGAATTGTGTTTCCATGTTTTCGTAGCGCACATGCATGGCGATCTTTTGCTGTTCATTGTCTGGCGTTGGGTTTTTTTTGGCCATTGATCCATAGTTCCTGGTGGTTGTTTTGCTGGTGAATATCCTGCGCTGCTGCCCGTCAGCAGCCGTCTGTCGATAAACATCCTCTAATTTTCAGCGATGTTATCAGCATTCGCTTGCAGCTATCGGCGGTGTCCCGGTCTGTCTGAACCTGATGGACAGCGCGGCGACCCGGATCGTCGGGTTTTTCGCCGCAGCCGTGGGTATGGGGTTGATTTCCAAGCGTGCCTTTGAATTTCTGGAGCCCTGTCGTCAGTGGTGACTGCGGCTGCGGGACACCCGCATGGCAATGATAGTCAAGGCTTTCGCGTTCAAGTGGCAGTCAGCTTGATGCCACCACGCGCCTCAGGTCACATCCAGACTGTCCTGACGCCGTAAAGTCGGCTTCAGGCCCTTCGCGACATCTTCACTCCAGGATTCCCGTCTACCGGTAGGTGGTCAGCACGATCATCTCGTCGTCTTCGTTCAATCGCAGGCGCTCGTCGCGACCGGGATTTAGCTGTACACCGCCGCCTGGTTTACCTTCGTGTCCGGTCCGGCGAATGCCGATGGCGATCTCCCCGCGGGCGTCGGCGGCCCGTTGCAGGTCGGCAAAGCTGTAAATGCGCTCAACTGCGTCAGGGACTTCGGATCCGTTGCGATTTTCTGCCAGGTCGCAGTCCGCGATGCGGCGGAAGAAGATCTCACTGCCGCCCGAGCCGAACAGCTCGTCGAACACCGCCCGCAGTTCGCGCCGCAAGGCGACGCGGGCCAGCATGCGGCTGATGATGAGCGGGCTGACGATGACCTCGCCACGCCGGTTCTCGAACAGGGGCACATTGTCCGGATCGCTCAACTCGACCAGCACCGGCGGCGCTTTCGCCGCGCCCTCCATCATCTGCCGCAGCAGGAGATAGCCCAGGATGGTGCGCGCGTCCGACTCGGCGTCGGACTCGAGCCGTTCGCTGGATAACAGGACCAGGTTGTCGTAACCGGCCGGATCCACGCTCTCCAGGTGGGCGGGTACGGTGTAGTCGAACTCCAGCTGACGGATCTCGAGATGCTCCGTGGATAGCGCCCTGGCCTTGATACGTTTCTCGCGCTTGGCGGCCGACACCTCAGATACGATGTCGATGGTGAACGCCTCTTCGGAGTAGGCGGCGAACTCCTCCAGCAGGGCCGGGACCCGATGGTTCCATCCCAGCACCAGCACCCGCCGCCGGGGGAGCCCCTCAAACTTGGGCGCGGGTCTCTCCGGCAGGTCGGGCGCCGCGTCGATCGTCTCCGGCGGTGCCGCAGCCCCGTAGCTCGGGGCCAGGACCGCGATGCGGTCGTTCGCCTCCAGCCGCAGGTCGTCGGGCGGGTTGAGCAGCGCCTGAAAATCGTCTCCTCTGGGGCGCACGACACCGAGCAGCACGCCCTCGGGGAAGGCATAGGCCAGCTGCTGGACGGAGACGCCCGCAAGCTGTGGCCCTTCGCGGACGTAGATCTGGCTGCCGCTGGCATCGGAGAGGAACTCGCCATAGACGTGGGAAAGTCCCGGGTGGCGGACGTTTTGCACCACCAGGCGGCTGATCGTCTCGTCGCCCGCGATAATCTCCATCGGACCGGGATAGAGGGCGCGCAGGGTGCTCGCATGGCGCATGTCCTGGAGTTCCACGACCACCAGCGGCGGTTCCTCGGGTGGTGTCTCCTCCAGCGCGGCGCCCATGGTCATCAGGGTCTTCACCGTGCGCGTGTCGGCGTCGAGCGTACTGTTCGCGGTGGTGTCGGCGGCTGGGATCAGGATGGCGCCGGCATGGGCGAAATCGACCCGCGCAAGGTCGTCCAGGCGCAGCGGGGTGCCGCTGCGCAAGATGATCTGGCGGTCGTTCCAATCGGCGCCGAGCTCGAGCTTGATGTGCTGTCCGAGACTGGCATCCGCGCGTTCGGCCAACAAGGCCACGCGCAGGCGTCGAGCCCCCCGTTGGTGCAGGAAACGCTCCACCCGTCCCTGCGAGACCAGGATCTCCTGCAGGATCGTCAGCGCACGGCTGGTCCAGCCCAGGAGGACGAAGTGCGCGTCGAAGGCGACCGGCGTCAGCCCCTGCTCCAGGCGGTCCATGGTCTCGCCCAGCCATTGTACGAGAATGGCGATGAGTGCCCCCGTAAACAGGACATAGCCAAGCAGGGTTACCGCCGTCGATATCGTTGCCTTGGCGACGCCTTGGTCATCGCCCAGGTAGCCTGGATCGGTGAGGCGCAGGAAGGCCCACCAGATGGCATCCACGGCGGACTCGAAGCCGGGCGCGAGCGCGTGCGCCAGCAAACCCGCGACGGTCGCGACCAGTACGACGAGGGTCAGGAGGAGGGCGAAGCGCGCGGCAGGCCCGCGGACCATGGTCTGTTCGAGCCGGAACAGGAGCGAGTTTTTCAGTCTTGAGAACATGGGGTTGGCTCCGAGGGGCATGCCGGGTCTATTTGACTTCACCGGACGGCGCCTGACCGGCACCGACGACTTCAACCTGCAAAGGCGAGAGTGTATTAAGGTGCAGATCCCGCTGCGGGAACGCGATGGAGATACCTGCCTGCCTGAACTTTGTATTGATCGCCTTGTGCAGCATCGTGACGGTGGCCAGGCGATGATCCAGGTTGTCGATGTAGGCACGCAGCAGCAGGGTCAGAGCGTTGTCCCCGAAGCCCTCGAAGCTGACGACCGGGCCCGGGTCCTGGATCACATATTCGTTCTCTTTCGCGGCCTCGATCATCAACTCGTGAGCCTTGTCGACATCGGCCTCGTAGGCCACGCCGACGACGACCACGATTCTCATTACCTGATCCGACAGTGACCAATTCAACAGTCTGCCCGTTATAAACTCCTTGTTCGGGACCAGGAGTTCCTTGCGGTCCCAGTTACGGATGGTGGTTGCCCGGATGCGGATCTTGGTGACGACCCCATCGGTATCCCCGACGGTAACGATATCTCCGACCCGGATCGGACGCTCGAACAGGATGATCAGCCCGCTGATGAAGTTGGCCACGATCTCCTGGAGTCCGAAACCGATACCCACACCCAGGGCTGCAACCAACCACTGCAGTTTGGACCATTCCACGCCGATGGTTGTCGATACCAGGATGGCACCGGCGGTCACGATCAGATAGTTGGTCATGGTCGTGGCCGTATAGCGGCCGGGTGCTGTCATCTCGGTGCTGTGGAGCAGGATGATTTCCAGCACCGCCGGCAACTGTTTCATCAATACGACGGTACCCAGCACATAGATCGCCGCCAGGCCGATATCGGCCAGTGTGACCGGGACCAACTGTTCCTCACCGTCGACCACGGCGGTCTGGTGCCAGAGCGTCACATCATCCAGGACCCTCAGGGCGGCGAACACATCGGACCAGATCATCCACAGGCCGACCACACCCAGGAACACGAACACCGTATTTAGCAGTCTCTGACCTGTCTCACTCAAGGCGACGAGATCGATCTGGGGCTCTTCCATCTCCAGAAATGCCGCATGGTCCTGGGTATGCTCCTCTTCCTGCTCGTGCTTGGCCGCCCAACGCGCCCGGCGCTCTTCAACCGCCGCCTCATAGACAAGGCGGCGCTGGGCGATCAACAACCAACGCCGCGCGAGTTCCCAGAGCAGCCACACCGTGATCAGCAGCCAGGTGGTTTCTAACAACAGGCCAAACAAGGTGCGCACGGCAAGCAGATAGCCCAGGATGACAATAATCCCGAGCACCAGCGGCGCGGCAACCAGCGCCAGGTACCCCAACCAGCGCAGACGCAGTGTGGTGCGTCGGCTTTCGCGACCCGACGGTGACGCAAAGATGCCCTTTACGGGATGCAGCAGGCGATAAAATGCAAAAGACAGTGAGCCGACCAATACCAGGAAAGCGACTCTTCCGATAGCCCAGCCCCCGTTCAGCGGATCCAGTTGAACGGCGACCGCGGCCACCATGAAGGCAGGTAGGAAGATCCAGGTCATACGATCCAGTTCGGTTCGCAGCAACTGCACCCTCGCCGCGGGCCATCGGTAGTGTGACGCGGCCAGCCCCTTGTCAATATTGGCCATACGAAGGGCCCGCAGGAAAAAGACCTGAGCCGCGGCGGCCATGAGGGCACCACCCACCGCGAGCGAGAATCTGGCGCCTTCACTGGAGACCTTGAGCTGCCAGCCGGTCACCAACATCAGCAGCGGCAGGCCGGCCGCCACAATCAGCGTCAGCACAAACGCCTGCACGCTGTAGGAGAACCGGTCGACCCTGGGTTTGCCAACCGATGCGCCAAGTGGTGGTATCGCAGCGACAATACGCTTGCGCCACCAAAGCAAGGCGGCGAGCACCAGCACCAGCAGCGCAAATACCGGGGCATGCGTCACCTGGTGGAGCAGCGAGCGTCCCACCTCCAACCACCCCTTGGGTGACAGTATCCGCCATACCTCTTCAGGCGATGCGCCTATTCCCGCAAGCTCGGCGGGCGAACTGCTCCGCACCCAAAGCAGATGCTCGTCCATGAACTCGTCGAAGCCCTTCACCTGCTCATAAAGGAGCTGCTGGGTGGATTCCAACTCACCGAGTTTGCCCAAATAAAGGTCGTCGGATTCGATGGCCCTCTCGAGAATTGCCTGACGCTCCCCGGCCAGGCCCCTGAGCTCAGCATCCAGTTGCTGAGAAATATCCCCAGCCTCCGCCGTCACGAGTGAAGCAAGGTAGGCATCCATGTCACCAAGTCGGCGCTGCTCCTGACGATGATTCAAGCGGCGCACACCGATCCTGGCGGCTATCGCTTCGCGCTCTTCCGCCTCCCGACGAAAGCTCCGCAGATCGGGCAACTGATGGCGCTGTTGCAACAGCATTTGCCCCAGCTCCCGGCTCAGGCCGCCGATATCGATGGTCTCCTGCGCAGTCTTGAAGTCCGTCTCGATCCGGCGGGCCTGTTTGCGTGCCTGTTCAGCCTGCTCTGTCAGCCTGCCCAACACGGAAAGCGAGCCGGCGATCTCTTCGGACAGCACTGCATTTCGTTCGGCCAGACGCACCACCATCGGGTGCTTGCCCTCGGCCTCATCGCGGATGGCCTCGGCTTGGGCAAGAGTCTCGCCCGCCTCTGCCGCACGCTTCTGGTTGACCAGATCCTCAAGAATCTCCACCCGCTTGCCGAGCCATTCCTTGTTGGCAAGCGCCTTGTCGCGCTCGAGTTCCTGAAGATCCAGCCGGACAGGCTGACTTAGCAGCTCCTGGTCAAGCCTCCCGATCTCAGCGTTGAGCGCCTGCAAGCTGCTCTCGAGCACCCACTCGCGCGCCTCGGTGGTCGCAGGGTCCTCGCCCTCCGGGGGCGGCAACCCGAGCTGGGCGGCGAGTTCTTCCTGCTGCTTGCGCGCGAACACAAGCCTTTGCCCGATCAGACCCGGACGGGCAGACAGCTCCCTGACCTGATTGTCGGCATCGCTGCGTTGGGCCCTGGCCGCAGCAAGATCGGTTTTTTCCTTTTGCAGGCGCTGATCGAGCTGTGGCAACGGATCAGACAGGGCAGCATCGAGGTCACCGGCCGGGTCCCGGGTCTGTAGATCCGCCACGGCCTCGCGCAGCACTTCGATACGCGCGGGTGCCGTATCCACGATGCGCGAATATTCTTCCGCGGACTGTGTATCGGATTCCGCGGCCTCCAGGTTGACCAATGCCTCGCGGTAGAGACCCAGAAGCTCTTTTTTGGCCTCTTCCACCAGCCCCGATGCGGCCTCGGTTTCTGCGACTTTGGCTTCCAGTTTCTCCTTCGTCACCGATGCGGACGGAATTGGATCGGGTTCGTCGGGCTCCGCCAGCGACAGCGGTGAAGCGAGGAACAGCATGGCGGCAGCGGCAAGAAGGATCGGAAACAGAAGTCGTGTTCTCATACGAGTCTTCGCAATTTGTGATTGAGTCTATGGACCAACCCGCGACTGCTCTCGAACCCGCAGGCCTGTCACTGCTGGCTGTTTAAGAGTCTTCGCCTTACTGAATTCAGTCTCATTTGTCGGGTTCGATCCAGGTGATCTTTGATTACTGTATTCCGAGCCCAGCCATTAGCCCCGATCAGCGCGGCATTTTCCGCATTCAGCACGTCAATACCTGTGACAACCGTCAGAAGAAGTGGATGCGTGGCTTGCATGGTATCGCAACCCAGTACATGAGCCATTACCAGTGGGCGAAAAAATGCCGAAGTTGCTCAATAGATGACCGCACGCCGCCAGGCACGTCGACGGGCGCCCGCGAAGGACACCGGCGTCAGCGGCATGCCGATTATGTCGATGAACAGCGATGCAGCGCCGGCGCTGGACGGGACGGTGCCTTCGAGGATCTTGATCTGGTAGCTCAGGTCGTTGCCCGCCAGGACCGGATCGCGCAGTTCGACCACTGCATCTTCGAGCGCCTCGTCTTCCAGAAACGACAAGGTTGCGTTCGGCGGGTCCTTCAGGAAGCTGTCACTGCCCTCGCTCCAGAATGGGACGAATCGGGCCGTGGCCATGTGCCCGGCGATGCGCTCCGGGCGGTCGGAGAACATCACCGTCGCCGGGTTCACCCCCTCGAGCGTCAGCTTGCCATCGGCATAGGTCACGCGATTCGCGTTCTGCACGAACAGGAAGTCGGCCATCCTGGAGGTCGATTTGGGCTCCTGAGGCTCCCCATCGGTCGCCTATGCGGATCGCATCGCCAATGAGAGCGGTCCGATCAGGGCTGCGGCGGTAAGCAGGTCGCGTCTGTTGGTCATCGTATTCTCCGTCTAGGGTTGGTGTTTGGTGTTGCGGGCGGCGTGTTCGGCGCCAGGCGCGATGCCATGGGCAGGCGCTAATGTATCTCGCGAATCCCCGATCGCGCGACGCCCGACGACCACCGGTGGAAGGTGGTTTTTCAAATTACTATTGTGACAGCGCTTTGCCAAGACAGCATGTCGGGCTTATTCTTCTCGGGCCTTCAAGCGGCTGACAGGCATGACGCCGCGGGATTACCGCCGGGGCCTGTTCTGAAACCACGACTGGGGCATGAAACCGAGGCCCTCGGTCCATGATTCAAATGCCCATAGCCATGCTGTCTGCCCCGACTCCCCCGCAGAATCCCGCAGTTTCATCTTGGCGCGAAATGGTCAGACCGAGGTGAAAAAAGCCTGACAGCCCAGTGGCAAGCTCGACGCTCGTCCGACGCCTGCTCAATGAATTCCACTGGATACCCGCAGACCTGTGGCCGAGGGCGGGCATATGATGAGCCGTGAACAACAGCCATACTTGCGCAAGGCTGCAGCGAATGGCCGCTCCTCGGAAGTGGCCCTACTTCGCGGTGACGGGGTCATTGGCCCGCGTTCAGCACCGGCGCAAGCGTCGGCGCCTTTCGCTGAATGTCTTTTTCTGGAAATGGTTTCGGGAGCAGAATTCATGTTCGGGCAGTGGTGGACAGTCTCTTTCTATCCCGGTCATTTGAACATCTATTTGTCTTTGATATAGCGAGACGACTGAGAAAGGTCCCGGATGTTAGAGGCGCCCTCAAGTTTACCTTGTGCCTCTGGCCTGAATAAAAATAAGATTTCGTGAACAGGCAGGAGTCGACCCCTCCTGGAAGTTGGCGGTGAGTGTCTCGAATCGCAGCGAGGACGTCATTCAGCTTCTGTTATTTGGTGGGCAGGTTAAGATGTTTGATGCTTTTGCATTGTGCTTCGAGCACCAGGATTGAAACATGGTGATTTGCGAAGCGAGTGCCCTTTTTTTCTCCCGCTTTGCGTGCCGCCAGCTATGGGCCTTGCTGCTGTTGGTGTCGCTGATGATCCCGGTTCAGGCAGCGGGGGCACTGAAATCTGACGCTCTGCCACTGCCACTGCCACAGGCGCGGGCCGCACTCGAACGGCTCGAAGATCAGTTCGCTACCGCCCAGACGGCGACAGCGCAGGAACTGAAAGCGCTCAAGAAAGAAATCGCCACGGTGCGTTCCAGTGCACAGGACTGCGTACAACAGGCGCAACCAAAGATCGAGATACTGGACAGCGAACTCGCTGTCTTCCAGCCCGCAAAGCCCAAGGACACGCAGGCGAAAGCGGCAGGAGAGACCCAACCCGCAGAACGACCGGAAGCGCCGTTTTCTCCCGCCATCGCCCGGCAGCTGCAGGATCTGCAGAGCAGGAAAGACAGCCTGGAAGGACGTATCGCCATCTGCAAACTGATGCTGCTGAGAAGTAACGATCTGGAATCAGATGTAGACGATTACTTGAGCAGCTTGCAGACCCGGCAACTGCTGACCCGTGGCCCGACCCTGGTCAGCGTGTTGCAGGCAAATCTGGATGAGCGGAAACGCTGGTTGGACTTTGCCAGGCAGCTGGCCGTGACATCCACGGGTTGGGATGCGGTCCACCCGATTCATCTGGCCGGTGCCGCGGCCGTTGGTCTGCTGGGGTTCATCCTCGGCCGCATCGTGCCGCGCCGCCTTCGGGCCCGGGCGGCCCAAATGAAGGTCGGGGAAGAGGAAGTCGCCGCCGGCCTTGTACAGGCGGTCATGGCCTGTGGCGTCAGCTATGCGCCCATCCTGCTTGCCCTGGGGGCGGTCACCGCTTATGTGACACTCATCCCGTACGCGGGCGGTAATCTGCCGTTTGTCCTCACCCTGATGTACGGCCTGCTGGCATTCTTTGTCATCGCAGCCGGTATCAGAATCCTGCTCAACCCCTGCCCACCCGCGACCCAGTATCTGCCGCTTCCGGAAGCCGTCGCGATTCCGCTCAGCCGGCGCAGCCGCGTACTCGCCCTGATCGTGCTGTTCAGGTGGCTTATGCAGGCACTCCACGCGGACGGCTTGCTCGATGAAACCATGTTCGCACTGACCCGACAGATTATCGGCTGGGTCTTTGTCCTGAATGTCATCTGGGTCGTCTGGCTGCTACGCCGGCTCGAAGGCTGGCGTGACAAGTGGGCGCTCCTGCTGCTGATCAGCCTGTCGCTGTTAGGCGGCGTGGTCGCTGGCACGATCGGGTATATCAACCTCGGCGCGCTGGTGATAACGGGCATCGCCTACACACTGATATTGCTCGGTCTCGCACTGGTGGTGAGTCAGTTTTTCTCGGACCTGTTCGATGGCCTTGATGAGGGGCGCTATCGCTGGCAAAAAGCAGTGCGTCGGTCCATCGGTCTCAAAGACGGGGACTACGTGCCCGGCCTGGGCTGGCTGCGGCTGGTCGTCAACCTTGCGCTTTGGATCGCGGCCGCCCTGCTGGTGCTGCGCGTTTGGGACCCTGATGAGCAGATTACCGCCGATATCCTGCGTTATTTCACGGAGGGCTTCCAGGTCGGTGGCGTGAACATCGTCCCCACTCAACTGCTTTGGGCCATCCTGGTCTTCGCCATATTGCTGGCGTTGACCGGCTGGCTCAAAGGCAGACTGAATACGAAATGGCTGGTCAAGACGCGCATGGAACCCAGCGCGCGGGACGCGCTGGTCACGACCTTCGGATATGTCGGCGTGGCCATTGCGGTCATGGTGGCGCTATCGTTCGCCGGAATTAACTTTGCCAGTCTTGCCATCATCGCCGGCGCGCTGTCGGTCGGCGTCGGTTTCGGCCTGCAGAACATCGTCAATAACTTCGTATCCGGCATAATAATGTTGGTTGAGCGACCGGTGAGAAACGGCGACTGGATCGTCGTCGGGAACACCGAGGGCTACGTGCAGCGCATCAGCATCCGCACGACGACCATACGAACATTTGACCGGGCCGACATCATCGTGCCCAACTCGGACTTGATATCCGGCCAGGTGACCAACTGGACACTGGGAAATACGTGCGGGCGGATCAAGATACCGATTGGTGTCGGTTACGGCAGTGATGTCGAGACCGTCATCAAGACCCTGCTTGAGATAGCCGGCAACAACGCGGATGTCATCAAAGGCAATCCCCAGCTGCCGGATCCTTACGTGCTGTTTTTGGATTTCGGTGACAGTTCACTCGACTTCGAGCTGCGCGTCATCATCCACGATATCAACCGGCGTCGGTACGTGACCAGCGACATAAATCGCGCCATCAATGCCGCGTTCAACAAACTGGGTATCGAGATTCCCTTTCCGCAGCGCGATGTCCATTTCCGCGGGCCCATGCAAATCGAACGTGGTTCGAGGGTTCCGCCCGAAGCACCCGATGGCGGGGAGTTGCCCCAGTCTTAGCCTGTGTGTTGTGGTCAGATCAGGCCACAACAGACTTTGCAGGCATGAAGGCGATCCGCGGTGATAGCGTAAGTCAGGTCGCGTTTGTGGTGCCGATTTACAGATGCGTACTGAAGTATGTTCAGAAAACTGCTCGATGCGGATCGAAGAGCCTCATCTGAACGACCGGAATAACAATGTCATTAGCTTTTCCTCTGTATCTGCACCGCGCTTCGACTTCGGTCGTGATCGATACATCGAAAAGATATGTTGAACCAGGTCGTGGAGCCTGTTTCTCGACCATTCCTTGTCCTGATCGTTATTCTTTAACTGCTTTATCAGGTGAAGCAGGTCAATGCGAATTCTCAGCGCCGCTTCTTTCGGGAGCTTGCCGCGGTCGGCATACTTATCCACCCTCTCGATCAATTCTTTCAGACGTTCGACGATCTGCTTCCGCTCCTTTTTCTTCAGGTCCTTCTGCATGAGTTCATCGAGATTCGAAAGCTCGCTTTCGAACTTGGCTTTCTTCATGAGTAAATGCCTCCGGCAGCCGACGTTGTTGCCTCTTTGATCGTTCTGTTGATGTCGGCCGCCAATGCTGCGATTTCCTGATAGTTCGGACTATTGGACTTCAACCTGAGTCGAATCAGTTCTGCGATGGATGCGATGATCTCGGCACTCTCGCTGTCAATTTTGTAGTTTGCCCTGAGAATTCCGGCATGAATGAGTATTTCAGTCGCCGTGGCATACAGGTTGTCAGCCATATATCCTCCAACCCAGGGTCAACGAAATAAGTCTGAGTATGAATGTGGATTCCATGATCCTTTCGCGAGATGCTCAAACCGCTCTTCCCAAAGATTGCCACGATCTGCTCATTATTTCTGACCGGGATCACGGATTTTCGAGTTTCTGCAGGTTCTTTAATCCTTTCGCATGCTGAGCATCGATTACCTCGAGTTCCTTGCCTAGACGTTTGCGTTTGCGCTTGTTTTTTTCCAGCGGGATCCTTTCCTTCAGCTCGATCCTTTTTACCTCGAGTTTCGCCAACAACGTCTTTAGTTCGTCAAGATGCTTCAGCTTTTTGCTCTTCTTCTGCCCGAGCAGTTCGCTAAGGGCTTGTAGCAGTTTTTTTCTCTTCATCTGATCTTTTCCATGTCTAGTCACTATGTCTTGCAATCTCGTTGAGATCGCTCTCGTCCAGCTCGATTTGCTGGCCCGCTTCGGTCACTTCGCTTTCGCTCGTTGCAAACAGGGTCTGTGCGGCCCGGATCAGGTCTCTGGAGATGTGGTGAGCAAAGACACTGTCGTTGATCAGCGAGGAGCCCATGGTCGGGGTGACAGTGCCTTGAGCGATCAGTTCGCCCAGGGCCTCCTGGTTGTTTTTTCTGTCCTCGTCCACCACCAGCCTCAGTGCATTCAGTGACGAAACATCCAGTACTCCGCCGCCGGATTCGCGCATCTCTTCGAGGTCACGTACGACGAGGCCGATCTGCAACCGCAGCCGGTTGTAAGCCTCACGCATGATCTGGTTGTCGGACCCGACATAACGCGCCAGATTCTCCTGCAACTGCTCGGTCTCCTTGACCGCCTCCACCAGATGGGTGTTGGCCTCTCTGAGCAGTTGCAAATCAGTTGACGACTCATCCCTGCGGGAAAACTGGGTGCGGCTGATAAAGGCGACGATGGCGCTGTAGATGCCCTTGATGTGCCTTTCATACATCGCGTCGATGTCAAATTGATGAACTCGTGTCTGAGCTTCGAGCGCCTTTTCAAGGTCGGCATCGGACAGCACCAGGTCCTTCTTCATGCCGAGTCCGTCGATGACGATGCGCAGCGCGGCCTTGAAGACCCGTTCGGTCTCCATGCGCACAGCCTGCACGGCGGTGCCCGGGAACTCGGCCGACGACTCGGACAGGTACATTGGCTGGTCCACTTCGGGCTTTTTCTCCGGGAGGATCTTCTCCAGCCAGACAACCAGCTTGTTCAGCAGCGGCAGCATCACGACGATGCCCAGAAGGTTGAATATCGTGTGGAATACGGCCAGTTTTAGGGTGTAGTCCTCGTTCGCGATCCCAACCATGGAAGAAAGCCAGTTCACCAGATCGACCAGTTGATAGATGAATGCGATAGCGATGGCGCCGGTCACCCCGTTGAAGACCAGGTGCGCCCCGGCCAGGCGCTTGCCGGCCTCGTTGGCGCTCATTGCCCCCAGGATCGCGGTGATCGTGGTGCCCACATTGGCGCCGATGGCCAGCGCCAGCGCATTCTCATAGGTGATCTGGCCTGCCGCGAGTGCGGTGATCGTCAAGACGAGGGTGGCATGGCTGGACTGCATCACCACGGTGGCGAATATACCTATCGCTGTGAACAGCAGGACCCCGGGATAACCGGCCACCGCGTATTCAGCCAGGTTGATGGTTTCCTTAAAGGTCTCAAAGCCCTCCTTCATGTAATGGATGCCGAGAAACAGGAAGCCCAGCCCCGCAAAGATGTAACCGACGCCCTTGAGCGCCTTGGACGACTGAAAAATAAGGATGATGCCAAACACCAGCAGCGGCATCGCATAGGCGGCGATGTTGACCTTGAGACCGAATCCGGCAATCAGCCAGGCCCCGGTCGTCGTGCCCAGATTGGCGCCGAAGATGATGCCGATGCCGGCGGTCAGTGTGAGCAATCCCGCGCTGAGAAAGGAGATGGTGATCACCGATACCAGGGAGCTGGACTGCATCACCGAAGTGCTGATCACGCCGAACAATACGCTCTTCGCGGTCGACGATGTGGCGCGCTTGAGCAGACGATCGAGTGCCCCCCCGGTGAAAGCCCGAAAGCCTTCCTCCAGCGAGAGCATGCCGAAAAGAAAGATCGCAACGCCGGCGGAGATGGCCTTGAAGTTCGGGCTCACCCAGAATCCGTAGGCAAGGATCAGCAGCATGGTCGGGAGAATGATCTTCTTCAGCATGAACTTGGTCACTCGGTTGGAATATCGGGTTGCAGGGCGGTCTTGCGAGTCAGCCCGCGCATGTCAGGCATTCGATGGCCTTGAGCGCCTCGCTTCGGAAGGTCTCGTCGGGCGTTTGTATGGCCGATCGCTGCATGTAGTGACCGCCGTCGACAAGTTTAAGTCACAGTATGGCAGGAATTGTGTGGATTATGGCCTCCGCCGTGCGGCGAGATATCCTGCCTCGAATTGGTTTTCCTTTGCAGTGCAGGAGGTTACGGGTCGATCGGCTTAATCTCCCCCGGTCTTCCGGATGCCGGCTTTTCAGGTGCCGCACTCAGGATGGCGAAATCCTTTCCAGGATCGTAAACTCGAATCCAGACAAGAGGGTAGGGGGCGGTCGACCGATTGAGGCAGCCGCCTTCTCTGCTGATATCGGCTGCGTTTTGAGGCGCGGCCAACCATTCCGGACAGGGCCGATTGGCAGGGCCAGTGGGGCTGCTCCCCGTGCCCCGTTTGTCCGGGCGAGACAAGGAAACAGCGTTCCTATGCCTACCAAATCTAAGATGCCTGCACCGGTGACGGCCGATCAGTCCGTGAGCGAGGCACTTGCCACGATCATGCGACACAACTTCGACTATCTGCTCACCTGGGAAGATGCTGCACGGAGTTGGGAAGACATCGAGGGTGTGCATCAGTTCCGGGTCACTGTACGCCGTATGCGCTCTGCACTGTCGCTGTTTCGCAATGCGCTTCCAAAATCGGAGCGCAGCCACTGGTCCGATGAGTTGCGCTGGGTTGCCGGTGAGATGGGTCTCGCCCGGGACCTGGATGTGTTCATTACGGAAGGTCTGAGTGCCGTTGCCGAAGAACTGCCGCTGAGTGGACGTGAAGGGCTGCTGCGCCTCGCCGAGGAACATCGTGTCCAGGCATACGAGACCAAGGTTCATACCATGCTGGACAGTGACCGCTACCGTTTATTCAAGGAAGGCTTCGAAGATTGGTTTGAAGGCAGGCGGTGGGAAGCCGGTGAACTGAAAAAGAAGCAGGCGAAGTTCCTGTCGAAAAACATGGTCGCATTCTCGCGTGAACTCATGGACAAGCAGGAGCGCAAAGTGTTGGCGGCCGGCAGTCATGTGAATCGCACCGTCGCCGAGGAAATGCACAGCCTGCGCATCGAGTGCAAGAAGCTGCGCTACGCGGCCGAATTCTTCAGCCCGCTTTTTTTGGGTATGGATACCTTCATATCGCATATGAAGGGATTGCAGGACCTGCTTGGACTCCTGAATGACGTGGCGGTCATGCGCCAGCTCCTCGACGAACTCCTGGCGCACGAGTCCGATCGTGACATCTTCGTTTACGCGGGTGGGCTCATCGGTTGGAGGTCCTGCGACTATCAGCACATGCTCAATCGCTTCGACGCGTACTGGGAAGAGTTCAACGAGGCCAAGCACCCCTGGTGGAAGAAGTCAGCGCTCGTACAGGCCGGCAGCTGACCCGATATCGCAGCCCTGTGCGCGCATGAGGCCTGAGGAATTGTCGTCAAAGATCGCTCTTTGACGATTTTTCCTTCTTCTGCTTCCGCTTCTTCTTGTCCTTCTTCTTTCGTTTGTGCTTTTCTTTTTTCGGCTTTTCTTTTTCGCTCGTGCCGTTGGATAGGTCCACGCGAAGCTTCTGTTGCTGCTTGTATTCGCGCAGCGTGGCCAGGGCGTTCTCGATGTAGCTGCGCGTGGTGACCTCTTTGCTGAGGTAGCGATGCAGGAGATAGAGCCACTGCTCGTGGATTTCGCACTGCTCGGCGGCACCAAGGTCGGCCAGCGGGCAATCGGCGCAGCGCAGATAGACCGTGCGGCTAGCGACCGCGTTCCTCTCCCAGTCGCGCCGGTAACGCTTGGCGTGCTGGCCGATCCATTCCATGGCCTTGGCGCCATGTTCCTCGTGCGGAAAGGGGGCGAGGTATTGCCTCATCGCCTTGAGTTGACGTTGCAGGAACTCGTCGGTGTCCGACCCCGAATCTTCGGTGTCGACGACAAGGCGCAGGATCAGAGCGATCATTGGGTCATCTATGACGAACATGGTGACAGCATCGGTGATTCTTCGGGTATGGGTGGACAAGGGATGGGTTGGTTTCCGCGGCCTGCCTATCCAGAGGGCGTGCGGCCTGGAATGAAACCTAACATCCGCCGGCCCCCGCTTGCTTTGTCCGTTGTCAAGCTCCAGGCAAGTCACCTGCAGGTGCAAGCCCTCGGCATGGGGCTGCTGCGGGAGGCTGTGCCGGGAAGCAGGTTCTCGGTTAAAGTGCCGCTTTCGGAAAGTACAATGGCCAGGAAAATAGCCTTATTTATCGTGTGCTGGCTGCTTGTTTCGACGGCCTATGCGCAAGCACCGGAAAATGGCGTGGCTGCCGGTTATCAGGTTCATCCCGTCGGCTGGATTCGCAAGTCCGATGGCCGGACCTTGATTGAGGTGGACGAAAAGTACCGGGCCGCCATGCTGGGTCTGGACGATCTGGATTCGATCTGGGTTCTGTACTGGTTCGACCGCAACGACACCCCGGCAAAGCGCGCGATACTCCAGGTGCACCCGCGAGGGAATCCGGACAACCCGCTGCGCGGTGTCTTCGCCACCCGGGCCCCGGTGCGCCCGAACCTTATCGCCCTGAGCCGATGTCACGTGCTGTCGGTCGAGGGGAACATCATCGAGATAGATGAAATCGATGCCTTTGCCGACACCCCGGTTCTGGATATCAAGCCATGAGCCGGAATCGTCCCGATGCCGGTATGAACCTGGTGGTGCCTTAGATGCCCGGATCTTCTGAAACCGCCGTTAGCTGTACAAATTGCGAGGCCTGCTGTTGCCGGCTGGAGGTCATGCTCATTTTCGACTCCGGCGTACCGGATCGATTCGTTGCGATCGACGAGTGGGGCGGCATGACCATGGCGCGGCTGGAGGATGGCTGGTGTGCGGCACTGGACCGAAACACCCTGCTTTGCTCCATCTATGAACAACGGCCGCTGATCTGCCGTGATTTCGAGATGGGCGGCTACGATTGTCTTGCCGAGCGTACCGCCTGCCGGGAGCGGGTGGGCCAAACACCGAGGTCCTGAGTTCGTCAATACCCCGTGTTTGTCTGGGCCGGGTAACTGCGCCGCTATTTCCTGATAACCTGCGGCTTTGATTTTTTTGGAATTCGCCGAATGGAAACAGACAACATCGAGGCGCGTGAACAATTGCCGAAACATCTGACCGATTTGCTGATTCGCGTTGGCCTGATGGGCTTCCTGCTGGTCATGTGCGTGCGCATATTGATGCCGTTCATGGGTCTGATCTTGTGGGCGCTGATCCTCGCGGTCACCCTTTACCCTTTGCACAAAAGTCTGGCGAAGCGGCTCGGTGGGAGCCAGGGGCGGGCGGCGACCCTGTTGGTGCTGGTCTGCGTGGTGGCGATCGGCCTGCCAACCATCCTCCTGGGGTCGTCCTTTGCAGGGTTCGTCCACGAAGCGCACGCCACCTTCGAGAACGAAACCTTCCATATACCCCCCCCGGCGCCGTCCGTGGAAGACTGGCCATTGATAGGTGAAAGCGTTCATCGCGTCTGGACCCAGGCGGCAACGGACCTGCCGGCACTCCTGGAAAAACTGCAGCCACAGCTGATGAATTTCTCCAAGTCCCTGCTGTCGATGGCGGCAGGGATGGCGGGTGATCTGCTGATGTTCCTGGGTTCGCTGGTAATTGCCGGAATCATGCTGGCCTATGGTGAATCCGGCAGCGCGGCAATGCTGGCGATCATCAGGCGAATGGCAGGCCCGGAAAAAGCCGGTTCGTTGCACAGCCTCTCGACCGCCACGATCCGCTCGGTCGCGACCGGGGTGATCGGCGTGGCATTCATCCAGGCCGTGTTGCTGGGCGGTGGTTTTATGGCCGCCGGTATCCCCGCCGCGGGCATGCTGGCGGTACTGGTTCTGCTGTTGGGTATTGCGCAACTGCCCGCACTGCTCATTTCGTTGCCCGCAATCGGCTACCTTTGGTGGAGCGGAGACTCCACCGTGATGAACACCGTCTTCACGGTATATCTGCTCGTTGCCGGCATGACCGACAATGTACTCAAGCCGCTGCTGCTCGGCCGTGGGGTCGAGGCGCCCATGCCGGTCATCCTGCTGGGCGCCCTGGGGGGCATGGTTTCCGGGGGGCTGATCGGTTTGTTCCTTGGTGCGGTACTGCTCGCTTTGGGCTATCAGCTGTTCATGGCCTGGGTCGCTGAAGCCGAACCCGCCGCATCAGAGCCGATTGCGCCAGAAGCCGCGGATGCCCGGCCGGCCGGCAAATAGTCTGCCCGGTGCCCCGGTCGTTTTGCCAGCTGCTGCCCCGTCTGGCCTTACTGGGCAAGGTGGCGGTGCTGGGTGCCTGCACCACGCTGGGGCCTGATTACGAGAGACCCGAGGTCAACTGGCTGGACCGATGGCATTCCTCTGTGCCCGGACTTGCACATACGCAGGCCGACAAACAGGTCGATCTGCAATTCTGGTGGCAGGCGTTCAACGATCCGGTCCTGAATCAGCTGATCGAAAAGGCCCATCAGGCGAACCCTTCGCTGCTGATTGCCGGCTTGCGCATCCTCGAGAGCCGTGCCCTGCTGGGAATTGCGGGGAGCAACCTGTATCCGCAGGTGCAGCAGGCCAACGGCGCGGTCAGTTATGTCAACACGCAGCAGCGCGGCGGTTCCCTGCCCGACGACAGCCAGAGCCTGGCCAGTTACCAGCTGGGGTTCAACCTGTCCTGGGAGCTGGATTTCTGGGGGCGATTCAAACGCGGCGTAGAGTCTGCGGATGCATCCTTCTTCGCCTCCATCGAGGACCAGCAGGAGATTCAGGTGCTGGTCAGTGCCCAGGTCGCTGATCTCTATTTCGCCTACCGCACGATCCAGTCGCGAATCGGCATAGCTCGTAAGAACGCGGCGATCCAGAAACGCAGCTACGAAATAACCGAAAAGATCTTCAAAAGCGGCGGGGATTCCGAACTCGACCTGCAGCAGGCCAAGACCCAGTACCTGGTCACCCTGTCGACGATACCGCAACTCCAGATCGAGCTTGCCAAGACCCGCAATGCGCTGTGTGCCGTGCTGGGTCGTGCACCTGGCGACCTGCCCGAGATGGCCGGCGAGACAAATGAACTGCCGGACATCGGATCGACCGCCCTCCCGGACATTCCGGCCCGGTTGCTGCTGCGCCGGCCCGACGTGCGTGCCGCCGCCTCCCAAGTCGCGGCGCAGTCGGCGCAGATCGGTATTGCCGAGTCAGATTTCTATCCGGCGATTGCGCTGCTGGGAAATGTCGCATGGTCAGGGACCACCCTCGGCGCCAGCCCGGATATCGGCAGCCTGGCGATCGGCCCGGCAGTGCGTTGGAACCTGTTCGACCATGGACGGATCAGCAACAATGTGCGGCTCCAGGACGCGCGCCTGCAGCAGTTGATCGAGAGTTATCAGAACACGGTGCTGCAGGCCGCGCGCGAAGTCGATGATGCCGGCGTCAGCGTGGTCAAGACCGTGGAGCAGCAGGCCCTGATCCTGCAATCCGTGGACGCCGCGCAGCGGGCCCTGGATATTGCAAATACGCGTTACCGCGAAGGTTATGCGGATTTTCAGCGGGTGCTGGATGCGCAGCGGGCTCTGTTTTCACAGGCAGAGCGCCAACTCATCAACCACGGGACCTACCTCAGTTCAGTCGTCAGTCTTTACAAGGGGCTTGGCGGTGGATGGCAGGCGACTCCGATCGATCAATTGATACCGGAAGAGATTCGTAAGCAGATGGAGCAGCGTACCGACTGGGGCAACCTGCTGACTGCGCCCCTGCCTCCGGGCGGGGTTTATCCACAACAGACGTCCGGGGCTTCGAAGCATGAGTGAGCAAGAGCAGGCAGCCGTTGAAGAGGAGGACAGGCCCGAAGCGGAGACATCCGCCGCCGGTTCAGTAAGGAAGGGTGTTCTGTTGATCCTTGCGGTGATCCTACTCAGCCTTGCCTGGTACCTCGTCTCCGACCGCTATACCCCCTATACCCGGCAGGCTCGAGTCCAGGGGTTCGTGGTCGGCGTGGCGCCCAAGGTTGGGGGGCTGGTCACCCGCGTATGGGTGAAGAACAACCAGGAGGTCGATGCGGGTGACCCGCTGTTCGAGATCGACCCATCGCAATACGAGATCGCCCTGCAACGGGCCGAGTCAGATCTGCAGAATACCCGCAGCCAGGTCGATGCCGGCGGTGCCGGGGTGGAGTCGGCGCAGGCCAATCTGCGGAAGGCAATGGCCAACGAAGTGAAGGCGAGACAGGATGCTGAGCGCCAGCAGCGGCTGTATCGAGAGGACCCCGGGACCATCTCGGTGCGCCGCCTGGAGATCTCGCAGGCTACGCTGGAAGCGGCTCGGGCGAGCGTGGATGCGGCCAAGGCCGAGGTCCAGCGTGCCGTCGACCAGGTGGGCGGAACGATCGACAACAATGCCCAGCTCAAGACCGCGCTGACCGCGGTCGAAAAGGCGGCGCTCGATCTTTCCAATACGGTGGTGAGGGCGTCTTCACGCGGGGTGATCACCGACCTGCGGGCCGATGTCGGTCAGTATGCCAATGCGGGCGCGGCGGTGATGACCCTGATCGCCATCCAGGATGTGTGGATCGATGCCGAGTTTACAGAGAACAACCTCGGTCACCTGCGGATCGGCAGCCCGGTGGAAATGGCACTCGATGCCCTGCCGGGACAGATATTTGGGGGCAAGATACGCAGCATCGGCCTGGGCGTGAGTGGCGGCCAGGCGCAGGCCGCTGGTACGCTGCCGACTATCAAGAACAATCGTGACTGGTTGCGCCAGTCGCAGCGATTCCCGGTGGTCATAGGTTTCGATCCGGGGCAGCAGGCGGAACTGCGCGACCATGTGCGCATCGGGGGGCAGGTCGATGTCATTGCATTCAGTGAAGGACACCCGCTGCTTCGGATGTTGGGCAAGGCCTACATAAGGCTGATGAGCTGGCTGTCCTATGCGTACTGACCGCAGCTGACGATGCCTATCCAGGCCCGGCGCATATTCCGCCTGAGTCTCAGCGTGGCCCTGGCCCTGGCCTGTGCGTATGCCATGCAGTTGCCGCTGCCTTTTCTGGCGCCATTGTTCGCGTTCCTGCTGTTCACTAAGCCAGGGCCGCCGATGGGCGTGAAGGGCCTGTTCGGGCTGATCCTGGTGGTTGTGATAGCACTCGGCTTGGGGCTGTTGCTCATCCCGATTCTGCTGGAGTACCCGTTGGCTGCAGTACTGCTGGTTGCGCTCGGTCTGTACCTCAGTTTCTATGTGACTGTGAACATGGGCAAGGCCCTGCTCGGGACGCTTCTCACCATCGGCTTCACCCTGATCTCTGCCGCCGGTCTGGTCAGCTATCCGCTGGCGACCACGGTCATTCAATCCCTGGTGGCCGGCATCGGCGTTGCCGTGGTCTGCCACTGGATGGTGTATCCCTGGTTTCCTGAGGACCCCGCCCCATCCGGGCCGGCCGCGGCAGCAAAACCGGATGCCGGAAAGTCCAACTGGATCGCCTTGCGGGCCACCCTGATCGTGTTGCCGGCATACCTGCTGGCGCTGACCAACCCGTCCATGTATCTCGCCATCATCATGAAGACTGTCTCATTGAGTCAGCAAAGCACCCTGGTGGACGCGCACAGCGCCGGTCGCGAACTGCTCGGGTCCACCTTTCTGGGTGGCTGTTTCGCGGTGCTGTTCTGGGGGATGCTGGGTATCTCCACCAACCTCTGGATGTTTTTCTGGCTCATGTTGCTGTTCGGCGTGTATTTTTCCAGCAAGATATACGGGCTACTGCGCAGTCGTTTCCCGGCCTCATTCTGGATGAACACCGCCATCACCATGCTGATCCTGCTGGGCCCAGCAGTGGAGGACAGCGACAACGGCAAGGATGTTTACACGGCATTCCTCGTGCGCATGGGCCTGTTTGTTGCTGTCACCCTGTACGCATGGTTCGCGGTGTATGCCCTGGAGCACCTGCGGGAGCGTCGGCGCCCCAAATTCCCCCGTCTGAACGAAGCACGGTCCCCGACCGGCTGATCCAACCGCAGGGTCGCCCGGCATTCGTTGGATTTCGGTTCCATCAGCGAAGTCAGGCTGCGCAAAGACGCTGCGGTTTTCTCCTCGTCTGCCGTCAATGTCAGGTATGTCATCGATCCTCTTGCCACGGGAGTTGTAGTGAACTTGGGCAAAGCGGTTGCCAGATCGCGGAAAAGACGCAACAGTTGTTGTACATGAGTGCGTCGAACAAACATTCTCCCCGGTCTGCGAGCCTGCGGCTCGAGGGGGCGACGGCGGTATGCAGCGGTGACTGGACGGTACGCCATCTGAGGGGGCTGGAGTTCGGTCTGAGGCAGATGCAATGGCCTGACGGGCCTGTCCGGATACAACTCGAACGTGTGGGGCGCATGGACACGGGCGGCGCCTGGGTGCTGCAGCGCCTGCTGGCCTCACTGGAGGCCGGAGGGCGCCCGGTAGAACTGCACGGCCTATCGGCCAAGGCGGCCGGCCTGCTGGAACTGGTTCAGGGGACGGGGATTCAGGCAGGCACCGTGCCCCGGCCGGTCGGGCCGGGCATGATGGAACAGTTGGGGCGTGACGGTCTCGACATGGTTTTACATGGTATCGGGCTGCTCGCATTCGTCGGCGAGATGGGTACGGCCTGGGTGCGCCTGATCGCGCAGCCGTGGCGCATCCGCTGGCGGGAGATCGGGTATGTTCTCGGCGAGGCTGGCTACAAAGCGCTCGGCATCGTCGGTCTGCTGTCCTTCCTGCTCGGCATCGTGATCGCCTACCAGGGAGGGATACAGTTGAGCCAGTATG
The DNA here is from genome assembly GCA_963753845.1 of uncultured Gammaproteobacteria bacterium. Classification (GTDB taxonomy): domain Bacteria; phylum Pseudomonadota; class Gammaproteobacteria; order Chromatiales; family Chromatiaceae; genus Thiosocius. The sequence continues at coordinate 39,065 of CAVWEI010000029.1, forward strand.
GCGCCAGCCTGTTCGTTGCCGACCTGGTGGGGCTCTCCATGGTCCGTGAACTTGCGCCCATGATCACGGCCATCATCGTCGCCGGGCGCACCGGATCCGCCTATACAGCACAGATCGGTACCATGCAGGTCACCGAAGAGATCGATGCGCTGCGCAGCATGGGCATTTCGCCGATGGACCTGCTGGTATTGCCCAAGCTGCTGGCCTTGCTCATTGCGCTGCCCCTGCTGACGGTGTTTGCCGACATCATGGGTGTGCTGGGCGGTATGCTGATGTCCAGCGTCCAGCTGGATATTGCGTTTAACACCTATCTGGATCGGGTGGCTGTGGCCGTCTCGGTGGACTCCTATCTGGTGGGCTTGGGAAAGGCGCCGGTATTTGCCGCGATCGTCGCTACCATCGGCTGCTACCAGGGGTTCCAGGTGGTTGGCAGTGCCGAGAGCGTGGGTCGGCGCACAACGATGAGTGTGGTCCAGTCCATTCTCGCAGTGATTGTGGTGGATGCCGCCTTTTCGGTGGTCTTCAGCCAACTTGGTATATGAGCATGACCGACGTGCCATCCGCCGCCGTCGAGATCATGGTTTCAGTGCGCGACCTGGGCATGCGCTTCGGCCAGAAGGTGATTCATGAGCACATCGATCTCGATGTGCGCAGGGGCGAGGTTCTGGCCATCGTCGGGGGCAGTGGCAGCGGCAAGACGACCCTGCTGCGCGAGATGGCACTGCTGCAGCAATCCACCTCGGGCCGGGTCGAGGTGCTGGGCCAGGATATATCGGGACTCAGCGAGTCGCAGACACTGAAGCTGCGGCGGCGCGTCGGGGTGCTGTTCCAGGACGGCGCCCTGTTTGGCGGACTGAGTGTGCTCGAGAATGTAGGTGTGCCGCTGCGTGAGCACACCGATCTGGACAACACCCTGATCGATGAGATCGCCTGCGTGAAGCTGGCTCTGGTGGGGCTTGCGCCCAAGGACGGGCTGCTCCAGCCGAACCAGCTCAGCGGCGGCATGCGCAAGCGCGCCGCACTGGCCCGCGCCATCGCGCTGGACCCGGAGTTGCTGTTTCTCGATGAGCCCACCTCCGGGCTGGACCCGCTGAGTGCCGATGCCTTCGACGCGCTGGTGCTGGAGTTGAAGGCGGCCCTCGATCCCACCATCGTGCTGGTAACCCATGACATGGACACCCTTTGGCGGGTCGCCGACCGCGTGGTGCTCCTCGGCGAAGGAAGGCTGATCGCGGAGGGCAGCATGCAGGAGTTGGCGCACTCTGATGACCCTGCGGTGATACGATTCTTCCAGGGCCCTCGCGGGCGCGCGGCGCAGGGAGCGGCATGAAAGGGAAGACCAACTACGTCCTGGCCGGACTCTTTGTCCTGCTGTTGACTCTCACGCTGATCGCCGGCGTTCTGTGGCTCGGTGCGGGCGGTCCCGGCCGCGTCTACGACGAGTACCTGGTCTATATGCAGGAATCGGTATCCGGCCTGAGCCGTGACAATGCAGTCAAGTATCACGGTGTGAACGTGGGCAGGGTGCGCGAGATCAGTCTCGCCAGCGATCGCGACGCACAGGTCAGCCTGCTGCTGCAGATCGAGAAGGGGACGCCGGTCCGTGAGGACACGGTGGCGACCCTGGAGGCGCAGGGTCTGACCGGTCTGGCCTATATCAATCTCATGGGCGGGAGTCCGGAATCGCCGCTGCTGCAACTGCGTCCAGGTGAGCGTTACCTGGTGATCGGGAGCCGACCCTCCACACGGCAGAGACTCGACCTCACCGTAAACGAGCTTGCCTCCAACCTGACCGAAATCTCTGCGCAGCTGAAGGTCTTGTTGAGCGACGAGAACCAGCGCCATCTCAGCCGCTCACTTGCACAAATCGATGAACTGACGGGTGCGCTTGCCGGCCGTTCCGGGGCCATGACCGGTTCCCTCGACGACCTGGCCGTCACCTTGCGGAGCACCCGCGAGGCCAGCGCCGGGCTGGCCGGTCTGGTGGCAGACCTGAAGGACGCCGCGCGTGCCCTGGAGCGTATGGCGGATGAGATTCGGGATACCGGCGTGTCGGTACGCCGGGTGGTCGAGGCGCGTGATCGTGACCTGCAGCGCTTCACCAGTGAGGCGCTGCCGGAGGCCGCGGCGATGATCAACGAGGCGCGCCGTGCGGCACAGAACCTGCGACGCTTCAGCGAACAGCTCGAGCGCGATCCGGCAGTATTGTTGCGTGGCAGGCCGGCACCGGCTCCGGGCCCTGGCGAATGAGGAGATGAGCATGTCGAGGTCCCGCGTTACTTTCCTCCCTGCGGCCGCCTGGCAGTTGATGGTGCTCGCCCTGGCGTTCGCACTGGGCAGCTGCAGCCTGCCGCTGGGGCCACAGCGGGAGACGCAGATCACCCGGACCTATGTGTTGCAGGCGCCGGCGGACAGTGTGCCGCAGGTCGCCAATCCGAACGGTCCGGTGCTGCTGATCAGCCCGATCCTTTCGGCCGCGGGCTTCGACACCTCTGACATGGCCTATATGCGCAAGCCGCACGAGATCGAGTACTTCGCCCAGCACCGTTGGGTGGATGCGCCTGCACGCATGCTCGATCCCCTGCTGGTGCAGGCCGCCGAGCAGAGTGGTCTGTTTCGCAGCGTGGTCGGTTCGGGCAGTGGCGTGAAGGCGGATCTGCGTCTCGACAGCCGGCTGATCCACCTGCAGCAGGTGTGCAGGCTCAACCCCAGTCAGCTGCAGCTGGCCCTGCGCGTGACCCTGGTGAAGGTGTCCAGCGCCAGGGCTATAGCCAGTCGCACGCTCAGTGTCAGCGAACCGATCGAAGCGCGCAGCCCCTACGCGGGCGTGGAGGCAGCGAACCGGGCGGTGGCGCGCTTGCTGTCGGACTTGCAGGGGTTCCTTGCCGAACAGGTTCCAGCACCACGTTGAGGTGTTGCGCCGGTTCAGATCCGTTCGACATCGACACCGACCTGGGCCTTGTGCCTGCCCCCGCCGAAGATGATGCCTTTTAGCGGGGTGATGTCAGCGTAGTCGCGTCCCCAGGCCGTGGTGATGTGCTGGTCCATCGGAATCCGGTTGTTGGTCGGGTCGAAATCGAGCCAGCCGACATCCGGGTCGTACACCGAGAACCAGGCATGCGAGGCGTCGGCGCCCTGCATCTTTTGCTGCCCCGGTGGTGGCAGGGTTTCCAGGTAGCCCGAGACATAGCGCGCGGCCAGGCCTTGGGCACGCAGGCAGGCGATAGCCAGGTGGGCGAAGTCCTGGCAGACGCCGCGCCGGTGGGCGAACACGTGCTCCAGCGGTGTTGCGATCTCGGTGAATCCCGGGTCGTAGCTGAAGTCGAGGTGTATGCGCTGCATCAGGTCATGCACCGCTTCGGCCAGCGGCCGCCTGCGCGGGAAGGAGATGGCGGCGTACTCGCTGATCTGCGGGCTGGCATTCACCATGGGTGAATCCAGCAGGTACTGCCGCGCATCCAGGTTTGTCGGGTTGAGCTGGTGCTGAATGCGCGCCGCGGCCTCTTCCCACGAGGCATTCGAATGCAGGTGCAGTCGCCCCGTATCCGTATCCAACTCCACTTCGCTGGTGGCGGTGACCACCAGTTCGGTATGCGGCTGCTGCACCGCAAAATAGGCCACATGATTTCCAAAGAAATCGAGGTGCTCTGAATAGGTCGACGGATTGGGCTGAATCGAAAGCCTTTGCGCCAGGACCGTCTGCATGCCGCAGGAACGCGGGGTGAGATGGGCCTCGTTGTGGCACAGCGTGACCTGGCTGGCATAGCTGTAGGCGGTGCGGTGCGTGACCCGGTACTTCATGCTGCGTTCTCCTCCTCCGGCACCAGCTGGCGGGGTCCGCGCAGGTCCGCAAAGTACCCGCTCGCCACCGCCCTGGAGGTGGCGCGCAGCAGCACGGCGATGTCGTTCAGGAGCCGGTCGAGCAATAGTCGGCTGGGACGTTCGGCATCGAAGGCAACCAGCTCCTTCACCCTGGACAGTTGCAGCCGATGCACTGCATCCAGTACCAGACGCTGTTCTTCCGTCACCCTTACCCCCTCGTCGCGGGGCAGTGCTTCCACCCGTTCCCGCAACCGGTGCAGCTGAAACGCCAGCGAGCGCGGATTGCCGTCATCATGCAGCAGCAGGTCGAGTACCGCGTCGATCTGTGGCTGATCGTGGTTAACGCGGCGATACGCCTGGAGGCTGTCTGCGTTGCGCAATACGGACTCCAGCAAGAGGGACTCGGCTTGGGGGCTGCGTCGCGCGATCACCGTTGAGCGCAGCAGCGAAATCAGCAGCAGTGCCCTTTCTATCCGTCGGCCCATATCGAGGAACAGCCAGGCCTGCGCCCGCTCCATGCTCTCCTGGGCCCCTCCGGCCAGTGCTATCAGTGCCGTGATTACTTCATCCATGTGATTCTGCAGGTCGTTCAGGCGTCCCGCCTCGATATCCTGCAGCCTGTCCAGATGAATACGCACGCCGTTGATGATGCGCCAGGTGTCTCCGGAAAAGCGGTCCCGTACTGCATGGGCGGCGGCGAGCAGCGCCTGCAGATTGAAGCCGATGGTTCCACGCCGCTCGCGGTTGAGTACGAGCGCGATGATCTCGGGCAGGGGCTCCGCGCGTGTGGATGCACCCTGCGGGCCGACAAACCCCGGGTAGGTCGTGGTGAGGTGTGTCAGTCCCTGAAGCAGATCATCCAGGCAGATCCGATCGACCTCGCCCTGGTACTCGACTGCGTCGCGGTACAGCCGCAGGATGGTACGCACGCAGCGCGCAGACTGTTCGGCGCGTTCCGCGTAACGCCCCAGCCAGAAAAGGCTGTCGGCCGCACCCCCCGGCAGGTCTCCACGCTGCCGGACGGCCGCCAGACCGGAAACTGCGGCAGGCAGCAGGCTGACCTGTTTCTCCGGTTCCGTTGCCAGGATCCAGGTGTCTTTCGACAGTCCCCCCGCCTGACCGGAGACATCGAAGCTGCCCTGCGAAGGGGCGATACGGGTAAGGCCGCCGGGCATCACCACGTAGCCGTCCTTGCGGGCGACCAGAAAGGCGCGCAACACGGCATGGCGCGCTTCCAGTCCGCCATCCACCAGAGCGGGGACGGTAGAGAAACGGATGCGCTCCTGGCCGACGAACAGATGCGGCCGGGCCTTGATACGTTCCCCGAGTTGATCCAGCTGGAGGGCGTCGAGCGTGGACCCATCGATCATCCGGCTGCCGGCCTCGCGGTAGGTCGGCTTGATCAGCAGCTTTTCGAGGTTGGCGAGTACATGCGAGGAGTCACTTGGTCGGCCACACCACCAGCTGTTGGGCGAAGGCAGTTCCAGCTCCTGCCCCAGAAGATGGTGCGCAATCTCCGGGAGGAAGGCATAGAGTCCGACATTCTCCAGTGCACTCGATCCGAGTGGGTTGATGATCCGCACGTTCCCGCGCCGAACCACCTCGGTCAGACCGGGCACGCCCAGACGGGAGTCGGTGCGCAATTCGAGCGGGTCGCAGTAGTGGTCGTCAACCCGGCGCAGGATCACGTCGACCGGTTCCAGCCTCTTCATCGAACGCAGCCAGACGCGGCCGTCACTGACCGTCAGGTCATCGCCCTGGGCAAGGGTGTAACCAAGGTAACTTGCCAGCAGGGAATGCTCGAAAAAGGTTTCGTTGAGTGGCCCGGGGGTCAGTACGACCACGCGCGCCTCTTCTCCGGCACGCGGCGTCATGCCAGCGATGCTGGCACGCAGGTTCTGGAAGAAGAGCGCGAGCCGGTGTACATGCGCATCGCGGAAAAGGCTTGGCAGGATGCGCGTCATGACGACGCGGTTTTCCAATGCGTAGCCGGCCCCGGAGGGCGCCTGACTGCGATCGTCCAGCACCCAGGTTCGGCCATCCGCACCGCGTGCCAGATCGGCGGCATAGAACGGCAGGTTGTGCCCGCCCGGCAGCGGCAGACCATGCAGGGGCCGCAGGAAGCCACCGTGCCCGTAGATCAGCTCCAGTGGGAGAATGCCTTTTTTGATCAGGTTCTGCGGGCCATAAATGTCACTGAGCAGCAGGTTCATCAGTTCTGCCCGCTGCATCAGGCCCGATTCGATCGCGGCCCACTCGTCGCTGGCTACCAGGTAGGGGATGGGGTCCAGTTCCCAGGGATGCTCGAGACGACTGGCGTCACCATGAACGGAGTAAGTGACGCCGGATTCGCGCAGCAGCCTTTGACCCTCGCCCTTGCGTTGTGCCAGCTCGCCGTGACCCAGAGAATCCAGCGCCTGCGCCACGTAGCGCCAGTGGGGTCTCAGGTCTCCGGCATCATCGAGCATCTCGTCCGGGACACCCGGTAGACGTCGGTATGTATCAATGAGCTTGCTGGGCAAGGGTGCGTTCATCGGTCGTTTGGCAGGGGGTCAAGGTTAACCCGGCATGAAGGTATCCGGTAACTTTCGCAGGGTCATACCGGTGCCTGGGGCAGGACCTGCACGGCCACCCGCATCGAGCTGGGCAGAAGCGGTGGCCCGTACTGCGAGTAAACGGCGACGTCGGCAGCGTCCTTGCCGTAGGCGATTGCCACCCGGGCCCCGCGCGGCCCTGCCTGTGTCGGGTCGAAGGTATACCAGCGACCGCCGACGTAGGCCTCGAACCAGGCGTGCAGGTCCATCGGCTCCAGGTCCTTCAGGTAGCCTACGACCAGGCGGGACGGCACCACCAGGCTCCGACACATGGCAATGGCCAAGTGTGCCATGTCCCGGCATACGCCGATACCGCGCTGCCAGACCTCGACCGCCGAGCTTGTGGTCTGGCTCGATCCCGGTGAATAGCGAACGGCACCCTGCACCCAGGAATTGATCGCGGTGACCTGGTCGTAGCCCGGAATCGCATTGGCAGTGACTTCGCGTGCCAGGTCGAAAAGGCGGTCCGCCTCGCAATAGCGGCTTGGCAGCAGATATGGCAGTACCGCTTCCGGGAGTTCCTGCACCGGGACGAAGGGCGCGCCGGGTGCGGTGTCGATATAGGCCGATGTCATTACATCGGCGCTGGTTCGAACCGCGAAGCTCCCGGGCGGCGCTATGAGGCGCTGACAGAGATTGCCGTAACCATCGGTAAACTCGATGACCGACACGCTCGGCGTGATCGCATAGCGCTCGCGGGCCACCCATTGTTCGGCCCCGCTGCGTGGACGCAGCATGAACACGAACGGGGTGTGAAACTCCGCATCGAAGTACAGATCGCATTCGGTGCGCAACCAGATCCTGTTCATCCGGCACTCCACCGAACCCTGAGACAGATAACGGGGGACCATGGTCGCGACGGCGTTGAAAGCGTGCGCTTTCGAATCCGCTGGTCCGGTTGACGTGTTGTATACCGCATCAGTGCACCTTCTGCCCATGAATCCGGGCTGTCAAACAAGGGGGCGGGACTTCGAGGACGGGCGGAAAGGCCGCCGTCGCAACTTGCTTGGCGGGCACAGCGCGGCCGGGTTTCCCCTTGTTCTCCGCTCGAGTGAAAGGTAGTTTGCAGTGTTTGCGGGTCCGCGGACAGTCTTTGTTCGGCCTGCCTTCGGTTAACGTGCCCAGCCAGGGGGAAACAATGAAATCATCGCCACTTGAACCAAAGGCCGTCCAGGGTCTTGGCTTTTACCTGCTGCGAATGGGCCTGCCCGTGTTGCTGCTGGCGATCGCCTTCTCCGCATTTGCCATGGAATCGGGCGTTGTCGCGGAATCGCCGGACTGGGTGCAGCTGTTCCTGGGTCTTTTCGGGGGCCTGGCGCTGTTTCTCGGTGGCCTTCAGTTGTTGTCGGAGGGTATGACCAAGGCCGCCGGCCAGACGATGAAGACGGTACTCGCAAAACTGACGACCAACCGTTTCAGCGGTGCCTTGACCGGGGCGTTCGTGACCGGCGTGCTGAATTCCTCCACCGTGACCACGCTGCTGGTGGTGGGCTTCATCAGCGCCGGCTTCATGTCCCTGGCGCAATCGGTCGGCGTGATCATGGGCGCCAACATCGGCAGCACAGTGACCGCGCAGTTGCTGGCCTTCAATCTGTCCGCCTACTCACTGGGCCCGGTCGCCATCGGCTTCTTCATGACGTTCAGTGCGAAGCAGGAGAAGGTGAAGTACTACGGCATGATGATCATGGGCATCGGCCTGGTTTTCTACGGCATGGGGCTGATGAGCAGCGGGATGACCCCGTTGCGCACCTACGAGCCCTTTCTGCAGATCCTGAAAGGGCTGGAAAATCCGATCGCGGGTATTGCCGCCGGTGCGGTGTTCACTGCGATAGTCCAATCCTCTGCGGCCACGGTCGGTATCGCCATCGCCATGGCGAGCGAAGGGCTGCTGGCACTTCCGGCCGGCATTGCGCTGGCGCTCGGGGCCAATATCGGCACCGCTGCGACCACCGCGTTCATGGGCATCCTCAGCAGCAAGTCTGCGGAGGCCACGCGGGCCTCCGTCGTGCATGTCGCGTTCAATGTGCTGGGTACCCTGATCTGGCTGCCGGTGATCTGGCTGCTGTCGGACATGGCGGTGTGGATATCGCCGACCAGCCCGGAACTGCAGGGGATGGCCAGGGCGGCCGCCGAAGTCCCGCGCCAGATCGCCAATGCCAATACGCTGTTCAACGTACTCAATACCATGTTGTTTATCGGGTTCACCGGTTGGTTTGCGAAAATGGCGGAACGCCTGGTACCGGATCGTGAACTCCCCACCGGCGTGATTATCGAGCCCGAATATCTCGACGAGGCTGCACTGAAGGCGCCTTCGGTGGCGCTGCAGCGGGTGCGTCTGGAGATTGGACGGATTGGAGAGATCACGCTGGGGATGCTCAGAGACGTCGGTCCGGCCCTGCGGGACCGGGACGTCAAGCGCATGGAGGATGTCGCCCGTCGCGATGACCAGGTCGATATACTGGAGGGGGAGATCCTCCGGTATCTGGGAAAGATCCGCATGGGCCAGCTCACCGAGCAGGAAAGCGCGGAATTCCAGCAGCTGATGGTCGCAACGGACAATATCGAGAACCTGGCGGACGTGATCGAGACCGATATCGTTGCCCTGGTCCGCAAGGCGGCCAATATCAAGGCCGCCTCGGAAGGCGAGACCCGGATGATCCTGACCGAGCTCTTCGGCTCGACGGTGAAATCCGTGGAACTGGCGGTACAGGCCATTCGTGACAATGACCAGAACGCGGCCGAGTCCGTGTTACTGATGAAGGACACCTTCCGCGATCAGACCGAGCGCCTGCTGAGCAGGAAGGCGATGCGGCTCACTGCGGACGATCCGGATTACCTGGAACTGGTCAGACTGCAGATGGGCTTCGTCGATCAGATGCGACGGATCTATACCCTGGCAAAACGGATCGCCAAGGTCACCCTGCCGGCGGTGATCGCCCGGCAGGACTGAGGCGTCTCAATCGGTACCGCTACCCGCGACGAGGCGGTCCGCCTGCCTGACGACCAGCAGCCGGTCTCCATCGACCCCGGCCTGTTGCAGGCCTTGCATGAGGTGCCGCCAGTCAGCGCCGGTCAGGCTTGCCAGGCGTGGCAGTTGCACCTGCAGATAGCCGCCTTCGGCGGTGATCACCAGGCGGGTGGTCGTGGTGTTCGCCGGAGGGTTCATCGCCAGGCGGTCCCAGTCGACGCGATAGCCCAGCGCCTCGCCCTGTTGCAGTGCATCGTCGAGCTGTCGCAGTTCCATGGCGGCCTCGCTGCAGGCCCGGGCCTTCAGATTGCGCTCTGACAGGTTGCTGAACTCACAGCGCAGGATGTCACCCACTTCGTAGGCCGGCCTGCGCAGTTCCTGCAGATTCCAGACCCCCCCGATGGCGAGTTCGGGTGCCGCCGCGGGTTCCGGCCCGGTGCGCAAATAGCTGCAGTCGTTGTAGGCGCAGAACTCGCCGACGATCCTGTCTTCGATCGCCTTCTCTGCCCCGGGATTGGGTCCGGAGACGGAGAAGGTCTGTCCATCGACCATGATCAGTATCTGCTGGAGCGGGTCCACATGGACCCTGAACACGGCGCCCTCGGCAAGCCTGACGCCTGCGCGCCTCAGCTGTTCGGCCAGGTCTGCAGTGGCGCGCCGCCAGCGTGCGATCTTTGCACGTCTAGCCGGCGTGCTGGTCTTTTCATGTGCGGCGGCGCTCATCTCCATGAGGTAGGTCTCCCGCAACACGTCGAGGGTGATCACCGCGAACTCCCAGCGCTGGTTCTCATCGGCTGACATCAGATGTTGGGCCAGTATCACCAGCCGCGGTGCTTGCTTTGGCTGCAGCCTGATCGGCCCCGCCTGGCTGCTGCCCAGTGGCAGTGGCTCGGCCCAGCCCGGCATGACGGCAGGCAGCAGGAATCCAAGCAGGATGATCTGGCCGAGGATCGAAAAAGGCTGCATGTATATCAGGGTGGCTGGGGGCTTATCTCGTTTATGTTACTCCGTTGCTGCAGTTATCCGGTTATCCCCGGCCGGTCTCTGTACCAAATCCGGTGGCGCTGTCCGCCTGATCGCGGTGCTATGCTGACTCCAGTTGCGCCTTCCGGGACTGCCGATCAGAGACACGGGGTTATCTTGCATTGAGTATCAAACCACATGCCTTCGTGGCCATGCCCTTCGGCACCAAGCCGGGCCCCGATGGTGTGCCCGTCGATTTCAACCGGGTCTACCTGGAGCTGATCAAACCTGCCCTCGAGGATGCCGGTCTGTTTGCATTTCGTGCGGACGAGGAGGTTCGCCCGGGCGACATCCGGGTGGATATGTTCCAGGAGCTGCTGATTGCCGATCTGGTGGTGGTCGACCTGACCATCGACAATCCCAATGTCTGGTACGAACTCGGTGTGCGGCATGCCTTGCGCGCGCGCGGCGTGGTCTTGATTTCCGGTGGGCAGGGGACCAAGGCGTTCGATATCTATACGGATCGCAAGCTGCGCTATGGCCTGCGCGACGGTGGCCCGGACCCGGATTCGCTGGATGCCGACCGGGCGAACCTGAGTGAGATGATCGCGGCGACCATGGAATCCTGGCACGGGCGCAAGATGAGCCCCGTCTACCAGCTGATTCCGAACCTGATCGAACCGGACTGGCGCACCCTGCGCATAGGCAATTTCCGCGAGTTCTGGGAGGCCTACGATGCCTGGGAGGAAAAGATCACCCAGGCGCGCCGCCAGGGGAGGGTGGGGGACATGCTGGTATTGGCGGACGAAGCACCGGTATCGGCCTTCCGGGCCAGTGCCTGGATCCGGGCAGGCAAGGCGCTGCGCAGAATCGGCCACTATGGCTTTGCGCTCGAGCAGTTGGAAAAGGGTCTCGCTATCGAACCGGAGAACCGCGGTGGTCTGCGCGAGAAGGGCATGTGCCTGCAACGTCTGGCCCTGCAGGGGAAACGGGGCTACCCGATCGAGATGGCGCGGAGCCATTACCGCGCGATGCTCCAGGACAGCCCCAAGGATGCCGAGACATGGGCGCTGCTGGCGCGGGTCGAGAAGGATGCCTGGGTCGTTAGCTGGCGGCTTCCTGATTCCACGCCGCAACAAAGGGTCGAGGACGCACGTTACGAAGACGCCCTGCTGCGGGCCGCTATCAAATGCTACGAAACCGCATTCCGGGCCGACCCGAAGCACTACTATTCGGGTATCAATGCGCTGGCCCTGATGCACCTGTATGAACATCTGACCGGCGACGATGTTTACCAGGGCACCATGGACATCCTCGCGGGTGCGGTCAGGTTCTCTGCGCAATGCGAAGAGGGTGAGGAGGACCTCTATTGGGCCCGGGTCTCGCTGGGTGACCTGGAGGTCCTGGCGGGTACACCGCAATCGACCGAGTCGGCCTACAAGGAAGCCATTGCGATCAACCGCGACAACTGGTTCGCGCTTGACTCCAGTCGCGGGCAGCTGTTGCTCCTGCAGGAGCTGGGTTTTTCCCCGGCCAACGTTGAAGCCGGCATCGCGGTATTTGATCGTGCCCTTCAGCGCCTGCCCCTGCCGGGCCGTGACTGGGAGCCGCGACGGGTGTTTCTGTTCAGTGGGCACATGGTGGACGCGCCCGATCGTGAATCCCCGAGATTGCCCGAGGACAAGCTGCCGATGGCGGGCGAGAAGATCACGGCCTGCCTGCGTGAGCTTGGTGCCGGTCCCGAGGACCTGGCGCTGACCCAGGGGGCCTGTGGCGGCGACCTGCTGTTTACCGAGGCCTGTAAGGCGCTGGGGGTCCGGGTATCCTGGTTGCAGCCCTTCGACGAGCCTGATTTCATACGGTCGTCCGTCGTGCGTTGCGGCGAACAATGGCGTCCGCGTTATCTGGCTGCGCGCCAGCAGCTCGGCCAGCCTGTCCTGTCGGCGCTGCGGGAACTCGGTGCGCCACCGGAATTTGCGGACAGGGGCTACGCGTATGAGCGCTGCAACCGCTGGTTGCTTTTTACCGCGCTGGTCTGGGGTGTGGAGAAGGTGCATTTCATCTGTCTGTGGAACGGCGCCGGCGGCGACGGGCCGGGCGGTACCGCACATATGTACGAAGCGGTCGCCAGGCGCACCGGGCAGGTCCACTGGATAGATACCCGTACCCTCTGAGTCTGGGTCGCCATGTCCACATGGGGTGACGTCAGTACCGGCGTCTTATGAGTGCGAGAGGAATCAATCAATGCAAGAGCAACTGCGTGAACGTATCAAGTCCCAGGGGCCGAAGAAGATCCTGGCGTGTGACGGTGGCGGTATCCTGGGCCTGATGTCGGTCGAGATACTGGCCAGGATCGAGCGGGACCTGCGCGAGCGGACGGGCAACGATCAACTGGTCCTGGCCGACTGGTTCGATTTCACCTGCGGTACCAGCACCGGTGCGATCATCGCTGCGTGTATCTCCTGCGGCATGTCGATCGATCAGATCCGCGCCTTTTATCTCGACAGCGGCAAAGACATGTTCGACAAGGCCTCGCTGCTCAAACGCCTGCGTTACAGCTACAACGACGAGCCATTGGCCAGGAAGCTGAGGGCGGAACTGGACCGGGCCCTGGGGTACCAGTCCACGCCGGAAAGGCCGAACGCAACCCTGGGGGACGAGAAGCTGCGCACCCTGCTGATGATGGTTATGCGCAATCACAGCACGGACTCGCCGTGGCCGGTCAGCAACAACCCGGAGGGGAAATACAATCAGCGTGTGCGTGACGACGGCAGTCCCCGACTCGATTGCAATCTTGATCTGCCCCTGTGGCAGCTGGTGCGCGCCAGTACGGCCGCGCCGACCTTTTTCCCCCCCGAGGTGGTGACCTTCGCCGAGGGTACCGGGCACGAGTATCAGTTCGTGTTTGTCGATGGTGGTGTAACCACTTACAACAATCCCGCCTTTCTCGCCTTCCAGATGGCGACGGCGGCCCCCTACAGGATCAACTGGCCGACTGGTACCGACCAGATGCTGATCGTGTCGGTCGGTACTGGCAAGGTGGCCAACGCGCGACCGGATCTCGAGGCCGGTGACCTATGGTTGCTCGATCATGCCAAGAATATCCCGTCCGCCCTGATGAATGCCGCCTGCGACGGTTGGGACATGGCCTGCCGTACCATAGGTCAGTGCCGTTTCGGCGCCCCGATCGACCGTGAGTTTGGCGATATGGTCGTGAGCCCGTCCGTCCCTGACAAGCATTCCGGCAAGCTGTTTTCGTATGTCCGCTACGATCCGGACGTGACGCCAGCCGGTCTGGCCGCACTGGGTCTGTCGGATGTGGATGCCGCGCATGTGCAGTTGATGGACAGCACCGATCATATTGCCGAGATCCAGAAGGTCGGGGCCACCTTCGCAACCCGGCACGTGGATCTGGACACGCATTTCCAGGGCTTCCTCGGATGAGCCGGGCGGATGCTGTCATATCTGCGCGCGCATGGGGTTTTCGCCGAGGCCGGCGGGTAAGTCCGCCGGTTTCATATAGACTGTGACCCGGATTGGGCCACTTACAGCGGCTTGCCGTACTTGGTCACAGTGGCGGCTCGTAACCGAGGAGAAAAGATATGGGATTGTTTGATTTTGCAAAGGACCTGGGGAAGAAGCTGTTCGGGTCCAACGATGATCCGGCGGAGAAGATCGAAGAGAGCATCGCCGCGGCCAACCCCGGCGTGGAAGACCTCGGGGTGACGTTCGAGGATGGGGTGGTGCATCTCAGCGGCAAGGCCGCCTCGGCCGAGGCGATGGAGAAGGCCGTACTCATGGCCGGTAACGTCAAGGGTGTGACCGAGGTGAAAATCGACGGAATGGATGCACCGGAGCCGGAGCCGACAGTCGTTTACTACACCATTGTCAGCGGTGATTCCCTGTCGAAGATCGCGAAGGCGCACTATGGCAACGCCATGGACTACCCGAAGATATTCGATGCCAACAAGGAGGTGATCAAGGACCCCGACCTGATCTACCCGGGGCAGAAGATCCGTATCCCGCCCAAGACCTGGTAGGCCATTATCGGGCGCGGCCTGACGATTACACGCGGTCCCGTCGCGGTCTTTTCGTAGGGCAGGCTGCGCCTGCCGGGAATCGACCCCGCACGGGGTGCAGACCATAACAAAAGCGACCCCGGCGCTTGCTCAGAGAAAGGTCCCGGTCGCTACCAATCGCTCGCCCCAGTATGGGTTGTCGAGCGAGGCACGCGAGACCTGTTTTCCGGACGAGGGTGCGTGGATGAAGACACCGTCTCCTTCATAGATACCGACATGCCGGGTCTTTCTGATCCCGATGGTGAAGAAAAGCAGGTCGCCGGGTAAGAGATTCTCTCGTTCCGGCACGCGTGCCTGGCCCCACTGGGAGGCCGTGGTCCGCGGCACATCCACGCCCACCTTGCGGTGCGTGTACTGCACCAGGCCGCTGCAGTCGAATCCCCTGCGGCTGTTGCCGCCATAGCGGTACGGGGTGCCGATCAGCCCTTCGGCAAGACTTACCACCTGGTAACGGGCCGGCGAAACCTCGTCAGGACCGGGGGTGCCAGTGAACCTCGGTCCGGTATGAGGCGATGTGCCGCAACCGACCAGGGCGATTGCGGCCGCTGACGCCAGGAGCGTGCCTCGGGAAATGATCGACCAGATGCTCTTGGAAGCCATGAGTTCAAACACCAATTGCCTGCCTATGAGCATAGTCGGCATGGGAAGCCTTGGCTTGAAAGGGCATGGATACCATACGCCGGACTACTGATCCTTACGGATCCCCTCGACTCCCAGCCACAGATGCACCTCCTTCGATGCCGGGCCAAGGTTGCGCTTGATGCCGAAATCGGCAAGGGCGAAGCTGGTGCGTCCCTCGAAGCCAATCCGGTAGCCGCCCCAGGGGTCATCACCGGCTCCGATCATGGTCACTGCAATGCTCAGGGGCCGGGTGACGCCGTGCAGTGTCAGTTCGCCCTGCAGTTCCCCCTTGCCGTCGCCGAGATCCCGGTAGGATGTGCTCACGAAGCGGGCCTCGGGGAACTGCTCGACGTCCAGAAACTCCTCGTCGCGCAGGTGCTTGTCCCGTTCGGCATGGTTCGAGTCGACGCTCGCGGTGTCGATGGTGACCGATACCTTCGATGCATTGGGGTTGGCCTCGTAGTAGCTGAACTCACCACTGAATGTATTGAAGCGGCCAACCAGCCAGCTGTAACCAAGATGCTTGATGTGAAACTGGATGAAGGCATGCGCGCCCTTGGTGTCGATGACGTAGTCGGCGGCCTGAGCCAGGCCCGACAGCAACAGCAGCAGGCCTGCGCCGAGGATCCGAATCGGGTTGGTGTTCATTGTCTCTCCTTCACTTGTCGTGATGTGTTTTCGGGTTTGAGCATGCGACTCAGCGTATGGTCTTTGAGAACGAAATGATGCCTCAACGCGGCGAGAAAATGTACGCAGATGAGCCCCAGCAGGGTCATCGCGAGGATGAAATGGATGTCGCCGGCGATATCTTCCTGGCCCTCGATACCCTGCAGGGTTGCCGGTATCTCGAACCAGCCGAAGACATCCACGGCCCGGCCGTCCGCGGTGGAGATCAGGTAGCCGCTGGCCACCAGCAACAGGGGCAGCAGGTAGAGCAGCAGGTGCGCGGCACGTGCAGCCGATCTCTCCCGTCGTGAATGGGCCAGTGGCCTTGGTTGCACATTGCCCAGGCGCCACATCATCCGGGCAAGCAGTACCAGCGCCACCAGGACGCCTGTTGCACGGTGCAGGTCAGGGGCCTTTTTGTACCAGGGGTCGTAGTAATCGAGACCGGTCATCCACAGACCCAGCGGCAGCAATACGGCGATCATTGCGGCCATGGTCCAGTGCAGGACGATGTTTATCAGCCCATAGGCCTCGGTGCTGTTCCGCCAGTTCAAGTCGATCCTCCGATTCCCGGTCGATTCACAGGGGCTTGGGTGCGTGCCTCATCAACAGGCTCAATACAGTCAGAACAACCAGCAGCAACAGCATGAACGCGACGAATGCCTGCCAGCCGATGTACTGGTAGATGAATCCGGGGAAATACGAGCCCATTGCCCCTCCCGTATAGTATGCCGATACATAGAGACCGTTGATCAGGCCTTTTCGTTCAGTCTCCAGGTGATTGAGGAAGGCCGACAGCACGCTGTGCAAGGTGAACATCCCGGCGGCAAAAACCAGCATCGTGACATACGCGAGCTGGTTGCCGGGCAAAGCGAAGGCGGCCGTGCCGAGCAGGTAGACCAGGCTGCCGGCGACCAGTGTCCGGCGTTCACCGCCGAACAGGTGGATGAGGCGCAAAGACCCAAGCGCGATCGCCACCCCGACCAGGTAGCCCGTGTAGACGAGAGCGATTGCACTCTGCGAGATGCCGGGGTCGTTGTCGCGCATGTGAAACGGCAGAAAATTCAGCACCGCCGCAAACACGAAGAACAGCAGGAAGGCGCTGGCCAGGCCTTCGGCGTAGATGGGGCGTCGCGCCAGTTCGCGAATCTCGGCAAGGTGCACCTTGCCGAGGCGCAGCCTTGGGTCGGAGGCCAGCCGGGTGGTCAGCCAGGTGGCGACCAGGGCGGCGAACGCCCAAAAGAGAAACGCGGCCTGCCAGTTGATGAGGTCGGTCAGCAGGCCGGTCAGGACACGCCCGCAGTAGCCGCCCAGGATTGTCGCAGCGATATAGATCGTGATGTTCCTGCGGGTTTTTTCCTGGCCACCCGCGGCCGAGCTGTAGGTCATCAGCGCGGTGAATACGGCCGGCAGCATCAGCCCCTGAATGGTGCGCAGGAGCAGGAAAACGGGGTAATCGGGACCAAGGCCAAGGGCGAATTGTGCGAGAGTCAGGACGCTGAAGCTGGCAGTCAGCATGTGTTTGGTCGACACATGTTCCAGCACATAGCCATACATCAACGGGCCGAGCGCCAGCGGGATCATGGTCGCGGTGGTCAGCAGGGCGGTATCGCCGATTGGCCTGTGCCATTGTTCCG
Source organism: uncultured Gammaproteobacteria bacterium (assembly GCA_963753845.1). GTDB lineage: Bacteria > Pseudomonadota > Gammaproteobacteria > Chromatiales > Chromatiaceae > Thiosocius. Next base: position 56,415 of record CAVWEI010000029.1, read on the forward strand.
CCAGCAGGGGCAACAGTGGCTGGGTGGTATACAGCACCGCGAACCCGACGATGGTGCAATAGACCACGATGGCAAGGTTGCGTTTGCCCATTGCTGTCCCGGTGCTGGTCAAAACCGGATTATAGGTCGGGTGGGGCGCCGGGGGAGGCTAGTGGACGAGCGAGTCGGCCGATTTCCACCCGCACGGCGCATGACGGATAATGCCCGGCTTGAGTCGCGAAGACGGAGCCGTCTGTGAAGTTTACTGTCGAAGAATTCCGCAACTGGAAGAACAAGAAGGTCACCCTGCTGGGCATGTCCGGTGTCGGCAAGACCCATATCTCTGCCATGTTGCGCAAACAGCAGTGGTACCACTATTCGGGAGATTACCGCATCGGTACCCGTTACCTCGACGAGGCCATCCTCGACCTGGTCAAGGAGCGGGTGATGCAGGTTCCGTTCATCAGCGAGCTGCTGCGCAACGACTGGATCTACGTCCGCAACAACATCAAGATCTCCGATCTGGGGCCGGTGCTGTCGTTTGTCGGCAAGCTGGGCAACCCGGAGATGGGGGGCGTACCTCTGGAGGATTTCCAGCGCCGTCAGGCGCAATACCGTGATGCCGAGATCGCGGCTATGCTTGATGTACCGGCATTCATCGACAAGGGGCAGAAGATTTACGGCTACCCCCATTTCGTCAATGATGTTGGCGGATCTCTGTGCGAGCTGGATGACCCCGGTGTCATCGACCTTCTGGTCGAGCACACTCTGATGCTGTACATCCAGGTCACAGATCAGGAAGAGGAACAGAAATTGATCTCGCGTGCTCAAAGCGACCCCAAACCCCTGTACTACCGCCCGGATTTCCTGCTCGAGCAGATGCAGGTGTATCTGGGGGAGACCGGGCTGCGGTATGCGGCAGAGATGGACCCGGATGAATTCACCCGCTGGGTGTTTCCGCGCCTGTTCCATTCCAGGGTGCCGCGTTATGAACAGATCGCCAGGCAGGGTTACACGGTGACCTCGCGGGAGGTGGCACAGGTGCGAGATGAACAGGACTTCCTGACACTGCTGGAAACGGCCATAGGGCGGGCGCAGTAAAGCCATGCCGATCGTCGCCCACAATGCACTGCCCACCTTCGAGCGCCTGCGCCAGGAAGGTTTCAATGTCCTCCAGGCCGACCGTGCCCTGCACCAGGATATCCGCGAGCTCCATATCGGCCTGCTCAACATGATGCCGGACAAGGCCCTGGCAGCGACCGAGCGCCAGTTCTTCCGCCTGGTCGGTGACAGCAACCCGATCGCGCAGTTCTACGTACATCCCTTTACCCTTCCCGAACTCGAGCGTGGCAAAGCGGCAAGGACGCATGTCGAGAAGTATTACGACACCTTCGGTCAGGTGCGCGAGCAGGGGCTGGATGCCCTGATCATCACCGGAGCCAATGTCGTGGGCCCGGCCCTGTCGCAGCAGCCGTTCTGGCAACCACTGATCGAGGTCATCGACTGGGCCTTCGAAAACGTCACCTCGACCCTTTGCAGTTGCCTGGCCACGCATGCGGTGCTGGAGTTTCGTTATGGGCAGCGCCGGACACCGAGGCCGGTCAAGACCTGGGGGGTGTTCCCACACCATCTGGTCGACAAGGGTCACCCACTGGTCTGCGACACCAACACCCGCTTCGACGTGCCTCATTCGCGCTGGAATGATATTTCGCGTGCGCAGTTCGATTCAGCGGGTCTGCATGTGTTGGCAGAGAGTGACGTGGGCGTGCACCTGGCCACCAGTCCGGATGGTTTCCGGTTCGTCTTTTTTCAGGGACACCCGGAGTACGATACCAGCTCCCTGTTGAAGGAATACAAGCGCGAAGCCTTTCTGTATGCGGAAGGCGAGCGTTCGTCATTCCCTCCCTTCGTCGATCATTACTTCTCCGAGCGCGACAAGGCGATCCTGCGTGAATACCATTCCAGGTTGGATGAATCTCTCGCGGCGGGGCAGGGCATCCCCGAGTTTCCCGATGATCTTCTGATCAGCGGGCTGGACAATACCTGGCGGGATACTGCGCACGCAGTCGTCGGCAACTGGGTGGGGTTGGTCTACCAGCTTACCCACCGTGACCGCCGCAAGCCGTTCATGGATGGGATCGACCCGGATGATCCGCTTGGGTTGAAGGGTCGTTGATCTTGTTCATGTGATGACGCTGATCCGTTGGATTTGATGAGCGCTGTCGCGAGGGTTATTTTTGAAAGCGCTGGGCTCAGCGCGCCAGCCCTTCTTTTCTTTGCTTGCCCAAAGAAAAGAAGGCAAAAGAAAGGCACCCCCACGGCTTGGTCTGCGCTTCGCTCCGACTCCCCTGCGCTCCTCGGCCAAAACCGGCGCTGCGGAACTCACCACGCTTCGCGTGGCTCAGACAGTCCTCGCGCTGATCGGTTTTGACCTGCGGTGCTCGGCTGCACCAAGGGGGATAGGGTACTCCGTAGCCTGATCAGTGCACCCCCGGTCCCGTTGACGCCGCCGAGCATCGCAGCGCTTTCCGGGAGAAGCGCGTGCATGTCTGACCGACCGCAGGGAGGGAGTTCACGCGCGCCGGAAAGGGCGAGAAGCGCAGGGAACCCCTTGCGTCAGCAAGGGGCAAGTCGTCGGGGGTCTTTTTCTTTGGTTCGTTTCTTTTGGACAAGCAAAAGAAATGAATGCGGGTGCGCTCCGCCGAGCGCGTCTGAATCAAGTTCGCGCGATAGCGCGAACAAAAAAGCCCACTGTCGAGCGAGCCTCGTTGCTTAGCGTGAACAACTCACTCAATCGCGATAACTGCGCGCAATCCAGTAATCGACACTGAAATACCTGCCGGCACCTATAAAGAACAGGGCCAGCAGCATGATGAAGTAGGTCGCGGCAAACTCGATACCGTTGTTGAGGATGACGAATTCACCCGAGCCGGTCAGCCATTCGAAGTTGCTGTTCTGCTGCAGCAGTGTGTTGGCAGCAGCCAGGCGTTCCGCGGCCTCCGGTGTTTCGGCGATCGCGGCCCAGCCGTTTTGCCAATGCACCGTCACCGCGGCCACAACCATGGTGACCATCAGGGGTATCGAGATCCAGCGGGTGGCCAGACCGACCAGCAGCAGGACGGCAGCACCGGCCTCGGTCAGCGCCGCTGCCCAGGCCATCAGCTCGGGCATCGGCAGGCCGAGCCCCCAGTCCGGGTTGCCGAACCAGGCGATGGTGCTGTCCATGTCGTCGAGCTTCGTGGTCCCGGCCATCCAGAGTACGGGTACGAGATAGAGCCGCATCGCCAGGGGCGCGAGAAAATCAAGCGCCCGAAGGCTGTCGAGCAGGTCTTGAAGACGGTTCAACAATCCGATCATGATGTTCCCCAGGTTTCTTGCAGGTATTTCCCGCCTGACATCTCGCCGGGAGACCGGCTGCCCTCAGGCCTTGGTACCCAGAATCACGCTGCGGCGACGCAGGTCGTCGAAGAGTTTCTGGCCCGCCTCGACCAGTACATCCCTGTTCGGGTGAGCCAGTTCCCCGGCGATCGTGTTCAGTACATCCAGACCGGACTGTGCGGGGTTTTCTTTCAATAGCTGCAGCAGGCGCTGGGTGACTGCATTGATCTGAAGGAAGTGCACCTCGTCGAGGAGGTCGCGATAGACCACCAGGTGGGTGGGTTCCGGCGGCTTTTCGGTCGGCAGGTGCTCGGGTCCGAGGGTGTGGACGGGCCAGCTGTAGGTCAGGTTCCACGCCGTGGGTGCGACCACGGGACACCCTGACAGCAGGTCCCCGTTGGGATCGAACTCGCCGAGCTGCTCGTCGGCCGTGCTGATCGCAACGGCCAGTTCCACATACTCGTAGTGCGCAAGTTCGAGCATGAACGGCAAGTCGTCAGGATGCGGCTCGCGTTCCTGTTGAAGGTATTCGAGAAACTCCTCGCCGACCTTGGTAAACAATGGCGTCGCGCTTCGGTGCCTGACCATGAAGTCCCGCACCATGGCATGCCAGTGCGCGTCGCTGCTGATTTGTCGCAGGACCGGGAAGTTTCCCGCAAGTTGGTCGTTGATGTTGTTGAAAAAGATCTCGGTGTAGATCGCCATGCGGCGGGCCGGGATGCCTTCGGGGAGTGGGCTGCCGTCCGGGTCGCGGATATGGGCCGTGAACGCCAGCTGTTGTTGCTGGAAATGCGGCAGCGTCTCTTCAGGCGACGATTGCACCGCGCGCCTCCTGCCATCTGCGCTGGCGTTTTACGATCTCATCGACCTCGCCGAGCAGCTCGGCCAGAGGTGGAATATTGAAGTCGCGTTCCAGGAGTGTGGGGAAGACACCGTACAGGGTGTAGGCCTCGTCCAACAGGTCCCAGACCTCGGGCAACACGTCTTCACCATGGGTGTCCACGCGCAGGTCGTCTTCCTCGCGGTAATGTCCCGCGATGTGCGCATACAAGATGCGATCGGCCGGGATGCCTGCAAGGTAGTCGCGCGCATCGAAGCCGTGGTTGATGCTGTTGACGAAGATGTTGTTGATGTCGAGATGGAAGCCACAGTCGGCTTCGCTGACCACGGCATTCAGGAATTCGAGTTCCGTCATCTCGCCCGCGGGCGCTGCATAGGTGGAGACATTCTCCATACCGATGCGTCGCTCCAGAACGTCTTGCACGTGACGTATGCGCCCGGCGACGTGATGTACAGCCTGCTCGGTAAAGGGTATCGGCATCAGATCGTAAAGCTGCCCGGTGTCGCCGCAATACGAAAGGTGTTCGGTATAGGCCCTCGCCTGGTGCCGGTCGAGGAAGTCCTTGAGGTCGAGCAGGAAGGCGTCGTCCAGCGGGGCAGGGCCACCGATCGACAACGACAGGCCGTGGCATACCAGAGGATAACGCTCGCTGAGGCTGCGCAGTGCCTTGCCCCGTGCCCCACCCACCCGGATCCAGTTTTCCGGTGCGATTTCTAGGAAGTCGACCGTGGACGGTGGATTTTCCCGGAGTTCCCCGATCAGGTCATGCCGCAGGCCGAGCCCTGCACCGTCAACCGGGTACTTCGCAATTTTCCGAGTGCGGCTGGTATCGCTCATGGCGCGGTCCCGTGTGTGTGATCACAGGCCCCTGGTGACCGGGACCCTGTACCCGCAGTGAGACGGCGGGCCCTTGGAGGCCCGCCGTCAGGGGTCAGACGCTGGCCGGTCTACTTCTTGGAGCCACCGCACTTGCCGGCGCCACACTTGCCTTCGGCGGGTTTATCGGTGGGCATGGAGCCACCGCACTTGCCTTCTGCGGCCTTCTCGGTGGACATGGAGCCGCCGCACTTGCCGGCACCGCACTTGCCTTCTGCGGCCTTCTCGGTGGACATGGAGCCGCCGCACTTACCTTCGGCAGGCTTGGAACCACCACACTTGCCTTCTGCAGGTTTGTCGGTGGACATGGAGCCGCCACATTTGCCTTCGTTGCCCGCGATCTGCGCGTAGCCACCATTCAGTTCGGACAGACCGAACGGGTTGCTGGCCGCACTGGCGGAGCCTGCCAGCATCATCGAGCCAACGAAAGCGGCACCAATGGCTGCGGCAACGGGTTTCATGGTTGTCTTGGACATCTTCACTTTCCTCATGAGTTGGTATTGTGTGGGACGCCGGCGAAAGGTGCCGGTCAATCGCCAGTTCTTCTTCGATCGCACGGTTACTGCCTGTTCCCAGCATCCAACCGCTTGATTCAAAAGATTCTTTTTTTCCCGAATTTCCGGATACGCCGTATCTGACGCGCATCTCCGCTCTGGGTTCAACGTTAAAGACCGGGGGCCTTTGCGGTTTATTTCACCTTCCTAGTTTTTTCAGACATTCCAGGTAGCCGCGTTCGTCGGGTGCTGTGCCGGCGCGTTGCGCCTCCCAAAGGGCAACCCCCAGGCAGTCCATCATGGCGTGTTCGGCGGCATGTTGATCTCCGAAGCGGGCGACGATCTGCTGGTAGCTGCTGCGGATCCCGGCCGGGCGGTCCGTGCCCAGCTGCTCGGCCAGGGTGATGTGCATACCCATGTGCAGCCAGGGGTTCGTCTGACCCTGCTCCGGGGTGAAGTCACGATCGAGCTGCTCCGCATCACTCAGGTAGACGTGATACTCGGGATGCTGCTCCACCACCTGCGCAACCAGCTGTTCGAGTGGCTGCAGAGACTGCCCGTCCAGCCGCTTCTGCCAGCTGGTCTGAAAAAAACGGCGGAGTTCTTCGCGGTTCTGTCCGAACATCGGTTGCACCGGCGTCTGTTGATAAGGCGGCATGGTGCCACATCGGGCACCAATGCCAGAAGCCTCGAAAGGCCAAATCGTGCGTGAATCAAACCGCGAAGATACAGCGGCTATTCGGGCGAGCGCGCTGGATACCCGAGCGAGGAGACCAGATCACCCGGTCTTGTGACGGTATTCACACAGGTCCTCTATCAGGCAGGAGCCACAGCGCGGTTTGCGTGCGATGCAGGTATAGCGGCCGAGTAGTATCAGCCAGTGATGGGCATCGATCAGGAACTCTTTCGGGACCAGACGCAGCAGACGCTTTTCCACTTCGAGCACTGTCTTGCCGGCTGCGATACCGGTGCGGTTCGAAACCCGGAAGATGTGTGTGTCGACCGCCATGGTGGGCTGGCCGAACGCCGTGTTGAGGACGACGTTGGCGGTCTTGCGGCCGACACCCGGCAGTGCCTCCAGCGACGACCGGTCCGCCGGGACCTGGCCGTCGTGCTCGCGGACCAGTATCTCGCAGGTCCTGATGATGTTTTCCGCCTTGCTGTTGAACAGCCCGATGGTCTTTATGTAGGACTTGAGGCCGTCGACGCCAAGCGCAAGGATCGCCTCGGGCGTGTTGGCGACCGGGTAGAGCAGTGCCGTTGCCTTGTTGACGCCCTTGTCGGTTGCCTGGGCCGAGAGAATCACGGCGATCAGCAACTCGAACGTGCTGGTGAAGTTCAGCTCCGTGGTGGGCTTGGGGTTGGCGGTGCGCAGGCGCTCAAAGATCTGCTGCCGTTTCGCCTTGTTCATGTGTCCGGATCCGGTTGATTTTCCGGGGTGTACAAAAGGTGTGGCATTGCGTGCCTGGCAAGGTCAGGCGGAGACCGGTGCGGCCCCGGGTACGGCCGCCGCTTTGCGTTTGCCCAGCTGTTTGTCGATGATGTTCTTGAGCGCGATCATGGTGCCGAGTCCCATGAAGGCACCGGGCGGCAATATGGCCAGCAAGGCACCGGGATAGTCCTCGTCAATGGTCCACCGCCAGTCCCTGGCGACCTCGCCGAACATCAGCTGGGCACCGTCGAACAGCGTGCCCTGGCCGATCAGTTCGCGGCTGCCGCCGAGCACCACCAGGGCGAGGGTGAAGCCGATCCCGATCGCAAGGCCATCGACCAGTGCTCGTGGTACCGGGTTGCGCGATGCGAAGGCCTCGGCGCGACCGATGATTGCGCAGTTGGTCACGATCAGCGGTATGAATATACCCAGCACCTTGTACAGGCCGTGGAAATAGGCGTTCATCACCAGTTCGACCGTGGTCACGAACGAGGCGATGATCAGGACAAAAACCGGCAGGCGTATCTCGGGGCGCACCCAGTTGCGGATCATCGACACCGAGACGTTCGACATGACCAGCACCAGGGTGGTCGCAAGCCCCAGACCCAGTCCGTTGATCAGGGTGTTCGAAACCGCCAGCAGGGGACACAGGCCCAGCAGCGCGACCAGCGCCTGGTTGTTGGACCACAGTCCATCGAGCACGATCCTCCGGTAACCGTCATTCATTGTCCGTCTCCGCCATTTGCTGTCCCCGCCTGACCCTGTCCGCTCTCGAACAGCTGGAGTTTGTGTTCGCCGAAATACTCGAGACTGTCCCTGACCCCGCGGACGATCGCACGCGGTGTGATGGTTGCCCCGGTGAACTGGTCGAAGTCGCCACCGTCGCGCTTTACCTGCCAGGCCGAAGGTGCGGGATCCAGCAATGATTTGCCGTCGAAACTCAGGATCCAAGCGGTGCGCTCAACCTCAATCTTGTCTCCGAGTCCGGGCGTCTCGCGGTGTGAAAGAACCCGGACCCCGGCGAGGCTGCCGTCGAAACGGATCGCCACGATCAGCCGGATGGGGCCACTGTAGCCCTGGGTGACCACGGGGCTCAATACCGCCGCAACCGGCAGTTCGCCGCGGCGGCCGCGGTAGACCCGGGTCACTTCCGCGCCCAGCCACTCGGGTGCAGAGACTTCGATGACATCGACCAGCATGTCATTGTCGATCTGCTGCGCCGGCACCAGCACCTGCAACTGCTGCAGACAGGGCCTCGCGTTCGTTGCGTGCGATGCGCTCGGCGGTACCCTCGTGACTGAGGCCGACGAGACCGGCACCCAATACGCCGAACAGGCCCAGCAATACGCCCGAGATGAGTATCGGCAGGTTACGCATCCCGATCCTCACGCTGGCCGAATATGCGCGGTTGGGTGTAGTAGTCGATGGTCGGTGCAGCCATGTTCAGGAGCAGTACCGAGAAGGCAACCGCATCCGGGTAGCCGCCCCAGGTGCGGATGATGAACACGAACAGCCCGATCAGCGCGCCGTAGACCAGCTGGCCCCGCGGCGTGGTGCTGGCCGAGACCGGGTCGGTGGCGATGAAGAAGGCCCCGAGGATGGCGCCGCCACTAAACAGGTGAAAGGCCGGGGAGGGGTGCGTATCGGGGTCGATCATCCAGAACAGCCCGGCGACCAGCAGCAGGGCGCCGAGCATGCTCGCCGGTATCCGCCAGCTAATCACCCGCTGCCAGATCAGGAACAGGCCGCCGACCAGGAACCAGTTGCCGACCCATTCCCAGCCGCGCCCGCCGAAGTCCCCCCAAAGCGGGCTTTGGCGGATCTCGCTGATCATGCGGTGCTGAGACAGTTCGGTACGCATCTGGTCGAGCGGGGTGGCACTGGAGATCGCGTCCCAGGTCTGGCCCAGCGGCGGCGTCCCACTGAAGATGATATGCAGCGAGTCGGCCAGCGAGATGGCATTGCCGCTGACCACCTCGGGCGGCAGCCAGCGCGTCATGGTCACCGGGAAAGACACCAGCAGCAGGACGTAGCCCGCCATGGCCGGGTTGAACGGGTTGTGGCCTATGCCGCCGAATAGCTGTTTGACGAGTATGATGGCGAAGGCGGTGCCCAGTACCGTCTGCCACCAGGGCAGCAACGTCGGCAGGGCAAGTGCCAGCAGCCAGGCGGTGACGACCGCGCTCAGATCCATCAGCGTGGATGTCACCTCGCGCCCGCGCAGGCGCAGCACCGCAGCCTCGGCGGCAACCGCCGTAATGATCGCGATCCCCAGGTTGATCAGGATACCCCAGCCAAAGAACCACAGCATCGCCAGCGTGCCGGGCACCAATGCGAGCAGCACCAGCCCCATGACCCGCGTCACGCTTTGTGGGCCGCTCAGATGCGGTGAACTGTTGTTGCTTGCAAACTGCATGATCAGGCGTCGCCCGGATTGTGTGGTTCGGTCTTCTGCGCGGCCTTCTTCCTCTCCGCCACACGCTGCATGGCCGCCTGGATGGCCGCCTTCTTCGGATCATCCGCGGCGCCGCCGGACTTCTTCTCGAGGGCCTCTTTCTTCTGTCTCAGGCGTGCCTTGCGTTCCTGCTCCAGGCGCTCCAGGCGCTCCTGTCTGGCCTCGTGGCGGCGACGCGCGAGATCGGATTTCTCGCGGTCACGTTCTTGGGTCCAGATCTCTGTTTTGGCAAAGCGGTAGTAGTGGACCAGAGGGATATGCGAGGGACACACATAGGCGCAGCAGCCGCACTCGATGCAGTCGAACAGGTGGTATTCCTGTGTCTTGTCGAAGTCGTGTGCCCGGGCGTGCCAATACAGCTGCTGTGGCAGCAGCTTCGCTGGGCAGACCCGGGCGCACTCGCCGCAGCGGATGCAGGGGCGCTCGGGTTTCTCAGCGGGGGCCTCCTCGCGCGTCAGGGCCAGCAGGCAATTGCTGGCCTTGGTCACCGGTACCTGGTCGCTGTTCAGGGCGAAACCCATCATGGGCCCGCCGAGCAGCAGTTTGTCGACCTTGTCACTGTATCCGCCGGATTTCGCGATCACGAAGTCGACCGGCGTCCCCAGGGCGACGCGATAATTCCCCGGTTGCAGCACGCCCTGGCCGGTCACGGTGACGATCCTGTCGACCAGGGGACGGCCACGCAGGATGGCTTCGGCCACCGCAACCGCGGTCGCCACGTTCTGGCATAGCACGCCGATCGACGCAGGCAGGCCGTGCGACGGTACCTCGCGGCCGGTCAGCAGCTGGATCAGTTGCTTTTCGCCGCCGCTGGGATAAAGGGTGGGCACGACCACGACCTCGATTTCGCGATCCCCGCTGGCGTCGATCGCCTCACGCAGGGCGTCGGCGGCCTCCGGCTTGTTGTCCTCTATGCCGATCAGGCACTCGCGCGCGCCGGTCAGGTGGCGAAGTATGCCGATCCCTTCGATGATCTCGGGTGCGCGCTCGCGCATCAGCACGTCGTCGCAGGTGATGTAAGGTTCGCACTCGGCGGCATTGATGACCAGGGTATCGATCGCTCGACGCCCCCCGACGTTCACTTTCACCGCGGTCGGGAAGGCCGCGCCGCCCAGTCCCACGATTCCGGCCCAGCGGATCCGCTCGCGCAGGTCTGCATGACTGCGGGTCTTGTAGTCGGTCATGGGCGGCGGGAGTTCATCCCAGACGTCCAGGCCGTCCGGCTCGATCACGATACAGGTGTCGCTCAGCCCGGAGGGGTGGGGGACCGGTTGGGGCCCGATTTCCAACACGCGGCCCGAACTGGGCGCATGGATCGAGGCACTGACGTAATCGGTCGCGCGCGCCACGAGCTGGCCTTTCTTGACCAGGTCACCCGGGCGCACCACCGGCTCGGCGCTGAGGCCGATGTGCTGGTGCAGCGGCAGGGTCAGGCGATCGGGCAGCGGCAGTGTCTGGACAGCGCGACCGTTCGACTCGGTCTTGTGGTTCGTCCAGGTGCAGTCCGCCGTGAAACGGCCAAAGGGTGCGTGGTTCAGCCATGCACCTTCTCCGCGGATCCATGCGCCGGGAAGGGCCATTTCCAGGTCTGCGGGGTCGCCTCGAGCGGATGCATGTGGATGCACTCGACCGGGCAGGGCGGCAGACAGAGTTCACAGCCGGTGCATTCGTCGATGATCACGGTGTGCATCTGCTTGGCTGCACCCATGATCGCATCCACCGGGCAGGCCTGGATGCACAGGGTACAGCCGATGCATTCGTCCTCGACGATGTATGCGACCGACTTGGGCTTCTCGGCGGCCTCCTCGTCCTCCAGGGGCACCGGGTCGCGCCCCAGCAACTCGGCCAGGGCAATCATGGTGGCCTCGCCGCCGGGCGGGCAGCGGTTGATCTCGGCCTCGCCGGCCGCGATCGCCTCGGCATAGGGGCGGCATCCGGCGAAGCTGCACTGGCCGCATTGGGTCTGGGGCAGCAGTGCGTCGATCTGGTCGGCAATCGGGTCGCCCTCGACACGGAAACGGATGGCCGAATACCCCAATATCAACCCAAACAGGGTCGCCAGGCCGGCGATGGTGAGGATGGCGGCAATCACCCGGCTGCCCTCACCCCTTGACCAGGCCGGCGAAGCCCATGAACGCCATCGACATCAGGCCGGCGGTGATCAATGCGATCGCATTGCCCTGAAAAGGTTCGGGCACGTCGGCCACGGCCACGCGTTCGCGTACTGCGGCAAAAAGCACCAGCACCAGCGAGAAGCCGATCGCCGCGCCAAAACCGTACAGCGCGGATTCCACGAAGCTGTGCTGTTCCTGGATATTGAGCAAGGCGACCCCGAGCACCGCGCAGTTGGTGGTGATCAGCGGCAGGAATATCCCCAGGACCTGGTAAAGCATCGGGCTGGTCTTGTGCATCACCATCTCGGTGAACTGCACCACCACCGCGATCACCAGGATAAAGGCGACGGTACGCAGGTAGCCGACCCCCAGCGGGACCAGAATGTATTCGTTCACCAGGTAGCTGCTGACCGACGACAGCGTGAGCACGAAGGTGGTCGCCAGGCCCATGCCCATGGCCGTCTCGAGCTTGCGCGAAACTCCCATGAACGGACACAGCCCGAGAAACTTCACCAGGACGAAGTTGTTCACCAGGACGGTGCTGACCAGTATCAGTGCGTATTCAGTCATCGCGCCTTCATGTCCGCCAGATCAGTGTGTGCAGCATCGATGTCGGGGCGATGCCTCGCCCGCCCGCCTGTTTAACCGATCACGGCCGATGATGCCTTGCGTTTACGCAAGCCGGCCGTGATCCCGCCAGGATGTTCCGCGTGTCCGTTCGAATCCCGCAGTTTATCAATGTCGCGCCCCCGTGTCGGGTCCGGCGTCCGTCTAAAGCCCCGTTTCGTGAAGGCTTTTTCTGCCTTGACCCCCGCATTGGTCTGCCGCAGGCTGGCGTCAGGCCCATGCGATCCGGTCGCAGGGCCCGTTCTGGACGAGCTGACCGAGGGGGGAGGGCCGATGGCCGGGGTGCTGAGGGGTTTGGACTGCCGGTGGTTTTCGCGCATGCGCCCGGCGGACGACGGATGATGGTCGGCGCGGTCAGCTTCCACGACGCGCACCCCGGGGTGGCGGATCTGCGCCGCGAGGTCCTCGATGGCCTGTCCGCCAGGCCGAGCGCCATACCGCCGAAGTTTTTCTACGACGAGCGTGGCTCGGCGCTCTTTGACCGGATCTGCGATCTGCCGGAGTACTACCAGACCCGCACCGAGATGGCGATCCTGCACCGTGCCCTGCCCGAGCTGGTGGATCTCATCGGTTCCGAATCCCTGCTGGTGGAGCTGGGGAGCGGTGCGAGTAAAAAGGTCCGTCTGCTGCTCGAAGAGCTGCGTCCGAATGGTTATGTCGGGGTCGATATATCAAAAGAATTTCTGCTGTCCTCGACCCGGGCACTGGCGCGCGACTATCCCTGGCTGGAGGTGCACGCGGCCTGTGTGGATTTCAGTGCCGGCCTGGAGATCCCGCATTGCGATGTCCCGCTGCACAAGCTCGCCTTCTACCCCGGTTCGAGCATTGGCAATTTCGACCCGGATGATGCGGTGCGTCTGCTCGCGGATGTCGGATCGATGGTGGGCCAGGGTGGACATCTCCTGATCGGTGTCGATCTCAAGAAGCCGGTGGGACTGTTGCATGCGGCCTATAACGATGCCGCCGGGATCACCGCAGAATTCAATCTCAACCTTTTGCGGCGCATCCGCACCGAGCTGGATACCGATCTGGACCCCGGCAGCTTCGAACACTATGCCTTCTACAACCCGCTGCAGGGGCGTATCGAGATGCACCTGATCAGCAGGATTCGGCAGGAGGTCCGGATCGAGGACAGGATATTTGCGTTCGAGCCCGGCGAGGGGATTCACACGGAGAATTCGTACAAGTACACGGTCGCCGAATTTGCCGAACTGGCGGTACATGCCCAATTCCGCCAGCAGGCGGTATGGCAGGATGACGGGGCCCTGTTCAGCGTCCAGTTGCTGCAGTATATGCCCTGAGCGGGCCGCCCGGATAAAGGTCCCGCGACACGGTGCCGAACACAATGGATCACGAAAAAATTGCGAGGAGATCCGCCGATGCTGATCAGTAATCTCGAACTGATACCGGGACGCCGCGTGATCGAACATCTGGGCTTGGTGCAGGGCAGTTCGGTACGCGCAAAACATGTCGGCCGCGACATCATGGCCGGGGTCAAGAACATCTTCGGTGGCGAGCTCAAGGGCTACACCGAGCTGTTGCAGGAGTCGCGCGAGGAGGCAATGCAGCGCCTGCAGCAGCAGGCCGAGGCCGTGGGTGCCAACGCCATCCTGAATGTGCGTTTTTCCACCTCCAGCATTGCGCAGGGAGCGGCTGAAATTTATGTCTACGGCACCGCCGTGATCCTGGACTGAGGCCGTGTACGAACTCATCCTGCTGCTGATATTGCTGTCGCTGGGCTACGTCGTGGGCCAGTATGCCGAGCGCCGGCACTATCGTTCCATACTGCAGCGCGAGGAAAGGCTGAACTCGCTGCCGGCCATCGCATCCCGTTATCCACCTTCCGAGCCGCAATATCACCAGGCCCTGGTGACCGGAAGTACCGTGATATCGGTGGACTATTTCAAGCGATTCCTGGCCGCGCTGCGTAGCCTGTTCGGCGGCAGGATCATCGCGTACGAATCGCTGCTCGATCGCGCACGTCGCGAGTCGCTGTTACGCATGAAGCAACAGGCCGCCGCACTGGGCGCCTCGATGGTGTTCAACGTCAAATACGAAACCGCATCGATCTCGAAAGGCCGGGGCAACTCTATCGGCAGCGTCGAGGTACTGGCCTACGGCACGGCACTGATCGCACCCCGCGACCGATGAAATACCGCAATCCGCCGATCCCCGAGGGCATAAACGTCAGTGACCGACATCCGCTCAGGGAACTGCTCAGCCTGGCCGGTGGCGCCCTGGTTCTGCTGGTTCTGCTGAGCTGGCTGATGGGGCAGTTCGGCGGGCGGCTGGCGCGCCTGCTGCCCTTCGAGCACGAGGTCGCGCTGGCCCCGGTTTCGATGCTGCGCAGCGATGCGGGCCCGGAATTGCAGGCTTATCTCGAAAGGCTCTCGACCCGTGTGAGCGAACAGCTCGATCTACCCTCGGGTATGCAGATCCACCTGAATCTGGACGGCGGTGACACCTTCAATGCGTTCGCCACACTCGGTGGCAATATCGTGCTTTACCGCGGCCTGCTGGAGTGTTTGCCGCACGAGAACGCCCTGGTGATGTTGCTGGCACATGAGATGGCGCATGTGCGACATCGCGACCCGATCGTCGGCATCGGACAGGGTGTCGCCATTCAGGCGCTGATAGGTCTGCTGATCGGCGATCCGAGCCTCGCCGTGCTCGGCAGCGCTGGCCTGTATACGCAGTTGCACTACACGCGCGAGATGGAACGCGAAGCAGACACTGCGGCACTGGCCGCGGTGCAGGGTATGTACGGCCATATCCACGGTGCCGAGGACCTTTTCAGGGTGATCCAGGCACGACGCGAGAACTCGGGCGGTGGCGAAATGCCGGCGATCCTCAACAGTCACCCGCTGGATCGACAGCGCCTCGCGGCCATCGCCGATTTGGCGCGCGCCAGGGGTTGGTCTGGCGCGGGGCAAACCACGCCGCTGCCCCGCGGGTTTGATGCCTGGATGAAGGATGCGGCGGGTCGCGCGGCAGCCGTTGAAAGACAGCGGTAGGCACCGAATGGTCTGGAACTGAACATCTGCTCGCGACACGGAGCCGACATCTTGCAGTCGTTAGCCTAAGTGTCATATCGCCTGATGCCCGGGTCGGGGCAGTAGCGGAATGCGGCTTCAACTGGTCTTACATGGCGCCGGCCGATCTGGCCGGAACCAGAACAGGGTAATCACTCTCCGTGGTCTGCCGCCTGGTTCGTCGCTATCGGTTTCAAGACTTTCGTCAAGTTCTAAAATAGACTGCTGACAAATTCGATGTTGGAGTTTGGTGGTGCATACAGAGCAGTCGGGCGGATGGGCGCACGACCACGTGTTTAGTCAGGATATACAGCGCGCAGGAGAAAAACGCACGCTTCTGATCGTCGTTCTCACGGCTGTCATGATGGTGGTCGAGATAGCCGCAGGATTGATCTAC
Organism: uncultured Gammaproteobacteria bacterium; assembly: GCA_963753845.1. Classification (GTDB taxonomy): domain Bacteria; phylum Pseudomonadota; class Gammaproteobacteria; order Chromatiales; family Chromatiaceae; genus Thiosocius. The sequence continues at coordinate 72,040 of CAVWEI010000029.1, forward strand.
GGGTCCATGGCTCTGTTGGCGGATGGGCTCCACATGGCGTCGCATGCCACGGCGCTGGGTATTGCGGTATTCGCCTACGTGGTTTCCAGGCGACTGGCGGCTGATCAACGTTTCTCGTTCGGCGTAGGAAAAATCAACAGCCTTGCTGGATTCGCAAGCGCTGTCATGTTGTTGGGTTTCGCCTTGGTCATGGTCATTGAAAGTACTGACCGGTTGATCAACCCGCTCTCAATTGCCTTCGACAAGGCGCTGATCGTGGCGATAGTAGGTCTTGTCGTCAACGGCGTCAGCGCCTGGGTTTTAATATCAACCCCGCACGAACACGGGCATGCTCACAGCCAAGACCACCATGGTCACGACCATCATGACCACAATCTACGCGCTGCCTACCTTCATGTATTGGCCGATGCGGTGACTTCACTGCTGGCAATCGTCGCCTTGCTGGCTGGCAAGTACATGGGAGCAATGTGGCTTGACCCCGTTATGGGTATTGTCGGGGCCGTTTTGGTCGCCCGGTGGTCGTACGGCCTCATTCGGGAGACATCGCGCGTTTTGCTCGATAGCCAAGCCGAAGATCACCGTGTGGTAGCGTTGAGGGAATCGATTGAAAAGAACTCAAATGATCGTGTTACCGACTTGCATGTTTGGAGCATCGGTCACGGCATTTTTGCCGCAGAGATAGCTGTCGTCAGTGGAGACCCCAAAACGCCGGGGCAATACAAATCAATGATCCCATCCAAGCTCAAGATCGTCCATGCGACGGTCGAGGTGCACCAAAGCGCAGACCATAGATGATCTTGTGTCTGTTCGAGTGAGTGATCACGGTTTGCCAGTTTCACCCATAGCCCGTTAAGCGCCATTGCCCTTAAGCAGGGGGCGCCCTGTTGTGGCTGGATGCTGACACTCCCAGGCACGAGGTGGTCGCGGTCCTGGGCGGGTACTGGCGGATGTCGGCAATCGACCCGAAGCTGTCATTTGCGGTTACGATTAATAGCTTATGTCGGAGTATACCTTTCAATGCATAGTGGAAAGTCTTCGGGAGCCACAGTCGGTGCTTCTCGAGCAAGCTGGCTGTCGTGTTTGTGGAGAAGAAGTCGAGTTTGAATTAACGCGGACAAACGACGAGGACAGCGATGAATTCCGCGATCGAGGAGCGCGATGGATCGCCCGCGAGCTGTCACGAGTGAATGCCCTTACCGGCAAGCTCCTCAAAGCAACCTCCCTGCGCGTTGACCCATCCCCAGGCCATCAAACTATCAATGTCGCAGCTGTATGGGAACATCAAGATCAAATGCCGCCAAGCCACTCTGGCTGGCCGAATGGTGCTATCGAGTTCAGGCTTTCGGCGTGGGCCATTGCACGCCACACGGACGATCCAACGCTGCGTTTCGTGATGTTGGACAGCATCTGTGAGTCAGCCGAGGTGCCTCAAAAATGGGCCGATTACTCAACATGGCCGCCTCGTTTCGCGGAAGTACGCCTTATTCGGAATCTGCTTGTCCATGGCAGCATGACTCCCAATTCGGAGGTCCGTCGGTTTCTAGAGCGGTTCACAATTTCCATCCCAGGCAACAGATTCACTGGTCGATACAAACATCTCGAGTTGGCTCGGGTGCGGTCCGCACACTTAATGTCCGCCGTATGGGCTATCGTCATTAACGACTGCGTTGACGTTCAGATTGATTTGCGCCCTGCGCAGCCCGCCACTCTGCAAGGCTTTTTGCTAGTCGATAAAGGACCCTATCCGATCAACATGTCGTCTGGTGTTGATACGGCTAGCTGAGGTTAGCGAAAGGCGCTCCGCAATGAGCCAACCACACGGCGAGAAGGGAACACCACACCGTGCCCGTCTTTTCTTGGCCTGGAGCCCTTTTCTCTGCCTGCTCACCGTAAAGAATGCTGACAGGCCACGACCGAGCTTCCGTAAAGACCGGTTATGCCGGGAGCAGGCGTTCCCGGCCTTCACCCTGTAAAGTTCTCTGACACTCGGCTGGCATCAAGTCGGAAAGACCGTTTCTGGCCG
>CAVWEI010000030.1:0-19692 GCA_963753845.1 uncultured Gammaproteobacteria bacterium
GAGGCGGCGGGAGTTGAACCCGCGTCCGCAAGTCCTCTGCCTTCGGCTCTACATGCATAGTCGATCGATTATATTTAACCGTGTACCGCCCGACCGACAGGGCACGTAGTACGGCGATTCCGGTAAGTTTTAGCGAATCCGTCCCGGACGTACTTCATCGCGATCTTGTGAGATATGACGCCTGAATGTCCCGAAGGACCTGGACGCACAAGCACGGCTCCAGTCAGACGGCACCCTACCGGGTATTAAGCGGCGAGTGCGTAGTTGTCGTCGTTGGCAACTATAAGTTTGCGAATTGTTTTACGAGGTGATTCGCACCTCGGCATGCACCTCAGGTTTCGCTACCCACGTCGAATGCCGTGTCGCCCCCTGAACTGTAACTTATCGACTGGTGTCAGTCCGGAAAGTTCCGGAATTGTAGCATCTAGCCGTTCTTGAAGATCCGCTGTTTTTCGCGCTGCCAGTCACGATCCTTCTCATCGGCCCGTTTGTCGTGCAGTTTTTTGCCCTTGGCCAGCCCGATCTCGAGCTTGGCGCGGCCGCGCTTCCAGTACATCGCAGTCGGTACCAGGGTGTAGCCCTTGCGTTCGACCAGGCCGATCAGCCGGTTCAGCTCCTCGCGGTGCAGCAGCAGCTTGCGGGTGCGGGTCGGGTCGGGGTGGACATGGGTGGAGGCGGTCGGCAGGGGTGAGATATTGGCGCCGAACAGGAAGGCCTCGCTTCCCTTGACCAGTACGTAGGCCTCGGTGAGGTTGATCTTGCCTGCACGCAGGCTCTTGACCTCCCAGCCCTCCAGCGAGATCCCGGCCTCGTAACGGTCTTCGATGAAATACTCGTGCTTGGCCTTCTTGTTGAGGGCGATGGTTGCCCCGCTGCCGGCCTTTTTTTTTGCCTTCTTTGCCATGGCCGCGCATTGTATGCCTGCTTCCCGGTCCGGCCAATGCCGGCGGGAGAGTTTCCTTGTTCGCAGGCCGCCATTCCCGGAAAATGGCTGCCGTTGCAAATCAAAGGATCGGGTAAGGAATCACGGGCATCAGCGTGGTGATCGGATGCCGGGAAAGGGGAATTCATGTCGAAAAAACGCACTTCGGTTCACGGACAGTGGTCTTCGCGGATGATCTTTATCCTGGCCGCCACCGGATCCGCGGTCGGCCTGGGAAATATCTGGAAATTCCCTTACATGGCGGGGGAAAACGGTGGCGGCGCGTTCGTGCTGGTGTACCTGGTCTGCATCGCCCTTATCGGTGTCCCCATCATGATGGCCGAGATACTGCTCGGCCGTCGCGGCCGTCAGAGCCCGATCAACACCATGGCGGCCCTGGCGAAGGATGCCGATGCCTCGCCCAATTGGCAGCTTTTGGGCTGGGTCGGGGTGGTCTCGGGTTTCCTGATCATGTCGTTCTACAGCGTCATTGCCGGCTGGGCGCTGGCCTACGTGCTGGAGGCCGTCTCCGGCAGTTTCGAAGGCTTTACCGGGCAAGACTTCCGCAGATGCGTTCGTTGGACATATCTCGAATCCGGGTGTGACCACCTTCTGGCATACGCTGTTCTCGATCATGACCGCCGTGGTGGTCGCCAAGGGCGTCAGGTCGGGCCTGGAGAAGGCCGTTCGTATTCTGATGCCGACGCTGTTCGCGTTGTTGATCCTGCTGTTGGGCTACGCCATCAACACGGGTTATTTCGGGCAGGGCCTGGAGTTTCTGTTCAACGCGGATTTCAGCAAGCTTTCCCGTGAAGGCGTGCTGTCCGCTCTGGGGCATGCGTTCTTCACCCTCAGCCTCGGCATGGGTGCGATCATGGTGTACGGCTCGTACATGCCGGGGAAGTCGTCGATCGCCACCACCACCTTTGCGATCGCGGCCATGGATACCCTGGTGGCCCTGGTGGCGGGCATGGCGATATTCCCGATCGTGTTCGCCAACGGCCTGGAGCCGGGCGCCGGTCCCGGCCTGGTGTTCATCAGCCTGCCAATTGCCTTCGGGCAGATGCCAGGTGGGCTGTTTTTCGGCACCCTTTTCTTCGTATTGCTTACCTTTGCCGCCTGGACCTCCGCGATTTCCATTATCGAGCCGGCGGTTGCTTTCCTGGTCGAGAACCGGGGGATGGGCCGCAAGACGGCTACCGGTGTGGTCGTGGGTCTGGCCTGGGCACTGGGCCTGCTCACCGTCATGTCCTTTGGAGGCTGGGGCTTCGAATTCGAGTTCGCCGGTGCCAGGAAAACTGACGGTATTTTTGACATCCTGGATATCGCGACGACCAATTTCATGCTTCCGCTCGGAGGCTTGGCTATCGCGCTGTTTGCCGGCTGGGTGATGGCGAGTACAGACACTGCCGATGAGTTGGGCGTTGGAAGACAGACCGCGAGTTACCGCTTGTGGCGTGTGCTGGTGCGCTTCGTCGCGCCGGCCGGCGTGATTCTGTTCTTCCTGCATTCACTGGGGGTGTTCTAGTTGGCCATTGTCGAAAAATCAGCCCTGGTGCCTTTCTCCGCGCAAGCGATGTTCGATCTGGTGGCGGATGTTGAGAGCTATAAGGATTTCCTGCCCTGGTGTAGTAATTCGCGTCGTGTTTCGTCGGGTGAGAAGTCGATGTGCGGCTGGATCGAGGTCTCACGCCTGGGCATCACGCAAGCATTTTCGACCTGCAACGAGCTTTATCCTCCGGGCCGAATGACGCTTACCCTCAACGAGGGGCCGTTCAAGCAGCTGCAGGGCGAATGGCAGTTCATCACCCTGCGGGAAGACGCCTGCAAGGTGATACTAACGATGGAATTTGAGTTTTCTGGCAAGTTGATCGATGCCGCCTTTGGCAAGGTCTTTCATCAGATCGCCAACTCGCTTGTCGAGTCGTTCGTTCAGCGCGCACGGGAGGTCTACGGTGGCTGAAAATCAGATAACGGTGGAGGTGGTGTTCGCCAAGCCCGGTGAGCAGGCACTGGAGCAGTTGCAGATGCCGGCCGACTCGACGATAGAGGCGGCGATCCGCCAGTCCGGATTCCTCGAGCGATTTCCCGAGATCGACCTGGCGACCAACAAGGTAGGCATCTTTGGCAAGGCCTCGGCGCCCTCGGTGGAACTCAGGGACGGCGACCGGATCGAGATCTATCGGCCACTCATCGCGGACCCGAAAGAGGCGCGCAAAAAGCGTGCGGCGGAGGGCAAGGCGATGAAGAAGGGCGCCCGCCAGCAGGCGGAAACCGACGACGAGCAGTGATCAGTCGCTGTCGGGTTCAAGCCCGATGGCGCTAAGTCCTCTTCGCCAGAGGGATTGTCCATCCGGCTCCCAGTCTGGGACCGTCACGATAATCTCTTTCTTGGGTTCTTCGCGTTCTTCTGGTGGCTGCGGCCGCATGTCGCCGGCAATGCGCACCAGGCGATCGTCCTCAAAAAACATGGTCACCCGGCGAATCTCGTCGGGTGTGCTGCCTTCGCCAAGGGTGTAGACGTAGTCCCAGCGGTCGAGGTGGAAGAAGTCGGTGAGGACGGCCGTGCCGAGCAGGAACTTGACCTGGCGCTTGGTCATCCCCGGCTCGAGCTGATTGATCTGCTCCTGGCTAACGACGTTGCCCTGCTGGATGATCGGGTGATAGACCAGGGGCGCCTTGTCGAGGGCCTCGGGAATCTGGTCGTAGGTGCTGCAGCCCGCCGCGGCCAGGGTTGCGAGCGCGGTAATGAAAATGAGAAGCTTGCGCATATTCAAGGGTACTGTTCTGGGCTCCAAAAGGCCGGAGAATGATAGCGAATCGCCCGCAAAATAACATGCGCCGGAGGTGATGTTGGAGAATCAGGATATTCGCAAGGCCGGTCTCAAGGTCACTTTGCCCCGGGTGAAGATCCTCGAGATACTCGAATCCACGGCATCGCGGCATATGACGGCGGAAGATGTCTACAAGGCGCTGCTGGAACGTGGCGAGGAAATCGGGCTGGCGACCGTTTACCGGGTGCTGACCCAGTTCGTGAATGCCGGACTGGCCGAGAGACATCATTTCGAGGGGGGGCAGGCCGTTTTCGAACTGGACCGGGGCCACCATCACGATCATATCGTGTGTGAGCAGTGCGGCCGGGTCGAGGAGTTTTTCGACGAAACCATCGAAAAGTGTCAGAGCGAGATCGCAGCCAATAAGGGTTTTGCCATTACCGATCATGCGCTGATCATCTATGGTCGCTGCAACCGGGAGAACTGCCCCCACCGGGGTTCGAGCTGAGGCGTGCCGCTTTATTACCTGGGTTCACCCGGTTTGAGGCCGATTCATCGGTGTTTCCCCGGAAAATTAAATGCTTCCGCAGCTTCAGGCTCGGCTACGCTTGGTTCGTGCGCCTGTCACGGTTTGCGCAATAAGAAATAAATTCATGAGGATGATTGGATGAAGAAGATCTCTAGAAGCCACATTGCGGCTGTCGGCCTCGCGTTGCTCGGTATGGGCGGCGCTATGCAGGCCCAGGCTCAGGGTGACTACCTGCTGGCGACGGCCAGCACCGGCGGTACCTATTACCCCGTCGGGGTGGCCCTGTCCACGGTGGTCAAGGTCAAGCTGCAGCCCACGGTCGGGATCAACATGTCCGCGATCAACTCGGCCGGTTCGGGCGAGAACATAAAGCTGATGCGCGACAACGAGACCCAGTTCGCCATTCTGCAGGGCCTGTATGGGGCCTATGCCTGGAAGGGCACGGGCCCGATAGAAAAGGAGGGGCCCCAGACCGATCTGCGTTCGATCACCATGCTGTGGCAGAACGTCGAGCATTTTCTGGTCAAGGCGGAACACGCCAAGACCGGTACGATCGACGACGTGAAGAGCAATTGGCAGTGTCGCCGGCTTCGGTAAGAAGAACTCGGGTTCGCTGGGGTCCAGCAAGACTATTTTCGCCAACCTCGGGGTCGATATCGATAAGCAGTTCGAGCTGTTTTACGGCGGGTATGGTGCCCTGGCGGACGCCATGCAGGATGGCAAGGCCGACCTGATCGGGACTCCCGCAGGCGTGCCCGCCGGGGCCGTCACCAAGCTGATGGCCGCCAGTGGAGACGGGGTCAAGCTGCTTGCCTTCACGGACGAGCAGGCCAAGCAGGCAGACGGTGGTATGGACCTTTGGACGCCCTACATCATCCCGGCCGATACCTATCCGGGTCAGGGCGCAGCCATCCAGACCATCGCCCAGCCGAACTTCCTCGCGGTGCGCGCCGACGTCCCCGACGAAGATGTCTACATGATCACCAAGACGATCTACGAGAATCTTGGTTTCCTGCAGTCCATTCACAAGGCAACCAAAGCCATGGCGCTGGAAAAGGCCATCGCCGGTCTGCCGATGCCCCTGCATCCCGGTGCGTTGCGTTATTACGAAGAAGTGGGCCTGAAGATCCCGGAACGCCTTGTCGCCAAATAGCGGGGATGATGACGGCCGCCTCCGGGCGGCCGTTGCTCGACCATGAGTGACACTTCGACTGAACCGGACAGCGGGTCCCTGCATTCGGGACTGCGTGAGCAGGCCTGGGTAAGGCACACGATCTACTGGTTCGGTGCCGCCATTGCGGTGCTGCACCTGGTGATGAACTTCACCACCCTGTTCTCGACCCAATGGCAGAACACGCTGCACTTCGTCACCCTGGGCATATTGGGCATCCTGCTGTATCCACCGATCCGATCGGCGCGTGTCGCCGGATCGCGCCTATGGCTCGGATTCGATATCGTTCTGGGTATTGTTATCACGGTCGCCACGCTTTGGATCGTGGGGGCCGAGGACGCCATCTACGACCGCGGCGTAAACATGACGGCCTGGGAGCAGGTCCTGGCGCTGATCACCATTCTCGGCGCGATCGAACTCACCCGTCGCACCACCGGGCTGGTCATTCCGGTACTGATCATCCTCGCACTCACCTATGTGGTGGGATGGGGTTCCTGGCTCGACAACGTCTTTAAATTCGCTGGCCTCAGCACCGAGACCCTGCTGTTTCGCAGCATCTACGGGGACGATGCGCTGTTTGGAAGCATCGCATCGATTTCCGTTTCGTTCGTATTCATGTTCATCCTGTTCGGCGCCTTCCTGGTCCGCTCGGGTGCCGGCGATTTTGTGGTTGCGATGGCGCGGGTGCTGGCGGGCCGCGTTGTCGGAGGCCCGGGCCTGGTGGCGGTTGTGTCCTCCGGGCTGACAGGGACCATTTCCGGGTCAGCCATTGCCAACACGGTCTCGACCGGGGTTATCACCATCCCCCTGATGAAGCGGGCCGGATTCCCGGCCCACTTTGCGGCGGGAGTCGAAGCGGCGGCGAGTACCGGTGGCCAGTTGATGCCGCCGATCATGGGTGCCGGCGCGTTCGTGATGGCCAGCTACACCCAGATACCCTATACGCACATCGTGGCGGTCTCGTTCCTGCCGGCCCTGTTGTATTTCCTTTCGGTGGCCTTTTTCGTACGTATCGAGGCCAAGCGGCTCGGCTTCACGACCGAAGAGCCGGAAGAATCCACCAGCATGATGCAGGTCATGAAGGAGGGCGGCATCGTGTTCGTACTGCCGATCACGGTGCTGATCGCCATGCTCGTGTACGGTTTCACACCGACCTATGCGGCGGGCGTGTCGATCGTGGCCGTAATCGTTTCGAGTTGGCTGACACCGCGCAAGATGGGCATCAAGGAAGTGGTCGATGCACTGGCCCTGGGCAGTCGCAACATGATCACTACCGGCTTGCTGCTGGTGGCGGTCGGTCTGGTGGTCAACGTGATCGCCATGACCGGCGTGGGCAATACACTGTCGCTGATGATCCAGCAATGGGCCGGCGGCAACCTGGTCATTGCACTTTTCCTGGTGGCGGTGGCCTCGCTGGTTCTGGGTATGGGGCTGCCTGTCACCGCGGCCTACATCGTGCTGGCCACTCTGTCTGCGCCCGCGCTATACGGGCTGATCGCCGACTCCCAGCTGGTAGACGTGATCGCGTCCGGGCAGGCCCTGCCGGAAGCGGTGGGGGCGATGCTGATGCTGGCGGCACCGGACAAGCTGGCCCTGCTCGGACAGAGCATGTCGCTGGACGATGCGCGCAGTATCCTCGATGCCCTGCGTGGCATCGACCCATCCCTGGTGACCGGTCTGTATGAGCAGGTGCTGGATCCGACTTTGATTTTGGGCATCCTGCTATCGGCGCACATGATCATCTTCTGGCTTAGCCAGGACAGCAACGTCACCCCGCCTGTCTGCCTGACCGCCTTTGCCGCCGCGGCGATCGCCGGGACGCCCCAGATACGGACCGGATTTACTGCCTGGAAACTGGCGAAGGGCCTGTACATCATGCCCATCCTGTTCGCCTACACGCCGTTCCTGTATGGCGACTGGCTCACGGCGCTGGAGATCTTCTTCTTTACCCTGGTCGGGCTTTATGCCTTTGCTGCGGCCTTCCAGGGACACCTGGAGCGGGATCACGGGATTATCATGCGTCTTGTGCTTGGCGCCATAGCCGTGTGTCTGCTGTTCCCCGGGCAGCCTCTGTTGCATTGGGGTGGACTGGTCGCGTTTGTCGCCTTTTTTGCCTGGGACCGTATCCTGGCGCGTCGCGCTGCGGCATAGGTACCCGAATCGAGCAACCTCATGCAACTGACCCCAACCCAGCAGCTTCAACTCAATCACCACTCAGTGCGCCGCTTCCTGCCACGACCGCTCGATCCCGGTCAGCTGGAATCGATCATCCACTGTGGTCAGGCTGCGGCCACATCGAGCTTCATCCAGGCCTACTCGGTGATCCGGGTGACCCGACCGGAGGCCAGGGCGGCCATTGCCGAGGCCGCGGGTGGCCAGGTGTGGATTGAACAGGCGCCTGAGTTCCTCGTGTACTGTGCCGATCTGCACCGCATCAACGGGGCCTGTGAACGCAGCGGAAAGGGTGAACTCGAAGGTTTTTCCGAGCACGGGCTTGCCGCGGTCGTCGATGTGGCGCTGATGGCACAGAATGTCTTGCTGGCCGCCGAGTCGCAGGGGCTGGGCGGCGTGTTCATCGGCGGGATCCGAAATGACCCGCAGGTCGTCGTGGATCAGTTGGCGCTGCCGGCGTTGGTGACCCCGCTGTTCGGCATGTGCCTGGGCTGGCCGAACGAGTCGAACGAGGTCAAACCGCGCATGCCGGTCGGTTTCGTCCTGCATCAGGACAGTTACCAGGAGGTCTCGTCCGAGCGCATCGCCCTGTACGACGAAAAAATGGCCGCTTACTACGCCAGCCGCGGCAGCAATATCAAACTCAGTGACTGGAGCAATGCGGTGGCAACTGCCATGCAGGGCAAGAAACGCGAACACATGCTTGATTTCCTGCACTCGCGCGGGTTCTTTCTGCGCTGACCTGCAAATGGCAGTTTGTTGCCATCAACTCAAGGGCGGCGTGGCGGCACATTGGGGAATTCGCCCAGGTATTCTGCCTCCCAGATGCGACCGGTCTTTTCCCTTTCCTGCGGCGTGGTGAACCGGTAGCGATAGGCGAGTACACGCAGGTAGCGTGGGCCCTGGTCCGGGAACGGGTTGTGCTTCAGAAGCCCGGTGACGCTGGGTGAATTTTCCTGCAGCCGCCACAGGAAATTCTCGAACCAGCGGCGCATCGACGGGTTGCGTGGCGGCACGAACCACATCATCCAGTCGAGCCGCGGGTGCAGCGGTACGATGAATGCCGGTCGATCTTCCGGGCTGTTGGGTTTGTAACGGAACTCGTAGGGATGCCATGTGACTCCGTCCCGGCTGCCTTCGATGATCAGCTCGTGGCGTTCGGTCTGCATGTTTGGAAAAACGTGGTAGACGTTGCCCAGTCCCCAGCCCCGCACCCAGTTCACCGGTGCATTCCACGCGGTCTCGTGGCGTCGGTCGGTCACGAACTCGTAGATCGCGTAAGAGCTGCTGGCCATCAGTATCGCGGCCATGAGGGGCAAGGTGACCGCAATCACCGGTCCGGTTGGACGGGGGGGCGATTCCTTTTTCCACCACCTTGGGGTGAGCGGTCGGATGGCACGATCGTCGAGCAGAAACAGGCACAGCGCGATGGTCAGCAGATTGATGAAGTTGTGATTGCTGGTCAGGATGATCAACACCTGAATCGAAATGGTCGCGAATGCGGCGAACAGCCGAAACGGACGCGGCAGGAAGATGAAGAAGGGCACCACGAGTTCGACGAACAGGGTGAAGCCGGTACCGGCGCGCAGCAGCCACTCGGGCAGCTGATGCGCATACCAGGATCCCATGTGCGGCAGCGGCTGGGTCTCGAAGTAGTACTTCAGGGTGGTCAGGTTGCCCCATGCCGGGTCCCCGCTGAGGATCTTCGAAATACCTGAAAGGAAGCGCAGGCGAAACAGCAGCCAGTGGAACAGGAATATCAGCAGCCGGTTTGGGCCTGAGGTCAGGAAGATGGACAGGAATCCCGCCTCGAGAAGCAGGTAGTCCCACTGGAAATTGAAGAATATCTGGCCGACATGCAGCAGTGACAGGTAAAGGGCAAAAAGCGCGATCGTTGAGAGCAGGGGCCGCCAGCCGATCAGCAACAGGACGGCAAACAGGCAGCCGGCGTAGCTGGCCAGCAACAGGCTGGTGTCGCTGTGGTCGATCCAGAACAGGGTCGGAAATCGGGCCCAGCTGATCGGGCCGAATTGCCTATTGAGGTTGCCGAGAAGTTCACCAGCGGGGAGTATTCCCTGTTCGCCGACCAATCCGGTGATCTCGATCGCCGCCGACACGAAGGCCGCGAGGTATATCAGCGCGATCAGGCGCAGAAACAGCCGCCCGGTCAGCCGGTAGCGTTCGTCCGGTTCGAGCAGAATCGGAAGCCAGCGAGCAGGAGAGGGGAAAGACAAAGCAATTTCCTTTCTTGCATTTCGGGTGTGGCCAGCACCCCAGGCAGCAGGCGGGGCAGTCATCGCCCGCACTCAGGGTCTGGGGTTCCTGACGGCCGTGCTCAGTGTCGCCGAATTTTACATCTTGATAAACAGGATGAGGTTTGGTCTTGGCTAAGTTGCAGAATCTAAAGGAATATCACATCGCCGGCATGGAAACTGCATCCGCGCGGTTATGCGACAGGCGATGCACAAGAGGAAAATCAGGGCGCGGCTGCGCGTTTTGCTGATCGCTGTCCTTTCGCTGCTGTGGGGTCTCAGTGCAACGGCGCAGGGTGTCCCCCCCGGCGCCATGCCCGCGGAACTGACCGAGCAGGCGCTGAGGTACCTGCATGGCGAGGGCGTGGGGCCCGACGTCGACCGCGCCGTGGTTTATCTGTGCTCGGCCGCGCGCAAAGGGCACGGCCCGGCGGCCTTCGAGTTGGGCTGGCTTTATCTCCAGGGGCGGGGGGTCTCGCGCGACGAGGATTTGGCAGCTGCCTGGCTGCGCGAATCCGCCAGATTGGGCGAAAAGCCGCCGGCCCGCTTGATGAAAAGCCTGAAGTCCAGAAAAATGACCTCGCTGGCCTGTGTGGCAAGCAACGGGGCCGATCTCCGGAAACTGTCGGCACGCCGCGCCGAGTTTATGTTGGCGATCAACGAACTGGCTCCAAAGTATGACCTGGATCCGGCGTTGGTGCTGGAAGTGGTTCGGATGGAGTCGAACTTCGATCCGCGTGCCCGCTCACACAAGGGCGCGCTCGGGCTGATGCAGTTGATCCCCTCCACGGCCCGGCGTTTCGGAGTCGAGGATCCTCTCGATCCGATACAGAACCTGCGCGGTGGCATGGCCTACCTGCGCTGGCTGGTGAAACGATTCGACGGGGACCTGGAGCTGGCGCTGGCCGGGTACAACGCCGGTGAAGCGGCCGTCGAGCGTCACGGCGGCATACCACCCTATGCGGAGACGCAAGCCTACGTGGGACGGATCCTGAAACGCTATGGCAAACCAGATGCAGACGGTTTGATATAGGGGGTCGGCCCCGCATTCTGACCGGCAACCCCGCCATGCTTCGCCGGCGTGGACAGGAATGTGGTGGGTTGCCTGCCGGGTCTGTCCAGGTCAATAGCGCCCGTGTTGCTTGCTGATGTAATTCGACATTTCGACGAATTGGGTATTCATGCGGCCGAGGATCCGGTGCGCAACCCGCACGATGGCGCGCATCACCTGATATGCGAGTTCCGGGTGTTCCCCGATCAGCCCTTCGAGATCCTTGCGGTCCAGTGCGATCAGTTCACATTGAGTGAGCGCACGGATATCGGCGCTGTGGGGCACGCCATCGACGAAACCCAGGATGCCGGCCATATCGCCCTTGTGAAGCAACTGCAGGGTGATGGCATCACCACCTCCGGTCGGCTTGAACACCTCGAGGGTACCCGTGGACACCACGTACAAAGTGTCGTCCGAATGGCCCTCTTCGAGCAGGGTGGCGCCTTTGTCAAGGCAGATGGCCGCCGCCGAGTCTGCCAGGGCCTGGCACTGCGCATCGTTGAGATCTTGCCCAAGCGCCGATTCTCGGATTGCTTTGGCGCTGATCATCGGTGTCTCTGTTTGGCCGGTCATGACGACTATCTCCCTGGTGGTTCGATTTTATGCTTTCGGAGCTGAAGTATAGCGAACCCTTCCCAAGCCCGATTGCGCCAAATCAGGATCAGTGGGGCATGCGCCCTGGATGGCGGTTCTTTCAAGCCGTTGACTTCGCAGAGCTGAACTTATGGACGCTCCAGCTGTATCAGTGGTACCAGCAGGTAAGACATCACGGCAACGCCGATCAACCCGTTGAAACCGATTTCCATCGCCAGGAGCGGGGCACTGGCGGCGCTGGCGACGGATGCACAGCCGTTGATGCCCCAGGCCCAGGGGATCAAGGGGGCGGCGGTTTGACCCAAAGCCCTCAGGCCGGAGGGAAAAGGGATGCCCATCGCGAATGCGAGTGGGGCCAGCATTGCCAGCACGATGAAGACGCGCGCGGCGATCGGCAGATGTGAGAGCTCTGCGAGCACCGGCGGAAGGAACCAGACGTAGACGAGGCTGAAAAACAGTATCGTCAAAACTGCAGGGACCAGCAGCCGGTGATCCCGCCGATCGGAATGCCTTTGTGACCAAAGGCTGCCCAGCCCCGCGAATACCAGAAAGGCGATGAGCACCGCACTGGTGGCAAAGACCGGGTGTCCGAGGAACAACTGCAGACGCTGGATCCAGGCGATCTCCATGAACAGGAAAGCGATCCCGACCAAGCCGAAGTAGGCGAATGTGCGGGCGCGCAAACCATGCGTCCCGCGCACTTCGGCGCCGAGGCGCAGCCAGAGCAGGGGAAACAGGATCAGTCCCATCCCGGCGGCGGTCACCAGGAGCAGGGTCACGCTGCCGATGAAAAGCCCGGTGTCGAGTTGCGAAAGTTCGTTGCGGTCTCCGTAGACCAGGGCCGACCAGAATTCTGTCCAGCGGCTGAAACGGTATGGAAACGGGGTGTCATCGCTTGCAGCCTGCAGGCGGAAGCGGTCTTCGAGGTGGGGTGTTTCAACTGCGCGCCCGAGTATCGTTGCCGCTCCCAGGTAATATTGTGGTTCGCTTAGCTGCTGATAACGGTTGGCGTCGGCCGCAGTGATATTCGGCAGCCAAATCAGGTCAAAGCCGCGCGAATCGGCGAATGCGCGTATGGCGGCCTCTTGCGCAGGGCCGAAGGGCTCGTTGGAGACGAGCAGGACAAAGCGCTGCCAGCCGCGGATCATAGCGAGATGCAGTCCGGCGGATTCGATGCCTTTCTCCTGAAGTGCGGCGCGCGCGGTGTTGAGCACCCGCAGCGACAAGCGCGGCGGCGTCCGTGTCGGTCCCTCGATCGAAAGCAGTCCGCCCGGCGCCAGGTGCTGCAGATAGTCCAGAAACGCCTGCCGAGTCAGGTCGAAATCGATTCGCAGTGCATTCAGCCCGGCTGCATCCGAGTCCAGCGTCAAGGTGATCAGGTCGAAGTTATCGGTGTTGCGGGCCAGGAAGGCACGTGCCGCCTGGACATGCCAGCTCACCCGATTCGGGTCGCATATCTCGGCGCTTTCGGAGGCATATCTTTCACAGGCAAGGGCATGCAGCAACGGATTGGGCTGGATGGCGGCAATCGATGCGGCACCCAGGCTCAGTCCCTGCTGCACCGCCAGGCCGACCCCGGCGTTGAGCACTGCCACCCGCGGCGAATCCAGGAGCACATAGGGCAATGCCGAGGTGAGGTCCATCAGATAGGCGGATGCCCCCGGTGCTTCGCTGAACACGCCCAGGGCGCCGGCGGCGTCACCGTCGACGAACACGGCCAGCTGTCTGGGTGGCAGGTGAGCGGTGTGCAGGCTCAGTCCGGGGGCCTGGCGGACCGGCACCCGTTCGTTGCGCAGGACGCTGACGGTCCCGGCGACTCCACTGGCCTGGTAATCGATCGTGGCGCCGATGGTGGACAAGGCGCGCGCCAGATCCTTGTAGGGTGCGGGCCGGATGTCCGGTTGCCCCCAAGTCCACGCCGCGACCGCCAGGAGCAGGCCCGCAACGGCGACCGGGTACAGGTGCCAACGCAGGGTCAGGGCAGCCGAAACGCTGGCCAGGATGCCTGCGCAAAAGACGCCGAACAGCGCGCCTGATGGGGTCAGGATCGCCAGTCCACCGACTACCAGCATACCGCCCAGGCCGGCGCCGATGAGATCAACGCCGTACACCCGGGGGATCTCGTCTCTGAAGTGCCAAAGCACGAGGCCGATGCAGTTGGCGGCGGCAAAGAACGGGATGGCGAGAAGCAGGAAGGTGCCGGCGAGATAGGACCACTGTGACCACTCCCAGGTCAGCGCCAACGGGTCGAATGCAAGTCGCTGCGCCAGGTCTACGCATGCCAGGGAGGAAATGCTGAAGAGCACGGCATTGCCCAGGAATGCGGGTGCAAAGTGTGACCGCAACCATGGCCCGGCAATGGCGAGGAAGGTTCCACTGGCACCGTAGCCGAGCAAGGCGAGGCTGATGGCGGTTGCGACCAGATGGTGCCAATGCACAATGGCGAAGACCCGGATCAGCAGTATTTCATAGGCGAGTGCGGATGCCGAGATCAGGCCGACCGCGGTCAATGGTGCTGGGCAACTCGGAAGGCGCATGGCGGGGTGATCTGTTCGGCGGCGGGCGCCTGCCTCAACGCTCTCCGGTGAGTGGGACAAAGGTGACGGGCAGGATCTCCTGTGTCCGGACTGCACCCTGCTCGTCGCGTGTCACCAGGACGAGTTTTTGGGTGACATAGCGGCTGCCGACCGGAATCAGCATTCGCCCGCCCGGCTTGAGTTGGCGGATCAAAGGTGGCGGTATGTGATCGCTGGCGGCTGTGACGATGATGCCGTCGAAAGGCCCCGCCTCCTCCCAGCCAAAATAGCCGTCACCGATTCTGGTCTGGACCTTCTGGTGGCCCGTTTCATCGAGGATCCGGCGGGCCGATTCCCCCAGTTCGGGTATGATCTCGATGCTGTAGACCTCGGCGCCCAGGGTCTCCAGGACAGCCGCCTGGTAGCCCGATCCCGTCCCGAGTTCGAACACCCGGTCCCCTGGGCTCAGCTTGAGCATTTCGGTCATCACGGCGACGATCAACGGTTGTGAGATTGTTTGTCCGTAACCGATGGGCAGGGGGCGGTTCTCATAGGCATACGGCCTTTGTCGCTCGGGCACAAAACGCTCACGAGGCACTTGCCAGAGGGCATCGCGCACGGCGGGTGAGATCCGGTCAAAGCCCAGCTCCGAGCTTAGCCGGGACACCTGGAACTCGACGTCCCCCCACAGGCTCTTTTTTTCGTTCTCGATGGGGTCATCGGCACCTATGGCGGTTCCAGCGCATATGGCCAGCGACAAGGCCACCCCTTTCGACAAGAAATCCATCTGCATCCGCATGGCCGCTCCTCCTGTCCAACTCGCCTCATTACAAGTATGGACCCTGGAACAGGACTTGAGACGATGCTAGGGGAAGGACAGAAAGAACAGGTTGAATAGCAGCATGCCGATACCGATATAGCCGAGGGTCTGGAAGAAGATCTCTTTGCGGCGGGCGTTTCGGCGGAAACGTTCGGTGAATGCCGCTATGGACGCATGGGCGTCATCGCCGAATTCTGTATCGACGTAGATCCTCGTGTGTTTGAGGTCTAGTGACTCGGCAGCGGCGATGGCGTGCTCGACGGGTACACCGTACAGATGGGTGTCGGGGTCGATCAGACGCCGCTTGAGCACCTCGTGCACGTGCATCAGGGCCGCGTCGCGGTCATTGAAGCGGGCGATGTAACGAATCCGCCTTGCGGCATGAACGCCCGCTTGCGGGTCGGGCGGCTCTGCGCTCAGAAAAAAGCGCACAATCGCGGGGCGATCGCGGTGGGTTTCAATCGAGAGATAACCGTTTTCCACGAAGCGCATCTCCGCGCTGACTTCCAGCGTTCAGTGTGAGCCCTGAAGCCGTTATTGACCAGCGGCCCATCGGCGAAGAAGGCTCATCTTGCCTTGCCGTCGACCTGGTGTTCCGGCCACAGGCGCTGAACCACCTCGCTGCCTTCCGCAAGGGAGTGACAACTGTTGATGAAGTCGGCCGGGGGCGAAACGCTGTCCTCGAGGTGTTCGCTGGTCTCTCCACGCCAGGCATAGACGGTCTGCACCGCGGTCGTGGCAAGTGGGCCAAGCAATTCGACCATATGGGTGCATCCCCAGCGCCCACCCAGTAACAGGCGTACCTTGGCGGTCCAGCCAGGCTCGATGCGCTCGCCCACGAGCTTGCGGAAGCGATCCGGGAAATTCGGGCATGCAGGATACGGCGCGTGCAAGGTCTTGGCTTCGATCGCCCGGACCGTCAGGTCGGTATCGACAGTCATCCTTAGCCACATCTCGTGAAGATGCTCACCGGGGGAGATTTTGCCGCGCCCGAACGTCTCCATCGGCTCGGTCCGGGTGTCGACAAGGTTGCCCTCGATATCCCAAAGTCCGTCATCCCTGTGAAAACCCCGGCATTCGATCCGGCGTGTGTGGACGAGCTGACGGTTTGCGGGGGGTGGCAATGGCATTTGAAAACGCTCTCAGAAACGATGAATCGGTTCGAAGTTCTGCAAAAAATTTTTCGACTCAGGGGTTGACAAGGGTCGAACGGGCCCGATATTGTGCGCTGCAACATTGCTGCGCTGCACAATGCAGCGTTTTTAACATGACTGGGGAGAGACTGCCATGCAAAACGAGTTTCTGGAAATGGTAAATGAGTTCAACGAGAACGTCTTTGCTTCGGCCAAGCGTCTTGGTGATCTCAATATGCGCACTTTCGAGCAGATTGCGGGCAAGCAGGCAGAGATTATGAACAGCTGCATGGAATCCACTGCCAAGCAATACGAAATACTGTCCACCACCAAGGACTACAAGCAGGCCATGGCCGCCCAGTCCGAGCTCCTCCAGGGTTGTAGCGAGAAGTTCATGGTCAATGTACGCGAAACTGCGGAGATGATGGCGGCAGTTCGCAAAGAACTGGCGCGGATGGCGGAGGAGGCTGCCAGGTTTACCAGTGAAAGCGTTGAGAAGGCTGGCGAACTGGCATCGAAAAAGGTAGTTTGAACTGGCGCCCGCAGGGGTGGCTCAACCCCGATTCTGCAGGGCGAGTTTACCACTACCCTTTATCGCTCAATAACCATAACGGAGAACTCGAATGACCAAACGCGTTGCACTCGTAACCGGAGGAAATGGAGGCATTGGATCGGCCATTTGCCGTGAACTGGCCAGTCAGGGTCACACCGTCGTGGCCGGCTATTTTCCGCCGGAAAAGGAAATCGCCGAGGCCTGGCAGAAGGAGATGGACAACCAGGGTTTCACCATTGCGCTGGCCGCCATGGATGTCTCCAGTTTTGAGGATTCCGAGCGGGCTATCGGGGAGATCGCCGAAAAGTATGGTTCTGTAGAGATCCTTGTCAACTGTGCCGGTATCACCCGTGACGGCACGCTGAAAAAGATGCCCGAAGCAGCCTGGAAGGCCGTGATTGCGACGAATCTCGACAGCGCCTTCAATACGACACGCCACGTGATCAACGGGATGCTGGACAAGGGATGGGGCCGCATCGTCAACATCGCGTCGGTCAACGGTCAGCGTGGTCAGTTCGGCCAGGCGAACTATTCGGCGGCCAAGGCCGGCATGCATGGTTTCACCATGGCCGTAGCGCTCGAAACCGCTGCGAAAGGCATTACGGTCAATACGGTTTCTCCCGGTTACATCGCAACGGCGATGACCGAGGCGATGCCGGAGAACGTCCTGGAAGCCATCGTGAACAGTGTACCGATGCGCCGCATGGGCAAGCCGGAAGAGATCGCGAATACGGTGGCTTGGCTGGTCAGTGAGGGAAATGCCTACACGACCGGCGCAAACATTCCGGTCAACGGTGGCCTTTTTACCAGCCACTAACGGTTTTCAACTTACCCTCCTGGCAGAGGATCTGCCCCCTCTGCTTTTTGTTTGGCGCCCTCTCCGGGCGCCTGTTTTTTCGATCCGGAGGGACCGAATGGAGCGGATCGTGCCCGGAACTGGAATGGTGCGGGTATCGAGCCCTGTTTTTTGGGCTGGGGTTGGGGCTGGTATGGCAAAATTCGACGTTGCTGTTTCCAAAGCATCTGCGTTTTTCCGATGATCCGGACTGCCGATCCCCGTGTTGACCGTCAGAGTCGCGAACAAAGCAAACGGGACTGGCATTGTGACAGGATGGAGTGATTATGAGTATTTCGCCCCCGAGCTATAAGCAGAATCGGCTGAAACAGCTGCGTGCTTTCTGCAAGACAGTCGAAACCAAGAACATTTCGCGCGCTGCGGAAAAACTCTTTCTTACGCAGCCGACCATCTCGCTGCAGATCAAGGCCCTTGAGCGCGAGCTTGAAGTCATTGTTTTCGAACGCCACGGACCACAGATTCGTATTACCCCGGACGGCGAGTTGTTGTACGAGATCGCCAAACCGCTTCTGGAAGGCATCGATAATCTCGCGCAAACCTTTGCCAGCAAAAGCGGGCGCCTGGACAGCGGCGAACTGACTATCGTTGCCGGCGAGTCGACGATCCTTTATCTGCTTCCGGAGTTCGTCGCCTGCTTCAAGGAACGCCATCCGGGAATACACATTAAGCTCTTGAACGAGACGGGACGGGATGGTCTCGCCAAACTGCGCTCGGATGCCGCTGATTTTGCCGTCGGCCCAATGGTCGAAGGCCAGGCGGATCTCGAATACAAGCCGTTGTTTGCATTCGAGCAGGTACTGATCGTACCGCTCGATCACCCGCTAACGCGACGCAACAAGGTCACTCTCGAAGACGTGAGTCCCTACGGGCTGATCTTGCCTCCGCGGCAGCTCAACCACTGGCGGACGGTCGATCTGGTGTTCGAGCAGCACGGCGTCTCCTACAGCGTGGTGCTGGAGGCCGGTGGCTGGGAGGTGATCAAGCGCTATGTGGAGCAGGGCATGGGGATCTCGATAGTCAACGAGATCTGTCTGACGGGTAAGGAAAAACTCGTGGTCATTCCTCTCGAGTCCTATTTCCCGCGTCGCACCTATGGTGCCGTGACCCGTCGCGGCAAGTTCATGACACCGCAGGCGCAGGCCTTCCTGGACGGCATGTCTACTTTTCAGTGCTCCAAGCTGCCCTACAAGCTTGCCGTGGCGCACAGTCGCGATGACGTGCTCGACCCGAACGAACTGGATCCCAGGCACCTTCCGACCAACATTGACGATCTGGATTAGCAACCGGATTAGCACCATCGTCGATTGCGGACGTAACGTCCCGGCACGAAGTTGGGCCCCGGTTGCGGCGTTGCTCAGTTTCATGTGACCGCATGTGCGGAACCGGCAATCCCCATTTGTACAATGCCCTGATCGGTTAGATCACCAGTCACTTGGGGTTTGCGGTCGCGGTCGAGGATGATGACTGTTGTGAGTGTTGTCGAAGATGCGACAGAGGGTCGGGACGAAGACCGCCCGGCACTGGACATCGCCTGCCTCAGTCCAAGCTGTCGGCGTGCTGCCCTGGTCGCCACGACCGGTAATCACTGCCAGGTATGGCGTGGTAACCGCAAAAATCAGGAAGCCAGTGGGGGAGATAGCTACACCGAGTTCGTGATCAAGTACCCACTCGATCACTACGGCGATGCCGATGCGCGTCTGCTCGCCCGTCAGTATCGAGCCCTGCGTGATGACCTCGGAGAAATCGTGCCGGAGGCGCTTTTTTGCATCTCCTGTATCAACGGGCGACCCAACCTGTTCGTGGTCGCTCGTGCAGTCAATGTCTGGTTCAACATCGCTAACCCGTTGAATCGCGAGGAGGCGGTCGGTCTGTTGCAGGAATACCCCATGGCCCGGGCGCAGCTGGTTCGTTTCGTGGTGCAGGCCACGAAATGGCGGCAGGGGCCAAACCCCCGCGTGATTGATCTTTATGGCCTGGACAACCTGGTTATGGATAACCAGAGAAATATTCGCTTCGTGGACAGTTTCTACGTGTTCTTTTTCGAGGACATGTTGCACCTCCTGGGCGGGGAGCCGGATTACGAACTCAGGGATAAAATCGATTTATCTCTGCAGCGCCTGGCATACCTGAAAGAGTTACTTTTGCTGTCTGGGCCGGATCAGTGACGCAGTTCAGGGGCCTTGGGTCATAGGTCTCTACCGCTCAAGGGAAGCTTCTAACAATCCATGCACGTTCATCTGACGGCCAAAATCCTGCATCTCTGCGTGATTTTTTCCGCCACCTGATTCGCGCAGGACTATTTAGAAACTCCCTAAAAGGCCACTCCGGTTTGCAGGATTGAAATGTCGG
>CAVWEI010000031.1:0-14021 GCA_963753845.1 uncultured Gammaproteobacteria bacterium
GCTGGACTTACGCCGTGCTAATCTCAAAGGGACGTTTTAAGCACGGCAAGTCTGGAAGACGCAGATTTAAGAGGCGCTGATCTTAGCGATGCACTGCTGATTGAGGCGAACTTCAAGGGAGCGAATCTCGAGAAAGCTAATCTCAGTGGTTCCAATTTTTTTGTTCCGTTCTTGCCCTCTGTTCCAGTCCAACCCATCGTACTCGCATCACAACGGACATATGCGATGTATGAACATTGGGAGAGCTATCAATGGGTGCTTACCGATTTTCCGTACAATGACGAACGCGATTTGTTAGAACACATAGACGACAAAATTATCCGACCGGCCGAGTCGCGAGGGAATGAACAGACGGAAATAGTTGCCTTGCGCGAGCAGGTTAGGACACTCAAAGAAAAGCTTGGCGATAAAGAAGCTGGAGGTCTACGGGAAGAATAGGGAATTGGTCCCAATAGTCGCGGATTTGAAACAGCAACCGTCAGATCGACAGATGTCCCTGGCGAATTTGCAATTTTCACCCGGAAACGATGACCCAGATAGTCTTGCCCCTGATCGCAGCATTCCCTACCCTGCACTGCCATGAAGGGTCTGTTGACACTCCTCCTCCAAATTCTGACAACAATCCCCAAACTCCTCGGACCTGGTGGCACGAAGGCCATCGTCGCCGACAGCCTGCTCATGATACAGCAGCTCCTGGTCATCAAGCGCTCTCGGCGCATCGTAGGTTTCGGTGTGCACGCCGGTGATGTCGATGGCATTGCCCTGTGCCATATTTTCAACACGGCGAATTTTACCCAGGGTGCTCCGCATTATCTGAGTTCTGACAACGACCCGTTATTCCGGTACCACCGCTGGCAGGCGAACCTGCGCATCCTGAAGGTTCAGGAGATCAAAACCTTTCCTTACGGGCCCTTATCGCACCCTTTCATCGAGCGACTGATTGGAATCCTGCGCCGCAAATTCCTTGACCCTATGTTCTTCTGGAATTCCAATGATCTCGAGCGCAGACTGGAAGGACCCCGGGGTATTACAACGCGCAACGCGTTCACACTTTGCTCAGCGGCGACACACCATCAGAAACCACTGGCGAAACCACCAGCCGCCGTGCCGGCCTCAATCAATTCCAGTGGAAATCGCATTGCCGCGGGCTGTACCAGTTACCCTTAGCCGCTTGAATAACAATTCGCCATACACAGGTTCGCAAGCTGAGGTGCTGATGATGAAAAAAGAACGCCAACACAAGATGGGGCCGGTGGGTGAATGCATCTGTCCCAAATGCGAGGCACGCGTTGCGCACCAACGTGGTGTGCCCTGCCAGGATGAACGTTGTCCCACATGTGGCGCCAAGATGCTACGAGTCGGCTCCGACGACTATCAACTATGGGCAAACAAGCGCTCGGGACAATAGTCTGTCTGGAGCCGCGCCATGAAGCTCGAGCGTTGGGGCTGGTACTCGGTACTGGTCAACATTCTTCTGGCCTGCCTGCATGGTCTGATCGCCTGGATGTCGGGCAGCCTTGCCGTGTTCGCAGAGCTGGTGCACAACCTCATCGACCTGCTGGGTGCGGTGGCGGTGCTTGTGGGTATCCGCCTCGCCACACGCAAATCACGGGCCTTCCCCTATGGCCTGTATAAGATTGAGAGCCTGGTCGCACTCGGGCTGGCGGGGCTGGTTCTGGTGACCGCCTATGAGATTGCGCGCGATGCCCTGTTCGCCCCGTCTGGCGACGTTGAGGCGCAACCCTGGATGTTTGTGTTGCTGATCCTGACCACTGCCGTGCCGCTGGTCTTCAGTCATTTCGAGCTGCGTGCCGGTCTGGCCGCACAGTCCCCGGCCCTGGTCGCCGATGCGCGAGAGTACCGCGTGCATGCCTTCACTACCGGCCTGGCGATCATCGGTCTGGCCTCGCAATGGGTCGGTATGCCGTTGGACAGGTTTGCCGCCGGACTGATCGTCGTGGCGGTGCTCAAGACCGCCTGGGACCTGCTGGCCGACGCGATGCGCGTCTTACTCGATGCCTCGCTCGAGGCCGGTACCCTGACGGCGATCCGCAAGGTCATCGAGACCGACCCCATGGTCACACAGGTGAATTGGGTTACCGGCCGCAATGCCGGGCGCTATCGTTTCGTCGAGACGGGTCTGTGTATGCGCGCCACGAGTCGCGAGAAGGTCGAGAACGCGCTGCAGCGTATTGAAAACGCGGTGCGTAAGGCAGTGCCGCGTATCGAGCGCTTGGTGGTCCAACTGGAGCCGGCGACCTCCACGGAAATCCGCTACGCGTTGCCGGTCGTGGAAGTCGACGGGCCGATCAGTGAACACTTTGGTGAGGCACCCTATTTCGTCATCCTGGCCCTGCACAGAGACGATCACTCGCTCAAGGAGCGGCGGGTGATCACGAACCCGTATCGTACGCTTGAGCGTGGCAAAGGTATTCGGGTCGCGGAGTGGCTGGTCAGCCAGAAGGTCGATGTGGTGATGTCGCGTGAGATTCTGCACGGGCGCGGACCCGCCTATGTCTTTCGCGATGCCGGCGTCGAACTGAAGGTGATAGAGACGGACGATATCGATGCGGCGATCAGCGTGTCATCGACTGACCCAGACGGGAGTTAATGTCTGCTGCAGCGCACGGGGCGCAGATAAAAGCGCTCGCCATCAAAGACGGTTGACTTGAGTACGCCCTCGGCCAGCAGATCCTCGACCAGGCCCCAGTCTGCCTGATCCTTGGTGAGGAGGCGTCTTATGTCCGGCTCGCGCATCGGATGCACGGCGGTGATCGCCAGCAGGTCCGATCGCGCATCACCGGTGTGGGCGAACTCGCCAACCTCGTGTCCGGTGAGCAATTCCACTGACGGCAATCGGGCCGCAAAGATTTCATGCGCGCGAATCAGGCCTGCCTCGTCCGTGCCATGTGCCTTCATGACCGTGGTCGGGCGCGTCGGTACCGCGAGATAGGTGGTACGTGGCGCGATCTCAGCGAGGAAGTCGGCGGTGTCGGTCAGCGATGCAGCATCATCGTTGATACCCGCGATCAGCATGGTGTCGGTGATCAGGGTGCCACCGAAGCCGCCGGCGAACTCACGGACACCTTGCAGGATGGTGGCGAGAGAAAGATCGTGATGGGGCAAGTTGATCCTTCGCCAGGCGTCTTCATGCACGCTGTCGACTTTGACCGACACCAGGTCGGCACGGTACAGGCGAGAGCGTACGTCATCGCGTGACAACAACGTGCCATTGGTGATCACCGCAATCGGGATACCGAGATCGCGCAGCGCGTCGATACTCTCACCCAGGGCGATATCCAGCGTCGGCTCACCGTCAGGGACGAAGGTGAGGTAATCCACGGCCAGTCCGCGCGCCTTCAGTTTCTCGACCCGCGCGGCGACCGCCTCGTGAATTTTTGGCGGCGAAAAGAAGACCCGTGGCTCGATGATCTTTTCGGTGGTCGGCCCGACCTGGCAGTAGACACAGGTATAGCTGCAGGCCTTGGTGGTGACATTGTTGATACCCAGGCTTTGGCCGAGACGCCGTGAGGGGACAGGGCCGAACGCAATGTGGTGCTCGGGGGGCATCTTCACAGTGCTTTTGTCCTCTACTGAATCTCGGAGGCCCGAGTCAGGACGCACAGGTGATCTATCGGTAGCATCTTGGCCAACGGCTTGGTTATTGTCGAGACATCTTTAGGCATGTCGATTGAGCAACGGCCTTACTTTCGCCGATAAGTGGTGGTTCCACCCTGGTCATCTCGCCAGTAGCGTTGCATTTCCAGGAAGGTGAAAGATGCGGACCAAGTGATGAAGCCCAACCCGATAAGCGCCTCCATGGCTGTCAAAATTTTCGCCGGGCCGAGTGGGATGATGTCCCCAAAACCCAATGTGGTATACACCACCGCAGAATAATAGAAGAAGGCATAGAACTGATGGCTCTGCATGCCATGTAGTTCACCGAAACCAATCGCAATCAAGCCCCAGAAGGCCATTGCGAAAATCACAATCTCGGTGATATGCAAGATGAAAAGCCCGAAAACCAGGTACAAGATACGAACTCGCGGGTGTCTGCCGGGTACCTCAAGCATGCGGGTATAGATGCGCAGCGCCTCGTAATGGAACAGCACCGTAGCCAAAACCAGGCCAATGGAGAGCAAGCTGGTGATCCAGATATCGCTGATTGGCGTTGCGTCAGGCATTGCCGATTCCTACCCCGTCGCTGTATTGGTCTGCGTCGTTCGAGCGGGTTGGTTCCGCCCGGCAAGATCATACTGGAAGCAGAACATCCGGGCATTGAAAGATATCAGGAAAGAATACTTGGAGTGCAAACGACCGGTCCGCACCAAAGTAGCGGATCTCAGCCAACGGGTTACGTCTGCTCCTGCTTACAGAACCGCCGTTGACTTGATTTGACCCGACCGACAGCAGTGGTTCGTTTGCTGACGTTGAGCGCGGTCGCCTCGCCGCTCTGGTCAATCCACGGCAGCAGAGGTCAGCAGTCGGCCAGCTGCGGTCATTGGCGCTCCGTGGCGAGCCGACCGCAAAGGAATCATAAGCGGCCGTTGGAATTGCCGACCCACCCTGACACTGGGTGTTTTTCTTCTGGGCCTGGGTGAAGACCCAAACGGGCCGATTTCAAGCGAGCGAATGGTGGTACGTCCCTATTTCTCAGACCCCGTTTCTCGCGTGACCCTGTTTCTTTGTCTGTGGGTCAGGAGTTCCGGGTGTCAGGGCTTCCGCGCTAGCCTAGTTGACTGGTCGTGTACCGTTCTCGTCGGTGAATTCCAACCGCCTACACCGCAGTCCTACACCGGTAAGTGAGCGCGGCGGATCAGTGGCATCGTAATGGCCGACCAAGGCAACGGCGATCGCACCAGGCGGGCAGACCGCTGCTGGCTGCCAGATCTTGTAACCGTCACCGTCCTCTTCGCAGTTAGTCCTGGTCGGGAACCAGACGGTAGGATCAACTGCGGTGATTGGGTCCAGCCGACCGGTCTCGCTATTGAGGCTGACGCCGCCTAGCCGGAAGCCTTTAACGCGGGTTCCGCGCCGATTGAGACATACTTCAAGCGACGTGGCAAAGAAATATGCACCTTTCACAGGATCGTTCAAAAAATCGACCGTAAGCCGGCTCGCCTCCTTGGGTCCACGGTCACCGCAGCGGTGGATCTCTTGGTGATGGTGATCCTTCTGGTTGTCGTAGATGTGATCGACAATAGCTGTCAGCGAGCAAGGCCGGTCGCGTCGTTCGGTCCACGACACGCCGAAGACCGCGTAGGTCGAGCCGAAGGTGGTGGTCGATACCGCATCTCCTGCTACTCCTGAGACCCTGGTAGTGGTGAAGTCGTCATTGAAACTAAAGCCCGGTCGGACGACAGTAGCTGCTACGGCGGTTGCCGCGGGGACGAGGACGAGCAGAGCCCAGACTACGCCTGCGGATAGTTTATTCATGGCAATTACCTCTTTAGAGTGAGGTGGTTGGCTTTTACTGGACCAAAAAGGGCTCAGTGATAGTTAACCCTGAGCGGGTTGGCTCAGTTCCGATCTTAATATATAGACCACATAGGGAGTACGGATACGGAGTCGGGTAGAAATGCGGCGCGCGCACCTTTAGGTGCGGGCTTGGCTGTTTCGGCGTTTCCGCGGTACGTGCCCGTTTAGCCCACACCATAGCTCACGTTTCCGCAAGCCCCCCTCTCATCCCGTACGGTCGGATTTCCCGAGTCCGGTTGGCGGCCAGTGAGCATGGGTTGATTCATCGCCGCGCCTTCCCGAACGGATGGTGGCTCAAGTGCACGCACACAGACACCCCTCACCCCAGCGGTTTACCCGACGACTAGCCCGAGGTGCCGTAAACCGCCACTAATTGGGCTCAGTGTCCCATGGCGCTGTCAACCTCCGGGCACTCACTGTGTACCGAGAGCCCCTTCGCCCGAGGGTCGGTATAACCGCCGCTCGGCACGGGACTGATACCCGTGTCGCCGGGCATTACCCCGGCTTTCTCGCTCCTACGGGCTCATGCGCCCGACCTCAATCCTCTCATGGCCTCGGTTCTACCCTTGTACCCTGAGTCTTTGCAGGTTGCTGCGTGCCCCTGCTGGAAAGAGGCCGTTCCCGGCGTTATCTCCGCGAATCTTTCCCAAGGTGCCTGGACCCTTACCCCGGTCGTCCCTGCGGTGCACGTGCTTGTTACTTCCCGCTGGGCGTCGGCCTTCCCCTTTCCTAACAAGGTCGGCACTGCACAAGCTGCTGCCCGAGCCAACTGATGAAGGCAGCGTCACCGCACGGAATTTGCCGATCGAGGCTATTTGAGGTTCGAGAACAATGCTTGGCTACAAGATAACGACGACCAACGCACCAACGTGAACCCAAGGGTGTTCGGGTCGGTCATTTCAAATCTCGCAACCACCTTCCGTACGTGCTCGACCAGCATTTTCTGGATTGCACGCCCGCCCGTTACCACGAAACGGGCGTCCGCTTCTGTGGCTCGCTGCTGGTCGGGTTGGGGCGAGGAGTAAAGGTCGGCTTGTGGGTGGAAGCGCCCGTTGGCCGACCCTGTGCGGGAGTGCATCTTGGTGGTCGACTGGATTGGTCAGGGAAGGACCGGTTGTGGCCGACTCCGGCTGTTCCCAGTTTTCTCCGAAAGCCGCCAGTGGATAGATGAAGGTTCGGCGAGGGTCAGCTATGCGGGACCTATCCCCAAAGACAGCACCCGGCCAGAAGCTGCCAAACAGGCTGCATCAATACGGACAAAATGATCCGCAAATCTCTGCAGGGGGGGTACTGGCCCACTGCCTTGCCGGGAGTCGGCCCTCCCGACGCGGCCTATTCGACCAACGTGGATCAACTTATCGTCACGACCTGACGCTTCGGTACCGCCCACGGGCCAACACACCCTCGGCGGCTGATCTATTCTTGAGAAGGGAAGCGTATTCGCCGCTGCCGATGATTCATTTCATTAACCTGCAGCTCGATAGTCACCAATTGACGGAAGGAGCGCACGATGCAGACACTCACACCGCATCCAGAGGGTATTCGAGAAAAGGCCGAGCATTTCGCTAGACAAAGCGATTCCGATGATCACCAGATCCAAGTCGCCGCCTACTTTAGGGCGGAGCACCGTGGTTTTGCACCCTGTCATGAACTCGATGACTGGCTCGAGGCGGAACGGGAGTTCAATAGACTCATTTCTTCTTACGGTGAGGACTGACGCGCCGTACAACAGCAGGACCGCCCCCGGAGGCGACCTCTTAGTCTCAATCCGGCCATGACCTGCCGGTCGCTTCGCACCTAGCGGTCGGCAGCTTCATGCGCATTGCGGACCTCAACACCTCTAGCCGATACCGCTACGTTCATCTCCTTGACCACCACCCACCGGCTGGTGGACGGATGTCCGCTTTCCCAAAACATAGTGAACGGCTTAGGTGACTCGGTGCGGCCAGAGAATCTGCCCCCCCTTGAGACACCGTCCCAGGAAAAGATTCGACCTCAATAAGACTTCAACCAATATCTGTCCTCTTTGATAGTATCGGATAAAGAGAGTATTTGGATGCGCGATATGATTGGAAGAACGATAAGTATTTCGGGCATGGCTATCGAAATCATCTCCGATGACGGGGAAAGATGGAAATGTCGAAATATCACCACACAAGAAGCGCTTTTCATTGATAAATCAGTTATTGAAAAGGCGATCAAACTTGGAAAAGCGGAAGTAGTATCAAGCCAGGATGAACGCCCGTGAACAGGTCAGCCTAGCGCTCATGATTCAGACGTTTAAAGCGGATTGTTCGTCGCTTGAATCGGGACCGGTCTCGTCACCTACAGGATAGTTAGATGCAGAAAAGTAATAGAGTCAGCGCATTGATTCTTGGCGTTTTCTTCTCCATCGGTTTGCTGTCATTCGGTTATATGCTCGGTAGTACGGCAATAAAGTACAAGGAATATGAACGCACCGTCACCGTAAAGGGTCTTTCGGAACGTGAGTTCGAAGCGGATATCGTTATCTGGCCTATTCAGTTCACGGTCGCGAGCAACAACATAGAGGAACTCTACATCTCCATTGAGTCCAATACATTGAAGATCCGTGGTTTCCTGGAGATGAACGGACTCGATACTTCGGAGATATCACTCTCGTCTCCCGCCATTACAGATAAGTCTGCACAGCAATATGGCAACAATGCGAAAGCAGAGTTTCGCTACAGTGCGCAGCAGACCGTTAATGTTTATTCAACCAAGATCGGGGCAGTACGCGAAGTGATGGGCAAGCTGGCTGAGCTTGGCAAAACGGGCATCGTGTTTAGCGCAGGCAATTATCAATCGGAAACAGAATACCTGTTTACCCGCTTGAACGAAGTTAAGCCTGAAATGATAGAAGAGGCTACCCGCAAGGCAAGAGAAGTGGCACTGAAGTTTGCCGAAGATTCAGAAAGCTCGTTGGGCAAGATCCGTAGAGCTTCGCAGGGCCAATTCAGTATCAATTCCCGGGACAAGAACAATCCGCATATCAAGAAGGTGCGGGTTGTTTCCACGGTTGAGTACTACCTATCGGACTAACAGGGTGTTGAAATTCGCCACCCGATCGGGGAGATAACGTCTATCTGCCGAGGATGACAATAAACACGATTCGCGGACCCGATATTCAGCAAGATGCTCTGTTCAGTACGGTCGATTTAGCCAATGTGTTGCATCGATCGGTTGAATCGGCACCGCAACGATGATGTGCTCCAGAACCGGGGCTGCCGCCTCACAGGCCGCGAGCGCTGGTGCGCAATCCGTGCCGCGCATTCCGGCGTTACGGGATGGGTTGTCGGCCGATTGCTCATCGAGTCCGCTACGCCGGCCCCGACCGCGCCGGAGAACGGGCCCGTAGGCAATGGCGTGCCGTTTGATGCCACCGGCTCTGTGCCCTGTGCGGCGCGGGCGCGTGCCGGTCAGCCCATGCGGCAATGCCCCTTCGGTGTGGTGCGTGAGGGGCCTGGCAATGCCGGCCTGTGGGTCGCGCTAGACGACGGGAGCGAGCGGCAGATCCTTTTCGAGGGCGGCGCGCCGGTCGCGACGAATTCGGCCGACACCCTGAGTTTCGAAAAGGCAGGCGATCTCTTCCTCGTGCGCGTCCGGGACGAGCGCTACGAGATCCCGGAAGCGGTCGTAAATGGCGGGTGACAGATTTTCTGGCCGACAGCGCCTTGGTGTGCTGGCCCGCGGCGGTTATCTCTGGGCGGAAGGGTGCGCAAAAATCACGCGAAAGCGGGGTTCATGCGCGGACATCCCGTATGCCGGGTCATTCAGACGGTCGCCTGCAAGCGGCTTGCGTGCATCGTTTGTTCCTGAGAGCCTCCAGGGACCGGAAACAGCTCCCGTGCTGATTCGCCGCCATTGAAAGTGAATTGTCCTAAATCTATTGATGAGTCTCCTGCAATGACTACTCCTGGCTCATGTCGCCTGCTCGCCGTCTGCCTGCTCCTAGTCGCCGCTGCATTACAGGCCGCTGGCCTCGACCAGCTCCCACTTGCGCCACCGGACCGGTCCAGCCCGCGGGCGACCCTGCAGAGCTTCATCGAACAGATGGGCATAGCACAGACGGCTTACGCGGAACCCGATAATCGCGATGGCATCGCGCAGGCACTCCGCCGGGCGATAGACTGCCTGGACCTCAGCCACGTGGCGCCCACCCTGCACTTCGATGTGGGTGGTTATTCCGCTTTGCTGCTGAAAGAGGTGCTGGCTCGCTTGGACCTACCGGCGTACGATGAGATTCCGGACGCGGGAGAAGACTTGGAACGCTGGACAATTCCCGGGACCGAGATCGGCATCGTGCGCATGAAAGAGGGCGATTTTTCCGGCCAGTACCTGTTCAGCTCACGCAGCGTGGAGCGTCTCCCGGAATTCTATGACCGGGTGCGGCATTTGCCCTATATGCCCGACGCCTCCGGTGGCTTGCTCGACACCTACATCGACAATCCCGGGGGCTTTGTGCCGTCCCACTGGGCGCGTGAACTGCCTGCCTGGTCACTCGCGCGCATTTATAACCGGCCGGTGTGGAAGTGGCTGGCTTTGCTGGCCTTCGTGATCGTTGGTGTTGCCGCGGTCCGTGGCGTGCATGCGGCCGGACAGAGCTGGGACCACCGTTTCGGGGAGCGTTTCGCCTATTTGCGATTAGGCACATTGTCGGTGGCGATCAGCCTGGTCTTGCTGTCCTGGGCATTGGACGTCTACGTGGACGACGTGATCGGTCTGCGCGGCGAAATTGAAGCCTTCATCAAGCGCGGCGCGTTGGTCCTGGCCTTCGCCTTCGCCGTCTTCTGTATCTTTGCGGCCTTCGAGCTTATCGCGTCGGCCATCGTCGCATCGACCCACAAACCCGAGCACAGTGCCAACGCGCACCTGACCAAACTGATCGTTCGCATCGTCGGCATCGCTGTCATCGTTTTCGTCGTGGTCGAGGCCAGTGCCTATCTCGGCTGGGCGGTGGCGCCTGTGGTCGCGGGCCTCGGCGTCGGTGGGCTCGCCGTGGCACTGGCCGCAAGGCCAACCATCGAGAACGTAATTGGCGGCCTGACGTTGTTCGCCGACAAGCCTTTCCGCGTCGGCGACCTCTGCAAGATTGGCGAGGATATCGGGCATGTCGAAGAGATCGGCCTGCGCTCGACGCGGATTCGCAGCCTGGAAAGGTCTGTAGTCAGTATCCCCAACGCCGATCTCGCTGTCATGAAGATCGACAACCTGGGACAGCGAGACATGCGCCTTATGCGCACCACTCTCGGTTTGAGATACGAGACGACACCCGACCAGCTGCGCTGGAACCTAGCAAAGATCAGGGAGATGCTGCTGGCGCACCCGATGACCTCTTCCGACCGCATGCGCGCGCGGTTCACCGGCTACGGCGCGTACTCCCTTGACATCGAGATCAATGTCTATCTCCGGTGCCAGACCCAGGACAGCTTTCGGGCCATCTCCGAAGACCTGCTGTTGCGGATCATGGAGATCGTGAAGGCATCTGGGACCTCCTTCGCGTTCCCTTCCCAGGTCAACTATCTGAGTCGCGACTCCGGGCTGGATGCGGACCAACGCGAGACAAGCGAGCAGGAGGTCGAACAATGGCGCCAACGCGGCAAGCTGCCCTTCCCGGATTTCGAAGAGGAAAAAAAGGATATGCTGGATGCCACCCTGGATTACCCGCCGCGCGGCTCCCCTGACTACATAAAGCCCGGGTGAGTCGTGTGTCGCCATCTCTGATGCGAGCCGCTTCGCGGACGCCCCGGCCGCCGCCGACCAGCATGCTGCATCTATCAGGCGTTACCGACCTCGGCGAGTTCGCCGAGCGCTGAGGCCACTTATGGCCGGCTTCACCCATAATTCGTTCGGCAGGGAACGTTGGCTTCTGGCTGGAAGCGCCAATTAGCCGACCAGTGCTGTAAAGCATCCTCACAGTCGATTTCGCCGATTCAGGAATGTCTCTTATTGTTTGTGAGTTCAACCCGTCGATGCAACACCTAACCTCTAATCACAGAGTGAGGAGTGTTGCTGATGAAACAGCGAACCCGGATCTATTACTCAGACGCGCAGAAGTCGCTGATGTGGGATCGGTGGCAAAAAGGCGATTCGTTGGCGGCCATAGCTCGCCTGTTCGACCGAAATCATTCATCCGTTGAGGGGATTCTTCGGAAGTCGGGCGGCATACGTCCGCCACGGCGAAGACGATCAAGACTGGCCTTGACCCTCTCGGACCGTGAGGAGATCTCTCGCGGTGTAGTCGCCGGTCACTCGGTCCGTTGCATTGCTGCCTCGCTGGGGCGAGCACCGTCCACTGTCAGCCGCGAGATCAACCGGAATGGTGACCGACAGGGTTACCGGGCCATCAGCGCCGATCAAGCCGCCTGGGACCGGGCCCGTCGTCCAAAGGCGTGTAAGCTGGCCGGGCAGCCGGAGCTGGTGCGGCTGATCACGCAGAAATTACAGTGTCAGTGGTCACCTGAGCAGATCGCCGGTTGGCTGAAACGACGATACTTGGCAGATGAGCGCTACCACGTGTCGCACGAAACCATCTACAAGAGCCTATTCATCCAGGCCCGAGGCGTGTTGAAAAAGGAGCTTTTGGCCTGCCTGAGGACCCAGCGGGCGATGCGCCGCTCCAAGCATGCGAGCCTGAAGGGAAAAGGATTGGGCAAGATTGTGGACGCCGTCTCAATCCGTGAGCGGCCCGCCTCGGCAGAGGATCGAGCAGTACCCGGTCACTGGGAAGGGGATCTGATTGCCGGATCAAAGAACAGCTTCATTGCCACCTTGGTGGAGCGGCAGACCCGGTATGTGATGTTGGCCAAGGTGGAAAACAAAAGCACCGATGCCGTGATCTCGGCGCTGATCAATCAAGCCCGAAAGCTGCCAAGCGAACTCTATCGGTCGCTGACCTGGGATCGCGGATCAGAGTTATCCGACCACAAGAAGTTTACCTTGGCGACGGACATTCAAGTGTACTTCTGTGATCCGAAGAGTCCCTGGCAGCGGGGATCGAACGAAAACACTAACCGGCTCCTACGGCAATACTTCCCCAAAGGCACCGACTTGTCGGTCCACTCACAGGCAAAGCTCAGCGCCGTGGCCCGCCAGTTGAATGAACGACCCCGAAAGACACTAGACTACGAGACACCGGCAGAGCGATTTGCCGCATGTGTTGCATCGACCGGTTGAATCGGCATTACAGACCGGCCATCCAGAGGTCAGTGGCCGTACGACGGCAGTGGGTCGATTGCTGTCGTCCCTGCATGACTGGGCCTGAAGCGATCTGACACCCCGGCGACCCCATCGGCGGATGACCGTAGTGGGTCGTCTACGGACCATTGCACCGCACAAACCGAGCGTCAGCTTTCAGATTTGAGGGTTGGAATGGATTACGGACCCTCGGGTCGATCCATGCTACCGCCGCAACCGGCCATGACCTGCCGGTCGCTAAGAGCTAATCGAATATCGGATTAATACGAAGAAGAGCCGCTCACGGCGAGGTGCTTCGTCCGAGTTTGATGTGACGTCGCTGGTCGGTGTTCTTACCGCTGATTTTTCATCCGGTCAACATCTTGGATGAGACGCCCAGTGATCAACCGTATCAAATAGATACCGAATTTCGGATTTTGGTAATACAGGTCTAGGACCTTGGTATCGGTGATAGAAAGTAAGTCGCAATCGGTCTTGCATTGGGCCGACGAGATTCGTTTCAGGTGCGGAGAAAAAAGACCGATTTCCCCTATCATTTGCCCGGCACCTCTTTCAACGGAGACTTCCGGCAAGTAAAGCGTCCCGCGCGAAATATAGAACATCTGATTAGCGTGATCGCCCTCGTGAAAAAGATACTCGCCCCGCCGCATGTGACGCCTGCTCATGTACGGCAAAAGCCAGTCTATCGAAAAATCTCCTTCCGAAGCCTCGGAGACATCTGCGATCAGTTTTTTCAGTTGCCAGAGCCGAAAGAGATTGAGTGGCAACAAGAGCGCATGCAAAACAAGGATCGGATTGAGCTGGACCAGTGTGGCATAGATGATGAAAGCGAAATTGCTGCAAATGGCGATGTACCGCAACTGGATCATCGTCTTCGTGTAGAACGTCAGAAGTACTAATGCCCCAGCCAGATAGCCACACATCTCTATAATGAGATTCGGAACCATCGAGGCCAATGTGTCCATACTGCTCCTGTCCCGGCCAGCGGGAGTCAATCGACGAACCGATGCAGCCTAAAAATAGCAGACCGACCAGTGAGTAGTTTGTAAGAGGGGGCGCCATCATCAGATGGATAGGGCTTGACCACGGGCGCGTAAGGCGAGCTTATCGTGAATCCCGCCCCAGCGTGGCCGATCCACCTTGGCGGGCGGAATCCAAGCTGGGGGAACTGCTTAACTTTCCCAACTCCTGCCCGTATAGCTGGACCGCACTTTCGACAAACCGCTCGACGGTCCCCCTTCCTGGTCAATATCGGGATAATTGTAGGACAGCTTTCACATACAGACCGGCCGTTCGTTGCATCCGGCCTGACTGGCAGTAATGGGTCG
>CAVWEI010000032.1:0-119206 GCA_963753845.1 uncultured Gammaproteobacteria bacterium
CGTCGACGGAATCGTATGGTGTGTAGGTGAACGAGCCGTCACCGTTCAGGGTCAGGCTCCCATGCAGCGGTCCCTCGACCAGGCTTGCGCTCAGTGGGTCGGTGTCGGGGTCGCTGTCGACGCCGGCACCGGTGTTGTCGTTGATGACGTTGCCGTTGAGCGTGCCGCCCTCGGCGACCGCGTAGCTGTTGGTCGTCGCGGTCGGCGCCTGGTTGAAGGTATACGCCATCACAAATGCATCGCGGTCGCCCAACGTGCCGAATGTCGTGGTCGAGCCCGACCAGCCGGTAGGTGCGCCACTGCTACCACCGACATAGGCCGTGCCGGTGGCCGCGTTCCATACCACGTCCTGGCCGCGGTCTTGATCGTCTCCGCCCATGAAGGTGGAATAGGTCAGGCTGCTGCCGTCGGCCGAGAGTGTCGCAAAGAAGCCGTCGTTGGCGCCGGTCACGATGCGGTCGTATCCGTCGGGCGTGGTCGGGAACGAGGAATTGGCAAAGCCCGTCACGTAGGCCACGCCGCTGTCGTCGACATCCACGCCAATCACGTAATCGAAGCCGCTGCCACCCAGGTAGGTGGAGTAGACGAACGAGGCGGCACCGCTGAGTGTAGGATCGATCTTGGTGACGAAACCGTCGTCACTGCCATTGTGGGTTGTATCGTAAGCGCCGGCGGTCGTTGGGATACCGCCGTCCGTGTCGCCGCCGACGTAAATGTTGCCGGCGTTGTCGATAGCGACCGCCTCTGCCCAATCGGTGAGCGAGCCGCCAAGGTAGGTCGAATAAGTTACCGCGCTGCCGCTGCTGTCAAAGCGGGTCACGAAGGCATCCACTCCTCCGCTGGAACTGGCTTGATAGGCGTTGAGCGTGGTCAGGTCCGTGGAATCGGTATAACCGGCGATGACGAAGGCACCCGTGCTGTCCACGGCGATCGTATTGGCATAGTCGACGCCGCTGCCACCAAAATAACTCGAGTAGAGCAGAGACGAGGCGCCGGTCTGGGAGGTATCGAACTTGGCGACAAAGGCGTCGCGCGTGCCGCCCAGCGTGCTGTCGTAGGCGTTAACCAGCGGCATGTCGGCGGAACGGGCGTCACCGGCGATGTAGACATTGCCGGAAGCATCGAGCGCCAAATCATAGGCCGTGTCGGTCCAGGTCGCGTCGCTTCCACCGAAATACGTGGAATAGAGCAGGCTGTCACCGGTGCTGTTCAGCTTCAACAGGAAGGCGTCGCCCGCGCCACTCAGGCTGGCTTGGTAGCCGTTTACCGTGGCCCAGTCCGAAGAGGTGGTACTGCCGGTAACGTAGGCGTTGCCACTTGCATCGACTGCGATCGACTGTCCGATGTCACTGCCGGTGCCGCCGATAAACGTCGAGTAGAGCAGTGTGCTGCCATCCGGACTCAGCTTGGCGACGTAGACATCATAGCTTCCGCCACCGAATGTCTGATCATATGCCCCTGCCGTGGTGGGAAAATCGGTGGACCCGCAATACCCGGCGATGTACACATTGCCCGAGTCGTCTGCCGCTATTCCCTCGACTGTGTCATAGCCCGTCCCACCGACAAAGGTCGTGTAGTCGAGGATCGGATCGATCACCAGCTCCCGGCTGGTGTCATAGTCACCCAGCGTGAAACCGATGCTGCCATCTCCGTGGATGACATAGGCGCTCTCGACCTCGGTCTGCGAGCCATCGTCGGCGGTCTGATAGCTGATCGGCGACTTGAAATAGGTCGCGTCGCCCTGTTCGTTCAGGACCAGGCGCAGCTCACCGGTCGCGCTGATCTCGGCATGCAGCACGCCATCGAAGCTCAGCCGTATCGCATCGGGATCGGTGCCTGGGTCGACGACGAAGTCATACTCGAGCTGACGCTGATTGCCGTAGTAGCGCAAGTCGATGCCGTCGTAGACATTTTCGTAATAGACGCTGGCAAAGTTGTCGACGTTGGTCTGCCAGTTCGACTCATCGTTGCCGATCAGGTAATTGCTGCTACTTGCAAGCTGATCCTGTCCGGCTACGTTCAGATCGGTGTTTGCATCGACCAGGTCCAGTCGGACCACGTGTTGGCTCTCGCTGCCACTGAGGACCATGACCGCGTCACCATCGGTCAGGAAGACTGAGTAGCCATCCCCGCGCGACAGGAAGTCGACAGCCTCGTCCGTCTGACCTGCATTCTGCTCGAAGGCCAGAGACGTGCTGAGATACTCGGCGGACACCTGTTCGGCGTCGAGTGTGCCGGTCCAGTCGCGCTGTATGACCTCACCGGCAAATACGTCGGTTTCGACCAGGCCGACGTGATATTCGAGATCCCAATCTCCCCCCAGATCCGCGTGCCCGGTCAGGTCGTCGGAGGCGGCGACATCCGCCCGTGTGACCTCGGCCAGCGCCTCGATCAGCGCCTCGCCCTCGGCCGTCGCGGCGACGTCGCAACCGTAGATCAGGATGTCGCCCTCGGCGTCGAGCGCCCCGCCCCATTGGCTGAAGATCCCGGGTTCGCTCTGCAGTCGCGCGAGATCCAGGGTGTCGCCGCCGATCCGGATCGCCGCATCGCTGCCGTGGCTGATCAGGTGGATCGCACCCAGCCCATTGCGTGAAGCCAGGATCTCGCTGATCTGGTCGATACCGCTGCGGTGCGGATCGAGCATGACCACGTCGAGGCGTGTACCGTCGTCACCGACTGCGCTGACGTCCGCCAGCAGTAACTCGTAATCTGGGGTGCTCGGGTCGACGATGATCAGTTCACGGCGGGCATCTTCAGAAGATAGCTCGGATGACGGCAGCAGCACGTTGGGTTCTTCGGCAGGAACAACAGCCTCAACTTCCCGTGCCGACTCTGCTCCGCCGGCATCGACGTCGTTACTGGCCGACAGGAAGGCCTCTTCGGCCTGCGCCAGTATAAGGTCGAGATCCACATCCAGAGGATCATCCGGAGCGATATCGAGCGTATCCAGCCCGGGCAGATCCGCAGACATCATTATCCGCGGCTCCAGTGATTCGATCACCACTGGTTTGCGCTTCTGCTTCTGTTTCAAACCCTTGTTCTTCGCCATGCAAAATCACCCTGGAGGACACTTTTCCGAGCAACGACAAACGTGCCTCCCACGAGCGGACGCACAATCTCTCAGTTGTTAGCGGCGATGTGCCTGAGTGCTTGACGAGAACTGGATTCGCGGGAAGGGAACGATTGTCCCGACTGAATGCATTGCGGGACCGATTCGCCAATGTTGAGCGCAGCGCTCAATATGCAACGCAGGACGAATCCATAGGGCAGGCTGTGCCTGCCATCGTCGGGCATAGCCCGACCTACGTGATGGAAAATCGTCGATGACATTGAAATGGCCGGCACTTTCGTAGGGCGGGTTTCACCCGCCGAATGAACGTCGGGCGTAGCCCGACCTACATGGTGATCGGTATCGAGCATGTCGCAACATACGACGGCTTCGTAGGGCCGGCTTCGCCGGCCGAACAATGTCGGGCACAGCCCGACCTACTTCTATCGGCCGGCAAGGTGATTGCAGAAACTGTGGGTGAACTCGTTACCGGATTCTGGGACTGGGAGATCGGCCAGCAGGCTACCGTCGGCTTCAGACTTTGCACCACGGATGACCAGGAAGTGTTGTGAAACCTTCTTGTTCCATGGCAACAGCTCGGCTGTGAAGCCCTTTTTCGCCAGTTTATCGACCTCTCTTTGCGCGATCCTCTCTTTGTTGTACAAGCCAAGGGACACGCGCAGCTCTCCGCTCTTTTTCCTCGGCACATAGTAATCGGTGAAGCCCGCCGCTTGCAGTCTCTCGACCAACGCCAGCGCCTCGGCACGGTTGGGCAGGATAGCTGAAGCAATCATGTAGCCCGACGGTATGGATGCCGGAACGGATTTGATGTCGACATAGAGACCTGCCCGGCGTAGCGCCACAACCTTCTTGGTGGCCTGCATTTCATCCGTGTAAGGGCCTGCAAGGCGACACGCGGGCAACGCCTTTACCGGCTCGACGTGTTTGGTCTCTTCTTTGGCCACCACCGATGAGGCCTTGGCAACTGGCGGTACCGCGGCCGCCTTTGCTGCGCTGGGGGGCACGGCTGGCGCTGCGACCTTGGCGATATTCATCTTCCCTTGCGTGGGTTTGGTATCGCTTCTCACGATGCGCTCAACAGGCTTGACTGCGACGGGCGCAGACTTTGCCACCCTTGGCACGACCGGTTTTTCCAATTGCTTAGGTGTCGAGGCTGCCTTGCTGACTTCGGCGATATATGCCTGGCGTTCGATCTTTCCGGCTTGGCTTTTCGCTGCACGCTGGATCGGCGTAAACCCAGCCGGCAGCTGTACAGCCGTTTTCTGTTCCACCGGCTTTTCGGCAACAACCGGCTTTTTGATCGCCGGCTCATCGGAAATATCGGCCACGGTTTCTGCGGGCCCCGAATCGATGACTTCAACGGTTGTCTCTTCCACCGGCGTCACCGGGGCTTCGACCAGCTGCATGCGACAGCGCAGGCCGGCCGGGATCTTGTGATCGGGATTGGGCATGGTCAGGCGGACACCGAAGGTGCCGCTGGCAACATCGGCAACCTGGTCGACACGGTTCACCGTCGCGTGCCAGCTCTCCCCTTTCACGTTATCGGACCAGACTTCGGCATGCATGCCGTCGTGGATCGTACCCAGCCGCTCGACCGGCACAATGACTTCCACGTGCAGGGGGTCAATCTGGGCGACCCGCGCCACCGGCTGGTCTTCGACGTATTCACCGATCACCTTGAAACGATCCATCACCACGCCGTCGATCGGGCTCTTGATGGTACGACGATTGAGAATCTTCTGTGCGCGCAGCATTTCCAGCTGGGCCAGATCCTGGTTGTCAAGCGCCTGGCGCAGTTGAATCTGTGCCAGACGGGACTCGGTCTCGCGCTGATCCATGTCGTTGGTGGAGATCGCCTTGCGACTGAACAGATCCTTGGTGCGCTTGTTCTGGCGCTGACCGAAGGCGGCATTGACGCGTCGCAAATCGGCCTCTGCGGTGAGCGCGGCGCGCGCCTTTGCCAGGTCCAGAGCAGCGCTCTCGACCGACGACTCCAGTTCGGCGACTACATCACCCGCTTTGACGAAGTCGCTGCGATCAACCTGAACCTTGCTCAGAATTCCCGGCACACCGCTGCCGAGGTCGGCGACCACACTGGGGTTGATCACGCAGTCCAGGGGGTCTATCGCGGCGTCATGCTTTTCCACGGCCGCAACGGAAACCGACAACGTCAACAGGGTTGCCAACAATAAACAACTCAAATTTGAGGAGAGGCGGGTATCGTTCACGATGGCACGGAAGACCTTTTTTTCGTTGGACTCAACTTGAACTGTTTAACGGACAAGGGGAGGGAAGCTTTAGATGCCTAGCCCCAAAATGGCGTTTTTGAAGAAGGAAAGGTGCACAAGCAGCTTCGGTAGGAACGTCGTTCTCGAAGCCCGGGCGATCAGACCTTCAACTGACTCAGCAGCAGCTGCTGCAGGCTGCGCGACCACTGGCGCCAAAGCGGTTCGGTACCGTGTGCGAGACGGACATAGGCGCGCCCGCCGATGCCCGTGGTCCGGGTGCCTTCCGGCAGCGCCAGGTCGAACTGAAACAGCTTGCTCACCGCGGTAAGCCCGGTCCCGTCGCGTGTATCGACCGCGATATCACCGCCACCCATGGCACCCAATGCGGCACTGGGTAGTTCGGTGCTGCCGGCAGGCACTTCACGCAGTAGCGTGGCGTGTAGCGGCTTGGCCATGTTGTCTGCCAGGACGACCTCGGCAGAAACCGGCCTCGATCTCAACAGGCCCACGCGGTCCTGGTTCACGACGGCACGCACGATCGGGCGTTCTTCCTGGATGACATAACCCAGCACGTCACCCTGTCGGATGTAATGTCCGCGCGATTCATGCGGGTCATGTGCATAGAAACGCCCGGCGACGGCGCTGCGGACCTCGAGAGACGCAATACGCTCGTCCAGCTGTTTCAGTTCGGCGGTAGCCGCCTCGATGTCATCGACGACCATGGCACCACGTACACGGCTTTCCTCG
This sequence comes from uncultured Gammaproteobacteria bacterium, assembly GCA_963753845.1. Lineage (GTDB taxonomy): Bacteria > Pseudomonadota > Gammaproteobacteria > Chromatiales > Chromatiaceae > Thiosocius. Next base: position 6,046 of record CAVWEI010000032.1, read on the forward strand.
CGTTCCGCGAGCTCCTGCGTGTGCAGCTCTCGCAAGCGAGCCTGCAGAACGGCACGTCTGGCAGCGAGTTCCCTGTCTTCCAGACGAATCAGCAGATCACCGGCTGCAACCTCGGTACCGGATGTCGCCACCACATCCGCCACAAAACCGTCGGCGCCACTCAGTACCCGCGCCTTGTCATCGAGCCAGACCACTCCTTCGGCCCGGGTGATCAGGGGTGCAGGCACAAGCAAAAGGCCACCGATCAGCACGACGAGCACGCCGAGGATCACGAACCCACGCACCCGTCGCGCCTCCATGCGCTGACTGGAGAACAGAAAGCGCAGTGAAAAATAGAGAGGCTTGAACACCTGCATCAGGATCGCCCAGGCGGCCAGCACCACACCGACGATCAGAAACTCGCCGGCCAGATAGAGTGCTATCCCGACCAGGACAAAAAGACGATAGACCGGCGCGGCCAGGCCATAAATCGCAAACCAGCGGCGTTCGCCGTGCGCAGTCGACGGCGAGCGGGCATCCGGCAGGCCAAGTAGATATCTCTGAATGAGATAGAGATAGAAGCGGCTCGACCGGGACGCCAGATTGGGTATCTCGATCAGGTCCTCCAGCACGTAATAGCCGTCGAAGCGCAGGAGCGGGTTGCCGTTGAACAGCAGCGTGGATATGCCCCCGACCAGCGCGACATTCAGTGCCAGATCGCGCACCAGGCCGGGCTCCACAATCAACCAGACCATTATCCCGAGGGCCGCGAGAAACAGTTCGACCAGGATACCGGCCGCACCCACCATCGCACGCCTGCGCTTGTCACGAAACGCCCAGGCCGCGGAGGCATCGACGTAAGGCACTGGCATGAACACCAGCAGATTGATGCCGGTCTCGTGAACTTCCCCGCCCCAGGCCTTCACCGCGAGCCCGTGACCGAGTTCATGAAGCGCCTTGATGATCGGGAAAAGAATCCAGAAGATCAGTACCTCCGAGGTACTTAGTGTCTTGGCACCAATGGCCGCCGCCAGTTCCGAGCCGTTCGCCAGCGCCAGCAGGACAGCAAGGCCCACAACGACCAGCCAGACCCAGGCTGCGGTCCAGGAAAACAGCACGCGAGCCAGGGGGGCGAGGCGATCGAGCAGGCGGTTGGGATCGAACAGCGGGATGCGCAGTGCCAGCGGATTGCTCAGGGCGCGCCGTTTGCGAAACCGTTGTGACTTATTGTAGCGGTCGAGTAGATCCTGCGTGACCATCGGCAGGCCGCCACGCAGGACCTCGGCGGCGTGCAGTTGCGCAAATATCTGTAGAACTTCGTCCTGCTCGAGGACGTCGTCCGGGTCGCGGCCCAGGTTGGCCAGTTCAAGGATTTCCTGCACCGTAAGGTCGCCGTCGAGTCTGCCCAGCACCTCGTATGCGGTTGCATTGAACCGGGTAAAGCGACCGGCCGATTCGTCGTGCAGCAGGTACCAGCGCTCGCCGCGATATACCTGGGCCAGCACCCGCACATGTTTGCGCAGACTCGGTCGAAGCTGGGCGACATGTTGCCAAAGCCCTGCGTTTTGCGCCGTCGTCATGCGGGGCAATCCGTCACGTTCATGGCTCAGATTCCCAGCGACCAGAACCAGAGGCGCAGCCGGTCGAGTAGCGAAGAGGTCCATACCGTCAACAGGCTTGCACGCCCGACCACGATCTTGGCCACACCCTGCATCCCCGGGCGCAGGCCCCCGGGCGTGGTCTCAAGCTCGCCCTCTACCCGGAAGTGGTTACTGCCCTGGTCAGCCGAGGCCACCGGAAAGATCCTTGATATACGCAGGGGTATGATCTCATCGGGCATGCCGGTCAGACGCAGGCTCGCCTGCTGGCCCGCTTCAATCGCCGCCACATCATGCTCATCCACCTCGAGGGTTACGTGGTAGCCCTCGCTGGGGACAATCTCAAACAGCAGCTGACCGCGCTCGACCGGCGCACCCAGCGCACGGCTGAGATCACCACTGACAATCACGCCTGCAAAGGGCGCGCGCAGTTGGGTTCGTGCAAGCTGCTCATCGACCAGTCGCAGCTGGGCCTCCGCCTGGGCGATGCGCGCAGACATCATGCTGACCTTGGCGCGGTCGCGGACCGCCAATGCCTGCTGATACTCCTTGCTGTGTTTGTCACGCTCACTCGACCATTTTTCGTGTTCGAGCAACAGATCGCGGTCATCGAGAACGGCCAGCACCTGGCCCTCCTCGACATGGTCTCCGGCTCGTGCATTGGCGCTGGAAAGATAGCCGGCAAATGGCGCGACAACCGCCTGCTGCAACGCCCCTTCCACCGAGGAGACGGCTGAAATCCGATGATCGGTCTGGATCAGCGTGAGCATGCAGAACACCAGAAGGCCGGCCGCGGCCATGCCCTTCAGTTTCAGGTGTCCGGCACCGAACAGTCGGCCAAGCCACCCGGTCAAAGTCTGCGCGGATCGACCCCACCCGGAGCGGGCCTCGCGTTGTTTGAGGTGAACCAGTGGCCCCACGCGGTCGGCGATACCTGCAAGCAGATCCACAGCGATCTCGTCGAACCCGTTGTTACGGTCCCGGATCAGTATGAGGGCTCCGACCGATTCACCCTCGGCCTTCAACGGCAGGGTGCAGACCGAACTATTCCCGTACGCGCTCAGCAGCTGCTCATGCGCCTGGATCGGCACCTTGCCCTGGCCGGATCCCGCCGGCAGGACGATTCTTTCTCCCTGATCGAGGCATTCCTCCATGGCAAACTCAAGCTGCCCGATTTGAGAGACGCGCCGATCGAACTGCAGCTGATTCGAAATCGACAGCACGCGCACCTGCAGGCCGACCCAGGTTCCCAGGGCCACGTGCGAGCAATCGAGGCGTTCCGCGAGAAAGTTGCACAGCTCGTGACCGACGACGGCCAGGGGCAGGTCACGCGAAACCAGGCTGACCGCCTTCAACGCGGCGACCGAGGCCGCACTGCGTTCCGCGGTTTCGTTGTTTACCGCGTTTTCCAGCCAGACCATTCCCCATTGCAGCAGCTGCAATACCGCCTGGCGCTGTGATTCTGAACGGATCGCCAGCGCCAGGGTCACGGCGCCGACGATCTCTTCGCCCCTGAACAGCGGGTAGGCGACAAAATCCGCGACCTCGGCACCGGGCAGCTCGTTTGCCGAATCCTTTTGCATGACCCGGGTGCCGCTGCTGATCGCCTGTTCGGCCATACGACGCAGCGCGGTGGAGTCGAATTCCTGATCCGGCCAGACCGCGGTCGGGCTGAATCCGCCGTATCCGGCGCTGCGGATCAGGAACACGGCCCCGCAGTGCACACCCGAGACCATGCGGCATTGCCAATCCAGCCAGTGATCGACCGGTGTCAATGGGCTTTTGGGCTCTGATCGAGGCTTGTCCTTCGCCGCCGGACCGGCGGCAATACGTATATCCGGGACCTCCCCGCGGGCATGTACCGACGCCCCGGGAAGGTCGATCGAAACAGCAGCAGAACCGGCAGTTGTAGCGGACATAGGCATCCAGGCTTTCAATTACGCACAGGAGATAACGGCCAGCGCACGTTTTTCTTGACACCGGAGGGGGCGCACCACAGCCTGACGGGACGAACCAATCGATGCCGGTCTGGCGGTCCTTTGGGAAGGAAAAGCTTGTGGGCGATGCGGACGGAATCCGGTTCCTGCGGAGGGTCCCCTCCAACCGGAATCTGGTTATTCAATCAGGAATTGCAGCACGATCGCAATCGCAGGGCCGCCGGACGGCGGTCAAGGCTGGAAAAGATCTCCGCTTCGGGGAATTCGCCGTACCCAGGGGTTCTGGGCCGCCAGTTCCGGCGGAAGATCGCTGGCAGCCTCTACCGCCTGCTCTATCGTGTCGTAGATGCCGTGGAATACCACGTACCACTTCCGCCCCTGAAATTCCGTGTGGTAGACGGCACTGTCCTGTCCAAGGTGGTGCCGCTCGACAAACCATGCCAGTGACGCGGGCTGATAGAAACCGGCCAGCTGCAGCGTATAGCGACCCGAAGCACCCGCCTCCGCCCAGGCCGGGGCCGCCATCGTCCGGGCCGGCGCCGGCACCATAGCCGGTTTCATCTCGGTGGCCGACTTCCGGACCGGGGGCTTTGCACCCGGCTTCCCGCCAGCGCTCGCCTTCAATGCCTTCAGCTCTTCGGTGATCCTGTGGAGTTCTGCCTGCAGACTTTGCTGACCCTGCAGGAGTTCGGCATCCTGCTGTTGCAGCTGTTCCTGGGCTTTCTGCAGTTCGACACGCCCCTGCTGCTGTTGCCCCTGAAGCTTTTGAAGCGCTTCATGCCTCTGCCGCTGCTGCTGATCCTCGCGCCCCAGGGCCTCCATCGCTTGCGTCAGTTCGTTCAGCTGTTCGGAATGAAGCGCGGCCGAAGCAGTGATGCTGACTTCATCCAGCAGACGCACCACCTCCGAAAACGAGTCACTCATCTCTGACAACTCAAGGCGCATCGAACCCGTGTCCTTCTCGAGATCGGCAATGGCCGCCTTTGCCTCCTGATCCGCCAAGGAACCCGCATTCATGAGTGACTGCAAGCCTTCCGGAACCACCGGACCGCGCATCAGCAGATAGACCAGGGCACCGCCGGCCAGGAGGAACATCAACAGGCCGAGCAGGGAGCGTCGTTGCAGCTTCTGCTGCAGGGTCCGGGTGTCCTGATCCTGACGGACCTGCTGCACCCTGAGGCCATCGGCCGACTCCTGCTGGGCCTGGCTGGATTCGTCCAGGGTCGCCAGCCGGCCGTTCAGGATTTCGCTGGCCTTCTTCTGGCCCGCAACGGCATCTGCCAGGTCCTCGCGCTGTTTTTCCAGCTGGGCTGCATGCGTCTGCAGCAGATCCTGTTGTCGCTTTGCCTTTTCGGCCGCATCCCGCAACGCACCGTCCAGGCGGTCGATCTCTTTGTTCAGTTGCTCTTTGCCGCTATCCAGCGCGTCGACACGACCCAGAAGTGCCTCGACATCGCCGATAGCGGCAGCCAGACGCCGATCGAGCGCCTCCTCCGACTGTGTCAGCGCGCCGATCCGCTCCTTTTCCTCGTCCAGCAGCCGTTCGAGGGTATTGCCCCGGCGATCCAGCTCGTCCAGTCTGCCCTCGGCGTTGAGCGCCTGCAGACCATCATCGAGGGCCGCGATTCGATCGGCGAGCGCGTCCGTGTGCCGCGTGAAGTCCAGTCCCGTCTTCTCCAGCTCATCGGTGCGCTGCATGACCTGGTCGATACGCGCCTTGTGGAGCGAGCGGTCGGTGCTGAGCAGCGCGACCTGCTGCTCGAGGGCCTGCGGGATCTTTGCGGGCACTGACTGCCCCACCTCGGGCGCAGTTTTCAGTTCCGACAGACGCTTTTCGAGGGCCTCGAGCTGTGAGGCAATCCTTGTCTCCTTTTCGACCAGGCCTTTGTAACCGGCCTCCAGAACGGCTGTACGCCGACTCAGCCTGCCAGCCGCCTCTTCGGTCCGGCTGCACATATTGCGTAATTCGGGGATCTGCCGCGCCAGCTCCGGTGCGTCGCCCGGGCCGGTGTCCTGCTGCTCAAGCCTGTCGACGCGTTCCTGCAAGGCCTGCTCTACCTGTCCCAGCTGGGTGGCAAAGGCCTCCAGCTGCTGCGAATGGGCACTCAGTTGGGCCGCATCCTGCGTCTCATCGGCAACGCTTTTCCGTACGGCCTCAATCTGAGCCGACAGCTCATTCGCGCGTTCGATCCAGGCCGGATCCGGGCCCACCGGACTGACCCCGGCCGGCGTCAGTTCACTGTCCGCCTCCGCCTCGCGGCTGAGCAATGCGATCTGCAGTTCCAGGCTTTCCTGGGCACCCGACAGGTGTACAAGGTGATCTTCGACGGCCTGGGTGCGGTCACGCAGCAACTCGAGGCCGTGCTGGAGGCTGCCGTCCGGTTCGCCGGCAACCTGGAACCGTTGCTGGCCCTCACGAGCCGCCTCGGCCGCCCTGACTTCGAGGGCGTCCGTGCGCGCGCGCAGCTCATCGCCGGCACGCTCCACGATGGAGACGGTCTGTTCGAGATCATGCAGCCTGGCTAAGAGGCTCTCGGTGGTCTGCAGCAGTTCCTGCTGGCGATCGCCCTGGGTCGCCCCGACTTTGCCCGAGGCGTTCTGCTTGCGGAGTTTGTCCAGTTGTTTCTGGACCGAGGAGAGAACACGAGAGAGGTCGGACTGCTTCTTGCTGAGGCTGGTGGTCAGGGTCCCCACCTTTTTCTTCAGTTTGGCGACCCTTTTCTCAAGATCCTTTTTGGGATTTTTATTCTTCTGCGCCATTTCCAGGACCCTTGGAGGTTGCGCAATAGTGACCCCTAACCACCCGAAAGATCAATACTCCGGTCGAGCCGGTCTACCCCGAACCGGCAACATGATCGGGAGATGATATTTGCATCCTCTTATATAGCCATTGAAAGAACCAGCTGCGCGGTGGTTCTTCGCCCGTGACCAGGAAATGCAGGGTGTAGGGGTTGTTCACCGTGGCGTAGAGCAGGTGTCGCGCCGGACGCGATCCGCAGAACAGAACGACGTCGCCGGTCTGCACCTTGAAATCCGAATCCGGCAGCATGAAATCCTGGGTACTGCGTGTAACAACCAGCGCAATCGCATCCAGTTGCGATTGCCTGTCCGCGGGGTTGCGCATCAGATCGGCCAGGCTCACCTCGTGGACCTTGTTGCGACAGCCCGGCACGACGCAACTTATGTCCGTCAGGATCTCGCTCCAAAGCAATGGCATCCCCGCGGGCAGTCGCTCGCGAGATTGCTGCACCAGGTCTTCCACCCGGTCGATGCCACGGGAATGCAGATAGCGCAACAGCCTGCCCAGGGAAGGCATCAACAGAAACAGCAGGATATGGCGGGCAAGCACCAGGCTCGGCTGCATGATCAGGTTGGCCGCCGCTGCGTTGAAGGCCAATTCGTTCTCATGGCGATTTTGCCGCACGATCAGAAAGGCATCAGGGTTGACCGCACGGGCGCTGAGAAGGATCCGCAGATTCTCCTCGTCGTTGTCGGTCCCGGCCACCAGTCCCACGGCCTCGGCCAGCTTGGCGTCAGTCAGTGATTTGCGATTGACGTGACCCAGGATGCGGATGCCCTCACCTTCGGCCAGATGATCCGCGGTATCAATGATCGAGAACTCCACGCCATGCACATTCAGGGTTTCATGCAATGCCCGACCCATCCTGCCATACCCGCAGAGCACCCAGTTGCCGCGCGGTGGACGCTGCGGGTGTTCGAGGTCGATGCTGGTATCACCGACCAGCCAGTCCTCCCAGGCACGCAGTAAAGGTGTATAGACCGCGGCATCCAACTGGTGCGCGAAGATCTCGAACGGGCTGACGAGGGTTACGTCGCCCACGGTCGCGAGCAGTTCGCGATGCTCTGCATCGGTATCACGGCAGAAGATTCGCAGTCGGGGGTTCAGAAAGCGTGTCATTACCGCGATCTTGAGATTGATCTCATCACTGCCGGTAAGGATAACGATCGCCTTGCATTGCCGGTGCTTCACACCTGCGTTCAACAGGTGTCGCGGGATACTCGCATCAGCGCAAAGTCCGGGCATGTTGACGCGGTAGTCCCGCAAACGAAGTGCCTTTATGCGCTCTGAATCTGCATCCAGGACGGCGGCCGTGATCGAGTTGTCACTGAGACCACGGGCCAGCAGGCTGCCCGTGTCACCGAATCCGCAGAGGATGAAAAAAGGTTCGGAGATACTTTTCACGCTGCGCGCGAAACGACGCTCGGCGAGTGCTCGCAGCAATTCCGGATGCAGTGCCAGGCGGATGATGGAACTGATGGCATAGAGCCAGGCCACCACGCCCATGTACAGGCAGACCGTTGCCCACAGGCGCTGCTGGTCGGTAAACGGGTGCGGGATCTCCCCGAACCCGGTGGTCGTCGCCGAATAGGTAAAGAAATAGAAAGAATGAAACAGGTTCATGTGGGAGGGGTTACCCGCGGCATCCACACCCGGCATCAATGTCATGCCGGTGATGCCGATTGCATAGACACACAGCAGGACCAGAATCGGCCCACGCATGAGCTGCAGGACGACGGCCGCAACCCGATCGAGATCAGAAGTGGCCGAGGGCAAGGTTTCGCCTCAGCGTCGTGACATCAGGGTGTCGGAGACCAGTACGGCCACCGACACGATATTGGAAGCCAGGGCACCATAGGCCAGCGAGACCACGCTGGCCATCAGCTCAGGACTGATGGATTTTTCCATGCCCCCCTCAGACACCGCCCATACGGATACGGCAATCATCAGCAACAGGTTGGCGACCAGGCTCGCAGCCAGCACCAGGGCGCCGAGCTGGGAGCGGTCACCCAGCTTGAGCCCGCTGGTGATCAGACCGACGATCAATGCGGCGAACAGCACCCAGGGGTCGTGGTGTTGCGGATTATCGATTCCGCCGGACACAAACCCGAGGTTGAGCGCCAGCGCGAGGATGATGAAGAAACCAAAGACGACACGCTCTAGGTTCACGAATGAGAGCTCTTGTGGGTGGCTGGGGGGGATTCGTTTACATTCCTGTCATAAGGGTATAGACGGTAGGCCCCGCAGGATCAACCAAAGGGGACCTCTATTCGCAACGCAGAGCCGCGAGTTTTTGGCGCCAAGGTGGCTGATCGTGAATTGTTAGAGGTCCCCTAAAAACGCCACCATGCCTTTTTGACATCCGACGTCCCGGACCTGGGCATCACCAGTGCAAGGCTGACATTGTCGCCGCCCGGCCCGCCGCGTTCGGTTGCCATCGACGCCAGATCGGACGCGCTGGCTTTTCCACTCGACGGTGCGGTCTTGGCCTGTGCCACCTCGTCCTCGGTGACTTGGCTCCAGAAGCCGTCGCTGCACAGCACGAACCAGTCATCATCGCCTACGGCGCTCGCGCCGAATTCCGGTTCGAGTTCGTTTTGTCCGCCCAGGCACATGTACAAACGATTGTCGGCAGACCCCGCCCGGTGCCCTTTCGATACGCCATCGGCTCCGTCACTCAGCAGCTGCGCGACCGTATGATCGTGGGTGCGCGACAGCAGCCTGTGGGATTCGAAATGGTACAGACGGCTGTCGCCGGCATGGACCCAATAGGCCTCGTCGCCCTTGAGATAAAGTACCGCGCATGTGCACGCCGGGTTGGTGTCGTTCTCCTGCCCGATACGGCGGATTGCTGCGTGCGCCTCCAGGCAAAAGTCGGTCAGGAACTGCCTCGGGTCGGTATCGCCCATGTGCGGGAACGCGTGTCTGGCGATGTCGATGGCAGTCTGTGCCGCGGAGGCACCCTGCGGCTGACCGCCCACACCGTCGGCCAGGATCACCAGGTGCTCGTCTGCACGACCGGGCCTGGTCAGCACCTCGACCCGGTCCTGCTGCTCTGTTCGCCCACCGATATGCGTTGCGAGGTCAAAGTGCCATGTCATTGCTGCTGCCCTTGCCCGGTTGAAGCCTTCTGGCCCGGGTCAGTCGAATACCGAATGCCAGACATTCATGAAGTCTTTGGCGATATTGCCCGTGGCCTCGGGGCCACGAGTCCTCACAGTGATACCTCCGAACTCGGTGCTCCCCGCCCTTCGCTCAGCGCGCCCCGGCTCGGGCGGGTCGGCGACTTCGTCTGACCGCGCATTCACGGCCAATTGATTCGCTTCATCGAGTTGATGGCGAATCATCGCCAGATCCACATCACCGGGGCGTACCGCGTTTCCCCGCCGGACATAAAGCGCCGCCAGACGGTAATCCTTTTTTTGGATCGCGCTACCCGCCAGCTCGACGTAACGGTCTGCGATCCGGTCGATCCCCTCACGGCCACCCGTGTTGCCTGGATCGAGCTCGATGACCTTGAGGTAATGTGCATAAGCGTTGTCGTTCGCCGGTGTCGTAAGCCGGTCTGCCTGCAATGCGCTTTCACCGGCCAACAACCATTTGTCGATGAGTTCACGCGTACCGCCTGCACTCCCGGATTCGTCAATAGCGGCGGCCTCCGTTTCCTCTGGCGACTGCTCCGGCTCCGGCTGATCGACCACCTCCGCCATTTGCGCAGCCGCCGGTTTGGTCGCCAGGGGCGTATCAATATCCAGGACACCCGCTATGGCCTCGAGCGCAACTTCGGGGACCGGCCCTTCGATCGGTTCATCCGTTTGGGGTGTTGCAACTATTTCGGGTGTTTCGGGTGTTTCGGGTGTTTCGAGTATTTGGGGTGTTTCGGGCGTTGCCACGTCCGCCTGTTGTTCGAAGGCGCCATTGCGGGGATCGTTGACCGCCTGTTCGAAGGGCGCCGGATCTATTGCTGCGATCGATTCCCGGTCATGCGCAGGATTCATGGGCATCAGAAGCAAACCCATTGCAAGTGACGACAACACCAGGACTGCCAACACTCTGGTCGCGACCGAAGTCCTTCGCACGCGTTCGAGGATACCGCTCCCCTGCCCCCCACTTGCGCCCAACTGCCGACGCCCGACGACCGCGGCATGTTGCCCGGGTTCCGGCGACCCTGTGTGTCGAATCAGGTCCAACAAATCCCGGGCGGAGCCGACCCGGTCTTCCGGACGCTTGGCAATCATGCGCTCGAGCAGCACCTGGTAACGGGACAACCCTTCCGGCAACAGCGGCACAGGCTGACTGAGATGCGCCACGATGGTCTCTATGTGCGATTTTTCAGCATAGGGTCTGCGCCCCGTCAGCATCTGGTAGAACACGATGCCCAGGCTATAGATATCGGAACGTCCGTCCAGGGGACGACATTCCGCCTGCTCAGGACTGATGTAATACGGACTGCCGAAGGCGCTGCCGTCCATGGTCAGTTCCTGGTCGGCATCGATCTGTTTGGCTATACCGAAATCACTCAGCTTCGGTGTGCCGTCGGAATGAAACAGGATGTTGCCGGGCTTTATGTCACGGTGAACGATGTCCCTGCGGTGCACGAATTCCAGGCAGCGGGCAATTCTGTACAGCAGACGGAGTGCTTCTGCAGGCCGCATTCCCCGCACGATCCTGTCAGCCAGCGAACCGCCTTCCAGGTATTCCATCGCGATGTAATGGCGGTCGCCGAGCGTACCGACATCATGGATGGTGATGATATTTCGATGTTGAAGCGCGGCGATTACGCGCGCTTCGTGCAAGAAGCGTCCGGCATGCTGTGGGCTGTCGAACCGCTTCAACAACTTGAGCGCGACCCGGCGACCCAGCGATTCCTGCATAGCCAGGTAAACGGAGGACATACCCCCTTCTGCGATGAGCCGTTCGATCTTGTAACCGGGTATCTGCATCTGCCGCACTCAGCCGTTGTCCGCCGGGCGGTAGAAGAACTTCAACGTCAGGCCGCGGACTCTCACTTCATCGTTGTCGTTCAGCGGGGCCGGCTTCCACACCCTGTGGCCATTGACCGAAATCCGGCCACGGTGACCGGGCAGGAGATAACAACCATCGTTACGACGCTGGATACGGGCCGCCAGCCGCGGGGCCAGCCAGCCCGGCGTGATCAGGTCGCATTGCTTCGACTTGCCGATCGTGAAATTCACGTTGTCCAGCGCGTACCGGGTCTGGTCTCCGCCATCGCCTATCAGCACGACAGACGGCACCTTGATGCGCTTTCGCAACTTGGCCAGATCGCCAAGACTGGAGATATCCACCTCCATGGTCGCATCCTGCTGCTGTATCTGTTCCGCCGACCAGTCGGGGGCCCCCGCTTCTTCACCCCGGAGGCGGGCTGCGGCCATGAACTTGAGAACGAAATTGAAGACCTGGATATCGTCCCAGTAGTTGAGCTTATGCTGCTTTATCCGCCGGCCACCGACGAACACGCCGTTGGCACTGTCATTGTCCACGAGCACGAAGGAGTCGCCATCCCTTTCGATGGTTGCATGATGCTTCGAAACGCCACGGCTGTTGAGCACGACATCGTTGTCCTCGGTTCGCCCAATGGTGGTGCGATCCGAGCACAGTTCGCGCTGTTCGAGCAGCGTATCGCCCATGAAAATTCGAAGGTAGGCCATTTCCCCGTCCGCCGCGTGCGCCGATATGGTCTATTGACAGCCGGTTGTGGAAACCACGGTCCCGGTCGCGAAATTTGCCGGGGATGCCGGCGGGGCCCCGCCTCCGTCCAGCACACCGATCGACAGAGGGTTATTCGGCAGCGGGCCCCCATTCTGTAGCACCCCGGCGCGGCCTCGCGAGCGCGAAGCGGGCCACCGGCTCAGGCGACGCGCACGAGCGCGTCTCCTCAGATTCCCATAAGCCACTGGATGATGAACTTGGCGATGAACCCGATCATGCCGAACGCCAGGACGAAAAACAGGACAAAGGTACCGAATTTGCCGGCATTCGCATCGCGAGCCAGTTTCCAGATGATGAACAGCATGTAGCCGATCAGAAAAGTCAGGCCCCAGGTCATGCCCAGGTCGGTGATCTGCTCTTCGGTGAGCCCGAACATCGACCTATCCCGCCGACCGGACCTGGTCAGAGGCGTCATCGCCGATGAGGTCCCGGTAGACGTGCCAGGAGGCGTGCCCCATCACCGGGTAAAGCACGATGAACCCGAGCATCATGGTCGCCACCGAGAGCCCGGTTGCGAGCACGATAAACAGGGCCCAGAGGGCCATGGTGAGTGGGTTTTCTCCAACCGCGTGCATGCTCGCCATCATGGCCGTCCGCGTGTCCACGTCGCGTTCCAGCATCATCGGTATGGATACCACGCTGAGCCCGAAAAAGAGCGCGGCGCCGAGGCCACCCAGCACGGTCCACAGGAGGAAGTGGGTAAAGTTCTGGACCAGCACGTATCTCAGGAAAGACAGGGGTTCGGTGATCTGCGCCTGGACAAAGAAGTAAAAGAGCGCCGCCGAAACCACCACCCAGGCGGCACCGCTCAATACCAGCAGGATCCCAAACGGCAGCAGGCGCCTGGATCCCGTTCGCCAGGCCGCAATCGCATCCTCCAGTTTGGGCACTTTTCCGGCCGCCAGGCGACGACTCAAGGCATAGAGTCCCGTGGCCATCATCGGGCCAACCAGTACAAAACCCGAGACCGCACCGGGCAGCACCGGCCAGTAAAACAGGGCGATCTGCAGGATAAGAATGCTGACGATAAACACCAGCAGGCCATGCAGCATGCTCGGCCAACCGGCCGCACGAAAATCCCGCCAACCAGACTTCACCCAGTGGATGATCCGAGATGGTGGTATCCGCGGCACTGCCGCCAGCCCCGTGGCTGGCATCTTGGGTTGCTCAAATCGATCCATCCTGCGCCTGACCTCGATAGCGTTGGCGATGTGTCGCTGCGGTCAAAGTCTAGCCCGCGAAACCGACCAAATCGCATCACACGCAACATTTAATAATCCCCATAACTTGTTGACTAATATTGCACTTGTACTATTCTCTGTCGAAACCGCACCAGAACGTATCGATTAACCAGCATCAACGTGAGGAGAGCAACAGCATGTTCCATCCCCTGATCCCAGGACGTTTCCGACAACTTGCCTCCGCGCTTGTTCTTGGTCTGTTTGCCTCCGCATCATTCGCAGGTGATTTTCAGACTTTTGCCGATGCCCTCGCAGAGCGGGGTTGGCAGGTACAAAGAGACGCGGGCGGCAATCTTCTGCTTTTCCCGGATTCCGGTGTACACAAGACCGTGGATTCGACGCCACAAGTCAGCGGTGGGAGCCTCGATGCATTGGCCGGACACCTTGCCGAAACAGGATGGCAGGTGGCGCGCAGCGCAGACGGCAGTGTCTTGTTCCGTGCAGCCGGAAAATCCGCCGACACGCCGCAGATCGCTGCCGAGCCCCTCCGCGACACCCGCCTGGATGATCTGGGCAATCGCCTGGCAGCAACCGGATGGCAGGTGGAGCGCAGTGCAGACGGCAGCATCCTGTTCCGGGCCGCCGGGCAATCCGTTGACACACCGCAGATCGCCGTGGAACCCCTCCGAGACACCCGCCTGGATGATCTGGGCAATCGCCTGGCAGCAACCGGATGGCAGGTGGAGCGCAGTGCAGACGGCAGCATCCTGTTCCGGGCCGCCGGGCAATCCGTTGACACACCGCAGATCGCTGTGGAGCCCCTCCGCGACAGCCGCCTGGATTATCTGGGCGATCGCCTGGCAGCAACCGGATGGCAGGTGGAGCGCAGTGCAGACGGCAGCATCCTGTTCCGGGCAGCCGGGAAATCCGGGGGCGAACCCGGGATTGCCGAGGTGCCGCGTCGCCAAGGCGAGTTGGCCGAGCTGAGCGAACGTCTTGCCGCTGCGGGATGGTGGGTAGGATACAGCGCAGACGGGAGCATCACGTTTCGGACCGCCAGCGTTTTACGTCGCGGACCCGCACTTTCCACGGGATGAAACCCGGATAAACACGGCATGACGACCGGGTGATCGCCCCGGTCGCGCGGCCTGGCGAGACGTCCTCGTCGGCCCGGCTGCTTATTTGAAGTTCCTGTTGCGATCTGTCTAAAGCCCGCGATCGCGGAGCGATGAACAATCATGCACTCGGGTGCTGACGCGCGACCGGCCAAGCCGAAGCCGGTGATAGACTGCTGGGATTTCTCCGGCTTCGCGCGCGCAACATGGACTTCACCCCCACCAAAACAGACATCCGCACCGCCTGCGGTGATCGCGCGTACGCGCGCGGCCTTGAGTATGCGCGCAGCAACCGGGTGCTGGATCTCGATCCTCAGGAAGTGGAGGCAGGCTTGCAGGTCACGGCCAGCGTGCGTGGCAACGAAGTCTACGAGCAGCTGATCGATGTCAGTGAATTCATGGGCACACTGGAGATCGAGGGTGAATGCACCTGTCCGGTGGGTTACAACTGCAAACACGTCGCGGCGGTCCTGATCACCCTGCTGGACGAGGCGCATCCACAGCCACTGGAACGACAACGCCAGCAGATCGAGCACTGGCTGAACCGCCTGGCCGAGGCGCGGACACCCGGGCATTGGACACCCGAGTCCGGCGATCAGGCCCTGCTGTACGTGCTGGCGCCCATGACCCGCAATCCTCAGCAGGTCGAAGTGCGCCTGAACACCTGCCGGGTGCTGCAGAAGGGCAAGGGGTACGGCAAGCCGCGCGCGGTACCCTACTACGAGATGCAGGGGGCCCACCTGCTGCGTGCGGCACAGCCGGCCGACGAAACCATCCTGCGGCTGCTCGCGAGCATGTCCGGGTATTCTTCAATGGAACTGCGCGGCGACATCGGCGCCCTGGCCCTGATGCGCATGCTCGAGACCGGTCGTGTCTATTGGCAGAATATCAAGGGCCCACCGCTCCAACCGGGCGAGCCTCGCCAGCTGCGTGCCAGCTGGCAGACCGAGGGCGACCGCCTGAACCTCAGTCTGGGTACCGACCCCGACGGTGCCGTCGTTCTGAATGTCGACCCCCCCGCCTACGTCGACCCGCACCAGGCGACGGTCGGCCCGCTTGAGTTGGACCTCGGCCTCGATTACCGCACCCTGAACGCGGTGCGCGAGGCCCCGCCTGTTCCCCAGACGCTGGCCGGTGAGGTCAGTGATCGTTTGTTGCAGGCGTTCCCGGACATGACCCTGCCCTTGCCGATCGCACGCGAGGTACACGAACTGCGTGATCTGCACCCGACTCCGGTGCTGCGGCTGACTGCCGATCGCCTCGGCGAAGGACCCAGGGGACAACTGGTCCATATGCTGAAGGTGCAATTCGACTATGCGGGCCGGCGCGTCGGCCTGCCATTCGATGCGGTCACACAGATGAGCGATGCCGGAGGGGTGACGCGAATCGTGCGCGACACCGACTGCGAGGTCGGGGCGCTGCATCGTGTGCTCTCTTTCGGATTCGAGGCCTGGCCCGGATCCGACCCCTCGCGGCCCGCGTTCTTCCTGCCCGCCGGACATGCCGGTGAATCGGCACGGCTGTGGCAGGAGTTCCTCAATCAGGAACTGGTTGCGCTGCGTGCCGAAGGCTGGATCATCGAGCAGGACGATACCTTTGCACTGCGCTTCGTCCAGGCCGACGAACTCGACGTCGACATAGAGGAACGCGGCAACTGGTTCGACCTCGGTATCGGCGTCGAGATCGAGGGCCGGCGGGTCGACCTGGTCCCGGTACTTGCCCAGCTTGCAGAGCAAGTCGACCGTCCCGAGGACCTGCCTGACGAGCAGGTTCTGATGCTGGAGATCGCCGAGGCGCAGTGGCTGGAGCTTCCGGCCGCACGCATCAAACCGCTGCTGACGACCCTGTTCGACCTGTTCGATCGTGCCACCGATTCCGAGCGGTTGCGGCTCGGCCGCGTCGATGCGGTACGCCTGCAAGGACTGGATGAGGGCATCGTATGGCACGGCGGCGAGGCCCTGCGCGAACTCGCGAAGCGCCTCGCGGACTTGAAGGGAATCCCACCGGTAGCCGCGCCCGCCGGGCTGCAGGCCGAGCTGCGCCCCTACCAGCTGCAGGGCCTGGCCTGGCTGCAGTTTCTGCGCGAGACCGGCTTCGGAGGTGTACTGGCGGACGACATGGGCCTGGGCAAGACTGTGCAGACCCTCGCGCATCTGCTGACCGAGAAGATCGCCGGCCGCCTCGACCGCCCCGCCCTGATCATCGCCCCGACCAGCCTCATGGCGAACTGGCGTCACGAGGCCGAACGCTTCACCCCATCATTGCGGGTATTGACCCTGCACGGACCGCAACGCAAGGCGCTTTTTGACCGGATACAGAACCACGACCTGGTGCTGACCACCTATCCGCTGCTGCCGCGCGATCAAGGCGTGCTGAATTCCCACAGCTTCCACTGCCTCATCCTCGACGAGGCGCAAACGATCAAGAACCCGCGCGCCAAGGCCGCACAGATCGTGCGCGAACTGGACGCCCGCCACCGTCTTTGCCTCACCGGCACGCCGATGGAGAACCACCTCGGCGAGCTATGGTCGCTGTTCCATTTCCTCGCACCCGGCTACCTCGGGGACATGCGCCGCTTCCGTCGCCTGTTCCGCATACCGATCGAGGAACACGGCGACCAGGAGAGGCGCCTGGCTCTGCAACGACGCATCAATCCCTTCCTGTTGCGGCGTACCAAGCAGGCCGTGGCCAGCGAACTCCCGGAAAAGATCGAGATCGTGCGCACCGTTGCCCTCGACGACGCGCAGGCCGCCCTTTACGAAAGCGTGCGCGCGGCGATGGACAAGCGGGTGCGCGAGACGCTCAGTCAGAAGGGGCTTGCACGCAGCCATATCACCATCCTCGATGCCCTGCTCAAGCTGCGCCAGATCTGCTGTGACCCACGCCTGGTCAAACTGGAACAGGCCCACAAGGTGCGGCGGTCGGCCAAGCTCGAACTGCTGCTGGAGATGCTGCCTGAACTGCTCGCCGAGGGGCGGCGTATCCTGCTGTTCTCGCAATTCACCTCGATGCTCAGCCTGATCGAGGCCGAACTGAAACACCTGGATATCGGCTACACCAAGCTGACCGGACAGACCCGCAAACGCGAACAGGTGATCGAGGAATTCCGCAGCGGCGCGGTGCCGCTGTTCCTGATCAGCCTGAAGGCCGGCGGCGTCGGACTCAATCTGACCGAGGCCGACACCGTGATCCACTTCGACCCCTGGTGGAACCCTGCGGTCGAGAACCAGGCCACCGACCGTGCCCACCGGATCGGCCAGACAAGCACCCTGTTCGTCTACAAGCTGGTCACCGAAAAGACGGTCGAGGAAAAGATCCTGGCACTGCAGGCGCGCAAGGCCGCGCTTGCCGACGGACTGTACCGCGAGGGGCAGGACGACCAGGGCCTCGGTTTCAGCCAGGCCGATCTGCAGGAACTGTTGGAACCGCTCGGCTAAGGCAAGGAATTCGATCCTTTCGAAGCCGCAGAGCCCTGTCGCTGCACCGCGTTTATCGACGCACTGTCCCCCGCGTCAGAGCGGCACATGCCGCAGACGCAGCGCATTGGCGATGACCGAGACCGAACTGAAGCTCATCGCCGCAGCGGCGACCATCGGCGACAAAAGCAAACCAAAGAACGGATACAGGACGCCGGCCGCAAGCGGCACCCCGAGCGCGTTGTAGATGAAGGCAAAGAACAGATTCTGCCGGATGTTGCGCATGGTAGCCCTTGACAGCGTACGCGCGCGCGCGATCCCCCGAAGGTCGCCCTTGACGAGGGTGACGCCGGCACTCTCCATCGCCACATCCGTACCCGTGCCCATCGCAATGCCCACCTGGGCCTGGGCCAGTGCAGGCGCATCGTTGATACCGTCGCCGGCCATCGCCACCACCCGCCCCTCGGCCTGCAACTGTCTGACGACCTCGCCCTTTCGTTGCGGCGTCACACCGGCCTCGAACCGGTCTATACCCAGGTTTCTTGCCACCGTCTCCGCCGTGGTGTGGTTGTCACCCGTCAGCATAACCACTTTGATGCCCTCGCGATGCAACACCTCGAGCGCCTCGGCAGTCGATGCCTTGATCGGGTCGGCAACGCCTATCAGGCCGGCCAGTCGCTGATCCACTGTCAGGAACATCACCGTCTGCCCCTGTGCCCTCAGGGTCTCAGCACGCTCGCTCAGTGGCCCGACGTCGACACCCTGAGCCTCGAGAAGTCGACGGTTGCCCAGGGCCAGGTCCCGCTCATCCACCCTGCCGGTGACACCCCGACCGGTGACCGCGGCGAACTGCTCTGGTGTCGACAATTGGATCTTCCGCGACTGCGCACCCTTGACGATCGCATCGGCCAGGGGATGCTCACTGCCCCGCTCGAGGCTGGCGGCGAGGTACAGCAGGGTATGCTCATCAATACCCTCGGTGGGTTCTGCCGTCACCAGTTGCGGCCTGCCCTCGGTCAGGGTGCCGGTCTTATCGACCACCAGGGTATCCACCTTGCCCATCACCTCCAGGCTTTCGGCGTCCCTGATCAATACCCCCATGGCGGCGCCACGCCCGGTGCCCACCATGATCGACATCGGGGTGGCGAGACCCAGCGCACAGGGGCAGGCGATGATCAGCACCGCCACGGCATTGACCACCGCAAAGGCCAGACGCGGCTCCGGGCCCCAAGTCAACCAGGCGAAAAAGCTGAGCATCGCGGCCACGACCACGGCCGGCACGAAGTAACCGGAAACCGTGTCCGCGAGTTTCTGGATCGGGGCACGCGAGCGCTGTGCCTGCGCGACCATCTGCACGATCTGTGCGAGCACTGTGTCATCACCCACCTTGTCCGCGCGCATCAGCAGACTGCCGGTCCCGTTGACCGTCGCTCCGATCAGGTGCTCGCCGCGGGCCTTGGCGACAGGCATGGGCTCGCCGGTGACCATGGACTCGTCGACCGTGCTCTGTCCATCGATCACCACCCCGTCCACAGGGACCTTTTCACCCGGCCGCACACGCAGCGTATCACCGGGCCTCACCTGTTCGATCGGTCGGTCCTCGTCGGTCCCGTCCGCGAGCAATACCCGGGCGGTCTTCGGCGCCAGGCCAAGCAAGGCCCGGATGGCCGAATTGGTCTGCGAACGCGCCCGCAGTTCCAGGACCTGGCCCAACAGCACCAGGGTGATGATCACCGCAGCCGCCTCGAAATACACCGGCACCGTGCTGTCAGAATGATGCATCGCTGCCGGAAACAGGCCCGGCAACACCAAGGCCACCACGCTGTAGGCCCAGGCCACGCCCACACCCAGCCCGATCAGCGTGAACATGTTGAGGTTCCATGACAACACGGACTGCCAGCCACGCACGAAAAAAGGCCAGCCGCCCCACAAGGCCACCGGGGTCGCCAGCACAAACTCGAACCACTGCACAGCGCGCATCGACAGCCAGCCCGGCAGCCATTGCGGGGCAAGGTCGGCGATCATTGCCAGCACAAACACTGGCAGTGCAAGCGCCAGACTCAGCCAGAAACGCCTCTGCATGTCCGCGAGTTCCGGGTTTTCCTGTTCGATCGATGCTTCGCGCGGCTCCAGTGCCATGCCACACTTGGGACAATTGCCCGGGTGGTCCTGAACCACCTCAGGATGCATGGGGCAAACGTATTCGGTATGCGTCGCCAGTGCCGGCGTCTCTGTCGGCTCCAGGGCCATGCCGCATTTCGGACAACTGCCGGCCCCCCGTTGGCGCACCTCCGGGTGCATGGGGCAGGTGTATTCGCCCGCCTCCGGTCCGGGCACGGCACAGTGCGCACAGCCTGGCTCATCCCCCGCCTCGCCCTGAGGTTGCCCAGCGGCCTGCCGCTCATCTTCCAGATACGCCTCCGGCCCGGTTTCGAATTTGTGCAGGCAGTGTTCACTGCAGAACCAATAGGTTTCGTCACCGTGCTGGGCGTGGAAGGGACTCGCTTCCGAGACGGTCATCCCGCACACGGGATCTCGATGAGAAGCCGGCTGATGTCCGTTCTGATCGGACAACATGCTCGATGTTTGCATGACAGAATCCTCCCTCAAGGTGGTTAAGCATCGTCAACGCACATGTTTCGCATGTCCGATCTCCTTCGGATACGCCCGATAGCCCTTTGTTCAACGCAGCGGCTGCAGGCCCGCCTGGGAGGCCAGGTCGCGTTCATGCCAAATCCTGTAGATGTCTTCCGACCAGTGCGATTGGACCCAGGCCAGGATTGCATCTATCTGCGTGGCATCGAGCTTGTCCCCAAACGCCGGCATGCTCCCGCCGACGGGCGCCCCGCCGCGCATCACCACGGTGCGCAGGATCGACAGCGGGTGGTGCCATGCATGTGCCGTTCCGTTCAGCGGCGGTGGCGGGAGTTTTCCGTTTGCATCACGTGTCTTCCAGTCCGCCATGCCTTCGGCGTTCTCTTTGTGGCAGGTCACGCAGTTCTGCAGATACAGCACGGCACCCGCATCAACTTGCTCCTGCGTATACCAACGCGTCTGCATCGGTGCATCCGCCGGCGCTGCTGTATCGTTCCAGCGCGCATTGGGATCAGGCTGATCCCGCTCACACGCGGCCAGAACGAGTACAGCAAGTGGGATCAGTATGGCCTTTCTCATGTTCGGGTATCTCCTCGGTGAACCACGCAGGTATCGCGCCGTGTCAGAACCATGCGCGGATACCGGCGACAAACTGAAAATCACTGGTGTCCTCGCCCTCATCCCGCGCGAAATCGGCGGTGTTGCCAAACTTCCCGGTCCAGTTGACCCCGATGTAGGGTGCGAACTCACGCCGCACCTCGTAACGCAGACGCAGACCGAGCTCCATGTCTGACAGCCCGGCGCCAATGCCCGCCGCTTCATCGTTCCTGCTATACAGATTCATCTCGACTTCCGGCGACAGGATCCATTTCTGGGTGAACATCCACTCGTACTCGGCCTTGAGACGTCCTGCGAGTTGCCCACCTTCGCCGACGAACGCGGCGGCATCGACCTCGAACCAGTAAGGCGCCAGCCCCTCAACACCAATGGCAAACCAGTCGCGGCTGGGCGTCGGTCGAATGTCACGTCGCCAACCGGCCTGAAGATCCCAGTAAGGCGCGATCGCGCGGCTGTAGAGCGCCTGTATCTCGGCCTCTTCGGTATTGCCATCCACCACCTCGACTTCGGTCTTGAACCAGAGTTTGTTCAGGTCCCTGCCGATCCATGCCTGGGCGTCGAGCACCCAGGGATTGGGGCCGTCGGTCACGCGCATCTCGAGCTGGTCGATCAGCACCTTGGTCAGGATGGGGTCGTCCTTGCTGGCGGCCGCTACGAGCCCGGGCATGAGCAGCACCATGGCCAATCCGTTTAGTATTTTGTTCATCCTGGGTACTCCTCAGCTGACCACGACTTTTCGGAACATGCCGGGCATGTGATAGAGAAGATGGCAGTGATAGGCCCAGCCACCCATGGCATCGGCGGTGACCAGGTAGCTGATCATCGCGCCCGGCTGCACGATGACCGTGTGCTTGCGCGGGATCCTGCTGCCTTCCCCCGTCTCGAGGTCGCTCCACATGCCATGCAGATGGATCGGGTGATTCATCATGGTGTCGTTGATCAGATTGATGCGCACCCGTTCGCCGAACCTGAGTTGCAGGGGTTCTGCATCGGCAAACTTGATGCCGTTCATGGACCACATGTAACGGCTCATGTTGCCGGTGAGATGCAGATTGATCTCGCGTTCGGGCTCGCGCGGGTCGTCGGTGGGTCCCAGGCGGAACAGATCGGCATAGGTCAGCACCCGACGACCATTGTTGCGCAGACCGATACCCGGGTCGTCCAACTGGTACCTGGCGGCATCGGCCAGCATATCCACCTGCGGGCCCATGCGGACATCGGCGTTGGAGACTGGTTCGGCCGAGCCGTAGCCCGCCAGCCCCGATCCCATGGCAGGCCTCTTCCGGGCCTGCCCCATCGCGCCCATGTCGTGCTGGCTGTGGTCCATTTCCATCATGCCCGCACCGCATTTCATGGCACCCATGGCGGGTTTGCTATCGCCCTTGGCGGACATGTCATGCTGGCTATGATCCATGCCCGCCATGTTGGATTGGCTGCTGTCCATGCCCGACATGTCGTGCTGACTGTGATCCATGCCTACCATATTGGATTGGCCCTGACTCATCCCCGACATGTCGTGCATGCTGTGGTCCATCGCCATCCCCATGTCGCCATGGGTCAGGATTGGCGCAGGGTCCAGCTCTGGCACCTCTGCAAGCAGCGAGGGATCCGGGGTCAGGGTGCCGCGCGCATAGCCGGAGCGATCGATCGCCTGGGCAAAGATGCTATAGGCACGGTCATCGTGCGGTTCGACGAGAACGTCGTAGGTCTCGGCCACGCCGATGCGGAACTCGTCCACGCTGACCGGTTCGATGTACTGGCCATCGGCGGCCACGACCGTCATCTTCAGGCCGGGGATGCGCACGTCGAAGAATGTCATTGCCGCCGCGTTGATGAAGCGCAGCTTCACCCGCTCGCCACGCCTGAACAGCCCCAGCCAACCATCCGCTGGTGTCACGCCATTCATCAGGAAGGTGTAGGTGTAACCGGTCACGTCCGAGATATCACGGTCGGACATGCGCATCTGGTTCCACATGTCGCGATCGGCCCAGAAGCCGCTCCAACCCTTCTCTCTGAACTCCGCCATCGCTTCGCCGACCGTGCGCTCGCGGAAGTTGTAATAGTGCGAGAGCTTTTTCAACTTGGCGTAGATGGCGTTCGGGTCTTCGTCCGACCAGTCCGACAGCACCACGACATAGTCGCGGTCATAGGAGAAAGGCTCCGGCTCCAGCGAGTCGATGACGATGGCACCGTAGGCCCCGGTCTGCTCCTGAAAGCCCGAATGGCTGTGGTACCAGTAGGTCCCGCTCTGCATGACCGGGAAGCGATAGCTGTAGGTCTCGCCGGGTTTGATCCCCTTGAAGCCGTCGCTGATATTGGGCACGCCGTCCTGTGCGCTCGGCAGGATGATCCCGTGCCAATGGATCGAGGTGTCTTCGGCCATGTTGTTGGTTACATTGAGAGTGACTGTTTCACCCTCCTTCCAGCGCAGCACCGGTGCGGGCACCGAGCCGTTGATGGCGGTCGCAAAAAGGTCTTTGCCGGTGAAATTCACGGGTGTCGAGCTGTACGCAAGATCAAACCGCGACCCATGGAGCTCCTGCGGGCCCATCCGGGCGCGCAACTGTTCAGCATGGCTCAGGCGCGGGCTGACTCCCATACCCAGCAACGCGCCTCCCGCCGCCAAACCCTGTACGAAACGACGACGAGATATCGAAACTTCCCCAGATGGGGGCAAACAGATCTTGGACATTTAAAAACTTCCTTCTCACGCACGGCGCCAGAGATGCAGCCGACACCAGACACAGCCGTCCGCCGGACGGACGGCAGCTCAATCAGTGAAGAAAGTCAGGCTTGGGGGGGTCGGAACGGAGAAGACGAATGTCCGGACAGCGAAGGGTTTGAGTCGATGGCAGAAAAGTCGAGTGAAGCGTCGTGGTCCTGCAATTCCGCAATGCCGTGCAAGGCCGCCGCCCCAGTCCCGCAAGCACCCGCCGCGCAGATCCCACTGGCACAGCAGTCATTCTGGCAGTCGGCACAGCTCATCGCCTCTTGGCTGTCCACCAGGGGTCTTTTGATCTGCTGCGGAGAGTGCCCGGCGTGTGCTGCCGTGCGCTCGGAGACCATACCGGCCGCAGCACAGACGTGGGGTTTGGCCATCGCGCTTGCAACAGGACCCAACCCGACAAGCAGGATCAGCAGGAGACAAATGGCTCTTTTGACTTGGCAGCACATTTCGGAAATATAGCACCCGGGGCTTCGCCTGCAATGTGAGGCAACCAGATCCCAACAAAGTTCCGCCTGTTCTGCCTGGTCTCATCGGTTGAAAAAGGCGAGCGCCCGGCCCGGCCCCAAATCGGAGGTAAGGCGTCGGGATCATCAAGCGGGTGATTCAGGGTCTGCCAGTACCGGCAGTCACTTCTTGCTGCGCGACGACCAGGTCAATGATTTGGCATTCGTTGCCATACTGCGTGAATTGAAGGAGTCCGCACATCCCTCTGCGTATTCCTTCACCTCGGCATGAGTTCCACGGTGCAGGCCGGTAATGCGTGATTTGCCGCTCGCGATCGTATAACGATACCAATCATCGGCTGTCTCCAGACCGGGATCGATCGCCTTGTGGACCGACACAACACGGTATATCGGCCGCAGTGACTTGCCGGCAGTAGCAGTATCGGTGGGAGACTGAGTTGACATTTTCGAAACCTGAAGATCCATTAGGAACTTCTCCAAAGGTGGAGACCATCGACCCTGACTTTCGCCGGATTGTGGCGCGGAAGTTCAACACCCGAACGGTAGACGCGGCCCCAGCATAGTCCTTTTGCGGATCGAGAAGCAGAAAACATGCAAACGGTCGCCTCCGGGAGGCGGACAGGATGGAGCGCGATCACACACCCTCGCACATGCGGATTCCGTTCGCAAAAACACCTTGCTATTACTCCCGGAGGGCGTAGCTTGGGCACAACTGACAAAGTCGGTCAGTGACTGGACGCGCCATCCATCCTCAGGCGTTTGTTCGAAAATGACGGGAGTGAATGACATGTCCAAGACCGAAAAATCCAACAGGGAATCCAAAAAAGAGCCCTTGCTGACACCCAAGGAAAAGAAGGCCGCCAAGCAGGCGAAAAAACATGCCGGAGATCATGCCCCCCTTATCGTGAAGACCCACTGACCGCGTTTACCCGGCAGCGTTCGTCACGCGGCATCCGCTATGCCGGCAAGCCGATCGTTGGGAGATTGATGCGTCGGGCTAACCTGCAAGTTGCACCAGTCGATCACAGGCGGGCATGTAGGCCCGTTAAAGAATGCGGCAGATCTTAATATCCGGGTGATTTACGGGGGCACAGTTTGAAATCCGCCTGGGATCTATCCGGGCGCTCGCTTGCCCAGGCACGCTTGCACTTGCTCTTCACTCAAGTCATAGCTACAGCTATGCCTTTCGTTCCAGAGCGGCGCCCAACCACACCTGGCCGGCGCGATCATCCCGGATACTGGTGCAATTTGCAGGTCTAATTGCTGTCCCACATCACATTGCATTCGGCCTTCGCCGCTGCCTTGAGCAATTCGATCAGGGGCAACGCACGGTGAGAAAGACTCACCGGAGGCTCAGCATCCTCTTCCTGCGCAGGTGTTTGCGGCTCGGGCGACTGCCGTTCTTTCTCCACCGCAGCCTGCAGGCGCTCCAGCGCCGCCGGGACATCTGCTGCCACGAGAGCACTGGGCACGGTGCCACTATGCCCCATCATCTTCAGTAATCTGAGGGCCACGTCGCCGAACATCGTTATGTCGGCATAGGCCGGGCATGAAAAAGTTACCAACATGATTATCTGCTCTCCCAGGTATCAAACAGTGCCATCGCTGGCCGCTCACGACGCAAATCCCCGCTGCAGAAAGGATAGTCGAGCTACCGGCTCCGGCCTCCCCACCCCCGCCGCCACAACGAGATCACCCATTGGCGCGCAATCAACCTTGCAGTCCGCGGGGGCGATTTATCGATCCTCCGTCGCATTTATCCCTGATACAACGGTCTAAAAGGGCGAGAGCCAGAATACACGGTTCCGAAGCCGTGCATCACATCCCCGCTTGCGATGTGATGAACATCCAGGAAAAGGCCCCGGGTGCTGTTTCAAGCTTCACCGCATCCGGCCGCAAAATCGGCGTCTTTGGAATCGGATGGAGATTCCGCAGGGAGCCGCCAAAGACATGCCGCCATACGAGCGGCAGGCAACAGGAGGGGGTCACCATGTTAACTTACTCGCTTTCCCGTGCAGCACCCACCATAAGGTTCGAGTTCGCGAACTGGGTCGGGACCGACGCGTTGCCGCGCGACCGGACCCAAAGCCGACTTCTGCACGAACCAAAATTCCGTATCGATACCATCGACCCGATGACCGGCGGCAATATCAAGGACATCACCGGCCATCCGTCGCTGGTGGACGGCAACCTGACGATCTACTTCGAAACAACTGAGACGCGCCAGGCCTATCTCGACATGCCGCTGAACCATCCCAGTCCACGTTTGCCCTTCGCGGCGAATGACGAGGACGACAGGGGCGGTTAAGCGTTGGCCTGATCATTGCCCAGGGTTTCCTCCGGCCTTCATCCCGCGGCGGTCGATGCAATGGTTGCTGAGCCGGCAATCATTGCCTAGCATGTTCTCGAAGGAACAATCATGTCCCGACGAACGCTCTCTCAGGGGAAATCCAATGAGCCCATCGACTCAATCATCTGTCAACAAATCCGAAAAGGAAGAAACCCGCGCAAATCAGGCGAGCGAGACTGAACGTGTCGCCAAGATGATTCATGAGGCCATCGACCGGCTTGCCGTGCACGCAGCGGAGGCCGAGCAGCGGATCAAGGATGCCGCGGCAGATGCGCAAAGCAAGGTGCACGCAACCAAGCAGAACGCCAAGGCCAAGGGTAGCGAGGCCGTAACAGTCACCGAGAACTATGTCGACCAGCACCCGTGGGCTGCGCTCGGCATCGCTTTCGGTGCGGGAATCATCATCTCGTCACTTTTGCGCCGTTGATGGAATCGTCCATACCCGGGGACGCCGAGGCGCCGTCGTTGCGCGGTGACCTGTCGGCGATCGTGCGCGGCTATCGTGCAGCGGCCGGGTCGACCGCGGACCTGGCCGCCGCCGAATTGAGGTTGGCGGCATCGACCACGGTACTGCTCCTGGCACTGGCGATCGCCATCGCGCTTTTTGCCAGCGCCGCGTGGCTGCTGCTGATGCTGGCGCTCGCTGCCCTGCTTGCCGACGCATCGGCATGGCCTGCCGCGTTGGCGGCGATAGCCGGTGCGAACCTGCTTGCGGCCCTGGGTTGTTGGGCCTGGATGCGGGCGGTAACACCCAATCTCACCTTTCGTGAACTTCGGGCGGCTCTCGCGGGGGGCCCGGCACCCGGCGATGACGCCGCGCAACAGACCGCAGGCGGATGATGCTCGATCGCCTTACCTTGTCTGCGCAACGCCGCGAGGTCGCCGATCTTGCGAGGACCGCCGCCTCGCTCCGGCAGGATGCCCTGGAATCCAGCAATCGCGCATGGTCGACGTTTGAATCGCGATTCAAACAGCGCAGTTCGCTGGCGCTGGCCTTCGTGTGCGGCCTGACGCTGGCCATGGTGGTGCCACAGGCACGCCGCGGCCTGCCTGCCGAAGAGCGTCGACCGATCTCCAACAACGCAGCGCTCCGGCAGGTACTCACCTGGGTGCGTACCTACACCCTGGGTCGAATGCTACGCGCCTTGACCAACATCCTCGAAGCCTGACAGCAAAGGGGCTCCCTGTCCCGCTTGAAAACCGACGACGAACGCCTCGCCCCCGACGCACACAGCCCGGCCTGAGACATGCACCCACTCGACAGCATGAGCGACGAAACGACGATTCAGCTTGTGCCGACAACGCCCGGGCAGGATCTCCCGGCCGATGAGCCGCCACCCGGGGATGCCGCCGGCCGGATACCCGGCAACCTCGGCATCTGGGTCGGGATCACCTGCGTGTTCGTCGAGTTTGCCGTCCTGTTCATCGTCTATTTCGTCGCCCGGGCAAACTTTCCCGAGGCCTTTCACGAGGGTACGAAGTTGCTCTCCCGCTGGACGGGCACCCTGATCACGCTGCTGATGATCAGCACCAGCTTGTGCCTCGCCGCCTCGGTGGCAATGATACGCGCCGGCAAGCGGCGCACCTCTCTGTACTGGTTGATCGCCGGGGTACTGATCGCTTTCGGCTACCCGGTAACCAAGTACTTTGAAATCACCTGGAATATGGCCCACGGGATCAACGCACAAAGCGGGGTGTTCATCGGCGCCTACTACTACCTCACGATCAACCACCTGGTGCACGCAAGTTGGGGGATACTCGGCATGCTCTGGGTGCTGGTACGGCACCTGAACGGCAACTATTCCGCCAGGGAATACGGCGGCCTGGAGGCACTGGCCTCCTATTGGCACGCAACCGACATCATCTGGCTGGCCATCTTTCCGTTCTTCTACGTCCTCGCCTGAATCATGAATACCCGGGATCTCAAACCTTCGACACGACTCATGCCACTGTTCCTCGCCTGGCTCGGACTGGTCCTGCTGACCCTTGTGAGTCTTGGCCTGGGCGAATGGCTGCAAGATGCCTCGTCCTGGCTGCCACCCCTGGTGGCGGCGATCATCTGGCTGAAGGCGTTTCTGGTCGCACGCTACTTCCTCGAGGTACCGATCTGCCACACGTTCATCCGCCGTCTGACCTGGGGCTTCATCGCCTTCGCACCCATCACGCTGGTGCTCACCGACCTTTTCGGTCGACAGTTCGCCGCGTGGGTGCAGGTATGAAATCGACACTGCACCCTGGTGCCGCATATCCCCTTGTGGGCTGGCGCCGGACATGATCCAGCCCCGATAGGGAAAAACCCTGGGAATCCACCCTATTTGACTATTCGCCGAACCTTGCTCTCTAATGCCTGAGAACAGTGAGAACAACTTGGCCTCGTTCGGCTGGGCGGGCCGCTACCGACCTGCCCTGCCACTGCAGGAATATCTCCTGCCGCTGTTCGCAACGAGCCGAGATGCACACCGGGAGGCAGGCACCGACGTCTCGTTGGGCAACAGAGGAAGGGGCGTAACATGGTGGACATCGCGCAAACCCCGGGGCCAGCCGAACAGGCCGATCCCATCCACGAGCATATCGTCGAGATCGTCAGCGACTCCGGTGAAGGGGCACAAAAGGCGGGACAGACCTTCGGCACCATCAGTGCCAGGATGGGGAACGGGGTCTGGACGGTGGAGATCATACCCGCCGAGATACAGCCCCCGGCCCGCTCCCCGGCCGGTGCCAGCGGCATCCGGATCCGGCTCGCCTCACATTACATCACCAACATGGGCGACGAGGCCGACATCGTCGTCGCCTTCAACGAACAGGTGCTTTACTCGCGCATCGTCAGCGGCGCATACAGAAAGGGCACAACAGTCCTGCTCGAGAACAAATGGCGCGACGACCCGGCCCCCGAGATCCGCGAGCAATACGCCAAGGCTGTCGCGGAGTTTCGAGAGAATGGCCTGGTCGTCCACGAACTGCCCATCGAAAAGGCCTGCCTGGAAATCACACCCGACCCGCGCAAGGGCAAGAACATGTTCGTTCTGGGCATGCTCTGCCGGATCTACTCGCGGGACACCGGGCAGGCCAGGAACGAGATCGCCAATACATTCAAGCGCAAGGGCGAGAAGGTCATAAGCATCAATCAGCAATTGTTCGATGCCGGTTATGACTTCGCCCGGGAGCACGTCGAGCTCCATTACCTTGTCCCGCCTCAGCCGGAAGAGCAGACCAGGGGCAAGCGCTATATCGTGACCAACGGCAACACGGCCCTGGGACTGGGCGTCATGGCCTCGGGTATGGAACTGGTATCCATGTATCCCATCACACCCGCCACATCGGCCTCGCACTACCTGGCGGACGTGTTTCACGAGGTCGGTGGGTTCGTGCACCAGGCAGAGGACGAAATCGCCGCGATCGGATTCGCCATCGGCTCCTCTTACGCGGGCAAGACCGCCTGTACCATCACGTCCGGCCCCGGCCTTGCACTCAAGACCGAGATGCTGGCCCTGGCGGTGATGGCCGAGGTACCCCTGGTCGTAATCGTCGTTCAGCGCGGCGGGCCATCCACCGGGCTGCCCACCAAGGTCGAACAGGGCGACCTGCTGGCTGCGCTCTTCGGTGAACCCGGCGATGCGCCAAAGGTGGTGATGGCCGCCACCACCATCCAGGAGTGCCTGGAGTTCGTGGTCATGTCGCGACGTCTTGCAGAGGCATTTCGCATCCCGGTGGTGCTGCTGACGGATGCCAACCTGGCCACCGGCGTACAACCCTATGAGCGCCCGAAGCCGACCCTCGACTGGCTGGCCCCGCCCATCGATCAGTCGGACTGGGACGAGGACGTGCCACCCTATCAATGGGATGAAGAAACCGGGCTGTCCTCCCGCCCGATCCCTGGCATGCCCGGCGGGCACTACATCCTTACCGGGCTGGCCCATACCCGGCAGAGCAAGGTGGCCTACGACGCCGATTCCAACCAGCTGGGCTGCGATATGCGCAGCCGCAAGCTGGCTGCCCTGGCGAGCACCCTGAGGCCGCCGCAGATACACGGCGCCCCCGAGGGGGACCTGCTGGTCGTGGGATGGGGCTCCACCCTGGGTGCCGTCGAAGAGGCGGTGGACAGGGCACGCGCAGAGGGTCTCCAGGTCTCCTCACTGCACCTGCGCTTCCTCTCTCCTATGGAACCTGGCCTGAAAGAGATATTTCGGGGTTTTCGCAGGGTGATGACGGTGGAGATCAACTACAGCGACAAACCAAATGCCCCGCTGATCAACCACGAGACCCGCCGTTACGCCCAGCTTGCCTGGCTGTTGAGGGCCCACACCCTGATCGACGTGGACTGCTGGTCGGTGGTGCAGGGACAACCGCTTCAGCCCGGGACCATACTGAACGAGTTGCGCCAACGGCTTGCGGCCACGAACCTGGAAGGAGACAGCTGATGTTCGGACTACAGGCGGACTGGTCGCAGGAGGTCTTCGAACGTTACTTCACCATGGGCGACTACGCCGGTGGAGAGGCGCGCTGGTGCCCCGGGTGTGGCGATCATGCGGTACTGACCGCCGTGCAAAAGATCATGCGCGACGAACAGCTCAAGCCGGAGAACTCGGTGGCGGTCTCGGGCATCGGCTGCTCCAGCCGCCTCCCCCACTATATGGGCACATACGGCTTCCACGGCCTGCACGGACGGGCCCTGCCCATCGCCTGCGGCGTCAAGGCGAGGCGGCCGGAGCTGGATGTTTGGGTCGCCACCGGAGACGGCGACTGTTTCTCCATCGGCACCGCCCACTGGATTCATGCGCTGCGCTACAACATGGACATGACGGTGTTGGTGTTCGACAACGCCATCTACGGCCTGACAAAGGCCCAGACATCACCGACCAGCCCGCTCGGACTCAGGACCAACACGCACCCCTCGGGTGCGATTCTGCCCGCACACAATCCACTGACCGTCACGCTCGGGATCACCAACGTATCTTTCGTGGCACAGGTCATGGACTGGAATCCGCCGCTGCTCTACGAGACCATACGACGTGCCCACCGGCACCGCGGGACCGGGTTCGTGCGCATTATCCAGCGTTGTCCCGTATTCGCCGGGGCGCTGGGCAAGGAAATGCAGGGCGACCCTTCGCGGTTCCTGATACTTCAACATGAGAACGGAATTGCCCTGGATGACAGCGTTCAGCGCCAGTTTCCCAACCGAAAGGTCCACGACCCCTCGGATCTCGCCCAGGCCTTTGCCCTGGCGCTCGACGAGTCTCGAATACCGATAGGTCTGCTGTATCACAACCCGTCGGCATCCTGTTACGAGGACCTCTCGAGCCGGGGAGTCAAGCTGGCGCCCCAGGAACGACTGGACGGCCTCAACAGACTGCTGGACCGATTGACCATTTGATGCCCGAAAGCGGGAAAAGAAGAGACGGGGTTCAAAGCGGTTTTCCGGAACAACCTGGAGTGCACCAAGGCATGACAGCAAGACAATCCGTTGGCGAGGTTCAGAACACGCAGCTACCCGGGAACGACACATCCAGGATACCGGCCCTGCACACCACGGTGAAAGATGCCAAGGCCACCCGCGAACTGATGTTCAAGCTGCGGCAGTTTCATCTGGGTGAACCGAGTGCGAGACAGCGGCTTGACGAATTGGGCGACGACCACCTGCCGGCCCTGCTCGACCCGTTCCGGGATACCTCCAGGTTACGCTACGACTATCCACTTTTTCTTTTCCCACCCGACAGCAGTATCGAAGACCAGCGGGTCGAGTCCCTGGAGGCGCCGCTCTCCCATTGGCTGAAAAAGGCCACGGAATCCCTCGCCCCGGACAATGGCCAGGCTCGTATCCTCAAGGACCACCTGCAATGGATCGAGCACCATGTTCGCCAGATGCTGCGAGGCCGCGACGGCCCGGTGGAGGCGGCCGCCACGCTGGCAGAGGTGCATCATGCGCTGCAGAAGCACCTCGGGCTTAAAGAGCAGCGTGATCGCGACCAGCTCAGTGACAATTTCGGACAATTGCTGCAGGCGATACCCGAGGGTGCGCAACTCCTGGGGTACGGGCGCTATCCGTCCCTTCACCTGCTGATTCATGCGGTACACAGCCAGATCATCCCCAGACGGGCCAGCTTCCAGAAACGTATCGCCGAATGCATTCGTGGCTTGAAGCGGCTGCTGGATGTCGAGTGGTCCAAATCGGATGAATCCATCGAGCCCCGGATGATCCGTGACAGCGTCGGACCCGGCGGTGACCGCTTCGATCCCGCGGCCCTGTCGGCAGTAATCGATCATTCGCGTGGCAGCCAGATCATGTCGGCGGAAAGACGGGAGCGCATCGAGCAGGCTATCGCGACCCTCGAATCGTGGGAGCCGGACCCGATCCTGGTCCGCTTCGTACACGCGGGCACCCTCACCGACCCCTGGCTTCGCGAGGCCGATTTCTGCCGCGAAGTGACCGATGCCGACCCCTGCGCCTGTGCCATGGAGCTGTTCGATCAGGAGGCAGCAAAGCTGACCCGGATTTTCGGTGCCGTGCACGTCGCCTCTCTCGAGATGGAACATCGATACGACCCCGCGTTGCACGATCCCTGGTTCGCCAGTTTTGGCTGGGAGGCATTCTCGCAGGACGAACTGCGCCTGGTCCCCTCGATCATCGCGCTGGGTTCCGCCGACCAGGTGTCCGGCGACGGACTACGCTCGTTTTCCCGCCTGTTGAGTTCCGGCAGACCGGTGCAGATACTGATCCGCGTGCAGGCGCACAACAATCCGGGAGCGGCAGCCGGCGAGAACCCGTTCCGAAGCTACCGCACCGAACTGGGTTATCTCGGCATAAGCCACCGCCAGGCAATGGTCGACCAGTCCTCCGCTGCCCGACATCATCACATGCTGGGTTGCTTTCTCGCCGCCCTGGACGCAACCCGCACCAGCCTGCATGTCATCAACACCGGACAGCGTGAACCGGGCCAACTGTTGCCACTCAACGCCTGGCTGGTCGCAGGTGCCGCGATCGAAGGCCGCGCGCACCCCTTCTTTCGAATCAATCCCGAGGCCGGAGACTCGTCCGCCACGCGTATGGACTTCAGCGGCAACCCCCAATGGGACCAGGACTGGCCGATACATCCCTTCCGTTACACAGATGAAAATGGAAACGATATCCAGCTGCGGCTGGCCTTCACCTTTGCCGACTACTGCCTGCTGATAGAACGCCTGAGGGACCATTTTCGGCTGATCCCCGCGGGCTGCGATTCGGTCGCCCTGGTGCCCATCCAGGAGTACCTGGCAATGGATCCCGACCAGGCCTACCGACACGTACCCTTCGTGCTGGCGGTCGACGGCAACGGCACGCTGCACCGTGTGGTGGTGTCCCGGGAGTTGGCACTGGCCTGCCTCGACAGGCTCAACTTCTGGCGGACTCTGCAGGAGATGGCCGGCGTACGTAACCGCTACGTCGACCTGGCGGTGGAGCGGACGAGGGAGGAGGAAGGTGCGAAGGCCGCTTCCGAAATCGAACGCCTGCGCGAGGCACATGCGCGTGAACTGGAACGTGTGCGCAACGAGGCAGCCGGCGAGGCCATGCAACGTCTGACCGATGTTTTGCTCGGCATGGACGTCGCGACGGCAATGCCGGCCGCATTCCAGGCACCCGCGAATGCGCCTACTGCCGAAGCCATCGAAGAGGCCGAGCCGTCGGAGCAGCCTGTTTCGGAAACTGCCGGGAAAGAAGCGGATGCACTGTCTTTCGATGAGCCATGGATCGATACACCGCTTTGCACCAGCTGCAACGATTGTCTCAAGGTAAATACCCAGGTGTTTCTGTACAACGAGGAAAAACAGGCCTATCTCGGCGATCTCGACAAGGTGAGCTATGCCGAGCTGGTGGCGGCGGCAGAGCTGTGCCCTGCCAGATGTATCCACCCCGGCATGCCGCAGAATCCGGACGAGGCCGGACTGGATGAACTGATCGAGCGCGCCGCGCCTTTCAATCAATAGATGTCGGCTGCAATGAAAAAAATGAACCGGCAGCTGGCCGCCAAACAATCTTCTTGCCCCGCAAAGGGGGGCGGATTGCAGGCACCATGAACAGCTACGTCTTCGCACCGCTGGTCATGGGGGGACTGGGCCTGTTCTTCGCCTTGATACTGGCGCTTGCATACCGTTTCCTGAAGGTGCGCGAAGACCCGATGGTCGAACAGGCGGAAGAGCTGCTGCCGGGCTCGAACTGCGGTGCCTGCGGTCAACCGGGGTGCCATGCCTTCGCGGAACAGCTGGTATCCGGGGCGGCCCAACCCAGCCGCTGCACCGTTGCATCCGACGAGACCATAGAAGCGGTGGCGGACCTGCTCGATGTCGACCCGGGGCAACAGGAGCGGCGCGTGGCCCGCCTGCGTTGTGCCGGTGGCAAAGCCCAGGCGTTTCAGATCGCCGAGTACTGGGGCTTCGACAACTGCCGGGCCGCGTCGGTCGTTTCCGGTGGCGGCAAGGGCTGTTCCTGGGGTTGCCTCGGCCTGGGCGACTGCCAGGTGTCCTGCACGTTCGGCGCCATCAACCTGAACCGAAACGGTCTGCCGGTGGTTGATATCGACAAGTGCACCGCCTGTGGCGATTGCGTGAACGCCTGCCCCCGGAACCTTTTCGTGCTGGTGCCGCTCAAGCACAAACTGTTCGTGCAATGCAGTTCGCCCTTGAGCGGGGATACCGCAATGGCATTGTGTACGGTCGCCTGCGATGCCTGTGGCCGCTGCGCGGCCGATGCGGCGCCCGGTCTGGTGCGCATGCAGGACGGTCTGCCGCTGGTCGACTATTCCGCGGGCGGGCCGGCATTGCCCCATGCGACCCACCGCTGCCCAACCGGGGCCATCCAGTGGCTTGAGGCTGCGCAGTTCGATGACGCGGACAGGCCAGACAGCCACAACGAGGACCGATATGCCCAGCATCGCTAGTTCCGCGCTGCGCCTGCTGCGGCAGCTCATCGGTAGCCCGCCACGCGGCCAGGGCACGCATGCCGGCACCGCAACCACGCTCGACGGCAACACCGCCGTTGCAGTCACCGAGGCCTGCATCAGCGAAGGAGCCGGTCTGGGGGCCTCGTATCCCGCCGACACCGCCGAACTGGCCTGGCGCGCCGAGCAGCTGCGACTCGCTGCAGACCCGACCGGCACTATCCTGTTGAGCCGCAGGGCCGATGGACCAAGAGGGGCACTGGCAGCGGCGACCGGCCTCTCCCTGTCCGGGATCAGGGCCACGGTGTTCCTGTCGTCCGCCGATCTGGCCGGCGCGCAGGATCTCCTGGCCAGCGCCGCAGGCCGTCACGTCCCGCTGGTGGTACACCTGGACAACCGGGCCCTGGCCGGACACGCCGGTGCGATGGGCAGTGGTCATGAAGTCGTTCATATCAGCGCAGACAGCGGTTGTTTCATGCTGTTCGCCGCCAATGTCCAGGAGGCCGTCGACTTTACGCTGATCGCCCGCCGGGTAGCCGAGCAGACCCTGATCCCCGGCCTGGTGATCATGGATGCGGAACAGACCGCACTCGCCGTGCAGGATGTCCGGCTGCCGGGCCACGAGCTGGTGAACAGGTACCTCGGCAGCGCCGGCGACGCCGTTCCATCGCCCACGCCGGCGCAAAGGCTGCTGTTCGGCGAACAACGCCGGCGCGTACCCCGCTGGTACGATCCCGACCGGCCGGTACTCCTGGGAGGGCTGCAGTCCACCCCAAGCTGGGGAATAGGCAAGGCCGCGGACGATGCCTTTTTTACACAGCATCTGGAACAGCTGCTGGAGCAGTCGTTCGCGCAGTTCGCGGATCTGACCGGTCGGCAGCACCAGACCCTTTCCAACCATCGGGCGGACGATGCCACGATGGTCCTGGTCGCCCAGGGCGCGGCGATCGAAACCGCGGAGGCCGTCGCCGATCATCTGAGGTCGGTTCACAGGCTCAAGGTGGGTGTACTGGGCCTGCGATCGCTGCGGCCATTTCCCGGCGCCCGCATCGCGGAACTGCTCAGGAAAAAGCAGCGGGTATTGGTTCTGGAGCGCACCAACAGCCCCGCGGCGGATGCCCCGCCGATCATGCGCGAATTGCGGACCGCACTTGCGCGGTCAATAGAGAACGGCCGCCCCGGTGCGGGGATCGATCCAGACTACCCCACCATGGCGCAGGCCGATTGTCCACGCTGCCTGTCCGTGATCTACGGACTTGGCGGACTGCCGCTACGCGGCGCAGACCTGATCGCGCTTTGCACCGGGGCGGATGAGATAAAGAAGGCGCAAGTCTATCTCGGCATCCCCTTCTCCCGGTCTGCAAGCCCCTACCCCAAGCGCCAGGCGGTCCTCGACCGCGTGCACCGCGAGTACCCGGACATCGCCGGCCTGGGTCTGACGAGTGGATCGGAGACCCCGGATCTGCGCCCGGCGGAGGCCCTCACGCTGGCCTTTCACCGCATCTCCGGTCAGGGCGGCAGTGGCCTGGCGCTGGAAACGGCAAGCCTCCTCCAACGCGTCGCGCAAGGCCGGCTTCGCGGCCATCCCGACCTTTCCCCGGAGCCCTGGGGTGGACTCTGCGTCGATCGATTCACCTGGGCACCCGAGGACCTGCGCGACCCCGGTGACCAGATGCCTGTCGATCTTATGGTGCTGCCGGCAAATGCAGTTCCCCTCCGCTCCGGTCCACTGGCCGGCCTGAAAGAGAACGGTCTGTTGCTGCTCGAGGATGCAGGCCCGGGGACCGATCTGCCACCCGCACTGGTTGAGGCCCTGTCCGGAAGCGAGGTGGGACTCTATCGTGTCGCCGCTTTCGAAGAACCGCCGGGCGGTCGGGAGACAGCGGGGCCCGCCCGCAAAGACTATCTCCTGGGTGCCGTTTTCGGTGTCGTGCTGGATGCGGGCCTGCTCGACCTCAAACCCCGCCGTCTGCTGAGCGTCCGCGAAGGCACCCTGCAACACCTGCCGCAGGCGCTGCGCGAGGCACGCATGGAAGGCTTCAGGGAGGGCCTGGAACGGGTTCATCCCCTGGACAAAGCGACTCTGAAGGTCGGTCCATCCGCAGACCGACCCGGCGAGGACGAGGCACCGCTGGCGGTGCGCGAACTGAACAGCAGCGATCAGGCCTATGACAGTCTGCCGCGATTTTGGGATCAGGTCGGCGTGCTGTACAGGAACGGGGAATCCGATCAACTGGCGCCGGACCCCCATATGGCGATTGGCGCGATACCGCCGCTTTCATCCCTCTTTCGGGACCTGAGTCCACTGCGCCGGATGTTGCCGTCCCTCGACCCCGCCCTGTGCGAGGGCTGTGGTGCCTGCTGGAGCCGATGTCCGGACGGCGCTGTCGGGGCCCTTGCCCTTGCCCCGGGCGCCGTACTCGATGCCGTCATCAAGCGCGCCGGAGCGGATGCGCTGCGGCCCCTGAGTTCCAAACTGGCCGCCAGGATCGTCAGCCGGTGTGCCTCCCCCGATACCGATGCAGCGACCCTCGGCGATCTGCTGCGCGAGGCCTCGGCATGGCTGCGGGAGAAGATGCCGCTGCCCGCCGAGCGCAGAGAAGGCATGTCGGTCGCGCTCGAAAAGCTGCAGGGTTCGATTGCCACCCTTCCGGCGGTCGTAACCGAACCCTTCTTTGAAAAGGACGCGACGGCCACAGGGGGCGATACCGAACTGCTGTTCCTGGCGATCAACCCCGATACCTGCAAGGGCTGTGGGATCTGTGTCTCGGCCTGCGAACCGGGCGCCCTGACGTCGGTGAAGCAGACCCGGAAGGCATTGGAAGATACGCGTAGCGTCTGGCATGCCTGGGAACAACTGCCGGACACAGCACCCGCCACCATCGACAGGGTCGCCGCTGATCCCAGGGTTGGCACCCTGGCCGCGGCCCTGCTGACCCGCCGCCACACGGGCTCCCTGGCCGGTGGCGATGCGGCCGAGCCCGGCTCGGGTGAACGGCTGGCGCTGCGGCTGGCCATGGCCGTCGCCGAGTCCCGGCAAAGGCCGGTGATGGCGTCTTTCATTCGCGAGATACGCGCCACGAAGGAGAAGATATCCGGCCTGATCAGAGAGATCCTGGCCGGCGCCCTGCCCACGGACGACCTGGAAGCACTGGCAAAGGCACTGGAGACCATCGACACAAGGCAGGCGGAACTGCGCAGCTTCATCGCCACCGCGGAAGATTCGATCGACAGCGGCGTGGATGCGCATCGCCTTCGTCGACTGGTCCATCTTGCCCGGGACCTCGAAGACCTGGCATGGCGTTTGTCCGAGGGGCACCAGGGGCTTGGGCGCGCCCGGCTCGGCATGGTGCTCGCCAACGGGTCGGTCTCCGGCTGGGCCGGCGTCTTCCCGAACAACCCCTTCGCCACACCGGTGGTACTGGACCTGACGACGGACGGCGCCCAACTGGCGGCCGGCCTGCTGGAGGGCCAGTTGCGGCAATCGACCGACGGTTTCCGCCTGATGCGCCAGGCACGCCTGGAACTGGAACGTCCGGCCGACGCTTCGCGCGAGGTTCCGCGACTCGCTCACCTGGATTGGCGCAACCTCACGCGCGGAGGAGCGGGCACTTTGCCCCCCACTGTTCGTGATCGGTGGCGGTGACCTCCTGCGTGGGGCCGGTCTTTCCCAGATCGACGGCCTGCTCGGGTCCGACCTGCCGATCAATTTGTTGCTCCTGAGTGAAGTGGACCTGGGGCTGGCCACCCATGCGGCGCTGGACACGCGCCTGAGTGTCTCCGATGACCCCGGAATCGATCTGGCACTGTTGGCGATGGCTCGACGCCGCGCCTGTGTCGCCCAGACCTCCCTGGCCGCGCCCGAACACCTGATGCGCTGTCTGGAGACGGCCCTGGGGTTTGAGGGCCCGGCATTGCTGCACCTGCATGCCCCAAGCCCTCTGCGGCACGGCTTCGCGGCCGAGCACATGCTGCGGCGCGCACACCTTGCCGTGGAATCGCGGGTCTTTCCGCTGTTTCTCTACGACCCACACAGTGAGGGCGTATTCGGTTCGCGCCTCAGCCTCGAGGGCAATCCACAGCCCCTCGCCCCCTGGGCGTCAGATGGTAAAGATGACGCCCCCACACCTGCGTCATGGGCGCTGGGCGAACGCCGCTTTTCCGGCTGTTTCACCAGGCTGCGGGGGGACGAACCGGGGCGGCTGCCGGTCAGCGATTTTCTCGCACTCGACCAACAAGCGCGTGCCGGCAAGATCCCCTTCGTATCGGGGGAAGCGGAGGACGGGGCGGCAGTCCGGTTCGAGGTAGCCCCGGAGATGCTGCGGGTCTGCGCAGAACGCCTGCAGGCCTGGCGCGTGCTGCAGGAAATCGGCGGCCTGGTCACCCCATTTACGGCACGCGTCGAGCAGGCAGCGCAAGAGCAGGTCGCCGCGGCACACGAGGCCGAGCTGGCATCCCTGCGCGCCGATTACGAGGCACGCATCGATGCACTGCAGGGTGAGATGTTCGAAAAGACCCGCAAGGAAATGCGCGAGCGCATGATGCGGCTGGCCGGGTATGCGGCCAATGTGACACGGGGAGGCAAGGCGGAATGAGCGCACTGAAAGACTTTTTCAGTCGTGGCTTCGCCCACGGCGTCCATCCGCAGGGATTCAAGGAGCATACGGCCGATCTGCCGACCCAGCGCATGCCGTTCGTCGGCCGCTATGTCATGCCGCTGAATCAACACCTTGGCGCACCCGCCATACCGCTGGTCGCGGTCGGCGACCGGGTTCGGCGTGGACAACTGATCGCGGAGCCAGGCGCCTTCGTGTCGACCAGCCTGCACAGCCCCGTCACGGGCCGGGTGCGGGCCATCGCCAACCGCCGTTTTCCGGGCGGTGTCTTTGCGCGATCGATCGAGATCGAAACCGACCCCTACGCCACCCAGCGACTCGAGCAGCGGCCGGCTGTCGACTGGCGGGATCTTACAAAGGATGAATTTGTTGCTCAGGTGCAGCATGCCGGCATCGTGGGTATGGGGGGGGCCGCCTTTCCCAGCCACGTCAAATACTCCATCCCGGAAGGCCAGCATATCGATCACGTCCTGGTAAACGGTGCCGAATGCGAGCCCTTCCTGACCAACGACCACCGCCTGATGGTGGAGCGCCCCGAGGCCCTGTTACACGGCATCGAAATACTGTTGCACAACCTGGGCGCACGCGAGGCCACCATAGGCGTGGAACTCAACAAGCCGCAAGCCATAGCCGCCCTGGAGCAACATCTCAAGCCGTCACAAGCAATCAGTGTCGTGCCACTGCAGGTCAAATACCCCCAGGGTGCGGAAAAGATGTTGATCAAGGCCGTCTACGGCAAAGAGGTGCCGGCCGGTGAGCTGCCACGTGACCTGGGCATCGCGGTAAACAACGTCGGCACCGTCGTGGCCATCGCCGACTGGTTCGAGGCCGGGGTTCCACTGATCGAGCGGATCGTCACCGTCTCAGGACCGGGCGTGCAGAGCCCCTCCAATCTCATCGTGCCGCTGGGGACGCCGGTACGCGAGGTGCTGCGTTATTGCGGTGGTCTGAAAGATGGCGTTATCGAGCTTGTCATGGGTGGCCCGATGATGGGGATGCCCATCGCCAGCCTCGATGTACCCGTCCTAAAGGGCACGTCCGGAATACTCGCATTTACCGAGGCCGGCACCTCGAGGCCCAAAGAGTACCCCTGTATACGCTGCGGTCGTTGCCTGGAGGCCTGCCCCTATTTCCTCAACCCCTCGCGGCTCGCGCGGCTCAGCAAGGCACGTCTGTTCGAAGAGATGAAAAACTATTCGGTCATGGACTGCGTCGAATGCGGCTCCTGCACCTATGCATGCCCGTCGCGTATCCCCATTGTCCAACTCATCCGCACCGCCAAGTCGCAACTGCGTCAGCCCAGGTCCGACGATCGATGAGCGCCAGGGATCCCCGGCTGCTGCTGCAGGCTGCACCACTGCTCAAACAGCAGCTGACCACCCGTCGCGCCATGCTGGACGTGCTGATCGCCCTGCTGCCGGCAACCCTGGCCGGGCTCTGGTTCTTTGGTCTCAGCGGACTTTTGGTGCTCGGCGCGAGCATCCTCGGCAGCGTCGTGACCGAGTGGTTGGTCACGCCCGCGGAGACGCGGCGCGAGCATCTTCTCGACGGCAGCGGTTTTCTGACCGGACTGCTTTTGGGGCTGACGCTGCCGTCGAGCCTGCCCCTGTGGATGGCCTTCGTCGGCGGTGCGGTCGGCATCGGTCTGGGTAAACTGATCTGGGGCGGCCTGGGACAGAACCTTTTCAATCCGTCGCTGGTCGGCCGTGCTTTTCTTCAGGCCACCTTTCCCAACGCCATGACCACCTGGACACCGGCCGGCGGTCCGGGAGACTTCTTTCACCTGCATGCCAGTAACCTGGCGATGCCCTTCATGCATGTCGAATACGATGGCGTCTCGTCCGCCACCCCGCTTGGGCTGATGAAATTCGAGTATCAGGATACGTCGCTATCGAACCTGCTGATCGGTAATATCTCAGGATGCATCGGCGAGACCAGCGGCCTGCTGCTGCTGTTGGGCGGCATATACATGCTGTGGCGGAGGGTGATCGACTGGCGCATCCCCGCCAGCATCCTGTTATCTGTCGCCGTTTTTTCGTCAATATTGTATCTGGTCGGCCCTGACAGGTACCCGGGACCGCTTTTCTCGATCTTTGCAGGCAGCCTGCTCATCGGTGCCTTCTACATGGCGACCGATCCGGTCTCCTCGCCGATCACACCCCGCGGCGCATGGATATTCGGTATCGGCATCGGCGTGTTGGTGGTCCTGATCCGGATTTTCGGCGGATTTCCGGAAGGCGTGATGTACGCCATCCTGCTGATGAACGCGGCCACCCCGCTGATCGACCGCTATACCCAACCCAGGGTGTTCGGCAGGGGGGGCGTGGGCCGGTGAGCAGCGGACCCGAACTCACCGTCAAGGGCTCCGAACCGAGTTCAACCCGGCTGGTAGCCACGCTCGGCTTCGCCGGCCTGCTGTCGGGACTGATCATCGTATCGGTTTACGAAGCCACCCTGCCGACCATTACGGCTTACAAGGCCAAGGTCCTGAAAGAGGCGGTGTTCAAAGTGCTGCCGGGTGTTTCCAGCATGCAGCGGTTGACCTATCGCGATGGACGCATGACCGCCGCAACAGGCGAGGAGGAAGAAGAGGACCTGGTGTTCGGCGGATACGCAGCCGATGGTCAGCTAATCGGCTACGCCGTACCCAACGCCGGCCCCGGTTTCCAGGACACCATCCGACTGCTCTACGGCTACCTGCCGCAGGAGCGAAAAGTGGTGGGCATGGAGATACTGCAGAGTCGTGAGACACCGGGGCTGGGTGACAAGATCTACAAGGATGCCGCCTTTGTCGCCAACTTCGACAGACTGTCCATCGACCCGGAGATCATCACGGTCAAGAAGGGCGGGAAATCGGCGCCCAACGAGGTCGATGCCATCACCGGCGCCACCATTTCCTCCAAGGCCGTGGTGCAGATCATCAACCGCGGCAACCAGCGTTGGGTTTCCCGGTTCAGCGGATCGGAGACGATGCCGAAACCGCCCCCTGTCGGAGACAGATAATGGTCAGGAAGAAACAGGAGGACGTGTACCAGGAATTCATCAAAGGGCTGTGGCGCGACAACCCGGTATTCGTCCAGGTGCTCGGCATGTGTCCCATGCTGGCGGTCACCAATTCGGCGGTCAACGCCCTGGCCATGGGCGGTGCCACCTTCTTCGTGCTGGTGGCCTCGAGCTTTCTGGTCTCGTCCCTGAAGAGCTGGATACCCAGGCAGGTGCGCATCTCCACCTACATCATCATTATCGCCACCTTCGTGACCGTGACCGACTTCACCCTCGAGGCACTGGTACCGGCGATCCACAAGGAGCTGGGCGCCTTCATTCCGTTGATCGTCGCAAACTGCATGATCCTCGGCCGCCAGGAGGCCTTCGCCTCCAGGAACACGGTAAGACTGGCAGTGATCGATGCCCTGGGCATGGCCAGCGGATTTCTGCTCGCGCTGTTTGCCCTGGGAAGTGTGCGCGAGATATTGGGCGAAGGCGCCCTGTTCGGTGTGTCGCTCTTCGGGCCGAACTTTGAACCCTGGGTGATCATGATCCTGCCGCCCGGCGGCTTTATCACCCTGGGCCTGCTACTGCTGTTCTTCAACTGGGTCAAAGAGCGCAAAGACCGCCTGGCCGAACAGCTCGCGCAGGGTGAAGCATAATGAACGAACTGGTGTGGATCTTCATCAGCGCACTGCTGATCAACAATTTCGTCCTGGCCTATTTTCTGGGTCTCTGTCCCTTCCTGGGTGTCTCCGGTCGCCTGGAGACCGCGTTCCGGCTCGGCCTCGCTACCGTATTCGTGATGCTGATCACCGCGCTGTGTGCCTGGTTTCTGAACACCTACATACTGGTCCACGCGCCTTATCTGCGCCTGATCAGCTTCATCGTAGTGATCGCCAGCACCGTGCAGTTCATCGAGATGGTGATCAAGAAGACCAGCCCTGCATTGTTCAAGGCACTGGGTATCTTTCTGCCGCTGATCACCACCAACTGCGCCATCCTGGGCCTGGCCATCTTCGCCACCAACAAGGGCTACGGGTTCGTCGAAGGGATGGTCTATGCGCTCGGCGCAGGCCTGGGTTTTACGCTCGCGCTGGTACTCATGGCCGGGTTACGCGAGGAGGCAGAACTGAGCAACGTGCCGAGGCTGATCCGCGGTACGGCCATGAACCTGATCATCGCCGGCATCCTGTCCATGGCCTTCATGGGCTTCGCCGGCCTGTTCAGCGCGTCGTGAGAAGAAGATGTTGAATCACCTGCTGTCGATTCTGGGCCTGGCGACGCTGACCGCACTGTGGGTGGTGTTTCAGTTATGGCTCAAGAAGCAGGATCCGGACCGGGATGAAAGGTGCATCGGTTGCGGCAGCGGCTGCAAAAAGCGCGACAGCCGGAATGATCAGGCATCCGACAATCCCGGCAATGCCAGGGATTGAGCAGCCCGTATTGAGCGATCATTTGAGAAACGTCAGTATCGTGTAGGTGACTGCGACGATAAGAAACAGTATGGCCACGCCCAGCCCCGC
The DNA here is from genome assembly GCA_963753845.1 of uncultured Gammaproteobacteria bacterium. Taxonomy (GTDB): domain Bacteria; phylum Pseudomonadota; class Gammaproteobacteria; order Chromatiales; family Chromatiaceae; genus Thiosocius. The sequence continues at coordinate 50,593 of CAVWEI010000032.1, forward strand.
CCTGCGAACAAGAGACGCTTCCTCCTGCGGACCGAGAATGAAACGGGCACCGGCCAGAACCAGCGCGACCCCCGCCATTGTTGCCGCGTTGCGGATGTCCCCGACGTAGAAGGAATAGATGCCGGCAACGAAGAACGCGGACGCAAGAACATACATCTTTTCGGTTTCCGATCATTCCACCATGTTGACACCAGACCGCAGATTGCATGACGGTGCCGTGAAGGATTCACTCTCCTTCAGTCGTCTTCGATACTGCGACGAAACGCCCCGCAAAGTTCGCGCTGCAACGTCTCCGGCACCGGTTCGTACTCGGCCAATTCCAAGGTATAGCTGCCACTGCCGCCGGTCATGGCCTTGAGCCGCTCCGGGTAGTCGTCCAGTTCGGCCAACGGGGCCTGTGCCATCACTACGATGCGTCCGAGTGGCAGGGCCTTGGTGCCCAGCACGCGACCCCGACGGCCAGCCAGGTCGCCGGTCACGCTGCCCACGGCATCCTGTGGCACCTGGACCTCGAGGTCTACGATAGGCTCCATGACCACAGGCCGGGCATCGCGTACAGCCGCGAGCAGGGCCTTGCGGCCGGCCGTGACAAAGGCAATTTCCTTCGAGTCGACCGGGTGGTGCTTGCCGTCGGTCACGGTCACCTTCAGGTCCACCAGGGGATAGCCTGCAATGGCACCGTCTGCCATGGCCTCGCGCACGCCTTTTTCCACCGCCGGGATCAATGAGCCCGGGATGGCGCCACCGACCACTGCGGAGGCGAACCGGAAACCGGCACCGCGCGGCAGGGGCTCGACCCGCAGCATCACTTCACCGAACTGCCCGGCCCCGCCGGTCTGTTTCTTGTGGCGGTGCTGGCTCTCGGCCGAGCCGGAGATGGTTTCACGATAGGCAACGCTGGGTTTACTGGTATCCAACTCGATCCGGTAGCGGCCCTGAAGCTGCTCCAACGCGGTTTGCAGATGCAGTTCGGACAAGCCGCGCAGTACGGTCTCGCGCGTGGTCTGGTTCGACTCCAGCGCCAGACAGGGGTCTTCTTCCAGGAGCTTGTGCAGCGCGTCCGCGAGGCGCTGTTCGTCCTGGGTGCGACGCACCCGGATTGCCAGCCCCGCCACCGGCAGCGGGAAACGCGAGGGCTGCATATGCAGGAAATCCTCGTCATGCGAGTCGTGCAGGATGGCATCAGGGTGGATCTCATCGATCTTGGCGACCGCCCGGATGTCGCCCGGGATACCGTTCTCTACCAGCGGGTGTTCCTTGCCGAACAGGGTAAACAGGTGACCGACCTTGAACGGCTTGCGGCCGTCGCCGATGTACAGCTGGCTATCTTTCGTGACGGTGCCCTGGTGGATCCGGAACAGCGCCAGCTTGCCGACAAAGGGGTCGAAGATGACCTTGAAGACATGAGCCACCACGTGTTTGGCAGGATCCGGCGTCACCTCGTAGGGCTTTGCCCCGTCACCCTCCCCGATCAGGCACCGGGGTGGATTGCCCTCGGTGGGGTCCGGGGCGAGCTTGGCCATGACGTCCAGCAATTCGTTCACCCCGGCTCCCGTCTGCGCCGAGACGAAGCAGACCGGGATAAGATGGCCTTCGCGCAGTGCCTGTTCGAACGGCTCATGCAACTGCGCCGGCGCAAGTTCCTCGCCCTGCTCCAGGTACAGTGCCATCAGATCCTCATCGACCTCCACGACCTGGTCGATCAGGGCCTGATGCGCCTGGGCAACGCTGTAAAAGTCGCTTTCACCGGCAGGATTGAAGAAGCAGTCGACCACCTTGGCGGCATTGTCGGCCGGCAGGTTCAGCGGCAGACACTCCTGTCCAAAGGTCTGCTGGAGTTCAGCCAGCAAGGCCTCGAGATCGACGTCCTCCGCGTCGATGCGGTTGACGATGATCAGTCGGCACAGGCCGCGTTCAGCGGCCCTGGACATCATGCGAGTGGTGACCGGCTCGATGCCGGCCCGGGCGTTCACCACCAGCGCCGCGGTCTCGACCGCCGGCAGGGCGGCAACGGCCTTACCGAGGTAGTCCGGTGCCCCCGGCGTATCGATCAGATTGATATGGCATCCGCCCCACTCGAAAGACACCAGGGCCGTATCCAGGGAATGGCCCTTGTCTTTTTCCAGTGGATCGAAGTCACACACCGTGTTGCCCCGAGCCACATCGCCGACCGTGCCAATCCGGCCCGCGGCCGCAAGCAGGGCCTCGGTCAAGGTCGTTTTGCCGGCGGCGGCATGCCCCACGACGGCAATATTGCGAATATCCCTGGTTTCATAGGCCATAGATTCAACTCCCCACAATCGTCCGAAGGCTGGATCGTGTCTTTTTGTACAGAATGAAAGCATAAGCACTTTGCCCGGCGCATCGTCTGCGCCGCGTCAAGGTAAGGCGCTCAGACCGGCGCGTGTTGCATCCAGAGCTGCGACCCGCAAGTTGCATGAAGGCGGACCTGGCATCGCGTTTCAAACGCGTCATAAATCGTATGTAGCTCAATTCTCTGCCATGCAGTACAGGTTACAGTTTGCCCTGATCGGGGCTCGGGCAAGTCCGGTGCAATATCGATTTCGCTGCCGGACCCAATCAGGATTGCAGTTTTCGGTCGGTCGGTTCCGCCTCTTCCGCCAGTTGTGTTGCCAAGTCACCCGCCGCCGAACTCGCGGATCAGGACCGCCCCAATGCAGCCGTGACCCGGGCTGCGCAAAATTTGAACTCCGGGATCTTGCCAAACGGGTCCAGGGCCTGGTTGGTTAATACGTTGGCCGGCGCCTCCGCAAAACAGAAAGGTATGAACACCATGCCACTGGGCACGGCACCGTCGGCTCTCGCACGTAACTCCAGTGCCCCACGGCGGGTCGAAACTCTCACCATACTGCCCGGCTCGATAGCCAGGCGGGACAGGTCATCCGGCGACAGGCTGGCGACCGCCTCCGGTTCCAGCTCATCGAGCACGGTCGAGCGGCGGGTCATGGCACCCGTGTGCCAGTGCTCGAGCTGGCGCCCGGTGGTCAGGACCATGGGGTACTCATCGTCCGGCTGTTCATCGGGGGGAATGATGGCTGCTGGCACCAGCCTGCCGCGGCCGCTCGCAGTGGGGAACCCATCGGCAAACACGATCTCGTCCCCCGGCTGCCCGGGCGCCTTGCAGGGATAGGTCACCGAGCCCTCGTAAGACACGCGCTCCCAGGTGATATTGTCGAGCGACGGCATGACGCTCGCCATCTCGGCATAGATTTCGCGCGGATCGGAAAAGCTCCAGTCGCAGCCGATCCGCCTGGCGAGTTCATTCGTGATCCACCAGTCCTGCCGCGCGTCTCCCGGCAACGCCAACGCCTGTCGACCACGTTGTACCTGACGGTTGGTGTTTGTCACGGTCCCGTCCTTCTCCGGCCACGCAGAGGCGGGCAGTACCACATCGGCGTGGAATGCAGTTTCGGTCAGAAAGATGTCCTGCACGACGAGGTGATCCAGACTGGCAAGCGCATCCCGTGCATGCTGAACGTTCGGGTCTGACATAGCAGGGTTTTCGCCCATGACGTACATGCCCTTCACCTTGCCGGCGTGAATGGCGTCCATGGTCTCGACGACGGTCAGCCCCTTCTGCGGATCCAGCGGCATCCCCCACGCGTCCTCGAAGCGCCGGCGGATGTCGCCGTTCTCCACCGACTGGTAGCCTGGAAGCATCATCGGTATCAACCCGGCGTCCGAGGCACCCTGAACGTTGTTCTGACCACGCAGGGGATGCAGGCCGGTACCCGGTCGACCCACCTGCCCGGTAATCAGGGAAATCGCAATCAGACAACGACAGTTGTCGGTACCGTGGATGTGCTGCGAGACCCCCATGCCCCAGAAGATAATCGCTGCTTTTGCGTTGGCGTAGGTGCGTGCGACTGTGCGCAGGGTCTCCGCATCGATGCCGCAGACAGGCGCCATGGCCTCGGGCGTATAAACTTTGATGTGCTCTTTAAGGTTTTCGAAACCTTCCGTATGGGCATTGATATATGCCTGGTTGTAGAGCTTCTCCGAGACGATCACGTTCAATATGGCGTTCAGCATGGCAACATCGCTGCCAGGGTTGAACTGCAGCATGTAGGTGGCGTGGCGCGCGAGCGCCGTCCCACGCGGATCCATCACGATCAGCGTCCCGTCTTTCGCCGCCTGTTTGAAGTAGGTTGCCGCGACCGGGTGGTTTTCGGTTGGGTTGGCACCGATCACGACGACGACGTCTGCATCCTTGACGGCACCGAAAGGCGCGCTCACGGCGCCGGAACCGACACCCTCGAGCAGGGCCGCCACCGAAGAGGCATGACACAGGCGGGTACAGTGATCGACATTGTTGGTTCCAAAACCGGTTCGGACCAGCTTCTGAAACAGATAGGCCTCCTCGTTCGAACACTTGGCTGATCCAAACCCGGCCAGGGCGTTGCCGCCGTGACGGTCCCGAACGGCCTGGAGACCGTTGGCGGCTCTATCCAGCGCCTCTTCCCAACTCGCTTCGCGGAAATGGCTCAGTGGTTTTTTTGGGTCCATGTCGATGTCTCCGCGCTTTGGCGCGTCCTCACGACGGATCAGCGGCTTGGTCAGACGCTGTGGGCTGACAACATAGTCGAAGCCGAAGCGTCCCTTCACGCACAATCGGTTGTCATTGGAAGGACCCGCGCGCCCCTGCACCGCGACGATCTCGTTGTCGCTGATCTGGTAGGTCAACTGGCAGCCTACGCCACAGTAGGGGCAGACGCTGTCGACCTCCTTCAGCTCCCAGGACTTGCCGATGCCGTTTTCGTAGACCAGTGTGGTCTCCATCAGTGCGCCGGTCGGGCAGGCCTGCACGCACTCGCCGCAGGCCACACAGGAGCTGGCCCCCATTGGGTCGTCCTGGTCGAACACGATCCCGGTATGGCGCCCGCGGTAGGCCATTCCAATGACGTCGTTGACCTGTACCTCGCGGCAGGCCCGCACACACAGATTGCAATGAATACAGGCATCCAGCGCAACACGCATGGCAGGATGACTGGAATCGGGCATCGGAGATTCGCGGCGTGGGAAACGGCTGGCGTTGACGCCAAGCTGATCGGCCCAGCGCCACAGGCGCGAATCGCTGTCGTGGGCGATCTCGCGCGAAGGCTGATCCGCCACCAGCATTTCCATCACCATGCGCTGCGCCGTTCTGGCGCGATCGCTGGCCGAGCTGACCTTCATCCCTTCGGCCGGCCTGCGCACGCAGGAGGCAGCCAACACACGCTCACCCTCGATCTCGACCATACAGGCGCGACAGTTTCCGTCGGCCCGGTAACCAGGCTCGGGCGAATGGCACAGGTGCGGTATCTCACTGCCGTAGCGCCTTGCGACCTGCCAGATGGTCTCTTCCGGATGGGCCTCGACCACCTTGCCATCGAGCGTAAAGTGGATTGAATCAGTCAGGAGAGGTCCTCGCGAAAGTACTTGAGCACCGAATTGATCGGGTTTCCCGCCGCCTGGCCCAGCCCACAGATCGAGGCATCAGCCATGGTGGTCGAGAGTTCGGATAGTAGTCCTGCATCCCATTTCGACTGGGACATCAGCTTGACCGCCTTTTCAGTACCCACCCTGCAGGGTGTGCACTGGCCGCAGCTCTCATTTTCGAAGAAACGCATCAGATTGAGCGCCACGTCCTTCATATTGTCCTGCTCGCTGAAGACGACGACCGCTGCCGAACCGATGAAACAGCCGTATTCCTCCAGAGTGCCAAAGTCCAGCGGGACATTGCCGAGGGAGGCGGGCAGGATACCCCCGGACGCGCCGCCGGGCAGATACGCCTTGAAGCTGTGACCATCCTGCATGCCGCCGCAGAATTCGTCGATCAGCTCTCGCACGGTGACACCTGCCGGAGCCAGTTTTACGCCGGGCTCCCTGACGCGACCGGAGACCGAGTAGCTTCGCCAGCCCTTGCACCCGTTGCGCCCTGCCCCCGCGAACCAATGAGACCCCCGCTGCAGGATGTCGCGCACCCAGTAGAGGGTCTCGACGTTGTTTTCGAGCGTAGGACGGCCAAAAAGACCGACCTCTGCGACATAGGGCGGTCGGTTTCGAGGCAGCCCGCGCTTGCCTTCGATCGATTCGATCATTGCGGATTCTTCCCCGCAGACATAGGCGCCGGCACCGCGGCGCACCTCCACCACGAGATCACCGAGCAAACCCACCTCTTTGAGGTGCGCGATCTCCTTTTTGCAGATCTCGACGATCGCGGGATACTCGTCGCGGACATAGAGGTAACAGGCTTCCGCCTCCACCGCCCAGGCACCGATCAGCATCCCCTCGAGAAAGCGATGCGGATCGCGCCCCAGGTAGTGGCGATCCTTGAAGGTTCCGGGCTCACCCTCGTCCGCATTCACCGCCATATTTCGGGGGCCTTCGTAACCTCGAACGATGCGCCACTTGCGACCCGTTGGAAAACCGGCGCCACCGAGCCCGCGCAACTCGGAATGCTCCAGGGTCGAGATGGTCTCTTCAACCGTACGCTTTCCGGACTGGCACTCGCGCAACAGTTCGTAACCACCTTTGGATACATAACTGTCGTAGCCAATGTAGTCGGAAACAAGATGCCCGGTAAGCCCCTCGCTTACTGCCTGCATCACCGATTCGGTGCTCGCGCACCCGACGTGTTTGTGAGCCACCGCGACGACTGGGGCCGAGTCACAACGACCCATGCAGGGCGCAGCCAATACTCGCACTTCGATGCCTGCCTGCTCAGCCAACTCCGCCAGCAGGGTCTGGGCACCGGCCATTTCACAGGCAATGCTGTCGCACACCCGCACCGTCAGCGGTGCGGGTGGCGCTTCCCCCTCTCTGACCACATCGAAATGGGCATAGAAGGTCGCGACCTCGAATACCTCGGCCTGGCCCAGACGCATCTCCCCCGCCAAAGCTGCCAGGTGGCGCTCTGACAGATGACCAAACTTGTCCTGAATGCAATGCAGATACTCTATGAGCAGATCGCGGCGCCTTGGTGAGTCGCCCAGGAGTCCCCTGACCTCGTCCAGTGCCACCGGCTCGATCTGCCGGCCTTTCGGGGTTTTGCCTGTTCGCTTTCTGCCGGCACCCGGGTGGCCGCGTTTGATAACTGCCTGAGTGGCCTGAGTCATTATCTACCCCCGATCGCCAGAACCCGACCACCACTCATCCGCCGGCGCTCCCGGGTCTTGTCCGTGACTCAGGCACAATCCCGCCGAGCGCCGCTGTTACCTCCAGCGTGGCCTGCACGACCATATGGCCCATCGCCGCGGCTCCCTCACGGCTGACGCGAGCCATCGGACCCGACACGGAAATGGCGGCCAGCGGTTCGCCGTACTCATCGTACACAGCCGAAGCGACGCAACGCAGACCGACAGCGTGCTCCTCATCGTCGATCGCGTACCCACGGCGCCGGATCTCCGCCAACTCCTTTCGCAACCTGGCCGGCGTGACGATTGTGTTCGGCGTGAACTTGGGGAGTCCGCGACGGTGCAAAATGGCGCTCACTTCATCGTCAGGCAGCAACGCGAGCAGCGCCTTTCCGCCCGCCGATGCGTGGACGGGCGACCGCCCCCCGAGTCGGGCGAGCATGCGCATCATCTCCGAGCACTGGACCTGGGACAGCGTCACCGCATACCCGTCATCCAGCACAAACAGATTGGCGGTTTCGCCAGACTCCTCCATCAGACGCCGCATCACCGGCCGGGCAACTTCGACAAAATCGCGGTGATAAAGAAACGAGTTTCCGACGGTGAAGGCCTGAACACCGATGAACCAGCGTCCCAGTTGTGTGTCATGGCTCACGAAGCGCATCTGCTCCAGACTCTTGAGCAGCCGGTGTGTAGTGGAAGGGGCCAGCCCGACCCCCTGCGCAAGGTCCGACAGCGTATCTCCATCGCGGGCGGCAGCCAGTCGCTCGAGGATGGTCAGACCCCGGATCAGGGACTGGACCTGACCGGTGGTCTTGCCTCCGCTGCTCGGGCCGCCCCGGCCTGCTCTGACACCGGCCATGTTGGTTTCTTTGCTCATCCGATTGCTGCACTCGTCAAATCAAGCGATTGTGCCCGGATAGTATCCGTCCCCATTCCGCGTGTCCACATCGTGGGAACCGTTTCTATATTCTTCGGCCGGATTCGCAACGCGGGAAAGATCGTGACATCCAGGATTGCAGCCATCCCGCTATCTTAATGTTTTTAAATGTCTTTTTTTCTTTTCTGCACGGGCTAGCTGCGAGTTTTTGCCGGCGCGGCGAGAATCTCGCCCGACGCATATCAATCTCACTCTGCGGAATCCATTCCCATTTTTTCTTGCAAGTCCTCAGAGGCACCGCTAAACTCGCTCCAACACGACACTGGACCAACCCTGGCGGAGGACATGAAGATGGCCAAGATGACAGCGACAGAAGCTGCCGTTCACGTGATGAGGAAAGAAGGTATAGACGTTGCGTTCGGGATTCCGGGCGCAGCAATCAACCCCTTCTACGCATCACTGCGCAAGCTGGGGGGAATCAGCCATGTGCTTGCCCGTCATATGGAAGGCGCGTCGCACATGGCCGAGGGGTACACTCGGACGAAGCCGGGCAACATCGGCGTATGCATCGGCACCTCCGGCCCGGCCGGGACTGACATGATCACGGGGCTGTACTCCGCCTCCGCAGACTCGATCCCGATACTCTGCATAACCGGCCAGGCCCCCCGCGACCGCCTGCACAAGGAAGACTTTCAGGCCGTCGACATCGAGACGATCGCGAAGCCGGTTACGAAAATGGCGGTCACCGTCCTCGAACCCGGTCTGGTACCACGGGTGTTCCAACAGGCCTTCCATGAGATGCGTTCGGGCCGTCCCGGCCCGGTTCTCATCGACCTGCCGATCGATGTGCAGATGGCCGAGATCGAATTTGATCCCGACACCTACGAGCCCCTGCCCGTCTACAAGCCGTTTGCGACCAGGGAACAGGTGGCAAAAGCGCTCTCCATGGCCAACGAGGCGGAACGTCCGCTGATCGTGGCCGGTGGCGGCGTGCTCAATGCGGATGCCGGCGCCCTGCTGACGGAGCTGGCCGAAATCACGAACATGCCGGTGATTCCAACCCTGATGGGTTGGGGGGCCATCCCTGACGATCACCCGCTGATGGCCGGTATGGTCGGACTTCAAACCTCGAACCGTTACGGCAATGCCACCCTGCTGGCGTCGGACTTCGTGCTGGGTATCGGCAACCGCTGGGCCAACCGGCATACAGGCAGTCTGCCGGTCTACACCAAGGGGCGAAAGTTCGTCCACGTCGACATCGAGCCCACTCAGATCGGCCGCGTTTTCAACCCGGATTACGGTATCGTCTCCGATGCCAAAGCCGCGTTGGCACTGTTCGTTGAAGTTGCAAAAGAGATGAAGGCAGCGGGTCAACTGCCCGATCGCAGCGAATGGGTCGACTCCTGCCAGCTGCGTAAACGCACCATGCATCGCATGAGCAATTACGACGAAGTGCCGATGAAACCGCAGCGCGTGTATCAGGAGATGAACAAGTTTTTCGACAAGAAGACGCGCTATGTGACGACCATCGGTCTTTCACAGATCTCCGCGGCACAGCATCTCCATGTCTACAATGCCCGGCACTGGATCAACTGCGGCCAGGCCGGCCCCCTGGGCTGGACCATCCCTGCGGCGATCGGCGTAAAGGTGGCCGACCCGGACGGCGATGTCGTCGCAATTTCCGGCGACTTCGATTTCCAGTTCATGATCGAGGAACTCGCCGTGGCGGCACAGCATCGGGTGCCCTACATCCACGTCCTGGTGAACAATTCTTACCTGGGGCTCATCCGCCAGGCTCAGATGAACTTCGACATGGACTTCAATGTCAGGCTGGACTTCAACAACGTGAATTCGCCTGAGGTCAACGGCTATGGCGTCGACCACGTGAAAGTAGCCGAAGGCCTCGGCTGCAAGGCAGTAAGGATTCTGGACCCGAAGGATATTCAAGCCGGTTTTGCGCGGGCAAGGCAGTTGATGGAAGAATATTCTGTCCCGGTCGTCGTCGAGTTTATCCTGGAGCGGGTGACCAACATCCCGATGGGGACCGATATCGACAACATCAACGAATTCGGCCAGGCACTCGACCTGCCCGCAAGCGGAAAGGATAAGTCGAAGAAAGCCGCCTAGTATTCACTACAAGCTTGAACAGGTGCGCGCACCCGGGTACCGGGTGCGCGGGGATTCAACACCGAGACCAAAGGAACCTAGATGCCAAAGTTCGCCGCCAACCTCACCATGATGTACAACGAAGTCGATTTTCTCGACCGTTTCGAGGCCGCTGCAAAATCCGGATTCAAGGGGGTCGAGTACCTGTTCCCATACGATTTCGGCAAAGAAGAGCTGGCCGAACGTCTGCACAAGCATGGCCTGGTACAGGTACTGCACAACCTGCCTGCCGGCGACTGGGGTGCGGGAGAGCGTGGCATCGCCTGTCTGCCGGATCGCGTCGGCGAGTTTCAGGACGGGGTCGGTCGGGCAATCGACTACGCGCAGGCGCTGGGCTGCAGGCAGATCAACTGTCTTGCCGGCCTCACCCCCTCGGGGGCGGACGTGGATGCCGTGCGTGAAACCTTCGTATCGAACCTCAGCTTCGCAGCGGACAAGCTTGGGGCCGCAGGCATCCGACTGCTGATCGAGCCTATCAACACCCGCGACATCCCGGGTTTCCACCTCACCGGTACCCAACAGGCCCTCGACGTTATCGACGCCACGGGATCGGACAACATCGGGCTGCAGTACGACATCTACCACATGCAGATCATGGAAGGCGATCTCGCACCGACCATAGAACGCAACCTCAGCCGCATCCATCACATGCAGCTGGCGGACAACCCGGGGCGTCACGAACCCGGTACCGGCGAGATCAACTACCCTTTCCTGTTTGGCTTCATTGACCAACTGGGCTATGAAGGCTGGATCGGCTGTGAGTACAAACCCGCTGCCAAGACCGAAGATGGACTGGCCTGGATCAAGCCGTATCTTTCTTGACAAACAAAAACACGTCGCACCGCCCCGGCGGGTGGTGATAGATCAATGCACAGGAGTTCTTGATCATGAGCAAAGTTGGTTTTATCGGTTTGGGCATCATGGGCGGCCCCATGGCGGGACATCTTATCGACGGCGGGAATGAGCTCTTCGCACACTCGAGGAGCGGCGTACCAGCGGAACTTACCGGGAAAGGGGCAATCCACTGCAACAGCCCAAGGGAAGTGGCCGAAAAAGCTGACATCATCATCGTGATGGTTCCCGACACACCCCATGTCGAGGCGGTACTGTTCGGCGAGAACGGCGTGGCCGAGGGCATCTCTTCGGGCAAGACGGTTGTCGACATGAGTTCGATCTCGCCCATTGAGACCAAGCAGTTCGCTGCCCGCATCAACGAGCTCGGGTGCGAGTACCTGGACGCACCCGTGTCCGGTGGAGAAGTCGGCGCAAAGGCAGGCACCCTGACCATCATGGTGGGCGGCACACAGAAAGGTTTCGACCAGGTAAATCCCCTGTTCGAACTCATGGGCAAGAACATCACCCTGGTAGGCGGCAACGGCGATGGACAGACCTGTAAGGTCGCCAATCAGATAATCGTCGCCCTGAACATCGAGGCCGTATCCGAGGCTCTGCTGTTTGCCTCCAAGGCCGGTGCAGACCCCGCCAAGGTCCGCGAGGCGCTGATGGGTGGCTTTGCCTCTTCCAAGATCCTGGAGGTCCACGGCGAGCGCATGGTCAAACGCACCTTCAACCCGGGCTTCCGCATCGAGTTGCACCAGAAGGATCTGAACCTCGCCCTGTCTGGGGCGCGCGCGCTCAATATCAGCCTGCCGAATACCGCCACCGCACAGGAGCTCTTCAATTCCTGTGCGGCCCATGGTGGTTCGGGATGGGACCATTCCGCCATGTGCCGCGCACTCGAGACCATGGCCGACCACGAGATCGCCAAGGGGTAATACCCAAGTAACGCCATGAGCGATCCCCGGCAATTGTTGTTGAGTCTGTTTGAGGCGGCGGTCGATGCCGCTTCGCCGACTCATTGTCTGCCACCGCATCTGCCGCAACCGCCCAAGGGCCGCACAGTGGTAGTGGGCGCCGGCAAAGGCGCGGCCGCCATGGCCCGTGCGGTGGAAGAGCACTGGCAGGGCCCCCTGTCGGGACTCGTGATCACCCGCTACGGCCATGGCGTACCCTTGGATCGGATCGAGCTGGTGGAGGCAGCGCACCCTGTCCCGGATGCCGCCGGCCGCGAGGCCGCCGGCCGCATCCTGAAAATGGTGGAAGGACTTGGCAAAGATGATCTGGCGCTTTGTCTGATCTCCGGTGGTGGCTCTGCACTGCTTGCCCTGCCTGCAGACGGGATCAGCCTCGAGGACAAACAGGCCGTAAACAAGGCACTGTTGCGATCAGGTGCCAACATCGGCGAGATGAACTGTGTACGCAAGCACCTTTCCAAGATCAAGGGCGGTCGGCTGGCTGCGGCGGCAGCACCCGCCCGGGTGGTGACCCTTTTGATATCGGATGTGCCGGGTGACGATCCTTCGGTCATTGCATCCGGCCCCACAGTCGCAGACCCGACCAGTTTCAGCGACGCGCTCGCCGTTCTGGAGAAGTACGGCATCGAGGGACCCAAGACTGTACTGGATCATCTTCGCAACGCAATCGACGAAACTCCGAAACCCGGTGACCCGCGCCTGAAACGTGCCGAAAGCGTGATGCTGGCAACGGCCCAGGATGCGCTGGAGGCCGCTGCGGCCAAAGCGGAAGCCGCCGGTTACAGGCCGGTGATCCTCGGCAACAGCATCGAGGGTGAGTCGCGGGATGTGGCTCTGGTGCATGCGGGAATCGCGCAACAGATCGTGAAGCATGGGCAACCCGCCTCCGCGCCCTGTGTCCTGCTGTCCGGCGGAGAAACGACCGTCACTGTTCGTGGCCAGGGTCGCGGGGGTCGCGATGCCGAGTTTCTGCTCGCCCTTGCGGTCGCGCTGGATGGCCACCCGCGCATCCATGCAATCGCATGCGATACAGACGGTATCGACGGAACGGAAGACAACGCAGGGGCCATCCTGACCCCGACCACCCTGGAACGCGCCAATCAGATCGGTCTGAATGCGAAGGAGCGGCTTGCGAACAACGATGGCTATGAGTTCTTTTCCGCGCTCGGTGATCTGGTAGTAACTGGCCCGACGAGGACAAACGTGAATGACTTTCGCGCCATTCTCATCGATCCCTGAAGTGCAGGATTCCCTCAGTGAAACCCTTTTCGAGGTATTCGGGCAGAGCACCGCGTCGGTATCTACCCGACCAACCGATCCATATGCAAAGGCAGGACGTCGAGACTGCAGATCACATCGGCATCAAACTGCGCTTGCGACTGCTTTCGATCGACCAGCAAGGCATGCAGGCCCGCAGACGTGGCCCCCTGCAGGTCTGCCGTTCTGTCGTCTCCAACATGAAGGGCACGCTCCGGTTTGACCGACAGCATCCCAAGTGCCTGGCGGAAAATGACTGGATCAGGCTTCGCATGACCGGCTGCTGAAGAATAGATCACGGCGTCCAGCTGACGATGAATGCCCAGCGCCTCAAGAATGCCGGGCAAACGGGAGTCGAAATTCGACACGACTGCAAGCTTGCAGCCACCGGCCCGCAGATCACCCAACACCCGCGCAACCTCGGGAAAGCATTCCCAGGCATCGCCCTGCGCGTAATGCCCGTACAAGTCATCGAAGAAGGCATCGAAATCCGCGACGCCCCCCCCTGCCCTGGCAACCACGCGACCCACCAACGAACGCCACCAGCCACGTTCCAGATCGTCCAGCTCCCCCGTCGATGACCATTTGAACGCCAGCTTGGGCATGTCCCCGAAAATCTCGACAAACGCAGCTGCCAGCTCCCCCTTTTCCAGTACAGTGCCATGACGCTCTGCCATGGCAGCGTAGGTCTCTGCAACCGGCTCACGCGGCCGGATCAGCGTGCCCGCAGCGTCCAGCAGCACAGCGTCCACCCCGACCCTGACGCGCTTATGCATATCGACCTCGGAAATCACGTAGATACCCCCATTGCAGCGCGTAGTCGTGCAAACAGCACCGATTGTTCGACGCGCTGAAAGACGGGCCCGGTACGCAGGAACACGATCGGGTACAAACCGCTCTGCGTATCGAAAATCCAAACCGTGCCACAGCGGCAGGTTGGCTATCGATGGCGCCGTTTGACGACGCTTTCCAGCTTCTCCGCCATGCGCTGCTCGCGATCCACACGCGTCCCCACCTGAAGGCAGGTATGGATCCGGGGCGCCCCCTTTTCGTGCACGACCTCGTGGCAACGCCTTATGGCGGCAAAGACTTCCTCCCACTCGCCCTCCACATCCGTGCTGTTGCAGTTCACCCGGAATGTCAGGCCCGCCTCTTCGAGCACCCGCTCGATCGCCGCAACATAGGGCGAGATCGAAATGCCGGCATCGACAGGTACCAGAGTAAAGCCGACGATCGCATGCATCTTCAAGGCTCCTTCGCAAGACGTAAGTATTCCCGGATTCTACCTGAGAAGGCATCCACTACGACGATGCGCCATGCCAGTAGATGTCATGCATACGTCGGCTGGTTCACGCATCGGCCAACTCCAATCCTTCCCGGGCACATTGCGACGAAGCCAAAGCCACCGCCGCCTGCAATGCCTGCTCAACCGCAAGGCCACTGCTCAACGCATGCACCATCGCCGCATTGAACACATCGCCGGCGCCAAGTGTGTCAACCACCGATTCCAACGGCGGTGCCGCTACGTGGAGTAGCCGGCCGTCGTGATCGATCGCCCAAGCCCCCTTTGCCCCCCAGGTACAGGTGGCAAGGACGCCCTGAGGCAGGCTGCGCAGCAATGCTGCCGCATCTGAAAAACCCCGCGCTTGCGCGTAGTCGCGTGAGAACAGCAACAGGTCAACCTGTTCAAACAGTCCCTCAATCCCTTTCCTCGGCTTCTCCACCTCAAGAGAGACCGGCAGTCCGCACATGCCACGCGCACGCCACAACATCGGCACCAGCTGGTCGATCGCGCGTCCCTCGAAATGCACCCAGTCGAAACTTCGAAGATCCAGATCGAGAAAATCGTCGGCGCGATATTCCGGCAGGTCCCGGAAATGCACGATACTGCGGGTACCGCTGGTCTCGCTGAGCAAGATGTACGAGGTCGGCATCACCGCATCCACGATGCGCACCGCCAGCGAAGCGTCCACACCATAGCGAGCGAAGCTGCGATCGACAATCTCCGCGGATTGCGCCAGGTTGCCCACCCAGAAAGCGCACGCGCCGAGCTGTGCGAGTACGATTGCGGTATTCGCAGCATTGCCGCCCATTCGCTGCGACTGTGCCAACGCACGGACCTCGCTGTCTTCGGCCGGATATTTTTCGACCCGGTTGATGATATCCAGCGTGGCTATCCCCACGCACATCACACGTGCCATTCTTCGAACTCGCTCATCTGCCCCACTTCGCCGCAGTATAGTGTGTCCCTGCATTAAAGCAGGCTGCGCCACTGGTTCTCCAGTGCGGTGGCACCGTTCGGGTACCGTGAGCTGACAGCCTAGGCCGTGAAAGCGTCACGAGCGCCGCTACCGTCTCGGGCGCGGGGGCAAGACTCCCCCACCGACGACGGACAACGGTGATTTGCCGGCGGTAATTCCCGTTTTTCTCCATAGGCAATTCCGGTCCCGCCACTTATATTCTTCCCGAAGCGGTTTTCAGACATGTCCTCACATATTCAGGGAGCTTTTTAGATCATGTTCGAGAAGATGCGTTTCCCGCTGTTGGTCCTCACACTCTCTTTTCTCGGTGCAGGCACTGTTGTGGCGGCTCCCACCCCGGGCAAGGTGGTCGGTGGAAAGATGTCGGAGCACCCAGGCTGGTTCAAGGAGAGCTTTCTGGATATTGCTGCGGACGTAGGCGAGGCGGCCGAGTCCGACAAGCACGTGATCCTGTTCATGCATCTCGACGGTTGCCCCTACTGTTTCAGGATGGCGGACGAGAACTTTGAACATGCCCCTTACACGAATTTCATCAGGGAGCACTTCGACGTCATCGCCATCAACATCAAGGGCGACCGCGAGGTGGCGCTGAACGAGGAGACCAGCCTCACCGAGAAGGAGCTGGCGGACAGGCTGAAGGTGATGTACACCCCCACCGTCGTCTTCCTCAACCAGCAGAACAAGACAGTGGCCCGGGTCGACGGCTACCGCTCGGTGCCTGATTTCAAGCACGTGTTGGACTATGTGCAGGAGAAGGCCTACCTGGAGACCTCGCTGTCAAAGTATGTGGATGCCAGGAAGAAGGCGGTCTACAGCTTTCGTGACCATCCCCAGCTGAAGCCGGTGAGCGACCTCGAGTCGGTGGCGGATAAGCCGCTGGCGGTGATCTTCGAGGACAAGGGTTGCGTGGACTGCGATGCCCTGCACGACGGTCACCTGAAACGTCCCGAGGTCCGCGAGGTCCTGAAGAACTACACCTTCGTACGCCTGGACGCCCTGTCGGAAGCGCCCATAGTGGACGTGGATGGCAACCAGACCACGCCCAAGGCCTATGCCGAGAAGCTCGGCCTGGTTTACCGCCCCAGCATTGTGCTGTTCGACAAGGGCAAAGAGGTGATGCGCATCAACAGCAACCTCTACACCTACCATTTCGAGGAGGTATTGCGTTACGTGGGCGAGCGCCACTATGAGAAATACCCCGAGAGCTTTTACGACTACCTGGACGTGCGCACGGCCGAGATCACTGCGAGCGGCCGCAACGTCGATCTCTCAAAGTGATTGCTGCGCGAGCCTATCTACGGGCACGGGAGCGATAATGTATCGGCTTTGCGCAGTACAGCCGACATCCGCATCCAAGGATGAGCGCTCGGTCAGCCACTGAAAACCTCCTCGTCGGTTCCACCAGATGGGCAAATTTCTTGGTAGTGAAAGCGCTCGCAAATCGGCCGTTTTGAGCACCCGGCCCTGCCTCTTTGCCCAGATCCAACCCGCAACGAAACGTTGCACACACTCAAGGGGACCTCTAATAATTCCGGGCAAATCAGATTGGTGATCAAAAAGGCTCGGATCAAGGCGCGGATCGCACGTAATAGCTGGCTATTGCGAAGATTCGCAACGCAGAGCCGAGTTTTTTTGGCGCCAAGATGACTGATCGTGAATTGTTAGAGGTCCCCTCAATAGTTGCTGTCTGGATAGATGGCAGTCCGGGATCTCAACACGAGGCGCGCTATCACCGGGAAATGATCCGACCCGAGTTCGGGGCCAATTTCACTTTGGACCACGGCCCAATGCGGGGTGACCAGCACATGGTCGATCGGGATACCCATGAATCCCTGCAATTCAGTAGGCCAGGATGGCGCCAGCCCGGTTGCTCTGCGCAAGCCATGGTCAGCCAGGCCACTGAAGGCAGATGACCAAGGTGTGGCATTGATATCGCCCGCGAGAATCGCTGGATGGCCTTCATCAATCGCTGCCTTGGCCAACGATCGCAGCTTCGAATCCCGCTCGACTTGGTAACGTGGCTCCAGCGGCGGCATTGGATGAAATGCAATAACCTTGAGCAAATGCCCCTGCCAATCTATTTCTGCCTCAATGTGGGCGATACCATCTGCATCATGAACTACTTTGACGTCCATCATCGGATGCCGGGAAAGCAGGCCAATGCCGAATGGGCCATGGCTTGGGACTACCTTTTGGAACGCAAACCCCGGCACTACGCCAAGATGTGCTGAGTAATCGGGCGAAACCTCGAATAGCGCAACCACATCCATCCGCTCGTCCGACAACCACTCCACCAGCGGACGGGGATCTCGGTTACTGAGGCTGACGTTGGCGCTCGCCACGGTAAAAATACTGTCTTCCGGCTCAACTTCTGGCGCCTGCTCAGAAGCAGTCAGATAAGGTGCAGGAACTGCCAGAAGCAGTGCGCCCCAGCGCCAGTTTCTGTACGTGGAGAAAACTCCGGCAATAACCAAGCCCATGAGAAACAGCCACTGCCAATGAGCGGCCAGATCAATCAACCAAATCAGGAAACCTTCCGATCCGGCAAAGTATCCAGAGACAACTGGCAATAGCAGGCCGACCAGACTGATAAGGGCTATGGCGGGCATAGTTTTCACTGTCGGCCTCCGAGCTCGAGAATG
Organism: uncultured Gammaproteobacteria bacterium; assembly: GCA_963753845.1. Taxonomy (GTDB): domain Bacteria; phylum Pseudomonadota; class Gammaproteobacteria; order Chromatiales; family Chromatiaceae; genus Thiosocius. The sequence continues at coordinate 68,749 of CAVWEI010000032.1, forward strand.
GAGCGACTATTCCACATCCTCGTGGTCAATGACACAACGCGTACTAGGAGCCTGCGCGGTAGAACTGGTGGTAGCCGAGGGTTTCCCAATTCGAGTGCGGTTTGGTGGTCGTTTGAGGAGCATAGTGGGCGCTACGTGACGAAAATGAACGCCGGAGCGCGCCGGAGTGGGGAAGCCACAGGGCCTCCATGTTCTGCCGCGCAGACTCCTAGGCCCCCCACCGGGCAGTTTCACCAAACACCCTTTCTTCAGAAGATCAGTCAGTTCGCGAGTCGCCGTTGCTTTACTGACCTTCGCAAGACTTCCGTACTTGCTTGCTCTGATGCCATCCACAAATTCTTCACCTTGGCCATCGAGTAAGCGGTTTACTGCCTTGGTCTCGCGCTCGGATAATACTGTTTGGCTAGGGCGCTGCCAAAAGCGTGTTTTCCGCACCACGCGATTGAAGCGCAGCAATCTCTGATGGAAAACATCCTCGAGCACCGAGAGAAACCTGACATACTCGGCTCTGGCATCCCGAAACTGGGCCAAGGAGGGCCGGACCGGTGCCAATGCATCAGACGTGGCTCATTGTGAAACTGACGACCAATGCACATCCGCCCAAAGCGTGTCCGCCTATGCCAATCCGCTAATATTCATTAAGCGTGTCCGCATTTCATCGAAGACACACGCTCAACACCGAGCCAGGAATGGCCCCGACGGAAGGGGTATCCCGGCCTCGATGGATCGGTGTGCATGCCGGTGATGTCGATGGCGTGGCCCTGTGTCGAATGTTCAGTACCGCCATCTCAACCATGGGTGTTCCTCGGTATCCCAGCTCTGACAGCAGCCGTTAACGGTGAACCCCAACCACCACGCACAATAATCAGCAACGACTCCAGGATATCGCACTGCAATGGACTGTTTCAGACACCCATTGCGACGTGAAATTGGAATTCGCCACACACAGGTTTGGCCTGGACCGCTTCTACCGCAGTATCGGCATGTTTAATGATGCGGGCCGGATTTCTATTATGAGCTGTATCGACAGAGAGCCAGTTCCGTGGGACCACACCAATGGGGAAGTTCATGAAGTCCATACAAATCGCAGTCTTGTCGCTGACGCTGGCAGTCGCACCGCTGGCCCTGGCCAGCGATGGGATACCTGTCAAATGGGCAACCGCGACCAAGGGCGGTGGTTTTCAGTTATTCGGGCAGAACATGGCCGAGGTGATCAACACCACGGACACCGAGCTGCGGGTTGAAGCGCTTGCCACCAGGGGAAGCCGGCAGAATCTCGAGTTGCTGGAGGCTGGCGAAGTTGACGTCGGCCAGGTCGAGGGGAACGCCGCGCGTATCGTACTGGATGGCATCGGGCGCCCGGCGGCGAATCTGAAGGTACTTTCGGTGATGTACCCCAACCCGGGGATGTTTGTCGTGCGTGGTGATTCAGCCCACACCAGCATTGAAGACCTCAAGGGACACCCGATTGCCTTCGGCACCAGGGCATCCGGCCTGCGGATACTTGCCAACGATGTGCTGGATGGCCTGGGGCTCGTGCCGGACAAGGACTTCCAACAGATCATCCTGGACAGGGCGGCGCAAGGTCCGAAGCTCGTTCTCGATGGCAAAGCGCAGGCGTTGTGGGGTGCCGGCATAGGTTGGCCGGGTTTCGTGGAGGTTGCCGATGGCCCGAGCGGTGCCCGGTTTATTGCCCCATCGCCGGAACAGATCGGGCAGGTGCTCGAGAAACACCCGCATCTGCAGAAAATGACTGTCCCGGCCGGGACCTACAATGGCCAGGGCAAGGACATACCATCCGTCGGCCTGTGGTCGCTGATCCTGGCGAGGCCCGATCTCGATGACGCGACCGCCTACCGCTTGGCGCGCGCCATTCACCTCGGCCATGAAGCCCTTGTTCAACGCTTGCCGCAAGGCCGATATACCACGGCCGCCAACACGGTGCGGGTTGTCCCTGAGCAGCGGCTGCATCCTGGCGCCGCGAAATACTATCGGGAGATCGGACTGTTGCCCGGCCCGGCGGAGTTCGTAAAGATCACGCCACTGGGCAGCCATGATGGCGAGTTCTGTCGCTATGACCGGGCCCTGATCCTTGAAGACCCGGATGGAACCCGCCTGCTGTATGACGCAGGCCGCACCGTTGCCGGGCCGGATGATCCACGTCTCGGCAACATCGATATCGTATTGGTCAGCCACATGCACGGCGATCACGTCGGTGATCGCCACGTACCGGCGACAAATGCGGGCGATTGCGCGGCACCGGAGTTCTCGGTCGGGTCCTTACCCAACACCAACAGCGTCAATATCGCCCTGGCGAAAGGCGCCACAATCGTCACCGGCAGCGAGATGCCAAAGTTCTTTGGCGCGAAGCTCAAGGCCCTCGGCGGAGATCCCGGGCAATCGCAACTGGTGCGCTTTGGTGGATCGAGAAAGATCAACGGCGTGACCCTGACCACCGTCCCCGCAGTGCACTCCAATGGTATTGCCGGCGCCATGATCGGCGGTGAGCTGGGGGCCCTGCTCGACCAGACCGGCCTTACCGCCTATGCCGGGCCACCCACTGGATATGTCGTGACATTTTCGAATGGACTGAAGGTCTATCTTTCCGGCGATACCGGGATCACCGCGGAACAGCAAACGGTCGTCAGGAACCACTATGCCGTGCAACTGGCCGTCATGAACATCGGGGATACCTTCACGACCGGACCCGTGGAAGCGGCCTATGTGGTCAATGAACTGATCAAGCCTGCGTCGGTGATCGCTTCACATGCGAACGAACAAGCGACCGAAAACGGCAAACTGCTCGCGGGAACCAGAACTGAAGCATTTCTGCAGGCGTCCGAGATGCCGGTGCATATCCCTCTAAGCGGAAAGACGATGCATTTTGATGGACAGGGAAGATGTCAATCGGGATGCGATTGACCGGAAAAGACTGTTTCCCCCATCGATGGGTTTGACGAAGCGCGCTGTCCAATCCCATTCAACGGTGTTGGCTTGACGACAACCTGCCTTCAAGGCGCAATCGCAACACTGTCTGTGTCAAAGCGTACCCTGGCTAGATACCATCTGCTGCAGCGCTTCGACCCAGTTGGACAAGCGCCGCCCGTTTACACCGAAATCCCAGTAACCTGTTTGTGATCGGCTGTAGGCGAAGAACGTCGATGACTCATCATTGACGGCGACCGCACGAAAGCTCACCTTGTCGATGAATCCGAACAATGCGCTGCGCTGCTCCGCTTCCACCTGCAGGCCGTCGGTGGATATACCGACGATGCGGGTGCGCGGCGCCTGCTTGACAACCTCCAACCAGGCCCGGGCCAACCGTTCTGCCGGCAACTGGAACCTCGGCGCCGCTGCATCGGGATGCAGCGATGCAGCGGCATCCGTCGGCGCGACCAACCAGTGATTCGGGCTGCTCGGGCGCTGTAGGGCGCCAAACTCGAGGAACTCGGACATAGTAGAGGTCTCCTTCGGTTGACCCGACTCGGCACCGGTGTTCGCCGACACCGCGGTCAGCAGAAGCGCAATGATGCCGGTGACTGCAAAAACGCGTGTCATATCTTCGTGATCTCCAGGCGGCCGTTCGTTACCAGCCGGCGCCGTGCCGGTCTATTTGGAAGGAGAAGGGCCGCCACCAATTTCGCCGACAGCCTTCGGACGACCAAGAGGGGGGATTCCCGATACACTTTTTGGCTCCAAAGCTCCCGCACGAGTGTGGATGGCTGCAACGTTAAAGACCACAATTTTCGTCGCTGTTTTTGAGCCGTCAACCGGCAGTGGCCTGTTCACTGTCAAGCGGGCAAATGTCTACCCCAACAGCGCCGTGGGAACTCGACCCGACGCCAGGGCCCGTCATGTTAAACCTTTCGGCCGATCGCAGGACTAACCTGGGACGATCACCGGCATCGAGGAACCTTTGGCCAAGCTGACTTTACTGCTGCTTCTGCTACTAAGCGCGTCCGGCGTTGCGCCGGCTGCCGACAGTGCACGCACCGATCAGGTCCGGCTCAGCCTGTTGTCCGAGCGCGCGGCAGCGATTCCAGGGGCAACGCTTTGGCTCGGCCTGCGTTTTGAACTGATCCCGCACTGGCACGTCTACTGGCGTAACCCCGGGGACTCGGGCGAGGCGCCGAGGGTCGACTGGCAACTGCCCGGCGGCTGGCGGGCAGGAAACATCCACTGGCCGACGCCGCAGCGCATCCCTGTTGGCCCGCTGGTGAACTACGGATACGAGGATTCGGTCACGTTGCTGGTGCCGGTTGCTGTCCCGCCAGACCAGTCGACCGGCGCGCCGGTCGACATCGTCGCCGACGTCAGCTGGCTGGTTTGTCGCGAAGAGTGCATTCCGCAGGAAGCAAGGCTGCAAATCTCCCTGCCCGTAACGCAGGTCAGCGGCAATCCCGCGTCGAACCCATCCTTCGACGCCGTGCGCGCGCAGTGGCCGGTGGCCTCGCCAGGCACTGCAGGGTACGTTCAGGAGGACGGTGCGCTGACCCTGCGCATCGACGCGACCGGCTGGGCCAACGCGCAGATCGCGGAGCTGTGGTTCGCATCCGACAATTGGGGGCCGGTCGCGCCTTCGCAACCTCAGGCCTGGCGATTTGACGGCGATGCGTTGCTGATGACACTGCCGGCGGGCGAGGCCCCGGTGGCCGCTGGCGGGCCGCTCGACGGGCTTCTGGTTGTGACGGAGTCTGGTTCTGACGGCCCCTTGACGCGCGGCTTCGAGATTAGCGCGATGCCGCTCGACGCCGCATCGACACGGGCGGGCGAGCCACCCGTGACCTTGATCCTCGCACTGGGTTTCGCTCTTCTCGGCGGCCTGTTGCTCAACCTGATGCCCTGCGTACTGCCGGTACTGTCGATCAAGGTTCTCGGCCTGGTTCAACACGCCGGCGGCCAGAGCGCACGGCATGGCCTGGTGTTCGGCGCCGGCGTGCTGCTGAGTCTGCTTGCGCTTGCCGGCCTGTTGATCGCGCTGCGCGCCGGCGGCGCATCGCTCGGCTGGGGTTTCCAGCTCCAGGAACCCTGGGTCGTGATCGCCCTGCTGTACCTGATGCTGGCGCTCGGCCTGAATCTGTCCGGCGTGTTCACCCTGGGCAGCGGGCTGGCCGGCGTCGGTCAGACGATGACCGAGCACAAAGGACTACGCGGGACCTTCGCGACCGGTGTGCTCGCGGTGATAGTCGCCAGTCCCTGCACCGCGCCTTTCATGGGGACCGCGCTCGGCTTCGCGCTGACCCGGCCGCCTTTAGAGACCCTGCTGGTATTCGCCGCACTGGGCGTCGGATTTGCGCTGCCGGTGACACTCCTCGGCATCTGGCCACGCTGGGTTCGCCTGCTGCCGGCGCCCGGTGCCTGGATGGAACGTCTGCGCAATGCGCTGGCCTTTCCCTTGTATGCGACGGCCGCCTGGCTGCTGTGGGTGCTGAGCCAGCAGGTCGGCCCAAGCGGGCTGGGAGGCGCGCTTGCCGGTAGCGTGCTGCTCGCATTCGGCCTTTGGTGGCTCGGCCAACCGCTGCGCCGACGCGGCCTGCGCAATGCGTTGGGGGGCGCGCTGGTCCTCGGAAGTCTGGCGCTGATGGTCACCGCCGGGCGCGACACGCTGACGGCATCGGCGGCGCCCTCGGCCGAGACCTGGAGCCGCGATCGGGTTAGCGCACTGCAACAGGACGATCGCGCGATACTGGTCAACTTCACCGCCGCCTGGTGTATCACCTGCAAGGTCAACGAGCGCGTCGCGCTGACCACCGACGCGGTCCGCCAGGCACTTGACGAACGCGGCATCGCCTACCTCAAGGGCGACTGGACCCGCCGTGACCCGGCGATAACCCAGGAGCTACAGCGCTATGGGCGCAGTGGCGTCCCGCTATACCTTTTATATCCCGCTGGGCAGGGCACACCCGAGGTCCTGCCACAGCTGCTCACCGAAGCCCTGGTCCTGCAGGCACTGTCCCGAATCGACAAGATCTGATACTCACTGGAAAGGAGACATTGCGATGTTGATGAAACCCGTCTTGACTGCCCTGCTGTTTGCCATGGCAACCACCGCCGGCGCCGCGCCGAAGATCGGTGAACCGGCACCCGGGTTCACCGGTATGGACACCAGCGGCAAGAGCCACGCGCTGAGCGACTTCCGCGGCAAACCGGTGGTCCTTGAATGGACCAACCACGATTGTCCGTACGTGCGCAAGCACTACAGCAGCGGCAATATGCAGCAACAGCAGCAGGCCGCCACCGGACAGGGCGCGGTTTGGTTGTCAATCATTTCGTCCGCCCCCGACAAGCAGGGGCATGTCACACCCGCCCAGGCCGATGCCCTGACCGCCGAGCGCAACGCGGCACCGAGCGCCGTTATCCTCGACGAGAAGGGTGAAATCGGCCGACTGTATGGCGCCAAAACCACGCCGCATATGTACATCATCGACGCCGACGGCAAGCTCGCCTACATGGGCGGAATCGACAGCATCCCCTCGACAAACCCGGCCGATATCGCGAAGGCCACCCAGTATGTTCCGGCAGCCCTTGCTCAGGTCATGCAGGGAGAGCCGGTAACCCCCAGCGTCACGCGTCCCTATGGCTGCTCGGTGAAGTATTGACCAGGTACGAAATGGCCCCGGAACGCCACCAGGACCCGGGGCCAACAGCTGAGTAAAAACCGCACTGGCGTCTATGCGGGAGTCTCAGTTTGCAGATAAACCCTCTCGGCGCCGAGCTGCCCCTGCAACCACTCTCGAGCCCCTCGCTGACCTGGACATCAAAGCGAAGCTACTTGGTACTTGTCCAACGCGTCTTACCCGGCCTCAGGCCAAGGCTTAATTTCGAGCTATTTCAATGGCCTAACGGCAGAAACACGCCCCGCTCACACGCAAAACCTCTCTCAAAAACGCCTTATGTCCTGGTTTTGTATGAGTCTCTTCGGCTTGTATTCCAGTTTTTGTCTGCCATTATCTCTCTCAACGCGGTCGAAACCGCTACAAGAGAGCGAATAAATGGACAAAATGTTTTCAAATAACACCGCAGCCGTGGATAGCCGTTTGTGTATGGCCTCCATCGTCGGCGTCTATTCACCCCTGATCCTCATCCTCACCGCGGCCCTGGTCCTTTTCTGACCCACGCCGCATCGCTACTTACCAATATCGGAGAAACACGCATGAAAAAGACCCTTATCGCAATCGCCGCCGCATCCGCTATCACAGCAACCGGCATCGCGTCGGCACAATGCAGCTTCCATGAAGCCCACGGCTATGGGACTGCCGACAGGAACGTCATGACGCAGATGCCGGCCCGCGCGGGCTTCATCCGCACCGGCGGCCAGCAAAACATGCAGGCTTCGCAGCCTGACATCGTGGATACCGCTGTAGCCGCCGGCTCTTTCACTACACTCGTGAAAGCGGTGCAGGCCGCCGGTCTGGTTGAGACTTTGAAGGGGGATGGCCCGTACACCGTTTTCGCGCCGACCGATGAAGCATTTGCGAAACTGCCCCCGGGTACCATCGAGGCGCTGCTCAACGACAAGGAGAAGTTGACGAAGGTCCTCACCTACCATGTCGTCCCGGGCAAGCTCGATGCCAAGCAAGTCACCAGCATGAGCAGGCTTGCGACCGTCGAGGGCTCGTACCTGCCGGTGGCCAGCATCGACATCGCGTCCACCGACATCATGACCTCCAACGGTATCATCCATGTTGTAAATGAAGTACTGATACCCCAAAGCTGACAGCTCAGACGGGCGGAACGGCTCCACACATGCCTTTCCGCCCGCCTTTGTGAACGCGTCCGGGACTTTTGAGGACATTCGGAATGAAACTTTTTCAAAAACTGCCGGGAAGCCGGCGTGAGCCTCCCGGACTGGAACGTCGGATAATGGCCAAGCTACCCCTGTTCCTTGCCGCCGGAACCGCGATACCCCTATTTTGCTACCTCATCGCCGATATGTTCCCTCCGCTCGATCTCACCGCCGAAAAGTACGTCACTGGCGTCGGGATCGCCGCTATTGCCGCCGCACTCACGGCATGGACTGCGGCCTTCACGGTCGCGATCGGCTGTCTCGTTGTCATGATCATGAAAGGGCCGGCCTATGTTGCAGACGGCTATCCCCTGATCGACGCCGAAGAGCCGCGACAGAAGCCGGCTATGGAAGACGAGCCGCCACCAGACCGCTGAACAACGCCATGCTTGTGCCTCTATTGTGCCGAGGTGAATCGGGAGGCAATCAACAGACTTTAAAAGGCTCTGTCTGAGTTCACTGTTGAGGCTCCATTCGAGCGGCTTTGAGCAGCCGTAGGGCAGGCTGGGCCTGCCGATGTGGGGCACAGCCCGACCTGCCGTCAGAAGTTCTGCGGACCTCGAACTACAACCCTGAGCCGCCTCTCGGTTTGTTCATGGCGCCGCCTCCTTTCAGGAGGCGTCCCCTTCAGAGCGCAGGCGTCCGGTTGCCACCAATACACTTTACAATCTCCTGCTCTATTGGGTTGCCGACATGGGCTGTTTCCTGCTCACAGCACTCAGCCTGAATACTGCATCAATTCTGTATCCTGTTGGATTTTGCTCGCAAAAGAACTGGCCATGTTGACCAGCATCTTCGTCTTCACTCCGTCTTCCAGTGCATCAAAACATACTTGCAGACAAACGGAGTCCATGGTTGCAGCGACATTGGCCGTGCGTCGTTCCCTATTGACTGGGGCAACTTCGCCAAAAACCGCTCCAGCACCAAGCGTCGTCAATCTGAGTTGGTTGCCTGCGTCGGTGTCGACCAAAACCCCCCACCTCACCGCTCAGAATAAAATACAGGCAGCCTGCCGAATCTCCCGCACGGACGATCTGTGTGCCTACGGCGAACTGCTGTTCCATGCCCGTCTCATTGAGATGCGCGAGCTCCGTCTTCGTCATCCCGGAACAAAGGTACTGCTGGCCAAGATCCATTCTGGATGGCCCAGGCGCCGACGCAGCAATCCGAGGTCTTCGGCAGCGCCAGCCCCGTCCCATCCCGATGCGAGCAGAGGCTTAGTGCACCCGGTTGGTGCGGGCCTGCGATTGGAGGTCACCAGGAGCAGCGTCGACCAGCTGCGGCATGCAAGAGATTACAACGGCTCTTCGAACAGCTCTTCGAGAAACGCCAGCATCCGCAACCACGAGCGGCGGTCGGCCTGCTCCTGGTATGCAAGGCCCTCCATACCATAACCGCCTGAATATGGATTGGTGAATGAATGCCGCGCGCCAGCGTAGATGTCCATTTCCCAGTCGACTCCCGCTTCCGATAACGCCTTTTTGAAGGCCTCTATGCGCTCTGGCGGAACGAAGCTATCTTCGTCACCATGGGCGACAAGAACTCGCGCTTTGACCTTGCTGGCCTGTTCAGGGGTCGCCGGTGGCAGTGAACCATGGAAACTAACCACACCATCCAGATCGGCACCCAGATAGGCCATCTGCATCACGGTAGCCCCGCCGAAGCAATAACCGATCGCAGCCAATTTCGTGGACTCGACATTCGGGTGGGATCTCAACTGCTCCAATGCGAGGTTTGCACGGCGCTGCCAAGTTTCAATATTGGAAGTGATCTGCTGCATCCACCCCTTGGCCTCGTCCGCATGCCTGGTGTTCCTACCCTCACCATACATATCGGCTGCAAAAGCCACATAGCCCATCTCTGCCAGCATCTCTGCACGCAACTTGGCGTAATCATTCAGGCCCCACCATTCGTGGGCCACCAGGATACCGGGGCGCTTGCCACTGAACGCATCATCCCAGAACAGATACCCCTTAAGCGTTACATCGCCATCTTTGTAACTTACCTCCTCTTTCTGCATCACCGCCAATGCGGAGCCGCTGAACAAAAGGATCAATAGTCCGATTCGCCAAGCTTGCATGCTGTCCCCTTCTTTAATTCCAAAACTATGACACCTGCCAAATGCGCGACAAGTTACATCAATCCAGTGAATAGCCGTTTTCGGTGAGCACAAACCTGAACTCATCCCACTGCTCATCGGTGAAAGTGTCGAGGATAGTGCGCCTGCAGGAGAGTTGGTATTTCAGAACCTTTTTATGCAAGCTTGAAGATTTCGTCCTGCTTCGCAAGCAGCACTTCCTCGCTTGTCCTGGGGTTCAGTGCGATGCGCTGAAATGCGACCCGCTCCTGGAGGATTTGGTTCATGGCATGCAACAGGGGGACGCGATACTTGCTGCGCCAGTCACGAAAAACCCTGACCTGCTCATTGCTCAGACCAATGGCATCACGATTTTCCATGATGAGCGGCATCAGAAAGGGGTGATAACCCATCTGGCTCAGCATCTTCATGCGTTTCTTGGCCAAACCCCAATCGATCACATCGAGATCGCTGCTCGCCGCCGCGTCCTCGGCGGGCTGTTGCTCGTTCTGGGCGGCCCCCGGGGCACACCAGGCTATCCCGACGATGAAGATCACGCGCCCCACCAACCTTAGCCACATATCCATCACTGCCTCCATCAACCCCTAATCTTTGTCTGACGGCAAACCGGGCAAGGACATCGACGCACCACCTTGTCTGTCTTTCTCACGTCGCGCCCAGCCCTCCGTCGCCGGTTCGAAGATTCCTGCATGTGAAGCATAGCTGATTCGCAGCCTCTGTAAGGCAGCCTGACCGGCGGCCCCTGGTCTGGATCTGCGGAGGCGCGCAGGCCGCAACATCGACCCACTGCCACCTTCTCAGCCCGCGAGAGAGATAGCGACACCAGCTTTGGTTACCTTGGTGTTGCACAGAACCCGGTCTATGCTCTCAAGAGGAACACTGGCCTGCCGACACCGTCATAACACTCCTCGCTGCCGCCGCGCGCTTGTTGCAACCGTATATTTCGGTCAGCCAAGGGGCCGCCAACGGACGGCGCCGATCCTTGCGGATTCAGGGCATAGGCGAATTTTGCTGGCCACAGCCAGGACGGACTTTCGAACGGACAACCATGTCGACGAACCGCAGTGACATCATGGACACTCCACAGACCGACGCGACGGTGCGCGATGCCCTGCTCAGGCGGCGTTTCGTCGCGCTATGGCAGCGCTGCCTGAAACCTGGCGCAGGCAGTGATCCGGCCGCGGTTTGGAAAGAGGTGGCACGGCGCTATGCCGAGCCGCACCGCCACTATCACGACAAGGGCCACCTTGTGCACTGTCTGGAACAGCTGGACCTGGCCGCGGGAGAGATCCGCCAACCCGACCAGGTCGAGATGGCCATCTGGTTCCATGACGTGATCAACGAACCGGGCGTGAAGGATAACGAGCAGCAGAGCACCGAGCTGTTTCGTCAACTGGCGGCCGGGGTGATGGACAGCGGCTTCATTAGCGCCGTGACAGACCTCATCCTGGTGACGACGCACAGCCGGACGCCGGATGCCCCCGATCACCGGTTCATCTGCGATATCGACCTCGCCAGCTTCGGCTGCCCCTGGGAATGCTTCGAAAAGGACTCAGTCGCGGTAAAGGCCGAGTTCCAGGGTCCGGACGAGGATTACTACCGCGGCAAGAAGGCCTTCCTCGACGGCCCTGCTCGCGCGCCCGAAGATCTTTCTGACCGATTTTTTCAACCAGCGCTACGAGCGCCAGGCACGCAACAATATCGGACGCCTTCTGAGTCTGATCGAACAGCGCCGCGACTGATCCGCACGCCGGCCCGGCGGCTCAGCGCAGGCCGTCGCCCGTCTCTGCCGCGGTCGACTCCCGCTTATCCGCGCTAATTTTGTATTCGCTGGTCTGGCGCAGCCGCGCGCCGATGATCCGCGTGAGGTTGCGAAACAGCCGGAACGCCAGGAGCGGAAACCGCCGGGTCAGGCGATCGATACGTCCCCAGCTCAGCACCAGCAGCTGGGTATCTTGGAGCGCGATGACATCGGCGGTGCGCTGCCCGCCCGCCAGCGGCCCGACCTCGCCGCATAAGTCGCCGACATTCATCACCCGCAGGTGTTTGACCGCGCCATCGTCCGTGTGCTTCTGCGCCTCGACGCTGCCCTCCAGAACCACGAACATCTCGTTGCCGATCTCGCCTTCGCGGATGATGCGTTCATCCTTGGCGAAATGGCGGATCTCGCTGGCGAGCAGGATCTTCTTGATCTGCCAGACACGCATCCCCTGAAACAGCGGCGATTTCTGCAGCGCCTCCTTCTGCACCTTGTAGGACAGCAGATCCCAGACGGTCAGCAGCTCGGTCGAGCCGAGCAGTAGCGGCGTCAGCACGAAGGTGGCGAGCAGCGCGATCAGGATCACCATGGCGCTCAGCAGGCCGAAGTTCACGACCGGCTGGAAGCTCGAGGTCGCAAACACCGCAAAGCCTGCAGCCAGCGCGATCGAGGTCGCGAAGATCGGTACGGCCTCGGCGCGGATCATCGCCACCAGCGCGTCAGCGCGACTGTCGTGGCGCTTGAGCTCCTCGTGAAAGCGCGACATCACGTGCATGGTGTCGTCGACGCAGATGCCCAGTGCGATCGCCGCCACCATGCTGGTACCGGCATTCAGCGGGATACCGGCCAGCGCCATCACCGCGAACAGCATCGCGACCGGGAACAGGTTCGGCAGCAGCGCAATCATGCCGGCGCGCAGGCTCACGAACAGCATCGAGACCAGCGCGACGATCACGCCGCCGACCAGCAGCAGCGACTGCAGCTGGCTATACGCCATCTCCTCGACCGCCCTGTTCGACAACACCGACTTGCCGGTGATCTCGACCCGCAGCGAGGGGTCGATGTTGGCGTCGATATAGCCCTGCAGCTCGGCAATGGCCCGGTTCAGCACATCCGACGAGCTGATGTTGTGCCGCACCAGGATGCGCGCGCGATCGAAGCGCTCGGAGACGAAACCGGCAACATCGCGATGCCGGATGAACAGCATGTACTCGCGCACCATGTCGTCGCTCTCCGGCAGCCACAACTCGCCTCCCCCCTCCCCCTCACCCTCCATGACCGTGTTGACCAGCGCCACGAAGTCGGCGAAGGAAAACGAGCGGTCGAACGCATCCATGCCCGCGAGGAACCCCTGGATCTTCTGGACCTCTTCGAGATACTTGACCTGCAGAAAGGTGTTGTCGATGCCCGCGTCGACCACGATCGAGAACGAGTGCACGCCGGACAGCTCATGGTGGATGCGCTCGACATTCGTGCGCAGGTCCGATGCAGGATCCAGATAATCGAGTAGGTTGTTGTTGATGCGCAGTTGGGTCGCCGCCAGGATAGCCGCGACCGCCAGCATGCCGGCGGTGATCAACACCTTCAGGCGATGCCGCTCGGCCGCCTGCAGCAGACCGACCGCCCAGCGCTGGAACCAGGTCTGAACCTGGCCGCGGGCGGTGCCGGCGCTCGCACGGTGGCCGAGCCAGCGGAGCATCACCGGCACCAGCGCCACGGTGATGACGAAGTTGAACAGCAGCCCGGTCGAGGCCACCAGGCCGAACTGATAGAGCAGCTGGATGTCGTTCAGCGCGATCGACAGGAAGCCCAGGTAGGTAGTCACAAAGGTCAGCAGCACGGCCACGCCCATGTTGTCGGCCATGCGCCCGATGGCTGCGCGCCGGTCCAGGCCATCGCGCACCCCGGCCGCATACTCGGCGAGCAGGTGGATGTCCTCGGTGGAGCCGATGATGATCACCAGGGCCGGCACGATCGAGGTCATGATATTGACCGGGATCCCCAGCCAGCCCATGAAGCCCAGCGTCCACAGCACGCTGATCCCGGCGGTGGCCAGCGGCATCACGACCGCGGTGGCGCGGCGCAGGCTGAACGCCAGGGTCAGCAGCAGCACCAGCACCGAGAGCGGCAGAAACACCTGCTGATCGGCGCGGAGCTTGGCGGTCAGGTCACTGCGCATCGCCGCCACCCCGACCTGATAGACGGTGTCGATGTGTTCGCGCAGCGGCGCGATCTGCTGCTCGATGGCCGCGGTTATCTCGCGATCGAAGTCAGGGTCCGCCGCCCCGCGCTGCAGATAGACGTTGATCGCCAGGGTCTGGCCGTCGGCCGAGATCAGGTTGCCCAGCACCAGCGGATTGCGGACCGCGTCCGCCCTGACCTGCGCCGCCTCGGCCGGGGTCTGCGGCAGATTCACCAGGTACGGCTTGACGTGGATGGTGTTGTCGATGTTCTTGAGGTTCTTGGCGTCGAACAGGCTCGATGTCCCTACCACGCCGGGCAGGTCCGCGATGGCGCGCAGCACATAGCGGGCCTGGACGAGCTTGTCGTGGTCGAAGATGTCCGGGTCGCGCAGCACGACGATGGCGACGTCCTCGGCACCGAAGGTCTCTTCCGTCTCGACGAAATAGTCCCAGGCCGGTGTGCCCTTTTCGAGCATGCTCTCGGCCGAGACCATGATGCGGAGCTGGCCAAGTTGGGTAGTAGCAAGTAATGAAAGGATGCCGAGAACCAGAAGGACTATCCAGGGATGGTCAGCGGCATAGTTGATGAGGCGCTTCACCGCATGTTTTCCTTCAAGATTACGATCACGCCGGCGTCACGGATCCTACGCTAAACGGGGGATCTTAAACGAGAAAACACCGGGGCGAAATTCGTCCCCAAATTATTAACCGAACTCCAAAGCCGCCTTCAGGCTTCGCTCACGTCTGCATGACTTTCTCAGGGACCGGATGGCTGCCGCCGAAATGGGCATAACACCGCCTGGAGGATGTGCCAGGGTACAAGGTCGACACTGAAAGGATGACATACCTCGGGGACAGATGACGGTTGAACTCAACCGTGGTCTGTCCCGATTTTCCCGCAAACGCATGGATTAAATAATGCCCCGGGGCATCGGCGCACAAAAAAAGAGAAGGGGGCGAATCGCCCCCTTCAAAGTCTATACCGCGGGCCATGCGAGACCCTTATGCCCACCTGCCAGGCTCTGTACCGACAGCTGTGTTTAAGCTGTCCCCTCGAAGTCCAGCAGCAAGCTCCTACCAGCAAATTTCTTGGCAGATAATCCTGCCACGAATAACGTAGCAATAATACATGCAACGCGTCGATGCAACACTCGCAGCTGCCATACTTTCAGGCTTGACACTAGATGCCATACTTTCAGGAATTTCAGACGATATTTCGATAGAGATATTGTCAATAACGATCTTTTCCATCCCGTCATCGCCATGCGCTTCAAGTTCTTCGATGACGATTGACTTTACATGTTCGTCTATTTCCTTTCCGAGCGTTTTTTTCTTGCCCATTTTTTTGCAGACGCCCTTGAAGTGCTTTTCGAATTTTTTCTTCGTGATTTTTCCCATAATATTTTTCCTCTCTATTGGGTATTCATGGAGAAACCATCCATGTTTTTATAACGAACGCCAGACTAGCTTGTATATTGCCCCTTTACCACTCGCACAAAACCCGACAGGGGGTCATGGGTCATGTCCGGCGCAATATAGGGGAACTCTAACAATTCATGATCAGCCATCTTGGCGCCAAAAAATCTCGGCTCTGCGTTGCGAACCTTCGCGACAAGCAGCAACAGGGATAACAGCGCGTCGGACACGGCAGTATGTGACACCGTGCACCCATGACCACCCGACCGCCGGTTCCATCCAGTTGCAGGTCGCCGACGCCATCTGCATCGACAAGCTTGTCGACACGCGTTTCCGGGCACAAGTCTACGACAGGTAGGGCTGCGCGTGGATGTATCCCTCGACGTTCTTAAGATTGGGGACGCCGAACAGGATCGAGATCCTCGCTGCCGAACATCTCCTCGGTCTCGACGAAGTAATCCCAGGCTGGTGTACCCTTCTCCAGCATGCTCTCGGCGGAGATATTGATGTGCAGTTTGGGCAGTTGGGTGGCAGCGATGGCAGTCAGCAATGCTGAGGACTGCGAGGACGGGCCAGGGGTGGTCAGCAGCGAATCTAATGAGGCGTTTCACCTCGAATATTCCTTGGTCTCAACGCGCACGTTCGTATCGATGTCCATCTGGTGGATAGTGGTGCAAAATCAAATACTACCCGCAGAGCGGGTAGTATGATGAAAGCCCCCAGAGGGGGCTCGATACTCAAAGCCCCGCCAACCTCATCTGCTCTTGGCGCTTCTCTTCCTGTTCCTGATTCTTGATATATTCACGAATCATCTGCTCGTCCAAGCCAACGGTACTCACGCAGTACCCTCTGGCCCAAAAATGACGCCCTGTGAAGTTCCTTTTCACCTGCAAATAATCCCTGAATATCCGAATCGCAGATTTTCCCTTCAGAAAACCGATCGTATTCGCCACACTGAACTTGGGCGGAATCATCAGCAACATGTGGATATGGTCGCTCATCGCATATCCCTCCACCAACTCCACCCCATGCTGGCGGCACAACTCTCTCAATATCCCGCCTATGTCCTTCCTCAGCGTGCCGTAAATCGATTTCTTTCGGTACTTCGGCACAAATACCACGTGGTATTTGCAATAATGCTTAACGTGAGCTTGGCTTTGCCACTCTCTCATAATGGCCTCCTAAAGAACTTGCCGGTTCATGGAGGCCATTATTTTCCCTGCACGCCGGAACGGCAGAGCCACTTCGTGTCTCACCGCCAGAGGCGGTGGTTTACCAAGATGTAATTAACACAAACACATGGATCAGATAATGCTCCGGGCATCGGCGCACAAAAAGAGCAAAGGGCCCCTCGCGGGGCCCCAGCCGATTTCCGCAATTGAAAACCGTGGTCTGACCCGAATGGCGCTGAATTAAGCCCAACCGGTTGATGCAGAATGAAAATCTAGAGGGCTGGCTGTCCCGGATGGTAGGCTGGAAGTTGCGAAACAACAGCAACCACCCGAGGAGCCAGCCCCCATGCGTCCTAGCCATCACCCGGTGAGCGGGCAACAGCAACGTGTGCGCCATTACGCGAGCAACGCGGATTCTTATGCGATGTTCAATCTGCTGACCGGGCCGCAACTGTTTGACCGAGTCGAGGCGTTGTTGCCGGAGCACCGCGAACGGCTGTTTCCACCCACGGAGACCTTGTCGATGTTTCTCGCCCAGGCGCTGTCGGCCGACGGCAGTTGCCAGCAGGTGGTCAACGACGCCATGGTCAAACGCGTGATCGGGGGGCTGAAGCCGGGCAGCACCGACACGGGCGGTTACTGCAAGGCGCGCTCGCGCCTGCCGGTGAGCATGGTCTCGACCCTGGCGCGCGAGAGCGGCGGGATCGTGGCCGAGGAGGCCGCCTCCTGGTGGCACTGGCGGGGCCGTCGGGTGCGTCTGGTCGATGGTGCCACGGTGACCCTGGCGGACACCGAAGCCAATCAAGCCGCTTATCCGCAATCGAGCAGCCAGAAGCCGGGATTGGGCTTTCCGATCTGCCGTCTGGTGGCACTGCTGTGCCTGGCCAGCGGGGCGTTGCTCGATGGCGCCGTGGGTCCGTGCCAAGGCAAGGGCGGCGACGAGCAGTCGCTGCTGCGCGAGATGCTCGATTCGCTCGAAAGCGGCGATATCCTGCTCGGCGACGCCTTCTACGCGACCTATTTCCTATTCTGGGAGTTGATCCGTGGCGGTGTCGATGGGCTGTTCGAGCAGCACGGGGCGCGCAAGCGCAGCACCGACTTCAGCAAAGGCGAGACGCTCGGGGTCCGCGATCACCTCATCGTCCTGACCAAGCCAAAGAAGAAGCCCGATTGGATGAGCCCCGTCGAGTACGATCAGGCACCCGACACGCTCACAGTGAGGGAATTCCAAGCCGGTGGCAAGATCATGGTTACGACCTTTCTGTGCCCCAAGGAGACGCCGGAACACCTGCTCAAGGCCTTGTATCGGCAACGCTGGAACGTCGAGCTGGATCTGCGCAACATCAAGACGACACTTGGCATGGAGCACTTGCGCTGCAAGACCCCGGAGATGGCCATCAAAGAGCTGTGGGTCTCTCTCGCTCGCCTACAATCTGATCCGGCTGCTGATGGCGCAGGCGGCTCTCCTGGCGGATCAGATCCCGCGACAACTCAGCTTCAAACACACGGTGCAGATCTGGATGGCCTGGCAGCAACGCGGCGGCGGGACTCACGAGGCGATGTCCATCAACGCCTTGCTCGTACTGATCGCCGAGCCGCGGGTTGGACTACGCCCCGGGCGGGTGGAGCGCGCGCTGTGAAACGGCGCCCGAAGCCGTTTCCATTGCTCACCAAACCGAGGGCAGAGGCAAGGGAATTTATATTCGGGAAAACGGACACCCGAAGAAGCAGCGCTGAATGGCTCGCAAGCCCATGATTAATCGGGCATCCGAGCTTAATTCAGCGCCATTCTGGTCTGACCCCTATTTGCTTGCTATTTGCTTGACCCCTATTTGCTCTTCCGTGTGGACCGGGCCAGAAAGCGGCTGCGCAGGCGGATTTCTGCTAGAAACAACTGATGTATGCCCTGCCACGCAGAAAATAGGTGTAGCAGGTCGATCCCTCCGTGACCTCGACCTTGATGTCCAAAGCGCCTATCTGGCCTGAGCTCGGTATGTAGTTTCCCGATTCACGGTCGACCTTGTTCTGGTAGAACCAACAGGTCTCGAGACCGCCGAACGTCGCGTCGATGTTGATCGGCGCGCACGTCAGCGGCAGAGTGCCATCGGAATTATCAAGTACGCAGTCCCCGGTCGGCGTCTGCGGGACATATAACTCGGGCGGGATACACTCGACCTGGCCAATGGTCTGATTTGTGGCGCCAGCGCAGGCGGCTATCGATTCGGGTGTGCTCGGGCCGCCATAGTCGTAGAAGAAGGCGATAGGCGGTCTCAAATCCGTCACCTCGGTGCCGTTCTGATCCTCGTAATCGAATGTCGCCTCGCAACTGTCGAACGCGGTCGTGATGATGCTCGTTTCCGGCTCCTCCGGCTCCACAGCGACCGGAACGGGATTGCCGCAAACGAGGAGGTCATTGATCCTCACCGGACCGTCGGGATCACCGAGATTGTCCCCTTCTGTCGCTTGGCCGTCGTACAGGTAGTTGCAGGATGATCCCTGCCCGCCGTTCAAGGACTGGACCAGGGAGACCTTGTACGAAAAATCCTGTATCCCATCATTGTTCGTATCCAGCAGCTCGGGCTTGATCTCCCACGAAGCCGTCCTGTTTGCCGTCCCTGCGCCACGCGTCGCAATCCCCATTGCGACGAGGTCCTCTAGCGGCCCGTCGGCATCCGACAGGTCCGCACAGGTGAAGCTGCCCTGACCTGAGTTTGCCTGAACGCTCACCGCATTGCTGCCGTCGACCAGACAGTCCGCATGGGCACCGCCCAGCGAGGCGGTGCAGAACAGAAATACTCCTGACTTGAAATACTTACGCATACTTTTCACCTTTATTTTTTGCCGACCAAGGATATTCCACGAGGGCAACCCCGAGTCGGAATTTCACATTAGAAATTCAGAACCAACCTGCCCATGATCACACGCTCCGGCGTGTACGGTGACATTGACGGCTCATCTCCGAACTCGCGATAGCTGTCGTCCTGGTACTTGAATTCTTTGTCGAACAGGTTTTGTACCGACAGGCTGAGGATACCGCGGCGTTTCGGCATCCTGTACCCGACGGACAGGTCCACCACGGTGAAATTGCTGTCTCCCTGGGGCAGACTGGAGGCGGCGGTACGCTCCACCTTTTGATCCACATAGGTCGCGCTCACACCACCAAATAGGCCATTAGGATGGAAATACAAGACTTTAGCCGGAACGCTTACGGTGCGAACATTCTTCGGCGTGATCGCGGCCAGTGATGAGTCGTCATCGTTGCTGAACTTGTCATAGACACCTTCGAGACTGAGCGCCCATCGGGGACTTGGTGTCCAGTACGCATAAGCGCGGTTAGTCCATTCGTCGCGATCTTCGAAAGTGACATTACCCATAAAGTCGAAAGCCGCATTCTTGAGCTTTCGCCGAGTCAACTCGCCTCCCAGTGATACGACACTGTTTGGCTGCCAGTCCGCGCCGATGCCGTACCGGGTCGAGCGCGTTGCATCCAGATCATCGAAGTACTGGTTAAAACCAGCGATCTGTGTGGGCTCCAATGTGCGGTTGCTGGTCAGCACCGGCTTCATTACCTGGAAATAGGCACCACGCAGCCGCAGGTCGTCTCTGACATTCCACACCACCCCAAACTTGGGGTTTACCTCACTGAGGTCGTAGAGCTCTTCTTCGTACTTCTGATAGCTGAGGCCAAGCGTCCAGGTCGTGTTCGAGGGAAGCGAGATATTTCCATACACGTACCCTCTTGAGTCTTTAGAATCAGCATCGATGAGTGCATCTGTTACTGGAATCGGAAACGGCACCAGCGGATCTTCGATTTCGGCAAAAATCGTATCTTTGCGATTCACGTTTGCATGCGCTGCGCCGGCAAGGATATTGAATGTATCCGCCTGATAGATATAACTCCCTTCAACCTGATCGGACTTCTCATCCGTCGAGAGGTCTTCGTTCAACACGATCGGTGGGAGTCCAGGCGGAAAGGGTGGGCTGGGCAGGAAGCCGAGTTCGGTCTGATCCGTCTTGGAAAAATCAGCGTCCTTATGGTTGTACAGCAGGAGAAAGGTTGAACTGACCGACGGCCGGAAGGTGGCCCCAAGGCGGACCGACTCCGAATCAAGTTCATTGCGCTGATTTGGCGAGAAAACCTCAGGATCGAAGTTCATCGCGAGATCACCGTACTTTGTATTCCGCTTCTGATATTCAGCCTGCAGGTTGACAGCGGGGCTGACGGCGACCTGTCCGAACAGATTGTAAATTTCGTGTTTGAGATCATTGTTCTGCCGATAACCATCCGTGTCGTAACCAAACGCGCCCGCGCTTAGCGACAGTTGGTCGTAGACCCCCGAAACAACCGCCTCAATTCCGGTCGTATCGTTGCCGCCGCCAAGGGCCCCGACGTTGACCTCGGCCCGATTACGCTCAAACAGGGGGGTAAACTCGTTGAAGCCCGCACTGGCAGGTCCACCCTGAGTAATGACATTGAGATTTGTGTCGCTAAGGCTCGGCTGGATCGGGTTGATGTTGATGTCCTGCAGCATCTGGGCCTGTTGAAGTTCACTGACCCGAGCCGTCTCATGTCGTGCCGCCGAAATATAGGTATCTGACAAGAAGCGGTGGGCCGACGCGTTCGCCGGGTCAATCGTTACCGACTCGGCCGCCGAGTTGATTCCCAACTGCCGGAATCCGAGATTATTGTATATCCTGGCTTGGCTGGTACCCCGCGCCGCGTGGTCCTTATCGAGCAGCAGGCGGCTGCGATAAACCGCGCGGTTGTCGTTGCGTTCGATCGAGGCTTCGAGTTCACTCAGAGCCTCGACGGGCTGGTTCTCGGTCTGCAGTCTGATGGCGTTGTAAAAGTACGCGGTAGGATCGAGCGGGTCGAGTTCCTTGGCTATCTCGAACTGCCGCGCATCCAGCGGGCCGCGTTTTTCCTCGAAATAGGCCTTGCCGAGGTAGGCCCTAAACAGCGCATTGTTCGAGTCCAGCGCGACAGCGGCCTCGAGGTCTGCACCACCCTCGTCAAGATTGCCCCGACGGATCTTCGCGAGGCCGAGGCCGAGGCGCGGCATTGGATCTGCCGAATCCAGCTCGATCGCCTTTTCGAAGGTGGTCTGCGCCTGTGCGGCCCTGATCTCTGAAAGTGCCGCAAACCCCAAAACGTTCTGCGTGCGACTCAGCCCTGGCTGCAATGCGACCGCGCGTTCCGCGGCGACCCTGGATTCCTTGAGGTAGCCCTCCATGAGGTGGACTTCGGCGAGGCGTGCCCAGGCCAGTGCGTTCTTTGGTTCCTGCTCCACCGCCTGCAGCAATGTATCGCGCGCCGCGACAAGCTTCAGATCGGCCTGCAGGGCATACGAAAGCGCGATCTTCGCAGATGCCGACTGCGGATCCAGCTCGACCGCGCGACGCCCATCGGCCAGCGCGTTGTCAGTTTTCGTTCAGTGCCACACCGATCACCGCGCGCAGCGCATAAGCCTCACTGGACTTCGCATCCTGCTTCAGGGCCGCCTCAATGGCGCTACGCGCCTCGTCGACCTGACCCACCGACAGCAGGGTCGCAGCGCTCAACAGGTGGTAGATTGCGTCCCGCTTGGCCGGGGGTATCCCCTTCAGCTCGCGGAACGCACAGGCGGTATCGCCGTTCGCGGCACAGTTTGCGGCCTTTTCAATCGCGGGGGACGCACCTACAAGCCCTGCCGTCGACAGGACCGGCGGATAATAAAGGCCCCACTGAACCAGGTCGCGTGGTTTTACGACAATGCGCCGTTGCGGTGCCTGCCCACTGGAGGCCACCGCAGATTCACCGGGCCGGATCGCCACCTCGCCCTGGGTATTCGACGCAAGCACCACACCTTCCAGCACAGTGATGACGGCCTCATCATCGGTCACCCGAAAGACAAACTCGGTGCCTTCGACGGAGCCATTCAGGTACGGGGTATTTACGCGCAAATACTTCGGTTTGCGGCTGAATGACTGAAAGGCGCCCCTGAACAGATCGAGCAGCGAGGTCTCTTCGTCCTGCGGTGTGATGTCGATCAACCGTATCGCGGTGTTCTGATCGATGCGCAGGACGGCATTGTTGACAAGTGACACGGCGGCACGACTGCGCTCGCCCACACGGATGGTGTCACCCTCGCACAGAGGGGTTTCGAGCTTGGCGGTCGACCAGGAACTGCCGCCGGTTGATTGCAATCCGACCGCACCGGTGATCGAGACAAACTTGCCGACCGGTGCGTCGCAAGCGGCGTGGACCAGCCCCGACAATAAGAAAAACACCAAAGCCGTAAAAATATATCGCCCTGCCGCCGCCTTTTTCAGTGTCATCAAAAGCTCTCCCTCGCTTGTTAAGGAATCCCTATCCTTTTATAGATGCTTAGCGGGACAGAGCCAAGTAACCTAACCCAAGTTAACCTACCACGCCAAGCGCCTGCCAGCTTATGGAAAAGGAGCATCTCTGCTCGCAGGATCAGCCCGGGGCCAATATTCAAATCGGCGAGATTTCCAATCCCAAAACTTAAAGCACTATCTATGCCGGCAAATAATAAGCCTTGAATTTCCAGATACTTAAAGAACACACCAGCCTACCTGGGCGGGCCCGTAGTAACGGAGCCGTAAATTTTTTCGACACAATCAACGGCCAGGTGCCGATTCGGCAAACAACAAAATTGTCGCAAAACCGGCCTCTGAAAACGCAGCTTTCACTTCGCATCCATCCGGATCACACCGGGTTCCCCCACGCTTTCCGGTTCAGTCATGTAACGGCGACAACGATCCAGAAGAAACTTCGACGGGCCATCTTCCGGGAAATCAACCAACATCCTTTCCAGTTTTTGCGCGGCCGACTGCCAGTCACCCGTATCGTAGTCGGCCATAGCGCCCTGGAACGATTCACACAGCGCAAGTTGCTCGTCTGTGGCCTTTTCGCGTAATGCGATAACCTCGTATATGGGCATTGCCTCGGTCTTGCCGACGAACTGGAAGGCACCGAGGTATCTCGTCACAATATTTTCAAAGCCTTCGATCAGGTCACCGGTCGCAAGGATTTCTGTCCCTACGTGCTTGTTCAGCCCCTCGACACGCGACGCGGTGTTGGCTGAATCCCCAACGATGCTGTACACGAAGTGGCCACCGCCCCCCGCGTGCCCGACATAGACCCAGCCCGCCTCCAGACCGATGCGCAGGCGCGCCTCCGCCATTGGGTGGCGCTGCTTGAAATCTTTTACCGCCACCCCTGCCTCCAGTGCGGCGAGAATCGCTTTACGCCGAGGCTCGGGAGATGCCTCTTCGGCGGTCCAGGCACACATGATCGCATCGGCCCTGAACTCGGTTACGTGCACACCATACTTTTTCAGCGGAGCGGCCAAGGTCTCGAAGTAGTCATTGAGATATTCTGCCAATTCGCCGGGTGGCATCTGCTCGGCAACGGTCGAGAAACCCGCCATATCGGTCGCAAAGCAGGCGCTGAAGACAACCTTGTTTATCTTGGCTGTATCGAGTTTGTCCTGAGCCAGGTCCCGGGCGATATCGTCCGGCAGATAATAGTTGATCGCGTCGCTGATGCGCTGCCCACGCCGGCGTTCCAGAAGGTATTGGCCGAGCAGTCCAATAAACAGCGCCAGCGGGGCCTGTACCAGCAAGGGAGTCGCAACCGGCACCAGGATCGCCGATTCGCTGAATGCGTACTGGGCCGCAAAACCATAGGCAGCGGCCAGAACAAACGCGACAGGTACGCCCGCGTAGGCGGGCATCGCATACACCACAAGCCCGATGACAAGACCGAAGGCGATCAGCATGGCCATCGCGGCCCATCCTTCCACCGGAGACAGGGATCGGTTCGTCAACAGATTGGCAAAGCCCGTCGCTGCAATCTCGACCCCGCTTAGATCAACACCGTCTTTGCGCGTGAATACCGTGTAAAAGCGGTCCATCTGGCCCGGGTCGAACATATCGGAATACCCAACGAATACGACCTTGCCGGTAAAGTCGAGCGCTTCGTCCGGGACATTCGGGTCGCCGCCCAGAATAACTGCATGGTAAGGCACCGTTGTGATGGTTCCCGGGGGGCCGTAAAAATTCAGGAAGCGATTCGCCTCTCCGGCATAGAGCCCTTCGAGTGCCTGTTCCGGCAATATGCGCGGCTCTGCGGGACTGGTCGACTCGAAAGCTCCAAGCGTATCTGGTGCACTTTCATAGCTGCTGCGCAAGGCACGCATGAAGTTGCGTAATTCATCGGCATTGCTGAAGGCCTGTGAAAGTGAAGGAAGCCGGGAGAACTCATCGGGTGCGACTGCACGCACCAGATCCAATATCATTTGTGTCTGCTCTCGTGCATGCAACTGCAGCGCAACCGCCGGCAGCGTCGGCGCGTTGTCGGCACTCTCTTTGAACAGCCAGAACTGATAGACCGATGCACCTTCCTTTGGGAGCGGAAACGTCGCAAGACCGGCTGCGGCCTCGGCAAGGCCTGGAAACGGTGGCACCAGCTCTTCCGCCCAGACAATCCCGACGTGCCGACCCTGCTGGTCACTGATCGGCTGGCGCTTGCCGGTAAGCAGTTCGACGAGTACGACGCGCCCTGCGCGCCTTACTGCATCTACAAAGAGCTGGTCATCCTCGCGCGACTTTTCCCTGCCGAAGTGCACATCAAACACGATCGTGGATGCCCCCCTGGAGACCAGCTCGTCCACCAGGCGGCCGTGCATGGACCTGGGCCAGTCGCGGGGAAGGGGCGGCAGGCCCAGGTTTTCGCCCGTGCGGCTGTCCATGGCGACCACCGCCACATCTTCAGGCGGTTCAATCGCACCACGCATCCCGAACAGCCAGGCGATTCCGACTCCTTGTTCTAAACTGGCACCAACCGGGGAAAGCCCAAGGACAACGCCGACAATGGCGACAAACATGCCTACGACGAGTCCCTTCAGCCATCGTTTCATGTGATTACCATCTTTTCCGACCGTATAAAGACCATACGGAATTGCAAGTTAATTGACTATCGGTCCAGATTTCGATCATCCGTTACCCTACGGGTTGCAAGAGGCCCCGAGGCACCGGCAAATCATAAGGTACTTTGTAAGTGAGTATCAGGGGGCATTGGCAACGACCGACATAACGGACGCCGGATAGTCCCTGCTTCGGGCCTCAGGCTTATGCCCGGACCGGACAGATCCCCCTTGGGCCCGACCAATCGTCTTTTGATGGCTGACGTATAGACCGGCGTTTGGAAAATTCGCCGGGAAAAATTACCCATATAACGCGAGCTAGGCCTTGTGAAAAAAAGACTGGATTGGCTCTCCGTGGCATATGCCGGGCTGTTGACCGGGGCGCTGACCGTGGTCACATCCGTCTCCCTGGCCGCCCTGATTTTCTCGGGCGATCTCTCCGCCCATCTGGCGTATGGAATCAACATCGCGCTTGTCACGGCGGCCGTTACCGGTTTGATCCTGCCCCTTGCAGGCTCCAGCAATTTTTCCATATCGATACCACAAGACCGCGTGGCACCAATTCTCGCCATCATGGCCACAGGCATCGCCGCTGCGGCAGCGCCATCAGCATCTGACAGCCAAGTATTGCTGAGTATCGTCGTTGCAATTGTCGCAACAACCCTGATCACGGGTGTCTCCCTGCTGGCGCTGGGTCTGGCTCGTGCGGGCGGCCTGATACGCTTTCTGCCCTATTCCGTGCTCGGCGGTTTTTTTGCCGGAACAGGTTGGTTGCTCGTGATCGGCGGGATAAGGGTGATGACCGGCCAGGAGATCGATTCCCTGGCCGGGTTGATTCAGCTTGCCGAACCGGACCTTCTGCTGCGCTGGTTGCCGGGTCTGGCCGTGGCGGTGGTAATCGTTATTGTGTCGCGCAGGGTCTCGTCCGCGACTGCTTTGCCCCTGGTCCTGATTACGGGTGTAGGCCTGTTCTTTTTCATCAATCTGCAAAGCGGGGAGACGCTAGAAACGCTTGAGGCAGGCGGGTGGTTGCTGGGTCCGCTGCACAGTAGTGAATTCGGCATCTTTGAATTCGCATTGCCGCAACTGTTGAACCAGGGCGACTGGTCGGTCGTTATGGACCAATGGGCCAATATCGGGACCGTGGTCGTGATCACTGCCGTTTCAATTATCCTGACCGTCAGCGCCCTGGAGATGCTTTCCGGCAGTGACATCGACATAAACCGGGAACTTCGGGTTACCGGGATAGCCAACCTGGTGGCGGGGCTGACCGGGGGTATGGTGGGATTCCATTCCCTGAGCCTCTCCAGTCTTACGCTCGAACTGGGGGCGAGACACAGGGCCAGCGGCTTGATTGCTGCCGTTATTGCCGGCACAGCCCTCTTCCTCGGGGCCGACAATATAGGGTTCCTGCCGCGCATGGTCGTCGGCGCACTACTGCTCTTTATCGGTTTCTCAATCCTTATGAAATGGCTGATCGCGAGCTGGTACCAGTTGCCGCTTGGTGACTATCTCGCGATCCCCCTGATACTCGTCGTCATCGCCACAGTTGGATTTATCGAAGGCCTGATCGTGGGCCTGCTTGCTGCGCTAATTCAATTTGTACTCAACTACAGCCGTACGCCGGTAATCCGCTATGCACTCTCCGGAGAGCATGCCAGGAGCACGGTCGAGCGTGGACTCGACGACGAGCGCTGCCTGAGCGAGGCCGGTGAGCGGCTCTATGTGCTGAAGCTCAGGGGGTACCTTTTTTTCGGCACAACGGTGCAGTTGTCGATTCGACTGCGGGAGCGCGCGAAAGACCGATCGAAGATGCCTTTGGAATTTGCTGTGCTCGACTTTGAACATGTCCACGGCGTCGATTCGTCCGCCGCGTTTGAGTTCAACCGGATGCGCCTGATAGCCAAGAAAGAGGGATTCATCCTCGTACTGACCGGGCTGAAACCGGAGATGCATCATCAGCTTTTCGACGGACATATCCTGGAAAAAGACTCGTATATCCGGGAATTCACCGATCTCGACCATGGCCTGGAGTGGTATGAAAACCAGCTGCTGGAAACCATCGGAGATTGCCAGAACCGCGTATCGGCTACTGCCCTGCAACATCTGTCCAGACTTTTTTCCGCCCCTGCCGCTGCTAATGAATTCCTCGGTTATCTCACCGAGGTGCAATTCAACGAGGGGGATGAGCTGATCAAGCAGGGCGAGGCCTCAAGGGACCTGTATTTCATGGAAGAAGGCGACGTGTCAGTGTATCTGCGACCAGCCGCCGGGGAAATGGTAAGAATCCGCAGAACCGGCCCGGGTACCGTGCTTGGGGAGCTCGGTTTTTATCTCGACACGCCCCGCACGGCGTCCGTTATCGCCGACGGTCCCGTAAGGGCCTATCGACTGACCGCCGCCGCGCTCAGTGAGATGGAACACCAACATCCGGCCCTGGCCGCCGCGCTGCACCGCTTCATGGCCGACCTGTTGGCCGAACGTCTTTTGCGTACAACCCACACGCTCGAGGCTGTCCTGGGCTGAGGTCTTCACGTCAGCACTCAGCATCATCGGTGGTTTCGGTTTCTCCTTCCGGCGTCTCAACCTTTGTTCTGACGAACATCATGTTTTCCAGGCGATCGAACTGCGTGTCCATCGCCAGTTTGACCTCGTAATCGTACAGGCCATCGTAGATGTATACCCTGCCCCGCTGTTCCACTTTCAGCTGTGCAGCAGACGGCTCATGGATCATGGCGATCTGCCATTCCCTCTCTTGGGCTGACAGGGCGCTGGAACCCCAGAGCAGGCAGGTCAAAGTGGTGGCAATGGTGGTGTTCTTGAGCATCATGAGAATATCCCCCTCGAAATCCATTTGATCCGGCAAACCTTGTTGTCGCCGTTGGAGGAAAGGATAGGATCGGGGTGCCTGCGGCAGGCGTAGATGATGCCCATGAAAAATGTGACTTATTCACAACTGTCGGTTCGGGTATCGGCAGGTGAAGCAACCGGCGGCAGTCGTCAGGCGCAGAAGCCGGAGGGTACAAACGCGTCGGTGGACCTTGAGTGCGACTACCAGCGGGCCGGCAACTCGCGGTTCAAGACCACGCGCTTACCTTCAAGTGAAATATAACCACCACACTTTAAATCTTTGAATATACGACTAATCATCTCTCTGGATGCACCGATCAGGTTCGCCAATTCCTGCTGCGTAACCGGCCCCGTGATCGAGCGCCCACCGCTGATCTCGGCGCGATCATTCAGTATGTCGACAAGGCGGCCATAGACGTCCTGCAACGCCAGACGTTCAATGTCCCGTGTCAACTCGCGGACTTTATTGGCCAGGTGATGGATCATGCGCAGCGCAGCGTCCGGAGTCGCAGCAAGAAACTTTGTGAACAGCGGCTTGGAAACCACTAACAGTCGCGCATCAGTGGTCGTGATCGCCGAGGCGCAGCGGGGCTCGTCAGTGATTAACGCAAGCTCCCCGAAATACTGGCCTGCATCCAGCTCATTCAGGGTGATCTCCTTATCCTCGTCGCCCTGCGCGAAGATACGAACATGCCCGTCCAATATGATGTACAGGGCATTGGCCTCATCCCCTTTCTCCATGAGCACGGTACGCGCCTTGTAGCGACGCACAGGAGCAAACTCGACCAGCTTCGTCAGCTCGTCGCCGCTCAGGCCGCTGAACAACGGGATATTGGCAATGGTTGCCCAATCTTCTTCGTTCAGTTCCTTTGACATGACCCTCACATCGCGTGGCGACTTATATTGCAAACAGTCTAGTAGATCAGCCTACCCGTCCGCGCTTTCCGCGCTGCATCGCATGGCAGCACCCCGGTCGAGTACACAAAACGCCACTCCCCCAAGGATCAAGACCAGCCGCGTATCACCGGTTACTCCAGGTGGAAGCCGGGCAGCAAGGTCTGCCACGACCACACCGGTCAACAGCGTCAGCGGGACCTTCGGCCCCGTGATCTGGATAGGTGTCGATCCGATGAGAGCTGCCAAAAAACCTGCAAAAACCGCGGAAATAGATCCCCAATACCGCGGCATGCCCGGCGAACTCCATGCCCAGAGGAGCGAATGCGACCAGTCCGTAACCAATAGACTGGGGGAAACTGATGACCGCTGCATCAAAGGCTCCCGCGATATCGCCATATAGGTTGGAGAGTGCAGGCAATTGACGAATTCGAAATCACTGATGACCCCAAATCCCTGACAGGTTGAAAAATTTATTCGACTCGAAATGCGGAATGCGTCAGCGTTTTTGCGTGACCGATTGAGCTACCCGAGTATAGAAGGGATGAACGTCATTATTTTGATGCGGACCGTCCAGTCGTTTGGGCTGCGTGGGAGAGACCCGTCAAAATCGTAGCGAAAGCCGGTATCGACATTGGTGTTGTCTTCGAACTGGCCGAAAAAGGTATCGTCTTGTTCACCGATAAAGACGTTCGCACCCACTTCCAGGCTGCGTGGATTGTGCACCTTTTAATACAGCCGTAATCCTCGATGTGCACCACTTAGTACTGCAGGCCCAGGGTCAGCTCGCGCGCCACATGTTCTCGCGACCCGCACGAATGCCATCAAATTTGACTCATGTCAGTAAATCCGATCGGCATTCGTGCATAGATAAACGCAGCACCCGGATGTTCTGGGCGTGGAGGACGCCATGACAACCCACATTACGCGTGAACGGATGATCACCTTTCTGCTTGATACCCCGATGTTCGAGGCACTCGATCCTGCGGAGATACAACAGCTCATAAATATTATCGAGGTCAGAGAGTTCGCAGCGGGAGAGATCCTGTTCAACGAAGGTGATGCCGGCGATGCCTGGTATGCAATTTACCGGGGAGGGGTCGACGTAATAAAGAATGTCGGGCCTGATCAAAAAGAGATCTATCCGCTTGAATCCGGGGCCTGCTTCGGTGAGATCGCAATTCTTGATGGCCAACCGCGCTCCGCCACCATTCGGGCGATCGAAGATAGTGTCGTGCTACGAATATCACGCCAGGCCTTCGAGGAGTTGCTTGACCAGAATCACATGGTGGCCAACAAGCTACTGCGTCGTTTGGCGGTCATGCTTGCACAGCGCGCACGCTCCACGACTGAAAGACTATCTGAGCTCGTGCTGGAGGCCGAATCGGCACAGGTACGGCACGGGGTAACTAAACTTGTCGGCGAATCGTACCTGGGCGGTTAGAAGTAGTGATCGTCAACAGCCGGTGCTAATCGTGCCGAAGTATCCCGACGGCCTAAGGCCCGGCTGCGAAAAAAGGACAGCAATGAAGTCTAGTGACCCAGACTTGACTCGACCTTCGACAGCCCGTTATCTCCCAGGTTGTCCAGCGGTCACTGCAGTTCGATACTTCCTCGATGGAAAGCATTTCGTCAAAGCGCCCACAATGGCTGGGCGCCGCGTTCGTATGCGTGCCATCGACACACGGCCGCTTATCGGCCTCAGTCGATAATAGTGAAGGGGCGGTATACAATACTCGCCTGGCGATAGGGATGAACACATGGATGATTTGTCCATGAAAACCCAACAGAGAGGAGCGATATTATGGGAAGAATCAAGAAGAAGAAATTGGAAAAGCACTTCAAGGATGTTTACAAAAAAACGCGCAAGAAGAAAACGCTCGGAAAGGAGATAGAGGAACATGTGAAATCAATCGCCATCAAAGAACTTGAAGCGCATGGCGATGAGGGGATGGAAAAGATCGTCATTGACAATATCTCTATTGAAATATGGCCTGAAAATCCTGAAAACCTGGCGCCAGGTGCAAAGCCTGTAATGATGGCATCAAGTGCAGAGCACGCGATTGTGGCATCGGCGGATGAAGCATTAACACGTTGCTTTTATTATTGCTATGTTATCGGTGGGACGAGAATCTGCCGCAAAATATGCTGGTAGTAGCCTGTCGCTGGACTTCAAGGGGACAGTGTGGCGGACAGAGCCGCAAATCGGTCAGCGTTCCGGCTGGGATCAGTTCTCAAGGCATGCCGATCAGCATGCAGATCTTGTAGATTGCGAATTCGTAATTTTTTCGGGTTCTACCCCGCCAAAACGGACACTTGATATTTTCGCTACACGCACCACCCGACTTTGTGAGCACGAGCATGATAACCCCGAAGTTTCTCTGCTTCTGCTGTACGTGCCGCGGTGGTGGAGGTAGACGAAGGGCGCGCTGAGGCCTGCGTCTTGGTCTGAGCCTGCTGCAGGCCAAACGGCTTGACCGATCGGCATCAGACTGCTCCAGACAAGCAGCGAATGCCTATACTCCTGCGGACAGGAGGGGCTTCATGCCGCACGACGTGACCTTGATCACCACGATTGCCGTAAGCCTTGGGCTCGCCTTTGCGTTCGGGTTCTTGGCACAGCGGCTGCTAATGCCGCCGTTGATCGGCTATCTCCTCGCCGGCGTGGTGGTGGGGCCCTTCCTGCCGGGCTACGTCGCTGACGGCTCCCTCGCCGGCCAGTTGGCGGAGATTGGCATCATGCTGATGATGTTCGGCGTTGGCCTGCATTTCTCGGTAGCCGATCTGCTCGCCGTGCGGCGGCTCGCGATCCCCGGCGCGGTCTCGCAGATGGTCATCGCCACTGCAATCGGGGCTGGCCTCACACTCGCCTGGGGCTGGAACCTGGGGGCCGGCTTGGTGCTCGGGCTCAGCCTGTCGGTTGCCAGCACCGTGGTGCTGCTAAGGGCCCTGGAGAGTCGCAATGCACTCAGCGCCGCCGCCGGCCGAATTGCCGTGGGCTGGCTGATCGTCGAGGACCTGGCTATGGTGCTTGCCCTGGTCCTGCTTCCGGCCCTGGTCGGCATCCTCGGCGGCAACGCCGACCCAACCGCCCACGCCGCATCCGATTACAGCCTCCCGATTACCCTTGCAATCACCCTGGCCAAGGTTTCGGCTTTCGTTGCCATTGCCCTGGGGCTCGGTCCGCGGATACTGCCCTGGCTGCTGCGAGAGGTGGCGCGCACCGGCTCCCGCGAGCTGTTCACCCTCGCCGTCCTCGCGATGGCCCTCGGGATCGCGTTCGCCGCCGCCACCCTGTTCGGCATCTCTTTTGCGCTGGGTGCTTTCTTTGCCGGCATGGTGCTGAACAAGTCCGAACTCAGCCATAAGGCTGCGACCAATTCACTGCCTTTGCAGGACGCCTTCGGAGTGCTGTTCTTTGTCTCAGTGGGCATGCTGTTCGATCCCTCGATCCTGGTCCGC
This sequence comes from uncultured Gammaproteobacteria bacterium, assembly GCA_963753845.1. Lineage (GTDB taxonomy): Bacteria > Pseudomonadota > Gammaproteobacteria > Chromatiales > Chromatiaceae > Thiosocius. The sequence continues at coordinate 101,302 of CAVWEI010000032.1, forward strand.
GAGCCGGGCATGGTCGCCGCCGTTCTGGGGCTGATCCTTGTCGGCAAGTCGGCTGTGGCGCTCGCCATCGTGCTGCTGCTCGGGTACCCCTTAAGTCTCGCGCTCACGGTCGCCGCGGCGCTCGCCCAGATCGGTGAGTTCTCCTTCATCCTGGGCGGTCTGGGTCTGGCATATGGCCTGCTGGATACCGAGGGGTTCAATCTGATCCTGGCCGGTGCCCTGTTCTCGATCACGCTGAACCCGCTGGTGTTCGCCGGTGCGGACCGACTCAGCGCCTGGGTCAGGGGCAATCCGAAACTCAGCCGGCGCTTCGAGGAGAGTCGGGCGGCTGCATTGGATAGGGTGCGGGTGGAGCTCGATGCAGCCCGCGAGCAGGCCGAACAGCTTGCCGCTACCCATAAGACTTTCACTCCCGAGGAACTGGCAGCCCGGTTCCCGCTGTTCGCCGGTCTCACGCCCGAGCAGCGCGAGGTCCTGGTGCTGCACTTTCAACCCTACACCGCCGAACCGGGGCAGCGCATCATCCGGGCCGGCGACCCGGCCGACGCCCTTTACCTGATCTCGAAAGGCGAGGTTGAGGTCATGGTCGACGGGCGGCGGATCAACACCCGGGGTCCAGGCGAGTTCTTCGGTGAAATGGCTTTGCTCAGCGGTGATCGCCGTTCGGCCGATATCACGGCACTCGACTACTGCCGGTTTGCGGTGTTGAGCGGGCGCGACTTCCACCGGTTCCTGCACCGATACCCTGAAATCCGAAACCAAATCGCCGCACTCGCCGCCGAGCGCTCCCGACAGGCTGCCGCGCAACCCACCATGGCGCGTGACGGCTGATGATGTGACGAATTTTCTCCCTCACATCAGAACAACTACACAGTCAGCTAACCTCTAAAGGCAGCATTGGGTCATCCGGGGAATTCGAGGCCATAGATATCTAGCTCGCTAGCCAGCATCCGTCACCGGCATCCCGGATGCTGGCTGAGGACAGGTGTGGCTGGGCGCCGCGCTGGACTGAAATCCATAGCCGCAGCTATGGGTTGAAGGAAGCGCAAGCACAGGCGCGCGCGGACCAGCCAGGGCCGGGATAGCGCCCGGACCGAAAACACACTGTATTTTTGGTGTTCGTCTGTACTTGGTGATTTCAACCGGTATTTCATTCACTTGCGTTTGGGTCCGGGTGCGGCTGGTGACGGATGCGGGCTAGTGGCTGGGTGCTGTCATTCACACCCGACGTGTGATTGCGGTTGCGGGCCAGACGGGGCGAACGGAGAGCACTCGATCCAAAGCCGACGTATTCCAGAGGCAGCGGTCCTTCGGCGGGGTGGTGAAGACTATTGCTTGCATCGACCAGATCCTCACCCACCTCGATGAGAAAAGCGCCGCGGCGTAAACTTCCGCCGGCTCGATTCTGGTCCCTGTCGTCGTTACCGCGGTTGGTCTCCAGGCCTCGGTGTTGCTGTTTTCGGCGGTGCTCCCGGTGTTCCTCGCCCTCGTCTGGCCTGGCTTGCGAGGGCTGGCGCTTCTCCCTCGGCTCCGCTTGCTGGAGGCGCTTGACCCGCCAGTCATGGAGACCATCGCCCGGACTGCCGCTTGGGAGAGCGTCCCGGCCGGCGCCGCTGTCATGCGCAAAAGCGATCCGGGTGACCGCTTCTACGTCCTCGAGTCGGGAGCGATGCGCATGACGCGTGGCGGGCGCCACCTGCGCGACTTCGACGCCGTCATCGAGGGGTTCGGTGAGATCGCCCTGCCGCGCGACGTCCCGCGCACGGCGACCGTCACAGCCTTGCGGAATTCGGTGCTGCTTGTGCTCAGCCACCAGGCATTCCTGGGCGCAGTAACAGGGCACTCGGTGGTGGCCGCGGAGGCAAGCCGAATGGCCGAAGCACGCATGTGACCACTGCGATCAGAAAGACGCAGGACCGTCGGCCTGATGGCGAGGTCGATGATGCCCTGGGGATCTCAGAACAGACAGAATAGTAGGCGACGGGGCAGCGCCCGCTAATGGGCGCTATCGGCCAACAGCGGTCTAAAGCAGCTCAGATGAGCAGGGCCAAACCTGGCCACGCGTTTCAGACTCCGAAGTCTATTTCCGCTCCGTTGTTGAACCATTGGCTCATTCCAAGAGGGCCGCGGCACCAAGAGAACTTGTTGCATATCAGAATCGCCTCAATTGGTGCTTTCCAGTCAATTCTCGGAAGCTCATGCTGGCAACAGAAAGGGAAGACGTTGCAGGAGAAACCCATGAATCCGTTTTTAAAGATTCCGCTATTGGCGATTTGTGCGTTCGCATTTCTCGCCAGCAGCAATATTCATGCGGCCGACTGGTTGACCAAGAAAGGAGTCTACGGCCTGCTATCAGGAAACACGATAACCGGCTTCTACATGAAAGACAGCGCATCTCAAGCAATGATGCAGAAGAGGGTTGGGATAAAGATTAAATTTTATTCTGACGGAAGTGCGGAGCAAACAACTGATCGGGCCAGCTCTAGCAAAGGTCTTTACACGGAAAAGGGCAAGTGGTTTGTCAACGAAAAGGGCGCGCTCTGCATGACATGGGAACCGGAGAACAAAAAGAAATGTGGTCGAATGAGGCCCATTTCTGACGGGAAGTACGAACTCGTCCGGAAGGGGACAACCTTCGTCTATGAAAAGGTCATCCCTGGTACTTGAACAAAGACTCGAAAGCAGGTCCTAGTCGCGCCAGAGGACAAGATGCCGCAAGCGTGGCGCGTGAACTGATCAGTTGCTCGGTGCTGGTTACGGACTACTCTGCTGAATCATGAATAAAGCCGCCGTTATGGTCGGCTTTCTCGTCTGGATGCGGCCATGAGCGGGCAACGAGGTTGCGTCTGGTGATGTCCGCTATGCGGAGTGCTGAAAGTCCGAGTGAGCGCAGCGAACGGCTTGACCGATTTTAGGCGCCATCCTGTTTGATGTGAATTTTCTTAACTTCGTAGACAAACTCTGGCTCGTTGGCGTATTTCAAGGCCTTGTCCCATAGTGGATTAGTGCGATCCGAAAGATTCTTTGCAAGGGCCTGTATTTCTGGTGGCGCATCCGCCCGGAAAAAGTCTTTGTTTCTTCGATTTTTATCGTAGCTTACACCTGAAATCCTGAATTTTCGTGGTACCGCATTCTTTGACTTCTGCTGTTCGATATCCTTGTGTGCGGTTTCCCACGTTATTGCTCTGGTCATCAAGTAATACTTGCGATCATCAAACTTCCCATCAATGGTGCATACGGATTTTGGGGGATACTGCGGTTTTATTTTTCTCTTGTACAAGCCACCTACGACGTATTTAAAATGCAAATTATCGGGAGACATCTGATAACGCCGGCAATCGACAATATCCACCCAGTGACCTTTTGCTTCAGCGAGATGCTTCTTCACAAACAGAACTGCAAAAGCCTCATCTGTGTTGGCGTATTTGAGGTATTTTTTAAGTAGCTTGTCGTCCATGGATCACGGTACTTCCGACTGCACACACAGTAGTTCGCAACAAATGAATTAGACAGACTATTCGTTGAGCGAGGTAGACAGAATCTGTCTACCTCCCCCCACAGCGGCATTATGCGGCGAAACTGGAGTCAGAAAGCAGACGCTCTGGGGAAGGCCATTTGCGGCCGGTCAGTGTCGTGTCCGGTCGCTCAGGAAATCGGAAAGCTGCCGTTCAGAGAGATTTCCTGGCCTATAACCGGTAACCGATCCATTGCGGAAATAGCCCGCTCAAAGCCCCAACGACAGCTTCGGCCGACGACTTGCCAGTGAGCAGTCGCCTCGAATGACCGCTGTACTTTGCTACCTGACGTTGAACCTCTGACTGCTCGATCGGTTGAAACCGCAGTCGAAAGCCGCCATTTACCCCGACGAATACTTGAACCCACCAGCTCCTGACCAATGGATATTGAGCAATGGTTCGCGCTTGCCACAGATCTTGCAGACAAGCCTTGGTCACGGACTGTTGACCAGAGTTTCCGGTGGCAACAGCCGATAGTCGATCTGCGCCGAGTGTCCACACGGGCAGTGCGCAGTGATAGCGAAGCGGGAAGGCGGGAAACCGGCGAGGATGTTGGACATGTAGGCAAGATCCTAGGGAGGATGGCGTACCGGAAGAGCCTGCTATCGCCGCCGGCTCGATTCAGCACGCGTAGCGACCTCCCAATAAAGTCCTTAGAGCTCGGCCAAATGCGACGATGTCGTGGAGTTGATTCCTCTGGCTATACTTGCCAATAACTGTCCGGAAAGCAGCAGGCATAGGCAGTAAATGCAGTTGTCCAATCTTGGCCGCTGAATTTGGGGGCGACAATGTTGAAAACAATGACGTGTTCATATTGCCGTAAACCAGCAATCGTGGACGTCTGTCGTGACTGTGGAGGGAACCATTTCAGTATTGAGATGGGTGGTTTCAGAGAAGCAGATGCACTTCTTGATTCGATCCCAGACGACGACGGAACAAGAATGCCCCGCGTGTCAACCGCGACTTGTAGTAGCTGCGGAGGGAAAGGGAAAATTGTTCGATGCATGATGTGCCGTAGGCTGTCCCGCTTTTAAGATTCCTAGACATCCACAATCTACGGCAGTAATTGAGCGTGATGGGGAGTCCTGACGCCCAAGGCTTCGGCCATTGGTCGCTGCCAGACCAGAGTTGCTTGCTATTGACCAGTCTTTGTCGATAGCGCCCCTTTGCCTTGGTCCACCAGCCCTGAGGGATAAGTCTTTCTTCATCCAGCGCCCGTCTGCTTTGGGCTAACATGCATCCTAACCACTCCACGGAGGGGAAAGATGAACGCGGGCCTACCGGGACAGCGCAAACCCGAATCGACATCCGGAATCGAAGGCTATCGACTGTTCCGCATCTTCGGTTTCGACGTCAAGCTCAACCTGACCTGGTTGCTGCTTGCGCTGCTGATCACCTGGTCGCTAGGTGCCGGCCTATTTCCGATCGACTACCCCGGCCTTTCACAGCATACCTATTGGTGGATGGGGGTCGCCGGCGCGATCGGCATCCTTTTTTCCATCGTCTTCCACGAGCTGTCGCATGCGCTGGTCGGGCGCCGTTTCGGCGTGACGGTCAAGGGGATCACGCTGTTCATCTTCGGCGGCATGGCCGAACTGAAAGAGGAACCAGTCAGCCCGAAAGTTGAATTTCTGATGGCGGTCGCCGGCCCGCTGGCAAGCCTGCTGCTAGCGTTTCTGTTTTCGCGGGTGGAAGTAGTGGCCACGGCCCGAGGCTGGCCCACGCCCGTAATCGGCGTCTCGCACTATCTCGCCCTGGTAAACCTGGTCTTCGCAGTGTTCAACCTGCTGCCGGGCTTCCCGCTCGACGGCGGCCGGATGTTGCGTGCCGCGCTGTGGTACTGGAAGGGGGACATGCGCTATGCCACCTATATCGCCAGTCGTATCGGCGCCGGGTTCGGCATTGGCTTCATGGTGTTGGGCGGGCTGGCATTCATTCAGGGCAACGTGATTGGAGGCATGTGGTGGCTGCTGATCGGTGCCTTTTTGCGCACGGCGGCCAACACCTCGTACCGTCAAATGCTGGTCAGCGAGATCCTGGGTGATAAACCGGTGCGCCAGTTTATGCAGGACAGGCCAGTGAGCGTGCCGCCGGACCTGAGTGTGCAGCAGTGGCTAGACGACTACGTATACCACTACCACTTCAAGATGTTTCCGGTACAGGACGACGGCAGGCTGCTAGGTTGTGTCCGGACCAGCGACATTAAGGCCATACCACGCGATCGCTGGACCTACGCGACCCTCGGTGAACTCGTCACGCCGCCTTCCGACGCCAACAGCGTCTCTCCCGACACGACCGCCAGCAGACTCGTTTCTCGCATGACCCAGTCCGGTGGCAATACCCGTTTCATGGTCGTCAAGGACGGGAAGCTGGTAGGCGTGGTCTCGTTGAAGGACCTCGGGGAATACATCGCGCTGAAACTGGAGATCGAATCTCCCAGACCCTGACCAGAGGCGCATGCAGGCGAACATCTTCTCCTGCGCCCGTTCGCGCACGCGGTACTTTTGCAACTTGCCGGTCACGGTCATCGGGAATTCATCGATGAACCAGATATGGCGCGGCTGGGCGCTGACATTGCCAGTTGGACCGCTTACGCCAGCAATCGCTGAGGAGCAGTCATTCCCGTGGTTAGGCGCGAACGGCCGCAGTCGAGTCGTGCCGCTCAGGGATTCAGAAAGCTGCCGTTCAGCGAGATTTTCCGCATAGCTGACCATCGCCGCATAGCCATCGTTTCCATTGGCGGCGTTTGGGAAAAACGGTGACCACCGGAAACGGACAGCAGGCGTCGATCCGCTAGCTAGACCTGATCGAATGATCGCTTCGGATTCGCGTAGCGGGCCTCGCAGTGCTGAGACGCGATCGGCCAAACCGACAAGTGAAGCAGGAATCCAGCCTGAAGCTCTTTTCTTGCTTGAGATTTTTGTTTCACCTATCGGTTTCAAAAGAGTTGATTGGGTATATCAACGATTTTTCCTATGCCCGTGGGCTCCTGCAGGTTGCCTGTGATCCGCCTTCGTGGCCCTATCGTGGCAAGCACCTGGAGAGAGAGCCCGCAGATTCGATGCCGGGGCCTTGGGTGGCGTCGCATATCGGGGTGAAGGATATTCCATCCTGCTATCCTTGCGTTGTGACCAATGCATCCTCTCGAACTGTGGATCTTGCAGCGGAACCTATTTCAAGGAGAGCGCCCGTGCCAATAGTTTTGCAACGGTGTGCGGCCGCCCTGGCGGCGGTTTTTCTGCTCGGCGGTCAGGCTGAAGCGGCCAAGTTGCCGTCTTATAACGTGGACCTGGACCAGACCTCGGTCTCGGGCATTTCCTCGGGCGGCTTCATGAGCGTGCAACTGCATCTGGCCTATTCCTCGATCATCAGTGGAGTCGGCGTGTTTGCCGGCGGGCCTTATGACTGCGCTCGTGACAGCGTAAGTCGCGCGCTGGAGACCTGCATGGGCGGCAAGGCGGACGCGGCGATGTCCATCGAGCGGACCCGCGTATTGGCACGCAACGGCGCCATCGACGACCCCGCGAACCTAGCCGACGACAGGGTCTGGCTATTCTCCGGCTACAACGACGGGGTGGTGAAGCAGGAGACCATGGACGCCTTGCTCGCGTACTACCGACACTTCACCGATACCGGCAGTGTCTACTATCGTGACAACCTGGACGCCGGTCATGCCCTGGTGACTCTGGACTTCGGCGGAGCCTGTGCCACTACCGGCGGGGAATTTATCAACGATTGCGATTACGACGGTGCCGGTGCGCTACTCCAGCATATCTACGGCAGGCTCGAGCCAAAGGCGAGTGGCGAACTAAGCGGCGAGGTGCTCGACTTCGAGCAGGAAGAGTTCGTTGTCGGCGATCTCTCGCGCAGCGGACTGGCCGCAACCGGTTACGTCTATGTCCCCGCGGCTTGTGCCCAAGGCGCGCGCTGCCGGGTTCACGTCGCCTTGCACGGCTGCCTGCAGCATGCGGGACGGATCGGGGACGCGTTCTATCGCTACGCCGGATACAACGATTGGGCCGATGGCAACCGGATCATCGTGCTCTATCCACAGACTTCTGCCACCAGCCTGACACCCTACAATCCGAATGCCTGTTGGGACTGGTGGGGCTACACGGACGGTCATTACGCGACCCGCAAGGGTCGGCAGATCGGGGCCGTGCGGGCAATGCTGGGACGTTTGGCCGGGGAAGAAGAGCCGGTTGAGGTGAATCAGGACAGCCGTGTCGATGTCGCTTCACCCCTTAAGCTGACCGCCATCGACAGCGCGGACGACGCGATCTCGTTGGCCTGGTCGCGGAGCGCAGGCGCCAGGGGTTTCAACGTCTACCGAGCGGCACGCGCCGACGGTGATTATGCCAGGCTCAACCTGGCGCCAATCGCCGGTAACAGCTACGCCGACTCCGGGCTGACGCCGGAGACGGAGTATTTCTACGCGGTCACCGCACTCGGCCCTGAAGGTGAGAGCGAACGGGCTGGCCCCGTCCGCGTCGCGACAGGTCCGGTGGCGCCGCCCTGCGATCCCTATTTCGCCGACAATTTCACCCACACGCTGCGTGGCCGCGCGTACGCCCTGTTTGGCCTGACCTACGCTTGGGGCTCCAACGATCCCATGGGGTGGTGGAACATCTACACGGAGACGAACCTGTATCGGGACGGCGGTCGTTACCGTGTGGGCACCTGCCCGAAAAATCGATAACCCGATCTTGCACACAGCTGCGGGCCCGGTCGCGGTATCGACACGCGGCGGGGTTCGCCTCCGCGCCAAGGGAGGACTCGAGGATCGCATTCGTAACGGGGCAGATACCGTATAGACGGTCGATAGCCCATCGAGGCGGGGCTGATCCTTGCGCATTGCGCAGCCAATCTGTCTCTGGGTCTCACAGCCGTGTCAGGGTTACCGTGCGGCGGAAACGCGCCAGGGCCGCAGGAATGCGACGACACCTATGCCTGCGGTAGACAGCAGCTGCGGCCACACGATGTCGAGCCCCGCACCGCGAACCGCCTCAAACCGGCATGGCGGCAACCGAGGGGCTTCGGACTCGACGGCCTTCGCATCAAGGTGAGTGAGGATCTTCTCGATGATCACAGGGTCGTCAATCCGGACGAGATCTTTGCCCCTCTCTGTCGCAAGTAAGTTCGCTTTGCATGACAGTACCCGCCGTTCAGCGCGTCAGGCCTGGACGGCAGCAGCGGGTCGAATCCAATCATCTGACCAAATTGCTCGGTTATCTCTGCGGGAACTTCTCTCGTTGAACAAGTGCAGACGAAACAATCCGGCCGTAGGGGGCCCCAACCGTCCTAATTCCTTTCATGGTTGCCTCTCATGGTTTGTGGAACATTGCAGACTCACGTTGGCATTCTGATGCCGGTTGAGGCCTACGCCGCTTTGAGCTGTTTGCGTTGTTGGTAACCGATACCGGCCAAGCCGACGCCCATCACTGCAAGAGTGACGGGTTCAGGGACATTCACCTTGTAGTGGCCTGATGAGCATGGTTTTATACCTGTCGCTGGCTGCCTGGACCGAAAATACAGTTAGACTATAAAGACATGTCCTGGCAAGGAGGATGAGAAATGACGAGGTTCGACAAGACAGACACTGCCGGGTCGCTGCTGCATGCGTTGCTGGTCGTGGTGGCGCTGGGAACGTTCTGGACATCTATGGCGCAGGCTACTGGGGTGGACCCAAAGGCTGCGAAGATTCTCGACCGCATGACAACCTACCTGAGCAAGGTGCAGCAGCTCAGCGTCGATACTCAGAACACCCTCGAAGCGGTACTCACATCGGGATCAAAGATCTTGTTCGATAGCGCCGCCAGTGTCACGCTCGAGCGGCCCAATAAATTGCGCGCGGAGCGCTACGACGGCCTTCCCAGCCAGTCCTTGTACTACGACGGCAGGACATTGACGCTCTATCATCCCGTGGACAAATACTACGCAACGGTTTCCGCGCCTGAGACACTGGAAGGGATGCTGGATTTTGCTCGTGAGTCCCTGGATCTCGTCGCCCCGGCGGCCGACTTGCTCTACGCCAATTCCTACGATCGGCTTATGCAGGATGTTCGCACCGGATTTGTCGTTGGAAAGGCGGTAGTCGGGGGGGTCAGTTGCGATCATCTCGCCTTCAGCGGCCCGGATGTGGACTGGCAGATCTGGATTGCAGACGGCGACAAACCGCTGCCGCGCAGGTACGTGGTCACTACTAGGCATATGGTTGGACAGCCGCAGTATATGGTCCTGATGAACAACTGGAACACCCGGGCAAACCTTGCGGACGCCGAGTTTAATTTCGTGCCACCCCCGGATGCCAAAGAGATCGATTTTATCTTGCCCGCCGCGACCGGCACATTGCGCTGAAGCCGGACAGGAGGAACCAATGAAGCCTGTTATCAAGACTACCCTGCGCCGCGCCTTCCTGACGGCGCTTCTGTTCGCTGCATTTACGGCCAGCGGACCCCTGAGTATCCACCTTATTTCCGATGCCCACGCGATCATCGGCCTGCCGTTCACGCCGCTCAGCATTGCCGGTGTCGCCCGACGCACGGCGTTCCGGACGGCGGTCTGGAGCGGGGCCCTGGCGAATCAGACAGCCGCTGCGCAAGCGGCTTACTACCAGCCCCCTGTTGCGCCGCCACCACCTGCGACAGCTACGGGGACGCTTCCGATCGGGACCGTGGTTCACACCTTGCCTGCCGGATGTACTTCGACGCCGGTTGAAGGGGTGGATTATTACTACTGCAGCGGTAACTTTTACCGCGCGGCGTTCTCCGGAAACAACCTGGTTTACGTGACCGCGAAACCGTGATTCTGCTAGCGGCTGCTGTGCAGGGTGTTCGAATCACACGGTATACCTTCGCCGCACAAGCCACGAGTTGCCCGTAGTTTTCGCCGCGAGACAGCTTGTCAGGGGCAGGTCATACGCGCTCACTGGCAAAGTGGCGTCAGCGACTGGGGCGGAAGTTTCTAGCGCTAAGGTCGAACGTCTCAGTTGGGTCGGTTGCGGTCTAGTGCGGCGCATCATTCTGCAACTGCGAAATCGCCACGATATCAGCGCCGTCGCGGCATCAACGTAACCAGTACGGCCAACACAACAATTACGGTGAATCCGTAAATAAGAGCATCAATCGCGCTCATCTTGCGATATACCTCATAGTTCCTCGTGTACTGACTGCCAGCGCCCCTTCGACTTGGTCAATCAGAACACTGGCACCCCGATTCCCAATTGTCGTAATACAGCGGTCAGCAGTCAGCTTCGAAGTTCGAGACTAGCTTCGACTTCCAAAACGAAGTTCTCGTTGATGATGTCCACCAAGTTGTCGAAGAACTCTTCATCCAACCAAGATTCGACACGGCTTTCTGGATTCACTGTCCGTTCTTCCGCAGTCTCGACTACATACGGTATCAAAGCACTCATTTCTTTCTCCAAGACGGTATCAATTGCCCTGGAAGAGAACGATAGAACCACTGGGTTTGACGATGGTGTGATGTTGTTGCACTAATTGTGTGAAAAATTCACATCTTGTGCCGCCCATCGCCCACAAGGTCAGACTAACGAGGGTATAAACTGCTCCGCATTGAGGACGTTGCAGCTCAATAGGCCAGACTTCTCGGCAAAAACGTGCAACTGACTAGGCGACCGCTTGGGGTTGCTGACGTTGAGCGCGGTCGCCTCGCCGCCCTGGTCAATCCCCAGCAGTGAAGGTCAGCAGTCGGCCATAAGCGGAAGTAGCCAGCCGATTCAGCTACAGGTGAAACTGGCGAGGAACGGGCATCATGACAACGCGCCGGGCGATTATTGACGCGATGCTTTGCGCGCCTGGATCGGATTCGGAGCGCTCCCGGCTATGGGCGGTCGCAAAAAAAATAAACTGTGGTCTGTCCCCGAAAACGCTAGTGACAAGCGCGCAATATCTCAAGCACTCTTCAGGAACTCACTGAGAATTCCGTACTGCGCATCCATTTCATCTTTGATTGATTCTTCTGCATCCGCGAATTTCGGATACTCCCCACCATGCTCAACGCTAGAGCAGATTCGGGCCATACGACAATAATTTGCCACCTTCTCAGCCAAGTGGTGCGCAGCGCCTCCCTCGTAAGTTGGCGCCAAACAGACCACGCAGGCTTCTGCAACAAAATGTGCGGCCTGTTTATGGAAATCCATTGGCGAAAGGTCTGAATGAGGATGTGTCGCGACGTAAACGGCGTGCACAGCACGATATGCGCTTTCCATCGCTTCAGGAGTTATGTCGCTCTTTTCTGCAACTTTTTGAGCATATTCTTTACACCTGCCGTCGGTAAGATCGAGAACGTGCGCAATGAACTTAGCGCCGACTTGCCGTTGTTTGGCCAGGGAAAGGGACGATAACGCCTTGTGGAAGGCTTCACTGCTAATGATGTTTTCCATGACTGTCTCCTGTTAACCACTAAGCTGAAATACCGGCATCGTTACAGGTCTTACTCGCCTTTGAATTGATGCTCAACTAAATCGTCATGATAACGGTGGCGGGTGTAGCTGGTAATTGATCTGGAACAGGCCGACCTTGTCTCGTTTGCTGCCATAAGCCGGAATCGCGGTGTAGGGCGATCAAGCACCCCGGTAGTGTTGCCGGGACATGACCGGTGAGTGTCGTCTTCTGCCGTTAGCTTCAATCTCCGTGCAATGCAGTCGGACACCATGGCTACCGATCTGGGAATGTCTCCTGTGCGCATGAAGCTGCTCTGTCGACACGCGATGCGATGGTCTTCCCCGGACCCTTGTTCGGTCACCATCCGTTGGGCCCGCCGCGGTTTGGGGGATCCTGATTTCTGACGATAGACGGCATCTTCGGGCCAGATCCGCAGTACTGGACTGGTGCGCCTGATCCCGTCTCCCGGGTCGAGGCGGCCGACGTTACGGCCGTTCCAGTTTGACAAGGCGTTGCAAGCCATAGTCCATGGCCCGGTTTAGCAGACCTATCAGCGCGTTGAAGTCGTCAGCGGAGGGGCTCTTGCCCTGGAGAATATTCCTGTGCAATCTGGAAAGGTGCGCCAGGGACTGCTGCATGGGTATGTCGAGAGGGTCGCATACCAGCAGTTGCCTCGCCTGCAGCAGGGTCCGGATCTCGTCGCCTGCAGCCTGGCCATGAACAATCGCTTCCGCTGCGGCGATCTGCGTCTTCGCCGCCTCGCGCGTGGTGCCCGCCGGCAGACCCGACAGTGCGCGTTTGAGGGTCGGAAACCACAACAGCATGGCCTTGGGGTCCCCGTCCTTTTTGGCGGCCATAGCTGTATCGATGAAGGTGGCCACACGCGCCCCGGAGCCGCGGCTGGCCGCCAACGCAAGGCCAGTGCCAGCACGCCCCAGCAGAACATTGGCGGTCTGTGAATCATCGAGGACCAACAAGTTCTCTTTTGCCTGAGCGACACTATGTAGGGCAACGGTCAGTTCTTCCAGTATCAGGAAGACCGAGCCTTGGCGCGGACAATACGTGCCCGGTTTCGGTTCCGCGTCAGCATCACTCACCGCAGCTTGCGAAGAGCTTGCGACGAAGCCCAGAGCTAATACGGCGGTGGGCAGTAGCGCCAGTAAGCCTTTCAAAGCGGATCTCTGCATCTGCATCCCTCTTCGAACAGCGGCGCTGGCCGCCGGTGGCAGCCTCCCCGAAATCGTCGGCCTTTGACCAGCCGGTCGAGCACCGCGCAAATGGACAGTGAAGCACACGACCACCGTTTCAGATAGCCTCGACAGCTTTTCCAGGCGCGGAACAGGGGCATTCGACAAACACCATTGCCGTGCAGCATTCGCAGTGCGCCGGATCGATCAGAGACACCACCCTGGCCAGTCCCACGCTTTTCGATTCGAACACCGCGTCACGTCCGATCTCGTCGAGATAACCACCGCGGTCCAGGAAGGCCTTGGCGGCCGGCTTCAAGCGGAACAGGTAGAGGCGTCGCCCTTCGCTGCGCAGGCGAACAGCCTCCCGGACGAGGAATTCCGCGCCCGCCACCTCGATGAAGTTCATGCCGTGCGCGATCAAGCAAGTATCGCGCGATACACGGTCGCGCTTTTCCGTTGCGCAGCCGTTCGGCAACGTCGTTCACTGCGCCGAAGAACAGCTCGGCGTCGACCCTGACCATGCGCAAACGGGGGCACTGCGGCAGATGCCTGGCATCGTTGAAGCGACGTTCGGCAGCGAAGGATCAGGCGCGCGCTCCTCGAGGTGTGGGCGCGACGTGCGGTTCAGGTAGGTGATCAGCGGCGGTCCCACGCCGAGCAGGATGGCGAACTCGAGGTCGAGCAGGAGCGCGGACAGGAAGGTAACGCTCATTACCATGGCTTCGGAATGATCGGCGCGCAGGATTTTGCGGATGTAGTATCCATGGATAAGCCCCCAGGCCACCAGCCGCAGCACGCCAGCCATCGCCGCTTTCGGCAGGTAGGCGGCCAGCGGAGCGACCAGCACAACGACCCCCATCAGCAGGATGCCGGCAAAGACTGCAGCGAGAGGGGTTCCGGGCCCCGGCCTCGTAGTTCACTCCACTGCGGTTGAACGAGCCGGTAGCGACGTAACCGGAGAGGAAATTCCCGACGAGGTTGGACAGCCCCTGGCCGATAAATTCCTGACTGCCGTCAATGTGCTGACCGGTCTTGATCGCGATCGATCGAGCGATCGAAACCGCCTCGGTGAGCGCGAACAGGGTCACAGCGACTGCGGTCGGGGGCCAGTTCGCGCAACGTTGCAAGATCGAAAGCGGGCGTCGATAACGGCGGCGACCGACTGGGCAGGGCGCCGACCGTGGCGATACCATGGCCGGGCGCATTCAACGCCACTGCAGTCAGGCTGCCGACCAGCATGGCGCCGATCATATAGGGGACACGTGGCAGGTAGCGCTTGATCGCGATGCCAGTGAACAGCGTGACCACCGCCACGGTTACCACATACGGGTTGATCGCGTCGAGGCTGCTAGCCAGGGCATGCAGTGTTTCGAATGGGCTGCTGCCGCGTGCGATCGACCACCGAAGAAGTGCTTCAGCTGGCTGGTGCCAATCAGTACCGCAGCCCCGGCTGTAAAGCCGACCACGACCGAGTGAGAGATGAAATTGACAGCGTGCCAAGACGTGCGAATCCCATAAACAGCTGAATCGCACCGACCATCAGAGTGAGGGTCAAGGCTAGCCGCACGTACTCTGCACTGCCGGGCTCGGCAAACGCACTGAGTGATGAAAGCAGCACGATCGATGCGGCCGTGGTCGGTCCGGATACCAGATGCCACGAGGAGCCAAATAACGCGGCGACGATGGCCGGCACCATGCCGGCGTACAGGCCGTATTCCGGCGGCATGCCGGCGATGGTCGCGAACGCGACGCCCTGGGGCAACACCACAATCGCACCGGTCAGGGCAGCGACAAGGTCCTGGCTGATCGTATGGCGGTTGATGCGGGCAGCCAGATAAGGAAAGGCAGTAGGCTCGCCAGTCTCTGGTTCGTGCTTCCCCGGTCCTTTGCCCACGCGAACGGGGCGGTCAACAGCGCCCTCATCGGCGATTTTGCCGTGTTCTAGGCTTCCTCCGTCCACTACCTTCGGTTTCATGGGGCGCGTGGCGGTCGACTCGATTTTTGCACCCGGAAAACTGCCGCCTTCGCCATGGGCGCGTAGACTGTCGGAGAGGGCTCAATGCTTGAGGAGGTGACGCCGTGCATCCTGGTCTGAAACGCGAGCAAGACGATCAGGCCCACGGCGACGAGCAGTAGATGGTGCGTGCCCATTCCTAAGAGCGCAACGCCAGCAAGCAGTATATGTGGCACATATCTGAACCTCCGCCCCAGAAGATGCTGATCGACGTCCGGGAAAGGGGTTGTATGGCGGTGCTGCATGATGCGCTCCGCTGCTTCTCGATAGTTGATGGGACAGAGGCATGAAAATAACGGACCGCGCGTGAACGGAATGCAAAGTAAGCGTTAAGGGAGCGTGAAGACCGGCCCTGCCAGGGCCCTGATCAAGCTTCAGTCGCGGACGGCCTGATCGGCCGCGGGGGCGAAAACCAGGCGCGCAACGGTACCGCCGTCGGCAGGTTGGGCAAGCGACACCTGCCAGCCGTGTCGCTCGCAAAGACGCTGGACCAGCGACAGGCCAGACCGGCGCCTTCGCTGTCGGCGCCGCGCACATAGGGATGGAACAACGCAGCCATGTCGACCTCATCGAAGCCAGTGCCGGTATCCCGTACTTCAACGCTGTTGTGTTCGACGCGCACCTTGACCTGGCCCTCGCTGGTAAAGCTGAGCGCATTGCGCAGCAGGTTGCCAAGCACCATCGACAATACCGCGCGATCCGCCTGCAGATTCGGCCCGTCAGCGATCTCGACCACCATTTCCACCGGCTTGCCGCGAAACAGTGCCCGGTAGCGCTCCACCAGATCGTTGACCACGGTCGGCACATCGCTGTCGCAGCGCCCGTCGAGGTGGTCTCCTGCTCGCGTGCCAACGCGAGCAGGGCCCCGGTCATCTCGGTCATCTCGGCTACCGCGCGGCCAATCCGCGCCACCCGCGCCTGGTTGCGCTCGTCAAGCGCATCGTCGGCATACAGCAGTTCGGTGGCGCCGGCGATCACTGCCAGCGGTGTGCGCAGCTCGTGACTGATGTCGCCGGTGAACAGGCGCTCGCGCTCGATGAAATCGTGTAGCCGCGCCAGATAGGCATCGATGTCGGCGGCCAGTTTTTGTACCTCGATCCATGGAAACTGCCCGGCCAGCGGCTGCAGCGGTTCCTCCGGGCGCAGTTCCGCGGCGCGCTGCACCAGCTCGGTCACGGGTGCGATAACGGGTCGCCAGACTGCGCCCGGACAGTGCCGAGACAACAGTGATCAGCAGGACGCTACCGGCCAGCAGCATGACGAATCCGCGCTCGCGACGCCGCAGCGCACTGACGTCGTACAGCACCACGTAACGCTGTGCACCGACCGGGCGCACCGCTGCCCGGTAGGGTGTGCCGTCGAGTGTAACTGATGCTGGCCGGTGCCGAGCGCCACGACCTCACGTGGCACATGGCCGACGCTGCCGTCGGGCGTTACCACATAGGCGCGGATGGTCGCGGTGCGCTCGGGCAGTGACTCCGGATTGCGTTTGCGGCGTTCTACCAGATCGTCGAGCTCGGCGTTGAGCGTGTCATCGATCAGGCGTTGTTCGAGGTCGTGCGATGCCAGGTAGATCGCTATCGCCAGGATCATACTGACCACGGCGCCGAACACCGCCAGGGTGACCGCTACGCGGTTTCTGAGGCTACGCCTAGCGCTCATCCGGCCTTGCCAGCTGGTACCCGATACCGCGTATGGTGTGCAGCAAGGGTGTGTCCGAACCCCGGTCTATCGCACTGCGCAGCGCATGGATATGGGCACGCAGGGCGTCGCTGTCAGGCGGGTCGTCGGCCCATATGTCGCGTTCAATCTCGTCGCGGCGTACCACGCCCGGGGAGCGGCGGATCAGCAGATCGAGGATGCGCAGCGGAATCGGGGCCAGTTCAATGCGGCGTCCGCCGCGCTCCAAGCGCAGATTCTCAGGGTCAAACTTCAGATCGTCCACCATCAACTGCGAGCGCGCAGCCTCTCCATGCCCACGTCTCGCCAGGGCAATCAGGCGCGCCTCCAGCTCAGGCATGGCAAACGGCTTAACCAGGTAGTCATCCGCGCCGCTTCCGAACCCTTCGAGTTTATTGGCCAGAGTATCGCGCGCGGTCAACATCAGCACTGGCGTAGTGCGTCCAGACGTGCGCAGGCGCGCACAGATCTCCAGGCCATCCATGCCAGGTAGCATCAGGTCCAGTACAATGACGTCGTAGTCATTTTCGAGTGCGAACCGCAGGCCAGACAACCCGTTGTGTACGATGTCTACCGTGTGGCGGCGAGCCTCGAAGAAATCACTCAGGTTTCCGGCGAGGTCGGGGTTGTCTTCGATCAGGAGTAGATGCATTGACAATGTTACCGGGCCAGGAGGGTCACATGCAGCGCCGCTGCTGCGCAAGGGGTGCGTCGGGTCGCATATCTGCCATTTTGCTGCACTGCGCCCTCGAAGCCAGTTTACGCAAAACCGATTACGTTTTGACCGGCTCGTTTCCGGCGCAAATCCGTGACGGTCAGACGATGTGGCATCTTCACGGCCCAGCCCATGCCGCAGCATAGCCTCATTATCCGAACTTTCGCCCAGATCCGGCAGCCTCATCGCATCCGACCACAGCAAAGATCGACGAGAGTTCCAACCACTTCATGCGAAGAACCAACACGCTAATTCGCGTGGGCATCCCCAGCCCGCTGCTTCATAATCGACTGAATTCCTTCGCAAACACCAAGACAACCCCTTGAGCCACCGCTTTAGGAAAAGGTTCTCCCAGAACTATTTGCTCGGAAACTAACGTCGCAATG
>CAVWEI010000033.1:0-94005 GCA_963753845.1 uncultured Gammaproteobacteria bacterium
GATAGCCGCCCGCAAGCGGGCGCTGTACCGGTCGCCCTACGATTCGGTTCGCTCTTGTTGAATTACGGAGATCCCCGCCCTGGTAGGCCCCTGTGCGGGTATGCGCCGCGATATCTTCTTACTTGATTTTCATACCCGGCTCCGCGCCGCTGTCCGGGTGCAGCACGAAAAGGTCTTCGCCGCCAGGCCCGGCCGCCAGCACCATACCCTCGGAGACACCGAACTTCATCTTGCGCGGCGCCAGGTTGGCGACCATGACCGTCATCTTTCCTTCGAGGTCTTCGGGCGCATAGGCCGACTTGATCCCGGCGAACACGTTACGGGTCTCGCCGCCGAGATCCAGGGTGAGCCGCAGCAGCTTGTCGGCGCCCTCGACGTGTTCGGCCCGGGCGATGCGCACCACGCGCAGGTCCACCTTGGCGAAGTCGGCAAACTCGATGGTGTCGGCCAGCGGATCCCTGGTCAGGTGTGAATCCGCCGCAGGCCGGGTCGTCGCCTTGGCCTCCGCAACGAGATCCTCTTTCGAGTCGTCGACCATAGCGGCTATCTTGTCTTTGTCGATCCGGGTCATCAGTGGCTTGAACTTGTTGATTGCATGACCGACCAGGGGTTTGGCCTGCGAATCCCAGCCCATCGGCGCGATGTTCAGGAATGCCTCGGCCTGCTGGGCCATAACCGGCAGGACCGGTTTGAGGTAGCCCATGAGCACCCGGAACAGGTTGATCCCCATGGAGCAGATGGCGTGCAGCTGTGCATCCTGGCCTTCCTGCTTGGCTACCACCCAGGGGGCCCTTTCATCGATGTACTGATTGGCCAGGTCGGCGAGCGCCATGACCTCGCGCACCGCGCGACCGAATTCGCGCTTCTCGTACAGATCGGCGATCTCATCCCCCGCCTTGACGAAGGTATCGAACAAGCCGGGCTGATCCAGGTTGTCGGAGAGCCTGCCGTCGAAACGCTTCGTGATGAACCCGGCGCAGCGACTGGCAATGTTGACGACCTTGCCGACCAGGTCCGAATTGACCCGCGCCGCGAAGTCCTCGAGGTTGAGGTCGATGTCGTCCACCCGCGAGCTCAGCTTTGCGGCGAAGTAGTAGCGCAGGTACTCGGGATTCAGGTGCTTGAGATAGGTGTCGGCCTTGATGAAGGTGCCACGCGACTTCGACATCTTGGCGCCGTCGACGGTCAGGAAGCCGTGCGCGTAGACTCCGGTCGGCTTGCGGAAACCCGCGCCATGCAGCGTGGCCGGCCAGAACAGGGCATGGAAGTAGATGATGTCCTTGCCTATAAAGTGGTGTACCTCGGCCTTGGAATCGCTTTTCCAGTAGGTGTCGAAATCAACCCCGGTGCGGTCGCAGAAATTGCGGAAGCTGGCCATGTAACCGATCGGGGCGTCCAGCCAGACATAAAAATACTTGCCTTTCGCATCCGGGATCTCGAAGCCGAAATAAGGTGCGTCGCGCGAGATGTCCCAGTCGTTCAGCCCCGCCTCGAACCACTCGTTTAGCTTGTTGGCCACCTCGGCCTGCACGTGACCGGCCTTGTGCCAATCCTTCAGTATCTTTTCGAAGTCGCCGAGTTTGAAGAACAGGTGCTCGGAGTCCTTTTCGATCGGAGTTGCACCCGATACCGCCGATACGGCATTTTTTAGTTCGGTCGGCGCGTAGGTCGAGCCGCATACCTCGCAGTTGTCGCCATATTGATCCTCGGCCCCGCACTTGGGGCAGGTGCCCTTGATGAAGCGGTCCGGCAGGAACATCTTCGCCTCGGGGTCGTAGGCCTGCGAGATGGTGCGGCGCACGATATGCCCGGCATCGCGGTTGCGCTCGTAAATGGTGGTGGCGCAGACACGATTTTCCTCCGAGTGAGTCGAGTGATAATTGTCGAAACCGATGCCGAAGCCGGCAAAATCCTGCGTATGCTCCTTCCACACGCGGGCAATCAACTCCTCCGGTTCGATGCCCTCGGCACGGGCGCGCAGCATGATCGGGGTGCCGTGCGCGTCGTCGGCGCAGACGTAGTAGCACTCGTGGCCCCGCATCTTCTGGAAGCGGCTCCAGATATCGGTCTGGATGTACTCGACCAGGTGACCGAGATGGATCGAGCCATTGGCGTAGGGCAGGGCGCTGGTAATCAGGATCTTGCGCTTTTGGGTGGTCATCGAAATCGCCGGATTGGGTGGGGGAACAGCTTTTAATTATCCCACAGATGCCGGGGTTCCTGTGTGTGGCGGCGGGGTTTCCCCAGGCAGCATCGGTTTATCGCTGGGCCGAAACCCGGCATCGTTACCCCAACCGGTAAGCGGCGGCGCCTGAATACCGGTCCCGGCAAATCCTGACTGTTTTGGTTGGGAATGCCGGGTGGTGTAGAATCCCGCCGCATCATTCAAGTTCATTCGTCCCGTGATCGCAGGTATTGTCCGGTCCGGGACCTCAGGAGTTTAGGAAATGGCCGAAGTCACCCGCGAAATCATCGAACAAGCCATCAAGGGCTATGTCGAACCCCACCTCGAGACCGATCTGGTCAGTGCCAAGTCCGTGAAGGACGTGACCATCGACGGTGACAAGGTAAAGGTCACCGTCGTGTTGGGTTTTCCCGCAAAGGGCGTATTTGGTGAAGTCGGCGCGGCCGTGAAGGGGGCCGTCGAGGGCGTGGACGGTGTCGGCAGCTGTGAGGTCGACGTCTCGTCGAAGGTCGTGGCGCACTCGGTGCAGAAGTCGCTCAAGCCGATCGACAACGTTAAGAACATCATCGCGGTAGCCTCGGGCAAGGGCGGCGTGGGCAAATCCACCACCGCGGTCAATCTGGCGCTGGCGCTGTCGGCCGAGGGTGCACGTGTCGGTATCCTGGATGCAGATATCTACGGCCCCTCGCAGCCTCGCATGCTCGGCATCTCCGGAAAGCCGGAATCGAAAGATGGCAACACCCTCGAGCCCATGATGAGCTATCACCTGCAGGCCATGTCGATCGGCTTCCTGATCGACGAAGAGACCCCGATGATCTGGCGCGGCCCGATGGTCACCCAGGCACTTGAGCAACTGCTGAACGATACCAACTGGGACGAGCTGGACTACCTGGTCATCGACCTGCCACCGGGCACCGGTGACACCCAGCTGACCCTGGCCCAGAAGGTGCCGGTATCTGGCGCCATCATCGTCACCACCCCGCAGGACATCGCCCTGCTGGATGCGCGCAAGGGCTTCAAGATGTTCGAGAAGGTCGAGGTGCCGATCCTCGGCATCGTCGAGAACATGTCGACCCATATCTGTTCGAACTGCGGCCACGAAGAGCACATCTTCGGCGAGGGCGGCGGCAAATTGATGGCGGAGCAATATGGTGTGAGGTTCCTCGGCGCCCTGCCGTTGGAGACTCGCATCCGCGAGGAAACGGACTCTGGCAAGCCGACCGTGGTCGCCGAGCCCGAGTCGCGTCCTGCGATGATCTATCGTGAAATCGCACGTAAGGCGGCTGCCAAGCTGGCGCTTCAGGCCAAGAGCTACGCGGCCAAGTTCCCCAACATAGTCATACAAAACAACTGATCTCAGCTCCCCCCGGCTCGTCTGCCGAGCCCCGGGGGGCTTTGGTAAATGCCGAGGATTTCGTCGACTTCGCCGTTGCAGGCGGCAGTCGGACCCGCAGTGCCCTTCGGGGAATCTCGCGCTCCATCCTGCTTGACCGGATCCGATCTCCGGCGTCATGTAAACCCGGCTTCCGCTACACTACGATTGTCAGAGAGAGGAAATCCAGCCAGACGATTGTTGCCGGAGTGCCAATGAAATGAGTCGGTTCCCGATCGAGCGAAAAGCGTTGCTTTTTGGTCTTCTCACGCTTGTCGCCATTGGCGTCATGGCCATGTTGCATTACCGCGCGCTGAGTGATTACCAGTTACAAGGGCAGCTGCGCCTGCTGGTGCGAGATATCGAATCGAGTATCCTTACCTTGCGACGCAACGAGAAAGACTTCCTTGCCCGAAAGGACCTCATTTACCAGCAGCGGTTCGACGACCACTTCCGCACGGTTCAGGCAAACGTCAGGGAGCTCAGATCCGGACTCGAAGCGCATCAAGTCGAAAAAAGGAAGATAGACCAACTGGACGAGGCCCTGGAGACATACAGGGACCGGTTTCACACGATGGTGAAACTCCAGCAGGAGATCGGCTTCAATCATGAGGATGGGTTATATGGCCGCATGCGCGGTGCCATCCACTGGGTTGAAGACATCCTGCAGGCGCAGCGGCTAGATCAACTGCTCAAAGACATGCTGATGCTTCGGCGACACGAAAAGGACTTCATGCTCCGCCACGAAATGAAGTACAGCGAGAAATTCGACGAAGCGATGTCACTTATGCGGGCAGACCTGTCGGGCTCCTATCTGTATGAGGGGGTAAGAAGCGATATCGTCGATGTCCTTGCCGCTTACGAGCAGGATTTCAAAGCGCTGACACTGGCGACTCAACGGATGGGACTCAGCAGTGACGAGGGATTGCACGGACAGATGCGCGGCAGTATTCACGAAGGGGAAGAGATCCTCAACGAGCTGCGCCAGAAAACCGTGTCATTGGAGAGTGATGCCGGAAGTCACATGATCAATCAGATCATCGCTTTCGCCGTACTGCTGACGATTTTGACTGGCACCCTGATACGGCTCTGACCCGGAAACCTCACCCGCTGGTGAGATTTTCAGATTAGTCAGTGCCATTGTCCCAGACGCAGTACGTCGGAGTACTGACGCAGCATTTCGTTGCGATGATGATCTGCGCTCTGTACCCATTGAACCTTCTGAATTTCGCAACCCACACTGGATAAAGGACGTCGATGAAAATGAACATGATGGCGGTGATGCTTGGTGCAAGTGCACTGCTCGGCTCGTTTTCGGTAAATGCCGGGGAAAGGCCGATGGGCTTTTTCGTTACGAGTGTGGGGATGGGTAATGGTGCCGACCTGGGGGGGCTGGACGGCGCCGATGCGCATTGCAGAAAACTGGCTAAGGCGGTGGGCGCAGGCGACCGGGACTGGCGGGCTTACCTGAGTACGGAAAAGGATGGCAAACGCGGGATCTCGGCCCGTTCGCGTATCGGCAACGGACCCTGGTACAACGCACACGGCCTATTGATCGCGACCAACCTGACAGACCTGCACCTGTATAATAAGACAATCACGCTGGAAACCGCTCTCGACGAATCGGGCAACCGAATCAAGGGGCGCGATGACAAACCCAATGAGCACGATATCCTGACCGGCACGATGGATGACGGGACTGCATACTTCCCCGACGACGCGGATCACACCTGTAGCAACTGGACCAGCAGCGACCAGGGAAATGCCCAGGTCGGCCACCACGACCGACACGGTGGCGGCAACACTTCCTGGACTTCTGCGCATCCAAGCCGCGGGTGCAGCCAGGAGGCCCTGAAACTGACGGGCGGTGCCGGCAAGTTTTATTGTTTTGCCGCGGATTGAGGCCACCGTTGCACTGCATCGATCAGTCCGGGTGAAGCCATGCCGAGACTGGTCGAGCTGCTTCTGGTGACAACCCTGCTGTTGGCAGCCCATTCCTCGTTCGCCGAAGAACTGGTGGAGTTCGCGATACCGCGTGGCGTGAGCCAGAAGTTTCTGATGGACATGCCAGTCACGGCAACGATGTCTAAAGCAGGGGAAAGCTGCAATAGTTAATGGTTAGCTGATCCATTCCGGTGTATTTCGACCTGCGATCACTGGTATCTTGGGAAGATGTTGACAGCCGATCTGCCTGAACCGCAGGCGAATGGCGCAGGGAGACGATTGACCGATGAATTCAGATGACCCCCGTTATATCAGCCACCTGACGCGCGATACCCTGGCCCTGGTGCTCGCCGGCGGGCGCGGGTCGCGTCTTTACGAAATGACCGAGAGTCGCGCGAAACCGGCGGTCTACTTCGGCGGCAAATACCGCATAATCGACTTTCCCCTTTCCAACTGCATCAACTCGGGTATCCGCCGCATCGGTGTGCTGACCCAGTACAAGGCGCATTCGCTGATTCGGCACCTGATCGAAGGCTGGAGCTTTTTCCAGCGCGACCTGGGTGAGTTCATCGAGATCCTGCCCGCTTCACAGCGCACCACTGGCGACTGGTACCGGGGAACGGCCGATGCGATCTATCAGAACCTGGACATCGTCCGGATGCTGCTTCCGAAGTACGTGCTGGTGCTGTCGGGTGACCATGTCTACAAGATGGACTACGGTGCGCTTCTGGCCTACCACGAGGAAAAGGGGGCCGAGATGACCGTCGCCTGCGTGGGCGTGTCCCTGGAAGATGCAAAGGGTTTCGGGGTGATGAACGTCGCGGATGACTTCCGGGTGCTCAGCTTCGACGAGAAGCCGGCAGAGCCCCGCGCCATGCCGGGCACCGCGGACATCGCCCTGGCCTCGATGGGCAACTATGTCTTCAACACCGATTTTCTGTTCCGAAAACTGGAAGAGGACGCGGCCGACATGACCTCGAGCCATGATTTCGGACACGACATCATCCCCTCGATCATCCATGACCACCGGATCTTCGCCTACCCCTTCCTCGATCCCGAAACCGGGCGGCAGCCCTACTGGCGTGATGTGGGCACGATCGACGCGTTCTGGGAGGCGAACATGGAACTGGTATCCGTGAAGCCGGAACTCAATCTGTACGACACGGACTGGCCGATCCGCACCTATCACCTCCAGTTGCCTTCGGCGAAGTTCGTGTTCCGGGATCCCGACCGCGAAGGGAAGGCGCTGGATTCCGTGGTCTCTGCGGGATGTGTAATCTCGGGGTCGGCGGTGGTCGATTCACTGCTGTTTTCCAATGTCAGGGTGCATTCGTACAGCCAGATCAATGCCTCTGTGGTGTTGCCCGAGGTGGAAATCGGGCGCAACTGCCGCATCAGTCGTGCGGTGATTGATCGTGGTTGCCGGATACCGCCGGGGACAGTGATCGGCGAAGACCCGGTCGCCGATGCCAAGCGTTTTCGCGTGACCGAGAAAGGTATCGTACTGGTGACCGCAGGGATGCTCGGCCAGGAGAGCACTATCAACCTGTCGTGATCGGATCGCCCGACCGGATCGAGTGCGGGAGATTGCCACGATCGGCCGTGTGGCCGCCAAACCCGCTTTTTCCACGATCCGTGGCGGGTCGCGCGTCCACTCTGAAAATTGCCGCAAGCGTTTTTGTGTTCCGTCTACTAAGCTGATGAGTGACGTCGTCACCTGCCGGTAAAATCGAGCTGATATCGTGCGACGTTTTGCGCATCGTTGGGGATATCTTATGTTCCAGGCACGTATACATGGCCGTGGTGGCCAGGGCGTGGTATCGGCGGCAGAGATGCTGTCGGTCGCGGCCTTTCTCGAGGGCAGGCATTCGCAGGCCTTCCCCAGTTTCGGATCGGAGCGCATGGGCGCCCCGGTCATGGCATTCTGCCGAATCGACGATAAAGAGATAAGACTGCGCGAACCGGTGATGAAGCCGGATGCGTTGATCATCCAGGATCCGACCCTGTTGCATCAGGTGAACCTGTTTCAGGGGCTGTCCGAACGGGGCTGTGTTGTCGTCAACTCGACTCGCGATCTGGACGATCTCGGTCTGGGCGAATTCAGACGTGACAACCCGGGAGCCAATGTCGTGACGGTCCCGGCAACGGAACTGGCCCTGAAGTACGTTGGACGACCCTTGCCCAATGCAGCATTGCTGGGTGGATTCTCGGCGCTCAGTAGCCTGATTGCACTGGCGTCCATCGAGGCCGCGATACGGAGTAAATTTCCAGCCAAAGTGGCGGAAGCCAATATCAG
Source organism: uncultured Gammaproteobacteria bacterium (assembly GCA_963753845.1). GTDB lineage: Bacteria > Pseudomonadota > Gammaproteobacteria > Chromatiales > Chromatiaceae > Thiosocius. Next base: position 7,798 of record CAVWEI010000033.1, read on the forward strand.
CGCGGCCCGTGCGGCTGCAGAGTCAGTGAAGGAGAGTGGGGCAGTGCCATGTTGAAACAGACAGAGGGTTCACAGGCGGTTGCCGAGGCAATCGCCCTTTGCCGACCGGAGGTTATCTGCGCCTATCCCATCACCCCTCAAACCCACATCGTGGAAAAGCTGGGGCAGCTGGTGAAATCCGCGGAGCTCGAACATTGTGAATTCGTCAATGTGGAGTCGGAATTTGCCGCGTTGTCCGTGGCCATAGGTGCGTCGGCTGCGGGCGCACGAGCCTACACCGCAACCGCCAGCCAGGGGCTGCTGTTCATGGCCGAGGCGGTCTACAACGCCTCGGGGCTGGGACTGCCGATCGTCATGACGATCGGCAATCGCGCGATCGGCGCACCGATCAACATCTGGAACGATCAGCAGGACAGCATGTCGATGCGCGATGCCGGGTGGATCCAGCTCTACGCGGAGACCAACCAGGAGGCGGTGGACCTGCACATCCAGGCCTTTCGGCTGGCCGAGGAGCTGTCCGTTCCGGTCATGGTCTGCATGGACGGGTTCATCCTGACCCATGCCTACGAGCGTGTGGATATTCCGGCGCAGGCGGATGTCGATAATTTCGTGCCGCCGTTCTCGCCACGCCAGATCCTCGACCCACAGCAGCCGGTCACCATCGGCGCCATGGTCGGCCCCGAGGCGTTCACCGAGGTGCGCTACCTCGCGCACTATCGGCAGATGCAGGCCTTGTGGCTGATTCCGGAGCTGGCCGAGGAGTTTGAGGAACAGTTCGGACGCGCGTCGGGCGGCCTGATTCATCCTTATCACACGGAGGGCGCCGAAACCCTGGTGGTCGCCCTGGGTTCGGTGAACGGCACCATCAAGGACGTGATCGACGAGATGCGTGCCGATGGAGTCGCGATCGGTTCGGTGAGCATCTGCTCATTCAGGCCTTTCCCCATGAAGGCCCTGAAAGCGGCACTGCAGAATGCCCAGCGCGTGGTCGTCATCGAAAAATCTCTCGCGGTCGGGATTGGCGGGATCGTTTCGACGGACGTGCGCATGGCGATGGCGGGCCTTGGCATGCATGTCCATACGGTGGTCGCCGGTCTCGGCGGGCGCGCGATAACCCGGGCCTCGCTGCGGGATGTCTTCGAAAAGGCAGGCAGGAACGCCTTGCAGCGACTTACTTTCCTCGACCTCAATCACGATGTGATCCATCGTGAGATTGAGCGGCTGGAATCGACGCGTCAGTCCGGGCCAACCGCGGAAAACATTCTGCGCGATCTTGGCGCTGTCGCCGACCATATCGGGTAGTGGAGCGCACTATGAAATCCTCGCACGTCAAGTTCTACCAGACAGACACCTTCACCGTCGGCAACCGCCTGTTGAGCGACACGGACCGTTCCGTGCAATCCAAGATGGAACGCACCAATTCGCTCAACTCGGGGCATCGGGCGTGCCAGGGTTGCGGCGAGGCGCTCGGTGCCCGCTACGCGATCGATGCCGCCATGCGCGCGACCGGTAATCAACTGATCGCGGCCAATGCGACCGGCTGCCTGGAGGTCTTTTCCACGCCGTACCCCGAGACATCGTGGCAAATTCCCTGGATCCATTCCCTGTTCGGCAACACGGCCGCGGTGGCCACCGGTGTGGCGGCCGCGCTGAAGGTCCAGGGGCGCGAGGAGACCCGGGTCGTGGCTCAGGGTGGTGACGGCGGCACGACCGATATCGGCTTCGGCTGCCTGTCCGGCATGTTCGAGCGCAACGATGATGTGCTGTACATCTGCTATGACAATGAGGCGTATATGAATACCGGGGTTCAGCGCTCCTCCGCCACGCCGCCGGCGGCGCGCACCGCTACCACGCAGGCCGTGGGGAGTGCTCCCGGAAACGTCTTCGGGCAGGGAAAGAACCTGCCACTTATCGCCATGGCGCATGAAATCCCCTATGTCGCCACCGCCTCGGTCGCGGATGTCCGTGACCTCGAGGCAAAGGTGACAAAGGCCATGTCGATACATGGCGCACGTTACATCCATATCCTCGTCCCTTGCCCCCTGGGCTGGGGGGCTGCACCAAAGGACACGATCAAGCTGGCCCGACTCGCCACCGAGTCGGGTCTTTTTCCGGTGTTCGAGGCCGAGCATGGTGAGATCACCGGCCGCAGACACATCCGTCGTCAGGTCCCTGTGGAGGAATACCTGAAACCGCAGAAGCGTTTTGCCCACCTTTTCCGGCCCGTCCTGCAGGTGGAGGTCATTGCCGGCCTGCAGGCCATCGCGGATCGGAATGTACGCCGGTTTGGGCTCCAGTCCGCGGGGGCAGCGTCATGAAGCGGCCCTTTGCGATCACCCTCGATGTCGGTTCCAGCCTTGCAAATCACACGGGTTCCTGGCGTACCGAGCGGCCTGTGTACCTGGACCGGATGCCACCATGCAACGCGACCTGTCCGGCCGGAGAAAACATCCAGCAGTGGCTGTTCCACGCCGAAGAGGGGGCCTATGAGGCCGCCTGGCGTGTATTGACCCGGGACAATCCACTGCCCGCCATCATGGGGCGGGTCTGTTATCACCCCTGCGAGTCGGCCTGCAACCGCGGTCAGCTGGACGAATCGGTCGGGATCAATGCGGTCGAACGGTTTCTGGGCGACCAGGCGCTGCAACAGCGCTGGACGGTGGAAACCGCGCCGGACTCTGGCAAGCGTGTCATGGTGGTCGGCTCAGGCCCGGCAGGACTGTCTGCCGCCTTCCATCTGCGTCGTCTGGGTCATGCAGTGACCCTGTTCGAGGCGGAAGCGGCCACGGGCGGGATGATGCGTTATGGCATTCCGCAGTACCGCCTGCCGCGCGATGTTCTGGATGCCGAGGTCAAACGGATTCTCGACATGGGGGTGGAACTCCGGGTCAATACGCGCGTCAACGACCTGCTTGCGACCATGCAGGGTGAAGGCTTCGATGCCTGCTTCCTGGGGGTCGGGGCACAGATCGGCAAGAGGGCATACATCCCCGCGGGCGACGCGGAGCGGATTTCCGATGCGGTGTCCGTGCTGCACGGCATGGCGGGTCAGGACAAGCCCCTGCTCGGGCGTCGCGTGGTGGTGTACGGCGGAGGAAATACCGCGATCGATGTGGCTCGGACCGCGCGCCGTCTGGGTGCCGAAGAGTCGATCATCGTCTATCGCCGAACCCGCGACCGGATGCCTGCCCACGCAGACGAGGTGCAGGAGGCGGTGGAGGAGGGTGTCAAGCTCAAGTGGCTTACGACGATAACCGCGGCCGAGTCGGAGACCATCACGGTGGAGAAGATGGAGCTGGACGAAAACGGCTTCCCGCAGGCGACCGGCGAGTTCGAGACCATGGCGGCCGACTCGGTCGTGCTCGCCCTGGGTCAGGACGTGGATACGCGCGTCCTGGAGGGTGTTGAGGATCTGCAGGTCGAAAAGGGTCTGGTGCAGGTTGGCGCGGACCTGATGACCGATCACCCCGGGATATTCGCCGGCGGGGACATGATCGGTGGAGACCGCACCGTCACGGTAGCGGTTGGTCATGGCAAGAAGGCCGCGCGCGCCATCGATGCGTGGTTGCGTGGAGCGCCGTTTCAGGCGGCGGTGAAACCCGAACTCGCTACCTTCGAGCGACTCAATACCTGGTATTACTCGGACGCCTCCAAGACCGTGCGGCCGATGCTGGACGTGATCCGCAGGCAGTCCAGCTTCGACGAGGTGCGGGGTGGTCTGGACGAAACGAATGCCCTGTATGAGGCACGACGCTGCCTGTCCTGTGGCAACTGCTTCGAATGTGACACCTGCTATGGGGTCTGTCCGGACAATGCGGTCATAAAGCTCGGACCCGGAAAGCGCTTCCGGTTCAATTACGATTACTGCAAAGGGTGTGGCTTGTGCATGGCGGAATGTCCCTGTGGTGCCATCCGGATGGAACCGGAAGAGGTCTGAGGGCAAGCTCGATCATTACCAAGGCACCAGCTGCCGGGGCGGCGAGCTGATGGGGTAGAGGCCTGATATGTTGCGCTTCCTGAGCTCAATCTTTTCGGAAGCCCCACAGACGCCCGGTGGACCGGACCGGGTTCTGGTAGAGGCGGCTGTCGAACGTGTGCTGGACGCGACGGATCCCCGTCTGCGCGGATTCGGGGATTACCGAAAGCGTCTGTATGTCGGCGCGGAGCGCAGCCTGATCCATGTTCAGGCACTGATCGACAGCTTGCCTGAACCGGTGGAGATGGGCGGTCTGGCCTTCGGCAGCGATCCGCGCCTGCGCGCTTTCTTCGCTTCGCCCGGCCGACTGCGCGAACTCATTGCCAACGCCCCAAGCGTCATCGATCTGCTGGCCAGAAGAGGCCCCCGGCCGAAGAACATCTTCGGCCTGCTGGCCCCGCGGATGAAGGAACGCGAGGTACTGGGCATGGAGCTGCAGGGCGATCAGGTGCGCAGGGACGTGCTGCAGCGGGTGATGGATTTTTCCGATCATCGCTTTGTCGGTGCCTCAGGCAGCGAGGCCGAGGCCCGCGATGAACTCAAGAAGCGCGCCTTTGATTTTCTCGCCGAGCTGGCCCTCAGACGCATCCTCGATATGAAGGAAAGAAAGACCGGGCTCGAACAGCAGCAACGGCTGCTGCAACGCAAGCTCGATGCGATGCAGGCGGGGAACTGGGGCCTCGAGCCAATGCTGGCGGCGGACGGCGACAGGCATTCTGACTATGGCGCCCTGGAGCAAAAGGTCGAGGCGGTCGAGGGCGAGTTGATGGGGCAGCCGTGTTCCGGCGAGGGTCTGGAGGCGCATTTTAATTGCATCAACGCGGTCCTGGAGCAACCCGGCGAATGGCTTTCTCTGCGTGGGGTCGAATTGAATATCGATGTGATGTCGCTGAGGGTTGAAGACCCGGCGGCTGCTGGCTCGTCCGAACCGCTGAGGCTTACCGAGATGCTCGCATCGAACGCGCCGAGAAGAATCGTGCTTTTCGGATACCTGCCATCCACGGAGTTGCCCCCTGAGCGGGACCTGCTGGAAGAATCGCGTCGTATCTTGGGGTGACGCTATTGCCCCCGGCAGTCGTGGAGAACGGCCATGAGTTGCCGATAAGGGGTTACAGTCAGAACTGAGATCATGGAGAGAGTACAGATGTCAGAAGACCGATGGCTGCGGATCGAGTACGTCGACGGCAATTCGGAGACGTTCAGCTTTCCCGAGCAGACCAAAGATGAGTACGAGCAGGCGCGGGCTTTTCGTGAGGCCATGAGCGCCGACCGCATCGTCCTGGAAGTTGAGGGGATATTGCATATCATCCCCATGACGGCAGTCAAACGGATTGACTTTTCGCCTGTGCCGCCGAAGCTTCCGGACGAGGTGATAAGGGGTGCCAGGTCACGTTAGGGAAATGTGCCGGGGTGACATCTGGGGCGCTGCACATGCATGTGCAGGCGGGGCCGTATCCGGGATCCAGGTCGGCTATCCTAATGGCGACGATTTCATCGTCAAACCGCTGGCCTTAATCAAGCTGATAGCCGGCGCAATCGATGCCAAGTCGCCCTATACCGGCTGACATTGTCAGCGTGTGCCAGCGTTGACCGCAATGCTGGCCCGCGCCGCCTGCGACAGTACCGAGCGGCCATTCGCCTACTACAAGCTGGACGATGAAGGGTGGAAGGCGTTGCGTATCGCAGGTTGGCTGCACGACTGTGGCAAGGTCATCACGCCCGAGTACGCCATCGACAAGTCTACCAAACTGGAGACCATCTACGACAGGATCCATGAGATACGCATGCGCTTTGGGGTGCTCAAGCGTGATGCAGAGACTTCTGGGAACAGCTTGCCGATGGGGGCAACAGGAAGGTGCTGAGACAGCAACTCGATGCCACGCTTGCCCGTCTCGCCAATGATTTCGCGTTTGTCGCTAATGCAATCAGGGCGGGGAATTCATGGCACCCGAGCGGCTGCAGCGGGAGGGGGGGTGGAGGGAGAGGGGAGAGAGGAGTGGTGAGGGAGTGGGGGGGAGAGAGAGAGAGAATGGAAGAGAAGAGGGAGAAAGTGATAGAAGGAAAGAGAATGAAAGATAGAATGAGAGAGGAAAAGGGATGGGGATAAAGGAGGGATGTGAGGGAGTAAGAAATAAGATAGTGGTGAGAGGTAAGAGAGATAGGTGAGGAGTGGGAGGGGGTGAGAAGAAGAGAGAGTGGAGATGAAGGATCAGGAGGGGCAGAGGAGGGGCGTGTGGGGAAGTGGGGGTATGGGAAAGGTGGGGGAGAGGTGGGGGAGATGGGGGGGGGGGAGGAGGAAAGGATGGATGGGAAGGGGGAGGGGAAGGGGGAGAGGGGAGAGGAGAAGAGAGGGGAAAGAGAGAAAAAAGGAAAAAGAAGATAAAGGCCCCGCTTTTGCCAGCGCTACTTTCGGGCTGACAGCTCGCCTGCCCGGAAGCAGGCTGGCGCAGGATCTCCCGAGCCAACCCACGGAAGACCCATTACCAGCTACCCTGGTGTTCAATCCACCTCGGCTTTGTATCCCATGCGGAAGCCGCCCCAGTGGCGGCCGTTCACGTAGATCGGCACCGAGATGTCGTGGACGACTTCCCCGGTATCGCGCTTGTAGGTCTGCAGCAGGAAGGGTTCGGTATTGCTACCGCAGCGCTTGCCGGTATGGTCGCTGAATATTCGTTTGGTCCTGTTGTTCACCAGGTCCTTTTCAAAATTGCCTGTCAGGGGCTTGGCATAACGACGATTGTGCGTGGGGAAGTAACCGTTGTCGTCAACGGCGCCGGCGTAGATTACCTGTGGGTTGAAATCCAGGATGGGCTCCTGGATTGCCGGGAGAACCTGATCGGTAAAGTCATCAAACCGGGTCTTGTGCTTGAGAGGGTTGGTGCCCTCGATCGGCTGGTAGTCGCGATCGAACAGCGCGCTGTCGCTGATCTCTTCATCCGCCACGGCCTGTTCGAACAGTTGCTCGATTGCCTGCGCTGCGCTCTGTGCAGTTCTCAGCATGCATGCGTGTAGTGACTCCGTACCCACTGCCAGGACGCGGCCATGGATGATCTCGGCCATGCTCGAGAGCTGCTCGCCTTGTTGTGAGACGTGTCCAAGCTGAGCTCCGGCCTCCTGCAGGTGGATGCCCGCCGACTGGATCGCGTTCGCAATGTCCGCAATTTCACTGCGGTTGGCCAGGATACCATCGGCAATTGGCTGCACCCGCCCGTGCACGGACTCGGCGTCGGCAAAGATCTCCTGCAGATGCCTGCCCATCTGAGTGGTGCGGTCGGCACCGTCGGCAATGGCTGCGGACAGGTCGGTCATGGTTGCGGCCGCGAACCTTATGTCGTTGCCGATTTCGTTGACCATGGTGCCGATCTCGCCGGAGGCCTCTGAGGTCTTCTGTGCCAGACCGCGCACCTCGTCCGCCACCAAGGCGAATCCGCGACCCTGTTCGCCGGCGCGCGCGGCCTCGATCGCAGCGTTCAGTGCCAGCAGGTTGGTCTGTTCGGCAATGCCGCTGATCACATTCGTGATGCACTCGATCTGATTCGACTTGTTTTCCAGTGCCGCCACCAACTCGGACGTATGTTGGGCCTGTTCATTGGTCGTGCGCATCTGCCCGGTGGCGCCCTCCAAAGCCCGCTGGCCGGCGGAGCTCGCCTGGCGGGCTCGCGCGGCGTACTCCGCAACGGCTGCGACGCTGTCTGCAGAATCGTTCACGATGGCCTCGATACGGTTTGCGGTGTCCGTGATGCCGTCTATCCGCCGGCTCTCGGCCTGAAGGTCGGCTCGAATCCGGTCTGCGGCGAACGACACCGAGGCGGATGCGATCGCGATGCGGCTGCCCTGATCGGCCAGGTCCACAGCCATGCTCTTGAATTTGTCGATCGCCTGCAACATGCGCTGGTGAGATTCTTTCGTGGAAGTCTCCATACCGGGCAGTCGGCCGTCCGCAATGGGGGTCGCCCCGTATTCGGCGGCCAACAGGCAATAACCGAGCTCTTCATACCGCGCCTGCAGAGGTGCCAGCAGGCGGGTATGAAACAACGCACCGGTCGAAATCACCGCCAGCAGGGCAGAGAGCACCGCTGTAACCACGCCGCCATCCCAGTTCGGTAGCCACGAGGCGAGGGCAATGGCGCACGCCACGCTGACAAGTGCTGCCGCCAGCATCGGCAACAGCAGGGTGAATTTGATATTTCGTTGGAGCATGGCCGGGGCCTCATGGTGGACGCCCGCTACCGTGGCGCCGCCGTCTCTGACAGTGGGTAGGTCAATTAGCGGCCACCCTATTGGCGGCTTGAGCCGGACAGATAGAGCGCCCCGTCGATAGGTGACGGCACGCGAGGCCGCATCAGCGCCGGAGCTTTGGTCGGTTGGTGGGTATGTTGGGGTGTCCCGTGCGGGGGCTGGCTGGCCTGTCACCCGGCCGTCATCCTCGAGGCCGGATCGGGTGCAGTGGGTCTTGCTTGGCAGACTTGATGCCGTAGTGACTTTCGCCGCATACGGTCAAGTCCTAGGGCCGTTCACATTCCTGTCGATAGAGTTCGGCCATGGCTGAACGGCGCTGGGGTTTGCCCTTCAGTTTCGTGATTTCCTGTGACATTTCGGCACAGCGGTCGGCAAGGTCTTTCTTCTTCTGTCCGGGCGGGAGGGTGGTCAGGTGGTCACGGCTGTCCGGCTGGGTCTCGAACATGATCGATTGACCGAGGCCGCTGTCCTGCGCGCCGGCCAAACCGAAATAAACCGCCAGCACGGCGGTAGACAGCAGCCGATTTGCCACGCTTTGTCCGTTGTTAAGGTGGTACATTCGTCGTTTGTTCACTTGGGAGGCGCGTCGCTCACCAGCGCCCACTTTCCATCGGGCTTCTGGCAGAACTTCATGAAAGAAGTCGCGTCCACAGTCCCTGCGTGGTTGAAGATTTTCACTTCCCGGCAGGTCATCCCCTGCTCGGTCGTGGTTGAAATCGGTGTATAGGTTCCATTTGCACCCGATGCCGGATTCTTCCAGGACAGGGTCTCGCCGTCTTTGGTCGTATCCAGTGCCTTGTCGGAAGCTTCTTCTGACAGTTTCCAGTCTTCATCGGTAAAGTAGCGCGCCGGCGACTGATTCAGCCACTGCAGGTCAAAAGCGGCAGCGGGCTGAACCACTAACCCAAACACGATGGCGGCAAACACCACGGGTCTGATGGACATTTTCATTGATCGGCTTCCATATCGCATGACTGGGGCATGCCGAATCGTATCTGAATCGGCGATACCAAGTCGACCCCGCTTTACCGCAAGAGTTCCTGTCGAGGCGACCGGCCCCCCGTCCATGCTTGTAAGGTGCCGTCGGATATCTCCGGCGCGCCGATCTTTCTTGCCCCGCCCATTCGGCCTCAGGGTCCAGGGGCCACCTGTATGGACTTGAGGTATTCGACCATCGCCTCGCGGTCTCCGGCGGTGAGTTTCGAAGTGGTGTTGTCAACAACCTCTGTCATCAGGCTGCCGGTATAGTCGCCGTTGGGCAGCGCGCCCGTTTCCAGGAAGTAGCCGAGGTCGTCGGCATCCCATTTCCCGATGCCGTCGTCTCGATTGGGTGTGATGTTGGGGACCGTCTCGCCTTCGGGGCCGTCCTTGCTGCCGGCAAGGTAGCGGCTGCGGTCAGGGGCACCCGCCCAATTCCGCGGTGTGTGACATTCGCCACAGTGTCCAAGCGCATCGACGAGGTAGCGGCCCCGGCTTAGAACCGGGTCGGATGGTGGCGGCGCAGGGTCGTCCTGAAACAGCCACTGCCAGAGTTTCATCATCCAGCGTGCGAGCCACCAGGACAGCTCGTGTTCACGATTCTCCTGGTGCTGCGGTGTCAGGGTCTGAAGGTGATCGAACAGGCTGCCGGCATCGGCATCAGTCATCAGACGGTAGGAGGTGTAGGGGAATACCGGGAAATAGGCACTGCCGTCCGGGGCCTGCCCATGCCTCACGGCCCGGATGAATTCGGCCCTGCTCCAGTTGCCGATCCCGGTTTCGGGGTCGGGACTGATATTGGGCGAGTAGAACACGCCATAGGGTGTCTTGAAGGGCCTTCCACCGGCGAGGGGTTGCCCCCCCTCGGCGGTGTGGCACGCCAGGCAACCAGCCGCGTCGAACAGGTACTCGCCTTCGGAACAAAGGCCTGGCGCCACCCAGAGCAATCCAAGGATGGAGACCGTCCAGTACCTCATGCCTCAGTCGTCCTTCTGGCGAAATTCCTTGTGGCAGCCCTTGCAGCTGTCGCCGACATCTTTGAACGTCTTGGCGATCCGGTCTGCGTCACCGGACGATACGGCTTCGGAAAAGGCAGCCGTCGCCATCTTGGCGTCGTTCGCGGCCTGCTCGAACTTGTCCCACTCGCTCCAGATCTCGTCTTTGGCTTTGGTCTCGCCAAAGTCCGAGCCTTCGGGGAAAAGCCGTGGGATATTGCTGCTCAGGGCGGCGAGGGCATTCGCGTGAATGACCAAATCGCCTTCCGGGTCGACCTTGCCGCGCATGATCTGGGTGGCGGCCCCGTTGTGCCCGCCGATCGCCGTCATCATGGCCTGTCTGTATTTGATGTAATTCTCGGGTTCTTCCGCCTGCGCGCTTGTCGCACTCGCAAGCAATGCAGCAATCATCAGGGCAATGCCATTTTTCATCGGTGATTCTCCTAAAGTTATTGAAACAGGTTCGCTGATGGTAGCAATTCAATTCCCCCCGGGCATGCCTCGCGACTCGATGTACGGAGGGGTTTTCAGCCGCTTGGGTATACCGGCTTGTTGATTCCCACAACAGATTCATGTCGTGGTGCCAGGGTCCATGCAGGCTGGGCGCCAATAATCCTGGCCAAGGCCCATCCAACGGGGCACGTTCTTCACGTCCCCAGGGAACGACCAACCCGGTTTTGGTCCTGGCCAACGTCGAACCGGCCACCTCATGTCATGCACTACGCATCATATAGCGGGTATCAACGCAGGCGTATCAGCTTCAAGTCTGAGCGAGCCGCCCAGGGCGGTAGCCCACGCTATTTCGTGACCATCCTGACACCGCGGCGCTGTATCTGTATGACTGAACTCTACTATGCGCGTTGATCGGAAGCACCGAATAAGACAAAGTATAGCGCCCAAATGTCTTTCGAGAGAGGGTCGCACGCCCAAATTGACGCTGCACATGCCCGCCTTTGCGCAACAAGTAGGCTAAAGAAAATGAAAAAAACAATACTGATTTTGGATGGCATCAGCGGCATATCTCTGGGTCGGGAAATCGATGAGGCTTTTCGCGATCTGAACGTATCTACACGTTATGTTGCTTCTGATAAGCTAACCCGTAAGCCTTTCTATAAACCGATAGCCGAAATAAAGAAAGCCATGCACCGGCAGATGCTGAATGAAGAGTATTATCATAACCCAAAGATAAGCAATGCACGCTTCAGCGGTCTGATCGAGGAGCATCAAGCAGATATTGTATTCGTAATCGGATTTTTGTATCGATTTTTCGACCTCGATTTTGTCAAACAACTAAAGGCTCGGCGCGGCTTCGAGCTTTATCTTTACGATACCGATAGTTGTAATTTATTTAACAATAAAAGAGAGCTGGTCTTTTTTTATGACCACGAGCTTCCGCTCTACGACAAAATTTATTCTTTTTCGAAAACAACAACTAGCTTTATCGATAAAAACGAAAAGCTAAACTGCGAATACTTCCCTTTTGGCGCCAAGCCCATTAATCCTGAAAAACTGAACGCTCCAGTATCTGGCAAGCAGATCGACATTCTGTTTGTCGGCAGCGCCGACATGAGGCGAATCTTCATGCTTGAGCAATTGGCGGGATTTGGCCTACTCGTATTTGGTAGTAAATGGGCGAGAAATCGGTCAGTTATTTCTACAGAGTTAAATAATAAAATACAGGACGAATCCATTTGGGGGGAAGATTTGCACAGAGAGTTACTCAGAAGCAAGATTGTTCTCAATATAACTCGCTCGTCATTTTACGGCGTCGAAACTGGGGTCAACCTGAGAATATTCGAGACCCTCGCGGCCCGCAGATTTCTGCTGACAGATCATACCCCTGAATTGGAAGACCTCTTCCGAATTGGAGAGGAAATTGAAAGCTACTCTTCTTCGGAAGAGCTTGTCGATAAGGTTAAATTTTATCTGGAAAACGAGGAAAAAAGAAACAAGATAGCGCGGAAAGGCCATGAGGCGTATTTGCAAAGCTACACTTGGAATTCTCGCATAAAAGAGTTGCTAGCAGCTTTCCAGTAGAAATATCTGATGCAATAGACAAGGCTGATCGATTGGTATCGTAAGAAAATCAATCTGACAGAATCGCGATAAGATCATTGCCCTCATCATAAAATTTATAGCCTTGCTGAAAAAGCAATTCTATACAGCCCCGGTTGTCTTCCTCCGACAAGGTGCTGCACTCATAGCGAATGATGCGCGGTCGATATTGTGTAAAATCAATCATCTTTATGATCTCAAAATCGTAACCTTCGGTATCAATCTGAAGGAAAGAAATCTGCGTTGTATTGTTGTCCTCGAACAGTTCACCGAGAGAAACGCAGTCAACCGACTCTTCAATAATATAGCTTTCCAGATTCGGGACCTTTTTCGCGCCGCCAATCAAATGATTTTTGTCGAACGATGCAATTCCATGGCACCAGTCAGGCACATTGGCATCATTCTCAATGCGATAGATCGTCATTGCTTTAGCCGTAGCATGGATCGCTTTGTTGATTTTTGTTACCTGAGGCTGATCAGAATAATTCTTACGCAGAATCTCAAACATGTCTTTTAAAGGCTCGACTACAATGCCTTCCAATCTGTGTCTCGTTATAAATGCATATGAGTCATCGGCCCGAACACCATCGTTTGCTCCAATCTGAACAAAAAAGAAATGTTCGCTGTCAGCCAGTTCCTTGGCGAGGAAATGCTCTATATTGACGTCGACCAAAAGCTTGCCCTCGCGGTTCAGTGCTGGGTTGAGTCTACTTATGTGGTACTGACTTCCTTGCAACCATCTATTGAGACGTCTCCTTAAACTCATCAGATTCACCAAGACACATGTAAGGGAAGGTTCCCGCAGGCACAAAATTGGCTCGAAGCGCAGGCGAATCTGCGCAGCGGGACCTGATCGTTCGCTCGTGTGTGCTGCAAACAACCGAATTCTTCCATATCACCGGCAACAGCGCGCACCTGATCAGCTTAAACCGAAATCCTGGAAAATGTGTTTCAAACTTTCGATTCTCGGGGGCCGACAACATGGCCGTCCTGACGATGGAAGTGAGCAGAAAGGTCCCTCACGTGCGCGGGCTGAAAGGCGAGGGACAGGCTAGGTCGTTTCGGAAGAGAATCAACATATCCGAACGGAGAACTCAAACGTCGACCCCTAAAATTGCGGCCCACGCGGCCTGACCGGTTTAGGCGAGGGAACGGCAGGACGGTCCGATAAAGATATCCCCTTGGTTGAAAAAGTCGCCTGCAATCGTAAAATGGAAAGGCTCAAATGGAGTATTCACTTGCGGTCTGAGCGAGAAGCGAAAAATGAAAAAAAATATACTAGTCAATACGCTCCTCGTCGTTGGGGTTGTATCGGGCACATTTTTGGTGTTGGAGTCATTCATTGAATGCAATTTCATCACGAAAACACCCGTTAAGTTTCATTTCGCCCTACCGGCGGGGCTCGCAACGCTGGCACAGAGCTCCAAGGCGGACTGTATACCAAACCATTATATCGCAATCGCTGGCGATTCTTATGCTCAAGGAAAGGGAGACTGGTTGCTCGAAGTGGATCCCGATGGTAACGACGCATTTCATTCTGCACATGTCCTGCAAAGACTTACAGGTCGTGATGTTATCAGCTTCGGAAAAAGTGGCGCCAGTAATATAAAAGGCTGGGTCCGAGAGCCAATTGCAAGATACCGTTTTATTCGTGAAAAAATAGATAACGCAGTTGAAGAGCCCGCGATTGTTCTCGCTTACTTCTATTCCGGAAATGATCTACTTGAGAATACTCTAGAGATCCAGGAATCCTTTTTCCCTCAATATGGAGAGGGGGCGCTAAGTGATAATGAGGCATGGGATCAGTATTTTCTCGCCAGCATCGAAAAAAGAAACGTCGGCCCCTATTCTGAATTCGATAGCAATACGGGATGGTTGCCAAAGGCGATATACCAGATCGTCAGGAATGAGCTGAAGAGCAAAAAAATCTCCGAAGAGCTTGGTGATATAGAAATACAACAAACCGGGATAATAAATAGTGTTTGGATAAATGGCGAAGAGATAAATATCCCTGACGTTTTGCAGTCTCCTGGCCTGGAACTCAGTGAGAGGGAGACCGAAATCGGTTTCGTTGCAGTCGAAAACTCACTTCGTTATTTGAAACAATATTTCCATCGAAGTCAGGTTATTGTTGTTTATATACCATCGGTTATTGAATCTTATGCGAAGGTTTCTGACAAGGTCAGTGTATCAAATATCACGGCCACGGAGCCCGAGAAGTTTGCAGAAATTCATGATTCATCTGAGCTTTGGCAGCGCAGTAACGATATTGCCGATAGGGTAAAATCTATTGCGGGTTCGTTGGGTGTCCCATTTATCGATACACGCCCCCAAATTAGAGCGGCATCGGAAAAGAAGATGATTCATGGGCCAATCGATTGGAAGCATTTTAATCGAGAAGGATATGAGGCTCTAGCGAGTTCAATTGTGTCTGGTCTGATAGGGTACGGAACAATTCCGCCCTTACCTTCGCACGAAGACAAATAATGATTATCAGAAACGGCTGTCTTGCAATCGAGCAAATCGCTTGCATATGTGGTTCGTCGGTTTGTCGCCGCTTATTTTGTCGGTCCCCGTTACGAGTTTCAATGAAAGGCTGATTCTTTTCCGCCCGCGTGCAGAATTGGGCCGGTATCTGTTGTTCGAAGGCCCCGTTTGGGGCATGCGCCCGGAACAGGAATCGTGCCCCGGACGCACGCACACGTCTTGCGCATGGCGGATCGACTCGATTTGTCTGGTTCGCGGCCAATTCGCCGGAATTCTAGCCGTTTTTTCATTCCATTTTGGCGAAGCTGGATTCGGACGGAACATCTTCGATGTTCAATGGGCCGGCAGGCAGATACAATGCATGCCGTAAATAGACATGTGACGCAGCCGAAGCAAATGCAAACCATTGGTCGAACTTTTTAAATGGGTACGCAACTGGGCGATAAAAGAAAGATACCGGATTATATTCTTGGTGTTTCTGCCTATTATCACGATAGTGCAGCTGCTCTGATATACAAGGGGAAGATAGTCGCCGCAGCCCAGGAAGAGCGCTTTACGCGAAAGAAGCACGATGCTGGATTTCCTGCTATGTCAATCAGGTACTGCCTGAAAGAGGCAGGGATAAGTTTGTCGGATGTCGGAGATGTTGTTTTTTATGATAAGCCGCTACTCAAATTCGAGCGCTTGCTTGAGACATACCTAGCTTATGCGCCAAAAGGATTTCGATCGTTTGTCAAAGCCATGCCGATCTGGCTGAAAGAAAAGCTCTATCTAAAGAAGGTGTTGCGCACAGAATTTGAACAGTTTCTCTCTCCCGGTGAAAGATTGCCTGATTTGAAGTTCGCCGAACATCATCAATCGCATGCGGCCTCTGCATTTTTTCCTTCTCCTTACCGCAAAGCTTCGGTTTTATGTGTGGATGGAGTTGGTGAATGGGCAACGACTTCCTTGTGGGAGGGCAACGAAAATACGCTTACCCCGATATGGCAGATAGATTTTCCACATTCTCTTGGATTGCTCTACTCCGCTTTCACCTATTATTGCGGCTTCAAGGTCAATTCCGGAGAGTACAAACTAATGGGTCTGGCGCCCTATGGCGAGCCAATCTATAAAGAACTGATTTTGGAAAATCTGATTGATGTCCAAAAGGATGGCTCGTTTCACCTGAATATGAGCTATTTTGACTATGCCGTTGGCCTCACTATGACCAACTCAAAGTTTGATGATCTTTTTGATGCACCGCCGAGGGAGCCTGAGTCCGATATTTCTCAAAAGGAAATGGATATTGCGAGTTCCATACAGGCTGTTACAGAAGAGATTTTATTGAAAATTGTCCAACACATCCACGCGGCGGGTGATAATGACTATTTGTGTTTGGCTGGGGGAGTGGCCCTGAACTGTGTGGCCAATGGCAGGCTTGAGAGAGAGAGCGCTTTTAAAGATATATGGATTCAACCTGCGGCTGGTGACGCCGGGGGAGCCATTGGTGCGGCTTTGGCGCTTTGGTACAGTCATTACAAACAACCGATAACAGACAAGCACGGTGCCGATGACCAGATGGCCGGCAGCTATTTGGGGCCCCGCTTTTCCAATGCGAAAATAAGACAATACCTGGAGACGGCCTCAATACCTTCCCATTTCCATGAAGACAAAGAGTTTTATCCGTTAATTGCCAGGCAACTCGATGCCGGGAAAGTTGTTGGCTGGTTTCAAGGACGCATGGAATTTGGTCCGAGGGCACTGGGCGGGCGTTCCATTCTCGGCGATCCGCGCAATTCTGAAATGCAATCGACGATGAATCTGAAAATCAAATATCGCGAGTCTTTCAGGCCTTTTGCGCCTTCTGTGTTGGCTGAAGATGTTAGCGATTACTTTGATCAAGACTCATCGAGCCCGTATATGTTGCTCGTTGCACAGGTTGCTTCGTCATTACTTAAGCAAGTTGAACAAAGGAAGAATGGATTGGAGAGGCTTAAGCAGGTACGTTCAGCTTTGCCGGCCATAACACATGTGGACAATTCAGCCCGAATTCAGACCGTGCATGAGGATACCAATCCCAGGTTTTACCATCTGCTTAAGGCCTTTAAGGCGCTCACAGATTGCTCGGTAGTGATAAATACTTCCTTTAATGTTCGAGGTGAACCGATTGTAGCGACGCCGGAGGATGCCTACCGTTGTTTTATGCGGACGGAGATGGATGTCCTGGTCTTGGAAAACTTCGTTTTGTACAAAGAGGAGCAGGCTGATTTCAAGGATGAACAGGACTGGAAGAAAGAGTTCGAATTGGATTAGTGCCGGGTAATAACGCTCACCTCAGCTGACATTGGGTTTAAAAGTAAATGAATAGCATAGTCGAGAAAAAGCAACTTAGGCAATTCGCGTTATTGATGGCATTTATGGTCTTGCTTCTTTTTGCGTTTTTATTACCATGGATTTATAGCTGGACGTTCTCCTGGACGCCCTACGTCATTGCCGGCGGGGTTGCTTCTGTCGGTCTTGTTGCCCCTGTTTTGTTGGGGCCGGTGTACCGAGCCTGGATAAAAATGTCTCACGTGCTCGGCGTAATTAATAGTAAGATTCTACTTTTTCTTGTCTTTTTCCTTGTATTTACCCCGATGGGGTTGATTGCCAAATTGTTCGGCTTTGATCCAATGAAAAAGGGTTCAAAAAAAGAGAGTTATTATGTTCAGCGTGAGAATAACGGCAATAATATGGAGAATCCGTTCTGATGCTTGAATTATTGCATGATTTATGGCGATTTCTAAAAGCACGGAAGAAGTTCTGGTTATTGCCGATAATCCTTATTCTGGTGCTATTGGGCGCGCTGATTGTGTTAGCGCAGGGCTCTGCGATCGCGCCATTTATCTACACTCTATTTTAGGGTTGTCACATATAGGGGTGGCTGCGCATAGATTGGGTATATCATCTTAAATGAAACAGGTGCTCCAGGTCTGTCATGGTTACGCGCCACCTTTTGTGGATGTCGCCCGTCAATATGCGGTTCTGTTCAGGGACACGGAATATCGGGTTACCACGGTCTATCTGACCGGGAAAACGGACGAGAAGATTCGCGAAGAGTCTTCGGCGGATGAGGTCATTTTTCTGGAAAACAGTTCGAGAGAACTTCGTGGTCTGAAGTTGAAACAGATCAGGCAACTGAAAGCAATTGCCCAACCCCGCGCCTTTGATTTCGCCATTGCCCACCGTTTCAAATCCATATATGTTTCCTGCCATATTAAAGGCCTTGCGGTGATCGGCGTTCATCATGCGTTTGGTGATTATAAACGTCTAAGCAGGCGTGTTTTCGCTTACCTACAGAAAAAACGGCTGTTCCTTCTTGGCGTATCGAATGCAATTCGGGACGACCTCAGGGGTTCATTGGCTCATTTCCCTGAGCAGCAGATACAAACTCTTTACAATCGAATCGATCTTGAGGCCCTGCGGGGTCGGCATCTTGACCGCGGTGCCGCAAAGAAGGCGTTGGGACTCAAGGAGGACTGTTTTTATTATGTGAACGTGGGTCGTCTGCACCCGGACAAGGATCAGAGAACCCTGATCAAGGCCTTCTCGAAAGTCGCGAGTCAAGCGGATGATGCGCGTTTGTTGATTTACGGTAAAGGGCGCCTCGAAGAAGACTTAAGGCAATTGTTGTCCGAACTGAATTTGGAGACTAAAGTCGCGATAGGCAGTCGAGCCTATATTTCACACTACATGAAGGCATTCGACTGTTTTGTTTTGTCCTCGGATCATGAGCCTTTTGGGATGGTGTTGCTGGAGGCAATGGCTGCGGAGCTCCCAGTCGTTTCGACTCGGGAAGGCGGGGCTGGTGAAATAGTCGGTGACAGCGGGTTGCTGTTCGAACGGGGCGATGTCGATGGGCTTGCAACTCATATGCAATCGATACGTGAAATGAAAGTTTCTGAATATCAGCAATTGAGAAATAGAATGGAAAGCAGAATCGTGGATGCTTTTACAGATCAAGTGGCCGCAGTAGCCTTCATGCGATTGCCTTTTATGGGGCAGATTATCGGGCCCGGGCAATCAGGCCGTTGATGTACCTCTTTTAAAAGATTGCTCAGAGAATCAGAATAGCTTCACTCCGGTAGGCCCCCCTCCCTTAGCTCACCGAGCAAGCCCTGCAGCGCATGTTTGTCTGCGATCGGTATGTTTTTTTCACCAGATCAAGGGTCTCATCGGGGCTGATGGTCCGGATCTCCTCGACCTCGCATTGCGCATCTTCCATGCGGCCGGCACGGACGTTGCTGGCTGCCAGATGAAGTCTGAAGGGACCACGTTCGGATTGCTCGACTTTGCGGCTTTGCGGGCAGTGATGGCCTGCTCGGTCTTCGCGGGGCGAAACCCACCAATCTTCGACGAACAAGGCCGTTTGCCCCTGAATATCGATTTGTCTCCTCGCAGAAGGTTGGTATCCGTTGCCATCCGGGTCGGAGTGCGAATCTGTAACAGCTTGTATTTAAGAAAGAAAATCTCGTCTCTTTTTCGTCGGTTTGCGGTCGCTTTTTGGCCGGGACTTTCAGTACCAGCTTAGCTAGAAATAATGCGTAGGGGAGTAAAACAGCGCCCCGGGTGACGAAGGGCAACCCATTCAGTAACGAAAGGATGAGTATCATGAAGACTCAGATTTGGACCGCTTTGGTTTTTGCACCGCTGATATGCGGAAGTCCTGTCATGGCCGGAGATCCCCCGGCAGGACTCGACTGGCAGGAGCGGCGTCTGTTGTCGCCGACGGCAGGTCAACTTCAGGCAGAGGACCTTGGGCGGGTGTCGATCTACGATGGCATCGACGAGCGACTCGTCGACCTGGCACTCGATACCCAGTTCGAGCGGGTACAGAGCATGATGTTTGTCGGTATCAGGCATGTCGAACCGGATGGCGGAGAATGGGCGGACGACGATTGCGATTGAATCTGTGCGCCGCGCGTTTGCGCTCAACGCGGTCCGGGATGAGGTGTTGCCGGATAAGCTAGACTCATGGCCAGGCAGGCAGGAGAAGGGGTCCGGTAAAGCGCTGGCGACCGCACGATGGAAACGGAACTCCTGCAACAACTCGAACGACGTCTGGGGCGCGTGCATGCGCGCCAGCGTCTGGGCATTGAATCCGAGGGAGAACCGCAGGTATTCGGGAGAGGGCTCAATTTCTTTCACCCGGAAAACTGGTACTCGTTTCATGCCCTGATCGACTACGGGCTGCGCCTTTCGGGGCTTTACTGGCGCGGGCAACGCAATACCCTGGATATCCGGGTCCGTCACAATGATGTCGTTCTGGCCGGGTTGCCGCCCTCTTTCGACGGTTACTCCATCCTGCACATGACCGATCTGCACGCCGATCTGAATCCGCCCGCGATCGCTGCCCTAGCCGAACTGGTCGCGGGGCTGGAATATGATATCTGCGTGCTGACCGGCGACTACCGGGCCAGGACCTTCGGGCCGCACGAGCGGGCCCTGGGTGAGATGGCCGCACTGTGCACCCAGATTTCAAAACCCATTTATGGTGTGTTCGGCAACCACGACAGCATCCGCATGCTGCCCGGGATGGAGTCGATGGGCGTGCAGATGCTGCTCAACGAGCATGTCGAGTTGAGGCGTGGCTCTGGCTCCGTCTACCTGGTCGGCATCGATGACGCGCACTACTATCGTGTCGACAACGTCGCCGGTGCAGCGGCCGATGTGCCCCCCGGGGTCGTTTCCATCCTGCTTTCACACACGCCTGAGATCTACCGCCAGGCCGCCCACGGCGGTTTCGACCTGATGCTGTGCGGACACACGCATGGTGGCCAGATCTGTCTGCCGGGCGGAATACCATTGACGCTGGATTCGAAATGCCCTCGCTACATGGGGTCCGGGGCATGGCGATATGGGGACATGCAGGCCTATACATCGGTCGGCGCGGGCACCTGCATCGTCCCGGTGAGGTTGAACTGTCCGCCGGAGGTCGTCATTCACCGCCTGCGGGTGGCTTAAGACCAAGGCCCCGGGGTATGCGGGAGGCGATTTTACCCTTGCTGCTCAATACGGGTGCTTGCGCACACCCAGACGGTGGAGCAGCCGCGACAGCACCAGGTCCGCCGCCATGAAGCCCAGGCTCAAGAGGACTACCTGGGACCAGGTGAGTCCCAGAAGCGGTTTACAGGCCAGCAGGGGCAGGAGCGACTCGGGGATGTGATCCAGGCCGGGCACGCTGGTGCTGGGTGGCATCCCGAGCCGCCGCTTGACGAAACTCGAAGCTGCGTCGCCCAGCATGGCTAAGGCACCGACTGTGGCCCCGATCTGCCAGGGCCAGCCAAACAAAAGGGCAACCAGCGTGGTGGCGACCAAGGCGGCGGCCAGCCCACGCCATGTCTTCGTGGCCCCGAGCAGCCTGTGGCCGTCGGCAAGCGTCATGCCTGCATCCAGGGGGGCGTCCAGCCGGTTGCCCAACAGATTGCGGGCAACGATGGGACTGCCGTTCGCGGTCAGGAGGAGCAGCAACAGTATGAGTTCTTGCATATTCCCGATATCCCGGCCGCCCAGGGCGCAGACCTTTCCCTGGCTGTGATGATACGACCCTGCCGCTTTGCTTCATATTTCTGTCGTGATGATTGCTGGCTGTTGGCAGGCGTGGCCGGGCGACGGCCAGCGGCAATGGGCCTGTGAAGCCCGATATCGAAACGTGCGGCTCAGGCCCCACTTCCGGTATGCTTCAGAGATGTTCAGGCAGCGGGCGCGGACCCGGGAGGGCAATTGTTTTGATGGCGAGCACCCGGGGCTCGGCTGCCAACAACAAGATTGCAGTTTTTGTCTTTCGAATCGGTATTTCTATGAACCAGAAGGTGGAGAGTAAATATGAGCGATTATCTAGCTGACGTGAAACGCTACGACGCGGGCGCGGATGCCGGTGTGGTGGAGAAGATCGTCAAGCACCTCGGCATCGCATTGCGCAGCAAGGATGCCTCGCTGGTTTCCTGTTCGGACAAGTCCGAACTCGATCGTGTGCGCGAAAAATGGTGCATGAAGAAGCTCGGCGAAACGGACGCCGCGGCCTGTGACGCAGTCGTGGCCAAGGTCTGTGAAACCATGAAGGCGGCCCGCCAGAAGAGCCGCGTGACCTTTTATTACCTGGTGGCCAAGGAGATGGGCAAGCTCGGCGAACTGTAAAGCCGGTTGCGTTTCCCGAAAAAAACCCCGGTGGTCGAACCGGGGTTTTCTGCTTTTGGAGCAGAGACCGCCTCCGGCTGGAGGCATCGGCCGCCCCAGGTGCTATGTTTTCCCTGGCAAGGTATTTGCTTTTTTCATGCCCTGTTGCGCTCCAGTACTGTCACCATCCTGGGGCGCACCAGTTTGGCGCAATCTGATAATTGAACGTTCCCGCATGGCGCGTTTGGCAGCCTGAGCAGGATTCGCTGCCGATTCGGCGACCCGCGGGTATCGTTCACAAGGGGACTACATGATGCATGAAACCGACTCGATGCAGACCCAGGGCGGACTCGAGAGCCATGGTCTGTACAACCTGGAAAGAATCTTCTGGAATCTGCCCACGCCGGCACTGTACGAACAGGCATTGCTGCGTCACGAGGGCTCACTGTCGCATCAGG
Source organism: uncultured Gammaproteobacteria bacterium (assembly GCA_963753845.1). Lineage (GTDB taxonomy): Bacteria > Pseudomonadota > Gammaproteobacteria > Chromatiales > Chromatiaceae > Thiosocius. Next base: position 30,120 of record CAVWEI010000033.1, read on the forward strand.
GTCCGCTGGTGGTGCGCACCGGGCACCACACCGGCCGTTCGGCCAATGACAAGTTCATCGTCGACGAGCCGGAGAGTCGTGATGAGATCTGGTGGGGTCCGGTCAACAAGCCGATGCCGGAACAGAACTTCGACATCCTGCACCACCGCATGGCCTCTTACCTGCAGATGAAGGAGGTATACGTCCAGGACTGTTTCGCAGGTGCGGATCCAGAATATCGAATGCCGATCCGGATCATCACCGAGTATGCCTGGCACAACTTGTTTGCACGGAACCTGTTCATACAGGCCAAACCGGGGGAGCTGGATGGTCACGAACCCTATTTCACTGTCATAGATTCACCGCGTTTTCACGCGATCCCGGGCCTGGACCAGACCAACAGCGAGACATTCGTGCTGGTCAACTTCAAGAAGCGCCTGGTCCTGATCGGCGGCACCAGCTATGCGGGCGAGATCAAGAAGTCCATTTTCTCGGTGATGAACTACCTGATGCCTGGAAGGAATGTATTGCCGATGCATTGTTCCGCAAATATCGGCAGCGACGGCAAGACGGCGCTGTTCTTCGGACTCAGTGGCACCGGCAAGACGACCCTGTCGGCCGACAAGTCCAGGACGCTCATCGGCGACGATGAACATGGCTGGAGCGACAACGGCATCTTCAACTTCGAGGGCGGCTGCTACGCCAAGATGATCAGGCTCTCGGCGGAGAATGAACCCGAGATCCATGCGACGACACGGCGTTTTGGTACCGTTCTGGAAAACGTCACCATGCGGTCGACTGACCGCAAGCTCGATCTCGACGACGATTCGCTGACCGAGAACACCCGTGGTGCATACCATATCAGCGCCATACCGAATGCGACCCTGGAGGGGCGGGGCGGGCATCCGGACAATATCATCTTCCTTACCTGCGACGCCTTCGGCGCACTGCCGCCAGTTTCGCGCCTGACTCCCGAACAGGCGATGTACCACTTCATCTCCGGGTACACTGCCCGCGTGGCCGGTACCGAAAAGGGTGTCACCGAACCGACACCGGTGTTCAGCGCCTGCTACGGGGCACCCTTCATGCCCCTGCACCCGCGTCGTTACGCCGATCTGCTGGGCGAGCGCATCAGGCAGCATGGGGCCAAGGCATGGCTGATCAACACCGGCTGGTCCGGCGGGCCGGTGGGCGTCGGAGCGCGTGTCGCGATTCCCTACACGCGCGCCATGGTGAATGCGGTCCTGGACGGGCGCCTGGACGATGTGCCCACGTGGCGTGACCCGGTATTTGGCGTCGCGATACCCGAGTCGTGTCCCGGCGTGCCGGACGCCCTGCTGAACCCAAGAGAAAGCTGGGCGGACAAATCAGCGTACGACGCGCAGGCCGCCAAGCTCGCCGGCATGTTCCACGAAAACTTCCGGACCTACATCGATGATGTGCCGGAGGCGGTGGCCGCGGCCGGACCGGGGGCCTAAGATATGTCCTGATCTCTTCATCGGGACAGGCCGCATGACCGAGCTGAAGAACGTAGAAGGACACTTCTACCCGCCCTTCCATCGGGGCTGGGGCGGTTTCGCCGAGGAGCTGTTTCACTACACTTCGCGTTACTACGCGTCGACCGAGGCCTTCGTGCGTCATCTCGCGCAGGATCGGGAGTTCCGCATGAGCGGTTACAAGGCCGCGGACCTCAGCACGGAGCAACGCGACCTGATGGCCTCGGTTCTGGCCTGCGGGCCGGATGAAGAGGCCGCGCTGACGGTGATCGGGATCGTCTCCGCGGTGCTCCGCCAGGATCCCGGCGTGCAGCAGACATGGACGGACCGCTACAAGGGACGATTGGGCGCGACCCCCGCGAAAGACGGGCTGGCGGATCGAAGCCATCTGCACCTCGACGACGCGGGTGTCTCGCCGCTCGATCCCTTCATGAACATTGCGGAGCGTCTGCAGATGCCCGTGGCGGTCCGCGAGCATCACGTGGAGGTATCACTGCACGCGCTTGCGGGGCACCTCGATTCCGGAAACTCGACGCTGCGGGCGAACCTGCACAATGCGGTCGTTCGCTTGCACAACGCAGGTTATCTCCTACGTAACCACCCGCACCTCACCCATTCCGAGGCGCATGAAATCGCGGACGAAGATGCGGTCTGATCGGCCATGGTGGCCGCAGGATGCGGTGTTCCGTCAGGCCTTGGCCGCGAGCACTGTCCCGGTCGCGATCATGACGCCACCCGATGTGCGGTTCAGCAACTGCCTGGCCCCGGGACTCCGGAACAGTTGCCGGGCACTGGATGCGGCGTAGGCGTAGCCGAGCATGGTCAGGCCCAGGACCAGTGACACGACCGCGGCGATCATCACCACGTCGGTCGTACTCAGCGTGGTCAGATCGACGAAAGCGGGGAGAAAACCGAGGTAGAACAGGATCACCTTCGGGTTGCCCAGGGTGATGAATAGCCCGCTGAGGAAGTTGGACGACCAGGAGATCTCCTCGATCGGGGTTGCCTCGGTCGCAACCACCCGGTTGCGCCAGAGCCCGATGCCAAGCCAGACGAGGTACGCCGCACCGGCGAACTTGACCAGGGTGAAGAATCCGCCCATCAACTCCGCAACCGCGGCGAGACCAAAGATCGCGAACAGCAGAAAGATCAGGTCGCCGACAACGATGCCCGCGACCACCACCGAGGCATGCAGGAAACCGGAGGCCAGTGCCCGGGCCACGGTGGCAAAGACGCCAGGCCCGGGCGTTATCGCCAGCAGAAACATGGCACCCGCAAAGGCGAAGAGTGAAAGGGCGGTCATCGTCGAGCCCCGGGGTCTGGGTATCAGGATTCCGGCTCCAGTTTATCAAGCCGCCCTGCGGTCCTGGCTATGACTATACGCACGCAAATTTTGCCAGCAATCAGCCACAATCGGAACTTCACGAGCAAGCAGCGACCGGCAAATTCAAGCGCATGGATCCCAACCATCCCGAGGGTGCCGAGATTGGCTTGAAGTCAGCCTCAGTCCAGGATCGCCACCACAAGGCACGGTCTGCTCAGCCCGCATCCGTCACCAGCCGCACCCGGACCCAAGCGCAAGTGGATGAAATATTGGTTGAAATTACCAAGTACAGACGAACGCCAAAAATACAGTGTGTTTTCGGTCCGGGCGCTATCCCGGCCCTGGCTGGTCCACGCGCGCCTGTGCTTGCGCTTCCTTCAACCCATAGTTACGGCTATGGGTTTCAGTCCAGCGCGGCGCCCAGCCACACATGTCCTCGGCCAGCATCCGGGATGCCGGTGACGGATGCGGGCTAACTGTCCAACCCCGACAGGAAGTGTCGCAGGGCGCTTGCCCGAATGTCTGCATGGTCATGCTCGGCAGGATTTCGTTCAAACTTGGCCAGTCTCTGTTGAGCCCAAACGTACGCGCTATTCTCCGTACGAAGGCGAGAATGTTGCTGACAATTCGCCAACTCCTGAGCCAATATTTCAAGGACAGTCGGATCCCGCTCGAACTGCCCAATTTGACCGGAAATATCGAAACCGCGGTCTGTGAGGTGGCTCGCGAGCGCTATTTCGGCCAAGTGGCGGGTTGCGCATGGCCCGATTGATTCTCCTTCGCGGGTCATGGCATACCATTCATGGCCTACCGTGAAGTAGCGACCGCAACGAAAATAGGCGCGTTCAGGTTCCGATCCCCGATTGAGAATCCGGCGTTGCTCATGTTCCGGGTTTGAGCCGTGTTGGCCGAGAGGCTGGCCTGGTCCTGGACTCCCTTGCTGAGTCTTCTGCACGGTAGTCCCTCCATGCCGAATCACTATCTTTTAAAGTCTAGCAGAGTTGGTCCAGGGCATTGTTGCGTGCCATTCCCATTGCGGGGCACTCCACTTTTCGTCACGGTTGCGCGGCGGTGGTTCGAAAGTGAGTGCAGCAGCAAGCCGTCACGAAGGTCGGCTCAAATGGCGGTTGCATTCATTCCCGTCATTAACCCCGATCGGGGCGTAAAGCGTCTGATACGCTGGCGGACCACCCCGGGTTGTCTCTTGTTGGTCGAAAATGCCCCCAAGGCTTGACTGGCTGAACGGCGGTAGAGCGTGGTTTCCTGCAGTCCGCTAACGTCTTTATGGCCGGCGATCCAACCCTGCTCAGACTCGATTGCTGCAAATCAAGACAAATCGCGTTCAAAATCGTTAGCCTGGAAAATCCGAATTTTTCCAGCAATCCCGCAGAGAGTCCGATATGAAGATGTCCTCGATCCCGATGCCCGACAAAGACGGCTATTTTGGCGACTATGGCGGCCAGATCATCCCGCCCCAGCTCAAGGTGGTGATGGACGAGATCGCCTCGGCCTACAAGGAAATCCGCCACAGTGCGCAATTCCAGGATGAACTGCGCGACCTGCAGATGAATTACATCGGCCGGCCGAGCCCGCTGTTCTACGCCAGGCGCCTGTCGGAAAAACTCGGCGGGGCACGTATCTATCTCAAGCGTGAGGATCTCAATCACACAGGCGCGCACAAGATAAATCACTGTATCGGTGAGGCGCTTCTGGCCAAACACATGGGCAAGAACAAGGTGCTGGCCGAAACGGGTGCAGGGCAGCATGGCGTGGCGCTGGCCACCGCGTGCGCGCTGGTGGGCATCCCGTGCGAGATCCACATGGGCCAGGTGGACATCGAGAAAGAACATCCGAATGTCACCAAGATGAAGATCCTTGGCTGTGACCTGGTGCCGGTGACGCGCGGTACGGCCACCCTCAAGGACGCGGTCGATTCGGCCTTCGAGGAATACCTGAAAGATCCCGTGAACAGCATCTATGCAATCGGCTCGGTGGTCGGGCCTCATCCCTTCCCGATGATGGTGCGCGATTTCCAGCAGGTCGTGGGCGAGGAGGCGCGCGAGCAGTTTCTGGCCCGCGAGGGTCGCCTGCCCACGGTGGCCACGGCCTGTGTCGGTGGCGGTTCGAACGCGATCGGGCTGTTCACCGCCTTCCTTGACGACGAGGAGGTGCGACTGGTCGGTGTGGAGCCGGCCGGGCGGGGGCTCGATACCCCGGATCATGCGGCAACCCTGACCCTGGGCACGCCTGGCTCGCTGCACGGTTTCAAGTGCTACAACCTGCAGGACACCGAGGGCAACCCGCTGCCGGTTTACTCTATCGCTTCGGGCCTGGACTATCCGGGTGTCGGGCCGCAGCACTGTTTTCTGAAAGACATCCACCGTGTCGAATACACCACCGCCACGGACGACGAGTGCCTGGATGCCTTCATGACCCTGTCACGCATGGAGGGCATCATCCCGGCGCTGGAGTCTGCGCATGCGATGGCCTATGCGATGCGCGAGGCGCCGCAGATGGCGAAGGACGAGTCCATCCTGGTCAACCTGTCGGGTCGTGGTGACAAGGACGCTGATTTCGTGTGCGAGAGGCTGGGCCTTTAAAGTCCCCCTGATGCCACCCTATAGGTCGGGCTTTGCCCGACAACGATGGCGGGCGCAGCCCGCCCTACAGACCTGCGTTCCCAATCCGATGGGCGATGATTCTGGGAGCAGCGTGCTGGGGTGACATCAAATCACAGCAAAACTCTGCGCCCGCCCGGGTGGTGTAAACTCCATGCTCGCCATGCCCCGGGGGAGGCCGTTCGACAATGAGACTTTGCGACAGCGACATCATTGCCGCGCTCGACCAGGGGCGTATCCGAATCGAGCCGCGGCCCGATGACCGCGTGATCAGTGGCGTGAGTATCGACCTGCGCCTTGGGCACCGGTTCCGGGTATTCAGCTCGCACACGATCCCGTATATCGATCTGTCCGGTTCACGCGAGCTGGTGGATCAGGCGGTCGAAAAGGTGATGAGCGACGAGATCTTCATCGACGACCACGGCAACTTCGTGCTGCACCCCGGTGAACTGGCCCTGGGTATCACCCTGGAATCGATCAGCCTGCCGGACGACCTGGTGGGCTGGCTGGATGGTCGTTCGAGCCTGGCCCGGCTGGGCCTGATGGTGCATGTGACGGCGCACCGCATCGACCCCGGCTGGAGCGGCAATATCGTGCTCGAGTTCTTCAATTCCGGAAAGCTGCCGTTGGCGCTGCGTCCCGGCATGGCGATTGGCGCGATGAGCTTCGAGACCCTGAGCGGCCCGGCGCAGCGTCCCTATACCAAGCGGGATGATGCCAAGTACCGCGGCCAGAGCGGGCCGGTTGCCAGCCGCATCAGCGAGGATGACGCGGCGGCGGGTTGAGGCTCTCCATCAGCATCTCGACCGTGTTGCCATCCCGTATGTGCACGATACGCACCGGCAGCGGGCCCAGGTCGGGTTCGAACCACAGCGCCCGGGTCTCGTCGGGTTCCGCCGTGACCCGGCGTATGCCCACAGCCGTGTAGCTGCCGAGCGGGATCTGGATCGCCTGTTTTCCCATCACCTCGAGTCGTGTCTCGTCGGCAGAGCCCGGTGACGCGATCTGGATCTGCAACGTGCCCTCACCGGCCAAGGCCAGGTGGTATGCGGTCAGCAGGTAGCTCAATCGATCGTGTGTGCCGGGTGGCAGTTCGGTCTCCTGCTCGCTGTCCTGACCGACCAGCTTCAGCACGCCTCTTTCCCAGTCGAACACGAAGCTGACCATCTCGACGAGATCATCCTGCATCACGCTGTGTTGGAAACGCCGGGGTCGAACACCCGCATCCCCGATGGTGCCGCTGCTGGTTTCGAGCACCTCGTGGCCCGCGGCCTGCCGGAGCTGGTCGGAGGGTATCGTGTAGGCTTCCATTAGGTACCGGCCGTCCGGTTGCACCCGCAGGGTGAACAGCGCATGGCCCACGAGTGTCCCGTTGAACGACAGGCGGTAGCCCGCCTCCAGATCGACCGGTTCGATTTTGGGTGGGGATGGGGACGGAGAGGGGCCGCACGCAGCGAGCGCCAGCAGCGCAAGAGCGCCGCCAAGCCGATACAGACGCCTCAGCACCGGATCGGGGCCTGCAGCTGCCTGTCGTCGAACCATACCTGGCCGTCACGCATCGAGAGCCGTCCCTGCGCGAACCAGCTGACCACCTGCGGCAGCAGCTCATGCTCGCGCTCCAGCACCCGGGCCGCCAGCACCGATTCGGTATCGCCTGGCTCGACCGGCACCCCCGCCTGGGCGATGACGGGGCCACCGTCGAGTTCGGCGGTGACGAAGTGCACGCTCGCGCCATGTTCTGCGACACCTTTCTGCAGGGCGCGGCGGTGGGTGTGCAATCCCTGAAAGGCTGGCAGCAGCGAGGGATGGATATTCAGCATGCGTCCGCTGAAACGGTTGACGAAGCCGTCGGTGAGGATACGCATGAAACCGGCCAGGACCACCAGTCGCGGCTCAAAGGCCTCGATTGCCCCGGCCAGCGCCGAGTCGAAGCTGTCGCGGTCGGGAAAGCCGGTGTGATCGATAACGCGGGTGGGAATCCCGGCCGCATCGGCGCGCTCCAGGCCGCGTACCCCGGGCCTGTTGCTGATCACGGCGGAGATACGGAAAGGCCCGCCGGCGGCCGCGGTATCGATGAGCGCCTGGAGGTTACTGCCGCTGCCCGAGATCAATACCACGACCGGCAGCCTTGCATCTGCCGACTTCATGAATAGCGGACGCAGGGCGCCTCGCACTCGCAGTCGGCGATCTCGCCGATCCGGTAGATGGTCTCGCCTTGGGCCTCGAGTACTGCCGTTGCCTGTTCCACCGCATGTGGCGGGACGCAGACCACCATGCCGATGCCGCAGTTGAAGGTCCGAAGCATCTCGGCATCGGCGATCTTGCCGGCTTTCTGCAGCCATTCGAACACCGCCGGCAGCTGCCAGCTGGCGCGCCTGATCTGCGCGCAGCTGTGATCGGGCAGGACGCGCGGGAGGTTTTCGGTCAGGCCGCCGCCCGTGATGTGGGCCAGGGCATGTACCTCGGTCCCCTCGAGCAGGGCGAGCAGCGACTTGACGTAGATCCGGGTCGGTGCGATCAGCGCATCGCCCAGCTTGCCGTCTCCCAGGGCCTGATCGAGCGGCGCCTTGCTTACCTCGAGTACCTTGCGTATCAGGGAGTAGCCGTTGGAGTGGGGTCCGGACGAGGCGAGCCCCAGCAGCACGTCGCCGACCTGGACCTTGTCCGGCTGGAGGATGCGCGACTTCTCGACGATACCGACAGAGAATCCGGCGAGGTCGTAGTCACCCTCCGAATACATGCCCGGCATCTCGGCCGTCTCGCCGCCGGTGAGCGCGCAGCCTGCCAGTTCGCAGCCACGGGCGATACCGCTTACCACGTCGACCGCGACATCCACGTCGAGCTTGCCGCTGGCGTAATAGTCGAGAAAAAACAGCGGTTCGGCCCCCGCCACCACGATGTCGTTGACGCACATCGCGACCAGGTCGATGCCGATGGTGTCGTGGCGCTGCATTTGCAGCGCCAGCTTGAGCTTGGTGCCGACCCCGTCGGTGCCCGAGACCAGCACCGGTTCGCGATAGCGGTCGAGCGGCAGTTCGAACAGGGCGCCGAATCCGCCGAGCCCTGCCATCACGCCGGGTCGGAAGGTTCGCTTGACGATCGGTTTGATGCGTTCGACCAGGGCGTTGCCGGCATCGATATCCACCCCGGCCTGGGCATAGCTGAGGGCACCGGGTTCGGTATTGGGGGGCTGATCGCTCAAGGCTGACTCCGCGGGAGGGACTGCAAAGCACGCATTTTAGCCCCAGGAGCCTGCGCGGTGGAACTGGTGGCCCACAAGGGTTGCCCGTTTTCCCGGCACCGGGCCCAACGCCGGGAAGGGAAAGGCGCGAAGGTTCGCGGCCGGCTCGACAATTTGATCGGCGGCCGGGTTAAACTCCGGCGCATGCAAAATCGAACGAAATACCTGATCGCCGGCCTGCTGCTGGGCCTGTTGCCTCTGCGTGCCCTGGCAATGGTACCCGGCGATGCCTTCGTGGCAGAGACAAAGGTGGTGGACGAGGGCAGCGAGACCCGCAACACCGCCTTGACTGAACTGCTCGCGACCGTACTGGTGCGGGTCAGTGGAAACACCGGGATTGCCGGGCAACCGGCCGCACGCGAGATCCTGGCTGGGGCGCCGTCGTTGGTGCAGCAATACCAGTATCGCACCGCGGAAGAGGGCGGCAAGCTGGCGCGTTATCTCTGGGCCCGTTTCGACCAGGCGAGTGTCGAGCGGATGATGCGTGAACGAAATCTGCCGGTGTGGGTGCAAAGGCCGCCGGTCCTCCTCTGGGTGGCGACCGAGCAGGGCGGCCGGCGCGAACTGCTGAATCTGGAGAACCAGCCGGAGGCGCGGGCCGAGGCACTGGCCGCTGCACGCCAGCGCGGGATGCCGCTGCAGCTCCCGCTGATGGACCTGGAGGACCAGACGGGGCTGACCCCGGCGGACCTGTGGTCAGACTATCAACCCGCGATCAGGCTGGCTTCGGCGCGCTACCCGCACGAGATGATACTGGTGGGGCGACTGAGCGCGGGGCGGGGAGGCCAATGGAATGGTGCCTGGACCCTGATCGGGGAGGGCGGCAGCCAGGGCTTCCGGACGCCGGCCCGGGCGCTGGGTGACACACTGGCTCTCGGCATCGCTCAGGCACAGAATCTGCTCGCCGCGCGTTTTGCGCCCAAGATGGCTGTGGGCCGCAGCAGCGGTACCCTGGTGCGTTTCTCGGATATTCACGACCTGGCGGCCTATGGTCGCCTGGTGACCATCCTGGAACGGCTGGAACCCGTCACCCGGGTGGCATTGCGCCATGTCCAGAACGACAGCTTTGTGTTCGAATTCCAGATGAGCGGTGATACACAGGACCTGGTGCGGGCCCTCGAGGGCAGCGGCCAGCTGTTCGCCGAACCGGTACCATTGCGTGTCACCCCGCAGCCCGCCGCAGCCGGTGGCACGGGTGCGGCGGGCGCCCCTGCGCACGCCTCACAGCCGGACGCCGAGTTGTACTACCGACTGGTAAACTGACCCGGTCATTCACAACTGCGAGTCCCGATGAAGTCCTATCTGCGCCATTTGCCGAATCTGATCAGTGTGGCGCGGATCATTCTGGTCGGGCCGGTGGCGTGGAGCCTGTTGAACGAACGCTTCGGTCTCGCCATCTGGCTGTTTCTTGTCGCCGGCGCCTCGGATGGCCTGGACGGCTTTCTGGCCAAGCGTTTCGGCTGGAGTTCGCGCCTCGGCGGGATACTGGATGCGCTGGCCGACAAGCTCCTGCTGACCTCGACCTTTTTCTGCCTGTGGTGGTTGGGCGTGTTTCCCTGGTGGCTGGTACTGAGTATCCTGGCGCGGGATCTGGTCATCGTTGTCGGTGCCACTGTGTACAACTTCCGCATCGAGACGGTGCAACCTGCGCCGACCCTGGTGAGCAAGCTCAACACCTTTCTGCAGATTGCGCTCGCGGCGGTGGGCGTGATCAAGCTCGGCTTCGGTGGCATCCCGGGCTGGATCATGCAAACCCTGATCTGGTCGGTGATGTTGACCGTCCTCCTCAGCGGTGCCGGTTATATCCGCGAATGGACGCGCCGTGCCCGCGTGGGAGGAACACATGGTCAGGCCTGACCCGAATCGCCTTTGGCCTCTGATCTGGGTACTGCTTACCGCCTGGCTGTTGTACCTGCTGTCACCCATCCTCACACCCTTCGTGGTGTCGGCGCTGCTGGCCTATCTGGGTGACCCGCTGGCCGACCGGCTCGAGGCCCTTGGCCTCAAGCGCACGCCGGCGGTGATCCTGGTATTCAGCGTCATTTTTCTCTTGCTGGGATTTCTTCTGATCCTGCTGGTGCCTCGGGTCGAGGCGCAGATCGGAGTGCTGTTGCAGAAGCTGCCCGGTTACATGGAGTGGTTGCGGGTCCACTTGGTTCCCAGGCTCGAGGCCCTTCTGCCCGGTGAGATGGGTGGTTTCGACATGGAGGCGGTTCAAAAGACGCTTGCCAAGAACTGGCGGGAGGCTGGCGGCTTGGCCGCCAAAATCCTGTCCTCCGTATCCGGGTCCGGTCTGGCCCTGCTCGGCTGGCTGGCGAATCTCGTCCTGGTACCCGTGCTGACCTTCTACCTGCTCCGCGACTGGGATCACCTGATGGCCGGGATCCGCACCCTGCTGCCACGTCGCAGTGAGGCCGGCTGGTCACGCCTGGCGCGCGAGTCTGACGAGGTGTTGGGGGCCTTTCTTCGTGGGCAGTTGCTGGTGATGGGCGGTCTCGGGATTATCTACATCACCGGCCTGTGGTTGGTCGGTCTGGATCTCGCCCTCCTGATCGGGATGTTTGCAGGTTTCGTCAGTTTCGTCCCCTACCTGGGCCTGATCGTCGGCATCCTGATCGCAGGGGTCGCGTCCATCCTGCAGTTTCAGGGCTTCGCGGAACTGCCCTGGGTTGCCCTGGTGTTCATCGTCGGACAGGTACTGGAGGGCACCGTGCTGACCCCGCGACTGGTGGGCGAACGCATCGGGCTGCACCCGGTTGCGGTCATCTTTGCAGTGATGGCGGGGGGGCAGTTGTACGGATTCGTGGGTATCCTGGTGGCCTTGCCAGTCGCCGCGGTGGCAATGGTCCTGGTCCGCCACCTGGTTCAGCGCTACCGTTCCAGTGACCTGTACGGGCCGGTGGATGGTGAAGACGATTCGGTGCCACCGGACCTGACCTGAAGCCCGGGCGCGCTGCGGGGTATCGCCTGGGCGATTCGTGTCCCGGCGGGGAGAAAAGCTGCGCCGGCTCGGGTATCATTCGGGCATGAAGAATGCTGTGCAGTATCAGCCGTCGGTTGAGTCGAATGTCCTCCTCCCCATCCGCAACTCCGTCCGCGCACTCATCGTGCACAAGGGCCGCGTATTGCTGATACGCAAACGCGGCCGCAAGAGCGAAGAGCGCTACTCCATGCCCGGCGGGGGGCAGGATTCCGGGGAGACCCTGCACCAGAGCCTGTTGCGCGAATGCCGCGAGGAGATCGCCGCCGAGGTCGATATCCTCGGACTGGCGCATGTCGCGAACGCGTTCAAGCCGATGGTCGGCAAGACGAAAGTGTATCGCCAGCAGGTCGAGTTCGTTTTCTACTGTCGCGTGCCCAAGAACTACAAGGCGCGCCAGGGGAAAAAGCCCGACAAGAACCAGGTGGGTGTGGAATGGGTCAGCCTGCAACACCTGGACAAGATCGATCTGCGTCCCCAGGGCATGGCAGTGCTGGTCCGCCGTGCGGCCATGGGCAAGGGCCCGGTCTACGCCGGCACTCTCTGACTCTTCTTCAACCCAGCTGCAGGCTGTCCCGCACGAACGGGATGGTGAGCCGGCGTTTCTCCGAAAGCGACGCCTGATCCAGGCGGGCAATGGTATCCACCAGGTCGCGCGGGTGACGCGAGGTCCTTTCGAGCAGGTAGCGCGCGACCTCCTCGGGCAGTCTGAGCGCGCGGCGCGCGGCCAGTGATTGCAGCAACTCGAGGCGGCCACGCTCATCCAGCGGCTGCAGCGACAGGGTCAGGCCCCAGGCCAGGCGGCTGCGCAGATCGGGCAGATGCAAAGGCAGCGCGGCGGGTCCGCAGTCGGCGCTGAACAGCATCCGCGTACCCAGATCGCGGCAGCGGTTGAACAGCGCAAACAACGCCTCCTCCCAGGCGCCGTCACCGACGATACACTGGACGTCATCGATCGCGACCAGGTCGAGACTCTCGAGGCCTTCGAGCATCTCCGGTGCGAGCGAGGCGTGTTCGCCGAGCGGCAGGTAAGCGCAGCGCAGACCCTTTTGCTCGGCCATGGCGCATTGCCCCATCAACAGGTGGCTGCGGCCGCAGCCGGCAGGCCCGAACAGGTACAGGACATCCTCGCCGATCTCCAGAAGGGTGCGCCTGAGCGCATCGATCACCACCTGGTTGTGGCCAACGATGTAATCGTCGAGGCTGGGGCTATGCTGCAGTCCCAGGGCGAGTGGCAGCTGCCGGGTCATTGTTGCGTGTTGGCGACGGCCCGCCAGCGGATGAAATAACTCGCGCTGAACAGGTAGGCCAGGCTCAGGCCCGTCTCGACCAGCCCGAGCCAGCGATGACCGGGTTCGGACCATGCCACCACGCCGCCATGCACTGCGTACAGCAGGCTGACCAGCGTGCCCCAGATCAAGGCCTTGTCGCGCCCGGCCAGCACGCCGCGCAGCGGCAGCAGCATCGGAGTGACGAACAGCAGCAGCAGGATGGAGATGTGCTCGCGGGGGACGTCACCCAGAAAGATGATCCATGCCATCACCCAGGCGATCAGCCCCAGGTAGCTGGCCAGCGAAACCAGTCGTGCCGCACGGATCTTCACCCGCCTTCCCGCAGCGCGATGGCTAGTCTTTGCCAGTCGCCGACCGAGCGCCTGGCAAAGGTTCCGCTCGATCGGACTCAGCGGCAGCTTGCTGTCCATGCCGGCGACATGTGAAGGCCCGTAGGGCGTGCCGCCCTCCCGGGTCTCGGCCAGGCCCGGTTCGGTGTACGGGAGACCGGCAATCAGCATGCCGTGGTGCATCAGTGGAAGCATCATCGACAGCAGGGTGGTCTCCTGGCCGCCGTGCATGCTGCTGGTCGAGGTGAATACGCCGGCCGGCTTGCCGGCCAGGGCTGCCTTCATCCACAGCCCGCTGGTGCCGTCGAGAAAATATTTCATTGCCGCCGCCATGTTGCCGAAGCGGGTGGGGCTGCCGAGCGCCAGCCCGGCGCAGTCGCGCAGGTCGTCCAGCGTGGCGTAGGGTGCCCCGCTGTCGGGGACGGGGGGTGCCGTGGCCTCGTGATCGGCGGAAACCGCGGGCACCGTGCGCAGCCGGGCCTCGAGTCCCGATTCCTCCGCGCCACGCGCAATCTGGCGCGCCATCTCGGCGGTGGCCCCACGTTGGCTGTAATACAGGATCAGCAGATAACTCATGCTCAAAGGATATCCAGGATGCTTTCCGGCGGGCGGCCGATGGCCGCCTTGCCGTTACTGACCACGATCGGCCGTTCGATCAGCTTCGGGTATTGCACCATCAGCGCGATCAGTTGTTCACGGCCGAGGTCCGGATTGTCCGCGCCGCTTTCCGCGTACTCCTTTTCGCGCGTGCGCATCAGTTGCCGCGGGTCCAGACCGAGCATGTCGAGCAGGTCCGAGAGCGTGTCGAAGTCCGGCGGGGTCTTCAGGTATTCGATCACCTCAGGTGGGCCGGAATGCTGTTCGATCAGTTGCAGCGTCTGTCGGGACTTGCTGCATCTCGGGTTATGGTAAATCCTTGTGGTCATGGCTACAGAGACACCGGGAAGGGAAGAGTGGGCGGATTTTATCAGGCTTGCCCTGCGAGGGTGGTATGAGTACCCCTGTTAGCGGGTTCACGCTCGCAGGCTTGATGACCGGGGCGGTCCGAGTATGGGGTTTCATGGCTCTGGTCGCGGGGCGATTTTCACGTCACGAGGCGCCGCAGAATGCGGCCGCGCTGACCTACACCACGCTGCTGTCTCTGGTGCCGCTGATGACGGTGACCCTGGCTGTGTTCTCGGCCTTCCCGGTTGCCGACCGCGTATACGGGATGGTGCAGGATTTCGTGTTTCAGAACTTCGTGCCCACCTCGAGCATCGTCTTGCAGCAGTACCTGGTCGAGTTCAGTGCCAAGGCCGCGAGCCTGACCGGTCCCGGCTCAGCGTTCCTGGTGGTCGTCGCTCTGATGATGATGGCCAATATCGATCGTGCCCTGAATGCCATCTGGGAGGTAAGGGGGAAGCGCAGCTTCTCCAGCAAATTCCTGATCTACTGGGCGGTACTCTCGCTTGGACCGCTGTTGATCGGTGCCAGCCTCCTGGCTACCTCGTATCTCATATCCCTGCCCATCGTCTCCGATGCCGCGAGCAGCGGGTTCGGCCGGAGGCTGCTGGGCCTTACCCCGGTCGTCGCCTCGACGATCGCATTCACCATGATGTACCTGGTGGTGCCCAACCGCAGGGTTCGGCTGGCGCACGCCCTGGTCGGCGGTGTCTTCGCGGCTCTGCTGTTCGAAGGGGCCAAGCACGGATTCGGAATCTACATCACCCGGTTTCCGACCTACGAGGCGATCTACGGGGCTTTGGCGACCATCCCGATCTTTCTGGTCTGGCTGTATCTGTCATGGATCGTGGTCCTGCTCGGCGCCGAGGTGACCTACTGCCTGAGCATCTACCGCTGGAGCACGACAGACCAGGGGCGCTGCCGGACCGGGATGGGTGATGCGATAGCCGTGCTGCTGGTCCTGGACGAGGCGGCCGGAAAGGGGATGGCGCCCACCACCGACGAACTGGCGGCACACAACAGGCGCTGGATGGAACCGCAGCTGGAGGACCTGCTGGTTACCCTGAGAGACCTGAATTGGCTGCACATGACGCGCGACGGTGGTTGGGTATTGGCTCGCAGGCTGTCGGACGCGACCCTGATGGAGTTGTTTTCCAGCCGCAGGTTCGACCTGCCACGGGAGACCGATCCCGACTGGCCGGTCGACGCCGGGCTGGCCGGGGTGTTGAGAAACGCAAACGCAGGTGTGGCGGCGTCGCTGGATGTTCCGCTGGCGAATTTCCGCCTGCAACGCGCGGCGGCGGTACCGATGGGTGGTCACGGCGATGGCGATGGCGCAAGGCAGGCCGGGAATTCCTAGTTGTCGGTCTGTTCCACTTCGATGAAGGCCGTGTGCTGGACGGTGCCCAGCAGGCCCAGCATGCGCAGCGAGTAGCGCATGCCCGGGCCTTCCGCGGCGACCATATCGCCCTCACGGTAGACGCTGCGGGCGGCCAGCAGGGTGTATCGCCCCGTCTCTCCCGCATGCTCAAGAAGGGCATGGCAGTCGCCACGCGCACGGTCCGCGGCCGCGCCGATCACCGTCAGGGGGACCAGGCGCCCCTGGATCTTTTTTACCCCGATCTCGATCTGCTGGTTTTCGTCGCTGACCAAATGCCTGATGGTCGCGGTAAAACCTACTGCGGCACCCGAGCCCGAGCCGGCGGAACTATCCGCCTCGGCCAGGATCGGCTCACCGACGGCGAAGGGCGGGTTGAGTGGACCCTGCAGGCGGAATGCGGCACCGGACCTGGATTGGTTGATCTGCGTGCAGGGGACCGGCGTGAGTTCACCCGGCGATGTCGTGGCACCCTGTGTCAGATCGCTCAGTCGACGGTGGATACTGCGTATCCCGTACAGTAGGCGAAAGGGATGATTGCGCGCCTGGCGCGCCGCCTGGCGCTGTTCGGAGGTCTTGCGTCCCTTGATCAGGTCGATCAGCGCACGATGCAGGCCTTCGGGTGAGTCCGGCTCGTCCTGAATCTGCTGCAGAAACAGGTCAGCGGCGAGGTAGCGTGTCTCCGTGCCCGGCTTGGCGGCGCGTGCGCCGGCAAGCGGGGAGAGGCGGCCACTGATGTCGAGCGGGATTGCAAATGCCCCCTGCGGCAGCACCGTGAGATCAAGCAGCGCTGTATGCTGACCGGTCCAGCGATACCATTCGAGAAGTTCTCCTGGGCGGCGCTGGTGCGGGTCGCACAGATTGATTACAAGCGCCCTGAAGAACAGCCCGTGGATGCTGTCGGGGTCACCTGCCTGGTGAGGCCGGTATTCAACATGCTGGTTTCCGGCACCGTGGTACTCGGCGTGCTGGAAGATCTGCAGCATCAGCCGCCAGTGCTCCGGCGCCAGCCGGCAATAATGCAGGCGCTGGATGCTCAGGGCATCGTCGAGCAGGCGCATGGCGTCAAACAGTATCTCGGTTGTCGGGGTCTTGCCTGCGGCGAGCTGATCGTTGGCGATTCGCAGCCGACCGTAGGCGAGTTCCGTCACCAAATCGATCACCAGGTTCTCCAACTGGTCGAGCGGGACTGCGCCGTCAATATTGGCCGGTATCCGTTCGCGCACGACCTCGAGCAGCTGCTGCAGGGGGCCATCGTAAAGGTCGAGCAGGGCGGCGAAGCGCGCCCCGGGCCGGGGGTCGCGGACCAGCAGCCGCAGCTGCTGCAGTAAAAGGTTCCCCGCCTTGGGCGGATTGGCGAGCGGCAATTCGTCGATCCAGCGCCGCAGTTCACGCGGCGCGAGCATGACGCCGGGATGGCTCGCGACCGCTGTGGCAGGGATCGGGAAGGGGCCGGGCTTGGGTTGGCCCGATCGAGCGCTTACCATACGGCACACCCGACGCGGTTATCGGTATCGTGGGCGCAGGCCGGGCGCACTTTCTGGTCCGATGGCGGTCCAACCCGGCTGTCGGGCAGTGGCTGACTCGCTGCCTCTGCCGCGTCGCCACTCGACGATATCTTGTAATGTTTCGACAATGTGGTGCGTCTCCTCGTAACGCAAGACTCTATTAGGGGTTTGGATCGATGTCACGATCAACTGACGGGTTTTTTCCTTTTCGCAGGGCATTCGCCCTATTGGTTTGCCTGTGGGCCGCCGCTGCCACAGCCAATACCCCGGGAGACGACTTTACCCTGCCGGACATGGAAGGGCAGTCTCACAGCCTTTCCGACTACCGTGGCAAATGGGTACTGGTCAACTACTGGGCGACCTGGTGTCCCCCCTGCCTGGAGGAGCTCCCGGAACTCGAGGTCTTTCACAGCGGCACAGGGGGCAAGGCGGTGGTGCTCGGTGTCAACATGGAATCAATTGGCGACAAGCAGTTGCGCGACTTCGTCGAGCAACAGTTTCTTTCGTTCCCGATACTGCTTGCCACCGAAAACCCGCGCCGCGACCAGCTGATCGGTCCCGTGCAGGGCCTTCCCACCTCCTACCTGGTCACCCCCGAGGGTAAGATCGTGGCCCGTCAGACGGGCCAGATCACGGCAGAGGCCATCGAAGGGTTCATCGAACGCTACGAAAGCGACCACCCGCAGGGAGAAAATTGATGTTCCGTCTACTGCCCCTGTTGGTGGCAGACACCGGTTTTGCGGTCGAGAAACCGCTGCGGGTCGGCGAGGGCCTCACCCTGCACCTGGACGATTGACCGATGCCGTGCAGACGCTTTCTGGTCAGCGGGCGGGTGCAGGGCGTCTGGTTTAGGGCCTCGACACGCCAGCGGGCTCAGGAACTGGGTCTGACGGGGCGGGCGGTCAATCTCGCGGACGGCAGGGTCGAGGTGATCGCCTGTGGTGAGCCGGCCGCACTCGATGCCCTGGCGGCCTGGCTATGGCATGGCCCCGAAATGGCATCGGTCGAAGACGTGGTGAGCGAGCAAGTCACCGAGCAACGGCTGTCCGGCTTTCACGCCGGCTGAGTATCGGTCAGGGCCGTGAGTTCATCGCGGTACCGGTCCTTCAAACAGCTGCCCGCGTGCATTCGGCGTTGCTTTCACAGCGAAGGTGGCCGAAAGACGGCATCCTCGGCCGGGGCCCCGCCTGACGTGGGCACCCCCGGTGTTGTTCCGACCCCCGGGTAGTCACCTGCAGGGCCAGCAGCGGCCGGATCGGGCGCAGGGGGATAGTCCTGACTGGTCCCGGAAACAGGGAATCCGCCATTGGAGACCGCCGCCTGAGGGTTTGTAGGCGCATACCGACCCGAATAAGGCCCCCGATAGGCCTCCGAATTAGCGGGATACCCGGGGCCGGCCGGCGCATACCCCATCGTCTGGCCGGGATTGCGCGGGTAGGCGGGATAGGCCGGGGCATATTGAGGAGAGTGTGGCGGATAGCCCTGCCGGGGCGGCGCAGCCTGCGGTTGATAGGCGCCTGCACGGGGTTGCCCGGTATTGCGCTGCCGGAAATCATTGGAGGACCGATCCTGCGGCGGATCTGGAGTCTCACGTAAGGCGGTGGGCGCGAAGACCTCTGGCTTCCGATCCGGGGCCGGGGTTTGTTCAGTGCCTCCGTGGGCAGTTGGCGCCTTCTGCGAACCGAACAGCCTGGCCGCATTGTATGCGCCGGTTTCCCGCTGCACGCCGCTGTCAGGAAGCGGCAGCGGCCGCGGGCTCGGGGGAACCGGTTCTTTATCGGCAGGCGCTGCGGCCGAGGGTGCGGGCGGCTCGGCGAACGATGTGGGGTCGCTTCGGTAGGCGCCCGGGGGCGGTGGATAGTCGGCAGCGGTGGTGGCTCCAGCCAGGCAGGCGACGACCACTGCGATGACGCGGGGTGCCCAATTCGGGCTGTTCGTTGGTCTGCGATGGCCTTGCATCAATTACTGCTCCTCGGGGGTTGAATCCGGTGCACGGGCCGGGCGCCACCGGACGGTTTTCATGTAAGAAGCCCCCTGCAGGTAGCGGCAGTTGGATCAGTATCCGGAAGAGGCGAGCTCCAGGCCATGCGGCATCTCCTGCGTGCGCACCACCTCGCTGCGTATGCTGCCGTCGGGGAGCAGGGCCAGGAGACGGAAACCGGGTGGTTCCTCGTCGACCTGGAAGTCGTCGGTCCTCGGCGCGAACTGGACGCAGGTCGAAGGCGAGGCCATCAACCGGATGTCACCGTGTTTCGCCTCGAACGTCTGGTGGACGTGGCCCCACAGGATGCCGCGCACATTCGAATGGCGATCGATGATCTCGAAAAGGGGGCCGGGGTTTTCGATCGCCATTGTGTCGATCCAGAGGCTGCCGACATCGACTGGCTGGTGATGCATGCATACCAGGGTGTGGCGATCGGTGGATGCGAGCGCCTCCTCGAGCTGTTTTAGCTGGTCAGGTGCCAACCGCCCGCCCTCTTCGCCGGGTATCACCGAGTCGAGCATCACGAATCGCCAGGGGCCATGGTCGATCACGGTGTCCGTGTAGACGCCGGTGTTGCGCAGATGCTCACGCATCACGGGCGGGGCGTCGTGATTGCCCGGCAGGCAGAACACCGGCACCCTGAAGCCGGACAGGATCCGGCCCAAATTCCTGTAGCCTTCGGGGCTCGCATCGTGGACCAGGTCGCCCGTGGCAAGCAGGACGTCCAGCGGCCAGTGATAGTCGCGGAAATGCCGGATGACACGTTCGAATGAATCGAGGGTGTTGATGCCCAGCAGGCTGCCCACCGGATTGGCGTAGAGGTGGGTGTCTGTCAACTGCAGTACGCGCAGCGTCCCGGCAGGGAAATTCCAATCACGCAGGTTGATATCCGGCGGTTTGCCGGTGTTGCTTGACGTCATTGCCGCGTTGAGCCCAACAGGGTCTCCCTGCCTGATTTTCAGGTTATAGTAGCCCATACGCCGGTCGGCACAAATATTGCCGGCGGCGGCAACTTCCCGATTATGTGAGCGAATTCGCCCGGTTATGACCCTGAATGAACTGAGGTACATCGTCGCCGTGGCACGCGAGCGACACTTCGGGCGTGCTGCCGAGGCCTGCTTCATCAGTCAGCCCACCCTCAGTGTTGCGGTCAAGAAGCTGGAGGAGGAACTCGGCCTCAGCCTGTTCGAGCGCCGCAGGGGAGAGGTCAGCGTAACCCCCGTGGGAGAGCGTATCGTGGCCCAGGCCCAGCGCGTCCTGGAGGAGGCCAGCGGCATCCGCCAGATCGCCCGCCAGGGACAGAACCAGCTCGACGGCCCCCTGCGCATAGGTGCGATCTACACCATCGGGCCCTACCTGTTGCCGCATCTGATCCCGCAACTCAGCGAGCGCGCGCCGAAGATGCCGCTGATCATCGAAGAAAACTACACCGCCAATCTTGCCGACCAGCTCAAGCGCGGTGAACTGGACGTTATCCTTATATCCCTGCCGTTCGACGAGCCGGGGGTGGTGACCATGCCCCTCTACGAAGAGCCCTTCGTGCTGCTGATCCCGAGCAGCCACCCGCTGAACCAGAAACCGGATTTCGAGCTCGCCGATTTGCGGAACGAAGATGTCCTCCTGCTGGGTCCGGGACACTGTTTCCGTGACCAGGTGCTGCAGGTCTGCCCCGAGTGCGTGGGTCGCAGCCGGACCGACGGCAGCACGGCACAGACCCTCGAGGGCGGCTCACTGGAGACCATCCGGTACATGGTGGCCGGTGGCTTGGGCGTGACCATACTGCCGTGTTCAGCCGCCGGGGCAGACAGATTCTCCGAGCGCCTGCTCAGCATCCGCCGGTTCGGGCACGACGCGCCCTCGCGCACGGTGGCGCTGGCCTGGCGCAAGAGCTTTCCGCGGCCCGAGGCGATCGAGGCCCTGCGTGACGCGGTATTGAGTTGCGAAATGTCATGTGTTCATGCGGTCCATTGAGGTACAAAATCGACCGAGCGGCAGCAATTATCGGCGGCACTGGACACTTGCCGGGAATGACTCGATAGCTGATAGCCTGTGCCTATCAAGTGAATTGCCAGAAACAATTTCATTGTGCATGCCCAACCTTCTATAGTGCTTCCGCAAACCGCCGGTAGGAACCGGCATATACCCAAAAACTGGAGGATTCCAACATGTCTCTCAAAGGCTCCCAGACCGAAGAAAACCTGAAAGCCGCATTCGCGGGTGAGTCTCAGGCCAACCGCCGCTACCTGTACTTCGCCGCCAAGGCAGACGTCGAAGGCTACAACGACGTAGCCGCGGTGTTCCGCTCGACGGCCGAAGGCGAGACTGGCCACGCGCATGGGCACCTCGAGTACCTGGAGCAGTGTGGCGATCCGGCCACCGGCCTGCCGTTCGGCGGTACCGCCGACAATCTGAAGACCGCGATTGCCGGTGAAACCCATGAGTACACCGATATGTACCCGGGTATGGCCAAGACCGCGCGCGACGAAGCCCACGATGAAATCGCCGACTGGTTCGAGACCCTCGCCAAGGCCGAGCGTTCGCATGCCAATCGTTTCCAGAAGGCGCTGGACCAGCTGAACGACTGATCCTGTGCATTGGAGGGGGAGGGCGACCTCCCCCTTTTCTGTGACACAAGCTACCGCGACGGGTTGACCACGAGGATACGGGAAGATGGCTGGAGCACGTGAAGGCAGTCTGGAGGCACCAACTCGCCATGCCCTGGACTGGAAAAACCCTGATTTCTACGACGAGGGCAAGCTGTTTACGGAGCTGGAGCGGGTGTTCGACATCTGTCATGGCTGCCGGCGCTGCATCAGCCTGTGTCAAAGTTTTCCTGTGCTGTTCGATCTGGTCGACGAATCACCGACTATGGAGGTGGATGGCGTCGCGAAGGACGACTACTGGAAGGTGGTCGATCAGTGTTACCTGTGCGATCTGTGTTTCCTGACCAAGTGCCCCTACGTCCCCCCGCACGAATGGGATCTCGACTTCCCGCACCTGATGCTTCAGGCAAAGGCGGTGAAGTTCAAGAAGGACGGCGCGTCTTTGCGCGACAAGACCCTGACCAGTACCGATGCCGTGGGCTCACTGGCAGGAATCCCGGTTGTGAGCGGGGTCGTCAACGCGCTAAATCGCAACAAGACGTTTCGCGGCATCCTCGAAGACAGCTTTGGTGTCCACAGGGATGCGAAGCTGCCCGAATTTTACAGCAAGCCCCTGCGTGAGCGCGTCACCCGCGACTCCGGCGAGGGCGCCGAAGCGGCCGGGCCCACGAGCGGCAAGGTGGTTCTGTTCACGACCTGCTACGGCAACCGCAATGACCCGGCAAGCGGGGAAGACCTGGTCGCGGTGTTTCGCCACAACGGTATCGCGGTAACGACCGCCACCGAGGAAAAATGCTGCGGCATGCCCAAGCTCGAACTGGGTGACATGGAGGCGGTGGCACGCTCGAAAGAGGTCAATATTCCAACGCTGGCCAAACTGGTCGACCAGGGTTGGGACATCGTGGCACCCGTGCCTTCATGCGTGCTGATGTTCAAGCAGGAACTGCCGCTGATGTACCCCGATGACCCCGACGTCGCCAAGGTGCGTGACGCCATGTACGACCCGTTCGAGTATCTGATGCTGCGCCACAAACACGGCAGGCTGAAGACCGATTTCAAGAACCCGGTGGGCAAGGTGTCCTACCATGCCGCGTGCCACCAGCGCGTGCAGCGTATCGGGCCCAAGACCAAAGAGGCACTCGAACTGATACCCGGCATCGAGATCGAGACGATCGAGCGTTGCTCCGGACACGATGGTACCTATGCGGTGAAGAAAGAGACCCATGAGCTGTCGATGAAGATCGCAAGGCCGGTGGTAAACAAGGTCAAGCAGCGTGCGCCGGACCATTACAGCAGTGACTGCGCGATGGCCGGGCAACAGATCGCCAACGGCCTGGGTGACGGCAGCGAACCCGAGCACCCGATTTCTTTGCTGCGGATCGCATACGGCATCTGACCCGATTGCCTGGAAGACCAAGGTGGAAACGATGAACAAACTGACCCGAGACGACCTCTTCAGCCTGGAGAAATATGCCGAACTGCGCCCGGAGTTCCGCGCACGCGTGATGGCGCACAAGAAGAACCGGCAGCTGCCGATCGGGCCCAACGCGACCCTGTATTTCGAAGACGCGCTGACCATGCAGTATCAGATCCAGGAGATGCTGCGCATCGAACGCATCTTCGAGGCAGCCGGGATACAGGAGGAGCTGGACGCCTACAATCCGCTGATTCCGGACGGAAGCAACTGGAAAGCGACCTTCATGATGGAATACCCGGATGAACAGGAGCGCCGCGAGCAGCTGGCCAGGCTGCTGGGGATCGAAAAGCACCTGTGGGCGCAGGTCGCCGATTTCGCGCGGGTGACACCGATCGCGGACGAGGACATGGAACGCGAAGACGAGCACAAGACGTCTTCGGTACACTTCCTGCGGTTCGAACTGACGCCTGAAATGGCGGCGGCTGTCAGGAATGGCGCGCCCGTGAGTATGGGTATAGACCACCCTGCATACACCTACGAGGCACAGCCGATTCCACAGAACATCCGCGATTCGCTGGCCGCGGATCTCGGCTGAGGTCAGAAGCCTTCTGTCGAGGTGAACAGCCCCACCCGCAGGTCCTTGGCGGTATAGATCTCTCGCCCGTCGACCTGCATGCGGCCGTCGGCGATACCCAGCACCAGCTTGCGCGTGATCAGCCGCTTGATATCGAGGTAGTAGGTGACCTTGCTGGCTGTCGGCAGGACCTGTCCGGTGAATTTCACCTCGCCCACACCCAGTGCGCGTCCGTGCCCCGGGTTGCCCAACCAGGCAAGGTAGAAACCGACGCACTGCCACATCGCGTCCAGGCCGAGACAGCCGGGCATCACCGGGTCGCCCGGGAAGTGGCATTGAAAGAACCACAGATCCGGGGTGATATCCAGCTCGGCGATGATCTCGCCCTTGTCGTAATTGCCACCGCTGTCGGCGATACGCGTGACCCGGTCCATCATGAGCATATTGGGTACCGGCAGTTGTGCGTTGCCCGGGCCAAACATCTCGCCGTAGCCGCATTTTAGCAGGTCGTCCCGCTCGAAAGATTCCACCTTGCCCATGAAGCTCTACCCCTGCCTGCGAAGCCGGCGAGTTTCCGGGCTGGGGCGGGGGTTGTCAACCGGCCATGGCCCCGGTCTCTGTTGCGATCCGGTTGCGGATGAAGTCCACGAAGGTGTCGAGTGGCAACATCTGGTTCTCGCTGTCCTTGCGCCCGCGATACTCGATCTCGCCATTATCGAGACCGCGCTCACCCACCACCACGCGATGCGGGATGCCGATCAGTTCCATGTCCGCGAACATGACCCCGGGACGCGCGTCGCGATCATCGAACAGTACCTCGACGCCGGCGTTGAGCAGTTCGGCATAGAGCCTGTTTGCGGCTTCGCGCACGCGCTCCGATTTCTTCATCTGCATCGGAATCAGCACCAGTGAGAAGGGCGCGATCGCAGCCGGCCACACGATACCCTGCTCGTCGTAGTGCTGCTCGATGGCGGCACCGACCACGCGCGACACCCCGATACCGTAGCAGCCCATGGTCATGATGACCTGCCGGCCGTTCTCATCGAGGACGCTGGCGTTCAGCGCCTTGCTGTACTTCTGCCCCAGCTGGAATATGTGGCCGACCTCGATGCCACGGGCCATCGTCAGCGTGCCCTTGCCGTCTGGGCTGGGGTCGCCTTCGACGACGTTGCGTATGTCGGCCACCTCGGGCAGAGGCAGGTCGCGGCCCCAGTTGATGCCGAAATAGTGCTGGCCATCCCTGTTGGCACCGGCACTGAAGTCGCTCACCGCCGCCGCTGCACGATCGACGATCATAGGCAGCCCGAGCTCGACCGGGCCCAGTGAGCCCGGGCCGGCACCGACCGCGGCGCGGATCTGCTCCTCGCTGGCCATTTCCAGCGGCGAGGCGACCAAAGGCAGTTTTTCCGCCTTGAGCGTGTTCAGTTCGTGGTCACCACGGATCAGCAGCGCGATCAGGTCGGTGTCCGCATCATCGGCGGCCAGGACGATAAGTGTCTTGACGGTCTGCTCGATCGGCTGCTTGAACTGCTCCACCAGTTCGGCAATGGTCCGGGCCTCCGGTGTGTCGACCAGCTCCATCTGCCGTGTTGGTGCAGCCGGCTCCTTTGCCGGAGCCAGTGCCTCGGCCAGCTCGACGTTGGCGGCGTAGTCGCTGTCTGAAGAGAAGACGATGGCGTCCTCGCCAGAGTCGGCCAGGACATGAAATTCATGCGAGCCACTGCCCCCGATGCTGCCGGTATCCGCCGCGACGGGGCGGAAGTCGAGCCCGCAGCGTTCGAATATTCGGCAGTAGGTCGCGTGCATCAGATCGTAGGTTTGCTGCAATGATTCCTGGTCGACATGGAAGGAATAGGCATCCTTCATCAGGAACTCGCGCGCCCGCATGACACCGAAACGCGGGCGGATCTCATCGCGGAACTTGGTCTGGATCTGGTAGTAGTTGATCGGCAGCTGACGGTAGCTGCGCAGCTCGTTGCGTGCCAGATCGGTGATGATCTCCTCGTGGGTCGGGCCGAAACAGAACTCGCGGTGGTGACGGTCTTTCAGGCGCAGCAGTTCAGGGCCGTATTTCTCCCAGCGCCCGGACTCCTGCCACAACTCCGCGGGCTGGATCGCTGGCATCAGGATCTCGAGTGCCCCGGCCCTGTCCATCTCCTCGCGCACGATGTTCTCGACCTTGCGCAGCACCCGCAGTCCCAGCGGCAGCCAGGTGTACAGGCCTGCCGCCAGTTTGCGGATCAGGCCGGCACGCAACATCAGGCGATGGCTGGCGATCTCGGCGTCGGCGGGGACTTCTTTGAGGGTCTGCAGAGGGAAGTTCGAGGTGCGCATGGTCGTTCATCTGTGGGCTTGAGTGAGCGATTCTAGCGGGGCCGGAGACTATGCGCCATGGCATCAAGTTCCGGCCTTTTTTGCCGACAGAGTACGTGCGGCGCCAGCATCAGCTGCCTGCCGGCGCGACAGGAGTTTTCGCCCCAAATGCCCCGTGCGTGTTTGCTGACCCCGCCCGATTTCTGTGTCCTGTGGCGCAGCGCGGCAGCAGCGGCCCTGATGCTTCTGCTCGGGGGATGGGTGTTTGCGCAGGGCCTGGCCTTCAGCGAGGCTTTGTTGGGCTGGATGGAGCGAGAGTATGGCGTGGCGGCGCGTGACCGGGTGATTGAACTGCAGGAGTTGATCGCTGCCAGTGCGCAGATCAGCGAATCGGGACGGCTGGAGCGGGTCAATGCGTTCTTCAACCGGGTCAGTTACGATTCCGACTACGCGCTGTGGGATCAGAAGGACTACTGGGCCACGCCGTTCGAGGTGTTGGGTGTGAATTCGGCCGATTGCGAGGACTACGCGATATCCAAGTACTTCACCCTGATCAGCATGGGGGTCGACGAAGACCGGCTGCGCATCACCTACGTAAAGTCGCTGACGCTCAACGAGGCGCACATGGTCCTGGCCTACTATCCCTCCGCCGAGGCCGAGCCCCTGATCCTCGACAACCTGACCGGGAACATCCAGCCTGCGGGGGAGCGCACGGACCTCGTGCCCGTATACAGCTTCAACGGTGCCGACCTCTGGTTGGCGGTGAATCGCATGGACGGAAAGAAGGTGGGCGACGCAGACCGTTTGTCGCTTTGGCAGGCCTATCAGGCCAAGCTGATGCGACAGATGGCGGTTGGCCAGTGAGGGGTAGGGTGCCATGACACTATCCCGGCAGCTGATCATCCTGGTCGCGACACTCGTGATCTTGCTGTTTCTCGGGACCTTCACGATCAGCGTCTACAACACGCGCGACTACATCGAGTCGCAGCTGGCCTCGCATGCACAGGACGCCGCGACCTCGTTGGGCCTGTCGGCCACATCGCATATCGAAGAAGACCAGGCAATGGTGACGGCGATGGTCAACGCCATGTTTCATCGTGGCGACTACCTGTCGATCCGCTTCGAGGACCTGCGCGGCCAGCACCTGGTCGAGCGGACCACCACCTGCAGGTCGACGGGGTGCCGGACTGGTTCGTGCGTGCGCTCAGGCTCGAGCCGCCGGAGCGCTCGGCAACCATGATGTCGGGTTGGCGACAGGTGGGCCGGGTGGTGGTGGCCAGTCACCCGGGCCTCGCCTATCGCCAGCTTTGGCAGGCCGCAGTGCAGACCCTGAACCTGTTCCTGATCGGGGCGCTGCTTGTCCTGCTCGCAGGTCTGCTCGGCCTACGCATCCTGTTGCGACCGCTAAAGGAGGTGGAGTGGCAGGCGGAGGCGATCTGCAACCGCGAGTTTCCGGTGGTGGAACAGCGCCCCTGGACGCTCGAGTTTCGACGCGTGGTCGAGGCGATGAATCGCCTGTCGACCAAGGTGGCGCGCATGCTGTCAGATTCCGAGCAGCGGGCCGGGCAACTGCGTGAGCAGGCCTTCCAGGATCCGGTGACCGGCCTGGCCAACCGGCGTCAGTTCATGGACGTGCTGGAACACAGGGTGGCCGAGCCGGAGGCGTTCGTTTCCGGCGGGCTGCTGCTCCTGCAGCTCAAGGACTTGAAGACGTTCAATCAATCGCATGGCTATGCGGCAGGGGATCGCCTGCTGGCAGATGTCGGACAGGCGATCGCAGGCACCCTGGAGGGACTGACCGGGTCGACGCTCGCGCACCTTTCCGGCGCTGATTTCGCCATCCTGGTCGATGCTATAGGTGAACCACAGCTTCGCGACCTCGCGGCGCGGACCCTGGGCGCGGTTGCGACGCTGTACGGAAGCTCCGAATTGCCCTCGTCCGATGTTGCTCACGTCGGCGGCGTAGTCTGCGCCGGACAGGGCACATCGGAACTGCTCTCGGAAGCCGACATGGCCCTGCGTGAGGCGCAGCGGGAAGGGGCCAATTCCTGGGTCGTGCGTCGCTTCCGGTCCGAAACGGGAGGTGTCCGCTCAGGCAGTGAATGGCGCTCCCTGATCGAGCGTGCGATTCGTGAAAGGCAATTTCGTCTGCTGCGACAACCGGTGCTGAGTTGCAGGGACGGGGAACTGCTGCATCATGAGGTCTTCCTGCGGATCCAGGATCCCGATCAGGAGGGCGTCGACATCGCCGCCGCCGTGTTCATGCCCATTGCAGAGAGTGCCGGGCTGTCGGCGACGATCGACAAGGCAGTGGTCGAGCACGTCGTGATTGCACTCGAGGCGGGTTCCTACCCCGGTCGGGTGGCGATCAATCTGAGCAGCAGCAGCCTCGGCGACGATGGACTTCTCGACTGGTTGGGCAGCGAGTTGAGACAGCATCCGGTCGTCGCCCGCCGCCTTGTCCTGGAGCTGCCGGAATACGGCGCCTCAGCCAACATGGACTCCATGAGCGAGTGGATCCGCCGCCTCGGTCCACTTGGAGTCGAGTTTTCGCTCGATCATTTCGGCAAGGGTTTTTCGTCCTTTGCCTACCTGCGCTCGATCAAGGCGCATTACCTCAAGGTGGACGGCAGTTTCGTGCGCAACCTGGATCAACAGGAGGACAACCAATTCTTCCTGCGCGCCATCGCGGATATCGCGCACGGCCTCGACATGCAGGTCATCGCCGAATCGGTCGAAACCGAGGCCGTGTGGCGGACCCTGCAGGGTATGGGGATCGATGGTGGGCGCGGGTACTGGCTGGGAGGGCCGGAATAGCCTGGCGCGAAGAATCAAAATCGTTATACTTTGCCGAACCGCAGGGCGAGCCCCTGCGGACATAAGAACAATAATCGTTGTCAGGCTTTTTTCCAGTCTCGCAGCGACCATGTGCCAACTCGCGGAAACCTAAAGCAAAAAAAGCTGGTTCAGTTATTGCTTGGGTCTCTGATCGCCCTGGTTTGATGCCAGGGTGCGTGACGTTAAACCCAGCGAGGGATTTGGGGATTTGGCACAGACCTGCAAAATCGGCTGTTTAGCCTGCCGCCACCTGCTCAGGCCGGTGGGGCTTTTGCTGTTGCTGGTTTCACCGGCGATGGGTGTGTTGCTGGACGATTTCCTGATGGCCGCCGACAACGGTCAGTGCATCGAAAGCGTCACCTTCCGCACAATTCGGGACCGCGGGCCGGCGGATGCCACTGAAGTGGTAAAGGCGGCGCTGGAGGCCTACGGTCAACGTGAGCACCAACAGCGCTCGCTCGGTTGTGCGGGAGACATCGCTGCCCAGGCGATAGCAGCGGGTGCAGACCCCGAGCAGGTGCTCGAGGCAACCGCGGCCGGACTCTGATTCGAGGTTATCGGGCTGCTACATCTGCAGCAAGCTGCGAAAGTAACTGCCCCACACGATCAGGATCCCGACACCCGCCACAAGATCCAGCCACATGCGCTGCCGTCTGACCGTCTGCACCTCTGGCGGCTGCTCGATCATGAATACCCGGTTCATCAATGCGTCCAGCATCAGGACGAAAAAGAACAGCACGACCAGCGCCGGTATGATGTAGGCGGTCAACACGCCGACCCCTTGCGGCTGCGTGTCCGCGAACAGGACCATCGGAAGGCTCATCAGAGACAGGGTGACCAGCACCAGTCGCAGGATGCCGATTTCTTTCAGGTTCAGGCTCATGGCCCCTTCGTGCAGTTGCTTGGATCGAAGGGCGTGCAGCTGTTAGTCTTCTGCGCCACCCGATGTCGTACATATTCTACTACGGCCGAGTTGCTGGACGGGTCACTGATCCGGTTGCCGGGCCTGATCGACCGCCTGCATCGGGATATCCATGAAATCACAGGAACCCAGGCGTCATGACTCGAGTTGTATCCTTCAATATCAACGGTGTGCGCGCCCGTCCGCACCAGCTCGCAGCACTCAAGCAACAATACGATCCCGATATCATCGGCTTGCAGGAGACCAAGGTTCAGGATCCCGATTTCCCGCACCGGATGATCGAGGACCTGGGTTACCACGTGGCCTTCTATGGTCAGAAGGGTCACTACGGCGTGGCCCTGCTGTCCAGGGAACCGCCGGTCTCTGTTGAATACGGGTTCCCGAACGAGGATGCCGAGGCCCAGCGTCGACTGATCGCGGGCACCTACCAGTTGGGTGGACAGCAGCTGACGGTGATCAACGGCTATTTCCCGCAGGGCGAGAGCCGCGACCACCCGACCAAATTCCCGCACAAGCAGCGCTTCTATGCCGAGTTGACCCAACTGCTGGGCGACCGGTACTCGCCGGATCAGAACCTGATGCTGATCGGTGACCTGAACGTGGCGCCGCACGATCTGGATATCGGGATCGGGCCGGACAACGCAAGGCGCTGGTTGCGTGACGGAAAGTGCAGCTTCCTGCCTGAGGAGAGGGAATGGCTGGAGCGATTGCTGGACTGGGGTCTGTGCGATACCTACCGCTCCCGTTTCCCGGAGGCCAGCGATCGCTTCAGCTGGTTCGATTACCGCAGCCGCGGCTTCGAGCGTGAACCACCGCGCGGGCTGCGTATCGACCTGTTGCTTGCCACCGCGGGTCTGCAGGCGCGCGTTACCGACGCGGGTATCGCCTATGACATCCGTGCGATGGAAAAGCCTTCCGACCATTGCCCGATCTGGGTTGATTTCGATTGAATTGGGTTGGGAGTAGGGGACGCGGAGAGCGCAGAGGAACGCAGAGATCACAGAGTTTTCTGGTGCCCGGTTCTTCTTAACGATTCGAGACCTTCTATGCGAAAGGCTGTGGACGGACCGTTGCAGGCAATGTGGCCGGTGGTCTAGCCGATCCTGACAGGAAATTCTCAGCGCCCTCTGTGCTACTCAGCGAGCTCTGCGGTCAGACCGCGGCGGCGACGAGCCGTTCGCCGTCATCGGTCACACCCTGGCCGAGTACCCGGATCAACCGGTTCTCCAGGCCTTCACCGGAGTCGTCCCGCAGTTCTACGCGCAGGAAGTTCGGCGTGTATCCGGACCATGTCGCCGGGCCGCCGGCATTTCCGTTGCCCCCGGTTTCCACGAGTACCTCGAATTCAGACCCGACCGCCCTTTCGAGAACATGTCTGCGGCTCGCGTGCGCAAGTTCGTGCATCTGCTGGCTGCGTCGGCGTTTGATGTCGTGCGATACCTGGTCCGGCATGCCTGCCGCCTTGGTGCCTGCGCGCGGCGAATAGGCGAAGATGTGGATGTGTCCGAAATCCATCTGCGATGCGAACGCGAGTGTCTGTTGCCATTCCTCGCTCGGTCTCACCGGGAAATCCGACGATGATGTCGGTGGTGACGTTGAATCCGGGGACGGCCTGGCGGGCCTGCGCGACCAGCTCACGGAACTCGGCGCTGCGGCAACGGCGCGACATGCGTCGCAGCACGCTGTCGGCGCCGCTCTGGATCGGCAGGTGCAGATGCGGCATCAGGCGCGGGTCGTCGAACAGCGACCAGAATCCGTCCGGCAGTTCCCAGGGTTCGAGCGAGCCGAGCCGGACGCGCGGAACCGACGTGCGCTCGAGCACGGCCTCGATCAGTGTCTTGAGGTCGCTGCCAATATCGTTGCCATAGCCACCGAGGTGTACACCGGCCAGTACCACTTCCTGGATGCCGCCGGCATGGATCCGGCGGACCTCTTCAACCACCTCGTCGATGGCGCGGCTGCGCTCCTCGCCACGCGCCTTGGTCACGATGCAGAAGGCGCAGCGGTAGCGGCAGCCGTCCTGGACCTTGATGAAAGCACGCTGGCGGCTGCGTCCGAGCAGTGCATTTTCGCCCGGTTCGGTGGCCGCCTGCGGCATGACAGGAAGGTTCAGGCTGTCGGCGGCGATACTGATCAGGCGGTCCTTGTCCGGGTTGGGGACCACCAGGTCGACGCCCAGTTCGCCAGCCATGTCGTCCGGCGAGAGTGAGGCGTAGCAGCCGCTGACCACCAGTCTGGCCTGTGGGCTTTCACGGTGCATGCGGCGGATCAGCTGGCGCGATTTGCGTACTGACTCACCGGTGACCGCGCAGGTGTTGATGATCACCATGTCGGCCTGTCCGGCGTCTTCCGAGAGCGTGAAACCGCGCTCGCGGCAGTCGCGCGACCAGGTCTCCAGTTCGGCTTCGTTCAGGCGGCAGCCCAGGGCTTGCAGAAAAACGCGCATTTTGGATCTGTGCTAGCTTGTTTGCTCAAGTTCGGCCGCGCATTCTACCTTTATCGACAGGTTCAGCCTAACTTATGGAAGTTGTTGGAAAAATTTTGCTGTTGCTGCAGGCAAATATGGTTCTCCTGGTGCTCCTCGGAGTGTTGCTCGGGCTGGTCCTTCTGGCCTGGCTGTTGCAGCGACTGGGCTCCCTGCGCCGGCAGCTGCGCAGCGAACTCGGCGACCAGCGCGCGCTGTTGCGCGAGGCCCGTGACGACGTGGGTGACGACGTGGCGCAGAGTCGCCAGCAGGTGCAGGAATCGCTCAATGCCGGCCTGATGCGTTTGCAGGATGTGCTGGACCAGCGCATCAGCGGGCTGCAGCGCCAGATGATGCAGGATGCCTCGATGCTCAAGACCGAGCTGATCGACCGCTTCGAGGCGCAGCGCAAGGCGATTGCCGACAGCCTTGCCGAGGGGCGGCTGGCACAGCAGCGCGAGTCGGCACAGTTGCGTGAGTCGCTGGAGGCCGCGCTGACGCGTCATCGCGAGACATCCGAGCAGCACCAGCGCGAGGCCCTGAAGGGACAGCAGGAGGCCCTCACCAACGGCATGGGGGCAATGGCCCGGCAGGTCAGCGATGCGTTTCGCATCTCCTCGGATGAACTCGGCAAACGCGTCGAGGGCCTCACCAAGACCACCGACAGCCGGCTCCAGGAGATCAGTGCCCAGGTGGAGCGCCGCCTCGCCGAGGGTTTCGAGAAGACCACCGAGACATTCACCAGGGTGCTGGAGCATCTGACCCGCATCGACGAGGCGCAGAAACGGATCACCGAGCTCTCGACCAATGTGGTCAGCCTGCAGGAGGTGCTGACCGACAAGCGCTCACGCGGTGCCTTCGGTGAGGTTCAGCTGGCCGGCCTCGTCCGCAACGTGATGCCCGAGGGAAGTTTTTCGTTCCAGCACACCCTGGGCAACGGCACCCGGGTCGACTGCCTGCTGACCCTTCCGGATCCGACCGGTAACGTCCCGATCGACGCCAAGTTCCCGCTCGAGAGCTTCCAGAGGATGATGGACGACGGCCTGGCAGAGACCGACCGCGCACGCGCGTCACGCCAGTTCAGGCAGGACATCCGCAAGCACATCAGGGATATTGCCGAGAAGTACCTGGTTCCCGGTGAGACCGCAGACGGCGCGGTGATGTTTCTGCCTGCCGAGGCGATATTCGCCGAGATCCATGCACACTACCCGGACCTGGTCGAGGAGGCGCAGCGCGCGCGCGTGTGGCTGGTGTCGCCGACCACCCTGATGGCGGTCCTGACCACCGCGCGTGCGGTGCTCAAGGACGAGGCAACGCGCAAAGAGGTCCACATCATCCAGGACCATCTGCGCAAGCTGTCCGAGGATTTCGGGCGTTTTCAGCAGCGCATGGACAAGCTGGCCGTGCACATCCGCCAGGCCCACGAGGACGTCCGGCAGGTCAATACCTCGGCCAGGAAGATCAGTTCGCGTTTTCAGGACATCGACCAGGTTCAGCTACCGGAGCCTGACGAAGAGGAGGCCGATGCGGGCGACATCCGTGCTGCCGACGGCGGGCTGGAGATTTCGCCGCCGGCCAGCACTTGAGCAAATTCCAAGACAGATAGCCGAAACAGCTACTTACAGTTCTCGGCGATAATCTTTTCCATTTCCTCGCGTTGCTGTTGCCGCTCTTCCTCGGTCAGCCTCTTGGCGACGCCGTCGCTGCCTACGATGAGTTTGCGTGGTGGCCCGTTCAGTGCTTCGAGGTTTTTTCGTGCCGCCACGCAGCGCTGTTGGGCCTGTTCGGCCTCGCTGCTGGCCGTGTCGGCCTTCTCTTTGGCCAGTGTCTTGTCCTCGAAGAAATCGGCGGATTTCTGGATCTGCTCCTGCAGGCGCTGTTGCGCCACCTCGGGTGATTCCGCCGGGGGAGGGGGCGGCTTGACGATCTGGGTGGGGCCGCCGTCCTCGGGGGGAAGCTGTGAATAGACCGCCTGACCGTTCTCGTCATACCAGAGGTGATAACCCTTCGCCGCATTGGCGGGGATGACGATGACGAGCCCAAGCAGGCACAGGAGGATAAATCTGGGCATGGCGTGTCCTTGATACATGGATTTTCAATACGTCCTCTATTGACCTTGCCGGTCAATATTAGTAGTTTGGCCGGTTCCTATTAAGCCTAGCTTTAACCGATGCTTTTCGCGACAGTGCGGAGAGATTATTCGAGGTCGTGGAGGTCATCAAGGTGGAACTCAGTGGTGCCGAAATCGTCGTTCAGGCACTGAAAGACGAGGGCGTGGAGTTCGTCTGGGGTTACCCGGGCGGTGCCGTGCTGCATATTTATGACGCGATCTTTCAGCAGGAAGACGTGCGTCACATCCTGGTGCGCCACGAACAGGCCGCCACCCATGCTGCAGACGGCTATGCCCGCGCCACGGGCAAGGTCGGTGTGGCACTGGTCACCTCCGGACCCGGCGCCACGAATGCGGTGACCGGTATCGCGACGGCCTACATGGACTCCATTCCGATGGTGGTTCTTACCGGCCAGGTACCGACCCCGGTGATCGGCTCCGATGCGTTCCAGGAAGTCGACACGGTCGGTATCACCCGCCCCTGTGTGAAGCATAATTTCCTGGTAAAGAAGGTCGAAGACCTCGCCATCACCATCAAGAAGGCCTTTTATATCGCTTCTTCGGGGCGTCCTGGGCCTGTCGTGGTAGACATTCCCAAGGACATCACCGATCCAAACATCCGGATCCCGTACCACTATCCCGAAAAGATCGAGATGCGCTCATACAGCCCGGTCGAAAAGGGTCACTTGGGGCAGATCCGCAAGGCGGTCGACATGATGTTGTCCGCCGAGCGACCAGTGATCTACAGCGGTGGCGGCGTGGTGCTCGGCGAGGCGTCCGAGCAATTGACTGAGCTGGTGCGCACGACCGGGTTTCCGGTCACCAACACCCTGATGGGGCTCGGCGCCTACCCGGCGACCGATCCGCAGTTCATCGGGATGCTCGGTATGCATGGCACCTACGAGGCCAACATGGCGATGCACGAGACCGATGTGCTGATCGCGATCGGTGCCCGCTTCGACGACCGGGTGACCGGCAAGATTGCGTTGTTCTGTCCCAATGCACGCATCATCCATATCGACGTCGACCCCGCCTCGATCTCCAAGACCGTGCGCGTGGATGTGCCGATCGTCGGTCAGGTCCGCAGCGTGCTGCATGACATGTTGCGTGTACTAAAGGAGCACCCGAACAAGCCGGATGCAGATAAGCTCAAGACCTGGTGGGACCGAATCAGCGGCTGGCGCCGGCGGGATTGCCTTAGCTACGAGCAGGGCCCGGACTCGATCAAGCCGCAGTACGCGGTCGAGGCAATGTACAAGGTCACAAAGGACACCGATTTCTACCTGACCTCGGATGTCGGCCAGCACCAGATGTTCGCGGCACAGTTCTATCCCTTCGACAAACCGCGTCGCTGGATCAACTCGGGCGGCCTTGGGACCATGGGCTTCGGCCTCCCAGCGGCCATGGGCGTGCAGCAGGCGTTCCCGGATGCCATTGTCGCCTGTGTGACCGGCGAGGCGAGTATCCAGATGTGCATTCAGGAACTGGCCACCTGCAAGCAGTACAATCTGCCGGTCAAGGTGGTGCTGCTGAACAACGG
The DNA here is from genome assembly GCA_963753845.1 of uncultured Gammaproteobacteria bacterium. GTDB lineage: Bacteria > Pseudomonadota > Gammaproteobacteria > Chromatiales > Chromatiaceae > Thiosocius. Next base: position 65,972 of record CAVWEI010000033.1, read on the forward strand.
TTACATGGGCATGGTCCGGCAGTGGCAGGAGTTCTTCTACGACGGGCGCTATTCGCATTCGTATGTGGATGCGCTGCCTGATTTCAAGATGCTGGCCGAGAGCTTCGGCCACGTCGGCATGAAGATAGACAATCCGGCCGATCTCGAGGATGCCTACCGCGAGGCGTTTGCGATGAAAGACCGGATGGTATTCATGGATATCATCGTTGATCCTTCGGAGAACGTGTATCCGATGATCGAGGCAGGCAAGGGGCATCACGAGATGCATCTCTCTCCCCATCTTTCTTCGGACCGGGAGCTTGCCTGATGCGTCATATCATTTCTGTGCTCATGGAAAACGAGGCGGGCGCGCTGTCTCGCGTGGCCGGCCTGTTCAGTGCGCGTGGTTACAACATCGAATCATTGACCGTGGCGCCGACCGAGGATCCGACCCTGTCGCGGATGACGCTGGTCACCAACGGTGACGAGGCGATCATCGAGCAGATCACCAAGCAGCTGAACAAGCTCATCGACGTGGTGAAGCTGGTGGATCTGTCGGAAGGCGCGCATATCGAACGCGAGCTCATGATGATCAAGGTGCGCGCCGATCAGGCGATGCGCGACGAGCTCAAGCGTCTGGCCGATATCTTCCGGGGCAATATCATCGACGTGACCGATGTCTCCTACACCATCGAGATGACCGGCGACGGCTCCAAGCTGGATGCATTCATCCGCACACTCGATCCGGATCTGATCATCGAGACGGTAAGATCCGGTCCGCTGGGTATCGCCCGCGGTGGCAAGCGGCTGACGATCTGACCGGTTGTTGCGAAGCAATCATGCGGCATGAATCGGCGTCGAAACCCGGTGCGGAAAGGCAGTTGGACCGTGCCGGCAGGGTGCGTTTGCCTGATTTGACCCGCGTCTGTTCACATTGAAATCACCCCAAGGAAATCCCGCCATGGCGATCAATATCTATTACGACAAGGACTGCGACCTCTCCATCATCCAGGGCATGAAGGTGGCCGTAATCGGCTACGGCTCGCAGGGCCATGCGCATGCCAACAACCTCAAGGATTCGGGTGTCGACGTGCGCGTCGCGCTGCGCCCCGGTTCGGCTTCGGCAAAAAAGGCCGAGGCCTCGGGACTGGCGGTGAAGGGCGTGCCGGAAGCGGTCGCCGAATCAGACCTGATCATGGTGCTGACCCCGGATGAGTTTCAGTCACGGCTCTATCGCAACGAGATCGAACCGAACCTGAAGCAGGGTGCGGTGCTGGCCTTTGCGCACGGTTTCGCGATTCACTACAACCAGATCGTGCCGCGTGACGACCTCGATGTCGTCATGATCGCGCCCAAGGCCCCCGGCCACACGGTACGCAACGAGTTCACCCGCGGCGGCGGCATCCCGGACCTGGTCGCGATTGCCCAGGATGCCTCCGGCCGCGCCAGGGATATCGCCCTGTCTTACGCCTGCGCCATCGGCGGCGGGCGCACCGGCATCATCGAGACCAGCTTCAAGGACGAGACCGAAACCGATCTGTTCGGTGAGCAGGCGGTACTGTGTGGTGGTGCGGTGGAACTGGTCAAGGCCGGCTTCGAGACCCTGGTCGAGGCAGGTTACGCGCCGGAAATGGCCTACTTCGAGTGCCTGCACGAGCTCAAGCTGATCGTCGACCTGATGTACGAAGGCGGCATAGCCAATATGAACTATTCCATCTCCAACAATGCCGAGTATGGCGAATACGTCACCGGCCCGCAGGTGATCAACGAGGAAAGCCGCTGGGCCATGCGCGAGGCGCTGAAGAATATCCAGAGCGGTGACTATGCGAAGAAATTCATCCTGGAAGGTCAGTCGGGCTACCCGGAGATGACAGCACATCGACGCAACAATGCCGCACACCAGATCGAGGTCGTGGGCGAGCAGTTGCGCGGCATGATGCCCTGGATCCAGAAAATCGTGGACAAGTCGAAGAACTGATGGCGTAGGGCAGGCTGTGCCTGCCGATGTCGGGCAAAGCCCGACCTACAGAATGCGGAACGTGCGGTAGGGCAGGCTGTGTCTGCCCATGCCGGACGCGGCCCGACCCGCTATCTCGCAGATCCTCGAACCCCAACCAAGCGTTTGTTCTAAACTCTCGTCATGGAATCCGAGCCAGCCAAAGTGACCGAACTCGATCCCGAGAGACCCAAGCGCGGGCGCGGTATCTATCTCCTTCCCAATCTGTTGACCACCGCGGCGCTGTTTGCGGGGTTTTATGCCGTGCTTGCGGGGATGAATGGTCAGTTCGAGAAGGCCGCCATTGCGATATTCCTGGCGATGATCCTGGATGGCCTGGACGGTCGCGTGGCGCGCATGACCAATACCCAGACGGCGTTCGGGGCGGAGTACGACAGCCTTTCTGACATGGTGGCCTTCGGTCTTGCGCCTTCTCTGGTCATGTACGAGTGGAGCCTGTCCAGCCTGGGCAAGCTCGGCTGGATGGGGGCTTTCATCTTCACCGCCGCCGCCGCGCTGCGCCTGGCACGTTTCAATTCACGCCTGGACACGGCCGACAAACGCTTCTTTACCGGCCTGCCCAGCCCCTCGGCCGCGGCGATACTTGCGGGGTTTGTCTGGGTGGCCGTGGATCATGGCCTGCCCGGCATGGACCTGGCCTGGCCGGTACTGATACTGACCGCGGGTGCCGGCCTGCTGATGGTCAGCAATATCCGGTTCCACAGTTTCAAGCAGATCGATTTCAAGGGCAAAGTACCTTTCTTCGGGATCGTGGCGGTGATGCTGGCGTTTGCGGTCATACTCTCCGAGCCGCCGCTGGTAATGTTTTTGATATTCCTGGCCTATACGCTCTCGGGACCGGTCCTGGCACTGCGGCGGCTGGCCAAGAAACGCAAGTCCAGGTAGCCCGCATCAGTCACCGGCATCCCGGATGCTGGCTGAGGACAGGTGTGGCTGGGCGCAGCGCTGGACTGAAATCCATAGCCGTAGCTATGGGTTGAAGGAAGCACAAGCACGGGCGCGCGTGGACCAGCCAGAGCCGGGATAGCGTCCGGACCGAAAACACACTGTATTTCTGGCGTTCGTCTGTACTTGGTGATTTCAACCGATATTTCATTCACTTGCGTTTAGGTCCGGGGGCGGCTGGTGATGGATGCGGGCTAGCCACCGGGCAGTGTCAAATTCGACGGGCTGCCGGCACTTGGCATCCAGGGGTGCCTGCACTAAAGTCGGGCATCACCGGAGCGGTGCGCCAGAATGGAATTTTAGGGTGCGCCCCGCGGACTTGTAGCGCCATTTTTCTCAACCTTTATCGAACCCTTTGAGTGCCGGGTTATGCCGCCTGGCTGGAGCCGACATGAGCCAGGACAGATTGATCATCTTCGACACCACCCTGCGAGATGGTGAGCAAAGCCCTGGTGCATCGATGACCCGGGACGAAAAGGTCCGCATCGCCAAGGCCCTGGAGAAGATGCGCGTCGACGTGATCGAGGCCGGTTTCCCGATTGCCAGCGTCGGTGATTTCGAGGGGGTGCAGGCGGTCGCAAACGTGGTCAGGGATTCCACTGTCTGCGGCCTGTCACGTGCAATCGAAGCGGACATTGCGCGCGCCGGTGAGGCCCTCAAGGGCGCCAACTCCGGGCGTATCCATACCTTCATCGCCACCTCGCCGGTACATATGGAGCGCAAGCTGCGAATGACGCCGGACAAGGTCGTCGAGCAGGCGGTCTGGGCGGTCAAGCGTGCGCGTGATTTCACCGACGATGTGGAGTTCTCGGCCGAGGACGCGGGGCGTTCGGAACTGGATTTTCTGTGCCGCATCTTCGAGGCGGTGATCGCCGCCGGGGCGACCACGATCAATGTACCGGATACGGTCGGGTACAACGTGCCCGGGCAGTTCGGTGAGACCATGCGCCAACTGATCGAACGCATCCCGAACTCGGACAAGGCGGTGTTCTCGGTGCATTGCCACAATGACCTGGGGCTGGCGGTGGCCAACTCGCTGTCCGCGGTGATGAATGGCGCGCGCCAGGTCGAATGCACCATCAATGGCCTGGGCGAGCGCGCCGGCAATGCCTCGCTCGAAGAGGTCGTGATGGCCGTGCGCACGCGCCAGGACGTGTTCACCTGTGACACCGGCCTGGACACGACCCAGATCGTCGCATGCTCGAAGCTGGTGTCCAGCATCACCGGATTCCCGGTGCAGCCCAACAAGGCGATCGTTGGCGCCAATGCCTTTGCACACGAGTCCGGCATACACCAGGACGGTGTGCTCAAGCACCGCGAGACCTACGAAATCATGCGCGCCGAGGATGTCGGCTGGACCCGCAACCGCATGGTGTTGGGCAAGCATTCCGGGCGCAGTGCCTTCCGCAGCCGTCTGGATGAGCTGGGCATCGAGTTTGCCAGCGAGGAAGAGTTGAACACGGCCTTCGCCCGCTTCAAGGACCTGGCCGACAAGAAGCACGAGATCTTCGACGAGGACCTGCAGGCGCTGGTCACGGAGAAGGGCATCGATGCCGAGAACGAGCGTGTTCGGCTGGTGTCGCTGCGCGTCGTCTCCGAGACGGGGGAGACACCGAATGCCAAGGTGACCCTGTGCATAGACGGCGAGGAGCGCACGGTATCGTCCGAGGGAAGCGGTCCGGTCGATGCGGCCTATCGGGCGATCGAATCCCTGGTCAATACCGGTGCCGACCTCAAGCTGTATTCGGTCAACGCCATCACCAGTGGCACCGACAGCCAGGGCGAAGTGACGGTGAGGCTTGAAAAGGGTGGGCGGCTGGTCAATGGTCAGGGCGCGGATACCGATATCGTCATCGCGTCGGCAAAGGCCTACATCAACGGCTGCAACAAACTGCTGGAACCGGCCCAGCGCGCACACCCGCAAGGCGACGTCTGATGTTGGACGCGCGTCGCCGCGTCTGTCTGCGTGCGATGGGGATCGAGTTGTGGCGCGCCAAGGCAGAACGGGTGGCCGTCTCAACACCCCCTGGCGAATTCGCAACAGCTGGAGAAGTCCTCGATCCCGAGGATTCTGAATCCTCAAGCCCCGAACCCCGGTCCTCGGCGCAATCTTCCCCTGCCTTCGGCCCCGGCCCTGCGGCCCTGTCCTGGGAGGACCTGCGCACTGCGGTTGCGAGTTGCCAGGCCTGCGACCTGCATCCGACCCGTACCCAGACCGTATTCGGTGTGGGTGATCGCAATGCCAGTCTGATGATTATCGGTGAGGCCCCGGGTGCCGACGAGGATCGCCAGGGCGAGCCCTTCGTGGGCCGCGCCGGGCAACTGCTCACCGCGATGCTGGAGGCCATCGGCCTCGGCCGCGGGCAGGTCTATATCGCCAACGTCATCAAGTGCCGGCCGCCGGGAAACCGCGACCCGCATGTCGAGGAGGCGGCCGCCTGCCAGCCCTATCTTCATCGGCAGATCGAGCTGTTGCAGCCGCGGCTGATCCTCTCGGTAGGTCGGGTGTCTGCGCACAATCTGCTCGGCACAGAGGAATCGGTAGGACGGTTGCGCGGGCGCACGCACCGCTTCGAGCCTGGCGATATCCCGTTGATCGTCACCTATCACCCGGCCTATCTGCTGCGGCGCCCGCAGGAGAAGGCTAAGGCCTGGCTGGACCTGCAGGCGGCATACCGTATCCTTGGTGGATCAGTGGACTAAGCTGGAGCTATCAGGGCGTATTGCGCACACGGAGGAAGGTAGGTGCCCGAAATCAGTCGTTTTTTGGGAATCATCATAGCCATGTACTACAACGACCACGCACCTCCGCATTTTCATGCGAAGTATGGTGACTTTGAAGCTGTGATCGCTATCGATAAGGGTGAAATTGTGGATGGTCATCTGCCGCCGCGAGTCTTGGGCCTGGTGCAGGAATGGCGTGAGCACCATAAAATCGAGCTTGCCGAAGACTGGAAACTTGCGCGCGAGCGCAAAGCGTTGAAACGAATTGAACCGCTGGAGTAGTGCCATGTTACCGAGACTGAAAAAGGCTGACTATCGAGGTGGCTACCTTGTCTGGCTGCAGTTTGCAGACGGTGTGGAGGGGGAGGTGGACCTTGAAGGCGAGCTCTGGGGTGACGTTTTTGAACCGCTGAAGGACAAGGCACGGTTTGCGGCTTTCTCACTGGATCCAGAATTGGAAACGCTGGTTTGGCCAAATGGGGCGGATTTTGCGCCGGAGTTTCTCTATCAACAGTTACGCCCAGAATTTCAATTGAAATCGCTGCCAAGAAGCAGTGTTGCTTAGCTTATGATAACTGGAACTCCTTTCCAGGGTTGACGGATCTGTAATGAGCGCCGTCCTGCAGGACCCCACGCCGTCGATCCGGCCGATGAGCACTGAGGACCTCCCGTCTGTCGTTGCGGTTGAGACCAGTGCCTACAGCCATCCCTGGTCAGAGGGGATCCTGCGTGACTGCCTGCGTGCCGGTTACAGCTGCTGGGTATGCGAGGTGGGAGGGGACATCGTCGGTCATGCCGTGATGTCGGTCGCGGTCGGCGAGGCTCATCTGCTGAATATCTGCATCGGGCCGGGTTGGCAGGGGCGGGGCATTGGACGGCGCCTGCTCAAACGCATCTTGCGCATTGCCCGGGAGCGCCGGGTAGACACGATGTTTCTCGAGGTGCGGGCATCCAACGAGGGCGCGCGCGGGCTGTACGAGTCCGAAGGATTCGGCGAGATAGGCCGGCGGAATAATTATTATCCGGCGCATGGCGGGCGGGAAGATGCGCTCGTTTACGCCAAGGCATTGCTGTAATTGAAAGTCCCGGTCGCTCGGGTCGATGATTTCGGGCAGTTCGTATTCTCTGTGGACCCTATTCGTCTCGGGAGAGGACGGTAGTCGGTCATTATTCCGGGCGCCCTGGGTCACGCAATCCGATATAATCCGTCTCTTTTCCCCATACCGCAGTCCCCATGGCCGACCTCGACAAAGAACGCGCGAAACGTCGCACCTTCGCCATCATTTCGCACCCGGACGCCGGCAAGACGACCCTTACCGAGAAGCTGCTGCTGTTCGGAGGCGCCATTCAGTTGGCCGGGACAGTCAAGGGCCGCAAGGCGGCGCGTCATGCGACCTCCGACTGGATGGAACTGGAGAAGCAGCGCGGTATCTCGGTGACCTCCTCGGTCATGCAGTTTCCATACAAGGGCAAGGTGATCAACCTGCTGGATACTCCGGGCCACGAGGATTTCTCGGAAGACACTTACCGCACCATGACCGCAGTCGATTCAGCGCTGATGGTGATCGACGTCGCCAAGGGTGTCGAGGAACGCACCATCAAGCTGATGGAGGTCTGCCGCCTGCGCGATACCCCGATCCTGACCTTTATCAACAAGCTGGACCGCGAGGGCAGGGACCCTATCGAGCTCCTGGACGAGGTCGAGGATGTCCTGAAGATCCGGTGTGCCCCGATCACCTGGCCTATCGGCATGGGCAAGCGCCTGAAGGGCGTCATCGATCTGCGTGACGAGATGGTGCACCTCTACGACCCTCACCACGGTGGGCGTATCGCCGAGGGTGAAAAGATCCGCGGTCTGGACAATCCGCGTCTGGATGAACTGCTCGGGGATCTGGCGAACGAGTTGCGTGAAGAGGTCGAACTGGTGCGCGGTGCCAGTCATGCGTTCGATATCGACGCCTATCTGCGGGGCGAGCAGACGCCGGTGTTCTTCGGCTCGGCGATCAACAATTTCGGGGTCGAGGAGCTGCTGGACGCTTTCTCCGAGTACGCACCGCCGCCGCGTCCTCGCGCGACTGAGCAACGCACGGTCGACCCGGGTGAGCAGAAGTTCACGGGTTTCGTATTCAAGATCCAGGCGAACATGGACCCGGCCCACCGTGACCGGGTCGCCTTTTTGCGCGTGTGCTCCGGCAGCTACAGAAAGGGCATGAAGATGAAGCATGTCCGTATCGGCAAGACGGTGCAGGTCGCCAATGCGATCACCTTCCAGGCGGATGAGCGCGCGCACGTCGAAGAGGCCTGGCCGGGCGATATCATCGGCCTGCACAATCACGGCACCATCCAGATTGGCGATACCTTCACCGAGGGCGAAGACCTCAAGTACACCGGTGTCCCGTATTTTGCGCCCGAGCTGTTCCGGCGCGTGGTGCTCAAGGACCCGTTGAAGATGAAACAGCTCCAAAAGGGCGTCGTGCAATTGAGCGAGGAGGGGGCCACCCAGGTCTTCCGGCCATTGCGCAACAACGACCTGGTCCTGGGCGCCGTCGGCGTACTGCAGTTCGACGTGGCGGAGCACCGCCTCAAAGGCGAGTATGGTGTCGATGCCGTGGTCGAACCGGTAGGCGTACAGGCCGCGCGCTGGGTGGTCTGCAAAAATGAAAAGGAACTCAAGCGCTTCCGTGAAAAGGCCTATGACAACCTGGCCGAGGACGGTGACGGGCAACTGGTCTACCTGGCCCCGACACGGGTCAACCTGAACCTGACCCTGGAGCGTTGGCCGGATGTGAAATTCCTGGCCACGCGTGAGCTGTAGTTCCCTCCCCCTTACTCGAGGAGGGCGCGAGGGTGTAGAGAAATAGGCCGGGTATAAGGCAAGCTGACAGCTATCTGGAGCACGAATGGAAACCGAAAAAATCAAGGCACTTATCGAGGCGGGGATCCCCGGCGCCCAGGCCGAGGTGACCGGCGACGGCCGGCATTTCGAGGCATTGGTCGTCAGCGATGCCTTCGAGGGCAAGTCACTGATCCAGCGGCACCGGATGGTGATGGATACGGTGAAGGCGGAGATTGCGAGTGACGAATTGCATGCATTGTCGATAAAAACGGCTTTGCCATAGTCCTGCGCAGTAGACATTTTCCGTATCTCGGGGAATTCCTTCGGCCGCCATCCGCCAAGGTGCTGAATAGACGGCCTGCCCAAGGTGCCGTTGCCAGATTTTGACCGGATTGTTCCGCTAAGGACCGTGGCGGCAGCGAATTGAGGAACCAATTGATTTGCCTGACCGAAGACGCGGCGATACATTCAGCCCTGACAGGGAATGTTGTACGTCTGCTGACACGGATGGTCAGGTGCGAATTCCCGCAAAGCCCCATTGGCAAGGATGCCGGTGGGGCTTTGTCACGTCTGGCGGCTGCAGATACGACGTTTCCGCGACCTGCCCGAGTGATGGTGCGCCGCTATTGTGTTCCGAGATGTTCGTCCACATCCGCGCCCCGTTGACCGATACCGATGATCTCGATGCCCGATTCACCGATCGTGTAGGAAACTACATGTCGGTCCTGAGGTAGTACAAGGTAGCCGAAGGCTCCTGTGCCTGTTTCACGGACCGACGATATCATCGAGATCAACGTTCAAGGCTTGCGCGATGGCCCGGTAAACCGCAATAGTCCCTTCCCTCTTCCCATTCTCGATCTGCGCCAGGTAGGCCTGCGATTTGCCGATTCTCCCGGACAGCTCAACCTGCGAAAGCTCACGGTACTGACGCCAGATTTTGACCGGATTTTTGCCGTCGAGGATGGCATCGGCCAATTCAGCCGGAACAAGTTCATCTTCGCCATTGGCCAGTTCTGCTTTGGCGCGATCGTAGGCCGCCACATCGTCAAGCATTTCCGCTTTCTTCAGAAGCTCTTCGTAATCCGCAATCGGCACCACGGCATATTCCGGCTGGCCGTTGTTCTTGATGATCTGTACGGTCATTTGTAGATGTCTCCACGCGGTCCTGCGTCAAGTACCAGGACGTTGATTGTCTCGCCTTCGATTTCGTAGATCGCGCGATAACTGCCAATCCGCAGCCGGTAGCCCCCGCGGCCCTGCAGCTTCTGGACGTTCAGTCCATCGGCATCTCTGGCAGCGATTCGGCCAAATCCAGCCCGAAATTGGGTGGCGATTTCTCTGGGCATTTTGGCGAGCCCTTTCAGTGCCTTCTTCTTGTATGTAATCGTTCCCATGCGTGATATATAGCGAATGGCTATATCTTGGTCAAGTCTTGCTACGCGCGGCCCGTACCCCCATGCTTTTGGTGGCGGCAGTGAATTGAGGAACCAATTGATTTGCCTGACCGAAGGCGCGGCGATACATTCAGCCCTGACAGGGAATGTTGTACGTCTACTGACACGGATGGTCAGGTGCGAATTCCCGCAAAGCCCCATTGGCAAGGATGCCGGTGGGGCTTTGTCACGTCTGGCGGCTGAAAAAATGCAATTGCGACATAGTCTTGCTCAACATGTAGCAGCTGCAAAAGGGTGGCTATGGCCGGTGTCGGCCGGAACGGAAGCTCACCCTACAGGGATCTCAGCGGTAGGAACAGGCGACTGCCGCCGTGGGCGAGGCGAGCGAAGCCGTAACGCCGATAAAAGGACTCGGCCTGATGGTTGATGGCATCTACGACCATGGCATAGATCGCGATATCGTCGCTAACCGCCAAGGTTCGTTTAATCGCGTCGGCCAAAAGCATCTGGCCAGTCCCCGTACCCTGCGCGGAAAGGTCGACAGCCAATCGTCCGATAAGAGCGGCCGGTACAGCGTGTCTGGGAAGCTTCTTGGCGATTTTTTCAGGTAAAGCCGACAAGTCGATGGAAAGCGCACTGAGCGTGTAGAAGCCCAGCACCTTTGTCTTTTCCTCAGGGGGGTGGGCAACAAACACGCGGCTGATCTGACGTTTTGTGTCCTGGTTGGCTTGGTGTCGGAGATAACGATTCAGCGAATCTATGCCGCAGTTGAAAACAGTCCGGTCGTGGTTGCGGTTGAGCAGCTCGATGACGAAGCTGCTTGCTGAATTCATTTCGAGACTGCGCGTCGATCATGCTCTGCCAAGGCGTCGGTCAGCTTTTTGTTGAATTTGACCGGTTCGGCCAATGCCTCAAAAAAAAGCCTTGCGTCCTGCTCGTTGAGCCGGATCGATTCATGCTCATGCAACGTCTTCTCAGCGCTTGCAAGGGCGCTGGACAAGATGAAGCCGCTGACAGTCGTACCCTCGAAAGTCGCCGCTCGCTCAATAAGAACCTTGGCGCTTTGCTTCAGGCGCAGGTTGATTCGCTCGTTTTTTGCGGCGTTGGAGGTCATATTCAGTTCCTGAATAGAGGTCAATGATTATGGGTTATTTGTACGTCACAATGGTGCCTTTGTCAAAATCGTCCATGGGCTTGGCTTAGGGGGTAATCAACGGAAAAGGAATTGAGGAATCAATTGATTTGCCTGACCCAAGGCGCGGCGATACATTCAGACCTGACAGGGAATGTTGTACGTCTGCTGACACGGATGGTCAGGTGCGAATTCCCGCAAAGCCCCATTGGCAAGGATGCCGGTGGGGCTTTGCCACGTCTGGCTTCTGAATTACTGCAGTGGTCCGTATTGCGAGGTTCAGCGACGCCCAGCGCGGAGTGTTGGCCAACCGAGTGAGTACAGCGAACGGCTTGAACGAATGATCAAACGTCGCTACCATTATGTACAACTTCCTGTACATACTATTTTGGATGACACCAATGGACGCCATAACCTACACCAAAGCCCGCGCCAATTTGGCTCAAACCATTGATTCTGTTTGCGAAAATCACGAGCCGGTGATCATCACGAAGAAAAATGACCGTTCGGTTGTGCTGCTCTCCCTCGAGGACTACCAAGCGCTGGAAGAAACTTCCTATTTGCTTCGCAACCCGAAAAACGCCCGGCGCTTGTTGGACTCCATTAATGAACTCGATGCTGGAGGCGGCACCGAAAGGGCGTTAGCTGAATGAAGCTGATTTTTTCGGAGAATGCATGGGAAGACTACCTCTATTGGCAGAAGACAGATAAAAAGACTCTCAAGCGAATCAACCAGCTGATTTCGGATATTCAGCGCTCCCCTTGTGAAGGACTCGGCAAACCTGAACCGCTCAAGCATGCACTTTCTGGCTACTGGTCGCGCAGAATCGACGGAGAACATCGCCTCGTATACCGGGCTGAAAACGACTCGATATTCTTCGCCCAACTTCGATATCACTACTGAGCTTTCTTAAGGGGACCTCTAACAATTCACGATCAGCCATCTTGGCGCCAAAAAGATCTCAGCTCTGCGTTGCGAATCTTCGCAATAGCCAGCTATTACGCGCGATTCGCGCCTTAAAAACATCGCCTGGAGCGATGTTTCGCGAAAGCCCCGAAGGGGTGAGGCGCAAGGAAGCGCCGAACAGCCGAGCCTTTTTGATCACCAATCTGATCTGCCCGGAATTATTAGAGGTCCCCTGAAGAACGACGAGACTGGCAAATTTCTGTGTTGCATCGCGGGACTGTTAGGCTAGCGGTTTGCCGATATTCCCTGACGCGTGCAACTGCGAAAGCCCACGACAACGAGGCCAGATTTTCGCGTTTAAGAGGGGCGGCTGCGAATTGAGGAATCAATTGATTTGCCTGACCCAAGGCGCGGCGATACATTCAGCCCTGACAGGGAATGTTGTACGTCTATCTGACAGGGATGGTCAGGTGCGAATTCCCGCAAAGCCCCATTGGCAAGGATGCCGGTGGGGCTTTGTCACGTCTGGCGGCTGAAAAATGGAAGCGACCCCCAAGACGTCTGCATCTTGACTCTTACCAGAACCTTATTAGACTAAGTTTAGTTTAGCTAGAAATTGATTGGTCCTAACATGAAAGTGAATATGCACGAGGCGAAGTCGCAGCTTTCCCGCTTGGCCGAGCTCGCCTGGCAGGGAGAACCCATCATAATTGCCAAGGCCGGCAAACCGTATCTGGATCTGATTCCGCACCGTGGCAAAAGTGTTAAACGGCAACCGGGGTTGCTGAAGGGTCAGATACAAATGGCCGCGGACTTCGATGAAACGGGCGAAGAGTTGATTGCCGATTTCGAGGGCGATTGATGCAGCGCCTGTTGCTCGATACCCATGCCTTTCTTTGGTGGCTGGCCGATGCGCCCGAACTCGGTAACTCGGCCCGCAAGGCTATCGCTGACGAACGCAACGAGGTTTTTGTGAGCGCGGCGACAGGTTGGGAGGTTGCCATCAAACGAGCGGCCGGCAAGCTGCAAGCCCCCGACAATCTCGATGCTATGGTCGAGGAGAGCGGCTTTTCTCATTTGCCCGTTACGTTTTTTCACGGCGAACAAGCCGGCGCATTGCCGATGCATCATCGGGATCCCTTCGACCGCATGTTGGTCGCGCAGGCCCAGGCGGAAGGCTTGGTCATCGTAACCAGGGATCTCTACATACAGCGATACGGTGTGCGAACATTAACTGCCTGACTGTTGCGTTTGGTGCTCGGGACAGCTGAACGTGTTCTGTCTTCGCCCACGAGGGGTCGAGCGACGCGGTCGACCCGAATGAGCAGTTGATGCCGTGGTCGAACCGGTCCGGGTGCAGGCCGCGCGCTGGGTGGTCTGCAAAAATGAAAAGGAACTCAATCGCTTCCACGAAAAGGCCTACGACAACCTGTCCCAGGACGGTGACGGGCAGCTGGTCTACCTGGCCCCGCCCCGGGTCAATCTGAACCCGACCATGGAACTTTGGCCGAGCGTGAAATTCCTGGCCGTGCGTGAACTATAAAATTCTACGCTGACCTATGGAGCACGCCGGGTTGGATCCGGAGCACCTGCTAAAGCCCACGACAACGAGGCCAGATTTTCGCGTTTAAGAGGGGCGGCAGCGAATTGGGGAACCAATTGATTTGCCTGACCGAAGGCGCGGCGATACATTCAGCCCTGACAGGGAATGTTGTACATCTACTGACAGGGAAGGTCAGGTGCGAATTCCCGCAAAGCCCCATTGGCAAGGATGCCGGTGGGGCTTTGCCACATCTGGCGGCTGATAAAATGAATGTGCGCGTTCACAGAGGGTCAGACGCGGATCACCATATCGCCCGGTTGTAGTTGCCCCGAATGCGAAGGTCTTTGGTCACCAACACCGCATTGGCACACTGTGCCTCCGCGACAATCAATCGGTCAAAGGTGTCGCGCGTCCAGTCAATGCCCACTGCCGAGTCCACCACAACCGAGAGGCTCGGGTCACTGCAGCGTGCCAGTGGTCATCCATCCGTACCCTGGCGGCAGTTTAGCAACCATCCGCCAACTAGCCGTTCGGGCGCCTATCTCACACGAACGGGTTGACGATTGTCAGAGATTCGATCACCTGCCCGTCGTGCAGGTCTTCGCTGTATAGCGTACGGCAACCGGCCTGCAACGCTGAAGCGATGATCAGCGAATCGTAAAACCCGTAGCGCCAGCGCTCCTGGAGGTCAATGGTTTTACGATAAAGGCCGGTGCTGGCGAATACGGCGCACAGTGGCTCGAGTACCGTATCGAGGTAACGCTGCGCCTGTTGCGTGGTAAGCGGGTGCGCGAATTTGCGGGTAGCGACGTTCACCAGTTCCTGCACCACCTGGTAGCTGATCACGCCTTGCTGGTGCTCGAGCGCGCGTTCGACCAAATCGCGGGCCTTATTCTGTTTCGCGGGGACTGTGGGGTCGAATGTGTAAACGAGAATATTTGTGTCGAGAAAAAACTCAATGCTCATTGAGTTCGTCCCGAGAATAACCCACCCCGCCCGTCGAGATGCCGGCGAGCTCACCCATCAGAATCCGGTAGTTTCGAACGCGTTGCTCGCCTGAATCGGCTCCACTCGCGTACTGCTCCAGCCAACGGCGAAATTCGGCATTGAGGGTAGTGCGTCGATGTTGCGCCTGCCGGCGCGCCGCCTCGATCAGGCGCTCGTCAGCGCTCAACGTGATGTTTTTCATAGGCACCTCTAAATCCATCCAGAACACGCTTATAGTGTACACTTGGATAGTGTATTCTGCTGCTATCGCTCGTCAAGGGGCGAATTGGAGAGGAATACGAATTGAGGAACCAATTGATTTGCCTGACCGAAGGCGCGGCGATACATTCAGCCCTGACAGGGAATGTTGTACGTCTGCTGACAGGGATGATCAGGTGCGAATTCCCGCAAAGCCCCATTGGCAAGGATGCCGGTGGGGCTTTGCCACGTCTGGCGGCTGAAAAAAGCAAAAAGGGGTCAGACCCCAATTCATTGCGAAACGGTGAACTTGCTGTCGATTCCGGGAATGCGCGAATCCATCCAGCAGGGAATGGAAACTCCTCTTTCAGAGTGCGCCGAGGATCTTGGTTGGCGAAATGGAAGCTGGCCTAAACGAAGCAGGCTCAAAAGGATGCCAAGAAGCTCGCCGCATCGGGACTCAAAGAAAAAGCGCGAACCCTGCTAGAGGTGCTCGAAGCAGACCCGTACCAGAACCCCCCCTCCTTACGAAAAACTTGTCGGCGATCTTGCGGGTGCATATTCGAGGCGCATCAACATCCAGCACCGTGTCGTCTATCAGGTTCTGGGAAAAGAACGCATTGTCAAAATTCTCCGTTTGTCGACGCACTACGAATAGCAAAACATGCAAAGTGGTCAACTCGATAGCTGGGACGCGCAGAAACTGTTCAAAGCAAAAAGGGTCTGACCGCTATTCCTCACGAACGGGAGATTGCGCAGTCACCATATCGCCCACTCGTAGTTTTCGCGAATCCGGGCATCTTTGGTTACCAGATCGGCATTCAAACTTTGTGCTTCAGCGACAATCAGCCGGTCAAAGGTGTCACGCGTCCATCCTATGCCCAGCGCCGAATCGACGATCGCCGCCAGGCTCGGTTCGGATTCTTTCAGACCGATACTCTGACGCAACTCCGCCAGGATCTCGGTGGGTGGCGCCAGGATGCGCCCTATCTCGTGCAGATACTGCAGTTCGAGCCTTACCATCGGCGAGATGGCCAGAACCGAACTGCGTTCTATCGCCTCTTCGGCGACTTTGCTCAACTTGGATACCATCCCGTCGTACAGCCATGCGACGATGTGGGTGTCCAGGAAAACTAGAGGTGCTGGTCGTCTTGCCACTGGTCGGCCCTGATTTTCAGCAGGTCGTCCGCATCACCCACGATCGCATTGTGCGGACGCAGGTTGGCGAGTTTCCTTGGTGGGTCGTCCAAGACGATTTTCAAACGGTGGCCGCGACGTTCAATCTCGACGGGAACGCCGGTCTGAATGACCTTGTCGACGATTTTGAACAGCTGCTGGCGCAATGCCGTAAGAGTCAAGTGCTCCATTGTTGCAGGCCCGATAAGTACCGTACGTGAATTATTATATGTACGTACGCGTCGTGACAAGCCTTACGGCTGGAAGCGCGACCCAGGCCCCAGCTCCCTTTCCTCCAAGGAGGGGATTGGGGTGAGGTGACTGAAAGTAACTGTTCGCCCCCTCATCCCAGCCTTCTCCCCGCGGGCGAAGGGGAAACCGGTGCACGCGATACTTTCGAGGATAAGCCATTGATTCAAAGGGGCAACATGACCCTCTAACGGTAGATGTTGCGCCGATGCCCCGCCGCGACAACGAGGACAATG
Organism: uncultured Gammaproteobacteria bacterium; assembly: GCA_963753845.1. GTDB lineage: Bacteria > Pseudomonadota > Gammaproteobacteria > Chromatiales > Chromatiaceae > Thiosocius. The sequence continues at coordinate 82,295 of CAVWEI010000033.1, forward strand.
AGTTCGGCTTCCCGGATCTCATAGATTACACGGTACGACCCGATCCGAATCCGCCTCAGGCCCGTGAGGTCGCCTTTCAAAGCGGAACCCCGATACGGATTCAGTCCAAGATCATCGATTGCGGCAATGATTCGCAGGCGGTCGGATTTCGTGATTCCCGAGAGTTTCCTCAGGGCGCTCTGCTTAATCTTTACCGACCACTGCATCCCTCACCTCATCCCAGTCCAGTACCGGATCACTTGGGTCTTGCAGCCGCTGTGCGGCGAGCGACAGATCCTGAAAATCCTCGAGATAATGTTCGAGCGCCTGGCGTACGATTTCCGCGCGAGAGCGCCGAAGCAGTGCTGCAGCCCTGTCCAATTCAGAGACCAGTTCGTCGGGGATGCGGGCAGTAATCTGACTCATATCAATCACGTTTAATGTCAATTGAAGTCAACGGGAGTATCTGCCTGTGACAGCGCCCCGTCAAACTGGATGCGCGCTACTGCCGACGGAGGCAACCGCGTCGCTGCACAGTTCGTCCATCCGGGCGGCCGCTTGCGGATTGTCGGCGGCGATGTGGGCCCAGATATTGGCGCGGTCCAGCTGGGCCTCAGACGTCCAGATGGCCCTCACGAATTCCGATCGACCTGGGCGCGCCGAGCGTAGCCGATGCCCCGGCCCATCAGCTTTTTGTTTTCGATGAACAGCAATACCTCCGGGTGTGTAGCCTGCCGGGCTTCAGGCAACTGCCGCAGCAGCGAGAGTGCGGTGGCGCGATTGCGCGGCTTGCCGCAAGCCAACTCGCCGACCACGAACGGATGGATGAATACGCCGCCAGCCTTTAACAGCGACACCAGCCGGCGGTCGCCTCCCCGCAGGTGATCGACCCAGACCGACGTGTCGACCAAAACCATCAAGTGGTGCCTTTGCGCCGGGGCATCTCATCCAGGCCAGGTTCGGAACCGCCGAGGCGTGCCAGTCGCCTGGCGCTTTCCCGTTCGATAAGGGCCTTCAGGCCTTCGCGCAACGAGGCGGCGCGTTCATTGATGCCGCGCAATGCCTTCGCCTGTCCATTTACCCCGGGTTGCGGCAGACTAAACCGAACAAATCAACCGGCGCTGGCGGCCGCCGAACTGCCGACGTCTTGGCCAAGTAATTGGGGAGTCCGGGTCATGAAGCGGCAGCACACACTGAAAAAACTCGCTGAACTCAAGCCGGAATTGACCGAGCGATTCGGTGTGACGCGCCTGGCGCTGTTCGGATCGACGGCCCGCGATGAGGCGGGCCCGGATAGCGACGTGGATATCGTGGTTGGATTCGATGGGCCGGCCACCTCCGCACGTTATTTTGGTGTGCAGTTTTTCCTGGAAGACGCACTCGGTTGCGCAGTTGATTTGGTCACTGAGAAGGCGGTGCGTAGTGAGTTGCGCCCCTACATAGAAAAAGAAGCGGTAAATGTCTGAGCGGGAGTGGAAATTTTATATTGACGATATGTTGCGCTTCGCCGAAAAGGTGCTGGCGTACAGCGCAGACCTGGATCAGGTACGGTTCGAGCGCGACGAGCTGAAATATGACGCCATTTTGCGCAACCTCGAGCTGATCGGCGAGGCCGCGACCCGTGTACCGGCTGCAGTGCGGCAAGAACATCCGGTCATCCCCTGGCGGCAGGTGATCGCCACCCGTAACCGATTGATCCACGGTTATCTCGGGATCGATAACGATACCCTCTGGAGCATCGTGATCGATGATGTCCCACCCCTGGTCCGCTAGATTCGTGAATTGCTGCGGTCACTTTGACCCATGGGGCTGGCGGGGTTATCACAGTCCCCAATGGGGATCCCAGATCCCTCACCTTCAGGGAACCAACGGAGCAGTTCCTTCTCTCTCAGGGAGAAGGTCAGAATGAGGGGGATTAAATTGAAACGGGTTGATCCGGCCTCTCGCACCAGTCGCCGGTGGGAGAGGGGGCGCATTCGCCCCATAGCCGATCGATCCGGTTGTTTACCGCAATCCCCAGCCGCCGGCTTTGGCCCGTGGGCTTATTCATCATCCAGACGAAATCGGTGCGCTGCGGCCGCGTGGCTTGCCTGCGGGTGATAGCATTCGCCATCGGCAAAATGCGCGGGAGGTTTTCATGAAAGGCCGGGGAGAACCTCAGTCAGGTCCGCAAGGTGTCCGCGGCTTAATCAGCCTAAGCGCATGCGTCGTGTTTGGCGCGGCTGTCGGCGGGTTTGCGGCACTCGGAGCACTGCGTTTCGGTGAAGCCTTTGGAAGTTTTTTGCCGATAGCCGCTGCCGCAATCGGGGCAGTGGCCGGACGTGTATTCTATTCAAGCTTCAAGGGGAAAAATTACCGAGCGAATCGATCGAAGTCTGCTCGTCCAAACGTCGATGGCGTTGCCGATGACGTCGATTCCTCCGGGAAATCTGATGCCTCGGTGCCCCCGGGATCTGAAGTTGCAGCGATGTCGGACTCCGAGGAAAAGTCTGATGTTGCTACGGTTCCGCCCCCCGTCGAACCGGAATGGCCGGTAGAGACCTATGAAGTGCAGGTCAAGTTGGATCTGGCCAGGTCCTATGTTGAGCTGGGAGATACGGAGTTGGCGCTGCAGTACCTGCAGGAAGTGTTGGAGATGGAGCTTGCGATCGGCAGAAAACTGGGGTCCGAAGTGCTTCAGGAGAACCGGCAACACCCTCGAGAAAATGGCACAGTCGGCCCGGAATGATGCTCGTCATTTACCGTCGTCTTGGGGTGGTCACATTAGGGTATCGGCGCCCGCCATGGCCAGATGGTATCAACGGCCTGCACAACAAGATCACCATCTAAGACAGCAATCAACCCAAGCCGACTGATCGTCTCTTACCGCCGCGGTGTTCCACATGCATCTTTACAGATAAAGGAATTAACCTCTTAGCCGAAATCTATACGAGAATCGTTCGAGGAAGTTTTTCCGCACAAAATGCGAAGCAATCCAAGGGAAATTCGGCCGACGCCCAAATGAAAAGATCATGTATTGTGCTGTTATTCGGGGCCGCCGTCCTGGCGACAGTCCCGGCGGTTGCCGAAGAAAGACCTCCTGTCCCGGTGACGACAGCCCGATTGTCGGACGTGGTTTTCCTTCCTGTTCGCACTGCCCCCGCAACTGCCGTCAGCCTGAACGACGCCCAGGTCAGCGCAGAGATTGGCGGCGTGCTAATGGCGTTGCCGGTAAAGGTGGGCGATCGCGTCAAAGAGGGCGATGTTGTCGCGCAGGTTGATTGCCGGGAACCAGAAATCGCGTTGGTAGAGGCGCGGGCCTCGATGTGGCGGGATCTGTTACAGCGCGCCAGAGGAAATGAGCACGACATCGCGTCCGATATCCCCGACGTCGAGCTGCGGACCGAATTCCAGAACGGTCTGCAGGCCTTGAATACACGTGATTTCGACAGGGCGATCCGGATTTGCGAGGGACTGGCGAAGCAGGTCCCCAAGAGCTTTGCGGCCAATTTGTTTGCGGCGCGCGCGAACATCGGGTTGATGGAGAAAATCGGCTGGGATGTCGGGTATTTTGAACGTGCGGCCCGTTATCTGGGCCGTGCCGAATCACTCAGGCCTGATGACGACGAGGTGCACGCGCTGGAGCTTGCGTTACGGAAATTGGAAGAGGCAGTGTAGTCGATCAGCACTTCACGGGCTTCGTTCTCGGTCGTTGCATGCCTTGTCAATCGGGGTTGCACTGTCAACAAAGTCACAGCTCCGTCAGTATTCAAATCGTCCAATCTTCCAGCCGAAGTCCGGCCACCCGGCTGAACTCCCCGGTGTTGTTGGTGACCAGGATGGCATCGTTGGCCCTTGCAGTGGCCGCGATCATCAAATCGTTTGGGCCTATCGGTTGGCCTTGTGAAGCGAGATCCGCACGAATCAGCGCATAGTGTTCCGCGCACCGATCGTCAAACGGGAAACAATCCAGGGGCGAAAAAAACTGTTTGAGCCGCTGAAGGTTCGTGTCGACGCGCGAGCTGCGTTGCGCCCCGAACAACAACTCGGCTTTTACCACGCTGCACACAGCGATATCGGTCGGCGAACGAGACTCGAAGTGGCGCCTGACTTCCGGGCTGGTGCTATTGAGCAGATAGATGCAGGTGTTGGTGTCGAGCAAGGCAATCATTCGAAGTTCGCTTCTCCGCTCAAGCTCCCCTTCGGGTTCCCGTATCAAGGGTTCTCCCTCCCAACGGCCAAATACCTGGTCGAAATAACCTTCCGGCCATTGCGCGTTCTGCGCGGCTTCCCGCTTCACCAGCTCGGCAAGAAAACGCGAAAGTGGCAAATGTGCCTTCTTCGCCTGAAGCCGGACGATTTTCTCTACATCATCGGGCACGTAAAAATGCATCTGCGACATCCCATTACCTCCCATATATGTGGACTATTTGCATAGGCAAATACTATTTTCTGAAACCCGGTCGGTCAAGACCCAAGGCGCCAAGGACTTGAATATCGGGTCAAATAATCGGGTCAGGTCTTGTAATGCCACAAACCCAGCTAGCCAGATCGCTCCTTCGCCTCCAACCGTCGCACGGCGCGACTGACCGTTGCCACTAGTGCACCTGGAAATGATCAGCGATCTCGCGCATGGCGTAGCCGCCGCTCAGGTAAGCTCGCGCCATGGCTTCGCGGCGATCCCGGTAATTGGTCTCGTAAAACGTCAGCGGCTTCGCCAACGCACGACGATGGGCCGCGCAGACCTCGTTCAATCCATCGCCGTCAGGCGTTTGCGTGGCGACTATCTGCTCGACGAAGGCCTCGCTGCCCAGGAACAGCTGGTGCCGAAGGCCCTCCCAGATTGGCGCCTGTCCGACTCCAGCTCGCACGAAATCAACGTAGCGCATTCGGGCCGTGTGCCGGTTCTGGCCAAATTGACTCAGCAGCCAGTCCGTCGTCAGCCACGACGGCGCCAGTGCCGCACCGGTCATTGCCGCAAAACTGCTCCAATGCCACTCTGCCGCATCCGCCACCATGCCCGCCCGCACAGGATTGAGCACGACATAGCGCGCGAGTTCCAAAAGGTGCGTTTCGCGCTCCACGAGTATGCCCTTGAACCGCCCCTGGAACAGATGACCGACGAGCCCATGGCGGCGGTTGAAACGCTGCGTATAAACGCCGTTCAGTTGTCGCATGCCGTGCGAAAGGTTGGCATCCGGTGTTTCGACGACGACGTGGTAGTGGTTGGTCATCTGGCAGTAGGCATGGCAGCGCCAGTTGAACCGCTCGCAAACCTGCTCGAGCAGCGATAGCCAGTCCTCGCGGTCGCTGTTGTCGTGGAAGATGTCCTCACGGCGATCGCCGCGCGATGTCACGTGGTAGAGGGCGCCGGCGAGATCGATGCGAAGCGGTCTGGTCATCGTTGCAGGCCCGGTTCGAACTGGACTGGTTCGGCATGTGGGGCCCCGGTCAGGGGTGTGATTGATCGCCGGGCGTAGCACATGTGACGAAACAGTTCCTTTGTTTGTCAGCGGGCAGGTGAGCTAAGGATGGCATGACGGAGAACGAAAAGAAAACCATGGCGACGAATAGCTGCTTGCTTGCCGTGTCCCAATGACGAGGGCGGGTGTGGCAATGCAAGACCTGACCCCGGGGCTTTGACCCCGGGGCTACCCCGGGCTTTGGACCCCCGGGGTTTGGACCCCGGGCTTTTGACCCCGTGACCCCGGGGCTTCTACTACAGAAGCCTTTCAGGTGAATCCATGTCCTCGTGCAGCACACGAACAACGAGCACCTCGGGTTCAAGCACTTGATAAAAAACAGCGTGATGCTCGACCTGCAACCTGCGATACCCAGGAAGTACATGGGCGTAGTTCGCGCCGAGTGATGGATGCGTAACCAGTTGCTTCATTCCTGCCTCAAGCTGATTCAGGTATCTATCCGCCTGATCAACACCCCATTCTTCGCACGTATACACCCAAATTCCGATGAGGTCCGATTCCGCCTTCGGCGTGACACTCAGCTTAAGCACTAATTAGCCGCCTTCATCCGCTTACGGCCAGCCGCCTTGATAGCCGATATATCGAACGGCTTGGATTTCCCGCTCGACTCACCTTCAACGAGGGCCTGCCTCAAGGTGACAAGACGTTCTTGGGCCTGCTGGTCTCGCCGGATGAGATGGCGGATATACTCACTGTCATTGCCGAAGTGACCGCTTTCAATCTGGCTTTTCACCCAGATGTCCTGTTGTTCGGTCAGCGTGATGGTTTTTCGATGCATGCTCATAGCGGGTGCTCCTAACGCAGCAAAAGTATGACAATATCATACTGTTCGCTTGCGCCAAGTCAATCCCCCAGACCTGACCAGAGCCCTCTTGTACGGGAGACCTATACGTACGGTTACTGGCTATCGAGGCACCGTCAGACGAAAGGGGCAGCAACAGATGGACTGGGGCTACGGCGGTGGTGACCTGTCCTTTTCTCCCGGGTCCTGCCTATACGCGATGTGTGGAAAAGCTTGTGGCAATGCAAGACCTGACCCCCTTGTTTTTGACCCCCTTGTTTTTGTAAACGCCGTTCAGTTGTCGCATGCCGTGCGAAAGGTTGGCATCCGGAGTTTCGACGACGACGTGGTAGTGGTTGGTCATCTGGCAGTAGGCATGGCAGCGCCAGTTGAACCGCTCGCAAACCTGCTCGAGTAGCGATAGCCAGTCCTCGCGGTCGCTGTTGTCGTGGAAGATGTCCTCACGGCGATCGCCGCGCGATGTCACGTGGTAGAGGGCGCCGGCGAGATCGATGCGAAGCGGTCTGGTCATCGTTGCAGGCCCGATTCGAACTGGACTGGTTCGAGCTGGACCGGTTCGGCATGTGGGGCCCCGGTCAGGGGTGAGATTGCTCGCAGGGAGTAGCTCATGTGACTAAACAGTTCCTTTGTTTGTCAGCGGGCAAGTGAGCCAAGGATGGCACAAGAGAGAACGAAAAGAAAACAAAGGTGACGAATAGCGGCTTGGTTGCCATGTCTCCATGACGAGGGTGGGTGTGGTAATGCAAGACCTGACCCTATTCCTGACCCTGATTCCCTATTCCCTGACCCTATTCCCTGCGATGTCTCCGACTTTCCGGTCTACGAACGCACGAACGCGAGCAACGGTCCAATGTCATGCGCGTCCGCTGCGCGGAGCGCATCGACATAGCGCCGCCTCGTCCCGCCTGCATCGGTCAGGCTTTGGCTGCCCCAGGTGAAGCGGGGCCGGTTCATCGATTTGAGAAGCAGATCTGTGGCAAGGCGTGCGTGGCGGCCATTGCCGTTGGGGTAGGGATGAATCCAGACCAGCTTGTGATGAAACCGCGTGGCGATTTCATCAGGGGGGTAGGTGGCGTTCTCGACCCAGTATCGACAATTGTCGATGAGAAGGCGTGTCTCTTCCGGGATGCGGTAGGCATCGATGCCGATATTTTTGTTGCTTTTCCGGTGCGTTCCGGCCCAGCGCCACACATGACCGAACATGCGTTTATGCAGGTTATCTAGGAAGCGCTCGTTGAGCACGTCGCGCTTCCTTCCGAATGCCCAGTCCTCGGCTTCGACAATGTTGGCCTGTTCGGCTTCATTGAGTTCGCCGCGCAGCGTTATGTAGGACGGGATCAGACCGTCCCGCTCGTCTTCATCGAGCGGGGTCGATGCATCATCCTGTTCATCGAGCGGACCGGTCATTCATCCTCCCACAGCTTGGAGCCGGGCTGTTCGAGTAGCCGCTTTGCCAGCTGCTCGATCTGCGCCTGTTCGTCCTCTCCTGAAATGCTTTGCGCTTCCAGTGCCATGCTGTGGCTCGTCGCCTTGACGCGGCGTTTCGCGAGGACGCGGGCCCGGTCCTCAGCCAGTGTTTCCAGCGGCTTTCTCGGCACTAGGGCATAGACCAGGCGGCAATCGAGCGCATGGGCGGCGCGCTCCAGTGATTCCAGTGTCAGCTTGCCGGCCACTTCGGCTTTCTCGATATCGAAGGCGCGGGACTGTGTGACGCCGATGCGCTTCCCGAGCTGCGCCGTTGTCATGCCCAGCGCTTCGCGGATGGCCTTGATCCAGCCGCGTGGCGGGCGCGCGAAAGCTTCTGCGTTTTGCAGCAGAGTCAGTCGCTTATCGAGTTGTTTGCGGGCGGTGGCCCGTTCGGCGGCACGCATTATTATCACCTTTGACCAATTAATCGCTTTAATAACAATAGCAAAAAAACGATTAAAAGATAACTAAAAAATCGTTTTTAAGCGATTAACAGGCACGGCGATTATCGCTTAAACGGAATAATTTGGTCAGGTCTTGCAATGCCACAAACCCAGCTAGCCAGATCGCTCCTTCGCCTCTAACCGTCGCACGGCGCGACTGACCGTTGCCTAGTGGGCCAAGCGGATAATCCTGTAACGCTCGAGCCACGGCACAAGCATCGTAGGCAAGGCGCTCCCTTGGAAGCATGCACCCAGGACTCACACAGCCCAAGTGCCGGCCAAGCATCGTCGACTGTGTTGCAGTCTTGAAAAGGGCAGCCATTCCCTGCGAGACGCGCCTTGCCCACTCGCCGTGGCTGAGCGTTACAGGATTATCCGCTTGGCCACTAGTGCACCTGGAAATGATCAGCGATCTCGCGCATGGCGTAGCCGCCGCTAAGGTAAGCTCGCGCCATGGCTTCGCGGCGATCCCGGTAATTGGTCTCGTAAAACGTCAGCGGCTTCGCCAACGCACGACGATGGGCCGCGCAGACCTCGTTCAATCCATCGCCGTCAGGCGTTTGCGTGGCGACTATCTGCTCGACGAAGGCCTCGCTGCCCAGGAACAGCTGGTGCCGAAGGCCCTCCCAGATTGGCGCCTGTCCGACTCCAGCTCGCACGAAATCAACGTAGCGCATTCGGGCCGTGTGCCGGTTCTGGCCAAATTGACTCAGCAGCCAGTCCGTCGTCAGCCACGACGGCGCCAGTGCCGCACCGGTCATTGCCGCAAAACTGCTCCAATGCCACTCTGCCGCATCCGCCACCATGCCCGCCCGCACAGGATTGAGCACGACATAGCGCGCGAGTTCCAAAAGGTGCGTTTCGCGCTCCACGAGTATGCCCTTGAACCGCCCCTGGAACAGATGACCGACGAGCCCATGGCGGCGGTTGAAACGCTGCGTATAAACGCCGTTCAGTTGTCGCATGCCGTGCGAAAGGTTGGCATCCGGTGTTTCGACGACGACGTGGTAGTGGTTGGTCATCTGGCAGTAGGCATGGCAGCGCCAGTTGAACCGCTCGCAAACCTGCTCGAGCAGCGATAGCCAGTCCTCGCGGTCGCTGTTGTCGTGGAAGATGTCCTCACGGCGATCGCCGCGCGATGTCACGTGGTAGAGGGCGCCGGCGAGATCGATGCGAAGCGGTCTGGTCATCGTTGCAGGCCCGATTCGAACTGGACTTGCTCGAGCTGGATCGGTTCGGCATGTGGGGCCCCGGTCAGGGGTGAGATTGCTCGCAGCGAGTAGTGCATGTGACGAAACAGTTCCTTTGTTTGTCAGCGGGTAAGTGAACCAAGGATGGCACAAGAGAGAACGAAAAGAAAACCATGGGCACGAATTTCAGGTTGCTTGTCGTCCCCCTATGACGAGGGTGGGTGGCTGTGGCAATGTAAGACCTGACCCTATTTCCCTATTCCCCTGCCGCGGCGGTGGGTTCGGTGAGCCGCCGAATCGTCAGAGCGCAACGCTGTTCAATCAAGGCATTGATTCGCTCAACCACGGCATTGCCGGCAAAGCCGCGTCCCGGGTCAGACTGGAGCTTGCGCGCAGATGCTGGCAGTGACCTTGCCAACTCCAGAATGCGCCGTTTGGCCTGTGCCTTGGTTAGTCCTACGCCTTCGGCGAACTGGTCCCAGTGCCGCGCCTGGACTTCGCTGAACTTGTACTTGCTGCCGATCTTCATCGCCATCTTCGGTGTCAGTGTTGGATAGACCGCTGTCGAGAGCGTGTCGTAGAACGGCGCCAGAACGGGTGTCTTGCCCGAATACAGCAGTGAGAAATTCTTGGCGTGCGCATCATGATTGCCGATCAGCGCATTGAAGATCACGTAGTCGATCAGACGCAGGATATGCGGGGCACTGGGGCGCACCGCACGGCGCACCAGATCAAAGCATTGGGTCAGATCGGGGCCACCTTCATTTTGGTATTTCATTTCAGGCACCACGCCAAGCGCCTGGCAGAAATCCTCCTGATGAATGCGTTGCGGGTGCCCCTGGGCATCGATCAGTCGGTCATAGCGCTCAACCAGCAGGAACGAGCGATCCAACACAAGGTGAACTTTTGACCCAGCCGGTTTGAGCTGCATGGCCTCAGCCAGCGCCATGCAAAATCCTTCGTTGGTTACGCTGTCCTCCATGGTGTGGATAGCGGGTTTCAGGATGTGGGAGCTAGGCGTGCCGCCCCGGGGCAGCCCAATGCGTGCACCGTCGAACACCACAGGTAGTTTGTCCTGGGCACCCGCCAAGGAAAGCCGCAAGCCGTCTTTGCCTGCCAACATGGGGCGACACGGCAATTCATCCAGCATGGCAACGACTTCCTCGTCACTCAGCCATTGAACGTTATCGTTGCGGGTAGGCACAGGCAAAGCCTGCCCCGGCTCAAGGAACGTCACGGCCCCGGCGCATTCGCCACCAATGTGGTCCAGCAGCGCAAAGTCGTTCTGGCCAGAAACCTGGAACTGCTGCGCAATCAGGCGACGCATCTGCCCCTCAGGCAGCAGACCAGCAAAGAAGGGACGTGTCTTGCGATCGTCGAACGGCTCCGCTTGCAGGGGCAGCGAGGCGGACAACGCAACGGCGTTTGGACGCGACAGCCAACCGGATGCGTAGCAAAAATTCAGTCGCCCATCGACCAGCGCCAGGGTGCCGACACGATCGGCGAAAAGCCAAACTTCCAGCTCATGCGCCATGGTCGCCACCTTCACGTTGATAGTCTGTCGCAACAGATGGCAATCCGCTCAACTGGATCTCTCCACCCAGGGCATCAATGACCCGCAGCACGTTTTCCAGTCGCAAGGTGGGCTTGCCTGCCTCAAGGTCGACGATGAAGCGCACACCAACCCCTGCCGCGAGGGCCAACTGGGGCTGTGTCAGCCCGAGCTGCTTGCGAGCGGCACGCAGTGCATCGCCGAGTTGTTGAGGTGATCGAATGGTTGTCATGGCTTGCTTAGTTTCCCGTTCGGGAAATTATCAGTCACGACTGACCTCTGTGCAAGCGATATTTCCCGATCGGGAATGTTGTGGTTACTTAGAGCGTGGTTTGGTTGTATATTTCCCGATCGGGCAAACAGAAATGGGGTCTCGCTTCCAAATTGACACTGGAGGGTGCGTCGACCTGGCGCAAAACAGTCTCCACCCTGGGCTTTCCTCATAACCTATTGATGTGACATGAGAAATAATGCTCGCTGACATCAGGGAGACGCGTGCATCCTGTCCGAGCGCGATGCAACGCTGGCTCCCCGGCTTCAATGCTTACGCGAGCGGCTGCAGGGGAAATTCGAGCCTGGCCCGTTTTTCTGGGTTTATGCCGGACCGGTTCGGCATATGGGGCCCCGGCCAGGGGTGAGATAGCTCCCAGGGCGTAGCGCATGCGACGAACCAGTTCCTTTGTTTGTCAGAAGGCAAGTGAGTCAAGGATGGCATGACGGAGAACGAAAAGAAAACAATGGTGACGAGTAGCGGCTTGCCTGCCGTGCCCCTATGACGAGGGTGGGTGTGGCAATGCAAGACCTGACCCTATTTCG
>CAVWEI010000034.1:0-71783 GCA_963753845.1 uncultured Gammaproteobacteria bacterium
AATATCTCAGAACGACGGCACCAATCGCTTGACCGGCAGACGCCGGACAGGGTGTATTATCAGGACGCTGCCAAGCTTGCGGCTTGACCCGGGAAGGCACTTATCGCGCTGTCCAATTTATGGGTCCACTTCTATGCACGGTGACATTTTGGTGCGGGCCAAAGGCAAGGCCAGGGAGGTTGCCTGGATCATGGTGATGAACCTGGTTTGCGGCTGTTGGGGTCGTTTCTCTCGCCGTAATTCGTCTGGCGCAAGAACTGCGTCTGATGGAATCGCCCACGGACAACGAATCAGAGACAAATCCTATAGTTGCAGCGAGACATGAACAGCGGCGCAGTGGCATTAGGCTGCAGCCAGATCAGGTGACCTATCGCCTTTGGTGTCAGAACCGAACAGTCTAGAAATAGGAAGTAATATGACGCCCAAGATATTCTGTATCGGGTTCCACAAAACGGGAACAAAAAGTCTTGCAGCTGCACTAACATATCTAGGCTATAGAGTCACAGGCCCCAATGGAACTCGCGATCCTGATATAGCTGATAATGTCTACAAAATGACGAGAGAACTCGTTGGTGCGTACGACGCTTTCCAGGACAATCCATGGCCTGTCTTATATAGGGAGCTTGATTTAGATTATCCAAACTCAAAGTTTATTCTGACGATTAGGGATAGCGACAACTGGATCAGAAGTTGCGTCCGTCATTTCGGTAGAAATAAGACGCCGATGAGGAAGTGGATATATGGTGAAGGATGCCCTAAAGGCCATGAAACGATCTATAGGGAACGTTTCGAGAATCATAACGCTGAGGTAATCCAATATTTTCAGAACCGGTCTGACGAGTTTATGATACTTGATTTTTCCAAGGGGGACGGCTGGGAGAAACTGTGTGCCTTCCTCGAAAAAGAAGTTCCACCAACCCCTTTTCCACATGCGAACCGTGCAATAGACCGAGAAGAACGGGCTAAATCAGCTGCAAAGTAATCACAAAATCACAGGTTTTTTCATTAATCACTTCACTTGTGTGGATCGAAATAATCGAACGTCATGGTCTAGCTGAAACCCAGAATTGGGATTGGCGACTTCAGGTAATTTAATATTCCCCTTTCTTTCTGGTGAATATTATTCAAACTGAATGCAGGATGATCTCATAGTCCTATGGGGTAGGCTGAACAGAAAAATTGATTGCTCAATCAATGGTGTTTCTCGTATGTTGAGCTGGTTACCAACACCTAAATTGCTGTACGCAGGATGATATGGATAGTGCAAGATTTGACCGACACGTAGAGCAGATTAGGAGAGTCCTGGACAAATATCAGCTCTTCTTCGTTTGTGGTGCCCCAAAGTCAGGAACGACTTGGCTTCAGAAATCATTAGACGCACACGATCAGATCGTGTGTGCTGGGGAAGGGCATTTTTTCGATAAATTTGCCGGCAGCATGAAGGATTTGCTTAAGCAATATTATCTTCATCAGGAAGTGGTCGCAAAGAACGTCTACGAGGGCAAGCCCTATTATCGACACACCCCGACGAATCAGTTTGAGTTTCTGGCAGTATCTTTCATTCTTGGCGCATTTGCCAATCTTCAGCTCCCAGAGGGTACAAAATTTATAGGCGATAAAACGCCGGCGAGCATTTACTATCTTGAACTTTTATACTTTTTGTTTCCGAAGATGAAAATAGTACATATCGTCCGCGATGGAAGAGATGCCCTCGCGTCGACTTTTAAGCATGTCGAGCGGGTTAGTCGTAACGATCAGAGGCTCCCTGACGTGGATGCATTTCTGTTGGAAAATACAAAGAAATATTCAATGCGTTGGGTAGATGCCCTGAAAATGGCGGATGCGTTCGCCAATAAGCATGCGGATATTATTCACACCGTGCGTTACGAGGATTTAAAACAAGACTTCGCGCGTGCGTTTAGCAACGTACTAAAATTCTTGGGGGCAGCGTCCAACAATGAGGCTGTGGCTCATTGTGAAGCAGAAGCCAGCTTCAAGCGTCTATCCGGCGGACGAAATGCAGGCGAAGAAGACCCCAATGCGTTCTTTCGCAAGGGCGTAGTTGGTGATTGGCAAGCCGGGTTGAAGCCGCAACACCTTGAAATATTTTATAGCGTTGGTACTGAATGGCTCACCCGCTTTGGTTACAAGTGCTAGCTTGCTCGTTTTTTGAAGCGAGAAAATAAACGAAAAAACGTACGACAGCTTGAAATTTCACTCTGCGCCGACACGAGACTCTGGGCATGGATCGCCCTGAACTGTTCGTTGCTATCTTGCCAGAATCCGATGGATTATTTGAGCTGCCCGATCTTGGCGCTCAACGACAGTGATCACACCAAGAATCAGGTGAATTCACTGCAGACAAACGGGATCTGCGAGCACTTCCACAAAACCATCTTGGGCGATTTTTACGAGATCATATTCAGGAAGAAGCCCTACCCCGACATGGGTAGTCTGCAGCAGGAGCTCGACAACTGGCTTAAGTACTACAATGGGCAGCGGACGCATCAAGGAAAGATGTGCCGTGACCGGACGTCTCTGCCACGCTGGAAGACGGGGAAAAAATCGCGAAGGAAAAATTCGTAGGGTGAATTTGAACTGACAGCCACACCATCGAAATCGGTAACTGTCAGATGAAGTTCCGACTACTACGCATCAACTTTGCGTCTTTAAATCAATAAGTTACAGAGCACAGTAGGTTATCTTGTCGTGTATATTGTTACTGGTCCCCCTGGATGTGACCTCGAGTTCGTTGCCGACGCCTTGCTGCGAATCGATCCGCAGCGATACCCTGAATCGAACATTCAGCTTTCTGCAGATGTGTCGGCTGTCAACAGCGCCATTTTTGACTCGGCAGGCGGAAGTTGGGACCGGCCGCCTTCCGACCAGAGGCTTGTGGCGGCAACAGATTTGGTTTCTGAGCAACTGAAAAGTGTGGGATCGATCAGCACCGACGCGCTCGTTTCAGACAGCCTGATGAGTTTTACAATTGGCGCGTGGGCACAGAAAGCATTTATTAAGCATGTTTTTCTATGTGTTTCGAACCCAGAGCTAGCTGCATCGAAGCTAAAAAAAGCGCATGGTATTGAGGAGGCTTATAGCATTCAGTTGTGGAATAATTATATTCGCAGTTATCTTTTGCGGATGGGAGGCATAAAAACAACAATTGTTCATACCGATGTCGCCAGGCAATCATCAATTGGCCGGTTAGAGGAATTGCTCGCTATCCGCATTCCTGGGAAAACCACCTCCGAGTTAAATGCTCAACTTTGCAGTAATGTCGCAGAGTTGAGCGGAAGAACTCCGTCAAGTATAGTCGAATTATATAGGCGAATATTTTATAAGGGTCACAGTGTACAGCCTTTAGATGATGTAGATCTTGAAAAATTGGTGGTTGGTTCACCTAGCGGCCATCGCATTTCCGGGTTTTCTGCGAATGCGAACACGGGACTGATTTTCACATATAATTTCGATGGCTATGATTCAGTCAACGATCCTAGAATTAAGAGTGATGGTTGGGATCATATTTGTTATACGAACGCGCCTCTAAAAACAAACATCTGGCAGGCTGCGCCGATTCCAGACTATCTTAGCGATGTTGCCAGTCCCAAGCGCCTAGCTTCGCGATTGAAAATAGACCACTTTCGGCACATTCAACGTCAATATAGCGTCTGTATATCCGTTGATGCATCGATGTTCATCAACGAAGATCTGAATGATTTTCTCGCGGAAAACTGGTCCGACAGGCTTGACCTCATGATTGCGAAACATCCGCGACGGAACTGCTTGTATCAGGAGGCGGAGGCGATCTTAGACGCGAACATGGACGATGAGGATGTCATAAGCAGCCAAGTTAATCGTTATCGAAAAGAAGGGTTTCCCGAAAACTTTGGTCTCTACGGGACTAGGATGATGGTAAAGAATAACAATAGTGCCGCCTTGAAGCGCGTGAGTGAGATTTGGGACGAGGAATATCAGAAGGGTTCGCTCAGAGACCAAATGTCACTAACGTATGCAATATGGAAGGCAGAAAAAGAGGGCGTATTTCTCAAAATCAAAGATTTTGATTTCAAAGAAATATACTACGCGAGTGGCAGATTTCAGATTAACGGCCACCTAAAGCCGAGAGGTCGGTAGGCAATGTCAATAGTTTCTTTCTCACATCGGTTCATTTTTTTAAAAACAAGAAAAACAGCAGGGACGAGTATTCAGCATACGTTGCTCCCATTTTGCAAAACACCGGATGTTGTAACGCGTGTTTGGACGAATCTCGTTGACGGTAGAAAGACAGGTATCGAGGAGTTTGCAACCATTCAGGAAATAGAGAAAAATTTCAATCTGCAAAGAGAGGAATATTTCAGCTTCGGCTTCACAAGGAACCCGTTTGATTTGACGTTATCGCGGTACTTTTATCAAATAAAGGAGCGTAGGATCACCGGGGGCCCTAGTAAGATACATTTCAACCAGTGGGTTGAAGAGGTGTACTTGGTTGGGGAACCGGGGTTTCCACACGGAAGATATTTCAAAGATCGGAGTCGGTTCTTGTTGTTTGATTGCAATTTGAATCCTACCGTGGACTATATAGGGCGTTTCGAATCACTTCAGTCCGATTTTGAATTTATTAGAAAGAAGATTGGCCTCGAAGGATGCCATCTTGTTCATCATAATAGATCTAACGAGGTTGGTATTGGATACCGCGACTGGATTAACCAGGGGAACAGAGAAAGAATAGCGGATAAGTTTGATTTTGAAATTGAGTATTTTGGATATAGATATTGAGAATCCGAACGCGTTGTGTATTGGATTCCCGTGTTCCCTAATGCAGAGTCCTTGGCGAAATCGGGATTATTTTTCTTGCTCCCTTGCGAGTGAAGCGAAGTGAAAAGGTGCAGTAACATCCGACACATAATATGCCGCGATTTCCAAAGCCTTTTCGATTCTCTGCCGTGGTGGTACGTCCTCCAGGGCTTTCATGACTCCCAGCGCGACAGGGGCGCCGGAACCGATACAGTCGAAGCCTTCGAGCATGTCACCGACGTGAAAGTCACTATTGATGGAGAAGAGACGACCGCGGTATCCAACGATAAACTGCCCACCCTTTTCCTTGTTTTGTTCAATTGAAGAGACCCCCTCTGCCTTGAAGGCGCTCCGCACAGCCTCAATGAAACGTGTGACCATATAGGTGTCTATAGCTTCTCTTGCGGGGTGTTTGGGAATTTCGAGACAATGCTCCAGGACCTGTCCCATGCGGAAGCTGCCGCAATACCCAAACAGGCAGGGGCCTTTATGAAACACCTTTGGTAGATTGGTCGTACGGATAAAGCGAGTGCCGCTAGCTGAGGAGTCGGCGCCCATATAGACGCGTTTTCTGTGAACCAGTCCGATAACGCAGGTCATAGATTCAATTCCATCGATTTGGCTACCATGGTGGCTTGGGTGGGGAAGCCTATGGTGAGAACCGGTTTTCAAGTTTCGATGACTGGGGATAATTCACTAAATTGGCAAGCGGATCAATTGCAATCGGTTTGGATCAGCGCTACCGGCAATCCGGTGAGCACGAAGGTGAAACCGGAGAGCATGGTCGGCCGTCACATGCGGATTTTGCTTCGGAAATCAGGGCGTGCGGGATTGGGCTTCGGGCACGGGTAGAGCCCGCATTCAGAGCCCGATATTGATGCATTTGTTGGCTGGGTGAGAATAGTGGGTCAGCGAACGTGTTCCACCTGGTAATTCATAGTGCTTGGATGGGGAGTCAGATGGCTCACTCGCGAAATCGCGTCGAAGTCGCGGTCAGGGCTGGTGCCTTTCTGGCCTGGTTTGCCTGCAATCTCGTATTTGCTGCGGATCTGCCGAGATTGTCTTTTCCACTTGACTGCGGTGTAGAGTCCATCTGCAGCATCCAAAACTACTTCGATCATGATCCCGGCCCGGGTTTTCGGGACTATACGTGTGGATTCCTCGGCTACGACGGCCACGACGGTACCGATATACGGGTACCAAATCTTGCTGTGATGTCGCAAGGCGTTGCTGTTGTTGCCGCGGCGCCTGGAAAGGTTCGCGCGATCCGTGACGAAATGCCTGACGTCAGTGTTCGCCAGATAGGACGTGAGGCGATCCGTGACCGTGAGGCCGGAAATGCTGTCGTGCTGCGACATGGAACGGATTGGGAGACACAATACAGCCATCTGCGCAAGGGCAGTGTCCGGGTAAAGCCGGGAGATGACGTAGAGGCTGGTCAGGTTCTCGGTGAAATCGGTCTTTCAGGCAACACGGAATTTCCGCACCTGCATTTCGAGGTGCGTTACCGGGGCGAGCCGATCGATCCCTTCGTTGGGGTTGGCAGGGCAGCATTGTGCGGTTCGGGCCCTGAGCCACTCTGGAATGCCCAGGTAATGCAGCAGCAGTGGTACAAGCCAACCGGGCTGCTTCAGGCGGGATTCAGTTCTCGCAGGCCGAAGTTGGAATCAGTCCAAGCCGGCGATGCATCTGATTTACCACTACAGCGGGACATGCCCGCCTTGGTGTTCTGGGTGGAAATTTTTGGCACGCAGAAAGGTGACAGGGAGTCGATCCATCTTTTTGGTCCCGATGGCAGCGTCATTTCTCACAAGACCGGGACGATTCCGAGAAACAAAGCGCGGTGGCTCAGTTATTCAGGCAGAAAAAGACGGGGAGCAGTGTGGCCAGAGGGGGTCTACCGCGCCACCTACCAGCTTTTCCGGGAGGATGCTGGTGGTGAGAGGGAGGTCGTTATGGTAGAGCGAATAATCGAGTTGAAGTAGATGGGTCCGCAAAAGGCCGACATATACTGAGGTCGCGAACCGTTCGAAATCGCGCCGGGCTCATGTGTATCCGCGATGCATTTTCTGGACCTGGGCAAGCCTGGCCTCAAGGTGGGTGACGTCGTCCTCGAGTGTCGGAAACATCCCAAGGAATCGGCGAAACTGCGCCAGCACCGTTTCAAGCGCGTCCAGATGCTGTCTCTTTGAGATGAGTCCAAAGGAATACGAATCTTCGGAGAGCGGCAGCCAGCTTTTTATGGAATGGATTAGACGTGGATTGGCGTCTGGATTGGAGAGTTGATCAGGGTGCATGCGCATTGCACTGAGTGGGACCGGTAACCCAACGATGCGCCCGAGAAACGCAAGGTCCAGAATGATTGTCATATCGATCAAACCAAAATAGCGTTCGGGTGCCCCGGTGTTGAAAAAAAAGGGACCCAGACCCAACGGAAACGAACGTCGGCGAAACATGCAGGTGGTCAAAGGGCCGACCGGGTTGCGTGCGGAGACGAGAATCGGCCCGGCAGCGCCGCCGGGTGTTGAGATAACCGTCCGGTCCGCGTCAAGGCGCCGCAGTTTCAGTTCCTTACTCTCGGCATCAATCAAGTGATACCAGCCGAATACCAAGGTGATATTTTCGTGCATCGCGAAAGCCCCGAACATTTTCTCGATGCACTGCGGTTCGAGTAGGTCGTCATCAAGCAAGAACTTGACGAATTCGCCGCTCGCTAACCGGATACAGTTGCGAAAGTTCGAATATACGCCGGGTATGGGATTTCGCTGGTATTGGATATTTGGGTAGCGGGCGACGATCTGGTGCACTGACTGGTCGGGGCACTGGTCGCTGACAACGATCTCTGTCGTACGGTAGGTTTGCGCCAGTGCGCTTTCGATTGCCTCCTCGAGAAAAATAGGCTTGTAAGTCGGAATGACGATACTGACCAGCGGAGACGACATCTCAAGCCCGTCCCTCGTCGTTGCCCTGTGCGGATATGATTACACCCAGGTCAACTACATTTTCCAGTGGCTCTGCTGCGAGATAGCGCGCCAATTGTTTCTCGAAATAACGTTCGACCTGGTCGTTGCGTTCCGGGTGGTGGGATGCGACGTGCGGCGTGATTAGCACCCGCGGCGCCCGCCATAAGCGGTGCCCGGGTGGCAGCGGTTCTGATTCCACGACATCCAGCCCGACGCCGGCCAGGTGGCCCTGTTCCAATACCCGCAGCAGTGCTTCAGTATCCAGGGTTTCGCCGCGACCGACATTGACCAAAATGGCATGTGAAGGGAGCGACCGCATGGCTGATTCATCGAATATCTGCGACGTCTCCGACGTGTGTGGCAGTGCCAGGAAGCACCAGTCGACGTCGGCCAGCGCATCGCGCCAGCGCTCCCCGGTCAGAATCTGCTCACAGGGCGTGTCAGTTGCCGCGGCCGCGTCTCCCCGCTTGCCGCAGGTGACCGCAATGCCCTGCGCGTGCAGGCGCTCAGCAATCGAACGACCGATGGCACCGAAACCCATCACCAGCGCTCTTTTTGGCAGCGGCGCGAAAGTCAGTCTCTGATCCCATGCCTCGTCGACCTGGCGTTGCAAGGTCGCCGGCAGAGCGCGCGCGAGCGCCCAGGCAAGCGCCACCGCGTGAGTTGCGACGGTCTGCGCATCGAGGGTAGAGCGGGTGAGTAAGACACCCCGTTCGGCCAGTTCCGCGAGCGGTAACCGGTCCACACCCTGGGCCGATGTCTGCACCCAACGCAGCCGTTCGGCACCTGGCAGGCATTGGCGGAGAAACCGGTGGCCGAGGATCACCTCGGCCGCGCCAGTAGCGGCCAGGGCCTGGGCTTCATTCTCCGCGACCACCACGTCGAGGCTCGGGCGTCAGGCCGCTTAGCCGTTCCAGGTGCCCCTGGCTCGGCGGGGCCAAGCTGTACATCAATACGACCCGCATACCCTCAGACCTCGACAAGCCGCTGCAGGTCAGCAAACAGCAAGGCGCGGTCCGCCTCGGCTGCCTGTGGGCCTCTTGCATGGCCGGCTTCCCAGGCGGCACGCAGTGCGTTGATCTCCCGCGTCATATTGCGGTCCTGGAGCTCGCGTCTAAAACTGCGTCGCAGGAAGGTGAGCCTCGCGCCAAGACGTGCGAGCTCCTGAAGAATCTGGGTGAAGCGGATCGGGCGCCCACCACCGATCACCGTGGCCCCGGCGAAGCCCACGCTGCGGCCACGCAGGGTATTGAAGATGTATTCGACAGTTCCGTCGACTACCGCCTGCCACATTGAGGCGGCCCGTCGTGACAGCATGAGATCGTGAAGCCCGATATAGGCTGAGTCCCAGGGCAACGCCGCCATATCTTCGAGCTGATCCACCAGGTCCTGGGTTTCGATCTGCACGATGGTGCGCGCGCGGCCGCCAACCATTTCCAGGAATTGTGCGACATCGTCAGCAGATCTCGCCATCGGGAGCATCAGGCCGCGGGCACCGCAGGACAGGGCCAGTTCGACCTCATCCGCTGTGTCATTGGCCAAGCCGTTGATGCGGACGGTTACGGGCAGGCTGACCGCCGCGGCCATGCGCGTCAGGTCATCTGCAGTGTCGCAGTTGATCTCCATGTCGCAGCCAGTTTGGCGCTCGGTCTTGCCCTTCGACTCCCAGTCTATAATGATGCCGTCAACGCCTGACTGTTCAGCCGCCTGCGCGAGCGTTGCTTCATTGGTGAAGAGCAGTAGCTCGAGGGGTTCGATCATCATGTCCGAAGGCTCCCGGGACCCGTTGAATCAGCCAATGCTGCAAACCTTAAACTTCGTTTGAACCTTTTCTAGTTTCTGCTGCGAGGTCCGGATGCCGCTGCACGTTGGCCGGATGCAGGGCGGTGCAGTTTCGTGGGGCGGGTGCGCCTGGCCGAGGGCTGCGCCTTCGCCAGTTGTTTGATCAGTTGCCCCTGCTTGTGCAGGCAGTCCTTAAGCGCGTAGCGTTGGACTATAGTCTTTCGCGCTGCATCTCGTATGCTTTGCATCCGGTCGGGGTGGTCCAAGACGGCATCCACGCGCTCGGCAATCTGTTCGGGCGAGAAGAAATCCACCAGGAGTCCATTTCGGCCATCCGTAATCATTTCCTCGACCGGCGGAGTGCGCGAGCCGATCACCAGGCAACCCGCCGCCATTGCTTCCATCATGGACCAGGAAAGCACAAATGGCACCGTCAGATAAATATGGGCCGCTGAAAGTTGTAGTATCTGAAGATATCTCTTGTAGGACACGCGGCCCAGGAAGTGGATGCGCGTGGTGTCGAGTTGCAGCTCTTCCAGATAGTGCTCGCGGTATGTCTTGCCGTCCGAGCGTTTCGATCCGTAGCTCACACCATCACTACCGACCACCAGGATATGGGTATTCGGTCTTCTGTCCAGAATCAGCTTCGCGGCGCGCATAAAAGTCGGAAAACCCCGATAGGGCTCGAGGTTGCGGGCCACGTAGGTGACCACCTCATCTCCAGCACGCAGTCGCAGGCCCTTGTGCAAAGATCCTGTGGCCTCGGGGTTAGGACGTACTTTCTCGATATCCACGCCATCGTGAATGACAGAGATCTTGGCGCGATATTCGGGTGGGTGCTGCTTGCATTGCCAACGCGTTGGGCTGATGCCACGATCAGCCGTCTGTAGATTAAGGAGGTGCATGCCGTTGCGCGTGCGGATGCGGCATACATCGTCGTGATCTGGCGGTTTGTGGGGATCGAAATCCACGTCGCTCCCGAACGCGTGGTAGTACCATTCGAAATACCCCAACAGCGGCGTCCGCGGCCAAACGGTTTTCACATACAAGGCCTCCCCCCAACCCATATGTGCCACGATCACATCGGGTTGAAAGCCCTCTGATTTCAGCTTCAGCGCCGCGCGTGTCACCGCCTGCCCGTTTAATACACCTTCTTCCATCAGGCGCAAATACCTGTGGGTGGAGCCGGCAACCTCCCGGCTGGGTTTGTATTCCACCTTTCTGACATTGGCCAGTGAGGGCTTGCCCGGGCGGGTGATGAATACCACCTCGTTGTCCTGGTCCGCAGCGAGATAGGGCGCCAGATGCTTGAATTGCCCGGGACAATTCTGGTGAATGAACAGAATCTTCACTCTTCGAGTAGCCCTCGGCGAATGCTGTCTTCGATCGGCTTGAGGAAATAGGCAAGCGCGGTTCGTTCGCCGGTCAACAGATAGACCTCTGCCGGCATGCCGGGATAGAGCTCGAGGTCGGTGATGTGTTCAGGATCGATCTCGACACGCACGCGATAGTAGGAGAGTTGTGCCGATGGATCGACGAAACTGTCTGCGGACACGCGGGTCACGGTGCCGGGTAGGGTGGGGCTCGTACGTCGGTTGAAAGCGGTTAGCCGCACGTCAGCAGCTTGGCCTGCGTGAACGATGTCGATATCTTCCAGTCGCACATTCGCTTCTACCACCAGCACGTCATCGCGGGGAACGATATCGAGAATGCGATCACCTCCCTTGATGACGCCGCCCACAGTGTGGATGCTGAGGCCGACGACGGTGCCGTCGAGCAGTGCCCGGATCTCGGTCCGCTGCAGAGTATCCAAGGCCGCGCGCAAACGCTCCGTGTTATCGAATATCTCACTCTGCACACGCTGTATTTCCCCGTTGTTCTCCTCGCGTCGCTGCGTGCCGAGGTCGATGATGCGCAGCCGTACTTCACCGATGCGCTCCTCGACTTGGGCGATCGACGACTGGTGGGCACCGAGATCGCCCTCAAGTTTGGCTACGGCCCTCTTCAATTCGAGAAACTTGGGCTTTGGGTAAACGCCTTTCTTGTACAGGACCTCGACGGCGTCTTTTTCTTCGCGGACTGTCGAGAGTTGTGTCCGGGTGGACCTGATTTGGGTCTTCAGGCCATCAATCTGCTGGTCGTACTGGCGGATTCTTTGCTCCAGCACGCCGATCTCACCGTCGAACGCATCTCTTCGCCCCTTGAATACCTGGATCTCGCCGGCGAGCACCAGCGCTAAGTTCTGGTCCTGATCACGGCTGAGCAGTTCAGCCGGGAAGGGGATCGCATCCAGCCCAGCCTGTTCAGCCTGCAGGCGCGCGAGGGTTGCCAGTAAGCGATCGAGCTTCCCTCTCAGCAGGTCAACCCGGGCCCGCGGTGTAGTATCGTCCAGTCGCACCAGCACTTGGCCCGGTTGCACCATGTCGCCCTCATGGACAAGGATCTCCTTGACGATGCCGCCGTCAAGGTGCTGTATCATCTTGCGTTCGGAGGATACTTTGATGGTGCCGGACGCGAGTACTGCGCTCTGTAGTGGCGCCAATGCTGCCCACGCTCCAAGGCCGCCGACTCCGAACAAGACGACTATGAACCCCGCCCAGATTAGACGCCGGCGACTCGCTTCGACATCGGGAATCTTGTCGGGTGGCAGCGCTTTCCGCTTTCCTTGCTCTTCGTCTTCGACGACGATTTCGCGGGCCGGGACGCTCATTTTTTGTCACCTTTGGCCAGCAGGGCGTCTACCCGTACAACACTGCTTTCGATAACTGGGCGAGCTGGTTTGTTCTCGGGAACGCCTTCCCGGGCCTTGCCGCTTTCCCGATTGACGATAACCTCCGGCGCTTTTGGCGGCGCTGCTGCAGGCTGCGGCTTCGGCGGGTTGCCGGCTCTGCGTGCACGCCTTGTAGGCCGTGTTTGCTTCGGTTTGTCCCGACCCTGGCTGCTTTGCGCTTGCTCGGTCTCTGCCGCAGCTGGCCGCTTCGCTTCGGTTTTATTGTCGGCGCCGATTCGTTCGCGTTTCTCGTGCGGTAGTGCACCCTGACGCATGCGGGCCATCACGCCCTCGCTCGGACCATAGAGTTCCACGCTGCCATCCTTGAGCAATAGCAGTTGGTCGGATGCGCGAAGGACGCTGGGTCGGTGCGTGACCACGACGATCGTTACGCCGCGCTCCTTGGCGCCGGCCAGCGCCTCGCTGAGTGCATCTTCACTGACCGAGTCGAGGTTGGAGTTGGGTTCGTCCAGAACCAGCAATGCGGGATTGCCGTAGAAGGCTCGCGCGAGCCCGATCTGCTGGCGCTGCCCTGCGGAAAGGAATCGGCCGGCGTCGCCTATATCGCTGTCGTAGCCTTTCGGCATACTGAGAATGATATTGTGAACCCCCGCCAGTTTGGCCGCTTTGATGACCTCTTCGGAGTCGTTTCGGGAGCCATCCGCGCGATATTCTCACGAACCGTGCCGGGAAACAGCTGCACATCCTGTGGCAGATAACCGATGTACTGCCCCAAGTCGTCCGGATGCCAAGCGGCGAGTTCGGCGCCGTCTAGGCGCGCGCCTGCGCCGCCACGCGGTGGCAGGATACCCACCAGTACCTTGGCCAGGGTGGTTTTTCCCGCGCCACTGGGGCCGATCACGCCGAGGAATTCGCCTGGTCGTAATGCGAGGCTGACCCCTTTGAGGATTAGGCGCTCGCTGCCCGGCGCCATCACCACGACCCGTTCGAGTTCGACGCGCCCACTCGGGCGCGGCAGTTCCATGCGGTCTCGGTATTGGGTGAAGCGGTCGGAAGCGAGGATTTGGCGCAGGCGCCCGTAGGCCGCCTTGGCGCCGACTACGTTTCTCCAGGTGCCGATTGCGGACTCCACCGGCGCAAGGGCCCGGCCCATCAGGATCGATGCAGCAATCATGGCGCCGGCGGCGAGTTCTTGTTGGATATACAGGTAGGCGCCGGTGCCGAATAGGCCGATTTGCAGGGCCATGCGCACGAACTTGGCCAGGGAATTCGCGGCGGTGGCCTTGTTCGTAATCTCGGAGGCCCCCGAAATGCCGTCCCTGGTATGGGTTCGCCACCTTTCGAGAACGGCCGGCATCATGCCCATTGCCTCAATGGCGTCGGCATTGCGCACGAACTCCTGGATGCGCGCCTCGGTATTCTGGCTGTGGGCTGATATGACCTTTATTGGCTTTCGGGTCGCAGCCTCATTGACCATAGCGATCGCGAAGAGCACC
Organism: uncultured Gammaproteobacteria bacterium; assembly: GCA_963753845.1. Taxonomy (GTDB): domain Bacteria; phylum Pseudomonadota; class Gammaproteobacteria; order Chromatiales; family Chromatiaceae; genus Thiosocius. Next base: position 13,770 of record CAVWEI010000034.1, read on the forward strand.
AGGGCACCCACCAACGCCAACGTGCCCAGGTCGGGGTGCAGGATGTAGATGACTCCGACGTAGAGGGGGGCAAACGGGGCATCGAACAGCGAAAACAGGCCGCTGCCGGAAAGGAAGTTGCGCACTTCCGCCACATCGCTAAGTGGCTGGATATTCCGTCTGCCGCTGCCGGCTGAATCACGGACCACCGCTTCGAGCACCTGGGGAGTCAGCGCGGCATCGAGCCCCATGCCGACGCGCGACATGATGCGTGTGCGGATCATGTCGAGCAAGCCCTGAATCATCAGCGCGGCCAGCGCCGCCACCGTCAGCAGGACCAGCGTTTCCTCGCTCTTGCTGGTGAGTACTCGCGTAAACACCGACAGCATGTACAAAGGCAGGGTAAGAACCAGCAGGTTGAAAAAGAAGCTGAACAGGCCCACCGAGACCAGAGCGCCACGGAATCTGCTTAGCAGGTGGGGTAGTTGGTGATGATCACTCATGGTAGAGGGTCGTCTGTATTCCGCGGCTAGTGAGGTTGGGGCCGGTTGAACAAGTTTCGGCAAGGCCGGCGGAATCTTAAATGAAGTCCATACATGCCAGCAACGCCTGTGGCTCTGGCATAAAAACAAAGAGCACGGGCTTTTAGACCCGTGCTCTTTGTCCCTATTGCGTCATACTATGACGTGTTGCGTCTCCTTAGGAGATGTCGTTACTGTAGTCGTGGCCTTTCCAATGACCGTCGCTGAGAACCTCGACTTTGTAGTTGGCTTCAACCAGATCGTCCAGGCTGTTGATCAGACCAAGGCCCGTACCCACGCCGACGAGAATGATCGTGTCCTCGACCGGGGTACGCGAATCGCCCCACTGATCCTCGACGCCCTTGTCGGTGCCTTGCGAGTCGAACCAGATGGTAACGTTCTCCAAGTTCGCGCCCGTTTCACGCACGGTTACGTACTTGTCGAGTTCTTCGGCGGTATCCACCTGGTCCCACTCAAAGCCACCTTGTCCCTCACGCGTCATGCCAGGCCTTACCGCTGTTAACGTGGAAAACGAGGGTGTCCCTATCTTCAAGGTCGTAACCATGTTGCATATCCGTGACAACGTCTTCACTGTCCGTGCGCTTGCCGTCGACATAGCTCTGGTAACTGCCTTCGTTAAACCTGCCGTTCCAGAAGTCCGTCTCAATGTTGACGTTGAACTCGAAGCGGTCGTCGCCCTCGCCACCGGTCAGGGTGTCGTCACCCTCACCACCCATCAGGCGATCGTTACCGTCACCACCATCCATCAGGTCACGGCCGTCGTTACCGTACATGGTGTCGTCCTGCAGACCACCGTTCATGGTGTCGAGGTCGTCGCCACCGCTCATCCAGTCGTTGCCGTTGCCACCGTCGAGGGTGTCTTTGCCGTCTTCACCCCTGATTGTGTCGTTGGCTTCGTTACCGAACAGCATGTCGTCGTTTTCGCCACCGTAGATGGTGTCTTCGCCGTCGCCGCCATCGATGGTGTCTTCACCGTCGTCACCGTCGATGTAGTCGTCACCCTTGCCGCCTTCGATGAGGTCGTCGTCGTCGCCACCGTCGATCGAGTCATCGCCCGAACCGCCGAAGATGGTGTCTTCGCCCGCGCCACCGTTGACGGTGTCTTCTTCCTTACCGCCGTGCATCCAGTCGTCACCGGAGCCACCGTCGAGGTAGTCGTCGCCGGTGTTGCCTTCCATGTAGTCGTCGCCTTCACCACCATCGAGAACGTCGTCGCCGTCCTCACCCAAGAGGCGGTCTTTGCCTTCCGCGCCTACCAGGGTGTCGTCATTGGTGCCGCCCCAGATGGTGTCGTCGTCGTTGCCGCCGTTGAGGTAGTCTTTGTCGGACTTACCATAGATCAGGTCGTTGTCGTCACCGCCGAGGATGGTATCGTTGCCCGAACCACCAATCAGGGTGTCATCGCCGCCGTTCTCTTCGATCCAGTCGTCACCCTTGCCGCCGTGGACCCAGTCGTCACCCGAGTCGTCCACACCCCAGTGGTAATAGTCGTCGCCGGTGTTGAGCTCGACCACGTCGTCGCCGGAGCCGCCAATTACCGTGTCATCGCCGCCGCGGGCAAAGATCCTGTCGGCACCGGAGCCGCCATCGATGAAGTCGTCATCGTCGCCTTCACTGCCGTCGATGACGTCGTCGCCGCTACCGCCCTTGATGTTGTCGGCACCGCTGCCACCGGTGATGATGTCGGCATCACCACCGCCGTCGATCTTGTCGTCGCCGGCACCGCCCTGGATGACGTCCATGCCACTGCCGCCATTGATGACGTCGGCTTCAGTGCCGCCATCGAGATTGTCGTTGCCGGAATCGCCGTTGATCGTGTCGTAGCCAGAGCCACCGGTAATGGTGTCATCATCGGCGCCGCCGTTCAGCACGTCATCGTCGGCACCGCCGTTAATTTCGTCGTTACCAGTATTGCCATCAATGACGTCATCGCCTGCGTCGCCATTCAGCACATCGTCGCCACCCAGGCCTACGATGGTGTCGTCGCCTTCGCGGCCAAAGACGGTGTCATCGCCTGCGGTCCCAACGTAAATGTCGTCGAATGGTGTAAGTATATGGGCCATCGTGATTACTCCTTATTTCGAATCACACAAAATTATTATGTCAGCAACGCGCTCCGTGGAGTGTGCCGCTCGAGCACTCCCTTCCATGCATTTAAGGTGCCAAGATCATAAGACATTGAATAATAAAAGAAAAAATAAGTCCGCTTATTTGGGCTGGTGGATTTTGTAAAGAAACGCGACAGTCGGTTTGAGGTGTGGGGGCGATAGCCGGTTATTTCGAATAGTTGTTGATCGCAGCTTGGGCGGGGGCCTCGATGCATCCGGTTCCGGATGCAGACCAAAGATCACACCATTATGAAGCAAGTGGTTCGTGCGCCCGTTGCCGCCTCGTATGTAAATCGGGTCGGTCCAGTTTTGGTTAAAGCGGTGGATGGTTTGGTGCCGGGAAGCTGATCCAGGGGCTGGTCGGGTGTCCAGGACACTGCAAAGGGTCGCGATCCTTACCATTGTTTTTTGGCGCTTCCGGTGTAGTGCGTTGTAATTGCAATAGATATCCGGCGAAGCCGCATCGGGTGTTGTGTGCTCACCCGGAAAATTATTGCCCAGCGTGCTGACGACCTGGTTCCGGGGCCGGAGAACAGGGATGTGCGCAACCTTTGGTCCTTGATGATCGGCAATGCGTGCAAATGGCCAAGAGCCCCGAACTGCTGCACTGCTGCACTGCTGCACCGCCGCATCCCGCGTCTGCCTTCAAATCTAATGTGCGACAGTGGCGTATGGGTGGGCGAAGCGGGGCCCCGCAACCGGTATCCCCTGTAAAGATTACTGACATTGTGAAGTTGCCTGGGTACCGAGACGGCGCGCGCGGTGGCCCAAACGCGCGGATGGCGTCGTTTGGCGAGCGCTTTTACAAGTCTCGCTGATGGATGGTTTGCCGGATACCGCCTTAGCTTCGGCGGTTCAGATAACCGAAGATGGCACTGTTTCCCCGTCCAGGATGCCGCTGCTGAGCCGGTTTCGATCAGAGCGAGTTTCAGAAGGAAATTCTTGGAATCTGTAAAAAAGCCTTTACAGCAATCTCTGTATTCTTATTGTTAAACCTGTAAGTATTTGTTTATTAAGCAATCATCAATATGGCGCCCTACTTGCATTAGAAGCTGTTGAACAAGCAGACGGAGCGATGCAAAGGCCTTATGGCTTATATCTCCACACCATCAGACGACATCATCGTCGGAAGCCTGGAGGATGATACCGTTTTTGGACGCGAAGGCGACGATACCATCGTTGGCCTTGGTGGCAACGACCTATTGTCTGGCGATTCCGGCAGCGACATCGTCGGTGGCAGCGCCGGCGACGACATTATTCATGGCGGTGCCGACGATGACGTACTGAACGGAGGTGCCGACGATGACACCATCAGCGGCGACTCCGGCTACGATACCGTCAACGGTGGTAGCGGCAACGACAATATCGACGGCGGTGCTGACGCTGACAAACTCAATGGTGCCGCAGGCATGGACGTCATCCAGGGCGGCGGCGGCAACGACAATATCGACGGCGGTGGTGATGCCGACATCATCACCGGTGGTAGCGGTGCCGACAATATCAAAGGTGGTTCCGGTGACGACGTTATCGATGGCAGTGAAGGCGATGATAACGACACCATTGATGGCGGCTCCGGTGCCGACAGGATCTTTGCCCGCGGCGGCGATGACACGGTAATCGGCGGCTCCGGCAACGACGTGGTCGAACTCAACACAGGCAACGACTACTACCACTGGGGAATCGATGCGTCTGGCGCCGACTGGGTCCATGGCGGCAAGGGTGACGACTGGATCGAAGAGAACGGCGGCGATGACACCCTGATCGGCGGTTCGGGCAACGATACGGTCCTCGGCGGCGACCAAAATGATTGGCTCATGGGTATGTCCGACAGAGATTACCTGAACGGCGGCAACGACGACGACACCATCTTCGGTGGAACCAACGACGACACCCTGGTAGGCGCCGAAGGTAAGGATCGGCTCTTGGGTGAGGACGGCGACGACGTTCTCGATGGCGGTGAAGGCCACGACGTCATGGAGGGCAATACTGGCGATGACTATCTAGCAGGTGGCTCCGGTGACGACTGGATGCACGGTGGCAAGGAACAGGATACCGTCTACGGCGGTGCCGGCGAAGACACCATATTTGGCGGCTCGGGCGACGACACCATCGACGGTGGCGACGACGGTGACCTGATCACAGGCGCCAAAGGCGACGACTTTATAAATGGCGCCGACGGCGAAGACACCATCGACGGCGGCGACGGCGAAGACACCCTCTGCGGCGGCGAAAACGACGACATGCTGTTCGGCAATGAGGGCAATGACACGCTGTATGGCGGTGTCAGCAAAGATACCCTGGATGGCGGCAATGGGAACGATTACCTGGGAGGTGGCGCAGATAACGATACCATGCGCGGTGGTATGCAGGACGACACCATGTTCGGTGGGGACGGCCGTGACCTGATGGATGGTGGTGACGGTAACGATCGCCTGATGGGTGGTGAAGGCTCGGACACCCTGACCGGTGGCGAAGGCGATGACCGCTTTGAGTTCAACGTCAATGTGGAGAAGGATTTCTACAAGGGGCGAATAGATGAAGGCGGCTACCAGAGCTATATCGATGGCAAATTTGCATACAGCAAAGACGTGGTCATGGATATGGAACATGGCTACGAACTTGACGATAATGATACCCTCGTTTTCCACGTCGACGCCGTCAGGGCGCAGCACAAAGAGCTGAACAGCGATTTCTGGAGTCCCGATCCGGTTAACACCATCCAGGAACTCGACGAGTACGTAACCGTGCGTGAAACCGGTGAGTTTTCGGAGAACGTGACCATCTGGTTCGATTCGCAAGGCACAGACAATGGCGTCGAAGACCAGTGGGGCGATTTGCGCGCACCAGTCGAGGACAAGATCATTCTCGTCGGTTTGGGCACGGGGCTTGGGCTGATCAACAGCCTGGACGATTTGGTTGAGGCCAACTACATCATTCAAGTGATCTAGACTGGACAAACGAGCCCCAAAGCGCTGCTAGGCATTCGAATTCTCACGATTTCGGAACCTCATGGCCCAAATAGCCATAGATTCTCTCGGTACTTTTGAGCTGCTAATGGCCTGATTTTGGTGTGTGCCGACTCCGCGTACGACAGGTTAGAGAAAGTGGGAAGGATTATGAGTTGCCGCTGCCTGTGTTCAGCAACGCTGTTGCAACATAGCTGTTTGCGCTATCGGAAAACAGCTGCCTAGGGTCAGCAGTATGCGTCCAAAAATGCGGACATGGCACGCGATGTCAACCCGACGATTCCCCCCACTGGTGTCGGTCGTCCACCGGATGCTTAGGGGCATGGCGATAACAGAGCGGCTGCCTCCGATTGTGCAGGCATTGGTACCGATGATTCGTGGTACATCGATACCAACGAGATGATGCATCGCTCGGATGTCTTCCAGGATCTGGAATATCTGTGGGCGACGCGTCATCCGGACCGGGAAAAGATCAATGCCGGCCAGTTGGTTCGCTGCGTTTACCGGCGACACAATGACCAGGAACTGGCTGAACGGATAATTGGTCTCTACGGCTTATCTGCCGTGAACAAGATCGACGATATCCTCGTGGAATGTTTTTTGTACCGCGACAGCATCGGTTCCTGTCGCTTCGTTTCCAAAAGGAAATCGATGAGATTCTTGCAACGCCGGCGCTTGAATCGCGACCGATGAAGTGACGGAATCCTGCGGTCTTCGCGTGGTTCATGGCGCGCAAGTCGATCGAGGTCTCAGACCGATGATTCTGCCGAGTCGTTCGACATGGTCTGCGAGGGTCACCGGGTTGCACAATGGCGTTGCGGCCAGGCCCTGGCGAATCGATTCCTCCCAGTTGCCTTCATGGAGGACGATGCCCGGTCTGAGAGAGGTTGTGCAGGGGTGGTTGGAAGCGACAATGGGCAATCCGGCCGCGGCCGCATTCTCAAGTTTCACCTGCGGTTTGCAAAACCGGTTCAGGTGCGTTTCGTAGGGCTTTAAGCGGACATGCAGCATCAGACTCGCTGCGACCAGCGCCCTGGGGGTGTGCTTGGTGGCTTCGATCACCAGCTTCTTGCCAAGCTTCTGGCACGACGATCGAATGGCCCGCTTTTCCTGGTTTATATATCTGACAGCGCCACTGTAGACAACGGGACCGGCAGCGTCATACGCGGGTGTTATCGCTGGATCCGCGTGGTGAGGGGCCAGATGCAAAGGCAGGGAAGGCAGTGACTCACGCATGGTCTCGGCACAGGCCGGCGAGGTGGCAATGATTTCGTCGAAATGCAGTTCCTTCAGTGTCCATTTCCAGAACTCGGTAGCCTGGGCATCGTGGTATCGGGTGTTCGACCATGCGTCCAGCGGATCGTAGACAAGGCGTTCACATTTCTGACGAATCAGTCGGGCATGGCGGCTGTGGTATTTGACCAGTACGAGCGTCCTTACCCTGTCGACCGCCCGCAGTTCATCCAGATCGAAAAATGGTACGCCGAGTGCGCGGGCCACCGCCACCCCGCGCATCTTGACGCCGCCCAGTGTCGGTACGCCGGCGAAGGCCACTTCCTGCATCTCTCGATCCTTACAGGCTGCCGGGACTCACCAGCCTGGGAAGCGCTTCCAGGAGGACTTGGCTTTGTCGGGGCGGACGAAATCCTTGTCTTCGCGCGGCGCGCGCGCGCCCAGATACCCTGCCAGGGAGGGGCGGACGTGGCCCAACTCGATCTCCCGCAGGACATCGTGTTGGGCGATGAAGCCCTCTGCCACCGACTGCTTCAACTCATCAATCCACAAATGTTCATATGGATGCCGGGCGCTCAGCCAGGGTTGCGTGGGCAGCCATGTGAAATGACGGAGTTTTGCCGCAGGATTGAGAATATTCCGTCGCAATGGCCGATCGATTACATTCCACATTCGTGAAATCGAATGATCGACGGCCGGTTCGAATCCGTAGTTGACAAGCTGCTTGTATTTCCAATGCCCGGAATTCAATCGCTCGACAATGTCGTTGATTCGCCATCCCACCGAACAGTCATATAGGGTCACGGCCGTCTGCCAGCCCTCGCAGCAGCAGACCCTGGCCTGTTTCATGTCATGTTCCCAAAGCTCGCGGATATCGGTATTCACGATCATGTCGGAGTCCAGGTAGATTGCCCGGCCTTCGAAACCGCGCAGTTCCGGCGGAAGAAATCGTTGAAGACTGAACGCCGTCGGCGTTTTCGTGGTCTTCGGTATGTCTATTTCCGACTCGTAAAGTGGGGTAACGACCACGGAGCTTCGGGTATTGCGGCAGATCGAGTACTCGAGCACCTTGAGTGGAAGCCAGTGTTCCCGGCAGGAGCCGACAAATACATAGATAGCATCCACCGTCGAGGATTGCATTGCAGTGAGTGGGGGCGATACGGTCTCGGCGCGCATGGCGGCTAGGATAACCTATGCAACCGGGTGGAATCCAAGACAACAGCGCCCGGTGCGGGGGGCGATGAAGGGGCGGGGGGTAGCCCGGCGAGTCGAGGAGAACCCTGCCAGGGTTACGTGTGTCGGTATGATTGGTACTATATGCTGGTTTCATCCATCCGGGCCCGGGGTTGATCGGCATATGAAAAATCTATACATGCTGCCGTTTCAGTTTATATCAGTTTTCACCTGGGCCAAGTCATTCCGCACCAACCCTTTTATCGGCAGTTATGTACTGAACCGACTCGGCCTGCACGTGGCCCGCGTCGCTGTCGCGGAGGTGCTGTTCCGTTTTCGCCTGCTGCTGCTCAGCCCGCTGGTGCCGGCAGAAGATCGACGCCAATTCCTGCGCGAGGGATATCTCGTCAAGCCCGGTTTCCTGTCAAGCGAACAGTTTGACGCGCTGTCTGCGGAACTGACCGGATACGAAGGTGATATCCGGGAAATCAGCGAAGGCAGTACCGGGACTCAGAGGCTGTTTCTGACCCATGAAGTGCGCCAGAAGCTGCCGGAATGCGAGAGACTGACGCGCAATTCCAAGCTGGACCGCCTCTTGCGTTATACGTCTTCAAAGAATCGCCCCCCCTTCTTCTTTGCCGAAAATCTAAAGCAGCACTCTGGCAGCGTCAGTGAACGCGACCCGCAGAAGGATTTTCACATGGATACCTTCCATCCTTGCGTCAAGGCCTGGCTGTATCTGGATGACGTCAGCGCGAAAAACGGCCCGTTCGTCTACATTCCCGGCTCCCACAGGCTGACCTGGGAACGGGTAAAGTGGGAATATCGTGAAAGCATCAGGGCCAGTCTCGAAAAACAATCTGAGGGTTCCCGATACTGGGACGGGTCATTTCGCGTCTCGGACGAAGATCGCAGAAGAATGGGGCTTGCGGAACCTCGCGTCTTCGATGTGCCGTCGAACACGCTCGTGCTTGCCAATGTTCGTGGCTTTCACTGTCGGGGCGACGCCGCCGGTACAAGCAGCCGGCTGTCGATCTGGATGCAGGCCAGGGACAATCCGTTCAACCCCCTGTTTACACCCTTTCCCAGGAGCACGGCCAGGCTGTTTGAAAAGGTGTGGGATCGCCACATGAAACGGGTCGACAAAGAGATGGCCGGCAGCAAGGTCCACCGGGTCTATCACGGCCGGTTTTTACGCATCAAGGGCGAGACAGCTTGAGTGTCAGGCGACCTTTGTGGGCGAGATTATCCCGGCAAACATGGCTGGCCAGACTCGGCTGCCCGGCCGCGGGATGGCTGGCAGAAAAGGGGTGCATACAAGCCACCGGACGGCCAACGGAGCGTATTCCATCGGTCACGATCGACTGCCGACAGATGAGTGGTGGACGTTTCGTGCGGTGTCAGCTGGAAACCACGCCTCGTGTTAGATAGTCCTCCGTCATGGTTGAAAAAGCGCATTCGGGTCAACGCAGAGGCCCTTGCCGTTGGAACAGAGCCTGTGGCGGTAGATGTGCGCCATCGCGGCGTTGCCCCTTTCTGGAGGGGGTGGTGGCTTGTCGAGGTCTCGCCCGGCCAGATCCCCGGGCCTGGATATGTGGAACTGAAAGTGAGTGGGGGGCGTGCCAAGGGCCAGGTGCTGGATATTAAGATCCCCTTGTCCTCGTCGCGGTCGAGCAAGCGCCTGTTCTTCGCCGACTGGCGCATCAGCGAGATCGCGCTGCAGCCGTTGTCTTCTGGCGAGGACTTTCTGGTTCACCGGCTCAGTCTGGCTCCTGCGCTCCACCGGTTTGCAGTCAGGCATATGCGCGGCCGTCTGATGGCGGGTTCACGGGACCTCCGGGGAAAACCCTTGAGGGATCTGAGCAAGCTCTTCGCGGGAGGGGAGGAAGATGCCGGTATGTCTCGGGATCAACTGCTCTACCGGCATTACGAGGATGAACTGCACGCCTTGCTGGAGGGTGGAAACAAACTCTATGAAAGGTGGATCCGAATCGTGGAGCCAAAGTTGGTCAACAGCGTCATGGAGGACCAGTCCGAGGGGCCAAAGATCTCAGTGGTGATGCCTGTACACAATCCACCCGAGGAACAGCTGCGCCGTGCCATAGAATCGGTGCTTGAGCAGAGCTATGGCAACTGGGAGCTATGCATCGCCGACGACGCATCGGACAGGGAGTATGTTCGATCCGTGATAGAGGAATACCGGCGCGGTGACAGCAGGTTGAAGGTGGTCGCCCGGGATACTCATGGGCATATCTCCAGGACAACCAACGAGGCCCTGGCGCTCGCAACGGGGGATTTTGTCGCATTTCTGGATCACGACGACGAGCTTTCGCCTTTTGCCTTGAACGAAGTGGCGTCGGTATTGCGGGATCAGCCACCGCTGGACATCGTGTACAGCGATGAAGATTTTCTGGATCCGTCCGGGAACAGGTGTTCGCCGCATTTCAAATCGGACTGGAACCCCTACCTCCTGTACTCGCATAATTACGTTACGCACCTTTGTGTCTACAGGAGCGAGCTGGTTGCGCGGGCAGGCGGGATGCGCGCGGGCGTCGAGGGTGCGCAGGACTACGATCTGCTGTTGCGTTGTTCGCAATTGACGGAAGCTTCCAGGATCCACCACATTCCCAAGGTTCTCTATCACTGGCGGATGTCCGAGGCATCCACGGCGACGGATGCCGGTCGCAAGGGCTATACGCACGCCGCGGGGAAAAGGGCGTTGAACGATTTCTTTGACCGCGAAAAGACGCCGGTCAGGGTGAAATCAGCGGATTCGGAGAACTTTTATCGGGTGACCTTCGATACGCCGGGGCAAGATCCGCAGGTGACACTCATCGTTCCGACAAAAGACAACGTCGAACTCCTGAAGACATGCATCGAAGGCATCTTGAATCGAACGGATTACAGGAATATCGAGATCCTGATCATCGACAACAACAGCGCCGATCCTGAAACCCTGCGGTATCTGGAAGACATCCAGGACGCAGCGGTGGTGCGGGTGCTGAAGTTCGATGAGCCTTTCAATTTCGCGCGCATCTGCAACTTCGCGGCTGCAAAGGCACGCGGCGAGATTCTGGGGTTCCTGAACAACGACGTCGATGTGATCTCGGCCGATTGGCTCGACGAGATGGTTATGCTCGCGAGACGGACGGAGGTCGGGTGCGTGGGGGCGAAGCTGCTGTACGCAGATGACACCATCCAGCATGCTGGGGTGATCATGGGCCTTGGCGGTTACGCAGCACATTCGCACCGTTGTTTCCCCAAAGACAGTGGCGGATATTTCAACAGGCTGAAAGTAAGGCAAAACGTCTCGGCAGTGACCGGGGCCTGCCTGGTCGTGAGGGCGGCAGTCTACCGGCAGGTTGCGGGAATGGATGAAAGGCTGGCGGTTGCTTACAACGATGTGGATTTCTGTCTGAAAGTCACCGATGCAGGGTACCTCAACGTTTTTACGCCTTTTGCACAGTTGTACCATTTCGAGTCGAAAACCAGGGGGTACGAGGATACGGCGGAAAAGCAGGCGCGCTTCCAGCTGGAGAAAGACTATCTCGTAAAGAAATGGGGCGACCGGATACGCCTCGATCCTTACTACAATCCGAACCTCACGCATTCGCGCGAAGACTTTTCCATCGGGTCTTGAGGATTGCGAAGGTAAACACAGTGAGTTCCCCCCTTCATTCTTGTGCCTGCCGTGTTGACCCTTGCCGTGCACCGGAGCTTGACGGTGCCCGGCTGTTGATGCTGCGCGGCGCCTTTCGCCGGCCTGGTTCTCTGGCGATGTCCAGTGGTGTTCCCGGACCGGGGATGCCCCCGGTATGTACCCATTCTCCGGCTCAGGCTGAAAGCCCGTATTTCGAAGGCGACGTCATGGGCAAGGGCGGCCGGGTCCAATGACTATGCACCCGCTGCACAAACCGCTCGTGTTGAGCATTACTGCTCAATTTCTGCGGTTCCGAATCGGTATCATCTAGCTTTGCAGCAGCGAAACGTGCGCGTCGTCTTTCTTGCAAGCAACAAGAGACCGTTGGGATATCAACAGGATCCCGCGTTCATCTATCGTTGTGAAAATCTTGGCCACGCCTTGCGCGCCCGATCGATCGAGGTCGATTGGGGACACAGCCGGAATTGGCCGGGTCCGCGGGCCGGAGACTGCGTGGTCGTGCATCGTCCGCGCGCCTCTTTCAGTCTCTGGCGCCTGGTCCGCCTTTCCAGGAAGCTAGGCGCGAAACTGGTTGCAGACGTGGATGACCTGGTCTTCGACGAGGGCTTTGCCAGATACAGCCCGGCGGTAAGAAACGGTATAGCGAGCCTGGGTCAGCAGAAGCGCAGGTGGCGAGAGCATCGTGAGGCAATCAAGTGGTTCGATCACATTACTGTCTCGACCGAAACACTGCGCGAGCATGCCCATCGGTGCTTTCCGGGGAAACCAGTGACGGTACTGCATAATGCGGTGCATTGGCACTGGCGGCGGGCGCCGCATCGGCCTGTAGCACAGGAGACGCAGAGCAAGACTATCGTCTACCTGCCTGGGACCCGCAGCCACGATCAGGATTTTTCACTCGTCGCGGAACCGCTTTCGCGGTTCTTAAGTGCACATCCGGAGGTGCGGCTGCGCGTTACGGGCCCGCTGAACTTTCGTCTTGATGTGCCGGAGGACCAGTTGCAGCACGACGCTAAAGTGCCATTCACCAGATATGACCAACAGTTTCATGATGCCTGGGTGAATCTGGCTCCGTTGGAAGACACGCCGTTCAATGCCTGCAAGTCGGGGTTGAAAGTCCTGGAGTCAGGGTACTGGGGTGTCCCAACCATTTGTTCCTCCAATCCGGACTATGCACGCTTCGAGGGGGCCGGGGCCTTGTTGGCAAGGACCGGCGACGACTGGCTGAGCTGGCTGGAACTTCTGCTGATCGACCGTGAATATCAGCGCCTGACCGACGATCTCAGAGGCCGTACCCTGGGATTGGCGGATGTCAACGTCCGGGCCAACGAATTCGTCGACGAAGTCCTCGAGCCGGTGCCCTCGTGAAGGGGGAGTCATCCGCCAATGGTGCCGGTTTTGCGATTTCCCCCGGGCCCATCGATTGGCTGCCGGGGTGGGCGGCCAGGCTCATTGCGTGGCGACGCCACTCCCTCGGGTGCTACGATGCGCGCACTGCGGGCTACTACCGGCACGTCTGGGCCAGACAGAACAGGCTGGGCGGTCTGGTGGAGTGGCTCAGATTCCGCCGGGAACTCGGACTGCCGCTCGATCAGGAAATGGCGAACCGCCTGCTCCATGCACTCGGTGACGCGCGTGGGCGCGTTGCCTGGCAGGCGGTGGAACTCCTGCTGGAAGCCAACGCCCTGGGCGGGGCGGCTGAAGTGGAGAGACTGGCCTGGCTGAGTCCTCACGCCGAGCACTCCCCCCCCATTGCGCACTATCTGCACAGTGTCGGGGTCGCGCTGACCCCGCGTGCCGGAAAGCTGGCTGCGTTGCATGAATGCCAGCCGCAGTGGCGGCTGGCGTTTGCGGAGTATCTGTTTGGCTGTCAAGGCGATATTTGTGTCGTCGGCAACGCCGGTTCCATGAACGGTTCCGGCCTGGGTGCTGCAATAGACGACCATAGACTGGTGGTGCGCTTCAACCACTGGGCCTCAACATCGGCGGCGCAGGAGGATCTTGGTTCGCGGCTCGATGTCTGGGTGTGCGCGCCAAAGTTCCTGCCGGAGGTTTTCCCCCTGAAACGGGGGCTCGCGCCGTGGATGGTCGTTACAGGACCGGATGCCCGGTATGACCGGGCTGGCCTGGACGTGGACTGGGACGTAGTACTCGACATGCTGGATGCGGGCGCGAAAGTGCTCACCATTCCGCAATCGGTCTGGTGCGATCCGGTCGCCTGGATCGGTGCGCCGCCAAGTGCAGGGGTGCTGTTTCTGGCTTGGGCGCGTCGCTTCGTCGAGGGATTCGACCGCTTGAAGATTGCCGGATTCGACGTCGCGAGCGCAGACACCAGGGGTTATCATCATGCCGGTAGGCGTTTTCGCCCCGTGCGAAGACACGATTGGGCCAGGGAGAGGGAGCTGATTGACTGCTGGAAGAGCGAAGGGTTGCGCTGTCTCACCGGCGATTGATGGTACTTGCCAACGCTGGGGGCAGAGCGCCAGCGCGCCCGCGGCAAGGGGTTTCAGCGGCGCGCGGGGCGGCTCGGCCTCCGCATCTCCTGATTGCAGTGGCCAGATTCGGTCACATCGTGATCCACTGGTTGGATCCCCTGGCAGCGACATGCGCATTGAACAACTGGCACCTGTCGGAAATAAGATGCTAGCCCGCAAAACTCACCGGTCGGCAAACGACGGTTAGGTAACTTATTGACCCGCGGAGATTAAAGCAGCAAATGAGCTTGTCTTGGAGAATGACACACTGTTTTCGCCGTTTGCCTATCGCGGTGCTGGCGGTTTCTCGCTCGCTCCGGCTTGAGCTTCACTCAAGTGGTAGCTACGGCTACCACTTTCGCTCCAGCCCGGCGCCCGAGCGGCTGCGAATTCCGCCAGCCCTCGCGATACCGGTGAGCTTTGCGGGCTAGAGGAAGAATGAACAAGCGAGTAGCAATTGTCGGGTACAGCTTCCGGTTCCCGGGTGCCAACCCGGATACTTTCTGGGACAGTCTTCGGGCCGGTCGCAACCTGGTAACCCGTGTCCCCGACGATCGCTGGGCCCAGGAAACCTATCTGCACCCCCGCAAGTCGGAACCCGGGACCAGCTACACCTTTGCGGCAGGAACCTTGGGCGATGTATCGGGTTTCGATGCCGCATTTTTTGGCATTTCACCGCGCGAAGCGGAGCAGATGGACCCTCAGCAGCGTCTGCTGCTGGAATTGACCTGGGAGGCCTTCGAGCGCGGCGGGATTCCGCCATCCAGCGTGGGTGGCGGCCGCGGCGCAGTCTACATCGGCTATTCCGGGTCGGATTACTCCTACCGCAGGACAGATGATCTCGCTTCGTTTGACGCCTCGACGATGACGGGCAATACCGCCAGCATCGCGGCAAATCGAATCTCTTATCAGTTCGATTTGCACGGCCCCAGTATGGCAGTCGATACCGCCTGCTCCTCGTCGCTGGTCGCATTTCACCAGGCATACCAGTCGATTCGGTATGGGGAGTCGGACCTGGCGGTTGTAGGCGGTGTGAGTCTGCACCTACATCCGTTTGCCTTTGTCGGCTTCTCAAAGGCGTCGATGCTGTCCCGAAGGGGCATCTGCAATGTGTTCGATGCCGCCGGCGATGGCTATGTGCGTTCCGAAGGCGCCGGTATCTTCATACTGAAGGATCTCGACGCCGCGCTGTCGGACGGAAATCGCATCCATGCGGTGGTGGCATCCTCGGGAGCAAATTGCGACGGCCGGACCAACGGCATCACGGTGCCGGGTTTCGATACCCAGGTGGCACTCTTGCGAGAGCTCTATGCCGAGGCGGGAATCGCGCCGTCCGAGATCGACTACCTGGAGGCACATGGTACCGGGACCGCGGTAGGCGATCCGATCGAAACACGGGCCCTGGGCGTCGCCCTCGGGGAAGGTCGCGTGCCGGAGACGCCGCTCCTGATCGGGTCTGTGAAGAGCAACCTCGGGCACCTGGAAGCGGCCTCCGGTGCTGCCGGTCTGGCGAAAGCCCTGGCGTGCCTGGAACATCGCAGTGTGCCGCCGACCATCCATCTGAACACGGTGAATCCAAACATCCGGCTGGATGAATGGAACCTCGCGGTGGTCACTGAAAATACACCGCTCGCGGCGGACAAGCCCCTGGTGATCGGGGTGAACTCATTCGGTTTTGGGGGCGCCAATGCCCATGTGATCCTGCAAGGTGCCGCACCGCGCGCTCCCGATAAAGAGGTGGCCCCCGGGCGGCCGGTCCCGCTGCTGCTGTCGACGCGCAGCAGCGAGGCGCTCCGCGCAATTGCCGCGGACTACGCAGTCTGGCTGCGCAACCGACCGGAGGTGCCGCTCTACGATATCGCGTACAGCACGGCCTTTCACCGCGACCGGCACAAGTACCGCGCAGTCGCATTTGCCGAAGACCGGGAAACACTCATATCGGGCCTCGAGGTCTTTGCCGCAGGCGGTGAGACGGAGGTGGTGAGGCAGGATGAATCGCTGGACGAGGCGTCCCGTCCGGTGTTTGTGTACTCGGGCAACGGTTCTCAATGGGCAGGGATGGGGCGAACCCTTCTGCAGGTGGACCCGGTGTTTCGACAAGCGGTGGAACGTGTCGATTCGCTGTTTGGACGCGTCTCGGACTTTTCCCTGCTGAATGAGCTGCAGGCCGAGGAAGACACGGATCGTCTGTCCCTGACCGAGGTGGCTCAGCCGACGCTGTTTGCGGTACAGGTGGGCATCACCGAGATGCTGCGCGCCTGGGGCGTGGTGCCGGCGGCCGTGGTCGGCCACAGTGTGGGTGAAGTCGCGGCGGCCTGGGCCTCTGGCGCTCTGACGCTTGAGCAGGCCGTTCGGGTGGTCGATGCGAGAAGCACCCAGCAGGGTACGACGCGCGGCCAGGGCGGTATGACAGCCGTGGGGCTGGGCGTGGATGCGGCCAATGATCTGCTGCGGGAGGCTGGCCTGTCGGGGCAAATCGTGGTGGCCGGCATCAACAGTGCACGTGGCGTGACCCTGGCGGGGAATCTCGATGCACTCCGGGCTTTCGAACATCGCCTCGCAGAGCGCGAGGTATTTCAGCGCCGCATCAAGTTGGAGTATGCCTTCCACAGCCCGGCCATGGACCCGATAGCCCTACCCTTGCAGGAATCCTTGCGGAGTCTGCAACCACACGCCTCAGGCATCCCGTTCTACTCGACGGTTACCGGAAACCGGCTCGCTGGTGAACAACTCGGGGCGGTCTACTGGTGGCGCAATGTTCGCGAACCGGTGCAGTTCGAGGGTGCGATAACGGCGCTTATTGACCACGACTACAATTGTTTCGTCGAGGTCGGTCCCAGCGCCATTCTGCGAAACTATGTCAGCGACTGCCTGCGCGAACAGTCGGTCGAGGGCCAGGTCATTCCCACCATGGCGCGCGACGATGACCGGCTTCACACCCTGCGCCAGGCCTTGTTCCAGTTGCTGAATGCCGGCGCACCGATCGGTCTGGAGCGCCTGTTCCCAAGGTCGCGGGAGTTCGTCGACATCCCCACCTATCCCTGGCAGCGCGAGCGCTACTGGCATCCGGTGACCGCCGAGGGGTACGACCTGATCGGTCGGCGCAAGGTGCATCCTTTGTTGGGTTACCGCCTGCACGAACACGAGGTGGAATGGGAAAATCACCTCGATCCGGAGGCCTATCCGAACCTGCGCGATCACGCCGTCGGTGATGCCGTGGTGTTTCCGGCCGCGGGTTTCGTGGATATGGCTCTGGCCGCCGCGAATGAATGGCAGAGTGGCGCGGCACAAGAGATCGAGGAACTGGAGATACGCGCACCGCTGTTGCTCGAGGATGGCCGTGCGAAGTCCGTGAGACTGCGGATCGATGTTGCGGATGGCGGCTTCACCATTCGCAGCCGCGATCGTCTAGGCGATGACCCCTGGCTGGTGAATGTCGTGGGACGTTTGCTCAGCAGCCCGTCCTGCCAAGTCCCGGAGAAACTGCGCTCACCCGTGAATCCTGTGGAGGCGTCGGGTGAGGAACATTACCTCCTGACTGCGCGGGTCGGGCTGGACTATGGTCCGTCCTTTCAATCGGTCAACGGCATCTGGTACGAACCGGGTGGGGTGCTGGCCAGATTGCGGACGCCGTCGACTGTCTTGGCCGAAGTGTCGCAAGCCCGTCTGCATGCCAGTTACCTGGACGGCGGTTTTCAGCTGCTGGTTGACATCTTGCGGGATGAAGTCGCCTCCGGCGCCGTCCATGCCTTTGTTCCGGTGAAGATCGGTCGCCTGATATTGCGGCAGCCGGGTGTAGAGATAGCCTACGCACGTGCAATCCTGTTGCGTCGCGGTCCGCGCTCGGCGGTCGCCAGCTTTGCGCTTTTCGATGCCAATGGGCTGAACGTGGCCAGTCTGGAAGAGGTGCGGTTCCGGGCGGTGCAATTGCGTCAGCATCGTGCCGAGCATGCAGACTTTCTCGCGTTTCATGCCGTGCCGCGTCCGCGCCCTTCTGACCAGGCGGTAGCACGGCTCCCTTCCAGCAAAGGCATGCTGAAGACCGGCCGGCAGCGCCTGCACAAGCCCGAGCGCATTCAGGCAAGGAAGCGCTACTACGGCGAAGTCGAGCCACTTTTGGACGTGCTCTGTGCGTCTTTTGCCGAACACGCGTTGCGCCAGTTGGTGGCCGAAGATGCCCTCGTCGATCCGCAGCATTTGAAAGATTCAGGGATCGTTGCAGCTGAACATGGTGCCCTGTTGTTGCGATTGGTCGACGTGCTGGAAGAGGACGGGGTGCTGGAGCCGACTGACGCCGGTTGGCGCTGGGCGCCCGATTCCAGCCTGCCGGATCCAGGCGATGTGTGGATCAGCCTGCTGGGGGATTACCCTGACTATGCCGCTGAGTTACTCATGGTCGGCCGCGTCGGCATGCACCTGCCCGAGATGCTGAAAGGACTGGTGAGCGATGAGTCGATCGTTCCCCGGGATTGCGGCAGCACGGTGCTGGAGAACTACGCGGCCAGCTCACCTTCTGTTGTCGATATCCAATTGGCCGTAATCGACATGCTGCGCATGGCGATCGCACAACTGCCGAGCGGCCGGAGGCTGCGTGTCCTGGAGTGGTGCTCATGCCGTTCGCAGCTGACCGCTCAGGCGCTGCCAGTGCTGGACTTCGGGTGCTGTGACTATGTACTGGCCGCCTCGAGCCAACGCGTGCTCGATGACCGGGAAGCGCTGCTGGAGCATTATCCCGAGGTTCAGACCCGATTGCTGGCGTTGGATGATGGGCATGACGGCGAACCTGCCTTGGGGCAGCCCTGCGACCTGGTGTTGCTGCCTGCAGGCGAGTTGGACATGGCAGATGCCGACCGCCTGTTCGGCATGCTGCGCCATAGTCTGGTGCCAGGCGGCCTGGTTCTCCTGCTGGCACAGCATCCGGCACGCTGGACCGATCTGGTTTTTGGCGCGCTACACGAGGGTGCTGGCGAAGAACCCGGGCATGCGGCGGTCCGCCATCCCGCCGCCTGGCAGAACATGGCGGTGCGACATGGCCTCAAACTGACCGGCAGCCTGCATGATCTGCCCGAGCTCGAGTCGGGCGCCTACCTGATGCTCTTTCAAAGTGACGGCGAGGCAGCCTCATCGACGCAGGGCGCCGTAGCAGAGCCTCCCGGGACATGGATCCTGCTTCAGGATGGCGAGGGCTACAGCGCGGCCCTGGCGAACAGTGTTGCCAGCGAGCTGCGCCTGCTGGGACACAGGGTGGTGACAGCGACGGCAGCCCGTCATTTCGCAGTAAGCGACGCTGCGAGCTACACCTTGGATCCTTGTTCGCTCGAACAGTTTTCCTCCCTCGTGACATCGGTGCGGGATCTTTATGGCGAGGTCCACGGTCTGGTGCATCTGTACGAGTTGAACGCCAGGGATGTTGAACAATCTCCCGAAGCCATGCTGGCCGCGCAGCAGCGCCGCTGTGTCTCTGCGCTCGCCATGTTGCGGGCCTGTGAGTTGCAGGATGTCACGCCGGCCTGTTGTCTGGTCACGGTGCGTGCCGCGCTGGCGATGTTGCCCCGGTCGGTGCGCGAGCCACTGGGCGCGCGCCTTGGCGATGCAGATGACGCGCCTTTGTGGGGACTCGGCCGCACGATGATGAACGAGTACCCGGATTTGGCAGTCCGTTTGATAGACTGCGCCGATCCGGACCGCCTGGAACGCATGGCCGCGGGACTGCTGCGCGAGATCCTGGCACCGGATGAAGAGGACGAGATCATCATAACCAGTGACGGGCGCTACGCGCCGCGTCTGAGCACCCAATTCCTTCAGGCACTACCGACTGAGGAAGGTGCACCCGGCGAGCCATCCGTCGTGCGGCTCGATTTCAGCCAACCGGGACCGCTGAAGCATCTGGGTTGGCGGGTGGACCGACTGGCGGCGCCGACGGCCGACGAAGTGGAGATCGAGGTCAGGAGCGCGGGCCTGAACTTCCGCGACGTGATGTACGCCATGGGACTCCTGTCCGACGAGGCCGTGGAGTCCGGGTTTGCCGGCCCAACCCTGGGCATGGAATTGTCCGGGGTGGTTCGCCGGGTGGGGCCGCAGGTGGCAGATCTCGGGCCGGGGGACGAGGTGATCGCATTTGCGCCCGCGAGCTTCGCAACCAGGGCAATGACGAGGGCGGGCGCCGTGGTGCGGAAACCCGCTGGTTGGTCTTTCGAGGCGGCAGCCACCATTCCGACCACTTTCTTCACGGTCTACTACGCGCTGCACCATCTGGCCCACATGCGCGAAGGTGAACGGATTCTGATTCATGGCGCTGCCGGCGGGGTAGGCATCGCCGCGATTCAGTTGGCCAAGTTCAAAGGCGCGGAGATTTTCGCCACGGCAGGTTCAGAGGAGAAGCGCGATTTCGTACGCATGCTCGGGGCCGACCATGTGATGGATTCACGTTCACTGGACTTCGCCGACGAGATCCTGCGGGTGACGGGGGGGCAGGGTGTGGATGTGGTGCTGAACTCGCTGGCCGGCGAGGCAATAAACCGTAACCTGAGGGTGTTGCGACCCTTCGGTCGGTTTATGGAGCTGGGCAAGCGCGATTTCTTCGAGAATACGAAAATCGGCCTGCGTCCGTTCCGCAACAATATCTCGTATTTCGGTATCGATGCGGATCAGTTGATGTCCGAGCGGCCAGACCTGACCCGGCGCCTGTTTGGCGAACTCATGGATCTGTTCGAGCAGGAAGTGCTCAAACCGCTGCCGTTCCGCGCTTTCCCTGCCGGCGATGTCGTGGATGCATTTCGCTACATGCAGCAATCGAAACATATCGGCAAGGTTGTGATCAGCTTTCGTGAAGGTGCGCCGGCCGGGATGGAGGCGCCGGGCGGGCGTCCCGTGTTGACTCTGCCGGCAGAGGCAACCTACCTGGTTACTGGCGGTCTCGGTGGATTCGGCCTCAAGACGGCACAGTGGCTGGCCGGCAAGGGTGCCCGGCATCTGGTGTTGCTGGGCCGGCGCGGACTGGCCAGCCCCGAGGCGCAGGCGGCGGTGGACGCGCTACAGGCCAACGGCGTCACCGTGCGGGTGCACGCGTGCGACGTAACGAGACGCAAGGCCCTGGCAGAGGTGCTTCAGGACATTGCGGCGAATCTGCCGCCGCTACGCGGGGTAGTGCACGCGGCCATGGTCATCGAGGATGGATTGTTGCGCAATCAGGATGAAGAGGCGTTTCACAAGGTACTCGCGCCGAAGGTGCTGGGGGCCCGCCACCTTCACGATCTGACCAGTGGGCTGCCGCTGGATTTCTTTGTCCTGTATTCATCGGCCACCACCATGTTCGGCAACCCTGGCCAGGGCAACTACGTGGCTGCAAACCATTACCTGGAGGCATTGGCCGAGCATCGGCGGGCGCTGGGGCTGCCGGCGCTGTGTCTCAGTTGGGGAGCCATCGAAGACGTGGGTTACCTTGCACGCCACCAGGAACTGAAAGATGCCCTGCAGTCTCGCATGGGCGGTCCCGCCATGCCTTCTGACGAGGCACTGCAAGTGCTCGAGCAGGTCATGCTGCGCGATCAATCGGGGCTCGGGGTGATGGACATCGAATGGTCTGCATTGCGCCGCTTTCTGCCCACCGCATCTGCACCCAAGTACCTTGAGCTCGCTCTCCATGCCGAGGATGTCGGTGGCGACGCGGACGGACCCGCCGAGATCCAGCGCCTGCTGGAGGAGTTGGGCCCGGATGAGCTTCAGGCTGTGTTTGTCGACCTGCTCAAACGCGAGGTCGCCGAGATCCTGCGGATATCGCCCGAGCGCCTGGACGAGGCGCGTTCGATGTACGACCAGGGGATGGACTCGTTGATGGGAATGGAGCTGGTTGCCGCGGTCGAGGACAGGTTCGGTATCAACCTGCCGATCATGGCGCTCAGCGAGGGGCCGACGATCACCAGGCTGGTGGAACGCATTATCCGCCAGGTCAAGGCACCTGAGGGCACCGCCGAAGAGCCGGGGAACGAACTTGACGACCAGGTTCGCAGCATGGCGGCGCGACACGGGGGTGAAGCCGATGTCGTGGACATCGAGGAGCTGACTGCAGCCGTGGGCGACAACGGTTCCGCGGACCGAAGGCTACTCAAAAGCTCATGAAGAACAAGGGGTTTCAGGGAATACCGGGTCAGCTCAAAGATCGCCTCATCCAGCAGGCGCTGGAGCGGCGGACACGGCGGTTTGAGAAGGAAATGCGCGCGCAAGCCCCGGTTTCCGAAAGTGGCGGCAGCACGCTTGCGCCGGAAAGAAAGACCATTCCGGAAAAGTACTATCGGTTCAACCTGCATCCGGGCTACCAGCAATTGCGCATCGTCAAGGAGGGGGCGGCCAAACTGGGCATCGAAAGCCCGTTTTTCCGTGCCCATGAGGGTGTGGCGGACAGTCGTACCCGCATCGCCGATCGTGAATACTTGAACTATTCCAGCTACAACTACCTGGCATTGTCGGGCGAGCCCGGCGTCAACGCGGCAGCCAAGGCGGCGATTGACCGCTACGGGACCTCGGTTTCTGCCAGCCGACCGGTATCTGGTGAGCGGCTCGTCCATCGCGAATTGGAGCTCGCCCTGGCCCGGACGCACGGGGTAGAGGACTGCGCGGTTTTTGTCAGTGGGCACGCCACCAACGTCACTACGATCGGGCACCTGTTCGGCCCGAAAGACCTGGTTGTACATGATGCCCTGATCCACAACAGTGTCCTGCAGGGGGTCCAGTTGTCCGGGGCCAGGCGCATGTCGTTTCCGCACAACGACTGGCGTGCGCTCGACGCCCTGCTGGCAGAGCAGCGCGCCGGATTCGAGCGGGTACTTGTTGTGATCGAAGGCATCTACAGCATGGATGGCGATTTTCCCGACCTGCCGAGTTTTGTCGAGGTAAAACAGCGCCACCGGGTCTTCCTGATGGTAGACGAGGCCCACTCTTTCGGCATCATGGGCAAGACGGGCATGGGGATCGCCGAGCATTTCGGGGTCGCAGGGCGCGATGTGGATATCTGGATGGGGACCCTGAGCAAGGCGCTCGGCAGCTGTGGCGGCTATATCGCGGGTGAGTCTGCCCTGGTGGAGCATCTGAAGTTCGCCGCCCCCGGCTTCCTGTACAGCGTCGGAATGGCTCCTTCCGTGGCGGCGGCCGCGCTGGCGGCGCTCGAGCTGTTGCGGGCCGAACCCCAAAGGGTGGCAGACCTGCAGGCACGCGGTCGATTGTTCCTGGAACTGGCGCGTGCAGCGGGCATCGATACGGGGCGCAGCGCGGGTTTGTCGGTGGTCCCTGCAATCACCGGCAGCTCCATCAAGGCGGCGCGTCTGGCAGATGCCATGTTTCGGCGTGGCATCAATGTTCAGCCCATCCTGTATCCGGCTGTGGAGGAGCGCGCCGCGCGGTTGCGCTTCTTCATGAGCTGTCAGCACTCTGAAGAGGATATCCGCACCACCGTTTCGGCCCTGGCCGAAGAGTTGGCTTTGCTTTGAGCGGTCCGTGACCCGGGTTCTGCTTTGTACCAGCGGGGGTCTGTACGGCTCTATGGTGATGGAGCGTCTGCTTGCTGACCCCGAAGTCGCGGTGGTTGGTATCGTCAAGTCCACACGCGTTCTGCATCCGGCCTATGGTTGGCTAAGGGGTGCCGTTGCCCAGATGCGCCGTAGCGGTCCCGCTTATACGCTTTACCTGGGTTGTGCCACGACGTTCCCCGAGCTCCTTGGTCGCTGGTCCGGTGTGCCGACGGTCTCGATCAATGCCAGACGCCGAAGAATCCCGCTTTGCGCCACCCGGGACATCAACGGTTCTGTCGAGCGCGGCTTCATAGCCGACTGCCGCCCCGATCTTCTGGTCAGCGCCTTTTTCAACCAGCGGATCGGATTGCAGGTTTGCCAACTACCGGTAGCGGGCGCCGTCAATATCCACCCCTCGCTGCTGCCGGCATTCAAGGGTGTGGATCCGGTGTTTTTCGCCCGACTGCATGGGGCACCTTTCCTCGGAGTGACGGTGCATCGGGTGACCGAAGAGTTCGATAGAGGCCCTGTGCTGGCGCAGGCGGAGGTTGATGTGGACGCCGCCGCAAGTTTGCTTGCAGCCACAGCGAAGCTTTTCGTCCACGGTGCCGGGCTGTTGCTCGATTGCCTCCCTGGTATTTTGCGGGGCGAACCGGGGCAGGCGCAGGCAGCGGGCGGCAGTTACGATTCCTGGCCCACGCCGGAACAGGTAAACAGCTTTCTGCGGGGCGGTAATCGTCTGGTGCGTCTTGCCGACGCGGGCTTGCTGCGGCAGGGTGCTCTCGGTGTGTTGCTTGGGGACCGGCTGGAAAAATAGAAAACGGTACCAGGCCGACACCCGGGAGAACGGCGGCAGGTGCCCTATGCGGCGGTTCGGCTTGCGTGGAACGGGTTCATCCCATAGTCCCCAGGCCCGCTGCATCGATCAGGGCTGCGCCGAGATCCTCGACAGCGAGATCCCGACGCCCGGTTGTGCCGGTACCCTGACGCCAAATCAGATAATCGGTACGGCCATCCGTGTAGCCCAGGTTCGCGTAGACCTGCGGCATGCTCGGCACATGATCACCAAACCAGCACAGCAGGCCGTCTCGCGGCTGTTTCGACAGTATTCCGGTCAGCTCGTCAAGCATGGTGTCGGCGTTTTCGAGGTGGCGGAGATACACCGTCAGATCCTCGAACCCGTCAGCCGGCGGCGTCGTGTAAAGGCGCTCCGTATCGCCCGGTGCGACCTGCTCCAGATGCAGGGGGCCATGGTTCTCCATTGTGATGGCGAAGATGAACAGCGGCCGATCCGAGTCGGCGAGCAGGTCCCCGATTGCCCGCGTGACCGCTGCGTCACAGATATATGGGCCGCAGGTCTCCTGGGGGTCGAAGTGACGCACGTCGATGAAATTGTCGAAACCCAGCAGAGGAAACACGCGGTCGCGGGAAAAGAAGCTCGCCGGGTGGGGATGGATGCATATCGTCCGGTAACCCAAGGCGCGCAGAAAAGAGGCCAGCGAGGGGATGGGCTGGCGTACATAGCGCCGGTAGGGGTTGAACTGGTGCACGCCAAGTTGGTTCGCGGAAATACCCGTGAGAAAGCCGAACTCGGTGCGCATGGTATTGGCACCCCAGGCCGGTACGTCCAGGTGCCCCCGCAATCCGGCTCTGGCGCTGCACTCGAAGTGCGCGAGGATTTGCGGTCTCACGGTGTCCAGCAGCCGTCGCGCATCAAAGAAGGACTCGCTCTGCACCGCCACGATGTGTGGCAGTTCATCTTGGGTGACGGAATCAGGGATATTCCCCGGTCCCACGCTCCTCTGGAAGGGGGATTTCACCGGGGACGGGGGCTGAGACCGTTCCAGCCGCCAGTACAGCCACAGGCTGGCAGCGAGGCCCAGTTCGCTCAAGTCCAATTCCGGTTTCAGCGTCGGGACAGGGGCGGCGCGCCCGGCGATGCGTATCATCAGCATTCCCGTAATCGACCCACCGGCGGCCAGAACCAGAAATGCGGTCCAGCCGGTGTAGATTGGCAGCGCCGGTTCCAGCCACAGGCCCAGGTAGAGACTCAGCCCGACCGCTGTGATGCCCGCCAGCGCCTGCCGCACGTCAAGAAACGGCAGGTAAAGGCGAGGGTGCCGGAAGGCCTGACTGAACAGGCCAAAGTCACTGAACAGGAAGGGTTCCTGCAACGCGCGGTACTTGGCATTGTTCACCAGTACCACCACCAGGGCGCCGGCCAGGCCCAGGCCGGCAGCGAACACGGGCCGTTGACTGAGCAGCATCAGCAGGTTGAATGCGAGGGTCCATAGCCCGAACTGCAGGACCCAGGCAGAGGCCGGACGCGTCCTGCCTTCGCCTCGTGGCTGGATCAGGGTCTCGAGCGGCAGGGTCAGAAGCCCGCCGGCGAGCCAGGCTGACAAGGCCCACGCCAGACCCGTGGTCAGACCACCGGGTATAGCCGGCACGGCGTCACACCCCTGAGACCGGGTGGTCGCCGCCGTAGCCCATCCGGCGCAACAGCCAAATTGACAGGTCCGGCGGCAAAACCGACAGCCACCACATACCCCAGCTAAGCGGCGCGGGAAAGGCGATGCGCGCACGGTTGCGCCTCAGCCCCTGGTGGATAAGATGCGCCGCCCGGTCTGCAGAAATCATCAATGGTCTTGGACCCGGGAAACGATCACTCATCGCCGTTGCAACGAAGCCGGGCAGCACGACATTTACCGCGATGCCCTGCGGGATCAGCCAGCCCCGGAGCGCTTCGCCGTAGGCCTTGAGCCCGGCCTTGCTGGCGCAGTAGCTGGGCGTTGCAGGCAGCCCAAAATAGGCGGACAGGGAACTGATCAGAGCGATCTGACCGCTTCTGCGTCGACGCATCGTCGGCAGCAGGGCCTGAGTGATGGTGATCGCCGCACCGAGGTTGATGTCAAGCACGGCTTGCGTGGCCGTTGGGCTCTCTCCCTCGTCGGAGCTGCCTAGATTGCTGGTCACCCCGGCGTTGAGTATCGCCAGGTCCGGCGGTGGTTGGCTCTGGAGTTCCCGCAGCCAGGACTGCAGGCCTGGCTGATCAGCGAGATCGAGGCAAAAGGTGCGGACCTCGGCGCCGCGTTTTTCGCAGCGCCTGGACAGTTCTTCGAGCTTGCCCGGATCCCGTCCATGGAGAATGAGGGTACGCCCGGGAGCGGCGTATTTCTTCGCCAGAGCAACGCCTATGCCTCCGGTGGCCCCGGTGATCAGGACACTTTGTGGCGACTGCAGCGTGCGCCGTTTCATCTGCAGGCCTCGCTACTGCGAGGCGGCAGCTGTGGAGGGGCGAAACGCTCCATGAGCCTCTGCAATGGCGAGACCGGCGCGAGCAAGCGGTCACAGTTGGCGATGGCCATACGGATGCCGCCATTGGTATAGAAGTCCCCGTTGACCTGCGTGGTATGGATCACCGTGTTTCGGAAGGCCTGAAACAGGTGGCGATCCGGTCGCGTGTGATGTTCCCAGAATTCCTGGAGGCGACCGCCGAAGGTGAGCCCGGGAAGATCATAGATCGCCGTGCCCAACACCACCGTGGGGCAGCGATGCGCGAGGGCGCTCATGCCGGCGGTACTGTTCACCGTGATCATGCCCGAGGCGTGATCGATAAGGTCTGGCAGGTTTCCGGTCTCGAGGTAGAGGACCCGTCCCGCGATTTCCAGCTCACGTTCCAGCCTGGTGATGATCGAGGAATAGTCCACCAGGCCGGTATCGAGTGGGTGGTTCTTGATCACCAGCCGGGTATCGCGGGGCGCATTGGCGGCAAAGGAGTGCAGCACTGTATCGATGAGCTGGGGCATGCCGCCGTAACGGGAGTTGAGTGTGATCTGGGTATCGCCGTTGAGTTGCAGCGGCAGCAGATAGTAGGGCCGCCCGGCGGCGAGCAGGTCGTGGATCCGCCGTTCATCGCGGCGGCGATACCAGGGCAGCCTGCTGAACCGCCTGATCCAGCCCGCATATTCGGTCGGTGCCGTGTAGGGCCGGTGGGTCCGGTAGCCGCGGTACAACAACGGGTTGATGGCATTCGCCAGATGGTAGGCCAGGTCATGTGCTGCGCGTACACGGATGTCGGTGGGCGCGGGTTCCCCGTTGCGGTGACGCGGCAGGGTCGGGTCCACCTCCAGGTACCAGGCGGGATCGCGGGGCAATGGTGATTCTGCATTGACCCCGCCACGTTCGAGGGTCAGCCAGTTCGGGCGGAAATAACCCTCCTCGAAGACATGCACCCGGATTCCGCTCTTCTGAGCGAGTTCGATGGCCTGTCGATGGACCGGACGCCGGCTGCCGAAAAGCACGAGATCGGTGAAGTCATGCTGCGCGAACTGACGCTCGACGAAATCATTGAGCGAAGACGCGTCGCCGCGGAAACTCAAGGCCCGTCTTCGTCCCCAGTATGCCGCATCACCGCCGCAGAAGTTCAATCTGGATACGTGTTCGCCTGCCGCACGCAGATGGTCACCCAGGCGGGCGAAGAAGGGACTTGCAACGCCCTGCAGGAAAAGAAAACGGCGAGTCATGCGGTAACCTGCCAGCCCATCAGGCCCTCGCCAGCGTGGGCTGCAGGATCGGGGCGGAGACAGGGCGATTTGAGCCGCGGGTTCCTGGAAGGCCTGTCGATATTTTCCCCCGCGGGTGGCCCGAATGCCTCAACGGGGGCAAGGCTGCGCTGGCGTCTGTCGTCATCTGGGATTCCCTTGCCCGGCTGGGGTGCGCGCGAGGCGTGTTTCAATACTGTTGCCGATAATGATATGCGCCACGCGACGAATTCGAATTGGGCGCGAATCGCGCGAGAGTTTAACAGTGTCCACGCGGATTTGGGCACATGGCCGGTGATCGCCGCCGTTCGTTCCCGCCGTCACTGGGCGTGCGCATTTAAATACCGCGCTTACATCTGTATACTCTCACCACTTGTCCGAACGGGGCGGACCGGTACCAAGGTTCCCTGGCTTGGCAAGTCGCTGCACATCCCGTGGCGGCATATCCCCCTGTGTAGAAGGTCGGGCAGTGTGCCCGTTCCGTCCGGGTCGTGAGTGAGGACTGAATCTGCATGCTGCCATACTTGTATCGCATTGTTCTGCGCCTATTGTCTGCACTGATAGTTGCAAGTCTGGCGGGCTGTGCGTCGATGTCCGCTCTTTTGCCAAGTCGCAACACGCAGGATGCAACGCAAACGCCGGCAATTGCGGCAGTGTCGCAAGACCCCGAGGCACAAGTCCTGGCCAGGCTGGGCAGCTTGACCGCGGGCGAACAGATCCTGTTGTCGGGCGGGGTGCGCGCGGTCAGCGACGCGCCATACGAAGCGGCCAGTGGGCGACCCTGCCGTTGGGTGAGCCTCAGCTACCCCGACACCCTGGCCACGCGGCGGCTTGCCTGCGGGCTGGAGGGAGGGTGGCAGTGGGTGCCCTCGGTGACGGCAGATATCGCCAATTGAAGCCAAGGGCCGGGTGAATGTCTTTTACCAAGGGATTGGCCATCCAGCGTCGGGTCGTCCATGCGGTCATGTTGCGGGAGGTTCGCACGCGTTTCGGCCGCAACCAGCTTGGCTATCTGTGGGCATTCGCCGAACCGCTGTTCTGGGTGCTCACATTTTCCGGCATCCACATCGCGATGGGTTCGACGCCGCCGGACGGCATGGACATGCTTCCCTTTTTCGCAACCGGGATCATCACTTTTATCCTGTTTCGCAGCACCGTCACACATTGCATGGCATCGATCGTCGGCAATCGAAGCCTGCTTTTCTATCCCCAGGTCCGACCGCTGGACATCGCCCTGGGCCGCGCGCTTCTGGAGGCAGCCACGCTCGTGACGGTATTCGTGGGGCTGCTGGCAGGCAATGCCCTGCTGCAGGGCGAACTGCAGGTCGACAGCCCGGTTCGTGTCCTTGCCGGCCTGACCCTGGCCTGGTTGCTTGGGGTGGGTCTGGGCATGTTTCTGATGGGCCTGGGCCTCTTTTTTCCGGCTACAGAACGTCTCGTGCCAATTTTGCTTCGCCCGCTTTTTCTGATCTCGGGGCTGTTTTTCACCGCCAATGATCTGCCGACCGAGGTTCGTGAACTGCTTTTGTACAATCCGGTGATGCATACTATCGAATTGGTGCGCGATGGCTGGTTCCGGGAATATCAGGCGCATTACCTCGATGTGCCCTACCTGCTGGCCTGGATCCTGGTGCTTGGCTATCTCGGCCTGCTGTTTGAGCGATTCGCGCGTCGGCGTATGGAACTGACATGATCGAATTGGTCAATATCTCCAAACATTACGCCACGAACAGCGGTGTACACCAGGTCCTCAACAACGTCTCCCTGACCATCCCGACCGACCAGAGTATCGGTATTCTGGGTCACAATGGGGCGGGAAAGTCCACCCTGCTGCGTCTGGTGGCCGGCATCGAGTCGCCAGACGTGGGCCAAGTGATTCGTCATGTGCGGGTTTCATGGCCAATCGGCTTCGCAGGTGGATTTCATTCGAATCTCACCGGTGAAGAGAACCTTAGGTTCGTGTCGCGAATCTATGGCGCGGACCCGTCCGAGGTGGCCGTAAAGGTAAGGGAGTTCGCGGAATTGGGCGAATATTTCGACATGCCGCTGCGCACCTATTCGAGCGGCATGCGTGCACGGCTCGCTTTCGGCCTCAGCATGGCGATCGATTTCCAGGTCTATCTGATCGACGAGGTGATCGCGGTCGGTGACAAGCCGTTCCAGGACAAGTGCAGGGCGACGTTGAGCGCGAGGCGCGACCGCTCCTCGGTGATTATCGTTTCACACAATATGCAGACCATAAGGCAGTTTTCCGACCGTTGTGCCGTACTCAGTGGTGGTAATCTCACGCTCTTCGACAGCGTCGATGAGGCGGCCCAGGTGTACGAGGCGGCGTGATGGCTGAAATTCAGAAGTTGGCTGAAAAAATGCGCGACGCCGCGGCTGGGCAGAGTCCGCTGCGTCGGCGACTGCTGTTGTGGGTCGGGGTGCCTACCCTGATGGCATCGTTGTACTACGGTGTGCTTGCAACGGACCTGTACCAGTCTGAGGCCATGTACACCATCCAGGGGTCCGACATGCGTGCAGGCGGCGGCCTGGATTCGCTGATCGGTGCCTTGTCGATCAGCGGTGGCAGCAGCGAATACGATGCCCGCTCCGTCCAGGAATATATCCTGTCGCGCGATGTGTTGCGGCGCCTGGAGCGCGAGGAGGGCTTTCTCGGTCACCACAGGGATGCTGCCATCGACTGGTTGGCCCGCATCCCGGCGGACGCGACCTTTGAACAGGCTTACGAGTCCTACGATGATCTGGTGGACGTGCGCTACGACAGCCAGTCGGGCGTGTCTGAACTGACCGTGAAAGCGACGACTGCGGAAGACGCCCAGCGTTTCGCATATGCGATTCTGCGCTATGCCGAGACCATGGTTAACGAGCTTTCGGAGCGGGCGCGGTTGGACCGCATGGAATTTGCGCTGAGCGAGGTCAAAGCGGGTGAGCGACGGCTGGCTAGGGCGCGACAGGCGATCCTGGAGTTGCAGCGCGAGGGCGAGGAGATCAATCCGGTGGAATCGGCCAGCGCTGTTTTCGATATTCGCAGTCAGCTTGACGTTGAGCTGTCCAAGGCCCGTGCAGAGCTGGGCCAGATGGAGTCCTTCATGCAGCCTGGTGCCCACCAGGTCCAGGTGCTGAAGCAGAAGGTCGCATCTCTCGAGGAGCAGATCCGCAAGGAAAACCTGAAGCTGGTCGATTCGCAATCCCAGAGCCTGAGCGCATCCATTGCACGCTTCGAACCCCTCGTGTTGGAAAAGGAGTTTGCCGAAAAGGCATACCAGTCGTCGCTCACGTCGCTCGAAGTGGCCCGTACCGAGGCGGCCCAGCAGCACAGATACCTGGCGATCATAGTCACCCCATCGGTTCCCGATGAACCTACGCACCCGAAGCGAATCTGGGGTGTTCTCACCGTATTTACCCTGTCTCTGCTGGCGTTCGGCATAGTTTCGCTGTTGTTGGCTGCAGCGCGTGAGCATTCGAGGCTGTGAGACTCAAAGGCCAGGGATCAGATAGCTGCCGGGTGATATCCTTGCAGGGAGATCTGGCTCCTGATGGCAATAGATCGAGGAATCGGGAAATAGGCCGGTGCCGGCCCGGTCTGTGCGAGTGAAGTATGATGCGGCAAAGGTAGAGTGGTCGTTGAGCGTGCCCGTCGATGCACCCATTTGGCTTTCTTCCCGTCCGGCTTCCGATTATTCGGGTAATTTTGTGTGCCTGAGCACAGGCTTCGAGAAAGATTGATGGACGCTATGAGACACGCGAAAGAATTGAGCCACATCTGGTCGGCGAAGCTGTTTCTTGTTGCATGGTTGCTACTGTTCGTGGGGCAGGCCGCGAACGCCGCGATTGCGGCGGCCGCGGTGGCCGAATCCGCAGAGCCGGTACCCGGTGTGCCGCTGATGTCGCAGACGCCGCGGACATTGCCGGCAAACCCCGCACAGCCGGCCTCGGCCATGTCGCCGCCGCTCGCGCCGTCATCAACTGGAAACGGTGGGGTGCAACCTTTCGGCGCCAACCTGTTTACCGGTAATTTCCTGAAGACCCGCGAGGACGGCCTCAACCCGGATTACGTCGTAGCGAGGGGGGACCAGGTTGCCGTTTTCGCCTGGGGTTCCGTAGAGATCAACGACCTGTTCACGGTGGACGCCCAGGGAAATATTTTCTTGCCGGGCATTGGACCGGTGAAGCTACAGGGTGTACGCAACGCCGACCTGTCGCG
This sequence comes from uncultured Gammaproteobacteria bacterium, assembly GCA_963753845.1. Lineage (GTDB taxonomy): Bacteria > Pseudomonadota > Gammaproteobacteria > Chromatiales > Chromatiaceae > Thiosocius. The sequence continues at coordinate 46,163 of CAVWEI010000034.1, forward strand.
CGTGGTGCGCGCAAAGATCGGCGACGTCTACATCAACAATTTCAACGTCTACACCAACCTTGTGACCGCGCAACCGGTATTGGTCTATGTCACAGGTTTTGTCCGGCATCCCGGGCGCTATGCGGGGCTTCCAAACGACACATTGTTGTTTTACCTGGATCTTGCCGGAGGCATCGACACGGATCTTGGCAGCTACCGCCGTATTGATGTGATGCGCGACGGACGCGTGCTGGCAAAAGTAGATCTGTACGATTTTCTTCTCAATGGCCGCATTCCGCGTATCACCCTGCGCGCTGGTGACACTATTCTGGTAAAGAAACGCGGGCCGGTGATCGAACTCGACGGCGATGTGGCCCGTGCAGCGCAGATCGAGTTGACGCCCGGGGCAAGGAGGGGAAAAGACCTGCTCGATGTGGTGCCTCAAGCGGCGGGTGCGGTCGAGGTTTCGATGTTGGGCTTTCGTGGTGGCCGGCCTTTCAACCGCACCTTGTCGGTTAGTGCCTTCGAGTCGATTGAGTTGGCGGACGGCGATCGCGTGATGCTCAGCGGTTCCGGGCTCTCACCCACGGTACTGGTCAAGATCGAAGGCGAACATCTTGGCGCGCCGGTGATGTCGGTCAAGCGCGGCGCGCGGCTCGTGGACGTGCTCAACCACATCAGGGTCAACGGGGAGCTGGCCGACGTCCAGGCCGTACACCTTTTTCGTCCCTCGGTGGCCAAAGCGCAGAAAGACTCGATCAACGACAGCCTGCTCCGCTTGGAGCGTGAGTCTCTGCTGGCCTTGTCCAGTTCACGCGGCGAGGCGGAGATCCGTTCCACAGAGGCGGATCTCGTACAGAAGTTTATTGAACGTGCGCGCCTGATTGAACCGCTCGGCCGCGTCGTCACGGTGCGTGATGGGGTTCAACAGAACATCCCGCTTGAGCCCGACGATACCATCGTGATTCCACGCAAGACGGATGTGGTGCGGGTGTCCGGTCAGGTGATGGTCGCCCAGGCGATCGTGCATCGCCCGGGATTCACGGTGGCGGACTATATTTCGATGGCCGGCGGCTTCGCGGTGCGGGCCGACGAGGGTAGAGTGCTGCTGCTCAAGCCAGATGCCGCCGTGGGCATCACGCAACTGGACGGCAAGGTGGGCCCCGGTGACGAAATACTGGTGCTCCCGAAGGCGGACACGAAATGGGTGCAGCGGACTGCAGACGTCATGGATATCATCTACAAGGTGGCCATTGCTGCTGCTGTGGCAATTGATCTGACTAATTGAGCGCTGACGGCGGAATGCCGCCGTTCCCGGAGGGCCGGACCGAAAGCGGCGAATGCATGCAGGATCTCGTGGAAAAACTTCAACTGCGCCGCTGGGCCGAGTCGGTAACAGCGTCTGTCGGCACTGCGGTCCGCAGATGCCGGCCGTCTTCCGCGTCTCGCAGTAAGATCCTTTATCTCCACGTGGCCAAGGCCGGAGGCAGCAGTTTCAACCTTTTCTTGCAGGACAATTTCAACGGCGAATCGCACTGCGAAAGATATATCGAGAGACAGGAAGGACCGGACGGGCGCCAGAGACGGCATCTTGGCAATCTCGATCACCTTCGCAGCCTCGATTACATCTCCGGCCATCTCACTTATCCAATCCTGGAGGGCAGCGAGCTCGATCTGAACGACTATTTGCTCGTTACCATTCTTCGGCACCCCTTTGCGCAAACCATTTCACACATGAACTGGGTGATAAAGATATCTGAAGATCCGGAAGGCGTCCTTTTCAAGAGTTCGAGGCCCGATGTGCAACAGATGTCACTGAAGCTTCGAGCCGTGGAAGGTTGGTCGCCCGATACAGTGGTTTGTTGGCTCGAGCAATACCCGAACTGGTTCAAGAACAACCAGGCGCGATACTTTGTGTCGCCCGATCGACTCAGTGACAACGCGATCCTGGAGGTTCTTCACCGATTGGACCTGGTCGGTGTCACCGAGCGGATAGACGCGTTCGTATCAAAGTTCCGAAACATGGCAAGGTTGAGGGGCAGGGCCGGAACAAAGCCGGTTCCCCACGAAAATCGAAACAGCAGCTACCAAGTGCCATTGTCCGTGCTGGACGATCCCAGGTTGCAGCGCTTTCTGGCTGAATACAACAGGTTCGATATGGCGATGTACACTCACGCCGAAAGTGTGCTTGCGCCCTGATGAAGGGCCGCGCTTGGACATCGTCAGAGATAAGCAATGATGAATGTGGCTCCCTGGGGAGGGGAAAGAGCCAATGAGGAAAGTATGACTGCCAATATTACAAAATTGTCGGAGTCCGCCCTTAAGCGCGGCGATCCCGAGTCCAGGGAGGCGCTGGCCGAGAAAACCGTCCTGCTGGTCCTGGGCATGCACCGTTGTGGCACCTCTGCAGCGACCAGGGTCATGAGTCTCCTCGGCGCGGACCTCCCTTCCAATCTCATGCTGCCCAAGGCAGACAACAATGAGGCCGGTTTTTGGGAGTCACTGGACACCTATAAGCTGAATGACAAGATCCTCGAGTCGGCGGGGTCCAGATGGGACGATTGGCGCCGGTTCAATCCGGACTGGGTTCGGTCTCCCAAGGCAAGGGAATACAAAGGGCAGGCTTTGGAAATTCTCGAGAAGGAATTCGGAAAGTCGCCACTGTTCGTCCTGAAAGACCCAAGGATTTGCCGTCTGCTGCCGTTTTGGCTGGAGGTGTTTCGGGAGTTCGATTCTGAAGTCAAGTGCTTGCTGCCGTTGAGAAATCCTCTGGAAGTAGCCGCTTCGCTGAAGGAACGCGACGGTTTTAGCCCAGCGAAGTCTTACATGCTGTGGTTGCGCCATGTTCTCGATGCGGAGAAGGCGACGCGCAAAACGCCACGTGTGTTTTTCGCTTACGACGATCTTCTTATGGATTGGCGGGATACGGTCGTGCGGGTGTCCGATCGGCTGGATTTGAGCTGGCCCCGGAAGGCGGCAATCGCCGAAGTCGAAATAGATAGATTCCTCGACCATAGACATCGTCATCATAGCATCGGCAAAGCAGATATTGATCACCGTCCGGAAGTGGCAGGATGGGTTAGGAAGGCATCCAAGGCGCTGGCAACTCTTACAGAGAATCCGCATGCAAAGAAAACGCTCAGGCACCTCGATTCGATACGCGGCGAGTTCAACCGGGCGAGTGATGCACTGGGCGCAGTGCTGCTTGCCGAAGAGATAGCGAGAAAAGAAGCGGAGCAGATGGTCTCTGAGGTTGAGGTCAGGTCGAACCAGTTGAGCGACCAGCTGGACCAGCGCAACAAAAAGGTCGCCGAGCTGGAAGAAAAGGCCAGGAATCACGATGAGATCATAAAGAAACTCCGCGAGGATGTTGCTGATCGAGATCAGCGCACTCAGGCCCTCGAGCATCGTACTGAAGAGCAGAACGCTGCTATGGAAGTGTTGAAACAGGCAGCTACTAATCAGAATACGCAGATCGAAAAATTGAATCGGCAGATTATCGATCAGGAAAAGGCGCTTTCCAAGCTGGGGTCGGTGCTGGCCGAGCGTGAGACCCGCATTGCCGAATTGGACCGTCTCCTGTTAGATCAGAAAACGATGCTGGCCGAGCGTGAGACCTGCATTGCTGAACTGGACCGTCTCCTGCTAGATCAGAAAAACATGAGTCGGGATCTTCGATCAGAGATTTCGAACGGGGATAAGCGGTTCGCAGAGCTCAAGCGAAGATCCACAGAGCAAGAAGTACGCATCACCGCTTTACAGAACGAAAACAGGGTGAAGACGCAAGAGAACACGAAGCTTTCTTTTCTTGAAAGCCAGGTCAGCGCATTGCATTCCAAAAACGACGTCCTGGTCTCGAAGGTGCGGGGGGCAGAAAGGCTCAGCAGTACTTCTTTGATCAGGCTGAATGCCGCACAAACTGTCTCGCGCAGGAATTCGCTCAGCGGTGATTCTGATCCAAACGCCAATCTGCATTCGCAACCCGGTGAGCAAGTCTGGTATCCGCCGAGGAACTGTTGCGGATCCAAACTCAGTTTGCGCGAGCGAATTAGGCTGCAGAAGAAAGCAAAGCGGTTATTGGCAAGTCGACTTTTCGATGAAGATTGGTATGTCCTCACGTATCCAAACGTCGTGTTGAATGGCGATGATCCTCTGTGGTTCTGGTTGATTCGGGGCTGGAGAGACTTGCAGAACCCCAACCCTTTCTTCGATATGCGCTGGTATCGCAAACAGAACCCTGATGTTGCCTCGGCCGGGGTAAACCCCTTGTTTCATTTCCTGGAACATGGGGCTGCAGAGCTCCGTGATCCGGGTCCTCTATTCAGCTGCCGCTGGTATTTGCATGACAATCCTGACGTTGAGGCCGCCGGCGTCAACCCGCTAGTCCACTACATGAAATTTGGTTTATCGGAAGGTCGTAAGCCGAACCCGCTATTCGACCCCAATTGGTACCGGGAACAGAACCCCACATTGGCCGGGGATGGTGTTGACCTCCTTCGAAACTACCTCACCAACGACGGCAATGAGGTGCAGAATCCCAGTCCATTGCTTCACGGCGCCTGGTATCTTAATGAATACCCGGATGTCTCAAGGTCTGGGATGAATCCACTGATCCACTATTTGAGGCACGGCCGTTTTGAAGGTAGAAAACCAAATAGTCTCTTCGATGGCGGCTGGTATCTGAAGAACCACTCCGACGTCAGGCATGCAGGCCTCGACCCCTTGGAACATTACCTGATGTTCGGCGCAAAGGAAGGCCGCGACCCAAGCCCGCTTTTTGACACCGACTGGTATGTGTCCCAAAACCCGGAAGTGGTTTCGCTGAACGTCAATCCGTTGGAACACTATCTCAGCGCTTGGCTGACAAGCGGAGACGCGGCGCCACCGATGCCGGTATCACGCATAGAGCCAAGCCAATTATCCGTTGGTAAGGCCGAGTTTCCCGATAAACCGGCAGATCTATTTGGATTGAGGAAGCCGTCGCCGCAACTGCCGATCTTCCCAGGTAAAAAAGCCAGCCTTGCCGGGCAAAAGAATATGCTGTTGTGCGCGCATGCGGCCAACGGCCAATTGTTTGGTGGAGAACGTAGTTTTCTCGATTTGCTGGAGATGCTTGCAGAGATAAGGATAAATGTTCATGTGGTTGTTCCCAAAAACAACCCGGATTACCTGGCAAAGATTCTTGAGCTTGCAGTCGAGGTGGTCCACGTCCCTTATAAATACTGGTCAGCCGGCGAGGAGATGAATGCCACCACGGTTGCTGCACTGACTGCCTACATGATGCAGCGCGATATCGATTTGGTACATGTCAATACCATTGTCGTACGAGAACCCCTTTTTGCAGCCCGTAAACTTGGAATCCCGTCGATCACGCATGTCCGTGAGAGTATTGTCGCCGATAGATGGATGAGCGAAATGCTCGGTGTGTCGGAGCAGGAGATCATACAAGAGGTGATTTCTGCCGCGGACTATGTGATAGCCAATTCCAAGAGGACAGCAGCCGAGTTCAATAAGGAAGGCGCCACGTTCGTCGTGCCGAATAATTTCGATCTCACTCGTCTCGATCTTGAGAACAAGATTGATCCCGATGAGATCAAGGTTGGCCTGATCAGCAGCAATATTCCGAAGAAAGGCATCGAAGATTTTGTAAGGCTGGCCAAGGCCTGCAGCACGGAAATTCCCAATTTATTCTTCTATCTCATTGGCCCCAAGAATCAGCACCTCGGCGACCTGATCGCACGTCAAGCAGCCGGAGGTCTCAGCGAAAACCTGCGGTTTGTTGACTATCAGAAGACTCCGGAGGAGGCGCTCGCGCACGTTAACATTGTGATGAGCCTGTCCCATTTTGCGGAATCTTTTGGCAGAACTGTGGCAGAAGGTTTGGCAGCCAGGCGGCCTGTTGTCGTTTACGATCTTGGTGCCGCGCAAGACCTCGTGCAGTCAGGAGAGAGTGGGTTTGTGATTCCTTTTCCAGAATGGGAAGAAGCCATTCCGTTTCTGCAAATGCTTGCTCGAGATCCTCGCAAGATCCAAGCGATGGGGGAGCAAGGCAGGGCATTTATTGAACAGAATTACTCTCGACAGGTTGGCATAGATTCATTGGCGAAAGCCTATGAAAGGATCTTTACTGCGTCTGCTCTCGTAGCAGCCGATTCAGAAGCGCTTGGGCGTCGAATTTTTCCGGCGCGTATAATGCGTAATGAGCGTCTCGAAAAAGTGGCAAACCTGAGGCTTGCATACTTCTGCTGGCATTTCCCGGTACCCTCTGAAACGTTCGTGTTGAACGAGTTGCGTTTGCTGGTGGCGCAAGGGGTCGATGTCGCGGTCTATTGCAAACAGACTCCTTATCCGGATTTTAAACCGGATTTCGATATCCGTTGGGAGCGGGTTGCCGATGTCGATGACCTGGCGCATAGACTCGTAGAGTCGAAACGCACTTTCGTGCACGCCCATTTCACCTATCCAACAGTAACCAATATGGTTTGGCCCGCATGTGAAAAGTCCGGACTTCCGTTCACTTTTATTGCGCACGCCCAGGATATTTTCAAGTATGAGAATGATAGAAAGAATCGGATTGCTGAGATCGTAAGTTCGCCGCTTTGCCGGGCGGTATTCACCCTGGGTACTTTCCATAGGAAGTTTTTGGCGGAGCGCGGTGTCCCACTGAACAAGATTGTTATAAATCCAAATGCGATCGATACAAATAGATTCCCTTTTCAGCCGCCGAAGCCAAGGGAGGGTCGGAGTCTGCTTAGGGTTTGCGCTGTACATCGACTGACGCGGAAGAAAGGGTTGCACAATCTTGTAGGCGCGGCGTCTCAACTCAAAAATGATTCGATCGAGTTCAATATCTACGGTTATGGCGATGAAGAAGAACCGCTTCAGGCCCTGATTAAAGAACACGGGCTTGCCAATGTGAAGCTATGTGGCCCTCTCAAAACCACTGCCGAAGTGGTAGATGTATTGCGGGAACATGACCTTTTTGCGAGTCCCTCCATTCGGACGGATGACGGCGATATGGATGGAATTCCAACGGCAGTTGTGGAATCCATGGCCGTTGGTACGCCGGTCATCGTTACCGACGTCGCCAGCATCCCGGATCTGGTGCAGGACCAGGTAACTGGGATAGTTGTTGCACCCGACTCGCCGCAGGATCTTGCTAGAGGAGTAACCCGGTTTTTCACGCTTGACGACGAAGCGGTGTCATCACTTGCGCTCAACGCGCGCAGGGCGGTTGAGGCCAGGCATGACGTACGAAGGTTGACCAGCACGCTGAAACGCGTTTGGTCTGTTGACCGCGTTGATATTGTCATAGTCAGTTGGAACAACATTGATGAACTCAAGGAGGTCATCGCCCGCGTATTCGAGAATACAAAGACGCCTTTTCATCTCACCATCTGCGACAACAAAAGTGGTTTAGAAGTCCGTTGCTTCCTTAGTGATCTGCAGGAGCGGTTCGACAATGTCACTATCGTATTCAACGACGTCAACCGGTTTGTTGGACCGGGGACGAATGTAGCGATAGAGCAGGGAAGAGGGAAGTACATTATTTACCTATGTGGAAAGGAAGGTTTCTCCGTGGCCGAGGGCTGGGAGGACGCAATGATTGCGTTTATGGACGAGAACCCCGGTGTGGGTATTGCCGGAACGCTCGGCCATAGTCCCTCCTACCTGACGGGGTCTGCGTTTGCAGATGGAATAAGTGAGTTCCAAAATTTCCGCAACAAGGGTTTCGCCGAAAAGAATCCAGATCGGACCTTCTTTCATGTCCAGGGAGGTTTGTTCATTCTCCGTCGAGAGATGGTCGATGCGATAGGCGGATTTAACGAATCGGTGCCGCACGCCTATACGGATGTTGAATACAGTTTTTACGCGGAGAGCCAGGGATGGGGGCTCGGAAACATCCCCTCAGTACTTGCGCTATATAACAAGACCGCTCCTGACATCTGGTCACGCGTTCACGAGGGAATAAAGGTCCTGCATCCGCCGCGGCTCCGAGATCTAGAATTACTGGATCGGATTGCACGAAGGAGTACATCGTTTTGCAATGTGTGTGGCTGGTCGGGTAGCGAGTTTGCGCTTTCGGACGGCGTAAGAAGTTGCCCCGACTGCGGGTCTAATCCGGAGCACAGGACACTATATCGTTTCATTGCCGAATCGATTTTTCCCTATCGCAGGCTGCCGGCGCTCTGGATCAATCCGCATCAATGCCTTAAGGAGTTCTGGGAGAAGTCGTTTCAAGGGCCGCAATTGTCTGAGGACGAATTTGTCAGGATTCTGGACAGGCGAGGTAAGCTGGACAACTCCCAGGGGTCCCTTCATTTAATTGTCGCAGACCTCCTCGAAAACCGGCCTGAACCCATTGCTGCGATTTTGGGTGAGTTTCGCAGATTGATCAAAAAGAACGGGCGCGTTTTGCTGTTTCCTGATGTCAGCGTGCATTCGGCATCGCGATTGTCAGATCTTCTGCTGTCCACAGGGTTCGAAGTAGAAGACCATAAATTGTATGCGAGTTCCGTTGTCGGCTACAGCCTTAGAAGGCTATGGGTGCTGGCGCCGAAAAATTCGGAATTCGGTTTTCATTGACGGGAGTTCCAATAACTCTGCGGGAGGCAGACTGCGAGACAGGATTTCGAAGAACAAGGCGCATAACGTACGTGCTGGCTATTGCTTTGATCTGCGACGCAGAGAATCTTGACCGCGAGACGACCGCGTATGGGTTGTTATAAGTCCCCTCAAGGGGGATGTTTGAAAACTAGGGTGGAAATTAAGTGGAGGTGAGGGTGCCCGCGGAGAAATTGTACTGCCAAGAGAGCTTGTTCGAGCATGTCAACAAGGCTATCGCTGCTGGCGACGGAATGTACGCAAAAGGTGCCGAAGCGCACTATTTTTCCGTGGGCGCGAGCGCTATCGCAGCTATAAATGAAAGTTTCACAAGTGCGCGGCTGGGAGCAAATAGTCCGGCTCGAGTTCTCGACTACGCATGTGGATACGGGCGCGTCTTGAGATGGTTGCGTGCCGCTTTTCCGGAGTCGTTTCTCCTCGGCGTTGACGCTGATCGGACTGCCGTTGCGACGGCTGGTGCGACACTCGGTATTGAAACCAGGCACCTAGATATATCAATGAAGCAATTGATCGACGAACCATTCGACTTAATTTGGGTTGGGTCACTTTTGACGCATTTGCCTGAAGAGGATTCGTATCGAGTCCTTTGTTTTCTGCGCATGCACCTCACGACAAAAGGGGTGCTCGTATTCACGACGCATGGCGCAGTGGTCGAAGAAAGGCTTGTGAATGGGAGTCGCAACTACAACCTGGACTCATCGGGTATACGCAAACTGCTGTCCACGCTGGAAGCAACGGGGTTCGGCTATGCAGATTACGCAAACCAGAGAGATTACGGAATATCGGTAGTTCGTCCATCCAAGGTGCTTTCACTTGTCGAACGCGCCAACATGAAAGCTATCTTCTTCAAAGATAGAGGCTGGGCAGATCATCAGGATGTGGTCGCATGTGTGCAACGTCCGCCGCTGGAAGCGTCTGGGTCGTAACAGCACGTTTCCTGCGGCATCCATCTCGGCTCAGCCCGCCAGGCGGCGGATCATGCTCGATGGTCGCAAACGTTGATAGTTGATGAATGGGGCTGACCTGGATTGGTAGGATGTTCGCCTACAATCAACCGGTTCAGAGATGTTGCCCTTGACACTCGGAAGTGTGTAGGTGCCTGGGCGGCTTGGCGCGCATGGAATCTAACCCGCAAGAATCCGGCGCGCATCGTGCCGATGCTGGCTGACGAGGGCATCTACCTGGCCTCGGAGTCGAGTTTCCATCGGGTACTGCGTGCCGCGGGCCAGAATGGTCATCGCGGCCGCGCCAAGGCGCCACAGGCCAAGCGGCCGCCGACCACACACGTCGCCATCGCGCCGAATCAGGTGTGGTGCTGGGACATGACGTTCCTGCCCTCGGTGGTGACCGGCAACTGGTTCTACCTGTACCTGATTCTGGACCTGTACAGCCGCAAGATCGTGGGCTGGGAGGTGCACGACAACGACAGTGCCGATCATGCCGCACACTTGGTGCGCCGCACAGCGCTGGCCAGTGTCGTGTCGCGCTCGACGGCCGTTTACAAGGCCAGATCATCCCGCAAGGTCTGGTGGTCATTGAGATCCTCATGCCCCAGAGCCAAGCCATATAAGCGTTGGCGTATCAGGCTCGACAGGTCATGCTGACAGCTGGCACGCCGTCTGGGGTCGTTGAGCGCCTTGGCCACGGCTTGGCTCATTCCGAGCCGCCGATCGGCTTGCTGCAACAGCAACACGCCGCCATCGCTGGTGATGTCGCCGCCGTCGAATCGGGCCTCAACCTTGCGGCGTTTACAAGCTGGAAAGTCAAACGACTCTTGGGTACATTCTGTCACGGGCAAAGTCCTGTTCGAGTTCAAACTAAGCAATTGAATCTTATTGAACTACATGGGCTTTGCCCTTCTTATTGGTGCATTTTTCAGGCTAAATCAATCCCCAAAATACTCACAATGCCTACAATAGAGCAGATTATCTTAAACGAAGAAAACATGTGATGACTTGGTGGAGAGAATACATTGATAAGGCCGCTACGGGTTATATGAGTCTTTAGGATGAAGCTGGCCAACGCCATTCAAGCGCGCTATACTTCAGAGCGGTGATGGTTCAGAAAACCGACAGACTGTCGGTTGACTTACACTTGCCGTTGAAGAACCTTCTATCTCTCGCCACAACTAGCAGTATTTTGTATGTCTCAATTCATTTTCCACATCGGGCGCAGCAAGTGTGGGTCAAGCGCCCTTCAGTCAGCGCTCACCACATGCCAATCGATCGATGGCCACAAACGCCTGATTTACGCCACGCTTTCCGATAAAGGGATCATCATGGGCGATGCGCTCCACCCCGGGTTGCGCGGCTATCAAGTATCCGCCGAAGCGCAAGCCATAGCAGAACTTCCACCCGCCACTCTGCGCGCGTATGCAGACGAGCTTCGCGGCGCTGGCGCGGACCACATTGTTCTTTCGAATGAAGGCTGGCAGTCGGCAAGCGGCCTTTTCCGTGACCGCATCTTCCCGGCAATGGGGCTGTCACGTCCAACTGTTGTGTTCTATGTCCGTCCGCAGGCACAATTCATAAACGCGGCATGGTGGCAATGGGGGGCTTGGTCAGACAGACCTCTGCAAACGTGGTACAAAAATATATTGCGACAGACTATTTGGACCGAAACCATACGATCATGGGCGGAGTTCGCTGATGTGAATGTCCGCCTGTTGCCAACAGATATTTTCACCGATTTCCTAGGCTTGTTCGGGTATAGCCCACCCGGAGACTGGCAATCAAAGGTGGTCAACAAAGGGCTCCCGTCCGCCGTGCTGCGGCTCTACCAGGCCCGCCGTGATCTGCGCCCGTCCCCCCATGCATCCTTGATCGACAGCGTTCTCTCCAGAGCCGTGAATATGCCGGGCGCGCCTTGGGTGCTTACCCCGCAAATGATCGAAAACATCACCGCCTATACGGCCGACGACAACGAACAGCTGCTGGGAATGCTGGATGCTGACTCGGCAGCGGCGATGCGCGCCGACCCGCGATGGTGGGACGCGGCCGCGTTTAGCGACAAGCCGGTTGCGCCCGCTGATGGCGTGCGTCTCTCTAGAGACGAGCTCGAAACACTAGCCGCCCAACTGGCGCAAGCTCTTATGCGCAATGAACGCGCACTTGCCCGCTTAACCGCACATTATAATTAACGCACGGCAGCACATAACTGCCGTCAGGGTGTAATTCCGCGACGTGCAGGCTGGTGATTCTTCCAAGCTAGGGCCGCTAGCGAAGTCGTTTGGGATCTCCTATATCTTACAGTCGCCGTTCAGATCCGCAGATTCGCTTTTCGGAGCTTGAGAACGGAGTCGCTAGAATAACCCTGCCATTTGGATTCGGGTATATTGTAGCGTCTGAGTTCGTCGGCCTCGAATTCTGCCAACAGGTCGTACGTATCAGGGATCTGGAACAGCATTCCGAGTGAACGTTGAATGTCTTCTTTTCCAAATCGCCGCACGTGGTCGTCCTGGCCGAACCTGCGTTCCCGTTCGGCAAGAGAGCGGGGGGCGATATCCGCTTCGTAGTGCCCACTCAAAATTGGCACGCTAAACAGCTGCAAACCGTCGTCTTTCAGGCTGTTTGTCAGGCGGATAAGCACGGCCGATTCGTTGCAGGGAAGGTGTTCCAACACGTGGTTGTGCAAAATCAGGTTGTAATGATTGCGCTCAAGGTCAAAAACATCCTTGCACAGATCGAATGGCTGGACCTCCAGGTCGCCATAAATCTTGGGATTGAGATCGACCGCCGTGTAGTTTTCTCCGCAGACGCCACGAAAGTAATCATACAACCCCCTTTCCGGCGCCATGTGCAGTACACGAGAGTTGGCATCGATCGCCACATACTTTTTGATATACAGGAACAGCAGGCGCGTTCGCTCGTAGGATTTACAGTTCGCACACATCGCGTTTTTTCGATTCCGGACGTCGATGAATTCAGTTGATCCGCAGATGTTGCACTCCATCTTTCACCTACTTTTATGTACGCCAATTTTGTTCGTTGGCCCGCAACAGCATAAGCATCCGAGGGACCAGGTCAATGCTTCCAGTGGATTCGCCTAGCCATTCGTTCGGCAATGTTGCTGACAAGAACGGGGAGCCGGGAATTCTAACGTGTTTGAGTGCGCCGAGCGATGCACCGTATAGCAAGCCGTTTCCCCTTAGCCCCTCTCGAGTCCGGCCGCCAAACCGCCGGCCAGCTGTTATATTTTTGGCCACGAACGGGTGGGACGCTTCCAATTGCTGAAGTAATCGGACCCTCCCAGGATCCACCGGCGCGGGCAAGTGCTGAAAAGTGCGCCGGCGGACAGCTGGTTGGCCCCAACGTTGCATGAGCAAGTGCGCTTTTCGCCAAGAAGGCGGTTTGAGAGAGGGTTGGCTGTTTTGTCATCCCAGGCGTGTCGATGAAACCATGTTTTCAGGCGCAAATCCTCAGACAACGAGGCGGTAGTGACCTCGAAAGGCTGTCATTGGACTGTCTGCGCGGTAACGGCACAAACGAATCCCTGCGGCTTGGCCGCCTGTTCACACATGACAACTGTGTTGCTGTGTTACGTGGGTTGTAGTCGGTCAACGACCAGAGCAAACAGCCGTTGGTAGGGATAGGCACTGGATAGCAGGAAGCGGATGCGGCGGGTGTTACGGGTGATCACGGCACCGATCTTCAGCAGCTTCAGGCGAATCGTGCCGACGTAGGCATTGGCCAGCTCTGTGCCATCGAGTGCGAGCCGCCGGATCGCCTCGAGCAGCGTGTAAGCCAAGCTCGACAGCAGCAGGCGAAACTGGTTTGGCCACCAAGCATGGCAGCTGGTGCGGTCGGCGAAGAGGTCGAGTTGTTGTGCTCTTTGATGCGGTTCTCCATCTCGCCGCGCGCGCAATACAGTTGGTCGTAGAGATACTTTGCCTGTGCCTTCAGGTTGGTGACCAGATAGCGCGGATTACTTCCCTGTGCCGTATGTTCTGCTTTGACGATGATGCGCCGGCGCCGATCCCACGTCTTTGCCGCGTAATACATCACATGGAAGCGGCGTTGCTTCCGCTCGGTGCGCTGGAAGTGTTGCTCGGCCGCGTCGATGAACGGCTTTGCCTGGGCATCAAGGCGCTTATTGGTGGGCGATGCCAACCAGGTAATCGACGCTGTGTCGTTCGCACCAGCGCAGCATCTTCCAGCGGCAAAAGCCCGAATCGGCGCGCAGCAGGATACGGACCTTGGGCCACGTCTGGCGTAGGCGTTTGACCAGTAAGGCGAGGATCGCCCAGGCGTGCTTGGCGCCATCGATCTTGCTCGGGCGCAGGTAGCTGACCAGGAGTTGCTTGCCGCAGAAAACATACAGCGGCAGGAAGCAGTAGTGGTCGTAATAACCATGAAAGAAGCGACCTTCCTGCTGGCCATGAACTGCATCGTCGGTTGCATCAAAATCGAGGATCAGTCGCTTTGGGGCACGGCGGAAGGAAGCAATGAATTGCTCGACCAGCACCTCGTGCAACCGCCAGGCCGTTGCCCGGTCGGCCCGGTTCTCCCAACGGCACAGGGTCGAGGCACTGGCCAGTGTCGTGTCGCGCTCGACGGCCGTTTGCAAGGCCAGATCATCCCGCAACGTCTGGTGGTCATTGAGGTCCTCATACCCCAGAGCCAAGCCATATAAGCGTTGGCGTACCAGGCTCGACAGGTCATGCTGACAGCTGGCACGCCGTCTGGGGTCGTTGAGCGCCTTGGCCACGGCTCGGCTCAGTCCGAGCCGCCGATCGGCTTGTCTGCGACGCCAGCGGCGCGGCAACGGCTGGCCTGGGCGCGGGCAAGTGCTGAAAAGTGCGCCGGCGGACAGCTGGTTGGGCGGGTTCAGGACCAAAACTGTCGCGCCAGGTCCACCCAGGTCACTTCTTAGGTCCGATCGACGACCGACCGGAGGCCTCGAACGGCGCAAGCAGGGACTGCCACCGGGCAAAAAGGTTATCCTTCCTACACTCCAACATACGACGATGTGCGTGCTTATTGAGGCCGCAATCCGCCCAGTGTACGAACTGATAGGTCGAAGACGGGTCGGGACCGGCCAAAAAGGCAGAATCGGCACAGACGCATAGAGAAACAACCAACACTACCGCAGCTTTTCGCACCGACCGTGTGTATCGCCGCCGGCGATGGCGTCAGAAAGGATTAATCGAGGCGCCCTTAATCATCGTGAGGTACTGCATGTGAACCCGTTTGATTATTTCGACAAAATATATTGTCTAAATTTACCAGAAAATGGCAAACGTAAGGAAATAGTGTCAAAGGAATTTTATAAAGTAGGGATATTAGAACGCATTAATTGGATTGCTGCCCCCAAACCACCGGACGATTTTTATATTGATTTATATCGACGAAACCCATCTGCCGAATTTGGTTGCAGTTTGAGTAATATAACAGCAGTTGTGCAATCGATACACGATAATGATCAACATATGCTGGTGTTTGAAGATGATGTTGTTTTTGTGGACAATTCTCTTGAAATATTATCAGCTGTTTTGCAACAATTACCATCCGACTGGGAATGTTTTCATCTTGGCTGTACGCCTATTAAAGTGGAAAAGTATAAGGATGGGTTGTTGCGAATCCGAACAGCTCATGGAACGTACGCGTATGCGTTAACTGGGGCAGTGTTATTAGAGTTTTTTAAATATTGGACATATGGAATTACACATGGACTACATAAATCATATTCGCCCATTGATTGGATCTTAACGATGTTTTTTCTTCAACGAAAAACTAGATACTGCATTGCTCCACCGATTGTATATCCGAACGATAGCATAGCAAGCACTATAAGTAAAAAGACATATTTATTGACTAAACATATGGAAATATGGAAAAAACATACATGATGGATCCAAGATCATAATTCGTTTGGGGGAAGCTTGCCCACCTTCAATTCAATGCTCTGTCAATGCTTGAACAAAGTTGCGCGCCTTTTCCCAATTGATTGCGAATTCTGGAAAGTCTGCGGCACCCGTAACAGGCACACGGTGTTTTTTTGATTCGAGCAGTCTCGTCGCTTGGTCGTTTCCATAATGGTTGCTGAGTATGACAGGTCCAACATCTTGAGTAATATCGTAGAAACTATTATCACTTTGCCATTCTCTAAAATCCAGATTGTTCAATCTCGCGGTATGCATGACAGAACGCCTAAA
This sequence comes from uncultured Gammaproteobacteria bacterium, assembly GCA_963753845.1. Classification (GTDB taxonomy): domain Bacteria; phylum Pseudomonadota; class Gammaproteobacteria; order Chromatiales; family Chromatiaceae; genus Thiosocius. Next base: position 61,920 of record CAVWEI010000034.1, read on the forward strand.
CCACAGTGAGTTCTCATTGACTGGTGGATTGCTGAAATCCAAGTACGTATCCGACAACCTATGCCGCAGCCCTAAAACACAGACATCAAACTCCGGGGATCTGCAGTAAAGAGTTAAACCTACGCTCAGTACCATGGACCTCCTATGCCAAGGCGCCTTCCATCCGAATGGCGCGACAGGGGAAGGGAGCAGGTCCCATTCAAGGGCAGATTTCGCCCCAATTATACCTATAGAAGGCAATGCATTCCGCTCTTTAAGTCTCTCCAAATAGCGATGCTGTGCTGCAATGAATTTGGTGGGAATGCAATCATCGTCGTCAATATTTGTTGTAATTATATAACCCAGATGCGTTACGTATTCGCTTAACCAATCAAGTGACGAGAGATCGTTGCGTGGATCGAAAACGTGGATAAATGTTTTTTTCCTATGCTTTACCAGCAAAAGTAGTCGTTGAAAATAATGTGCCGGTAATTGACTATCTACAATGATTATCCAGGTGAAGTCCTGGTCCGTTTGACCAAGTACGCTTGGAAGACAGGTTATTTCAAACAGGTTGAAACGAAGCTCCAAGCGCTTAGCGTCTAGCGGGTCTTGTCCCCTATGGAAAGTTGGACCATCAATGGAGGAAAAATTATCCTTGCCGCGATAGCTAAAGCGAGTAATCACAAAATGATTGAACTTACCCATTATTGTATATCCTGGATATCTACTTGGAGTAACTTGACTTAGGAATCCCACCCAATTTCGGTGTCAAGAAATCCATTGTATAGGGTTGTCAGGCAATGCAATTTTCGTCCCTATGGGAGTGTATTCTTGCAGTGTAATAAAGCGTTAGAGGTCATTTGCAACTTTGAGGGCACCTCGATTAATCCTTTCTGACGCCGTCGCCAGCGACGACTTACACGGCCTGCGCCAAAAGCTGCCGTACTGATGTTTGTTTCTCTGTGCGTCTGAGCTGATTCTGCTCTTTTTGGCCGGTTTCCGGCCCGTCTTCGACCCATCAGCCCGTGCGCTGGAGGGATTGCGGCTTCAGCGAGAATCACATCGTCGCATGTTGTAGGTCAGGTTCATCATTCCAATCTTCACCGCTGCCGGGACCTTGCCTTTGTCCGCACCAGGATGCTCCCTTGCGCCAAGCCGTTAAGTTAATCTGTTGATGATTCTTGAAGCTGGGTGACGCTACTCCACTGGGCTGTTGGTGTTGGTCTGCGGGGCATCACCGACCAGACTGTTGAACGAAGTTGTGGCGACAGATCCTCATGCGAACTATTTACCAACTCGGCAGGAACCGGGCATTGTGCGGGCGGCCTGAGGTCAGGAAAAATAAATGATATCTTCGTAGTCCAACGGTGCTTGAGCAAGTCCAAGACGTTCGGCCGGCGTTTTGCCATCCTTACCGGGCAGAATGTAGTTGTGAACTGTGCGCATGATATCAAGCACCTTAGTAACATTCCCCGGATTGTACGGTGAGTAACCGCTCCAAATACGGCCCTTGTTGGACTTGGAATGGATCGGTCGTTCGAGCAAGGAGAGCCGTCGGCGCACTTGGTTAAAAAATGAATCAACTCCGTGCAGGCTCACCTTGTTGTAGAGCCAAGCTTTGTGGTCTTCGTCGTAGTCGCCAAGGTCGGTGAGGTAGGCTACGGCCTTCTCTGGCTCGCCCATGGTCGGGAAGGGATGGTCCAGCCACCGGTCCTGCCATTTCCCATGCGCTGTCATGACGGCTAGACGCTCTTTGATCAGCTCTCGCTTGACCTCCTGCGGCTTCATGTCTGGGTGCGAGGCTTTTGCCTGCTCGAACACTGCTTTAGCGTCGTTGTACCTGTGGCGTCTTTCGTCCACTGTCAGCTCCTTGTTGATGCGGACATAGAAGACGTCTGCTGTGCGGCCCCGGATCTCGTCGTGGAATGCCGCCAGGCATGCTGCCCGGAGGCCAGGATCCTGGTCGATGAAGAAGCGCCACTTCTGGACATTGCCCAGCAGGCGTTTGAGGAAGAAAAAGTGCCCGTACATCGTATACTCGCCATGGATCTGCATGCCATATTCGGGGAGTCGCTCTAGAGATGATGGTGCATCGGGGCTTTCAATGTCGTCACGCGTCAATGCCGCAGCATAGGTGTCATCGATCGCTGTTGACAGGCTGAGATTGTGCCGCTTCGTAGCCATTGACCTTGAGCTGGCTTCGTCGTGATCGGTACTGAGCCAAAGACGGGCAAAGCGCCGATGCGGATAGGGCATGTGGAGATCGCCATTGGTCTCGACTTCGGCCTGGATGGCTGCGGCGTCGAGCGAAGGGTCAAAGTTAAGATGCACCCCGAAGCAGTAGCCATGTTCGTTGTCCACCGCTGCAATGGCCGATAGTTGGATGTTGCGTTTGTCCTTGCGAACCAGCCAGTTCACCAGATAGTCCTGCCGATCCACGCCGAGGTATAGCCGGCGGATGGCAAGGTTGGCTAAGGCGCGCTCCCTGTGGGCAGCAAATGCCTGGCACTGGCGATGGAAGAAGGCCAGGCGATGATAGAAAGTTTGGGGTGCGATGTCGGTGACTTCGATAATGCGTCGTACTGGCATCTTGTTGACCAGCAGTTTGAAAATGGTTTTGTTCTTATGATGATCCCTTTGCCGAGCGGTGGCCTTAGTGTTTTGGGAGAACGTTTTACCGCAGACGCTGCAACGCCAGCGGGGATTACCAATCGCGGTCTTGCCGAACGAGGCGTACGCTTCGGCAATTCCGACGGGCACCTGATTGGTATGGTTGGCACAGGCCTCGTTGGGGCAGCACACCGCACCAGGAGGCGATAGGTAAGATACCATCCGCTCGACTTCTTCGACGATGCCGAGGTTGCTCTTGAGAGGAAATTCTACGCCGCAGAACGTGCAAACACAGGATGCAATGCCTTTGCTGCGATCCAGGGTATAGCGATTTTTCCCGCGGACCGATGTTTGTTCTGGCGCAACGCCGTAGTTCGCGCAGAACGGCGACTTGCAATGGTTGACTTGGATCCCACCGTGGTCGGGAGGTATCCGGGGGTGGTTTCGATTAGACGTTGCGGAAGATTTCTCCTGCATGATCCAAAGTCAAAATAGCATTTAATATGGGCAGCTTACATTCGTAAAACGCCTTGGATCAACAGATTAACTTAACGGCTTGCCCTTGCGCGGTGCGCTGGTCACCGAAGACATGTTCTACCCGCGCCCTTGTTTTGGAGCGCCGGTGATTGGTTTCCTGCTCGCGCTGGTTCAGGGCGCGTTGCTTGGTGCCCTTGCGGTGAATCCGACTGTTGTAGCCTTGTTCCCGAAGCTGCTCTTCCCGTGCCGCTGACCGGTAGGCCGAATCGGCCCAGATAGAGCGGTTGCCGTTATCTTCATCCAGCAGGTCATCAAAGACTTGGCTGTCGTGCACGCTGGCGTCTGTGACGCCGTAGCGCCGGATCAGCTTGTGTTCCTTGTCGATGTTGATGTGGTTCTTGTAACCGTAGTAGCTCTTGCCGTGCTTCTTGGTCCAGCGTGCATCCTCATCTTTCTGGCGCTTCATGTTGGGCTTATCGTCCCAGCCTTCCGGTGTCTTGCCTTCCTTAATCTGTTTGTTCTCGTCCCGCGTGTTGCGGTTCTTCGGCACATTGACCAGGCTGGCATCGATGATCTGGCCACCTCGCGGTATCAAGCCGGATTGCCACAGTTGCTCGTCAAAACGCCGGAACAGTTTCTCGACCAGGCCATGACGCGCCAGTTGCTCGCGGAACAGCCACAGCGTCTTGGCATCGGGTACCGTGTCTTCCGGCGACAGCTGCAAGAAGCGCTGGAACGACAGCCGGTCCCGGACCTGGAATTCCGTTTGATCGTCGGACAGGTTGTACAGCGATTGCAGCACCAGCATCTTGAACATCAGCGTCACGTCATGCGGCTTGCGCCCGGCGTTGCTCTTGCGCTGTTTCTGATGGATCACCTTCAACAGCGGGCGGAATGCCTGCCAGTCCACGATGCTGTCCAGTCGGGGCAACGGGTCACCCAGTTTCTCCAACTTCGCCAGCCGATCTTCCTGGTCAAAAAAGCCTGCTTGCATCCGATCCGCCCCGTTCTATCTGTTCGCTGCTATTCTGCCCGAATCCGGGGTATTTTTAGAGATGCCCTTTTGCTGAGACAACCTTTTAATCTGATTGTGCGATTCCAGACCTTCAATCTGCATTTTAAGCACGGCATTAGGTTTGTCATGGGCTTTCTCCTCATGGCGGCCCGCCTGCTCTAACGTAGCTGCACAATCTCCAGGTACGCGCCAAAATAGCCTGTAGCGTTCCGAGTTATTTTCTCGAACCCATTTAGGGCTTTTTCTAGGTTTTATTCACTCTTCTCTATACGCTTTAATTCCATCTGTGCCTCTATATCCCCAGGTACCTGTGCCAATACAAACTCAAGACTTTTCTTTAAGTTGTCCTGATCGGAAAACCCTTCAAACGCCTCTTTTGTGCCCAGGAAAGAAAGAGCTTCTTCGTCTCGTTTGGCAAGTATCAGTGCAAGAATATAACGATAGTTATGGGGAGTGCCTGCTCCCCATGGGACAACTTTATTATCAGTTATCAGTGTTCTGAACTCCGAGAAAGTCTGGATGCATTCTTTATGGGTGAGGCTTGCCGGCATGCGTTGCCAGTATGTAGCAATGACGTAATTCCATGATTTTAAACGGCGAATTGCCGCTTGATACATTCCTATAGCGTTAAACATACCAACGATTATTCCTATTGATCTGATTGAATCTACAGCTATTTTTACAGAAAGAGGCCCCCTGATTACTGAGGTTGCAGATTGATGGTAATAGTAAACGATATCAGGTATTAATGTTACCGTACTAGCATGAAGCAGGGCCGTTGCAAGAGTCACTAAATCAAGACCAACAACTAAATCGGTTCTATACCTTATGCTATGCTGATTTAGAAATTGTCTTTTGTATAGGTAAGTGCAATGGCTTATGGGTATCCGCTGGAGAAATTGCGATTTATGTATATTAGTGTTTATTACCTTACTGCTAGGGGCTGAGGGAATTTTATTATCGACGCCATCCCCCTCATAAATTATTATGAAACTTCCCTTGACCATATCGCTCCCATGCAAATGGGCTTCTGTATAAAGTAACTCCAGTGCATTCAACGGAAGTGTATCGTCCGCATCTAGATGAAAAACATACTCGCCTCTGGCATTATCCAGCCCCGTGTTTCTTGCAGAACCCTCGCCTTTATTTGTGTCATGATTGATAATTGTAACTCTCGTGTCATTGCAGGCATATTCTGAAAGTATGTCTAATGAGGAGTCGGTTGAGCAGTCCTCTACACAAATTATTTCGATATTCTCCAGCGTTTGCTGAGTAGCCGAATCAAGGCAAGCTCGCATGGCAGTTTCCGCATTATAGACTGGAACGATTATGCTGATCTTAGGATGCGTCATCATCTCTTTAATGTTTTCATATTGACCTTTTTCGCGAGCTCCGCCTACTTAGTATAGCAGTCGAGGTGATTTCAAAGATGAACTGGTTAAGAGAATATTGACAGGCAAACAGCTCTCTGAAGAATGATAATGAGTCTACTGCGGCTTGCCTTTTAGCCTCAATGTTGCTTGAGCGGTCGTAAAGGCGGTATTCAGGCGGCGGGCTTTGATCGGCGAGTGACGGCACCGCTTTGGATCGGTTTTGACAGTGAAAGTGGGCTTACGGAGGCTGCTCGAGATGCTAAATTTTCTGTGTAAGGGCGTTTTGGTGACGACAGGCTGGCCGATGTCAGCTTTCTGGCTGGACTGCTGGTCGACAAGTTTTGTTATCACATGCCCTTGTATCGCCAGCACCAGCGGCTGGCCGATGCCGGCATTGCGCTGAGCCGTTCGACGCTGACGCACTATGTGCAACAGGCGATTGGCCTGTTGCAGCCGATCTCCGACGCACAATGGCTGCATATCTTGCAGAGCAAGGTGCTGGCCATGGATGAGACGCCGATCAAGGCGGGGCGATCCGGCAAAGGCAAGATGCGTCAGACCTGGTATTGGCCGGTCTATGGCGAAGACGATGAGATCTGTTTTACCTGGTCGACGAGTCGAGGCAGTGACCATGTCATTGCACAATTGGGTGACTTTGCCGGCACCCTGCTGACGGATGGTCATCGTGCTTACGATGTCTATGCGAGAAAACGTGAAGCGGTCACGCAGGCCCAATGCTGGGTCCACCTGAGACGGTATTTCGAGCGTGCCCAGACCAGTGATCCGGTGGCGCAAGAGGCCTTGGACTTGTATTGGCGAGTTGTACCAGGTCGAGAAACAGATTCGCATGCGTGAACTGACGGACCAGGCCAAGCTCGATTACCGCAACCGCCAGGCGCGCCCGATCGTCGATGCCTTCTTTGCCTGGTGTTATACACAGCGCCAGCGGATGGATCTGGTGAACAGTGAGCCGTTGGCGAAGGCCTTGGTCTATGCGGATAACCATGAAGCTCAACTGAAGGTCTATCTTGGCGACCCGGACGTGCCGATGGATACCAATCACCTAGAACGAGCACTACGCGTAATTCCGATGGGCCGCAAGGCGTGGTTATTCAATTGGACGGAAGTCGGTGCGCAACAGGTCGGCGTTATCCAGAGCCTGCTGACGACGTGCCGACTGCACGATATCAATCCGTATACCTATCTGGTCGATGTGCTGCAGCGTATCGCGCTGCGCCCAGACCGTGACATCGAAATGCTGACGCCGCGGTGCTGGAAGACCCTGTTTGCCAACAAACCGCTGGGCTCTGATCTCGATCATGCCCATTGATATCGACGGCCTGAGTATGGAGGAGCTGTGCCAGCTGAACCACCGGGTCGTTGAGCGCATGAAGATGCTGCGGGCGATGCAGGCGCATGTCGACATGATGGCTTTCAATCTGGGAGCGCGCGTCAGCTTCGACAGCCAAGAGGGACGCCACCTTGGCACGCTCGTCAAATACAACCGCAAAACCGTGACCGTACGGACCGACGATGGCCGGCAGTGGCGCGTGTCACCGAGCCTTTTGGGCGCTGTTAAAGACGTTGACCAACCACCCGCTACCGACGACCAACCGGTCGACTCCAAAAAACGACTGCGCTGAATCAGTAGGGGTCAATAGCGGCGCGCTTCGAACGCTTACTTCCGGCGACGGCTGCAAGAAGCGCTGGAACGACAACCGGTCTCGGACCTGGGATTCCGTTTGATCCTCGGACAGGTTGCACAGCGATTGCAGCACCAGTATCTTGAACATCAACGTCACGTCGTGCGGCTTGCGCCCGGCGTTGCTCTTGCGCTGTTTCTGATGGATCACCTTCAACAGCGGGCGGAATGCCTGCCAGTCCACGATGCTGTCCAGTCGGGGCAACGGGTCGCCCAGTTTCTCCAACTTCGCCAGCCGATTTTTCTGGTCAAAAAGCCTGCTTGCAGCCGATCCGTCCCGTTCAATCTGTTCGCTGCTATTCTACCTGAATCTGAGGTATTTATAGAGATGCCCTTAATTGCAATGGCACTGACTTAAGCATTCGGCAGGTAGCCGAATTCGCGAATTTGTTGGCGAGCGAGTGTGGCGCGGCACCTTTAACCAAGGGTACGGCTTGGGTCTTCGTTTGCGTGCACGTGGCTCGAGGCGCCCAGGCCGGTGCCCGACCCTGACCTGAGCGATGAGTTGGAATAAGGTATCTCGTTGCCAATCTTGCCCCCTGCCGGAATGCATCAATGTCCACTGCGTCCACATTTGCACGGCGTGCTTGAAGCTGAGCTCGCGCGGGTGCAGGCCCGCTTCAAGCGCTGCCTGGGCCATCAGCAAACGGATCAGATTGTACGCAAGCAAGTTTACCCATAGCTCCTTCTCGACCATCTGTGGAGTCAGGCATCGGAGCACTTCCATGCCAAGCGTGGTCTTGATGTTTCTGAAGTCCAGCTCAACGTGCCAGCGCTGCGCATACAATTCCAGCAAGTCCTTTTTCCTGGTCTTTCTCGGGTCAAGCATCGTGGTGACCAACACACGCTTTTCTCCCGCGACCTCACGCACGGTGAGTTCATCCGGATACGCCGCGTACTGCTCGCGCGTCATCCACGGCGGACGCTGCTCTGGCTTGCACCAGGTCACGGCATGGTCACGGGTACCAAGCCGGTGACCACGGCGAAAGTCGGTGATGCGTGAGCCATGTTGCTCAAACAGCACATCAACCCCGGCCGATTGCAGCATGGCGATCAGCCAATAGCTGCAGTACAGTGCATCCGCCAACATCACTTCACCTGCACAGAATCCGCCCACCAACTCCCGAACCAGGCTGTGCTCGCTGTGCCCCTTGCCCGCAAAAGGCCCGACCGCTGCATCCACCACCGCGCCGGTGGACAGGCAAATGACCCCAACCAGCCGGGCCAGCGGGAAACCAACCCCTGGCGCCTGGTTGCTCGACTGCGGATATCGGGCCTGATTGTCCGGCGTGTCTGGCATCGAGATGCCGGTGCCATCGACCAGTTTCACTGTTCGGCCTCGCCAGCGCCATCCGGTATTGGCCTGCGCACACAATAACTTGCCCGTCTCACGCGTCAGTGCCGTCACCATCTCAACCGGCAAACGCTGCCGGGCCCTGCAGTACGCCCCGGTATCCATGCTTTGCGGGCGCAATCCTTCCACCACGCGCTGTGCCGCCCAGCCATTAACCGCCCTTTGGCAAGAGCCATCCTCGTCCAGCGACTGCTTGATAAACATCGACAGCGTCACCGTGGGTGGGTACAGCCGCTCCCGATGCGCCGGCAGATACCCCTCGGTCAGCTCCAGCAACTGCGGCCCGGTCAAAACATTGAAAAAGTCCACCGCGCTGTGTTCACACACGTCCCGACGGATGCACTCCCGATGTTGCTGAAACCTCGAATGGCTTTTACCCTTGTGCACGGCTGACCTCGGCTTTGGCGGAATGTGTGTTTGGCGACAAACATCCTACCAATCCAGGTCAGCCTTCTTCCGCAATTTCAATTCCTTACAACCATCTGGGCTCGCTCCAGTCGCTTAAGTCAGTGCCATTGCCCTTAATTGGGAACACATCTCACATCTGAATCGTTTTTGCGTTATCAGTAATCTAGCGAGCTACGGTTGCTTAATTTTCAGCGTTGGATGTAAAAAATGTGTTCGACCCCATACTGCGATTGAGTTTCGAGATTTTCGTCGCTGCTCCATCGCAGTTCTTCAAAGTGTTTGGTCAAGTCGCTGCGTCTGAACGCGATGTCAACCACGTCCATCCCCTCGTAGTACTCGATAACTTGAGTTTCTTCCAGAAACGGAGTGAAGATAACTATGCAAAGTTTCTTGCGGAACGAACGAAGCGCATTATTGAGGATTTGCGTCCAGCCAGGATTGTGTTCGAGAACGTGGCGTAGCAAGATCCCCTCTGCGTTACTTGAATAGGTCGACAGATCGGCGATTTTGTCTACGAATGGACTCTCGCTGCCGTCGACACCTACGTAGGAGGAAGATCTGCAGAAGAGCCTGAAGCCGCCGCTACCGCATCCCCAGTCTTCAATTGTGTCGACATCCGCTAGAAAATCCGCAGCTAAAAGATAGGATGTCTCATCGGCGTATGTGCCGATGTCGGATATGTTTTTGTACTTTTGCGTCCATTTGCCGAAATTGCTAATTGTTTTTTGAGCGTTTTTTAGTTCAGATAGCCTGCCTTTTTTTTGCATCACTATTGCTCCTTTTGCAAATGTACTATTGACGTAAATTGGCCAGGTTTTCTGTTTGCGCTTTCTAATAGCAGCATTGCTATCGGATGACGTATCGCGCGGCCAACCCGCGGCGTTGGCCGGGTGCGACGAGAGACTGGCTGGACACCGCGTGGTGCGGTGACACTCAAACCCGA
>CAVWEI010000035.1:0-129853 GCA_963753845.1 uncultured Gammaproteobacteria bacterium
TCGCCGCATTCACACTCAGCAGCGTGCCTTCATCGGTCGTGCCGATATCGTCCACCGCCGTGAGGCCGTCATTGGTGCCCGTGACGGTGATCGTCACCGTCGCCGTCTCGCTCTCGCCGTGGTTGTCCGTGACCGTGTAGCTGAAGCTGTCCGTGGTGCTGTCGCCCACGCCCAGGCTCTCGAAAGCCCCGTTCGGGTCGTAGTCGTAGCTGCCGTTATCGTTCAGCGTCAGCCGCGCACCGGAGGCCAGCGTGATCGGGCTGCCGACGTCGGCCGCGGTGCCGTTGACCTCCGACACGGTGAGCGTGTCACCGTCCAGGTCGGTGTCGTTCGTCAGCACACCGTTCGCCGCATTCACACTCAGCAGCGTGCCTTCATCGGTCGTGCCGATATCGTCCACCGCCGTGAGGCCGTCATTGGTGCCCGTGACGGTGATCGTCACCGTCGCCGTCTCGCTCTCGCCGTGGTTGTCCGTGACCGTGTAGCTGAAGCTGTCCGTGGTGCTGTCGCCCACGCCCAGGCTCTCGAAAGCCCCGTTCGGGTCGTAGTCGTAGCTGCCGTTATCGTTCAGCGTCAGCCGCGCACCGGAGGCCAGCGTGATCGGGCTGCCGACGTCGGCCGCGGTGCCGTTGACCTCCGACACGGTGAGCGTGTCACCGTCCAGGTCGGTGTCGTTCGTCAGCACACCGTTCGCCGCATTCACACTCAGCAGCGTGCCTTCATCGGTCGTGCCGATATCGTCCACCGCCGTGAGGCCGTCATTGGTGCCCGTGACGGTGATCGTCACCGTCGCCGTCTCGCTCTCGCCGTGGTTGTCCGTGACCGTGTAGCTGAAGCTGTCCGTGGTGCTGTCGCCCACGCCCAGGCTCTCGAAAGCCCCGTTCGGGTCGTAGTCGTAGCTGCCGTTATCGTTCAGCGTCAGCCGCGCACCGGAGGCCAGCGTGATCGGGCTGCCGACGTCGGCCGCGGTGCCGTTGACCTCCGACACGGTGAGCGTGTCACCGTCCAGGTCGGTGTCGTTCGTCAGCACACCGTTCGCCGCATTCACACTCAGCAGCGTGCCTTCATCGGTCGTGCCGATATCGTCCACCGCCGTGAGGCCGTCATTGGTGCCCGTGACGGTGATCGTCACCGTCGCCGTCTCGCTCTCGCCGTGGTTGTCCGTGACCGTGTAGCTGAAGCTGTCCGTGGTGCTGTCGCCCACGCCCAGGCTCTCGAAAGCCCCGTTCGGGTCGTAGTCGTAGCTGCCGTTATCGTTCAGCGTCAGCCGCGCACCGGAGGCCAGCGTGATCGGGCTGCCGACGTCGGCCGCGGTGCCGTTGACCTCCGACACGGTGAGCGTGTCACCGTCCAGGTCGGTGTCGTTCGTCAGCACACCGTTCGCCGCATTCACACTCAGCAGCGTGCCTTCATCGGTCGTGCCGATATCGTCCACCGCCGTGAGGCCGTCATTGGTGCCCGTGACGGTGATCGTCACCGTCGCCGTCTCGCTCTCGCCGTGGTTGTCCGTGACCGTGTAGCTGAAGCTGTCCGTGGTGCTGTCGCCCACGCCCAGGCTCTCGAAAGCCCCGTTCGGGTCGTAGTCGTAGCTGCCGTTATCGTTCAGCGTCAGCCGCGCACCGGAGGCCAGCGTGATCGGGCTGCCGACGTCGGCCGCGGTGCCGTTGACCTCCGACACGGTGAGCGTGTCACCGTCCAGGTCGGTGTCGTTCGTCAGCACACCGTTCGCCGCATTCACACTCAGCAGCGTGCCTTCATCGGTCGTGCCGATATCGTCCACCGCCGTGAGGCCGTCATTGGTGCCCGTGACGGTGATCGTCACCGTCGCCGTCTCGCTCTCGCCGTGGTTGTCCGTGACCGTGTAGCTGAAGCTGTCCGTGGTGCTGTCGCCCACGCCCAGGCTCTCGAAAGCCCCGTTCGGGTCGTAGTCGTAGCTGCCGTTATCGTTCAGCGTCAGCCGCGCACCGGAGGCCAGCGTGATCGGGCTGCCGACGTCGGCCGCGGTGCCGTTGACCTCCGACACGGTGAGCGTGTCACCGTCCAGGTCGGTGTCGTTCGTCAGCACACCGTTCGCCGCATTCACACTCAGCAGCGTGCCTTCATCGGTCGTGCCGATATCGTCCACCGCCGTGAGGCCGTCATTGGTGCCCGTGACGGTGATCGTCACCGTCGCCGTCTCGCTCTCGCCGTGGTTGTCCGTGACCGTGTAGCTGAAGCTGTCCGTGGTGCTGTCGCCCACGCCCAGGCTCTCGAAAGCCCCGTTCGGGTCGTAGTCGTAGCTGCCGTTATCGTTCAGCGTCAGCCGCGCACCGGAGGCCAGCGTGATCGGGCTGCCGACGTCGGCCGCGGTGCCGTTGACCTCCGACACGGTGAGCGTGTCACCGTCCAGGTCGGTGTCGTTCGTCAGCACACCGTTCGCCGCATTCACACTCAGCAGCGTGCCTTCATCGGTCGTGCCGATATCGTCCACCGCCGTGAGGCCGTCATTGGTGCCCGTGACGGTGATCGTCACCGTCGCCGTCTCGCTCTCGCCGTGGTTGTCCGTGACCGTGTAGCTGAAGCTGTCCGTGGTGCTGTCGCCCACGCCCAGGCTCTCGAAAGCCCCGTTCGGGTCGTAGTCGTAGCTGCCGTTATCGTTCAGCGTCAGCCGCGCACCGGAGGCCAGCGTGATCGGGCTGCCGACGTCGGCCGCGGTGCCGTTGACCTCCGACACGGTGAGCGTGTCACCGTCCAGGTCGGTGTCGTTCGTCAGCACACCGTTCGCCGCATTCACACTCAGCAGCGTGCCTTCATCGGTCGTGCCGATATCGTCCACCGCCGTGAGGCCGTCATTGGTGCCCGTGACGGTGATCGTCACCGTCGCCGTCTCGCTCTCGCCGTGGTTGTCCGTGACCGTGTAGCTGAAGCTGTCCGTGGTGCTGTCGCCCACGCCCAGGCTCTCGAAAGCCCCGTTCGGGTCGTAGTCGTAGCTGCCGTTATCGTTCAGCGTCAGCCGCGCACCGGAGGCCAGCGTGATCGGGCTGCCGACGTCGGCCGCGGTGCCGTTGACCTCCGACACGGTGAGCGTGTCACCGTCCAGGTCGGTGTCGTTCGTCAGCACACCGTTCGCCGCATTCACACTCAGCAGCGTGCCTTCATCGGTCGTGCCGATATCGTCCACCGCCGTGAGGCCGTCATTGGTGCCCGTGACGGTGATCGTCACCGTCGCCGTCTCGCTCTCGCCGTGGTTGTCCGTGACCGTGTAGCTGAAGCTGTCCGTGGTGCTGTCGCCCACGCCCAGGCTCTCGAAAGCCCCGTTCGGGTCGTAGTCGTAGCTGCCGTTATCGTTCAGCGTCAGCCGCGCACCGGAGGCCAGCGTGATCGGGCTGCCGACGTCGGCCGCGGTGCCGTTGACCTCCGACACGGTGAGCGTGTCACCGTCCAGGTCGGTGTCGTTCGTCAGCACACCGTTCGCCGCATTCACACTCAGCAGCGTGCCTTCATCGGTCGTGCCGATATCGTCCACCGCCGTGAGGCCGTCATTGGTGCCCGTGACGGTGATCGTCACCGTCGCCGTCTCGCTCTCGCCGTGGTTGTCCGTGACCGTGTAGCTGAAGCTGTCCGTGGTGCTGTCGCCCACGCCCAGGCTCTCGAAAGCCCCGTTCGGGTCGTAGTCGTAGCTGCCGTTATCGTTCAGCGTCAGCCGCGCACCGGAGGCCAGCGTGATCGGGCTGCCGACGTCGGCCGCGGTGCCGTTGACCTCCGACACGGTGAGCGTGTCACCGTCCAGGTCGGTGTCGTTCGTCAGCACACCGTTCGCCGCATTCACACTCAGCAGCGTGCCTTCATCGGTCGTGCCGATATCGTCCACCGCCGTGAGGCCGTCATTGGTGCCCGTGACGGTGATCGTCACCGTCGCCGTCTCGCTCTCGCCGTGGTTGTCCGTGACCGTGTAGCTGAAGCTGTCCGTGGTGCTGTCGCCCACGCCCAGGCTCTCGAAAGCCCCGTTCGGGTCGTAGTCGTAGCTGCCGTTATCGTTCAGCGTCAGCCGCGCACCGGAGGCCAGCGTGATCGGGCTGCCGACGTCGGCCGCGGTGCCGTTGACCTCCGACACGGTGAGCGTGTCACCGTCCAGGTCGGTGTCGTTCGTCAGCACACCGTTCGCCGCATTCACACTCAGCAGCGTGCCTTCATCGGTCGTGCCGATATCGTCCACCGCCGTGAGGCCGTCATTGGTGCCCGTGACGGTGATCGTCACCGTCGCCGTCTCGCTCTCGCCGTGGTTGTCCGTGACCGTGTAGCTGAAGCTGTCCGTGGTGCTGTCGCCCACGCCCAGGCTCTCGAAAGCCCCGTTCGGGTCGTAGTCGTAGCTGCCGTTATCGTTCAGCGTCAGCCGCGCACCGGAGGCCAGCGTGATCGGGCTGCCGACGTCGGCCGCGGTGCCGTTGACCTCCGACACGGTGAGCGTGTCACCGTCCAGGTCGGTGTCGTTCGTCAGCACACCGTTCGCCGCATTCACACTCAGCAGCGTGCCTTCATCGGTCGTGCCGATATCGTCCACCGCCGTGAGGCCGTCATTGGTGCCCGTGACGGTGATCGTCACCGTCGCCGTCTCGCTCTCGCCGTGGTTGTCCGTGACCGTGTAGCTGAAGCTGTCCGTGGTGCTGTCGCCCACGCCCAGGCTCTCGAAAGCCCCGTTCGGGTCGTAGTCGTAGCTGCCGTTATCGTTCAGCGTCAGCCGCGCACCGGAGGCCAGCGTGATCGGGCTGCCGACGTCGGCCGCGGTGCCGTTGACCTCCGACACGGTGAGCGTGTCACCGTCCAGGTCGGTGTCGTTCGTCAGCACACCGTTCGCCGCATTCACACTCAGCAGCGTGCCTTCATCGGTCGTGCCGATATCGTCCACCGCCGTGAGGCCGTCATTGGTGCCCGTGACGGTGATCGTCACCGTCGCCGTCTCGCTCTCGCCGTGGTTGTCCGTGACCGTGTAGCTGAAGCTGTCCGTGGTGCTGTCGCCCACGCCCAGGCTCTCGAAAGCCCCGTTCGGGTCGTAGTCGTAGCTGCCGTTATCGTTCAGCGTCAGCCGCGCACCGGAGGCCAGCGTGATCGGGCTGCCGACGTCGGCCGCGGTGCCGTTGACCTCCGACACGGTGAGCGTGTCACCGTCCAGGTCGGTGTCGTTCGTCAGCACACCGTTCGCCGCATTCACACTCAGCAGCGTGCCTTCATCGGTCGTGCCGATATCGTCCACCGCCGTGAGGCCGTCATTGGTGCCCGTGACGGTGATCGTCACCGTCGCCGTCTCGCTCTCGCCGTGGTTGTCCGTGACCGTGTAGCTGAAGCTGTCCGTGGTGCTGTCGCCCACGCCCAGGCTCTCGAAAGCCCCGTTCGGGTCGTAGTCGTAGCTGCCGTTATCGTTCAGCGTCAGCCGCGCACCGGAGGCCAGCGTGATCGGGCTGCCGACGTCGGCCGCGGTGCCGTTGACCTCCGACACGGTGAGCGTGTCACCGTCCAGGTCGGTGTCGTTCGTCAGCACACCGTTCGCCGCATTCACACTCAGCAGCGTGCCTTCATCGGTCGTGC
Organism: uncultured Gammaproteobacteria bacterium; assembly: GCA_963753845.1. Lineage (GTDB taxonomy): Bacteria > Pseudomonadota > Gammaproteobacteria > Chromatiales > Chromatiaceae > Thiosocius. Next base: position 5,563 of record CAVWEI010000035.1, read on the forward strand.
CGATATCGTCCACCGCCGTGAGGCCGTCATTGGTGCCCGTGACGGTGATCGTCACCGTCGCCGTCTCGCTCTCGCCGTGGTTGTCCGTGACCGTGTAGCTGAAGCTGTCCGTGGTGCTGTCGCCCACGCCCAGGCTCTCGAAAGCCCCGTTCGGGTCGTAGTCGTAGCTGCCGTTATCGTTCAGCGTCAGCCGCGCACCGGAGGCCAGCGTGATCGGGCTGCCGACGTCGGCCGCGGTGCCGTTGACCTCCGACACGGTGAGCGTGTCACCGTCCAGGTCGGTGTCGTTCGTCAGCACACCGTTCGCCGCATTCACACTCAGCAGCGTGCCTTCATCGGTCGTGCCGATATCGTCCACCGCCGTGAGGCCGTCATTGGTGCCCGTGACGGTGATCGTCACCGTCGCCGTCTCGCTCTCGCCGTGGTTGTCCGTGACCGTGTAGCTGAAGCTGTCCGTGGTGCTGTCGCCCACGCCCAGGCTCTCGAAAGCCCCGTTCGGGTCGTAGTCGTAGCTGCCGTTATCGTTCAGCGTCAGCCGCGCACCGGAGGCCAGCGTGATCGGGCTGCCGACGTCGGCCGCGGTGCCGTTGACCTCCGACACGGTGAGCGTGTCACCGTCCAGGTCGGTGTCGTTCGTCAGCACACCGTTCGCCGCATTCACACTCAGCAGCGTGCCTTCATCGGTCGTGCCGATATCGTCCACCGCCGTGAGGCCGTCATTGGTGCCCGTGACGGTGATCGTCACCGTCGCCGTCTCGCTCTCGCCGTGGTTGTCCGTGACCGTGTAGCTGAAGCTGTCCGTGGTGCTGTCGCCCACGCCCAGGCTCTCGAAAGCCCCGTTCGGGTCGTAGTCGTAGCTGCCGTTATCGTTCAGCGTCAGCCGCGCACCGGAGGCCAGCGTGATCGGGCTGCCGACGTCGGCCGCGGTGCCGTTGACCTCCGACACGGTGAGCGTGTCACCGTCCAGGTCGGTGTCGTTCGTCAGCACACCGTTCGCCGCATTCACACTCAGCAGCGTGCCTTCATCGGTCGTGCCGATATCGTCCACCGCCGTGAGGCCGTCATTGGTGCCCGTGACGGTGATCGTCACCGTCGCCGTCTCGCTCTCGCCGTGGTTGTCCGTGACCGTGTAGCTGAAGCTGTCCGTGGTGCTGTCGCCCACGCCCAGGCTCTCGAAAGCCCCGTTCGGGTCGTAGTCGTAGCTGCCGTTATCGTTCAGCGTCAGCCGCGCACCGGAGGCCAGCGTGATCGGGCTGCCGACGTCGGCCGCGGTGCCGTTGACCTCCGACACGGTGAGCGTGTCACCGTCCAGGTCGGTGTCGTTCGTCAGCACACCGTTCGCCGCATTCACACTCAGCAGCGTGCCTTCATCGGTCGTGCCGATATCGTCCACCGCCGTGAGGCCGTCATTGGTGCCCGTGACGGTGATCGTCACCGTCGCCGTCTCGCTCTCGCCGTGGTTGTCCGTGACCGTGTAGCTGAAGCTGTCCGTGGTGCTGTCGCCCACGCCCAGGCTCTCGAAAGCCCCGTTCGGGTCGTAGTCGTAGCTGCCGTTATCGTTCAGCGTCAGCCGCGCACCGGAGGCCAGCGTGATCGGGCTGCCGACGTCGGCCGCGGTGCCGTTGACCTCCGACACGGTGAGCGTGTCACCGTCCAGGTCGGTGTCGTTCGTCAGCACACCGTTCGCCGCATTCACACTCAGCAGCGTGCCTTCATCGGTCGTGCCGATATCGTCCACCGCCGTGAGGCCGTCATTGGTGCCCGTGACGGTGATCGTCACCGTCGCCGTCTCGCTCTCGCCGTGGTTGTCCGTGACCGTGTAGCTGAAGCTGTCCGTGGTGCTGTCGCCCACGCCCAGGCTCTCGAAAGCCCCGTTCGGGTCGTAGTCGTAGCTGCCGTTATCGTTCAGCGTCAGCCGCGCACCGGAGGCCAGCGTGATCGGGCTGCCGACGTCGGCCGCGGTGCCGTTGACCTCCGACACGGTGAGCGTGTCACCGTCCAGGTCGGTGTCGTTCGTCAGCACACCGTTCGCCGCATTCACACTCAGCAGCGTGCCTTCATCGGTCGTGCCGATATCGTCCACCGCCGTGAGGCCGTCATTGGTGCCCGTGACGGTGATCGTCACCGTCGCCGTCTCGCTCTCGCCGTGGTTGTCCGTGACCGTGTAGCTGAAGCTGTCCGTGGTGCTGTCGCCCACGCCCAGGCTCTCGAAAGCCCCGTTCGGGTCGTAGTCGTAGCTGCCGTTATCGTTCAGCGTCAGCCGCGCACCGGAGGCCAGCGTGATCGGGCTGCCGACGTCGGCCGCGGTGCCGTTGACCTCCGACACGGTGAGCGTGTCACCGTCCAGGTCGGTGTCGTTCGTCAGCACACCGTTCGCCGCATTCACACTCAGCAGCGTGCCTTCATCGGTCGTGCCGATATCGTCCACCGCCGTGAGGCCGTCATTGGTGCCCGTGACGGTGATCGTCACCGTCGCCGTCTCGCTCTCGCCGTGGTTGTCCGTGACCGTGTAGCTGAAGCTGTCCGTGGTGCTGTCGCCCACGCCCAGGCTCTCGAAAGCCCCGTTCGGGTCGTAGTCGTAGCTGCCGTTATCGTTCAGCGTCAGCCGCGCACCGGAGGCCAGCGTGATCGGGCTGCCGACGTCGGCCGCGGTGCCGTTGACCTCCGACACGGTGAGCGTGTCACCGTCCAGGTCGGTGTCGTTCGTCAGCACACCGTTCGCCGCATTCACACTCAGCAGCGTGCCTTCATCGGTCGTGCCGATATCGTCCACCGCCGTGAGGCCGTCATTGGTGCCCGTGACGGTGATCGTCACCGTCGCCGTCTCGCTCTCGCCGTGGTTGTCCGTGACCGTGTAGCTGAAGCTGTCCGTGGTGCTGTCGCCCACGCCCAGGCTCTCGAAAGCCCCGTTCGGGTCGTAGTCGTAGCTGCCGTTATCGTTCAGCGTCAGCCGCGCACCGGAGGCCAGCGTGATCGGGCTGCCGACGTCGGCCGCGGTGCCGTTGACCTCCGACACGGTGAGCGTGTCACCGTCCAGGTCGGTGTCGTTCGTCAGCACACCGTTCGCCGCATTCACACTCAGCAGCGTGCCTTCATCGGTCGTGCCGATATCGTCCACCGCCACCGACGCATCGTTCGTGCCACCTGAGGTAACCACGCTGCCTGGATCAGATGCGTTGGCCGTATTACCGGCCGTATCCGTGACACTCGCATCCACTGTGTAACCACCGTCGGCCAGGGCGACCGGCACTTCCACACTGTAGCTGCCATCACCCTGCACCGTAGTGGTGAGGTTCTGCACATCGCCCGCGCTGTCGGTCACGGTCAGCGACACCGTGCTACCGGCGCCCGCATCGGTGGTACCCGTGATAGTCGGTGTATTGTCGTTGCTATCATCCGGAGCACTGACGGTGAGTGCCAGAGTGGGCAACGGTGCCGGTGCCGCAGGTTCCGTACCACCCGCCGGGGCGCCATCACTCCCAATACCGAAATAGACTGGATCGACCGGTACGGGTTCTATGCCCCGCTCCAGCCCCCCAGTTTCGAAACCGGCCTCGACCACCCCGACGCGACCGGTCCTTTCGATTCCCACCGCGTTTTCGATGGATTCTCCTGTACCGCCACCCCCTCCCCCGGCTGCGGTCGGGTCGGCAATCTCCGTGGGATCGCCACCTTCGGCGATCGCCCGTTGAATCTCCGCGGCTTCGGCTACCGCCGCCGCACGTAGCGCCTCGACATTGCTCGAATGAACGGCCTCGTCCAACAAAGCCTCGGCACCCTGTCCGAGATCAAAACTCGTGCCGTCCTTGAGTGCGACTTTGATCGTGCCCTGACCAATGGTCCGGATGAGATCGTCGGGATATATCTGGTCACCCGCAAATAGCTGTCGCTCAACACCGTTTGCGCCGATGGCAATGACCCGGCCTGTGACCGCCTGCACCTCACCGATGGAAGAAGATGCAGAGTTGGTGGCGTTTTGTTCGGCCATTACGGTCTCCAGACAGATACAACGTTAAATGAATAGGGCGCTACTTTCGGGGTATCGGCAGGACGCCGAGGCGCCGTATTGAACTTTGGTACTAGACGCTGACCGGGGCGATCAGGCGTTCGAAAGATGGGCAGAACCTTCGTTTGCCTGCGAGATAGCGAGCGCCAGCTGAACCCGGTTGCGGATTCCCGTCTTGCGGAAAATACTGTTGAGGTGGGCCTTTACAGTGCGTTCCGTGATGCCAGCTTCGGCGGCTATCAGCTTATTGCTGTAACCTGCGGCGACCTGTTCGGCAACCTCCATCTCACGCGCCGTCATCTGCTCGAACAGATCTTTTTTCGCGCCCGATGGGTGCGGTGCGTTTTCCAGCGCGGCATTCAGCAGATACTCGGTGACCTGCCTGCCGGCCCATATCTTGCCACTCACGACCGTGGCCAACAGCACCGCAAGCACCTGGCCAGAGGCCTGTCGATTGCAGTAGCCTCGTACCCCTCCCCGTAACAGGCGCAGACCCTCCTGGGCCTCGGGGCGGGCTGACATGGCGATGAATTGGGTGTCCGAACAGGCCTCGACGACATCGAAAAGTGGCTGCGGGTCAGCACCACCTTGGGGCCCCAGATCGTAAAGGCAGATCCCGGCCCCGATCTGCGGCTGGCCAAGCAGGCTGGCCGGTGGTAAGACCACGCATTCATAACCCGCTTTGCGTGTCATATCCGACCAACGTCTCAAAACGTCGCGATCGGTCCCTGCTGCAACGATCAGTGGCATGACTCAGGGTTCCCGCAGTGCATTCTCCCGCGCACGCAGCACAGGCTTGAGCAGATAGGAAAGAACCGTTTTTTCGCCAACAAGGATATCTACCTCAGCGGTCATGCCCGGGATGATCGAGAACGGTTTTCCGGCCTTGAACAGCGTCGGATCACTGGTGCGCACGCGGACCAGATAGTACGCATCGCCATTCTCTTCGATGAACGTATCGGCACTGATATGTTCAACCTGAGCCTCCAGTCCACCGTAAATCGCGAAATCATAAGCGGTGAGTTTCACCTTGGCCGGCAGGCCTGGATGCAGAAAGGCGATGTCGCGCGGATTTACCTTGGCCTCTACCAGCAGGCTGTCACCTACCGGTACGATCTCGACCAGGTCCATGCCGGGCTGAACGACCCCTCCGACCGTCCGGACCAACAGCGATTTCACCACACCGCGTATTGGCGACCGCACCTGGGTTCGCCGCACCCTGTCCTCCAACGCCACGTTGCTCGCGTTGAAGGCGTTCAACTCCGCGCTCACCTCGTTCAATTCGGCCCGTACTTCCTTGCGAAAACCGGCGTCGAGCTCTACCTGGCGCTGCTCGGCCTCGGCCAGCTCGGCCTCGGCGCGAGGGATCGCCAAGCGCGTTTCGTCAAGCTCACCGCGCAGGTCATTGACCTGGCGTTGCAGACGCAGTATTTCGACCTCGGACACTGCCCCCTGGTCGCGCAGCGGCAGGGTTACCTTCAACTCCCTTTCAGTCAGATTCAGACTGCGTTTCAGGCGCGAGCCGCGGGACACCATTTCGGCAATGGCGTGCCGCTTCTGCGAAGCCTGTTCAGCGAAGATGCGGTGATTGGCCGCAAGCTGGCTGCGACGTTCAGCAAATAACTGTCTTTCCTGTTCTGAGATATCTGGCAGGGCGTCGGTGATTTCCACCGGCATCGGCGGCATGACATCGAGGCCGTCTGCCTCAGCCTTCAGGCGGATGCTCTTGGCCTGCAGGCTAAACGAGCGCACGCGGTTCTCCTGCAGCGAGGAGTCAAACCGTGTGTCGTCTATGGTCAGCAGCACCTGGCCAGGTACAACCAATTCGCCTTCGGCGACGCCAATCTGTTCGACGATCCCACCCTCGAGATTCTGTACCACCTGGATCTGAGACGATGGTATGACCTTACCGCTACCGCGCACGACCTCATCAAGCACCGCGAAGTACGCCCATAGAAACAGCGTCGCGAGACACAGCAATATCACCCAGACCAGAAGTTGCTCGCCACGCACCGAGCGTGAACGAATCGCGGCGGCCGCGTCTACGACGAAACCGTCGGCGCGCGGGCCTTTGCTCAGCCCCTCATATCCGTTCGACACCTTATCCCCTCATCGCGTCTGTTTGATTCGACCGGCACGCAGTGCCTCGAGCACCTGTACCTTGGGCCCGTCGGCGACCACCTTGCCGGAATCAACCACGATCACGCGCTCGACCAGTTCCAGCAGCGAGGCCCGATGGGTAATCAGAATCAGGGTCTTGCCCGTCACGACACCGGCCAGTTCGTGTTTGATGTGCTCTTCGCTGCTGTTGTCCATGGACCCGGTCGGTTCGTCCAGCAAGACAACCGGGGCATCCTGCACCAGGGCGCGCGCCAGTCCCACTGCCTGGCGCTGTCCGCCCGACAGCATCCCACCCTGCTCGCCCACCGGCATATCGAAACCCAGCGGATGGCGATTGACGAATGCCGCCACGCCCGACAATTCGGCGGCACGCACGATGCGCTCATCATCGGCATGCGCGACGCCCATGGTCAGGTTGTCGCGGATGGAACCAAACAGCAGCTGGCTATCCTGCGACACGTAAGCGATGTTGTGGCGCAGATCGCCCGGGTCGAGCTGGCGTATGTCCACACCGTCGATCCGTACCGCGCCCTCCTGTGCCTCGAACAAACCCGCGATCAGGCGATTGACCGTGGTCTTGCCCGACCCCACACGGCCGATGATCGCGACCCGCTCACCGGCGTTGATATGGAAACTGGCGTCCTGCAACGCCGGCAGTTCCTGGCCGGGGTAGAAGAAGCTCACGTGGTCAAACTCGATATCGCCCTGCAGCACCGGACGGGTTACGAACACCTTGCCTTCGGGACGCTCTACCGGCATCTCCATCACCTGGTTCAGGGATGTGAGCGCCGTGCTGGCCTGGAAATAGCGGGTCAGCAGCGCCGCGATCTGGGCCAGTGGCACGACCGCGCGACCACTGAGCATCACGGCCGCTATCAGCCCTCCCATGGAAAGCAGGCCATCGGAGATCAGATAAACACCGAACACAATCACGCCGACCGACACCATCTGCTGCAGGAAAGTGGCAAGGTTGGTCGCCGACAGCGCCCACTGGCGTGCCTGCGCGCCCCAGCGCGCTGTCTCGGCCACGCTGTTTTCCAGCTGGCGCTGCAACCTGCCTTCCACGCCAAGCGCCCTGACCGTCTCGGCCTCGACCAGGGCCTCCACCAGGGTGGCGTTCTTCTGCGCCGCAGACCGCATGCCCTGTTCCGAGGCGCGCCGCAGGCGCGGCTGCATGAACAGGCCGTAGGCCAGCAGAATCGGGATAATGGCCAGCGGAACCAGCACCAGGGGGCCGGCGACAAACCAGATCACCAGCAGGAACAAAAGCGCGAAGGGCACGTCGACGAAGGCGGTCAGCGTCAGGGAGGCGAAGAACTCGCGGATACCGTCAAATTCGCGCAGGTTGTTCGCAAAGGCCCCGGCCGAGGCGGGACGCGCGTCCAGGCGCAGTCCGAGTACGCGTTCAAACAGACGGGCCGACAGCTCGATATCCGCCTTGCTGCCGGCGACATCGATGAATCGACCGCGCAGTCCACGCAGAACAAAATCGAAACCGAAGATCATGGTGACGCCGATGGCGAGTACCCAGAGTGTTTCCAGGGCCTGGTTCGGCACCACCCGATCATAGACGTTCATCACGAACAGCGGGCTGGCCACCGCAAACACATTGATCAGCACAGAGGCGAGAATCACGTCCCGATAGATGCGCCACGAAGACTGCAGCGTGCCCCAGAACCAGTGCCCTTCAGTCTGCGCGTCGGCGGACGCCGGTGTTCGCGCGTCATAGCGATGTGCCGGACTGGCGAGGATGGCATAGCCCGAATACAGGCGCTCCAGCTCACCCGGATCCAGGCTCACCTCCGCCTCCGGATTCTCGGGCAGCAGCAGGCGCGCCGTCACCCTCCCCGAGGGGCTCGAGCAGCAGACAGGCACGATCGTCCTCGAGCAGCAAGATCGCCGGCGTAACCAGCTTATCCAGGTCCGCCAGACCGCGTTGCACGACCTGTGCGCGCAGGCCGACGCGGCGTGCGGCACGATCAAACTGTGATGGCAACAGCCGGCCGTTGTCGAGTGGCAGCCCGGCCGTTACTGCAAACTCCGATGCCGGCAGCCCGTGCTGACGCGCAAGCATGAGCAGACACTCGACCAGCGGGTCCGGTGTGCTGGCCTCGGTCGACAGATCAAGTTTCTCTGCTGGCTGGCTCAAGCCATTCACTCCTGCCCGGCCAATGCCGGTAAGAAAGTAGTTACTGGGAATAAAGTTATCGTCTTGCGGACCGAAATCCTTAGCCAGATCCACGAACTTTTGAGACTGTCCCGCCATGCACCAGGTCTTCATTCTCCATGACAAAAAAGGCAACATCAGCAGCCTGTCCGCAGAGGCGGCCGAAGGAGCCGTGGCCGTCTCGATTGAAGACCCGGAAGTTCAGGCCTTCCTGCGCAATCTCGACGTCGACCTGGTAAGGGTGCTCGAGGACGTGGTGGATCTGCTCGTCGCTCGCGGCGTTTTCCGGTTCACCGACCTGCCCCAATCCGCCCAGCACAAGCTGTTGTTCCGAAAAAACCTGCGGTCGCAGTGGCAGGCGGTACCCGACCCGCTGGGTTCCGAAGACGGTCTGTTCTGACAATATTCCCCAACAAGTCTGATTGACTTGTATCAAGCAAGCCGGCGCCTGCAGTTGCCGCTAGCTCGCATCGCCTCCACTCTTGTCCACTCAAGAGTCATTATTGGGCGGTTCAATGCTTTCCTCCCAAATCACCGTAGACGGCAACGAAGCGGCGGCGCGCGTCGCCCACCTCACCAACGAGGTGATCGCGATCTATCCCATCACCCCCGCCTCACCGATGGGCGAATGGGCCGACGACTGGTCGGCCACCGGGGTCCGGTAATCTCTGGGGTTCCGTCCCCGAGGTGATCGAGATGCAGAGCGAGGCGGGTGCGGCCGGCGCCGTTCACGGTGCCCTGCAGGCCGGTGCATTGGCGACCAGCTTTACCGCCTCGCAGGGCCTGCTGCTGATGATTCCGAATATGTATAAGATCGCCGGCGAGCTGACCCCGACCGTGCTGCACGTGGCCGCGCGCTCGCTGGCAGTGCAGGCGCTTTCGATCTTTGGCGACCACTCCGATGTGATGGCCTGCCGGTCCACCGGCTACGCCATGCTGTGTTCGGCCAGCGTGCAGGAGGTCCAGGATTTCGCCCTGATCGCACAGGCCGCCACCCTGGCCGCACGGGTACCCTTTCTGCACTTCTTCGACGGTTTCCGCACATCCCATGAGGTCGACAAGATCGTGGGCCTCGGGCACGACACGGTGCGTGCACTGATCGACGAGGAGCTGGTCGCCGCGCACCGCGGACGTGCCCTGAACCCCGACCGGCCGGTGCTGCGCGGCACCTCGCAGAACCCCGACGTGTATTTCCAGGGGCGTGAGTCTGTAAACACTTACTATGCCTTATTACCCAATATTCTACTGGACACCATGAATCGCTTCGGCGAACTGACAGGTCGCCGGTACCGCTTGTTCGAATACCTGGGTGCCCCGGATGCGGAGCGCGTGGTGATTCTGATGGGCTCGGGCCTGGGCGCGGCCCAGGAGGCCGTCGAGACCCTGGTCGCTGCCGGACAGAAGGTCGGCCTGCTCAAGGTCCGGCTGTTCCGACCGTTTTCTCCAGACCACCTGATCGCTGCCCTGCCTCAAAGCCTGCAGTCACTCGCGGTCCTCGACCGCACCAAGGAACCGGGCGCCGACGGTGAGCCACTCTACAAGGACGTCGTCACCGCCCTGGCGCAGGCACACGCGGATGGCGAATTCGCCCGGATGCCGCGTGTGACCGGTGGCCGCTTCGGGCTGTCGTCGAAGGAATTCACGCCGGGGATGGTCGTGGGCGTCCTTGACGAATTGCGGCGAGATCGACCGAAGAACCACTTCACCATCGGCATCGACGACGACGTCACCCACACCAGCCTGCCCTGGGACGCCACGTTCAGACCGGGCGCGGCACAGGGCATCACCCGCTGCATGTTCTACGGCCTCGGCTCGGACGGCACCGTCTCGGCCAACAAGAACTCGATCAAGATCATCGGCGATAACACTGACCTCCAGGTGCAGGGCTATTTTCAATACGACTCCAAAAAGGCCGGTGCAGTAACCATCTCGCACCTGCGTTTCGGCGACCAGCCGATCCGTTCGAGCTACCTGATCGGCGTGGATGAGGCGCAGTTCGTCGCCTGTCACCAGCCTAATTTCCTGACCCGCTACGACATGTTGTCCCAGGCCGCGCCGGGTGCCACATTCCTGCTCAACAGCCCGATCGTGCCCGGCGCCCTGTGGGACAGCCTGCCGCGCGCGATACAACGGCAGATGATCGACAAAGGACTGAAGTTCCATGCAGTCGACGCGTACGGGATCGCCGAACGCACCGGGATGGGTCGGCGCATCAACACCATCATGCAGGCCTGCTTCTTCGCCATCACCCGGGTCATGGACACCGAGGTTGCCCTGAAAGAGATCAAGGCGATGGTCGAGAAGACCTACGGCCGCAAGGGGAAGCGGCTGCTGCAACGCAATTTTGCGGCGATCGACGAGGCACTGGCCGGTCTGAATGAAATCCCCGTACCGGCACAGCCGAGCAGCAGTATCGAGATGCCGCCGGTGGTCGCCGCCAATGCGCCGGAGTTTGTGCAGAAGGTCACCGCGACCCTGATCGCCGGGCGCGGTGACAGCCTGCCGGTCAGCGCGATGAGTGCCGACGGCACCTGGCCGCTGGGCACCGCCGCTTACGAAAAACGCCAGCTCGCGCTGGAGATCCCGCATTGGGAGATGGACCTGTGCACCCACTGCGGCAAGTGCCCGCTGGTGTGCCCGCACGCCGCCATCCGCTCCAAGGCGTTCGACAAGGGGCTAACCGCCGACGCTCCCGACGGCTTTTTGCACACCCCGGTGAAGGGCGGCAAAGACTTCCCGGCCGGCACCCATATCAGCTACCAGGTCGCCCCCGACGATTGCACCGGCTGCGGCCTGTGCGTCGAGATCTGCCCGATCCGCGACAAGTCCGACCCGCAGCGCAAGGCGCTCAACCTGGTTCCTGTCGGCCTGCATCGGGAAACCGAGCAGGCCAACTGGGAATTCTTCCTTGGCCTGCCGGAATTCGACCGCGGCCTGCTCAAGCAGACCACGCTCAAGGGTGCGATGATCATGCAGCCGCTGTTCGAGTTCTCCGGCGCATGCGTCGGTTGCGGTGAGACGCCGTACATCAAGCTCGCCACACAGCTCTTTGGCGACCGCATGCTGATCGCCAATGCCACCGGCTGCTCATCGATCTACGGCGGCAATCTGCCGACCACGCCCTATACCACCAATCCTCAGGGGCGAGGGCCGGCGTGGAACAACTCGCTGTTCGAGGACAACGCCGAGTTCGGCCTGGGCATGCGGGTGGCGATCGACAAGCAGGCCGAGCATGCCGCGGAGCTGCTGCGCGAACTGGCCGGCAAGATCGGCGAGACATTGGTCACAGACATACTGGATGCCGACCAGCACACCGAGGCCGGGATATTCGAACAGCGCGTCCGCATTGAGGATCTCAGGCCCAGGCTGGCTGGCATCCGGGGCCGCAAGGCACGCAGCCTCGAGGGCATCGTCGACCACCTGGTAAAGAAGAGCGTGTGGCTGATCGGCGGCGACGGCTGGGCCTACGATATCGGCTACGGCGGACTCGATCACGTGCTGGCCTCGGGGCGCGACGTGAACATCCTGGTGCTGGATACCGAGGTCTACTCGAACACCGGCGGGCAGACATCCAAGGCCACACCGCTGGGTGCCGTCGCCAAGTTCTCGGCTGGTGGGAAACCCGTGGCCAAGAAGGACTTGGCGTTGATGGCTATGGCCTATGGAAATGTGTACGTGGCGCAAGTGGCGTACGGGGCAAAGGACGTGCAGGTGCTAAGGGCATTCCTCGAGGCCGAGAGCTACGAGGGGCCGTCGGTGATCATCGCGTATTCGCCCTGCATCGCGCACGGCATTGACCTGTCCAACAATCTGCGGCAGCAGGACCTGGCCGTCAACGCCGGACACTGGGGCCTGTTCCGCTACGACCCGCGCAGGGTGGCCGAGGGCGAAAACCCGCTGCACCTCGACTCCGGGGAACCCAGCTTGCCGTACCGCGACTTCGCGATGACCGAGACACGTTTTGCGGTGCTCGAACGCTCGCACCCGGATGCGGCGCACCGCTTCATGCAGGCGGCACAGGACCAGACCATGTCGAAGTTCCATCTATACGAACAACTGGCCAGACTGGCCGTGGGCGATGGCCGGGCCGACGAGCCCGGATCATGAGCGCGGCTGGGCATGAGCCACCCGGGTCGGCTGCCGGGAAGACCGGGCGATGCGGGATGCACCACCAACAAGGGAGTACCGAACCATGGACCTGAGCACCGACTGGCTGGGGATGCCACTGAAAAATCCATTTGTCCCTTCGGCCTCACCGCTGTCGCGCAGTCTTGATGCCGCGAGACAGCTGGAGGATGCCGGTGCAGGCGCCATCGTCATGTACTCCCTGTTCGAGGAGGCGGTGACCGCCGGCGATGACGACATGACCCAGTTTCTGCACCACCAGGAGACCGGGCATGCGGAAGCCGACAGCTATCTGCCCAGTCACCAGGATTTTCCCGGTGAGCTCGATCGTTATCTAGAGCAGGTGGCCGCGATGAAGGCGTCCCTGGCGATCCCGGTCATCGCCAGCCTCAATGGCGTTACCGCGAGCGGCTGGATGAACCATGCCCGAGAGGTCGCCGACGCCGGCGCCGACGCGCTCGAACTCAATACCTATTACGTTGCTGCGGACATCCACGAAGATGGCCATACCGTCGAACAGCGCTACGTGACCCTGCTCAAGGAGTTGCGCAAACAGGTCCCGATCCCGATCAACATGAAACTCTCTCCCTTCTTCAGTTCGATCGGCAACATGGTGAAACAGCTGGAGGGGGCCGGGGCGGCCGGAGTGTCGCTGTTCAACCGCTTTTACCAGCCCGACATCCAGGTCGATGGCATGCGCCTGCAACACACCCTTACACCGACGCGCTCTTCCGACGCACTGCTGGCAATGCGCTGGACTGCGATGCTGCACGGCCGGGTGGGATGCTCCATCGGTGCCACCGGCGGCATCCATACCGGCGAGGATGCCGTGAAACTCCTGCTGGCCGGTGCAGACGTGGTGCACCTGTGTTATGCCCTGCTTCAAAAAGGCCCAGGGCACCTGGCCACGGTGATCGCCGACGTGAGCACGTGGATGGATCAGCAGGGGTTCGAGCAACTCGGTGAGTTTCGCGGACGCATGAGCCAGGCCAGCGTGCAGGACCCCTCGGACTACGAACGATTGAACTACATCCGGGTATTGTCCGGGTACGGCGGCCGCGATGGCGTCTGGCGTTGAGCCGGGGTGCGGCTGTCAGGCGAGGGGACTCTTGCGCAGGCCGATCGCCGTCCCGAGTCTTTCGAGTCCGATCATGACCATCCACAGCACCTGGACGAAAACCAGCAGTGCCAGCAGCATCACCACCATGACGACAGGGGCAATAGCCATCGCAATTATCGTGTGCGTCCCGAACAGCAGGCTAACCCCAACGGTTGTCAGGGCATAGAGCACCAGAATCTCGGTCCATGACTGGCTCCAGCTCTGGTCTGCAAAGATTTTGGGTTGATCCATGGCGGCCGTCACCTCTTAACGATCTGTGGTTGCCAACCTTAGCGGCAGCCCGGGAGACCGCTTGGGGAACTGATTCGCAGTTTTGGCCGGGATGGTGCCCTTGAATGCGGGGCAGTGTGGCCTGGCACACACACCGGCAGGATATTGGTTCCGTCTGGGCCTGAGCGGGTAAACTGGGATGCCCCGCTTGAACAGGTATTGCGATGAGGCGCCTGGAGTTTCCGCATTGGCTCGCGCTCGGTTTCTGCGCGTTTTTTGTCGTACTTGCCATCGACCCGGTCACCCGCGGTTTGGCTGGCCGAGGTGATCCCGGTGGTGCTGGGTTGTTCCTCGGCATTGTGATCCGGAGCACCCGTGCCGGGCCGGATACGGGCCCCTTGCAGGCGAATCAGGCGCGCTCCATGGTCCATTGTTTCGCGGCCTCCAGTTCGCCGCCAGCGAAACGCCTGATCTCGGCTGATACAAAGTGTGAGGCCAGATGCTCAGCAACATTTCCCAGGGCGGAATCCGTAACGACGGCAATCTCCCTGATGTGCTTGTGATGGTCGCGTACGAAGCGAAAATGGGCGGTCATTTCACCGAGCCCTTCCCACCCGGGAAATCTTGGGGCATCGGTGATCAGGCCGGCAAGGTCTCCGGTTTGCTCGATGTACGGGTCGACGGTCCTGGCGAGCTCCACGAAATCAGCCTGCTCGAGCGAGGTCTTCGGCCGCACGTACAGGACCGCGTTCGTGGTGTCGAGTTGGTGTTCGATCATCAGATTCCTCCTCTCAAGGGTAAAGGTTGCCTCGAGGCGTCTTCAGGAGCGCCGTTGGCGCCCACCGCTAGCTGCTACAAACCGTAAAGCGTTGGAAGCAGCCACGACAGGACAGCCCACATGATGAAAGTCAGCGGCAGGCCGACACGCAGGAAATCGGTAAAGCGGTAACCGCCTGCGCTCATCACCAGCAGGTTGGTCTGATAAGCGATCGGCGTCGCGTAGCTCATGTTTGCGCCGAACAGTACGGCAAGCACGAACGGCTCCTCCGGCAGACCCAGCTGGCGCGCTATCCCTATCGCGATCGGCGTTCCGATAACCGCGGCAGCATTGTTTGACACGATATTGGTCAACACCGCCATCATCAGCATCAGGCCGCTCAGCAGCCAGGTCGGCGAGGCCCCCAGCGTCACGTCGATGAACAACTGGGCTACGTAGTCCGCGGCACCGGTCTGCAGCAGCGCCGAACCGAGCGCGAGACTGGCCACGACGATCAGGATTACCTGGGTATTCAGTGCGCGCGCCGCGTCGCGCCATCTCAGGCAGGAGGTTGCGATCATCAACAGCACACCCGCAATGGCGCTGATGGCTATCGGCAGCCAGCCCAGGGCTGCGCTGAGTACGACTCCCGCCATGATCACCAGCGCCAGCCGTGCCCGCTTGGTACTCGGCAGATCCGCGGTGGCATCGAGTACCAGGACATCGCCGCGCCGTTTCAATTCAGCGATCTGTGCCCTCGCACCCTGGATCAGCAGCACGTCCCCGACCCTCAGCTGAGCGTCCTGCACGCGCACACGCATATGCTGCAGGTGCCACCCGGCGCGATGCAGAGCCAGGGTAAGCAATTGGTAGCGCTCCGCGAAGCGCGATGCAGAAAGGCTGGTGCCCTCGAGAATCGAGCCCTGGATGACGACCACCTCGGCCAACTGTTGATCATCGGCGTGCAGCGGGTTGTCGTCGTCAACCGGCAAGTCGCCCGAGTAGAGGGTTGCGCCGAGCACACCCTCGTATTCCTTCAGCTTGTCTGCCGTGTCGCTGAGAAGGAGCCGGTCCCCCGGACGCAGGGTGGCGTCGGGCAGCGGCATCAGCGCAGACTGCTCTCCACGCAACAGGCGGGACACCTTCATGGATCCGCCGGCCTTCTCGACCACCTCGGCCAGCGTCTTGCCGACCGAATAACTGCCTTCCGGGATCAGAAGTTGTGCTGCAAACACCCTTGGCGATGCATCCCCCAGGTCGGTTTGCCGCTCGGGCAGCAGACGCGGTGCCACCAGCCACAGGTAGATGATGGCGACGCCCCCGGCAATCGCCACCGGCAGAATGAAGTCGAACATCTGGAGGCGGCGGACGCCAAGGTCGAAGGCAACGCTGACCACCAGCAGATTGGTAGAGGTGCCTATCGTGGTGCCCATCCCGCCGATGAGCGTGGCAAAACCCATCGGCATCAGTATGCCGGATGCCCTCGTCTTGGTACGCACCGACACGCTGATCAGGATCGGCAGCAACAGGACCACGATGGGTACGTTGTTGACGAACGCGCTGAGTCCGGCGCCGATCACCAGGGTCAGCAATAAAGATAACGACGGCGCCACACCCCAGGCTCGCGCCAGCAGGTGCCCGACCGGCTCCAGTGCGGCTGTTCGAACCAGTCCCTGACCCAGAATCATCAGGGCACAGACGGCGACCAGTGCCTGATGACCGAAGCCGGACAAAAACGCGGTCGCATGCAGCTGCTCTCCATTGGCTACGAACGGGAAGAACTCGAAGCCCAGGGTCAAGACGACCAGCACGAAAAGGCTGGAAGTCTCCAGCGCAATCCGTTCGCGCGTGAACAGCACCAGCGCAAGACCTGTCAGAGCCATAACCGCGACCGCATGCGCGTTCGGCGGAGCCAGCAGGCCTACGGAAGACATTCGGCAACCTCGGGGAATGGATTGGGATGGGCACGGACGGCAGCTGCAAACATTCGACTAAGGATAGATGCAATGCGTGCAGTTTACTGGGCCTGGAGACGCGCGATGTACAGCTGCAGGCGCTCCCAGGCCATCTGCAGACGCGCCTCAAAGCCGTCCAGGTGCCCCAACAGTGTTTCGTCGCCAAACAGCCGGATGCCGATATAGATCAGTGCCAGGCCGAACACGATCGACAGCAGTTTCTTGGCGCCCCGGCCCAGTGCCCTGAGGATCTGCTGCATAAGCGAACGCGAAAGGCTCGACGTCTGAACGCGTGGCCGGCGGCTGTTTTCGACCTCGTCGAGTATGCGGCCACCGAGTTCCCGCAGGACCTCCGCCGGAGACTCGCCCCTGGCCGGCGCCTGCTCCTGTCGCAATGACGGGCAAATGGCCCGCAGCCGGTCGGCGAGTTCGCGGATCTCGGTGTCCCAATGGCGATCGCTCATCGATGCGGCCTGCATGCGGGTGAGCCGCTGGATGCTCTCTGGCAGGGAGGCCGGCGGCGGCATCGTGGCGCCCCCCACCAATACCGGAATCACCTGCTTTCCCTGCGCAAACGCGGCCTCGATCTCGGTCCGCACCCAATCGGTCGGTTCGAACAGGCGGGACTCGTAGCCCTTTTCGGATCCTGCCGCCCAATGCCTCCCGATCACCACCAGCAGCGCGTCGCTTGCAGAGATCGCACGTTGCAGCACATCGGTGAAATCACTGCCGATAGGGATCTCGATATCGCGAAACACCCGGTCGCGGCCGAGGACCTCGATCAGATCATCGGCCAGGCGGCCCGCAAAGCCCTGGCTGTCATCGCGACGGTAGCTGACGAAGATGCCCGCCATACATGTGGTTCTCGTGTTGCGTGGCCGCGCCACACAGTGCGCCGATACTACCGCGTCCAGCCATGCGGGGCCCGCCGGCCGGCGCCTGAAGCACCGACGCCAGTCAGGCTGTCAGGGCCTGGTAGGAATGCAGCACGCCGATATCGACCATGAGCATGAACAAAGTAAAGGACGCGTTCCAGCGCAGGAAACCACGCGAATCGATGCCGAACCGACCCTGCATCCCCAGGTGCATGCCCGACAGCGGCGAGATCGCAACGCCCTGGGCCCAGGCCATCAGGTAGGTGATGCCCATCAGGTTGGGGTCCGGTGCCAGGGGCGCGAGTAGGCCGTGAGCTGTCGCGATACTGATCACCGGGTGTACCCCGGCGACAGACAGTCCCACCATCAGCAGCAACAACAGGCTCGCCTGGGTGGCGCCGAACTCGAGCAGGTCCAGAGTCCAGCCGGTGCTCAGCACTGCGCTGGCGATCCCCGCGGCGAGTACCCCGGCGGCCAGAAACAGCAGCAACTCTCCGGACATGCGCGGCAGCCCCTCGTGCACGTGGTCGACGAACAGCGGAAGGGCACCGGCCCTCTCGCGTGCCAGCAGCACTACCAGGGTCAGCAGCAGGGCGAGCAGGCTGATCAGCGTGAGCATCGGGGTCGACGGCATCGCTTCGTGTGCAAGCATCACCAGAGACGCCAGCAGTGCGGGTATCCACAGCGCACCGAAGTGCATCGGGTAACCGACGAACCCGGCCACATCGGGCCGGCGCGAAAACTGCCAGCCGCTGGCCAGCAGACCCAGTGCCGCGATCGGCAGGCCGATGCTCGACAAAGTCAGCAACCCGGCGCCGGGTGCATTGCTCAAGGCGACGCCCATGGCAGCGAAAAACGGTGACCAATGCGCCGCCAGCGAGAAGCCCCGCGAGAGCACCGTGGCCTGAAGTGGCGTCATAGGCTGACGCCGCGACTGCCGATCGCCCAGGATCATCACCGCCGACAGGTTGATCACGGAGCCGAACAGGTGGACCCCGAGCAGGGTCCGCCACAGGGCCCCCGGGCCGCGTGGGTTACGCTCGGCGGCATCCGCGGCAGGCAGGCTGATCAGACGCAGGAAGCTGACGCCGGCCAGCATCGCCAGCAGGGCCTGGTTGGCCTCCAGGGCCTTCCCCAGCTGCGCCTGCCCCCCTGCGGACCAGGCGTAAACCAGGCCCGCAGCGCCGACGAGCAGCATCGCCAGGGTCTGGGTACGCTGCTGGCCGTGTACCCGCCCGGCCAACAGCACGCCCGCCGCCCAGAAGGCCGTGCCCGCAAATGCCGCGGGCAGATCCGGGTACAGCCCGTGGGCCGCGGACAATATGACGGCCGTCAGCAACAGCCAGCCGGATGCCCGGTTCAGCAGGGTTGGGGAGATTGGGGTCGCAAAGCTCATCGCCGACAGCATATCGTCTGCCGGCGTCGGAGGCGGGCACACAATCGCCGACAATCTTTGGGCTAACAATGGGCCGAAAGCCCGGTAGAATTCCACCAGCTCAAGTATTCAACGGGTTCCGGCCCCGCCCGTACCCTGAAACCCGCCTGTCGAGGAATGCCGTATGAACACCCCCGCGCCTACCGAACTGAATCTGCACCGCATGTCCCGTGTACTCGAGATCAGCTTTGCAGACGGTGCCAATTTCAAGCTGCCGGCGGAATACCTGCGCGTGTATTCTCCCTCGGCCGAGGTTGCGGGTCACGGACCCGGCCAGCGCAAGGTGCCGCTGGGCAAGGAAGGCGTGAACATCGATCGCATCGAACCGGTCGGAAACTACGCGGTGGTGCTGCAGTTCGACGACGAACACAACACCGGCATTTACTCCTGGGAAACCCTGTACAATCTTGGCAAGCACTACGATGACCTGTGGGCGCAGTACCTGGAGGAACTGAAGGAGAAGGGCTACAACCGCAAGGAGCCCGCCGCCTGACCCTTCCCGTCCTGCGTCCGCGACGCTGACGCAGGATCCGCCCGCATGGCAGACAAAGAAAACCACACGCATTTTGGATACCGGACCGTGGACGCGGCCGAAAAGGCCGGCCTGGTGCGTGGTGTCTTCGACTCGGTAGCCTCCAAGTACGACGTCATGAACGATCTGATGTCGCTGGGCATCCACCGCCTCTGGAAGCGCTTTGCGATCGAACTGGCCGGAGTACGACGCGGTCAGCGGGTGCTCGACCTGGCCTCCGGCACCGGCGACCTGGCAGACCGCTTCGCCGACCTGGTCGGCCCGGAAGGCCTGGTCCTGATGACCGATATCAACGCCGCCATGCTCAGCGTCGGCCGAGACCGCATGGTCGACCGCGGGCATGCCGGCAACCTGGTCTACGCCCAAGTCAATGCCGAGACCCTGCCCGTTCCCGACGACAGCTTCGACCTGATCACGATCGCCTTCGGCCTGCGCAACGTCACCGACAAGGCAGAGGCCCTCAGTGGCATGTACCAGGCGCTCAGGCCCGGCGGCCGCGCCCTGGTGCTTGAGTTTTCCAAGCCCCTGAACAAGCCGCTGGAAAAACTGTACGACCTGTATTCGTTCAAGCTGCTGCCGAAGATCGGTGAGATCGTCGCCAAGGACGCGGACAGCTACCGCTACCTGGCCGAGTCGATTCGCATGCACCCGGATCAGGAGACACTGAAGCGGATGATGGAAGACGCCGGGTTCGAACGTTGCGATGTACACAACCTCACCGGGGGCATCGTCGCCGTCCATCGCGGGTTCAAGATTTGACACCCTGTGGACGCAGAGTTCGCGGAGAAGCGCAGAGGACACAGAGTTTTTTTCCGTCCATGCCAAACCAACCTGATGTGCCCATGGCTTTGCCATCCCTGAAGCACGGCCGACTGCATTGTCAGGCCGTCGTGCTCGCGCGTGCTGATCGCTTATGAATATACCGCTCTGCGATCTCTGTGCCCCTCGGCGTTCTCCGCGTCCCTTCATCGGAAAACAGCAATGACCATGCGCGACCTCGCCCTCGAGGGGCTGGAGCAGGGCCTCAACCAGCTGATCGGACTCGACCCGGGTACACGCGACCGACTGGCCCCGCTGCACGGTCGTGTGATCCAGATCGATCTGTCGGGTACGGGGATCAAACTGAACTTCGTCCCCGGCCACGATGGGCATCTGCAGCTTCTTGGGGGCATCGAGGGTGAGCCTGACTGCATCCTCACCGGCAGCCCGTTCGACCTGATGCGTGCGAGCGAAAGCTCGCAGGGTCCGGCGCAGCTGTTCTCGGGCAAGGTCCGCATCGAAGGCGATACCCGGACCGCTCAGCGCTTCAGCGAGGCCCTCGCCGACCTTGACATCGACTGGGAGGAGCAGCTGTCGCGCCTTACCGGTGATATCGCTGCGCACGAGATCGGACGTGGCGTTCGCGCTGCAGTGCGTGAAGGCGCCCGCATCGGCCGCAGTGCCCGCGACAACCTTTCCGAGTACCTGACCGAAGAGGCGCGCCTGCTGCCGCACCGTTTCCAGGTCGAGGACTTTCTCGGCGAGGTGGATGTGCTGCGCGACGACTGTGAGCGGCTGGCCGCCCGCATATCCCTGCTGGAGAAGAACAGCGGAGACCGAAAATGATCCCGGTGCGCGAAAGCCTGCGCGTCGTGCACATCGCCTGGGTGCTAGCGCGCCACGGTCTGGACGAGATCGTCCTCGCCGCGCACCTGTTCCGTCCGATCCGCTTCTTCCGCTTCCTGTCGCCTTTTTACTGGGGCAGCAAGCCTCCGCGCGGCGTGCGTATCCGACGCGCACTCGAGGACCTGGGCCCGATCTACGTAAAATTCGGGCAGATCCTGTCCACCCGGCGCGACCTGCTGCCCGACGACATCGCCGTCGAACTCGCCAAACTACAGGACCAGGTACCGCCCTTCGCGGGTGAGCGCGCACGCGCCATCATCGAGAAGGCGCTCGGCGATCCGGTCGGCAAACTGTTCGCCGAATTCGATACCCGGCCGCTGGCCTCCGCCTCGATCGCCCAGGTGCACGCGGCCACCCTGCACAATGGCCGCAAGGTCGTGGTCAAGGTGGTTCGGCCCGGCATCGACAGGGCCATACAGCGCGACATCGACCTGTTGTTCACGATCGCGCGCCTGGCGCGCAAGTACTCGAGCGAGGCCCGTCGGCTGCGTCCGGTCGAGGTGGTCGAGGAATACAACAAGACCATCCACGACGAACTCGACCTGCTGCGCGAGGCTGCCAACGCGACCCAGCTGCGGCGAAACTTCGCCGATGGCAAGCTGCTCTACGTGCCTGAGATCTTCTGGGACCTGACGCGCGAAAACGTCATGGTTCAGGAACGGATCTACGGCACCCCGGTGGACCAGGTCGATCAACTGATCGCCGAGGGGGTGGATCTCAAGGCACTGGGTGAGCGCGGAGTGGAGATCTTCTTCACCCAGGTGTTCAGAGACAACTTCTTTCACGCCGACATGCACCCCGGCAACATCTTTGTCCGCGCCGATGGCACCTATATAGGGGTCGACTTCGGGATCATGGGCACCCTTACCGCGGCGGATCAGCGTTACCTGGCGGAAAACCTGCTGGCCTTCTTCCACCGCGACTACCGCAAGGTGGCCGAGCTGCATGTCGAATCGGGCTGGGTGCCGCGCAATACCCGGGTCGAGGATTTCGAGGCGGCGATCCGCACTGTGTCCGAACCGATTTGGGAAAAGCCGATCAGCGAGATCTCCTTCGGACATTTCCTGTTGCGCCTGTTCCAGACCGCGCGACGTTTCAACATGGAGGTCCAGCCGCAGCTGGTGCTGTTGCAGAAGACCCTGCTCAACATCGAGGGCCTTGGGCGCATGCTGTATCCGCAGCTCGACCTGTGGAGCACCGCCAAGCCGTTCATGGAACGCTGGATGTCCGAGCAGGTTGGTCCGAAGGCGTTCCTGCGCCGGGTGAAGGAGACCCTGCCGCAGATCTCCGAGGATCTGCCGGAGATTCCGCTGTTGGCCCACCGCGTCCTGCGCAAGGCGGTCGACGGTGAACTGGAGATCAAATGGACCTCGCAACAGCTGCAACAGATCCATGACGAGATCCGCTCCGGCAACAAGCGCACCCAGGTGAGCCTGGCGGGCGCGACCCTCACCCTCACCGGCGCGCTGGTGGCCGGACTGCTCGACGCCACTGTCGGCTTCAACCCGCTGTGGCTGGCCGCTGGACTGGGTGGCGGCGGCGCGCTGCTGCTCGGCTGGGCAATCACGCACTGAATTCCGCGGTACGGCTGTGCCGGGGCGGTGTCAGAATCCCGGCCGCAACCAGGTATTCGGCCTCTCACGGACCCAACCGGGACACGCTGGTCCGAGTCTAAGTCTCGAAAACTGCTGGCGGCAGGTTACGTCTCCCCCCTGCAGCCGCTCGCGTTGTGGAGCGTCCTCCGGTCGAACCGGACGAGTGGGAAAAGCCGTGGGTTTCTAATCCTGGGGCGGCAACTCGCGCCTGATCAGCGCCTGGGCGGATTCGATGTCGGCCAGCGGCACGTATACGGTGAACTTGCCGCCCTGGAGGGTCTGCTGCACCTCGGCCACGCCGTTGCTGATCGCCTTCAAACTGCCTTCGCGCATTGGCAAACCACGTGGCTGGATCTTCACCTGGTGGTCGATGTAGCTCGCAAGGTCCAGCACCCGGACGCTTTCGTACTCACGGCGGACAATGATACGGCGCGGCCGACCTTCGTTCTGAACCTCGGGCTGCTCGGCGCCCAGCAGGCCGGAAAGACCCTTTGCACCCGATTGCTGCCAGGTGAAGCTGGTATCGGTGATCGGCTCGTCGTTGAGGCTCAACCTCAGTGACAGGGCCTTGGCCAGCTGCGCCGGTGGCAGGAACATCAGACTGGGCAGACCTACCGGCTGGGGCGGTGCGGCGACCATCTTGAACTCGCCCCAGTCCTGGTAAAACCTGCGCACCGCGGCCTCCAGGCCGCTGCCCAGCGACAGGCCCTGCTGCTGCAATTGCGCCAACGCCTTGTCGGCGAGGATATTGCCCCATTCCTGCACGGTCTCGTCTGTCCCCATGGCACAGGTCTTGAGCGCGCGGCGGCCAAATTCGGGTGATATCCGAACCGTCACGCTGAAACCACCGAGGTTCATCTGGGGCACGCCGCCCCGGGACAGGGTGTCGACATCGACATTGGTCATGGATGCAGAGAGCTGCAGCGACTCGATGTCATGCAGATCCAGGTTCATCCCGAAATCAAGTGACAAGGCCTCCTCGTTGAGACTGTAGTAACCATCGAGATCCATGCTGAGTTCGGTGAAACCGATCCTGCTCAGCATCCCGGGTTCGATGTTGAGCCCCTGGGCGCAGATCTGGCCCGGCTCATCCGGCGCCTGCATCGCTGAACCGGCATCCTTGATGAGATCCGAGGACAGCGGCAATCGCATGCCGTTGACATAGAAAGACAGGCTCGGCGGCGGCGTGTTCTCACCGGGCTGCCATTCGGCCGTGCGGATGAAGAACATGGGGTCGTCGCTTGCAACACGCACCGAGTCGATTCCCAGGGTGTCCTGGTAACCGACCGGCTGCACACTGATACCGCTGACAGTGACCGCGCCACGCAGGTCGGTCGTGATATCGGCATAACGTATCGCCGCCTGGTTTGATACCGCCAAAACGAAGTCGTCCACGGTACTTTTCGCGTTGTAGTAAAGGATAGCCTTAAGGCCACCGTACAGCAGTACCGGGACCAGCAGGATCAGCAATAGTTTGCCTGGCCGAAAAAGCATGGCGTTCTAACCTTTCGCTCGCATCAGCGGTGACTCGACTTGTTCACGTTTAGCGGCACCGAGGAGGTGTTCTATAAGGGTGAGGGCAAAATCCATCGCGGTACCGGGACCGCGCGATGTCACCACCCGGCCATCGCTGACCACCGCCTCCTCCAAATACTGCGTGCTTTCACCGACCAGGCCGTCTATTACGCCGGGGTAGGCGGTCGCCTTATGGCCATCCAGGAGCCCGGCGTTCAACAGTACCTTGGGCGCCGCGCAGATTGCGGCGGTATAGCGGTCCTGTTCGGCCATGCGCTGCAGCAGGGCATGGATACGCGGGTCTGAGTCGAGATGATCGGCGCCGGGCAGGCCACCGGGCAGGACCACCATGTCGAAGTCATCGTCGAGCACCTGATCGAGGCTGCGGTCGGGTATCAGTACCACTCCGCGGCTGGCGGTCACCGGACCGTCGCCGAGACCGGCCGTCACCACCTCGATGCCTGCGCGACGCAGCAGATCAATGATGGTTACTGCTTCGAGTTCTTCGCAACCGTTTGCAAGGGGGACGAGGACGCGTGCCATAGCATGGGGTTCCTTCTGGTTTCGACCAGTCGCGAGACCGGCACGAGCTGGACACCCTGATCGGCCAACGCCGGCAGCTCTTCCGCCAGCACCGCCAGGGTCTCGGGATAGGGGTGACCGATACCGATCGCCGTTCCTTGTCTGCGCGCCTTGTCGACAAGGCGCCGGATCTGGCCGCGTATGTAATCGGGCTCCTGCTCATTGTCCAAAAATACATCGCGTTGCGCAGTCGCCAACCCGGCCTCGCTTGCAAATTCGCGCGCCAAGGTGCGCATGTCGGTACGGCTGTCTACGAAATACAGGTCGCGGAAACACCGAAGGTCCTGCATCAACCAACGCATTGCCGCCGGCTTTTGGGTCAAAAGGCTACCCATGTGGTTATTGACCCCGGACACATGGGGAACCGCGGCCAGATCTGCACGGACTGCGCGCGCGAAAGCCTCGCGGCTCATGTCATCGCGCAATCCACCCGGACCGAGTGGGCGCCCGTCGGAAGACTGCATCGGCAGATGCAGCATGACCTCCTTGCCTCCCCCGTGTGCACGTTCCGCGATATCGCGACTGTATGGCAACTGAGGCAGCACCGCGTAAGTCAGGGCACCCGGCAGATCGACCGCCGCGCGCCCGAGTTCGAGGCTGTGGCCAAGGTCATCGATAATGATGGCGATGCGCACCGGCGGTTGCGCGGCGGTTGCGCCAGCCAGCAGGATGCAAAGTAGACCGATCAGGCGCGTCACAGGAGGCCGTCCCACTCAGGCACCGTTCGGGCGCAGGATCGCGAGGCCCTTTAGCAGATTCAAGGCCTCGCTGAGCGCATAATCCTGATCATCCGCCTCTCCGCCCTTGCCACCCTTGCCACCCTTGGACTTGGCCGGTTTCTTTTCCTCGCCGGTGTGGCTGCCGCCGTTTTCCTCAGGGTTCATGAGGTGCCCCGCCAGGTCAGCCTCCTTGAGCTGACCGGTTGGTTCCTCCCCGCGGGTCAGCTGCACGTTGCCCAGCTTGATGTCCGGGACTATCCCCTCGGCCTGAATCGAACGGCCATTGGGAGTGAAATAGCGCGCAGTCGTCAATTTCACGGCGGTGCGTTCGTTTACCGGCACGATGGTCTGGACCGAACCTTTTCCAAAGGTCTGCCGCCCCATGATCACCGCACGCTTGTGATCCTGAAGCGCGCCCGCGACGATCTCCGATGCCGATGCCGAACCGCCGTTGACCAGGACGATGATCGGTGCACCTTCCAGGACGTCGTCCGGCGCCGCCTTGAACTTCAGCTGCGAATCGCTGATCCGGCCTTCGGTGTACACGATGGTCCCGTTGGTAAGGAAGGCGTCACTGACCCCGACGGCGGCATTCAATACGCCGCCCGGGTTGTTACGCAGGTCGAGCACCAGGCCTTTCAGCGAGCCGCCTGCCTCCCGCTTGAGCGTACCGATCGCCTCCAGCATATCCTCCGGCGTGCGCGCCTGAAACTGAGAGATCCGCACATAGCCGAAACCGGGTTCCAGCATGCGCTGTTTCACGCTTACGGCCTTGATGACATCGCGCACGATCGTTATCTCGATCGGCTTGTCCTCGCCATCACGCACGATGGTCAGGCGCAGCTTGCTGCCGGGCTTGCCGCGCATCAGCTTCACGGCCTCGTCCAGGGACATGCCCTTCACCGGCTGATCGTCGAGGCGGATGATGAGGTCACCGGCAAGCACGCCGGCACGCATGGCAGGCGTGTCGTCGATCGGCGATATCACCTTGACGAAGCCGTCCTCCATGCCCACTTCGATGCCGACACCGCCAAATTCACCACTGGTACCCACGCGGAGGTCGCGGTACGCGTCTTCATCGAGGTAGGCCGAGTGCGGATCGAGGCCGCTGAGCATGCCCTCGATCGCGTAGTTCAGCAGCTTGCGGTCATCGACCGGTTCGACGTAGTCCTTCTTGATACGCCCGAACACCTCTGCAAACGCGCGCAGCTCTTCCAGTGGCATCTGGTCATCGGTCTCGGCGCGATCGGCCAGCGCCGAATGCTCCCATGCAAAAACACCCGCAACGACCAACAGTCCGGCAGCCACTACCGAGGGCAAACTCTGCTTCATTAATGATCCTCAAAAAATTCGTCGCCATCTCGCGGCACGGTATCAACCCACCTTTCTGCCGGAGGGACGGCGGCACCATCGCGCCGGGTCGACCGCACGCCCCTGGTGCCTGATGCCGAAGTACACACCAGCCTGCTCGCGGCCGCCACTGCTGCCGACCAGGGCAACCGGTTCATTCACATCGACCCAGTCGCCGGCTTCCTTGAAAAGGCTCTGGTTGTGACCATACAGGGTCATGTAGCCGTCACCGTGATCGACGATCAGGAGCAGGCCGAAACCACGCAGCCAGTCTGCGAAGGCCACCCGGCCGTGGTGCACCGCGCGAACCTCGCGCCCCTCGGGTGCCGAGATCATAACACCGTCCCAAACCAGGCTTCCGAGCTTCGGCGCACCGAAGCGATTCACTATCCTGCCCTGCGCAGGCCATGGAAGGCGGCCGCGCAGGCCGGCAAATCTGAGCTGTTGCGGATCCTCCGCCGGGATATCGGCCAGGGCCTCCTCGAGTCCGCTGATCAGGGTCTTGAGGTCTCGCTCGTCCGACTGGAGGCGGTCGAGTTGGCGCCCCTGATCGTTGAGCTCCTCGGTAAGCTGCGCCACCACGTCCTTCCGCTCGGCCTGCAATCGCTGCATTGCGTCGAGTTCGGCCTGCTGCTCCTGCTGCAGGACGGCCAGCTTGGTCTCCTCGTCCAGGATCTCGCGCTCCGTGTCGGCGAGGCGCTGCATGTGCTGGCGGATGGCCCGCATCCTCTGCGCGCGCACGCGGTTGAGATAATCGTAGTAGACCATGACACGGCTGACAGTCGCCGGGTCCTGCTGGTTGAGCAGGATCTTGAGGCGCTCCTGCCGGCCCATCGCGTAGGCGGCGCGCACCTGGCGTGCCAGCACCTCGCGCTGTTCGTCCAGCGACCGTCTCTGTGCGAGCTGCTCATCACGCAGTCCCTGCAGGCGCTGCCCCTGTCGCGACAGGCGGCCGTCCAGAACCCGCAGCTTGCGGGCGAGGCGGCCGATGTGCTGCTCGGATTCCTGCAAAAGGCGTGAAAGCTCGGTCTTTTCACCGCTCTTTGACTGCATCTCCGTACGCAGGCCGCTGATGCGCGAACGCAGGGCCTCGAGCTTGCTTCGCTGTTCTTCGGCGTCCGCTGCCGCAAGGCCGTCGGCAGGCAGAAGCAACAGCAGGGTGAGGAGCGATGTGAGGAGCAGGTGCATGCGCAAGACCGGGTTCAATCAGCAGCACATTCTGGCAGCAAACGAGTAGCGCTGCCCGCAAATGCAGCGGGATTGTCTAGGCCGCGTCGACGTCGGCCGTTTTCAGCAATGACCGCCCGGTCATGGCAGCCGGTTGGCTGAGCCCCATGATCTGCAACAGCGTGGGGGCCACATCGCACAACGCGCCGTTCTCCATCAGCCCGGATGCCGAGTAGCCGACATAGATGAGCGGCACATCGTTGAGCGTGTGTGCCGTGTGTGCCTGCTGCGATTTGGGGTCTGTCATCTGCTCCGCGTTGCCGTGATCGGCTGTGATCAGCATCTCGCCACCGACGTCGAGGACTGCGTCGCTGACCCGCCCGAGGCATTCGTCCAGCACTTCGATCGCCTTTACCGCCGCATCGAAGAGGCCGGTGTGCCCGACCATGTCGCCGTTGGCATAGTTGCAGATGATGAGATCGAAACGATCGCTGCGGATCGATTCGACCAGCCTGTCCGTCACCTCGTAAGCACTCATCTCCGGCTGAAGGTCGTAGGTCGCCACCTGCGGCGAAGGCACCAGGATGCGCTCTTCGCCCTCGTTCGGGGCCTCGACACCGCCATTGAAGAAGAAGGTGACGTGTGCGTATTTCTCGGTCTCCGCGATCCGCAGCTGGTGCAGACCCAGGTTGGCGATGTATTCGCCGAGGGTATTCTCCAGTCGCTCCGGAGGATAGGCGACGGGAATATCGAAATCCTTGCTGTATTCGGTCAACGAGACGAAAGCGGCAATTTCGGGTGTCGCCTCGCGCTCGAAGCCCGTCGAAATCCGGCTCGATGAAGGCGCGCGTGATCTGGCGCGCCCGGTCGGACCGGTAGTTCATGTTGATCACGACATCACCGTCGGCAACCTTCACCGGCTCCCCGATGCAGGAAGCGGTGACAAATTCGTCGCTCTCACCGCGCTCGTAGGCCTTGTGCAGGGCCTCGACCGCGGTTGCCGAACAGTGGCCGGCCTTGCCCTGGGTGATCAGGTCGTAGGCCTGCTTGATCCTGTCCCAACGGTGGTCGCGGTCCATGGCGTAGTAGCGGCCGATCAGGGTGGCGATGCGACCCGAACCGAGCTCGGCGAACACCGCATCCATCGCCTTCAGCGAGGGCTCCGCGCTCTTCGGCGGCATGTCGCGGCCATCCAGGAATGCGTGAACGTAAACATCCCGGGCGCCGCGCTCGACCGCGAGCCTGACCATGGCATGAATGTGTTCTTCGTGACTGTGGACACCGCCGGGTGACAGCAGCCCGAGGATGTGCACGGCGCTCCCGTTGCCCACCGCCAGATCGACCGCATCCGTCAGGGTCCGGTTGGAAAAGAACGAGCCCGTACGGATCGAGCGCCCGATTCGGGTGAACTCCTGATAAACCACCCGCCCCGCCCCGAGATTCAGATGGCCGACCTCGGAATTGCCCATCTGCCCGCCAGGCAGGCCGACTGCTGGCCCGGAAGTTCGAATCGCGGTATGTGGGTAGCTTGCCCACAGCCGGTCCCAAACCGGTTTACGTGCCGCATTTATGGCGTTGTGATCAGTACTGTCGCTCAACCCCCATCCGTCGAGGACCAGGAGAACCGCAGGGCGTACCTTATTGGACATGATGCGTTTTGATCGGCGCGACCGGCCAATCCGGCGGGCCGCTGCCAAATAACCCCATGAAATGAAAAGAGAAACTTTGCAAAGTGCCGACGGGGGCCTGGTTCGGTGGCCGTCAGGGCATATTGAACCACTTTAACCCAGGGGACGCCACCTGGGGGCCCTGCTGCGAACGCCCATAAAACTAAATTGGCGTCGAATTCAAGAATACTGCTCGATCTTGGAGCCCTATTCCTGTACGAATAGAGGTCTATTATTAGATTAGAGGCTAGTAAATAGCCCATCGAAGGAGGATATTTCTGTGAATCTTCATGAGAAGTCGGTTGTATCTATGCATGACGAATCTGACAGCGAAATGACCCTATTGGAAGGCGACGAGGACATCGATCGCGCTTCCCGCTCCATCAAGGCCATGTCCCACCCCCTGCGACTCAAGATCCTCTGTACCCTGGGCGACCAGGAAGTCAGCGTGCAGGATATCGTCGATCAGGTCGGGACCTCCCAGAGCAACATCTCCCAACACCTTGCGATCCTGCGTGATAAGGGTATCCTCACCTCCCGCAAAGATGCCAACCGGGTCTTTTATCGCGTTAGCGACAATCGGACCCTCAAGCTGATTTGCATGATGCGCGAAGTGTTCTGCACCCACGATCACTGAGCGGGGCGCGTCGCCGCAAGGCGGGCGCCGGAAAAATTATTACCGCGGACGGGTAGGCTGAGACGCCTCCCGTTTCGTTGTCTGTAGCGTCGGTTTCAGGCGCTGACGGTGGCGAGGAATCATGGAACAACTCCTGGAAAGACTTCCGGAATTCGCCGCGAACCACACCGTGCTGGTGGTGGGGTTCCTGGGCGTACTCTCGGCCCTCATCTGGAACTTGGTCACCGATCCCGGCGGAAAGAACGCCGTGGACGCCATGATGGCGACGGCCATGATCAATCACGAAGACGCCGTCGTACTGGACGTGCGCTCGATGGCCGAGTTCAAGGACGGTCATATCGTCAACGCGATCAACATCCCGATCAACGGGCTGGGCAACAACCTAAAACAGCTGGAAAAGCACCGCAATCGCCCCGTGGTGACCGTATGCCGTTCCGGCTCCCGTTCGGGTTCGGCGTGCAACCTGCTGCGCAAGCATGGTTTCGAAAACGTCAAGAACCTGCGTGGCGGGATGCTGGCGTGGGAAAATGCCAGCCTGCCGGTCAAACGCAAATAACCCGCCCTGCAGGAGAAAACAATGAGCGAAGAAAAACAGGCGCAGCGCCAGTTCATGGTCCAGCGCATCTATACCAAAGACGTCTCTTTCGAGGCACCCAACACGCCAAAGATGTTCCAGGAAAACTGGTCGCCTCAGATCAACGTGGGTCTCGGCACCGAGGTGACCAGGATCGACGCGGAAAACATCGAGCTGGTGCTCAAGGTCTCGGTGGAGGCCAAGCACGACGAAAAGACCGTGTTCCTGGTGGAGGTGAAGCAGGCCGCACTGTTCCTGGTTCAGGGTTTCGGTGAAGAGGAGACCGACGCGCTGATGGGCGTGGCCGCCCCCAACGTGGTATTCCCCTACGCGCGCGAGGTCGTGTCCGACCTGGTCACCCGGGGCAGTTTCCCGCAGTTCATCCTGCAGCCGGTCAATTTCGAGGCCATCTATACCCAGCAGCGCCAGGCCAAGGCAGCCCAGGCCGAGAGCGGCGCCGCGCACTGACTTGGACTCCACGCCCTCCAGGCTGGCCGTCATCGGCGCCGGTTCATGGGGCACCGCGCTGGCGATCCAACTGGCGCGCAACGGATCCAATGTAACCCTCTGGGGCCACCAGCACGACGAGGTGGCCGCACTCCTGCGCGACCGCGAGAATCGCCAGTACCTTCCGGGCGTACCGCTACCCGAAGGGTTGAAGCCGACCGTCGACCTCGCCGCCTGCGTGATCAACGCCGACGAGGTACTGATCGTGGTCCCGAGCCATGCCTTTGCTGAAACTTGCGCCGCGATCGCGCGTGTGCGGCCGGGGCTGAAGACTCTCAGCTGGGCCACCAAGGGCTTCGACCGCGAAAGCGGCGGCCTGCTCAGTGAAGTCGCAGCAAGCCATCTCCCGGCCTGTGACCTGGCGGTGGTCTCGGGTCCGACCTTTGCCGGCGAGGTCGCCCGCGGCCTCCCCACCGCAATCACCGTGGCCTCGAACAACCCGATGCATGGCGAACGCGTCGCCACCTATCTTCACGGTGAGAACTTCCGTGCCTATACCAGCGACGATCTCATCGGCGTCCAGGTCGGTGGTGCCAGCAAGAACGTCATGGCGATCGCGGCCGGTATCTCCGACGGCCTCGGCTTCGGTGCCAATGCGCGCGCCGCGCTGATCACCCGGGGTCTGCACGAGATCACCCGGCTGGGCCTGGCCCTGGGTGGAAAGCCGGAGACCTTCATGGGGCTGGCAGGACTGGGCGACCTGGCCCTGACCTGCACAGACGACCAGTCACGCAACCGCCGTATGGGGCTTGCGCTCGCCCGGGGACTGGATGTCGCCGCGGCGCGAAAAGAGATCGGTCAGGAGGTCGAGGGTGTGGCCACTGCCCGCGAGGTACACCTCAAGGCAAGATCCCTCGGGGTCGAGATGCCGATCAGCGAACAGACCTATCGTGTCCTTTACGAAGGCCTCGATCCCTCGGTCGCCGTACGCAACCTGCTCAGCCGTCAGGCGCGGCAGGAATAGAGAAGTCCCGGCGGCCCGCAAAAAACCCACTCCCGACAGGCTTGACCTGGAGTCAACTCCAGCTATTACTCTGTGTACTGCGAATAACGGACCCGAAATGACGCACATGAATTTGAGCATCGGGGGGGCCGCCGAGCAGACCGGCCTTTCGCCGGACACATTGCGCTATTACGAGCGTATCGGCCTGCTCGGCCCGGTCGGGCGGAATGCCGGGGGACAGAGGCGCTACAGCGGGGCCGATATCGCGCGACTGCGCTTTGTCAGGCGCGCTCAAGCCATGGATTTCAGCCTCGAGGAGATCGGCCAGCTGCTGGTGCTGCGCGAGCAGGGTGGCGACGTACGCGCCGACGTAAGGGCCATGACGGAGACCAAGCTCGCAGCGATCGAACAGCGCATCGAGATGCTGAGTCGCCTGCGCGACGAGTTGGAGCATCTTGTGGGCGAATGTCGGACCAGCAGCAGCGGTTGTCCGATCATCGCACGTATGGACAGCCGGCCCGAGCCGGCGGGAGAACGATCATGAGTTACACGATTGCGGTTGAGAACATCAAATGCGGCGGATGTGCCAACAGCATCCGCACACACCTGATCGAACACGAACTCGTCCAGACGGTCGATGTCGACATCGAGAAGGGCGAAGTCCACATCGAGGGCAACCCCGAATGGCGTGGCCAGGTGGCGACTGCCCTCGCCAGGATGGGTTACCCCGAGGTCGGCTCGGTCGAGGGGCTCAAGGCCGCGACCGCCAAGGCCAAGTCGTTCGTGAGTTGCGCCATAGGTCGGATCGACAAGGCGAGCACGGAAAAACCATGAAACTCCAAGGCCTGCCCACCGGTCTTAAGCACAGCTAACCGGGAAGAATCACCGCAGATGATTTGGGAGATGACATATCGACCGACGGGCGGCCCCGGTGGCAAGATCCTGAGCCTGCTGCTGGCCGTGCTGCTGGCAATGTCTCCATTGCTGACAATGGCCCAGGGTGGCGGGCCGGCCCCGGTCGAGGGTGTCGGGGCAACTGCCCAGATGCCCTGCCATCAGGACACCGCACAGACGACCCCCGATACGGACCCGTCGCGCGCCGACCCCTGCCCGCACTGCACGGGCGACTCCCCTGCGTCGCAATGCCACTGCTGCGGATTTCCCACGCCGGCCGGCCTGGGCACGCTTGCCACTACCCCGGTGGCCGGAGGTCCGGAAGCGGCCCTGCGGCACCCCCTCGCCAACGAGGCCTTACCCGAGTCGCCGCACGACGACCTTTTTCGCCCACCTATATTCCCCGGCTGATCGGCCGTACCCCGGCCTGTACGAATATATCTGTCAGGATGACCTGATAGTCATGCCATTCAATCGGAATATGGAAAGTGACTGCTAACTTACATCGCATCTTGGGGATCGTCGTGTTGATCCTGGCCACGCAGCTTGGCGCCTGCCTCGAATCCGCGCAAGAACCCACCGACAAGGTCGCCGAAGCCAACCGGGACACGGCCATTGGGCACGCGGCCAAACATCTGGATCCGAAATACGTCTGCCCCATGCATGCGCAGATCGTGCGGGACCAACCCGGGACCTGCCCCATCTGCGGCATGGATCTGGTGGAAAAGACCATCGACGCCCAAGGCGGCGGGCACCCCACGGTCACCATCAGCAACGCGGTGATCAACAGCATGGGGGTGCGCACCGCCACTGCCGCCAGGGTGACCCTGTGGCGATACATCCAGACGGTCGGGCGAATCGACTATGACGAGACCCGTCTCGCCCACGTCCACCCGCGCGCGGAGGGCTGGATGGAAGAACTCAGCCTGCGCGCCGAGGGGGACCCGGTGGAAAAAGGACAGTTGCTCGGCCGGCTGTATTCACCCGAGATCCTCAGCGCCCAGGTCGACTACCTGATCGCGCTCGACAAGGACGGCAGCAAGATCCGGCTGGAGAATGCGCGCAACCGCTTGCGACTGCTCGGCGTGACCGAGCCGACGATCACGGCCATCCAGAAACGTGGCGAATCACAGAACACCGTGCCGATCGTCGCGCCGGCCGGCGGCGTGGTGACCAGGCTGGGCATGCGCGAGGGCATGTACGTCAAACCGGAGATGGAGATCGTCACTATCGCCGACCTGGAGCGCATCTGGGTGCTCGTGGACGTTTACGAGCACCAGATCGACTGGCTGGCCAGGGGCCTGAGCACGGAGATCCGGGTGCCGGCTTATCCGGGCCGGACCTGGGAGGGTACGGTCGAGTACATCTATCCGGAACTGGATCCCAAGTCACGCACGCTCAAGGTACGCCTGGCTTTCGACAATCCGGACGGCCTGCTCAAGGCGAACATGTTTGCCGATGTGGTGATCTATGGTGGGCCGAGACATGAGGCCCTGGCGGTGCCCGCGGAGGCAGTAATCGAGACCGGGACGCGTTCCAGTGTGGTGCTGGCGCTCGGCGAGGGCCGCTTCCGGCCTGTCGACGTGGTCACCGGCATGTCCAGCGGCGGGATGGTCGAGATCCTCACTGGGCTAGAGGCCGGTGACGCGGTGGTGGTATCGGGCCAGTTTCTGATCGACTCGGAGTCCAGCCTGCAGGCCAGTTTCCTGCGCATGGCCGAATCGGAACAGGACGCGTCAACCAGCGCCCCGCAGCAGTGAGGTCGCCCGCATGTTGAAGAAGCTGATCGCCTGGTCGGTCAACAACCGCTTCCTGGTCCTGCTCGCCGCCGTCGTCATCACCGGCTGGGGTTGGGTGGCGCTGAACAAGACGCCGCTGGATGCCATCCCCGACCTGTCCGACGTGCAGGTGATCATCCGCACCAGCTTTCCCGGGCAGGCACCGCGCGTGGTCGAGGAGCAGGTCACCTACCCGATCACCACCACCATGCTGTCGGTACCCGGCGCCCAGGTGGTCCGCGGCTATTCCTTCTTTGGCGACTCCTATGTGTACGTCATCTTCAAGGACGGCACCGACCTTTACTGGGCGCGGGCCAGGGTGCTCGAGTACCTGAACCAGGCCGCCGCGGATTTGCCAGACGGGATACAGCCGCGCCTCGGCCCGGATGCCACCGGGGTCGGCTGGGTCTACAGCTACGCCCTGGTCGACCGCAGCGGCGGGCACGACCTGGCGGAACTGCGCAGCCTGCAGGACTGGTTCCTCAAGTACGAATTGCAGACCGTGCCCGGCGTGTCGGAGGTGGCAACGGTCGGCGGCATGGTGCGCCAGTACCAGGTAGTGGTCGAACCCGAGAAGCTGCGTGCCTACGGCATTTCCCTGGCACGGGTGTCGGCGGCGATCAAGGCGGCCAACCGCGAGGTGGGCGGCTCGGTGCTGGAACTGGCCGAGGCCGAGTACATGGTGCGCACGCGCGGCTATCTGCGTGGCCTGGAGGACCTCGAACACATACCGATCATGGTGAACGAGATGGGTACGCCGGTCCTTCTGCGCGATATCGCCCGGGTACAGATCGGGCCCGAGATGCGGCGCGTGGTGGCCGACCTCGACGGCGAAGGCGAGGTGACCGGCGGTATCGTGGTGATGCGCTACGGGGAGAACGCCCAGCTCACCATCGAACGGGTCAAGGCCAAGCTCGAGCAGCTGCGCCAGGGCCTGCCCGAGGGCGTCGAGATCATCGAGACCTACGATCGATCGGCGCTGATCGAACGTGCGGTGCGCAACCTGCAGAACAAGCTGATCGAGGAGTTCATCGTCGTCGGCCTGGTGTGCCTGGTGTTTCTGTTTCACCTGCGCTCGGCCTTCGTGGCGATCGTCACCCTGCCGCTTGGCATCCTGGCCTCCTTCATCGTGATGCAGCAACAGGGCATCAATGCCAACATCATGTCGTTGGGCGGGATCGCGATCGCGATCGGGGCCATGGTGGATGCCGCGATCGTGATGATCGAGAACGCCCACAAGCACCTCGAGCGCTATCATCGCGACTACGGCCATGCCCCACAGGGCAGAGAACACTGGCAGGTGATCACGCATGCCGCGGCCGAGGTCGGCCCGGCGTTGTTCTTCTCGCTGCTGATCATCACCCTGAGCTTCCTGCCGGTGTTCACCCTGGAGGCCCAGGAGGGCCGGCTGTTCTCCCCGCTGGCCTTCACCAAGACCTACGCCATGGCGGCCTCGGCCGGGCTGTCCGTGACCCTGGTGCCGGTGCTCATGGGCTATTTCATCCGTGGCAGGATCCCGGCCGAGGACAGGAACCCGCTGAACGTGTTCCTGATCTGGCTGTATCGCCCGCTGCTCAATGCCGTCATGCGCCTACCGAGGATGACCCTGCTGATTGCGGTGCTGGCGGTGGCGAGCCTGGTGATCCCGATCTCCGGGGTCAGCGGTTTCGTCGCCCCCCTGAAGTGGCCCTTCCAGCTTACCGGCCTGGTAACCGGCGAACCGCAGGCGATGGTGGCGCGGATCGAGCAGGCCCAGCAGGACCTTGTCCGGGACTGGCGATGGACCTTCCGCGACACGCCCTGGCTTGCCCGCTTCGCCGATGGCCTGGGCTCGGAGTTCATGCCGGAACTCGACGAGGGCGACCTCATGTACATGCCCACTACCCTGCCCGGCCTGTCGATCGGCAAGGCGCAGGAGCTGCTGCAGCAGACCGACCGCCTGATCCGCAGCGTCCCCGAGGTGAAGCGGGTGTTCGGCAAGATCGGCCGCGCCGATACCGCGACCGACCCGGCCCCTCTGACCATGATCGAGACCGTGATCCAGCTCAAGCCACGCGATCAGTGGCGCCCGGGGATGACCTCGCGCGGGATCATCGGGGAGCTCGATGCAGCAGTTCAGTTTCCCGGAGTGACCAACGCCTGGGTGATGCCGATCAAGACCCGTATCGACATGCTGGCCACCGGGATCAAGACCCCGGTCGGGATCAAGGTCGCCGGGCCGGACCTGGGCGAGATTGAGCGCATCGGTCGCGATATCGAAAAGGTGGTGATGGGCGTGCCCGGCACGGCCTCGGCCTACTCTGAGCGCGTCGCCGGCGGACGCTATATCGATATCACCCCCGACCGGGTGGCCGCCGCGCGTTATGGCCTGAACATCGACGACATCAACCAGGTGATCGCGGCCGCGGTCGGCGGCATCAATATCACCCAGACCGTGGAGGGCCTGGAGCGCTACCCCGTCAACCTGCGCTTCCCCCGCGAGCGGCGCGACGACATCGGCAAGCTGCGAGACCTGCCACTGGTGACACCGACCGGCGCACAGATTCCACTGGCTCAGATTGCCGAGGTCCGGATCATCGACGGCCCCCCGATGCTCAAGAGCGAGAACGGGCGGCTCAACGGCTGGACCTTCGTCGATATCCGCGACGTCGACCTTGGCGGTTACGTGGCAGACGCGCAGCGGGCGGTGCGTGAGCAGGTCGAGCTGCCGCCCGGTTACTCCATCACCTGGTCGGGCCAGTACGAGTACATGCTGCGCGCCAACGCCCGGCTGTTGCAGGTCGTCCCGCTGACCCTGGTGATCATCTTCGTGCTGCTGTACCTCACCTTCCGCCACGCCGGGCAGGCCCTGATGGTGATGGCCTCCCTGCCCTTTGCGCTGGTCGGCGGCTTCTGGCTGATCTTCCTGCTCGACTTCAATCTTTCGGTCGCGGTCGGTGTCGGGTTCATCGCCCTGACCGGCGTTGCCGCGGAGTTCGGCGTGGTGATGCTGGTCTACCTCGACAACGCACTGCGCGATCATGCCCGCCACGGCCCCCTCACACCCGCCATACTGCGCGAGGCGATCATGGAGGGCGCGGTCATGCGCGTGAGGCCCAAGGCGATGACCGTGGCGGTGATCGTCGCCGGTCTGCTGCCGATCTTTCTCGGTACCGGGACGGGGTCGGAGGTGATGAGCCGGATTGCGGCGCCCATGATCGGTGGCATGATTACGGCACCGCTGCTGTCGCTGTTCGTCATCCCGGTGATCTACCTGATGTGGAAGGGTCACGGGCTGGGCACAACAGATGACGCCGCGGCACAGACCCTGGACGCGCCCGACGACGGTCCACAACAGAATCCAACCTAGGAGAACAGGCTATGTACGGTTTTCATGCCCACCCGAAAGGAACCTTCGAACAGGTCATCGCCAAGGTGACCGAGGCACTCAAGGTTGAGGGCTTCGGCGTGCTGAGCGATATCGACGTCGCCGCCACCTTCAGGGCCAAGCTGGACATCGAACGCCGCCCCTATCGCATACTTGGCGCCTGCAACCCGGTGCTGGCAAATCAGGCGATCGGCGCCGACCCGGACATCGGCCTGTTGCTTCCATGCAATGTCGTGGTGCGTGAAGAGGACGACGGGGGTGTCACCGTGGCCTTCATGGACCCGGTCGCGGTACTCGACCTCGTCCAGCGGCCCGAGGTCGGCGCATTGGCGCAGGACGTGCGCGCCCGGCTGCAGCGCGTGAGCGCGCAGCTCGCGGATTGAGTCGCACCGGAGGCCCCATGTCGACCGAGCCCGGTGAAATCATCACGTTCTGGTTCAGCGAACCGATGCAGAAACACTGGTTCCGGTCGACCCCGGCCCTGGACAACGAGATCCGGGAGCGCTTCGAGTCGACCTGGGAGCAGGCCCGTGCCGGTCACTGCGCGCACTGGACCGGGACACCCGAAGGTTGCCTGGCACTGGCGATCGTGCTCGATCAGTTTCCGCTCAACATGTACCGCGGCCAGGCGAAGTCGTTCGCCAGCGAGGCACAGGCGATCGAGGTCACCCTGCACGCCGTGCGTGCAGGATTCGACCGTCAACTGCCCGGCGACCAAGTGGCGTTTCTTTACATGCCGCTGATGCACAGTGAAAACCTGCATCACCAGGATGAGTCGGTACGCCTGTTCGAGGCTGCCGGGCTGATGTCCAACGCGAGATTCGCGCACCATCACCGCGAATTGATCAGGCGTTTTGGCCGCTTCCCGCACCGCAACGCCATCCTCGGTAGGCCCAGCACCGATCAGGAACTTGAGTACCTGTCATCGAAAGAGGCCTTTACCGGGTGACATCCGGGCGGCGGCGTGAACCGCGCCCGCATCCGGGCTCCTCAGTCATTGAGTACGAATGTGACCTTCAGATTGACCCGGTACTCGGTCACCTTGCCGTCCTCGACCACCACCTGTTGGTCCTGAACCCAGGCAGAGGTGATTCCCTTCAGCGTCTTGGATGCACGTTTCACCCCTTGTGCGACGGCATCGTCGAAACCCTTCTTCGAGGATGAAATGATCTCTGTGACTTTTGCAACTGACATCGGCGTTCTCCATCGTTAGTTTTGTTAACTGGCCTGTGTAAACGTAGCAGATTCTGTAAGGCAGGCCGCTTTGATCCTGCAAGGCCCAGGGGGCAAACAACAGATGCCGGCGAAAACATTCCTAAAATGCCTTGAAGCCAAAGACTCCTCGGCTCTGGCCCAGGAACTGTGCTCGACCTTGAAAGCCTTGCCCAGCGGGACTCTGCCGCTCGAGGCCGCCTGCGGCCAGGGCGGCATGGTGGATGACCGCGACATTGCGGCCACGGTCCTGGGAATGGAGCAGACCGCGGATCATATCCTGGCCAGGGTCGGGATCTTCTTCACCGAAGTCGTCGGCGGCTGCAACTGCAACGAGGGACCGATCGAGGTGAACGCCTACTGCGTGCTGGAAGTCCGCATCGATCGCGCAACCGGAAACGGGCGATTCACCGTCGCAACCGGCTGAACAGCCCGTATTGTCGACCCGTCAAAATAGCGTCTTGCAAGGACCGGATCATTCCAATCAGCTTGCTCGCGCGGCCCTGTGCGCCAAATCGCAGCGGCCGACGGCCAGCTCCAGAAAGCGCGCCTGCGGCAACGGCTTGCTGAAATAATACCCCTGAAGAACGAGTCCAGGTCGATGAACGCAACCGCCACATCGTTTCCGGTACGCCGTGCGCGTGCCAGGGTCTGGTCCATGCGGGCGTGCAGGCATGCGCGGTTGGGCAGTCCGGTAAGCACGTCGTGGGTGGCCATGTACTCGGCGTGGTCCTTCTGGGCCTTGAGTTCGGTATTGGCCTCGGCCAGGCGATCGATCATTACCAGGAAGAACTTGGGCATCAACACCAGGCCACTCATCAGTCCGATGTAGGCGGCCGGCTGTTGCCAGAGAAAGCCACTCGAGGCCAGGGCGGTACTGAAACCCAGCAAACCGAACAAAGTGGCCACCTGCATGAAGTGCTCGCCGTAGCGCAGGCCGTTCCCTACCATCACCCACAGGAACAGGGGATAGAAAGCGATGCCGGCCTGGCCGAAATAGCCGGTGAGGAAGCTGGCAACACCCAGATCCAGCAGGATCACCACGTAGCGGCGCCACTGGTAATCATCCTTGTGCCTGGATATGAACGACAGATAGAAGACGCTGGCGAGCAGGTAGGCAACCGACAGGAGAAACGGGTTGTCGCCGTGCCCGTACTGACGGGCCCCGAAGAACAGTATGGCACCCAGGGCAGCCAGGATAATCCGGGTAATTGCCTGGCCCTGCTCCGGGGTGACCTCGGTTTCCGGAAGAAACAATATCGACTGCCGCAGCGCACGCCGCTCACCCGCACGGCGTCTCGGCTCGCGATTTCGCCCGGGGGTCCGGGGCGCTGCGGCGAAATCCGGTTCTGCTGTTTGACTGACGCGTTGATCCATTAAATGCCCAGCGGCTGGGGTCGGTGCCGACGCGGGCCCCGCAAGATCCTTGAATCTCAATCGGCGACGAGAGGCTTTTCTTGATCCGCTGGCGCATGTCTCGCGGCCAGGTACCGCTAACAGAGTTATTGTCCAGGCTGTGGCTTTGCCTGGCCGCGTACTCAGGCGCCGCCGGCAAAATCGTGTTGACGCCATGCCTCGTAAAGCAGCACCGCAACACTGTTCGACAGGTTCATGCTGCGCTGGCCGGCCCGCATCGGCAGCCTTATACGGTATTGCGGAGCGAGGCCATCCAACATCGCCTGCGGGACGCCGCGGGTCTCCGGCCCGAACACGAAGGCATCGCCGGCTGCATAGTCAGGCACGTCGTAACGCTGCGCGCCACGTGTCGAGATCGCGAACCAGCGCGCCGGTTCAACCGCGCTCAGGAAGGCCTCGAAATCGGCGTACTGCTGAACGTCCGCATACTCGCGGTAGTCCAGCCCCGCGCGCCGCAGCCGTTTGTCGTCCAGTTCGAACCCGAGTGGATGGATCAGGTGCAGGGTGCTGCCTGTGTTCGCACACAAGCGTATGATATTGCCGGTGTTCGGCGGGATTTCCGGCTGATAGAGAACAATGTGGAACAACGCGAGGAACTCGATCCCGATGGCTGATACCGACCCCCGACTTGCCTCGGACTTCTGCGGCATGCACTTCGCTACGCCGCTGGTGCTGCTGTCCGGCTGTGTGGGTTTCGGCGAAGAGTATACGCGCGTGCAGGGCTTCTCCAACCGTGACGCGGGCGCCGTGTGCCTGAAGGGGACCACCGGCACGGCGCGGCCGGGCAATGCGCCCCACCGTGTTTACGAGACCCCGGCCGGGATGCTCAACGCGATAGGTCTGCAGAACCCCGGTGTCGACAGGGTGGTGGACGGTATCCTGCCCACCCTGGATTTCGGCGAAACGCGCTTCATCGCCAATGTCTCGGGCTCGACCATCGAGGAATATATCGAAGTGACTCGCCGTTTCGATGAATCCCCGATCGACGCCATCGAGATCAACATCTCCTGCCCGAACGTGAAGGAAGGCGGGGTGGCCTTCGGCAACGACCCGGACATGTCGGCGCGCGTCGTCGCCGCCTGCCGCGCGGTGACCGACAAGCCGCTGATCACCAAGCTGTCGCCCAACCAGACCGACATCGCCGAGAATGCCCGCCGCTGTATCGAGGCTGGCAGCGATGCCTTCGCCGTCATAAACACCCTGATGGGCATGGCGATCGATATCGAGTCGCGCACCCCCCACATCGGCAACAATCAGGGCGGCCTTTCGGGCCCCGCAATCAAACCGATCGCCCTTCTCAAGGTCCACCAGGTCTATCAGGTCACCAAGGCGCATGGGATTCCAATCATCGGTCAGGGTGGTGTCACCACCCCGGAAGATGCGATCGAGTTCCTGCTGGCCGGCGCCGCCGCCGTCGGCGTGGGTACCGCGTTGTTCTACGACCCGCTGATCCTGCCCAGGATAAACCGGGGCATACTCGACTACCTGGATCGGCACGGGCTGGACCACATTGCCCAGATTACCGGCGCACTGCGGCTCAACACGGCCAGGCCAACCCCGCTTTGCGGCTGCTGACGCAGCGACCCCGGCCCGGAGCGGGTGAGCACCGGGGATTGACCTGAAACATTAGCATTGGGTTATACTCGCGCCACGCGCCCCTTGCGGGCGCAGAAAACTCTCAACCGAATCCGGAGAGAATCATGAGTGATATAGAAGCCCTTAAGGCCGAGAAGGCCACCCTGATCGCAGAGATGCTGGACCTGCAGAAGCAGTTCATGGATATCGAACACCAGAAAGGCATTTCCGGCAAAGAGTACTACTACTCGCAGGAAGGCCTGCTGAAGGACTACCGTGAGATCTACTCGCAGAAAGCGATGCGGGTCGTCGAGCTTTCGCATCAGATCGTCGGTTCGACCGCCTGATCCTTGGCGCCTCGGCTGAAAGGCCCGCCTGCGGCGGGCTTTTTTGTGCCTGGGGGAAAGTGACTTGCTTTCGCCGGGGCCAGCCCCCCTACCGAATTCAAGTCCCAGGGAGCTCAGCCGATGCCCTGGGAACAAGAAGCATCATCCTTCAGGGCCCAACATGACCGAGACGACCCTACATCCATCCCCTGCAGTGCTGGAGCGCCTGAGCACCCTGCGCGAGTCATCCCCGGACGTACTGAAGGCACTCAGCGAAAAGCTTTACGTACACGAGGCCCGAAAAGGCACCGAACTGTTGAGCATCGGCGCGACGGACGACCGTACCCTGTATCTTCTCGAAGGGAGCTGCCGGCTGGTCGC
The DNA here is from genome assembly GCA_963753845.1 of uncultured Gammaproteobacteria bacterium. Lineage (GTDB taxonomy): Bacteria > Pseudomonadota > Gammaproteobacteria > Chromatiales > Chromatiaceae > Thiosocius. Next base: position 48,736 of record CAVWEI010000035.1, read on the forward strand.
CGAGGACGGTGGGGTCAAGATAACCCGTCACACGGACACCTCCGCCCTGGCGCCCCTGGCGCGCCTGCGGCCCAGCCACTATCAGGTGGTTGCGGAGACTGACGTCCGTTACCTGCGCATCGACAACAGTCTTTTCGAACAGACCCTGGGCCGGCCGGAGCAGGGTTCCTCGCTGACCCTGGAAACATATAAGGTCGAGGAAGAGGAAGATCTCGGGTACATGGGGGCCGAAAACCGGCTGACCGTGCAGATCTACGAAGATCTGAATTCCTCGCACCTGCTCCTGCCGAGCCTGCCCGACGTCGCGGTACGCATCGGAGAGGCGGTCAACGAAGACGACGCGGACGCACGCCGGATAGCCACAATGATCGAGACCGATCCGGCGATTGCGCTGAAAATCGTCAAGGCGGCAAACAGTGCACGCTATGGCGGCATATCCCGGGTCGCGACCGTGACCGAGGCGGTGGCCCGGCTTGGCATGCAGAATACCCGTACCCTGGTGATTACCTTCGCGCTGAGGGAACTGTTCCGTACGCCTTCCAGGCAGCTCAGCAAACGAATGCTTGCGATGTGGGAGCATAGTCTGCGGATCGCGGCACTGGCGCAGGTGCTGGGTGACAAGGTCGGCAATTTCAACCTGCACGAGGCGCTGTTGGCCGGGCTGGTTCACGATATCGGCGGTCTCGCGGTCATCGGTTATGCCCGTGATTTCCCAGAGGTGGCGGAGAATCCGGCCGCGCTCGAGTCGAGCATCCAGGCCCTGCGCAGCCAGCTGGGCGGCATGATCCTTTCCACCTGGCAGCTGCCCCCGGAGCTCGTCAGCGCCGCGAAGGAGGCCGAGAACTGGTACCGGGACCACCCCGGGCGCACCGACTACGCCGACCTGGTCATCGTCGCGCAATTGCACGAAGGCATCGGCGGCGATATCGATCCCGCCAAGGTTCCCGCATTGACACAACTGGGCCTTTCGACAAGCGAGGTCGACCGCGGTATCGAATTGCTGCACGACGCCCACGAAGAGGTCGCCGCAGCCCGCGAATTGCTGGCCGGCTGAACCCGCCGCGCATAGCCAAGCCGCCCCGTCGGAGATACCATCCCGTTGCTTGAAGACGAGGTGGCGAACCGGTCGCCAGGGAATTTCGGGGTGTCGCCAGAAGACAGCACCATAATCAATAGCGCTTTGCGCGGGTTCGATCGCCTGTCGGGGCTCGACGAGCATCAGCTGGAAAAGCTGGCGGGAGAACTCGAACTGCTGCGCGCGCCGCCGGGTACCAGCCTGCTGGAACGTGGCAGCACCGATTCCCGACTATTGTTTCTGCTGGAAGGCGAACTGGAGCTGGTCGCCGGCGACAGGGCGTCGCACCGGGTCCGGCATACGGATGCCGCCGCAAAGGGACCGGTCTCGCGGCTGAGGCCATCACCCTACCGGGTGGTCACCCGCACCAAGGTACTTTATCTGCTGGTGGAGCAGGGTCTGCTCGACAGCTATTCCCACGAAGCGCCCACCGCCTCGGTCCTGGTCGAAGAAAGCTTTCTGGCCAGCGGACCCAACGACCTGATCGACGACGGCGCCACGCATCCATTGATGTTCGACGTATTCGACGACCTCAACCATGGTCGTATCGTCGTACCTTCCGATCCCGATGTTGCCGTGAGGGTCGGACGTTCACTCGTTCAATCGGGCAGCGACATCGTCCGCCTGGCAAGCATCCTGTCGGCCTGTCCCGCACTGACCCTCAAGGTGGTACGTGCTGCAAAGCTCGCCGGACCGGGGCTCAGACCGATCCACAGCTGCCGGCAGGCGATCGAGCGGCTTGGTACCGAAGATACCCTTGCGCTTGCGGTGCACTGCGTTCTGCGCGAATCGTTGCGCAGCGGCTCTCCCGTGGTGCGCGAACGGATGCACAGCTGGTGGGAGCAAACCATGCGGGTATCGGCGATCGCCGCCGCGCTCGCGCGCATGAGCGGGCACCTCTACCCCAGTTACGCGGCCCTGATCGGGCTGCTGCACGCGATCGCCGAACCGGTCCTGCTCGGCTATGCGGACCGCCACCCGGATCTTGCGGACGAGGCCGCGCTGGACAATGTCGTACACAGCAACCGCGCCGAGTTGGGGCGTATCCTTTTGACCATGTGGGACATGCCCAGGGAGATCGTGGATGCCGCCGCGAGGTGCAACCAGTGGGACTACGACCACCCGCGCCCGGCGGACTACACCGATATCACCCTGGTCGCACAATGGCACGCCAAGATCGGCGGCGCCCGCGGTCGGAGAATACCCGGGTTCGAGGAGATACCTGCCTTCAGGCGGGTCGGGCTGGACGCAGGGTCACCGGAGCTCAGTCTCAAGATCGTCGAGGCCGCCGAAGACGCGATAGACCAAACCGAATCCCTGCTGACCGGATAGGTGGTGTATCCGATCGTCGCGCGATCCGGGTTTGTTCCACGTTCCGCTCAATGCACCCGGTGGTCCGGCTGCAATGTCAAGCAGACGCCGGGCTGCTGTTCGCTGATCCATTGAATGAACTCGCGCACGTTTCCCAGGTTTGGACCGAAAGATTTTTTCAGCATCGGTGCAAGGATTTGCGCATTCGCCTCGTGCAGGCAAAGGCTATGCCGGCCGCAGGTGTTCGATGTACTTGGGGACCCCTTCCATATCAAGCCGCACGCCCGCGGCCGAAACCCGCAGCATCGTGTCACCGACCTTGAGGACGCAATGGGCATGGCCGCGACTTTCGAGGGGTACCGGGATCATGTCGCGGTAGGTGTAGACGTTCTCGCCTATGTCCCCGCCGCGGCACTCGACCGGAAACTCGGGTAAGGGGTCGAGATCGCCGGGTTCGGCGCCCTCGAATACCAGGGCACCATTCTGGCTCCAGCGGGTACGTTCGACGGAGCCAGTCATGCTTTTGACCAGGTAGGCAGGTTCGAATTCTATACGCACTGTGTCACCATCGACCTTCACGGCGGCTATGGTCGAACCTGGAAGTTCGATACTGGTACTGTCCATCGGCGGGCGGGCCTCAGATTAAGAGAACCTGATTATACGGCGGCACGGCGGCATGAAGCAGCCCTCCCTTAACCCGCAAAGCTCACCGGTATCGCGAGGGCTGGCGGAATTTGCAGCCGCTCGGGCGCCGGGCTGGAGCGAAAGTGGTAGCCGTAGCTACCACTTGAGTGAAGCTCAAGCCGGAGCGAGCGAGAAACCGCCAGCACCGCGATAGGCAAACGGCGAAAACAGTGTGTCATTCTCCAAGACAAGCTCATTTGCTGCTTTAATCTCCGCGGGTCAATAAGTTACCTAACCGTCGTTTGCCGACCAGTGAGTTTTGCGGGTTAAAGACACCATACGATGATAGATCTCAACACGGCGTGGCAGTTCGGCGCGGCACTTGGCCTGGGCATGTTGATCGGCCTGGAACGCGAGCGCACGCGACGTGAGGAGAAGACCTTCGCCGGTGTAAGGACCTTTGCGCTGGTGGCCTTACTCGGCGCGACTTCCGTGTTTGCCGGTGGTCACGCGGGACTGCCCTGGATCGTTGGGGTGGTTTTTGCTGCGTTGGTGGCGCTGGTGGCCGTCGCATATTTCGTGACAGCGAAAGCCGGCAGTATCGGCGCAACGACCGAGATCTCCCTCCTGCTCACTTTCTTCATCGGCAGCCTGTGCGCCTGGGATCAGGTCGGTGTCGCGGGTGCCGTCGCGGTCGCCGCGATGCTGCTGCTGGCGCTCAAAGGCTGGCTGCACAATCTCGCCAAACGAATCGAACCCTCGGACGTGGAGGCGACGCTCAAGTTTGCCATCATCACCCTCATCATATTGCCGCTGGTCCCGGACACGAACTTCGGCCCGACCGGCCTTGAGGTCATCAATCCCTACAAGACCTGGTTGATGGTGGTGCTGATTGCGGGGCTCAATTTCTTCGGCTACATCCTGGTGAAGGTGGTGGGCCGAGAGCATGGGCTGGGCATCACCGGTCTGCTCGGCGGCCTGGTTTCCAGTACCGCGGTTACCCTCAGCTTTTCTCAACGCAGCCGCGTCGAACCCGGTCTGGCACCGGTGCTGGCGCTGGCCATCCTGCTGGCCTGGACGGTGATGTTTTTCCGCGTGGTGGTGGAGGTCGGGGTCGTGAATCTCTCCCTGGCCAAGGATCTGGCGCTGGGGATGGTGATCATGGGCGGTGTCAGCCTGGTGATCTGTTTCCTGCTCTGGCGCCGCGGACGCACTACCGAAACGGCGGAAGTGGAGCCCGGTCACAACCCTTTCGAGCTTGGAGACGCGATCAAGTTCGGCGCCCTGTTCGCCGTGGTCATCTTCGTTGCCAAAGTTGCCCAGGTCTATTTCGGAAACGCCGGGCTGTATCTGGCCGGGGCACTGGCCGGTCTGACCGATGTCGACGCCATCGCCCTGTCCATGGCCAATCTCGCCCAGCAGGACCCGGCCAGTTCCGGACCGGCGGCGCGAACGATCGTCATTGCGGTGATATCCAACACCATGGTCAAGTGCGGCATGGCGATCTGGCTGGGCGCGCCATCGATGCGGCGGACCATGATTCCGATTACCGCTGTACTGGCCGTTTCCGGAGCGGTCGCGGCCTTCCTGGTCGGGTAGGCTCGGCCGAGCTCAACCGGCCTCGCGATGTTCGTCTTCCAGGCCCAGCTCCTTGATCTTGCGGGTCAGGGTGTTGCGCCCCCAACCAAGCAGTCGCGCGGCATCCTGTTTGCGGCCACCGGTAAATTCGAGCGCAGTCTCGATCATGATGGTCTCGAATTCGGGCATGGCCTGGTCTAGCAGGGCGTTACCGCCCGCAGCGAGGCTGCTGCGGATCCAGCTGCGCAGGCTGGAGCGCCAGTCTCCGTCTGTTGCCACTGGATTCTGTTCGCGCTGCAGTTCTGGCGGCAGATCTTCACAATGAATCTCGCGCCCAGAGGCCATGACCGTCAGCCAGCGCGCGGTATTCTCGAGCTGGCGCACATTGCCGCGCCACTCCAGTGATTTGAGCTCGTCGATGGTTTCGGGCAGCAAAGTCTTGGTCTCCACGCCCAACTCCCTGGCTGCACGGTTAAGGAAGTGCTCCATCAACAGTGGAATATCCTCACGCCTTTCGCGCAACGCTGGGAGGTGGACCCGGATCACGTTGAGGCGGTGAAACAGGTCCTCGCGGAAACGGCCTGCCAGCACCAGTTGCTCCAGGTCCTGATGGGTTGCCGCGATGATGCGCACATCCGCCTTCACTGCCTCGTGGCCACCCACCCGGTAGAACTCGCCGTCGGCCAGGATGCGCAGGAGCCGGGTCTGCAATTCCGCCGGCATATCGCCTATCTCGTCGAGAAACAGGGTGCCGTGATTGGCCTGTTCGAATCGACCGCTGCGGCGCGCCTGGGCGCCGGTGAACGCGCCTTTCTCGTGTCCGAACAGTTCGGATTCCAACAGGTCGTGCGGAATCGCGGCCATGTTCAGCGCGATGAAGGGGCCCTTCGAACGCGGGCTGTGCTTGTGTAGCGCGTGCGCAACGAGCTCCTTGCCGGTGCCAGATTCACCGTTGATCAGGACGGTGATGTTGGATTTTGCCAGCCTCCCGATGGCTCGAAACACCTCCTGCATCGCTGGGGCAGCGCCGATGATCTCGGTGGCGGCGACACTCTCGTGCTCGGCACTGACGCGAGACTCCTGCCGCAGTTTGCACGCACGCCGGACCTGGTCGACCGCCTCTTCGATATCGAACGGCTTGGGCAGGTATTCGAAGGCGCCGCTGTGGTAGGCGGATACTGCGCTGTCGAGGTCCGAATGTGCAGTCATAATCACGACCGGCAGGTCCGGATAGATGTTCTTTATCTTTTCGAGCAGGGTGAATCCGTCCATGCCCGGCATGCGGACATCGGATATGACCGCCTCTGGCTGGCCGCGCTCCAGTGCCTCCATGACGCCATTGGCGCTCGAAAAACAGGTGACCTGCATACCTGCCTTCGACAGGGCCTTTTCCAGAACCCAACGGATGGACCGGTCATCATCGATGACCCAGACCTGATTGGCTTCAGTCACTGGGATGGTTCTCCTTATCCGGCTCGGTGCCAATTTCATCACCGAGCGGGAGCAATATGGTGAAAGTGGTTTCGCCCTTTCGGCTGCTGCATTCGATCAGGCCCTTGTGCTGGTTGATCAGCGACTGGGCGATGGACAACCCGAGTCCCATGCCGCCGGTGCCCGCGGTGACCATGGGGAAAAACAGCGTGTCTGCGATCTCCGGGGGGATCCCCGGGCCGTCGTCGACGATGTCGATCTGGGCGGTGAGCCGGAATCGTGCATTGCCGATAGTGATCTGGCGCTGGACCCGCGTGCGCAAGATGACCGTACCCGAGTCGCCGAGCACCCGGCTGGAATTGCGCACGATGTTCAGGATCGCCTGAATCAGCTGGTCACTGTCGCCGATCAGCTCCGGGATACTGGGGTCGTAGTCGCGGATTATCCGGATTCGCTCCCCGGTTTCCGCGAGGACCAGCGCACGCACACGCTCGAGCACGCGATGGATATTGACCTCTGCGTAACTGGGCCGGCGGTTGGGACCCAGCATGCGGTTGACCAGCTCCTGCAGGCGGTCGGCCTCCTGGATGATGATGTGGGTGTATTCCTTGAGCTCGGCACTCTCGAGTTCGCTTTCGAGCAGCTGGGCGGCACCCCGCAGGCCGCCCAGCGGGTTCTTGATCTCGTGCGCCAGGCCGCGCACCACGTCGCGCGACACGGCCTGCTGGGCAATCAGTCGCTCCTCGCGGCTGATGCGCAGGTGGCGGTCGATCTGCTGCAACTCGACGATCGTCAAATGACCGCCGTCATCGTCGAGGATCGGCGTAACCGTGCAATCGACCGTGACCTCGTTTCGATCGGTGGTGAGAACGACACCACGCTTGGTTATGGGGGCGCCTATCTCGGCAGCGCGAATGAGATCCGTGAGCATCTCGCCATGACAGGCCATCCAGGTCGTGGGCAACTCGCCGACGACGTGTTTCGCACTGACGGCCAGCATCATCTCTGCAGTCTGGTTCACATAGGAGACACGCAGACCCTGATCGAACACGATCACTGCCGTTGCCAGATTGTCGAGAACGCTGGTACTGAGCGATGACAAAGGTTTCATGGGGACCTGCATGCAAGCCTTTAAGCAAGGTTCGGGCCAGCCATCAATTGCCCAATCGGGCCATCAAACGGCCATTTCGTGGGCGGAGTTAGTGGCATGTCGACCGGTCCCGGGGCGCGGAGGCGCACCATGAACGCCCTTGTGCACCAGTTTAGTGCACAAGGGGTCTTTCGGCCAGCCGCTGCATCCGCCGCGGTCGGCCCTGCGTTGAGCAGCCGATTACGGCGTGTACTTGGGTGTGAACGCTGGATTGGTCCGGCCGGGAGTCGACGAGACCCCACCGCCTTTCGGCGTGTAGCCCGGCTGTGCCGGGCTACGGTAGTCGGGGGCGCCGGGTGCAGGGTAATCGGGGTCACCTGGTCGTAACCGGCGAAATCCACCTGGCGGGCGGAGACACCCGTATTGACGCTGCCGGCCCGTTCAACCACCGGCTCGGGTCGTGAGTATTCTGGGATTCTGGATCCTTGCGGACACTCGGCCGCCGGCACGTCAGTAAAACTGGCGACACCGTCCTCTCCGACCGTCTTGCAGACCACCGCATGCGCCAGACCCGGCAGCAGCAATAAGACGAATAAGAATTTTGTGTTCATGAGTTTAGAATAACGCTAACTATGGGTTCTGGCGACCTGTACTTACCCCGGGATAGGCAGCGGCGTGGGCTTTGCCGGCTAATCGATCTGGTCTGCCTCGCGCAGTATGAACGTCACAGCCGCGGAATCGATCAGGCGCGTGCCACCGTCTTCCATTACCGTCACCCGCAATTTATGCCCACAAACATCGACGCCGGTGAACTCGATCGCCAGACCGTCGAAACCGCCGGGGATTGGAACGTTATCGAGAAACACGCGGTCGCAGTGACCCGGCTGCACCCTGCTGCTGGACGGTCCGTGGCGCGTAGCGCGAGTATTCGGGCATTTTGAGCGGTGTGCTGCCGGCACCTCGGCGTAAGCGACGACGCCTTCGGAATCGACTGTCTTGCAGATGACGGCATGTGCCAGGCCGGGCAACAGGAACAAAGCGACTAAGGCTCTCTTGGTCATGTGCTCAGAGTAAACCAGGAGCGCCATGGTTGCGACTCAACGGCCACCGGGTAGTGGTGGCCGTCCTATCGGTGGGCTTGGTGTATTCGCAAGGCCGTCAAACAGACCCGTTTGGCGCAGGGTGAAACTGACCGTCGGTGATTCGATCAGCCGCTTGCCATCGCGTCAGATACGCTCGCACGAAGGCTATGGGTGCCACGGTCCACACCGCTCAGTTCTATCGCGAGACCGTCGAAGCTGCCCGGTATCGCCTTGCCATCGAGATAGACGTTGACGCGGTGGCCTTGCTGCAGTGGCGGCTCGAGCCCGATCGATATGGCAACCTTGCCCTCGTTGTTGCGCACCGTCCCTTTATCGGCCGGCTGTTCGATCTGGATCGACTGATAGCGCGTGGTGGTCGTGGGCTGGACAGCGCCACTGACCGAATTCGTCGACTGACTCCGCGGCAGACGACGTGGCTCGTAAGTGGAAGATGCAGGGAGTTTGACCTGATCGCGGCATTCCGATGCCGGCACATCCGAGTAAGCGACCACGCCCTCGGCATCGACGGTCTTGCAGATCACGGCGTGTGTGATGCCCGGCAGTGCGAGCAGGACAATAAGGGCTTGTTTGATCATGCCGTTAGCATAGTGCAGGCAGACCACTGTTGCGATACCAAAACAAGGCGCGAGGGGAACCCGGTTACTGAATTCGGCCTGGCCTGGCCAAAATAACAAACCCCGCCGGTTGGCGGGGTTTGTTGCCGGACTCTGGGGTCGGGATCAGAGGCTGAAGTACATGTCGAATTCGACCGGATGCGTGGTCATGCGCACGGTGGTCACCTCTTCCATTTTCAGCTTGATGTAGCCGTCGATCAGGTCGTCGGTGAACACGCCACCGGCCTTGAGGAATTCCCGGTCCGCATCGAGCTCTTCCAGGGCCTGGTCAAGGCTGTGACAGACGGTCGGGATGGCCAGGGCCTCTTCCGCCGGCAGGTCGTAAAGGTCCTTGTCCGCGGCATCGCCGGGATGGATCTTGTTGATGATGCCATCCAGGCCGGCCAACATCATGGCGGCGAAGGCCAGGTAGGGGTTGGCGGTGGGATCCGGGAAGCGGACCTCGACGCGGCGACCCTTCGGGCTGGACACCCAGGGGATACGGATGGAGGCAGAGCGGTTGCGTGCCGAATAGGCCAGCATGACCGGCGCCTCGAAACCCGGGACCAGACGCTTGTACGAGTTGGTCGAGGCGTTGGTGAAGGCGTTCAGGGCGCGCGCATGCTTGATGATGCCTCCGATGTAGTACAGCGCCGTCTCCGACAGGCCGCCGTACTGGTCCCCGGCGAAGATGTTCACGCCGTCTTTTGCCAGTGACTGATGCACATGCATACCGGAGCCGTTGTCGCCGACGATCGGCTTGGGCATGAAGGTCACCGTCTTGCCATAGGCATGGGCCACGTTCCAGGTCGCGTATTTCTGGATCTGTACCCAGTCGGCGCGCTGAACCAGGGTTGAGAACCGGGTACCGATCTCGCACTGACCGGCCGTGGCCACTTCGTGATGATGGACCTCGACGGGCACACCCATCTCTTCCATTGCGTCACACATGGCACCACGCAGATCGTGCAGCGAATCTACCGGGGGTACGGGGAAGTAGCCGCCCTTAACGCCTGGACGGTGACCGACGTTGCCGTCTTCGTACACACGCTCGGAGTTCCACTCGGCTTCCTGCGAATCAATCTTGACCATGCAGCCGGACATGTCGATGCTCCAGCGCACGTCGTCGAGGACGAAGAATTCCGGTTCCGGGCCGAAGTAGGCCGCGTCAGCGATACCGGTCGAGGCGAGGTAAGCCTCGGCGCGCTTGGCCACGGACCGCGGGTCGCGCTCATAGCCTTCCATGGTGGAGGGCTCGAGGATGTCGCAACGAAGGTTAACGGTGGCCTCGTCGGTGAACGGGTCCAGAACCGCAGTCTCTGCTTCCGGCATCAGGATCATGTCGGACTCGTTGATGCCCTTCCAGCCGGCGATCGATGAACCATCGAACATCTTGCCTTCTTCGAAAAGGTCTTCTTCGACAGTGTGAGCCGGCACGGTCACGTGCTGCTCCTTGCCGCGGGTATCGGTAAAACGGAAATCGACGTACTTGACGTCGTTGTCCTTGATCATCTTCAGGACGTCTTTTGCGGCCATTCTCGATCTCTCCAGAAAGTAGCGGTGAGAGCTGCCTTTGGGACAGCCGGTTACATTGGATTGCCGTGCAGACCTCTTCAGACCTGCATTTCGACTCGAATTAAGGAGGCAGGAACCATGCCACCCCCCGTCGACCAAGGTCAAGCTCGGTGTCAGGCCGGGCCTTGCGCCGAAAAAAACACTGATCATCGCCTTATAATCAGCTGCTTACATTGTTCGCCGCGGAAACCCGCGGCGTCTTTGCCGGTATCTCGTGCCCTCTGACTATCGCACACCAGCGACGCATCGCCCCAAAGTTGTGCGGGGCGCCCGAACCTGGCACCACCCTGGTGCATTGATCCTAGCCGTACAGGACCCTCAACCGGCCCAGCCAGGGCAGATCCTCCGCAGCGGCCTTTAGGTCAGCCTGCAGTGCAGCGGTGCTGGTCGGGTCGACGAAGCTTTCCAGCGGCAGGACCAGCTCCACCTCGATCTTTCCCGCCAGGTAGTGCAGCCGGGTTTCATGCCGGGGCGGGGCCTCCTGCAGCCTGGCCCAGGCCGATTCAAGTTTCCCCAGGGCCTCTGCGCGCAACGGCAGGCCGCGGCAGGCCGGCGAGTCCTCGTCATCTTCCGGGTCGATATGGACCGTGACGTCGGTGATCGCCTCAAGCTTACCGATCATCCGGTCCTCGACCGCCTGGCTGATCACGTGACCTTCGGATACCGAAAGACGCGGCGCGACCTGGACATGCACGTCGGCACTCGCCTCGGCACCGTGGCGGCGGGTGCGCAGCATGTGCACGGAACGCACGCCGTCTATGTCCATGATCACACGCTTGGCCTCCCCGACCTGCTCCTCGTCAAGCGCGGTATCCACCAGTTCGGAAAGAGCGCTCCAGCCAAGATCCCAGCCGATCTTTGCCACCATCACGCCAACAACGATTGCGGCGAGGGCATCCATATAGCCGAACCCCAGCAGGGCACCTCCGACGCCGATAAGTACCACCACCGACGAAATTGCGTCCGAACGATGATGCCAGGCGTTGGCGCGCAGCATATCGGATTTGAGCCGCTTGGCCGCTGCGATGGTGTACCAGTACAAGGCTTCCTTGGCGACAATACCCACTGCGGCAACGATCAAAGCCAGCTTGCCGGGTACCGGTCGGCCGACATCCCACAGGCGTTCAAACCCGTTCCAGACGATGCCGAGTGCGACCAGCACCAGCAGGATACCGAGTCCGAGCGTTGCGGCGGTCTCGAACCGACCATGACCGTAGGGGTGATCCGCGTCCGGCGCCATCGCGGCATGCCGCGCCGCGAACCAGACGAGCACGTCGGACAATAGATCGGAGGCGGAATGAATCCCGTCAGCCACCAGGGCCGCGGAATTGGCGATCAACCCGATGACGACTTGAGCCAGCGACAACAGCAGGTTTACGACGCCGCTGACGACGGTGACCTTGCGCGTCTCGCGACCGCGCTCGGTGCGCTGTTCATTTGCATCGAGCTGCGGGTGATGGTGATGGTGAGTGTGCGCCATGAAGATCAGCCCGGGTCCCGGCCCACACGCAGGGTGACGAGATACTCACCATCGACGGAATCTGCACGCAGCAGCTGGTGGCCATTGATCCGGCACCAGGCGGGTATGTCCTGCAACACGCCCGGGTCAGTGCAGACTGCGGTCAGCGTGTCGCCAGCCGACAGGGCATCCACCCGGTCCTGCACCCGGATAACCGGCATGGGGCACAACAGGCGCTGGCAGTCGATGGTGTCGTGGCGGGTGGACATAGGCGCTGCATGATACCGGAGTTTCAGAAGTTTCATGCAAAGCCTGCCGGCATTTAGCGCGTTGTTGCGCCTGGGCCGTGCCCGGTCCTTCTTGCGGATCGCATGCGTGTGGCCCTCGACGCAGAACCCGGTATAGAAATTGATCCCTTCGACATGCACGCCTTTATCCTGCACCACGCGGGCGGCCAGCAGCGAATCCAGGCCGCCCGAGATCAGTGCCAGGGCCTTGCGTTGTTCAGTCATGGTTTGTTCGAGTGGGAAAAGCGCGACATTATAAGGATAGACCTCGGTCTGGGCTGTATAATCGCCGGCTTTTAGACTTGCAGTCGCTATGGCATCCGCGCCCCGTCCGGCACGGCGATTCCACAGCAGCGCACCCACGGGTTTTTTAGAATCATGAGCAACGCGGCGGACGTATCCACCTTTCAGGGGCTGATCTTTGCCCTTCAGCAGTACTGGGCAGAACAGGGTTGTGCGATCCTGCAGCCGTACGACATGGAGATGGGGGCAGGTACCTTCCACACCGCCACCTTCCTGCGCTCGATCGGTCCCGAGCCCTGGAATGCCGCCTATGTGCAGCCGTCGCGTCGACCTACCGACGGCCGCTACGGTGAGAACCCGAACCGCCTGCAGCATTACTATCAATTCCAGGTGGCAATGAAACCGTCGCCGCTGAACATTCAGGATCTGTATCTGCGCTCGCTGGAGATGCTTGGCCTGGATCCACTGGTGCATGACATCCGTTTCGTCGAGGACAACTGGGAGTCGCCCACGCTAGGCGCCTGGGGACTCGGCTGGGAAGTCTGGCTGAATGGCATGGAGGTCACGCAGTTCACCTACTTCCAACAGGTCGGCGGGCTCGACTGTCGTCCGGTCACCGGCGAGATCACTTACGGTCTTGAGCGCATTGCCATGTACCTGCAGGGTGTGGAGTCGGTATTCGACCTGGTCTGGACGCATGGACCGCAGGGACCGGTGACCTATCGGGACGTCTTTCATCAAAACGAGGTCGAGCAGTCGGCCTACAATTTCGAACACGCCGATGTCGACTTCCTGTTCCAGCTGTTCGACCAGTGCGAGAAGGATTCGACGCGCCTTATCGAGGCGGGCCTGCCGCTTCCCGCCTACGAGCAGGTGCTCAAAGCCTCGCACGCATTCAACCTGCTGGACGCGCGCCACGCGATATCCGTGACCGAGCGGCAGCGCTTCATCCTGCGCGTGCGTGCGCTGGCCCGCGCGGTTGCCCAGGCCTATTACGATGCGCGCGAGGCGCTCGGTTTCCCCATGGTCGTCACTGCCGAAATGGAGGTGGCAAATGGCTGAGCCGATTTCCAGGACCGCCAACCTGCTGTTCGAACTCGGAACCGAGGAGTTGCCCCCGGTCGCGCTCAAAAAACTGTCCGACGCCCTGAGCAGCGAGTTTCTCAAAGGCCTTTCCGATGCCGGGCTGGAGTATGGCGAAGTAACCGCTTACTCCGCTCCCAGGAGGCTTGCCCTCTTGGTCAAGGACTGCGCCACATCACAGCCGGACCAGGATATCGAGCGTCGTGGACCTGCCCTGGCCGCGGCCTATGATGCAGACGGCATACCGACCAAGGCAGCCGAGGGCTTTGCACGCTCCTGCGGTACCAGCGTGGATCAGCTTCAGAAACTCGACACCGACAAGGGCAGCTGGCTTGTCTACAACGTCCACAAGCCCGGCCAGACCGCCGCCGAGCTCCTGCCAGCCATCGCGGAAAATGCGCTGAACCGGCTGCCGATCCCAAAGCGCATGCGATGGGGCTCTTCCGAGGCACAGTTCGTACGCCCGGTGCATTGGCTGGTGTTCCTGCACGGTGAGCGGGTGGTGCCCTGCACCCTGCTCGACGCCGAGGCCGGCAACCAGACCTATGGCCACCGCTTCCATCACCCGCAGGCCATCACCCTTTACAGCCCGGAAGACTATGCCGAGGTGTTGGAGTCTCTGGGGAAAGTAATCGCTCACTTCGGTAGTAGGCGCGCACGCATTAAGGCACAGGTGGAACAGGCGGCGCTGGCCCTGGGTGGGAGTGCCGATCTGGACGACGATCTGCTCGACGAGGTCACCGCGTTGAACGAATGGCCGGTCCCGATAAGCGGCGCCTTCGAGGAACGCTTTCTTGCCGTCCCGCAGGAGGCCCTGGTGGCGACGATGAAGGGGAACCAGAAATACTTCCCGGTATTCGACGGGGACGGACGACTGATGAATCACTTCATCACCATCGCCAACGTCGAAAGCAGGCAGCCGGAACTGATCCGTGAGGGCAACGAACGCGTCGTGCGCCCGCGCTTGGCCGACGCCATGTTTTTCTGGGAGCAGGATGGCAGGAAAAGGCTGTTCGATCGCATCCAGGAGCTGGAGCACGTGGTGTTCGAGAAGCAACTCGGCAGTATGTTCGACAAGTCGGCACGCGTGGCGGCACTGGCGGCACACATCGCGAAGGCCATTGGGGGCGATCCTGCACTCGCAAGACGCGCCGGTGAACTCAGCCGCTGCGACCTCATGACCGAGATGGTGTTCGAGTTCCCCGGGATGCAGGGGATCATGGGCCGCTACCAGGCCGAGCGTGATGGTGAACCCGCAGAGCTGGCCCAGGCAATGGATGAGTTCTACATGCCACGCTTTTCCGGTGACCAGCTGCCGCAGACCCCGACCGGGATCGCGATCTCTCTGGCGGAAAGGATCGATACCCTGGTCGGCATCTTTGGCATCGGCATGAAGCCAACCGGCGACAAGGACCCCTTTGGACTTCGCAGGGCGGCACTGGGTGCATTGCGTATCCTGCGCGAGCACGCGCTGCCGCTCGATCTGAAATCATTGCTTTCAGAGGCACAGCTTCACCTGGGCAAAAGGCTGACCGAGTCCGGGACAGCAGACCAGGTCTACCGATTCATGCTCGAGCGCCTGAAGGGTATCTATGCCGATGCCGGCGCGGCACCCGATGTGTACGAGGCCGTTGCCGCGGTGCAGCCCGAGTCGATAGCGGACTTTGAACACCGTGTTCGGGCGGTTGCGGATTTCCGCACCCTGCCCGAAGCGGACGCGCTCGCGGCAGCGAACAAGCGCATCAGCAACATATTGAGGAAGGCCGAGCAACCAATCCCGGGCCAGCCCGATCCCGGCCTTTTCGAGATGGATGCCGAGCGCGAACTGTATGAGCGCATCAACGCCCTTGCGGCGCAGACCGGGCCCATGATGGCCGGGGCCAACTACGGGGCAACCCTCCAGGCGCTGTCGGGTCTGCGTTCGCCGGTTGATCGTTTCTTCGACGACGTCATGGTGATGGCCGACGACCCGGCCGTGCGGACGAACCGCCTCGCCCTGCTGAGTTCACTTGCCAGACAGTTCCTGCAGGTGGCTGACCTTTCGCATCTGCAGGCCTGAGATGATGAGAACTGACAGCGACTCCTGGGACGCCATGATGGCGGCGGTCCGTGCCTTTCACGACAAACATGATCTGCGCAACAACGGTGGAGAAGAGCTCAGTTACCGGGTGGCCCTTATGGCCGAGGAGCTCGGCGAGGTCTCGGCCTGCGTGACCAAGGGAAAACCGCGTGAGGAACTGGCGGAAGAGCTGGCCGATCTGCTGATTCTCCTGATGGGCACCGATATTGCCGCAGACCTTCAGCTCAAAACGGCCTTCTGGGCCAAGATGGAGCAATTGATGCGACGTGATTCCCGCATGGTCGGCGGCAGGATCCGGGTCTCTGATTTTCGTGGGTTGGATTAGGCCTCCAAGGCCCTCCGACCTTAGAATCCCCGGATGAGCAGATTATCCAAGTTGGTCATCCTCGATCGAGACGGCGTGATCAATCAAGATTCAGACGAATACATAAAGACAGAGGACGAATGGATACCCATTCCCGGGAGCCTCGAATCGATCGCACGTCTGAACCATGCCGGCATCCGTGTGGTGGTGGCGACCAACCAGTCTGGCATAGGTCGCGGGCTTATCGCGCCTGAAGACCTGAACCGGATGCATGCCAAGTTTCAACGCAGCCTGGCGCGCGTTGGCGGTCATGTAGACGGGATTTTTTTCTGCCCGCACACGCCCGAGGCGAAATGCGCCTGTCGAAAACCGGCAACAGGCCTGCTTCGATCGATCAGCCTCAGATTTGGGGTGTCGCTTGTCGGTACGGTCTTCATCGGGGACAGCAAGAGCGACGTCGACGCGGCCACCGCCGTCCGGGCCCAACCAATCCTCGTGCGCACCGGCAAGGGCTTGAGGACGCTGGCCGCACATCCAGAGTTAAAAGGTCTGCCCTGGTTCGAAGATCTTGCAGAAGCCGTCGATGACCTGCTGGAGAAAAGCCGCCTGACATGATCTTCGTGCGTTCGCTTGTCTACTTCGTGGCGATGGTGGTCTCGGTGGTGGTTTTTGGTCTCACTATCGCCCTGTTCGGCTGGTTCTTCCGCGGCGACTTCAGTGATGTCATGGCAACCCGCTGGGGCCGCTTCAATCTCTGGCTGCAACGGGTGATCTGTGGTCTCGGTTATAAAATCCAGGGCTTGGAACACCTGCCCACCGATGGTCCATGCATCATCATGTCAAAGCACCAATCGACCTGGGAAACCATCGGCCTGAGGGGAATATTTCGGCCACAGCAGTCATGGGTGCTGAAGCGGGAACTGTTGAAGCTACCGATATTCGGCTGGGCCCTAAGGTTTGCAAAATCGATTCCGATCGACCGGTCGGCCGGCCGACGCGCGGTACTCGATGTGGTCAAACAAGGCAGCGAACGCCTCCAGGAAGGCCGTTACGTGATCATCTTCCCGGAGGGTACACGTACTGATCCCGGTCAGCGCCGAAAATACGGTATGGGTGGTGGCGTACTGGCCCAGCGTAGCGGCGTACCGGTGGTTCCTGTCGCTCACAATGCCGGCGTGTTCTGGCGTCGTCGGGGTGTGAAAAAGTATCCGGGTACCATCCACGTGGTCGTTGGTCCGCCGATCTCTCCGGTTGGCAGGAAGGCAGCAGACATCATGGAAGAAGTTGAAAACTGGATCGAGGCAAGGCAAGAAGAACTACCTAAAACAATCGATGGCAGGTAAGTAATCGCTTACTGACTTTATTTTTTGGGTGTCCGGACAAAGGTTTCATCAAGGGCTTTCAGAGACGTTTCTCCAAACTTCTCGGTCTCGATTTCCTGTGGATAACTCGGTGGAATAAATTGGGGCTACTGACCGCCTTTCGAACGGGGCGGGCCCGGACGTTCAAAAACTAGTCTGGAAATCCGACCGGCATCGCGGAGGCTGGCGGAATTCGCAGCCCGGTTCAATCTCTTACCAGGCGCCGTTGGCCGGCTGGTGAGATCTCCAGGCCAGATCCCATGAGACTGTCAGACGTCGAGGTTCTCGACGGTGAGGGCGTTGCGCTCGATGAACTCGCGCCTCGGCTCGACCTGATCGCCCATCAGGGTGGTGAAGATAAGGTCCGAACCAACCACGTCCTCGATCTTGACCTGCAACAATCGACGGCTGGCCGGGTCCATGGTGGTTTCCCAGAGTTGCTCCGGATTCATCTCGCCAAGACCTTTGTAGCGCTGAATATGCTGACCGCGCTTGGCCTCTTCCATCAGCCACGAAAGGGCCTGCTCGAAAGAATCCACGGGCCGGCTCTTGTCGCCCCGACGAACCTCGGCATCTTCGGCCAGCAGGCCATCCAGATGCTCGCCGAGGTCGGCGATCTTTTTATAATCGGAACTGTGGAAAAAATCGTACGGCAGATGCTTCTGCGTGGCTATACCGTGGGTCCACTGTTCGATGGTAATGCCCCCGGTATGGTTTTCATCACCGTCCACCACCCGAAGATCGTAATGATTTGAGACGCCGGCATCGGAATTCAAGCGGGCCTGCATCTCTGTTATCCATGCCTGCAAGGTGGTGGCGTCGGCCAACAGTTCATCCGTCACGCGCGGCATGTACAGGATATTGCGCAGAAGAACCGGCTCGTAACGTTTACCCAGTCTCTGCTGGATAGCGCCGACGATCACCATCTTGTTGGCAAGATCCTCGAGTGCCAGACCCGATAGAGGCGGTGCCTCTGCATTGACCATCAGGCTCGCCCCATCCAGTGCCGTGCGCAAAAGATAGGTGTTCAGTTCGGTATCGTCCTTGAGGTAATTTTCCTGCTTGCCCTTCTTGATCTTGTACAGGGGCGGCTGGGCGATGTAAATGTGTCCGCGTTCGATCAACTCAGGCATCTGGCGATAAAAGAAGGTCAGCAACAGGGTACGGATATGGGCGCCATCGACATCTGCGTCCGTCATGATGATGATGCGGTGATAACGAAGCTTGTCCGGATTGAACTCTTCCCTGCCTATCCCGCAACCCATAGCGGTGATCAGGGTACCGACCTCCGCAGAAGAAAGCATCTTGTCGAAGCGTGCCTTCTCAACGTTGAGGATCTTGCCCTTGAGCGGAAGTATCGCCTGGGTGCGACGGTCCCTGCCCTGCTTTGCAGAACCACCCGCGGAATCACCCTCAACCAGATAGAGTTCTGAAAGCGCTGGATCCTTTTCCTGGCAGTCCGCCAGTTTTCCGGGAAGGCCGGCCACGTCCAGTACCCCCTTGCGGCGGGTCATCTCACGTGCCTTGCGCGCCGCCTCGCGTGCGCGGGCTGCATCAATCATCTTGTTGGCGATGATCTTGGCCTCGGCAGGGTTCTCAGCAAGATACTCCGAAAGTTTTTCAGCCAGAAGGCCTTCGACGATGCCCTTGACCTCCGAGGAAACCAGCTTGTCCTTCGTCTGCGAGGAAAACTTGGGGTCGGGGACCTTGACCGAGAGCACGGCGGTAAGGCCCTCGCGTGCGTCGTCGCCCGAGGTGTTCACCTTTTGTTTCTTTGCCAGCGCCTCTTGTTCGATATAGCTGTTTAACGTGCGCGTCAGGGCGGCACGCATACCTGCGAGATGGCTGCCACCGTCGCGCTGCGGGATGTTGTTGGTAAAACAGAAGATGCTTTCCTGATACGACTCGTTCCATTGCAGGGCGACTTCGACACCGACATCGTTACGGTCCGCAGTGAAATGAAAGACCTTTGCATGCAACGGTGTCTTGTTGCGATTCAGATGTTCCACGAAGGCACGGATGCCGCCCTCGTACTCGAAGATATCCTCGCGGTCGCTGCGCTCATCGCGCAGGTGAATGCGGACACCTGAGTTCAGGAAAGAGAGTTCACGCAGACGCTTTGCCAGGATATCGTAATGATATTCGGTGTCCCGGAAGATCTCCGGGCTGGGATGAAATCGCACCTTCGTACCGGTCCGATCACTATCCCCCACCACCGCCAGGGGCGCCTCGGGGACTCCCAGATGGTAGACCTGGCGATGCTCTTTGCCCTCACGCCAGACAGTCAGTTCAAGTCTGTCGGACAGGGCATTGACCACCGAGACTCCAACACCATGCAGTCCCCCCGAGACCTTGTAAGAATTGTCGTCGAACTTTCCACCCGCGTGCAGGACCGTCATGATGACTTCGGCCGCAGAGATGCCCTCTTCCTCGTGAATACCGACCGGGATACCGCGACCGTCGTCACGTACGCTGACGCCACTGTCTGCGTGGATGACAACCCGGATTTCCTTGCAATACCCGGCTAGGGCCTCGTCGATCGCATTGTCCACAACCTCGAAAACCATGTGATGCAGTCCAGTGCCATCGTCTGTATCACCGATGTACATGCCAGGTCGCTTGCGCACGGCATCGAGACCTTTCAAAACTTTGATGGAGGATGTGTCGTAGGTGGATTTTGAGTCTTGAGTCATTCTCGGGGCTGTCGCTTGGGATAGGTAAACGAATCCGGTTGATTATACATGTTAATCAGCTATTTAATGGTGCCATGTTCCACGTGGAACGTTTTTGCATCGCTGGAATCCAACTTCAGGGCCGAATCTTCTATCTTGGTCAGGAACACCTGGCCTGACGCCTTCATGAATTCATCCAAGAGTCGTTTTCGGTTCTCGATATCAAGCTCGGCAGCAAGATCGTCGATCAAAAGGATCGGCGTATCCCCCTTGCTTTCGCTGATCATTCTGGCGAGCGCCAAGTTCATGGCCAGGACCAGGACCTTTTGCTGGCCACGGGACAATATCTTTTCAGCCGCCGCACCATCTGCAAGTATCTCCAGATCTCCGCGCTGTGGACCGCGCGTCGAATAGCCCATCCGAAGGTCGGTATCGAGATTTATCTTCAACTGGTCGGCCAGGTCATGTTGGGCATTCCAACCACGCTTGAAACGAAAGCCGAGAGTGTAACCGTCGGTCCAACTCGAGAATTCAACGGTCAGAATGTTTGTGAGGTTCCGAACGAACCTTTCTCGATATTCATTCATCCGGGCTGCGCCCTCGCAAAAACTGGCATCCCAGATCGTTACCGCCGTCGGATCGCCTGTGCGGATAGCGGCATTCCTTTGCCGTAGCGCCCGTTGAAACTCATTCACCAACCTCAGGTAGGAATGTTCCACGTGGAACAATCCCATATCGATAAACCGCCGGCGAATCTCCGGGCCCATAGTCAAAAGCAGCTGCGGTTGTGAACCAATCCATTGCACGGGTAGCGCTTCGGCAAGAACGGACCTCTTTTTTACGTCCTTCCCATCCAGGCGACAGATCAACTGTCGCCTCTCCCGTCGAAGCCCCAGAGTCGACCTGCCATCCCTACCCCGGTTTTCTATACCCACGACCACTGTGACGTTCTCTGCACCCCGCCGGATCATCGGACCCGCATCCTTGTGCCGAAAGGTTCTACCCCGTCCTGCAAGGTAGATCGCTTCCAGGATCGACGTCTTACCAGCACCGTTGCCACCAACGATAAAGTTGATCCCCGGATCAGGTGCTATTTCGAGTGACTCGATTACCCTGAGATTTCTGATTGCCAAGCTGGCTATATGCACGACTTAAGCTTTCTCACCCCGAGCGTGAAAAAAGGGGCCGTAAATGGCCCCTTTTTGCTTCTTCCAGTTAGTTACCAATCTACAACCTCATCGGCATTACGACATAGCGGCACTCGTTTGAACCCTTCTGCGTCACCAGGGCACTTGAATTGGAATCTATAACCGCTATCTGTACCTCGTCACCGTCCAATACCCCGAAGACATCCAGCAGGTAACCGACATTGAACCCGATGGTCATCTCTGGACCGTCATAGGTTACTTCGAGCTCCTCCTCTGCCTCATCCTGCTCGGGGTTGTGGGCCTGTAAATGCAACAGCCCCTTTTCGAGACGGAATCGGATTCCCCGGTATTTTTCATTGGAGAGGATGGCAGTCCTAGTGAGCGCCTGCCTGAGCAGATCCTTTTGCGAAAGCATCAAAGAGGAATCGCCGCTTGGCATGACCCTTTCGTAATCGGGAAATCGTCCGTCGATCAGCTTGGTCGTGAAACTGCTGTGCCCGAGATGAACCCGCAAATGGCTGTTGCTGATTTCAAATCGCGCCTCTGTGTCGGAATCGTACAGCAGGCGTCCCAGCTCGACGACCGCCTTACGTGGCAATATGACCTGGAGATCCATGCTGGTATCACTATCGAATTCAGCATCACAGAGGGCCAGTCGGTGACCGTCTGTCGCCACGGCCCTGACCCGCCCCGGTCTTATTTCCAGCAACAGGCCATTGAGGTAATACCGCACGTCCTGCTGCGCCATCGCAAACTGTGTCTTGTCGATCAGTCGTTTAACCGCGCCCACCGGAAGCGTGAACCGCTCGCTTGCCTTGGCCGGCTCTATGCTCGGGTAATCCTGGGCCGGGAGTGTGCCAAGTGTGTAACGACCACGACCGGATCGGAGAATCGCCTTTTCACCTTCCGTGTCGATCGTGATCCCGGCCGACTCGGGCAGTGCCTTGATGATGTCCATCAGCTTACGAGCCGGTATCGTGAACTCTGCGTCTCCGCCGGTTTCTACGGGAGCGGTGGTACTCAACTCCACTTCCAGGTCTGTCGCAGTCAGAGAAAGCAGGTTGTCTTTGGCCGATATCAGCACATTGGCCAGTATCGGTAGCGTCTGTCTGCGCTCGACGACCCCGACGATTTGTTGCAGTGGTTTAAGCAAATCGTCCCGGTTTGCGCTGATCTTCATGCTGCTTGTTCTCCGGTATTCAGTAATCTTAAAAGTCTTTTATTTAAAAACTATTATTGTTATTAGGGCATGGCCTTGCGGTGGATAGTTCTATTTTTCGTTTTTTAATTAAACAGTTACAGCGTTTTTTTTGCACCTGAAGCCTGCTTCAAACAGCTTGGTTAACTGTACACACTTTGTGGATAAGTGGTCGTCGTCGGGCGGTCCTTTTTTAATCCCCATGCGCCGCACATCAATTACTCAGGGTTCTTAACAGGTTGTTGTAGTCCTCTGCGACACGGTGATCGCTTTCGCGCAGCTCGGCTATCTTACGCGTTGCATAGAGTACGGTGGTGTGGTCGCGACCGCCGAAGGCGGCACCGATTTCGGGCAGGCTGTGGTTGGTCAGGACTTTTGAGAGTGTCATGGCGATCTGCCTTGGTCTTGCGATAGTCCGGCTACGTTTGCTGGACAACAGATCCGAGGTCCGGATCTTGTAGTACTCCGCTACTGTCCGCTGGATGTTGTCCATGGTAACCAGTTTGTCCTGTGCGGCAATCATGTCGCGCAGGGCTTCTTTCGCAAAATCCATGGTGATCGGTCGGCCGGTGAACTGAGAGTTGGCGACGATCCTTCTCAACGCCCCCTCCAGCTCGCGGATATTTGAACGCACACGCTTGCCGATAAAGAATGCCACCTCACTCGGCAGCTCCACACCGAATAACTGCATTCCCTTGCTTTGCAATATTGCTACGCGGGTCTCCAGATCCGGGGGCTCCACGGCTACTGTGAGCCCCCATCCAAAACGCGACTTGAGCCTATCCTCGAGCCCTTCGACCTCTTTTGGGAAGCGGTCGCTGGTCAGAATGATCTGCTGCTGAGACTCGAACAGGGCATTGAAGGTATGGAAGAATTCCTCCTGCGAACGCTCTTTGCCAGCAAAAAACTGTACGTCGTCGATCAGGAGTGCATTAACCGTACGCATCTTGCGTTTGAAATCATCGATCGTCCCATGCTGCAGTGCTTTCACCATCTCCGCCACGAAACCTTCGGAGTGCATGTATAGCACCTGGGCTTCCGGATTGTTGTGCAGAATCCGGTTGCCGACGGCATGCATGAGGTGGGTCTTTCCAAGGCCCACCCCGCCATAGATGAAAAGTGGGTTGTAAACGCAACCGGGGTTGTCCCCGATCTGCATACCGGCAGCTCTGGCCAACTGATTGGACTTGCCTTCTACGAAAGTCTCGAAGCTGAAACTTGGGTTGGTGTTTGCCTTGATGGTCGGCCGCGGCTGCTCCCCAAATCCGCGCGTTGACTCTCCCCGGTCTGCAGCAGTCGAGCTGGCCACCGGCCTTGTTCCAGGTGTTGAAGCCACAGCTCGCGGTGCACTGCCGATCTCAAGGCTGATAGACATGGTCTCGCCGTGACCGAGGTCGGCGACATAACCCCTGAGCATAACGAGATAGTGCTTTTTGACCCAGTCCAGCACAAAGGCGTTCGGCGCCATCAAACGCAGACGCTCATCCTCCTGAATGCAATGCAGGGGCCTTATCCAGGTATTGAACTGCTGGTTGGGGATCTCTTTTCCAAGCCGGTCCACGCAATGCTGCCAAAGGTCAATATTCATAATCTCTATTCAGGACCAACTCTGCGCCAGGCCCACCGGTTGGGTTGGCGGGCGAAATTGTTCGAATTGTTTTTCAGGAACTGCGAGACAAATTGGCTGCCCTGTACAACCCATTCCCTGGTGTCACTCGCACCGGTTGCACCCGGGTTACGAAGAAAGACAGCGTGCCAGGGACCTTCCGGGTCTGTGATTTTGTCACCAGTCCGGTCCAGAGATCTGCGTTCCAGGGCTTTGCCAAGTGTAGCCGCTCAAGGCCAAGTTATCCACAGCCTATTTCAGTTTAATCGGCTTTAGAGAGAGTGTTCTGACGTAAGTAAACATTCACTTACATATTCTGCTTTTAATCTGGGCCATCTGTACCCCGAGAGCCCGCCCGGGTTCAAAAAATCCCTAGACTCCATTGACTTAAACTCGGAGATCCATTAGATTTCCGGCCCCTTTGCAAAGGCGGCATCTTTCATGGTCGGACTGATGCAAAAACGTATATTTGTTCAATTTGAATCGACGGAATAACGGTCATGAAACGTACTTTTCAGCCCAGCCGCATCAAGCGCGCCCGTACCCATGGTTTCCGTGCGCGCATGGCCACTCGGGGTGGACGCAAGGTCATAAATGCACGCCGCGCCAAGGGCCGAGCCCTCCTGATCCCCTAACTGCGATCGACTGACAGGCCTGCAGCGATTTCAGACCGTCGGTTCCCGCGTGTGGCGCGCCTGTTGGCAGCGCCAGAATTCAAGCGGGTCTTCGAACACCATAAGCGATCCGCGGATGCCTATTTTACGGTACTCGCCTTCAGGGATGGCCAGGGTCCGGGACGTATCGGCCTGGCGATCTCAAAAAAGCAGGTCAAACGAGCGGTCGACAGGAATCGACTGAAACGCCTCGCACGCGAGGTCTTCCGCCACCATCGCAGCGAACTTTCCGGGACGGACCTCGTGGTGATGGCGCGAGCAGCAGCAGTGGCAGCGGACAATGCCCGCCTCAATGAATCCCTCGCGAACCTGTTCAAACGATTGGTCACTGCATCGCCCAGGTGAAACAGAAGCCGGCCCCCAAAGCATATGCCAACTGCGGTGCGCATATCTCTTGTACGGGTTAAACTGCCGCCCTCTTCGCGGTCACCCTGGCTGGATTCGACGTAATTTCTATGGATAACCTCCGACTGATTCTGTTTATGACCCTGGCGTTCCTCGGTATGTTGTTGTACCAGGCATGGCAAAATGACTATGGCCCTGCCCCCCAGACTGTCGCCGAAAATTCCGGACAAGAGACCAAGTCCACCGGTGATACACCCGATGCACCGAAACAGGCCGACATCGACAGCGCAGCCCCGAGTATCCCCGGCCTGGAAGCGGCCTCAACCAGCGCCGGGGCGAGCCTGGTCAAGGTACGCACAGACACGCTCGATGTCGTTATCGATACGCGTGGTGGAACCATCGTCGATGCACGGTTGATCGAATATCCGGTTGCGGTCAACCGTCCAGACGAAAAGTACCGTCTGCTCAGTCAGCGCCCTTCCGACTATTTCATCGTCCAATCCGGACTGCTGGGGGCGGAAACCGCGCGTACCCCGACCCACGAAGCGGTCTTTACAGCTGCTTCCGACCAGTTCGAACTCAAGGAGGGTGACGACACCCTTCAGGTCGATCTGCACTGGCAGTCTCCAGATGGGGTGAGGGTCGTCAAGCGTTTCACTTTCAACCGCGACAGCTACGTCGTCCAGTTGGAACAGCTCGTCAACAACGGGTCAGATACCGTGTGGACCGGCCGCGACTACCGCCAGCTCCAACGCGGCGAACCGACTGAATCCGGCAATGCGTTGATGTACACCTATACTGGCGGCGCTGTTTACAGCCAGGAAGACAAGTATCAGAAATACGATTTCGAGGAACTCGGTTCCGGCCAGCTGGACCGGGATGTAATCGATGGCTGGGTGGCGATGATCCAGCACTACTTCCTCACAGCAATCGTGCCGCCACGGGGCGAACAGCAGCATTTCTACGGCAAACGCCTGGGCAATGGCCGAGCCGTGATCGGTGCATACAGCCCTGCAAGGACCATAGAGCCCGGTTCGGGGGACAGCTTTACGGGTCTTATGTTCCTGGGACCCAAGTTGCAGGCCGAGCTGGAAGCGACCGCCGAAGGCCTAGACCTGACCGTGGACTATGGTTTCCTCGTGGTCATCGCCAAGCCGATGTACTGGATACTCGAGCAGATCCAGAGCTTTGTACATAACTGGGGCTGGACCATCATCATCTTCACCATCCTGATCAAGCTGGCGTTCTTCAAGTTGTCCGAGACCAGTTACAAGTCGATGGCCAATATGCGCAAGATGACGCCGCGTATCCAGGCGCTAAAGGACCGCTTTGGCGACGACAAGCAGCGCCTGCAGCAGGCGATGATGGAGATGTACAAGACCGAAAAGATCAATCCGCTCGGCGGCTGCCTGCCGATGCTGGTTCAGATGCCCTTCTTCATCGCTTTGTACTGGGTGCTGCTCGAAAGCGTCGAACTGCGACAGGCCCCCTGGATCCTTTGGATCAAGGACCTGTCGATAAAGGATCCCTATTTCGTACTGCCGGTGATCATGGGCATATCTATGTTCGTTCAGCAAAAGCTGAACCCGCCCCCGCCGGATCCCATGCAGGCCAAGATCATGATGGCCCTGCCCCTGGTCTTCACCGGTATGTTTGCTTTCTTTCCCTCGGGTCTGGTCCTTTACTGGGTGGTCAACAACCTGCTTTCGATTGCGCAGCAGTGGGTCATCACCAAGCGTATCGAGCAGGGCGCATCGGGCTGACGACTTTTCGTGGTCGACCCGGCTACCGACACAATAGCGGCTATTGCCACACCACCCGGCAGGGGCGGTGTGGGTATAGTGCGCGTATCCGGTTCCCGGGTGGCCGCTATCGCAATCCCGATACTGGGTGAGCTGCCAGCCCCCCGCCAAGCACATTTCTCGCGTTTCCTGGACGCTGACGGTAAGGCCCTGGACGAGGGGCTGGCGCTGTTTTTCAAGGCGCCTGCCTCTTTTACCGGCGAAGACATCCTTGAACTGCAGGGTCACGGCGGCATGGTGGTCATGGACCTGTTACTTCAGCGCACCATCGAACTGGGAGCCCGCTTGGCCGAGCCGGGTGAGTTTTCGCGCCGGGCCTACCTCAACGACAAACTCGACCTCGCCCAGGCCGAGGCGGTTGCAGACCTGATCGACAGCCAGACACGAGCCGCTGCCCGCTCCGCAGTGCGTTCCCTGACAGGGGAGTTCTCCGACCAGGTCCACGCCCTGGTCACTGAAATCACTCGTCTGCGGATATTCGTCGAGGCTGCCATCGACTTTCCCGAGGAAGAGATAGACTTTCTCGCCGACAGTCATGTCGCCGACGATCTGGCTGCGCTAATAAAGCGCGTCGAAGACCTGTTACGTCGGGCGAACACGGGCAGATTGCTACGCGACGGCCTGACCCTGGTGATTGCCGGCCTGCCGAATGCTGGCAAGTCGAGCCTGATGAATGCACTGACCGGCCAGGACAGTGCCATCGTGACCCAAATACCGGGCACGACGCGCGACGTGCTTCGGGAACAGCTCGATCTTGATGGCCTCCCCGTTCATATCGTGGACACCGCGGGCCTGCGCGAGTCAGGCGACGAAGTGGAACGCGAAGGCGTACGAAGGGCGCGTGCCGAGATCGCCCGTGCCGACCACGCGCTTTGGGTGTTCGACGGACAGCAGGATCCGGAGGCGATGGGACTGGCAACCACAGACCTCCCCCAGGGCCTGTCCGTAACACGGGTTCGCAACAAGGCGGACCTGTCCGCAAGCCCGCTCGGCCTTCATCATGTGCACGGCACACCCGAGATCACCGTTTCGGCCAAGACGGGGGCGGGCATGGATGCACTGAGAGACTATCTGAAACGGCTGGTCTCTTTCGAAGGTGCAGCGGAGGGCGACTTCAGCGCGCGGCGTCGCCACCTCGATGCGATATCACGTGCACACGCGATGCTGCTGGTGGGCCGCGATGCCCTGTCTTCCGGGCAGGCCGGCGAACTCCTGGCCGAGGACCTGCGCCAGGCGCAGTTGTCACTGTCCGAGATTACCGGTGAGTTCAGTGCGGATGACCTGCTCGGCGAGATCTTCGGCAGTTTCTGTATCGGCAAATGAACTAGCCGGGAGCGATAGGCTTTTTGACTTGAGCGCAGGCCCAGAAAATTCCAGTGTAACGACTATCGCAGATCGAGTTCCCGGATATGCCTGCGTAGCGCCCTGATCTGTTGTGGGTCAGACTGGCGCCCGTATCGAAGCTGAACATACATGCGGTTGATCGCAGACAATTGCCTCGATGCATCCGGGAAGGTTTTGGTCGCCAGTGTGCATACCGTATCCGGCCCCTGCCAGGGCGCGGTCTGTACACCCGCCCGATGAACCTTGCGGAGGAATCCCTGCCAGAGAACCGGAAGCGGGTCGATCCTGCGAGGTCGGGGCAACCGTGCCACCAGGTAAACGAAGGTTATCGCCAGACCACTCCCGGCCAGGAGCGCGATTGCCAGGCCGAAGCCCTCCAGCTTGCGCACGCCGAACATCTGCAGCAGGCCGTTCTGGCGCTCCGCGGTAAAACCGACGACCCAGCGATGCCAGCCAAGATCGACTGCGTCCGCAAGCCAGGCGGCATCCTGCCAGACGCCACCCAGGAGACCCTGGCCATCGACGCTGAAAACGACACGGTCGGCGCCCTGAGACAGAGTTGTATCGATAGACTGTTCGATTCGTTCGGGCGCCACCGCGGCGGTCGGGTCCACGCGCCACCACCCCAGGTCCGGCAGCCAGATCTCCGTCCAGGCATGTGCATCGGCCTGCCGCACCACCCAATGATCCGAATGCGGGTTCGGTTCGCCTCCCTGGTACCCGAGCACCACCCGCGATGGGATACCCGCGATGCGCATCAACAAGGCAAAGCTGCCGGCGTAGTGTTCGCAGAAACCGCGCCTGGTCTCGAACAGGAACTGTTCCATGGCATCGCCATCCAGGATCCCTGGCGAGAGGGTGTACACGAACGGTTGGGTGCGAAAATAGTCGAGCGCCCGGCTCACGAGCTGCAACGGCTGTCCCGGGTTTGTCTGACCCTGCCATTTCGCCACCAGCGCAATGACCCGTGGTGAGATCCGTTCGGGCAGTTGCAGACTGCGGCGTCGCTCTTCGGCGCTGATGCTCAACATCCGGTATCCCGGATCGGAGCTTGCCCGATACGTCAGGCGCCGGCTGACCCTTTGGTCGCCAACCAGGGCGTAGTTGCTGTTCAGGTGGCTCGCGGGCGGCCCTTCGGCAACCACGTCCAGGCCGAAGAGCCAGTACTCTCCGGTCGGTTCGAGGGTCAATTCGTACCCGATCGACGACTGCAGGTCGACGCCTGGTTCCCGCAACGACCGCACCGGGACATGCCCGGCCGACCAGCGAGCGCCGTCGGTCTGCCACAGCACGGGTCCGCGCCAGTAGCGTTGCGGGGGTTCGGGTACCCGGTCGAGGAACCGTACGCGGAACGCGGTCGCGGTCGAACGGCTCAGGCTGCCGATATTGCCCAGGGTCATCTCGTCGCTGATCCCGGTGGTGGCGCCGGCCCTGTTGATGCCCCACAAAGGGGTCTGCAGTCGCGGAAACAGCAGGAATACGACCAGTGCAAGCGGCACTGCCGCCGCCAGCATGACAGCGGTGTAACGCAGCTGGGCCCTCAACTGGACCTCGACCCGGTTGAGCCCGACCTGGATCGCGGTCAGTGCCAGGACCGCCGCGAAAAGATACGCGGCCAGCCATAGCGACTGGTCGTACAGGAACTGCGTGAGTACCAGGAAATAGCCCAGGAATACGGTGAGATGGATATCCCGGCGCGCACGCAGCTCGAGCAGTTTCAGCCCGAGCATGACCACCAGCAACGCGGTCCCCGCAAGCCTGCCGTCGTACAGGCCGGTGGTGACCACCACCAGCGCCAGGGCGGCGACCATCAGAAAGAACAGCAGCCAGCGGCCAGGCATCCAGCCCGGCCGCCTTTGCGCCAGCAGCCGCCAGACCACGGCGGCGTAAAAGAAACCGAGTATCGCCGGACTCAGATTGGCGGCATGCGGGGCCATCATCGCGCCCAGCAGCAGCAGGAGCGCGCTCAGCAGACGTGGCGGGATCGGCAGTGACGCCAGGGCATCACGCATCTGGTAAACCATACAGTGCCAATTGCCGCAGGCACAGATGCCGATGTGCACCGCCGAGCCCGGGTTCGATCAGCGCCCCCGGCATCTTCAATCCGTAGGTCTGCCCCGCCGCCTCGGCATCCAGCACGGCACGGGTGAGCGCCGAAAGCCGGGTCTCCGTGTCGGCGCCGGGCGCGTCCTTCCAATCGATCCATAGCGGGGCCGCGGCCTGGCCGCTGAACAAGCGGGTATTCAGACCGCGATCCCGGGCATAGCTTTTCCAGTCGATCGTGGAGGGTCGATCACCGGGCCGGTAACCGCGCAGGCCCGCAAAATCCTCGCGCCCGGCACCCTCTTCGCCGCCATCGCGGGATTCGCCCTGGCTGCCCGGCCGCACCCAGGCATCCCCCGGCCTGGGATACACCAGGATGGGGCGATCGCAGGCCACGTAGCACCAGGCACGGAACAGGCCGACAGGATACTGGGTGCTGACGACAAGCCGCCCACCCGGGTGCAGACCTCGCGGCAGGTCCGGGATCGACAACTGCTGCGACTGAGCACCTGACCCGGTACCCAGATCGACCAGTACCGGCTCCGCATCTTCGAACATCAGCTGAATGGCTGCACGCCCGCGCCCCCCGGCGTCGAGGTCGATAACGAATCGTGCCTGTTCGCCCGCAAATATCGGGGCCGCTCCCTGGCAGACCAGCCGGAGGCCTTTCAGATTGCGCCAGGTCAGGTAGATTGCATTGCTGCCCATACCGGCGAGCAGAAAAGTCAGCAGATGAGCGGGGTTGTTGCCATAGTTGACCGCGCCAAGCAGCATCAGAAAAAGCAGCGAAGCAAAAATGTAGCCGTAGCGTGTGGGCAGAATGTAGATTCGCCGCGCGCCGATCTCGGCGCGCCCGGCGGCCGAGACCCTTTCGACCCGCATCCAGTCGGCCAGGGCCATGATCAGGGGATCGCCACGCCTTCGATCAGGCCTTGCAACCGGTCTCTTTCACCGCCTTCCAGGCTGTTCAGACGGTGACCCGCAACGCTGGGCAGGACCGCCTGGATGTCCTCGGGCACCACCTGCATGCGCCCGTCGATCATCGCCCAGGCGCGGGCGGCACGCAGCAGGGCCAGGCCGGCACGCGGTGACAGGCCCAGCTCGAAGTGTGGCGAGGATCGCGTCGCGGCAAGCAGGGCCTGCACGTAGTCCAGCAGCGCGGGTGCAATATGCACGCGTTCGACATGGGCCTGCCAGGCCAGCAAGGTCACGCCCTCTATCCTTGCCGGCACTTCTTTGAGCATCTGTCGGCGGTCTTCCCCGGCGAGCAGCTCGCGCTCGGCCGCGGGATCCGGATAGCCCAGGCTGATACGCATCAGGAAGCGGTCGAGCTGGGATTCCGGCAGGCCGAAGGTGCCGATCTGGGTGCGTGGGTTCTGGGTGGCGATGACGAAGAAGGGCTCGGGCAGTTCCCGCGTTTCGCCGTCGGCGGTCACCTGGCGTTCCTCCATCGCCTCGAGCAGGGCACTCTGGGTCTTTGGCGTGGCGCGGTTGATCTCGTCGGCGAGCACCAGTTGCGAGAATACCGGTCCGGGATGGAAGTGAAACCTGCCCTCCCCTCGGTCGTAGATCGACACACCGAGTATGTCGGCCGGGAGCATGTCGGCGGTGAACTGGACGCGTTGGAAATCGAGGCCGAGCAGGCGCGCAAGGACGTGTGCCAGGGTGGTCTTTCCGACACCGGGAACATCCTCGATCAGGAGATGGCCACGCGCCAGCAGGCAGGTCAGTGCAAGCCGCAGGACCCGTGGTTTGCCGACGATCAGGCGACCGGCGTCTACCAGGATCTCCCGGAGAATCGCAGCGTCACCGGGCGGGGCGGTATGCAATGCGGCTTTTTGCATCTGCTCAATGGCCTTTCGCTGTTCCCATTGCCTGATT
This sequence comes from uncultured Gammaproteobacteria bacterium, assembly GCA_963753845.1. Lineage (GTDB taxonomy): Bacteria > Pseudomonadota > Gammaproteobacteria > Chromatiales > Chromatiaceae > Thiosocius. Next base: position 80,646 of record CAVWEI010000035.1, read on the forward strand.
ATCGGCCCCCAGCGGCGAATCTCCAGCGCGTTACGGCAGGGGTATTCGTTTGCACCGGGCACACAGGGTCATTCTGCAAGCAGGGCCATGATCTCATCCTCGATGCGTCTGGCGCGTGCGTCGCCGCGGTGCGTCTCGCCGACATGCACGGAACGAATCCGGCCGTTCTTGTCGACCAGATAGTAGGCTGGCCAGTAGCGGTTGCCCAGCGCGCGCCAGTACGCGAAGTCGTTGTCCATCATCACCGGGTGCTGCAGGCCGAACTCGCGGACCTTGGCGGCCACCCGGGCGGGATCGTGTTCGTGATCAAACTCCGGGCTGTGAATCCCGATTACCTGGAAGGGCTGACCGGCGAGTTCCGCCTCGAGTGCCTTCAGCCAGGGGAAAGAGCGGTAGCAGTTCCAGCAGTCGTAGGTCCAGACGTCGACCAGCAGTACCTGGCCGCGCAACTTTTCAACCCGTAAGGGCTCGCTGTTGAACCAGTTTTCGCTTGCACTGCTGGTGAACTCGGGCAGCGGACGCGGGTCCATTGCCTTTGCTGGGGCCAGGGCCAGGATGGCCAGCGCAAGGACAAGCAGCCGGATGTTGTTCATAGGAGGGCTCTCTGTGATCCTCCCTACCAGACCGCCTGGCACCGGGAAACATTGCGGCGATGACGCGCCGCCTCGCCGGGTTTAGAATTACCGGCCTGAATTCAGAGGGTTAGTCCATGTTCCATGCAGAGGCCTACGACGTCATCGTCGTCGGTGGTGGCCACGCGGGTACCGAGGCCGCTTTGGCGGCCGCGCGCATGGGCGTCAGGACCTTGTTGCTGTCGCACAGCATAGAGACCCTGGGCGCCATGAGCTGCAATCCGGCGATCGGCGGTATCGGCAAGGGTCACCTGGTCCGGGAGGTCGATGCCCTGGGGGGGCTGATGGCGCACGCGGCCGATCGCGCCGGTATTCAGTTTCGTACCCTCAATTCGCGCAAGGGTCCGGCAGTGCGCGCAACCCGAGCACAGGCCGACCGCGTCCTGTACCGGGCTGCGGTGCGCGACGCCCTGCAGAGCCAGCCGAATCTGGACCTGTTCCAGCAGGCGGTGGACGACCTGATCGTCGAGGGCGGGCAGGTCACCGGGGTGGTCACACAGATGGGCCTGCGGTTTCGTGCGCGTGCCGTTGTTCTCACCGTGGGCACCTTTCTCGGTGGGCGCATCCATATCGGCCTGGAGAACTACCAGGGTGGCCGTGCGGGTGACCCGCCGAGCAATGCCCTGTCCCGGCGCCTGCGTGAAATGCCGTTTAATGTCGAGCGCCTGAAGACCGGCACGCCGCCGCGCATCGACAGCCGCAGCATCGACTATTCCCTGCTCGAGCCACAGCCGGGCGATGATCCCGCACCGGTCTTCTCGTTCATGGGCAGCCTCGCTGAACACCCGCGCCAGGTGCCCTGCCACATCACGCGCACCAATGCGCAGACCCACGAGATCATCCGCGGCGGCATGTCGCGTTCGCCCATGTACACGGGCGTGATCGAGGGCACGGGTCCACGCTACTGCCCGTCGATCGAGGACAAGGTGGTGCGCTTTGCCGACAAGGACTCGCACCAGATCTTCATCGAGCCCGAGGGCCTTAGCAGCAGCGAGGTCTATCCCAACGGCATCTCCACCTCGCTGCCGTTCGATGTGCAGTGGGAGCTGGTCCGTTCCATGCGTGGATTCGAGAACGCCCGCATCACCCGTCCCGGGTACGCCATCGAGTATGACTTCTTCGATCCGCGCGATCTGCGTGGCTCGCTCGAGACCCGGTTCATCCAGGGCCTGTATTTCGCCGGCCAGATCAACGGCACCACCGGCTATGAAGAGGCCGCCGCGCAGGGCCTGCTGGCCGGGCTGAATGCCGCCCTGTGGGTACAGGGGCGCGAAACCTGGTCCCCGCGTCGTGACGAGGCCTATCTCGGTGTCCTGGTCGACGACCTGATCACCCGCGGCACCGCCGAGCCCTATCGCATGTTTACCTCGCGGGCCGAGTACCGCCTGCTGCTGCGCGAAGACAATGCCGATTTGCGCCTGACCGAGACCGGCCGAAGCCTGGGCCTGGTGGACGATCGGCGCTGGGCCGCGTTCGAGGCCAAGCGCGAGGCGATTGCGCTGGAACAGCAGCGCCTGCGTGATACCTGGGTACGTCCGGCACTGATCGATGAAGCGACCCTGCAGGCGGCGATCGGCGATCCGCTGCGCAGGGAGGCGCGCGCGCTTGACCTGATTGCTCGGCCGCAGGCCAGCTATGCGAGCGTCACCGGCCTGCCCGGTGTCGGTGTGGGCACACAGAACCCCGCGGTGCAGGAGCAGATCGAGATCCAGGCCAAGTATGCCGGCTATATCGATCGCCAGTCTGACGAGATCCAGCGTGCGCGCAACAGCGAGGCCCTGCGTCTGCCGGTCGATCTCGATTTTTCGCGGGTCAAGGGACTGTCTTCCGAGGTGCGCGAAAAGCTCAACCGCCACCGCCCGGAGACCATCGGCCAGGCCGGCCGTATCCCCGGTGTAACCCCCGCTGCAGTCTCCCTGCTGCTCATCCACATGAAAAAGAAATCGGCTTGACCGCCCGCCCGCGCGATATCAGCTTTGACGTCACGGAACCGATAAAGTGGCTGACAGCTGCGGACGGAGTCACACGATGAGCGCTAACCGGGGATCATATTGTTTCGAGCAATTGCATATCGACGTGGCCCGCAACACCACTGACGATTTCAACCCCTTCCACGATCCCAAGCGTTGGCAGCAAATTTGCAACAATCCGTTCGGCTCGACCATCGTGCTCGGATTCCAGACCGAGTTCCTGGTTAGCGACCTGGTGACCAGGCAGCGCCGACTCGATATGAATAGTGACAGCCCGGACCACCTGGGTCTACATTTCAGCAATTTCGAGTTTCGTTTTGCAGGCGCGTTGAAACCGGGCGAACGTTTCGATATCGATGTGCGCAAGACGGTCGACAAGACCGCCAGTGGTGGCGGCTTGTCCAATCGGGTGCTGGTACGCAAAGAAAACCGTGACCTGATCCTGATCGGCACCCAGAGCGATACGGCCGAGCCACGCTTTCTGGCGGACGTCGATCTTTCAGGCTTGCCGCCGCTCGCGCACCTGGCTGATCGCCAGATGATTTCAGGCAGCCCGTACTTCCACAAACGCAAGTTTCTAACCACCAGCAACGGCAAGAATTTTGTGCTGGCCGGTCTTGGCTCGCAGCAGGACTATTTCGACGAGCTGGACGAGTTCGTCCGCTTCCCGGCCGTGTTCACCGCCGCGCTCCTGTCATGCGGCCTGCTGGAAAAGGCTCGGCAGGAAGGATACGACTTTGAGGCGGACCCGGTCGTGTACACAAGCCACCAGATTTCGGTTGACCGCCGTCTGCAGGAAACCTTGCGCAGCAACGACCGGCTGCACCTTTTGATCGAGGGTCCGCTCGAGGCCGCTGAACTCGCCGCCACAGGCAGTGCCGAAAAGGAGCGTCAGCAATACCGCGTGATCGGTGCCCTGGACCGGGGCGAGATCCTGTTCCGGGCCAGGGTGCAGATGGCCGCACTGCACTCGATGATGGCCGCTGGCTGAGCGTTCCCTGGATCCGGTTTTAGCGGGCGAAGCGTGTTTCCAGGCGCCGGCGGTCGAGGCGATATCACGTGGGTCGGCAATCTTCCTGAAATATCCCTCGATCGTGAAGTTGTTGAGCAAGGTCTGCCAGGTGGCAAAGCTCAGCAGCCAGAAGAAGCGTTCAGCGGCCCGGGCGTTGTCCATCGTTCAGACGGCCTGCGCCTGCCTGCGCGCGGGCCGGCCCAGACAGCGCCCCAACCATGCCGCCAGGTGCGGGTGTTCATCCAGGGTCAGGCCTGCCGGCTTGCACCAGGAAAGCACCGCGGCCACATTGAGATCGGCGACCGTGAAGCCGCCACCGAGCAGATGGTCGCGCCCGGCCAGGGACCGGTTGAGCACCCCGAACGGGGCCTTCAGCAGGCCAAGATTGCGACTGGCCTTGGCTGCCACACGTTTATCTTCCGGCAGCACGCGTCTGTGCATGAGTACCGTGAGCAGCGGGATCTCCACCTCGGACATCACCCAGAATGACCACTGCCAGGCAAGCGCCTCGCCCTCGATCGAATCCGGCCAGAGCCCGGCCTGGACGCCGTACCTTCTCGCCAGGTAGAGATTGATCGCCATGGATTCGTAAAGGACCAGCTCGCCGTCCACCAGGGTCGGTATCCGTCCGTTCGGATTCAGTGCGAGGTAGTCCGGGTCGTCCAGAGGGCCGTCGCGATAATCCAGTTTGACGTGCTCGTAAGGGAGCCCGAGTTCGTGCAGGAGCCACAGCGCCCTGAAGGCGCGGGACTGGGTGATGCCGTACAGTCTGAGCATTGGTTGGCCTTGCGCAGGGCGGGGCCAAGATGATATCAGAGCAGGGTTCCGCCTTTGGGAAGATTCAAAGCATGATGACCATGGTCGAGATCCATGCGGACTGGCGTGATCAGCTGGACGTTGGGCTGGCAGCGCTGGGTCTGACGCTGAGCGAAACCCAGTGCGAATCGCTGCTCGCCTATCTCGGGCTGTTGGCAAAATGGAACCGCTCTTACAATCTTACCGCGGTGCGCGATCCGGCGGTGATGGTACGCCGGCAGCTGCTCGATAGCCTGTCTATCGTGTCCTGGGTAGATCGGGGCCCCGTGCTGGATGTGGGAACCGGCGCCGGCCTGCCCGGCATTCCGCTGGCCATCGTCCGCCCCGGCCTGAATTTTTCACTCCTGGACACCAACGGCAAGAAGACCCGCTTCGTGAAACAGGTGGTCGGTGAGCTTGGCCTGGCGAATGTCGAGGTGATCAGGGGCCGGGTGGAGCAGCTGGACCGGCCGGGGCACTACGCGACGATAACCTCGCGCGCCTTTGCGGCGCTTGCGCCGATGGCCGAAGCGACCGGGCCGCTGCTCGCCCCGGACGGGGTCTGGCTCGCGATGAAGGCCGGTGAACCACTGGATGAAATCAGCGACCTGCCGGCGTCAATGGATATCGAAACCAGGCCGCTGTCGGTCCCGGGTGAGCCGGCCAGGCGTCACCTCCTGATATTGCGACGTCACTGAACCTGACTGGAATCGGTGGGTATCTTTTTTCCACCGCGTGGTTATCATTATCGACCCGGCCAACCGGAACCGGCACCATCGAGAGATCCAGGCTGACCACCATGGGACGAATCATCGCTATCGCCAACCAGAAGGGCGGCGTGGGCAAGACCACCACGGCAGTGAATACGGCGGCGGCACTCGCGGCCATGAAGCGCCGGGTGCTGCTGATCGACCTCGATCCCCAGGGGAATGCCACCATGGGCAGCGGCATCGACAAGCATCGGTTGGAGAAATCGACGCTCGAGGCGTTGATGGGCGAGATCCCGCTTGCCCAATGCATCCAGCGCGCGCCCGACGCCGGCTACGACGTGCTGCCCGCCAACGGCGACCTGACCGCCGCCGAGGTTCGCCTGCTGGAGGCCCCTTTGCGCGAAAAGCGCCTGGAGCTGGCGCTGGCCCCGGTGCGCGGAGATTTCGAATACATCCTGATCGACTGCCCGCCCTCGCTGAACATGCTGACCCTCAATGCCCTGGTCGCGGCGGACAGCGTGCTGGTCCCTCTGCAGACCGAGTATTACGCGCTGGAGGGTCTGTCGGCACTGCTCGCCACGGTGCAGCAGATCAAAGACCACCGCAATCCCCGCCTGGAGATGGAGGGGATCGTCCGCACCATGCACGATCCGCGCAACAACCTCGACAATCAGGTGTCGGCTCAGCTGGTCCAGCACTTTGGCGACAAGGTCTTTCGGACCATGATCCCGCGCAATGTGCGCGTGGCCGAGGCGCCGAGTCATGGCCTGCCGGTCATGCTGTATGATAAAACCTCGCGCGGTGCGATCAGCTACATGGCCCTGGCCAGTGAGATGACTCGCCGGCATATTTCACAAAATTCAACCGCACCGGCCTGATCATGGTAAAGAAACGAGGCCTCGGCCGTGGACTGGATGCCCTGCTGGGCGCGTCACAGCCCACCGCTGTGGAAGAGCAAACCGCTGAGTCCCCCGCGGTATCGAACCCGGGTCCGGTGCACAGCCTGCCCGTGGACCTGATCAAGCGCGGCCGCTATCAGCCGCGCCGCAACTTTGACGAGGACCGGCTGCGTGAGCTGGCCGACTCGATCTCGGCGCAGGGCATGGTGCAGCCGATCGTGGTGCGCCCGACGGGCAAGAAGGAATACGAGATAGTTGCCGGTGAGCGGCGCTGGCGTGCCGCACAGTTGGCCGGCCTGAGCGAAGTGCCGGTGGTGGTCAAAGACGTGGATGACCAGTCGGCCATGGCCATGGCCCTGATCGAGAACATCCAGCGTGACGACCTCAACCCGCTTGAAGAGGCCACCGCCCTGCACCGCCTGCTCAACGAGTTCGAGTTGACTCACCAGCAGGTGGCCCAGGCGGTCGGCAAATCGCGCACCACGGTCACCAACCTGATACGGCTGTTGGATCTCAACCCCGAGGTCAAGGAACTGCTCGATCGTGGTCAACTGGAGATGGGGCATGCGCGCGCCCTGCTTGCGCTAAGCGGCGTAAGTCAGACCGAAGCGGCCGCGCAGGTAGCGGCCAAGGGCCTGTCGGTACGCGAAACCGAGGCCCTGGTGCGCCGGCTGAATCAGCCCAAGGTGCCGGCGGCTGCCCAGGCGGAAGAACAGGACCCCGACGTGCGCCGCCTGCTTTCGGACTTGACCGAGCGACTCGGCGCCAAGGTGGCCCTGCAGCAGGGCACCGGCGGTAAGGGGCGCCTGTTGATCAGCTACAACAGCTTGGATGAGCTCGAGGGCATACTTGACCATATCCGATGATGCAGTGCACAATATCGGTGCGGGCCAGCATAAATCCTTAGGTTACCCTTTAGATTTTTTATCAGATGATCGTTTGACCTTATACGACTGAATTTTTATACTTCGCGCGCTCCAGTCGGCTCGACCAATAGCGCGGGAATGCAGCAGAAGCACAACCTAGATGCTCGTCGGGCCCAACGGATACTGGTTGCGCAGGCGGTTGCCACCTTGGTCCTTACCCTGGTCGGATTGATTTTTGGTCCGCGGGAAGGCCTTTTTGCCTTTCTGGGGGGTGCCACGGCCACGGGGGCCAACGCACTGTTTGCATACTGGGTGTTTGGGCGTTATCGCGCAGACCAGCCAGGGAAACTGGTAGGCCAGTTTTACGGCGGCGAGTTGTTGAAACTGGCGTTTGTCGCCATAGCTTTCGCGGCCATGATCAAGTTGCTTGATCCATTCAGTCCGCTGGCCTTGTTTGGGGCCTTTTTCGTGGTACAGGTTTTACCCCCGTTGCTGGCCAATAGAATCGCCAGTTGAACGCAAACAGAGAAAAGAAACGATGGCTGGCTCTGAAACCCTGACTTCCGGTGAATACATCAAGCACCACCTGACCAACCTTACCTATGGTCAGTTCCCCGATGGTCACTGGGGTGTCGCTCACAGTGCCGCAGAAGCAAAGGAAATGGGCTTCTGGGCGATCCATCTCGATTCGATGTTCTGGTCGATCGCCCTCGCCGTCCTGTTTGGATACTTTTTCTACAAAGCCGCACAGATGGCGACCTCCGGTGTACCCGCGGGGCTGCAGAATTTCGTCGAGCTGTTGGTCGACTTCGTCAACGAAAGCGTGCGTGGCTCCTTTTCCGGCAAGAACGACTTGGTCGCGCCACTCGCGCTGACGGTTTTCGTCTGGGTCTTCCTGATGAACCTCATGGATCTGGTGCCGGTCGACGTGATTCCTTACATCTCCGGCCTGCTCGGCATCCACTTCATGAAGGTGGTCCCGAGTACGGACCCGAACATCACCTTCGCCATGGCGCTCGGTGTGTTCATATTGATCATCTATTACAGCATCAAGATCAAGGGTGTCGGCGGCTTTGTCGGTGAGCTGACGGGGATGCCGTTCGAGACCAAGAACCCGCTGCTCAAGCCATTCTTCATGGTGATCAACCTGGTCCTCGAAGGCGTCAACCTGATCGCCAAGCCGGTCTCGCTGTCTTTGCGTCTGTTCGGCAACATGTACGCGGGTGAGATGATCTTCATCCTGATCGCGGTAATGTACAGCGGCGGTTGGGCGCTGGGCCTGTTCGGCGGTGTCCTCCAGCTCGGCTGGGCCATCTTCCATATCCTGATCATTACCCTGCAGGCGTTCATATTCATGACCCTGACCATCGTCTATCTGGACATGGCGCACGCGGAACATCACTGATTCATTTTTTCTTTTAACTACCTGATTGAACTAACGGGAGACAATCATGGAACAAGCTCTGCTGGTCATCGCGTCTGCGATCATGATGGGTCTGGGTGCCGTCGGTGCCGCCATCGGTATCGGCGTCCTGGGTGGCCGCTTCCTCGAAGGTGCTGCTCGCCAGCCGGAACTCATCCCCATGCTGCGCACCCAGTTCTTCATCGTCATGGGTCTGACCGACGCCGTGCCGATGATCGCTGTGGGTCTGGGCATGTACATTCTGTTCGCGCTGGCCGGTTGATCCGACAGACACGAACCGTTTCAACTCGTTTTAACGGGGTTTCGGGATGAATATCAACCTGACACTTATTGCCCAGCTGCTGTCCTTCGCGGTGTTCGTCTGGTTCACCATGAAGTTTGTATGGCCGCCCCTGGTCAAGGCGATGGACGAGCGTAAAGCCAAGATCGCAGAAGGCCTGGCTGCCGCGGAACGCGGGCAGCACGAACAGGAGCTCGCCGAGAAGCGCGCCAAGGATACCCTGCACAAGGCGAAGCAGCAGGCGGCGGAGATCAAATCCATCGCCGAAAAGCAGGCGGCCGCGATCATCGAAGAGGCCCGTGACAAAGGCAAGGAAGAAGGCAATCGTCAGCTGGTCCTTGCAAAGGCGGAGATCGAGCAGGAGACCAACAAGGCCCGCGAGGCCCTGCGCGCCAAGGTGGCCGAACTTGTCGTCCTGGGTGCAGAGAAGATCCTGCGCAAAGAGATCAATGCGGACGCGCATCAAGACATCGTCCAATCCGTGGCTAACCAGATTTAAGGCAATCGAATGGCTGCAGACGCTACAACAATCGCCCGACCTTACGCCGAAGCCATCTTTGCGCGCGCGGTCGAGACCGACATGCTGGACCTGTGGTCTGACATCCTGGACCTGCTTGCGACTGCTGTGAAGGACCCGGCCCTGTCCGGCCTGATCGCCAGCCCAAAGCTCGACAAGGCTCAGATGACCGATCTCATGCTGGATATCGGTGGTGCCCGCCTGAGCGACGAGGGCCAGAACCTGGTCCGGGTGCTGGTGAGAAACGGCCGGCTGGCCGTGCTGCCGGAGATCGCCAGCCACTTCGAGGTGCGCAAGGCGGAACATCAGGGCCTGCTGGAAGTGCAGGTAACGTCGGCCTTTCCGATGCAGCCGGCGCAGGAACAGCAACTTGCCGAGGCGCTCAAGCGCAAGCTTGGCCGCGAGATCAGGATCACCAGCGAGGAAGACCCCGAGTTGATCGGTGGCTTTCGTGTACGCGCCGGTGACATGGTCATCGACGCCTCGGTTTCCGGGCAGCTCGGCCAGCTGGCAAACGAATTAGGAATCTAATTGGGTAAGCAACCATGCAACTGAATCCCTCCGAGATCAGCGAGCTGATCAAAGCCAAGATCGAAAAATTCGATCTGACTTCCGAAGCCCACAACGAAGGCACCGTGGTATCAGTAACCGACGGTATCGTTCGCATCCACGGCCTGGCCGACGCCATGTCCTACGAGATGCTGGAGTTCCCCGGCAACACCTACGGGCTGGCGCTCAACCTCGAGCGTGACTCGGTCGGCGCGGTCGTGCTGGGTGACTACAAGCACATCTCCGAAGGTGATTCGGTCAAGTGTACCGGGCGGGTACTCGAAGTGCCCACGGGCCCCGAGCTGCTCGGTCGCGTGGTAGACGCGCTGGGTCAGCCGATGGACGGCAAGGGCCCGATCAACGCCTCCCACTCGGCGCCGATTGAACAGATCGCGCCCGGCGTCATCGAGCGCAAATCGGTCGACCAGCCGGTGCAGACCGGTATCAAGGCCATCGATGCCATGGTCCCGATCGGACGGGGCCAGCGCGAGCTGATCATCGGCGACCGTCAGACCGGCAAGACCGCCATTGCGATCGACGCGATCATCAACCAGAAGGCCACGGGGATCAAATGTATCTACGTCGCCATTGGCCAGAAGAATTCCTCGATAGCCACCCTGGTGCGCAAGCTCGAAGAGCATGACGCCATGGAGCACACCATCATCGTCGCCGCCCCGGCCGCCGATTCCGCGGCCATGCAGTTCATCGCGCCCTACTCCGGCTCGACCATGGGCGAGTATTTTCGCGATCGCGGCGAAGACGCACTGATCATTTTTGATGACCTGACCAAGCAGGCCTGGGCCTATCGCCAGGTGTCGCTGTTGCTGCGTCGTCCGCCGGGCCGCGAGGCCTACCCGGGTGACGTCTTCTACCTGCACTCGCGTCTGCTCGAGCGTGCATCCCGGGTCAACGCCGAATACGTGGAGAAATTCACCAACGGCAAGGTGAAGGGCAAGACGGGTTCGATGACCGCACTGCCGATCATCGAGACCCAGGCCGGTGACGTGTCGGCCTTCGTACCGACCAACGTTATTTCGATCACCGACGGCCAGATCTTCCTTGAGTCGGATCTGTTCTCGGCAGGTCTGCGTCCGGCCATCAACGCCGGTCTGTCGGTATCGCGAGTCGGCGGTTCGGCACAGACCAAGATCATCAAGAAACTGGGTGGCGGTGTCCGACTGGCACTCGCACAGTACCGCGAGCTGGCGGCCTTCTCGCAGTTTGCATCCGACCTCGACGAGGCCACTCGCAAGCAGTTGCAACGCGGCCAGCGCGTGACCGAGCTGATGAAACAGCCGCAGTATTCACCGCTGTCTACATCCGACATGGGCGTCTCGCTGTTCGCCGCCAACGAGGGTTATCTCGATGACGTCGACGTGGACAAGGTGGTCGCGTTCGAAGCGGCGTTGCATGGCTACATGGCTGCCAACCGAGCGGACCTGGTTGCCAAGGTGAATTCTGAGGCGGACTGGAATGAGGAGCTCGAAGCCGCATTCCATGAGGCCCTGAAAGACTTCAAGGCAAATCACACCTGGTAAGAAAGATTGACCACAAAGGTCACGAAGGCCACCAAGAATTGAAGCTTTGTTTTCTTTGTGCCCTTGGTGGTTAAACAACCGAATTACGAAGGTTAAACATGGCTGGCGCAAAAGAAATCCGTACAAAGATTGCCTCCGTCAAGAGTACTCAGAAGATCACGAGTGCGATGGAAATGGTTGCGGCGGCCAAGATGCGAAAGGCCCAGGATCGCATGGAGCAGACGCGGCCTTACGCCGAAAAGATGTATGAGGTCATCGGCCATGTTGCGCTGGCGAACCCGGAGTACAAGCATCCGTTCATGCGCGCCCGGGAGGTCAAGCGCGTAGGCTTGATTATCGTATCGTCCGACCGCGGTCTCTGCGGTGGCCTGAACAGCAACCTGTTCCGGCACTTGGTCAAGGAGATCCGCAAGCTGCGTGACGGCGGCGCCGAGGTCGAGTACTGCACCATCGGCACCAAGGCGCTCGGTTTCTTCCGTCGGGTCGGTGGTAAGGTGGTGGCTCAGGCCACGCATCTGGGCGATGCCCCGCACATCGACGACCTGGTCGGTACCGTCAAGGCGATGCTCGACGACTACATTGCCGGAAACATCGACGAAATCCGCATCGCTTTCAACCGCTTCGTCAATACGATGACGCAGGAGCCGACGGTAATGCAGCTCGTCCCGCTTGCCGGCGGCGACGATTCCGAGAACCTGACGCACCATTGGGACTATATCTACGAGCCGGGTGCGAAAGAGGTGCTTGATGGTCTGCTCACGCGCTACATTGAGGCCCTGGTGTACCAGTCCGTTGTGGAAAATGGCGCCTGCGAGCAGTCGGCCCGAATGGTGGCCATGAAGTCCGCTACCGACAATGCGGGCGACATCATCGACGAGTTGCAGCTTATCTACAACAAGGCCCGTCAGGCCGCCATCACCCAGGAGATCTCTGAGATCGTGGGCGGCGCCGCGGCCGTGTCGTGAGTCAGGTATCGGGAAGGCGCTTGCAAAGACGCCATGAGAATTCAGACATTTAACGAATTTGATGCTGCCCCAGCAGCCAAGAGGAAAAGCCAATGAGCACGGGTAATGTCGTGGAAATTATCGGCGCCGTTGTGGACGTTCAGTTCCCGCGCGGTGCAATGCCGAAGATTTACGATGCACTGAAAATCGAATCAGTTGGCCTCACGCTGGAAGTGCAGCAACAGTTGGGTGACGGTGTCGCGCGTTGCATCGCAATGGGATCCACCGACGGCCTCAAGCGCGGCCTGGAAGTCATCAACACGGGTTCTGCGATCTCGGTCCCGGTCGGCCAGGCCACCTTGGGACGCATCATGGACGTACTGGGTACTCCTATCGACAACGCAGGTCCGATAGGTACCGAAGAACGCATGCCGATTCACCGTGCGGCGCCCAAGCTCGAAGACCAGGCCACGACCACCGAGATCCTGGAAACCGGCATCAAGGTCATCGACCTGATCATGCCAATCGCCAAGGGCGGAAAGATCGGCCTGTTCGGGGGCGCCGGTGTGGGCAAGACCGTAACCCTGATGGAGCTGATCCGGAACATCGCTGTCGCGCACTCCGGCTTCTCGGTATTCGCCGGTGTCGGCGAGCGCACCCGTGAAGGTAACGACTTCTATCACGAGATGACGGAAGGTGGCGTACTCGACAAGGTGGCGCTGGTATACGGTCAGATGAACGAGCCGCCCGGCAACCGTCTGCGTGTTGCCCTGACTGGCCTGACCATGGCCGAGTATTTCCGCGACGAGGGACGCGATGTACTGATGTTTGTCGACAACATCTATCGATACACCCTGGCGGGAACCGAGGTTTCGGCACTACTGGGCCGTATGCCTTCCGCGGTAGGCTACCAGCCGACCCTGGCGGAAGAGATGGGTGTGCTGCAGGAGCGTATCACCTCGACCAAGACCGGCTCGATCACCTCGTTCCAGGCTGTATACGTACCTGCGGATGACTTGACCGACCCCTCCCCGGCCACCACCTTCGCCCACCTCGATGCCACCCTGGTATTGTCGCGCCAGGTCGCGGAACTGGGTATCTACCCGGCCGTGGACCCGCTCGATTCCACCTCGCGTATCCTCGACCCGCATGTCGTCGGCAACGAACATTACGACGTTGCCCGCGGTGTTCAGGGCGTGCTGCAGCGCTACAAGGAACTCAAGGACATCATTGCCATCCTGGGCATGGACGAACTGTCCGAAGACGACAAGCTGGTCGTTCAACGTGCGCGCAAGATTCAGCGCTTTTTGTCACAGCCTTTCTTCGTCGCCGAGATATTCACCGGTGCACCGGGCAAGTACGTTACGCTGAAAGAAACGATCGCCGACTTCAAGGCGATCCTCGCGGGTGAGTACGATCACCTGCCCGAGCAGGCGTTCTACATGTGCGGCAATGTCGAAGAAGCCGCCGCCAGGGGAGCCAAGGCGTAAGCCTGCTGCCTAGACAGAGTTTGGGAGAAAGCCGATGGCAATGACCATCCATGTCGACATCGTCAGCGCAGAGGGTCACCTGTACTCCGGACAGGGGGAGATGGTCTATGCGCCCGCGGTCATGGGCGAGATAGGTATTGCACCGCGCCATGCACCACTGGTGACAGCGCTCAAGCCGGGCGAAGTCCGTGTGGATCACGGCGGTGGCAAGCCGCAGGAGCACTTCTACGTCTCCGGTGGCATGATCGAGGTGCAGCCGTTCAAAATCACCGTTTTGGCCGACACCGGCATCCGCGCGGCAGATCTGGATCATGCAGCGGCCGCAGAGGCCAAGCGTCGGGCAGAAGATGCGCTGAGCAACAATGCGGCCGACATGGATCTGGCCAAGGCCCAGGTCGAACTGGCCGAGGCCGTGGCACAGCTGCGGGCCATCGAGCGCATGCGCAAGGTGAAGTAAGCCAGCAGTTCGGGTGTTAAGATACACGGCCCCGACGGTGCGAATCGTCGGGGCCGTTTTCGTTGCAACCCCACCGATCCCAGCAATCGCGGGTTGAGTGCGATGCGGCCACTGGTCCGGAAACACGGGGCCGGTCCGAAGAAAATGCAGCAAAGGCAAAGCCTCCATGAGCGAACAGATCATCAAGCCGGGCAAGTACGTCGCCCTCACCTACACCATCGTCGACGATCGCGGCGAAGTGGTAGAGCAACACGATCTGCCTCTCGGTTTCGTCTATGGCAGCGACACGGAACTGATCGGCAGTATGGACAAGGCCGTGGTCGGCAAACGCGTGGGTGACGAGATCGAGGTCAGGGTCCCGCCAGAGCAGGGCTTCGGCGATCACGACCCGAGTCTCACCTTCACCGATGACATCGAAAATGTGCCACCGCAGTTCCGCCAGATCGGCGCCGAGGTGCAGATGAAGAACGACTCCGGCGAGACCAGGTCGTTCTATGTCAGCCGCATTGAAGACGGCAAGGTCACCGTCGACGGCAATCACCCGCTTGCAGGCAGGCAACTGACCGTGCGCGTCACCATCACCGAGGTACGGGATGCACGCGAGGGCGAGGAGCAGACCTCGGGCATCAATGCGGTACAGATGCCGGGCCCCAGCACCATCAACTGAATACACTATGAGACGGGCGGGTCAGTACCCCGTGCCGTGCAAGGGCAAGAGTCAAAGGAATCCGCGATGGGAATCGGTGTCGTCATACTTGCAGCCGGCCAGGGCACCCGGATGAAGTCCGCCATGCCCAAGGTCCTGCACCGGTTGTCCGGCAAGTCATTGCTTGAGCATGTCATCGATTGCGCGCGCGCGCTGTCGCCCGATGAAATCGTGGTGGTGTACGGCCACGGTGGAGAAGAGGTCCGAGAGGCCCTGGCCGGGCAGCCCGACCTGCGCTGGGCGGAACAGGCCGAGCAGCT
This sequence comes from uncultured Gammaproteobacteria bacterium, assembly GCA_963753845.1. Classification (GTDB taxonomy): domain Bacteria; phylum Pseudomonadota; class Gammaproteobacteria; order Chromatiales; family Chromatiaceae; genus Thiosocius. The sequence goes on from CAVWEI010000035.1 coordinate 95,694, forward strand.
TGGAACCGGCCACGCCGTGCAGCAGGCGATGCCGCACCTCGAAACCTCAGACCAGGTGCTGGTGCTGTACGGCGATGTGCCATTGACCCGGCCAGAGACCCTACGCAGCCTCATGGCCGCGGCCGGACACGGGTTCGGCCTGCTGACGGTCGCCCTCGAAGATCCCTTCGGTTACGGTCGCATCGTGCGCAACGAAGGCGGCCGGGTGGTGCGTATCGTCGAACAGAAGGACGCCGATGCCGAAGAGTTGGGCATCAACGAGGTCAATACCGGGATCATGTCGATCCCGAGGCGCCAGCTGGAGGATTGGATCGGCCGGCTTTCCAACAGCAATGCCCAGAGCGAGTATTACCTGACCGACGTGTTGGCGATGGCCGTCGCCGAAGGTTTCGACATCCAGGTATGCCAGCCCGATTCGGTACTAGAGGCCGAGGGCGTGAACAACCGCCAGCAACTGGCGCGGCTCGAACGCGCCCATCAGGCGACACTCGCACAACAGCTGATGCTCGATGGGGTCACACTGCGCGACCCGGCACGCATCGACGTGCGCGGCACGCTCGAGCACGGCCTCGACACCGAGATCGATTTCAACGTGTTGCTCGAGGGACGTGTGGTGCTTGGCGACAACGTGCGTATCGGGGCCAATTGCGTGCTGCGCAATGCCACGGTTGAGAGCGGTTGCGAAATTCTCGACAACTGCGTGATCGAGGATGCGCACATCGGCCCTGGAAGCAAGGTTGGCCCGTTCGCCCGGCTGCGCCCCGGTGCAGAGCTCATCGGCGGCGTGCACGTCGGCAACTTCGTCGAGATCAAGAAATCACGGATCGGCCAGGGCTCCAAGGTCAACCACCTGAGCTACATAGGCGACTGCGAGATCGGTGAGGGCGTCAATATCGGTGCCGGCACTATCACCTGTAACTATGACGGCGCGAACAAGCACAAGACCCTGATCGACGACCGCGCCTTCATCGGTTCGAATACGGCCCTGGTCGCCCCGGTGAAGGTGGGTGCCGGCGCGACCATCGGCGCAGGCTCTGTGATCAGCAAGGACGCGGCACCGGAAAAGCTGACACTGACCCGTGCAAAACAGGTGAGCTTCGACTGGCAGCGTCCGGCGAAGAAGAAGTAGCGCTGGACTGGATAAGTAAAGAAAGGGTCGCAGAGGACGCAAAGACTCACAGAGGGCGCAGAGTATTTCTCCAATAGGCGTTGGTTTCAGAATCATGTACAGGCATGAAGGAATACGGTTAGCTGGATAGCCTGCTGGTGAGTGGTTCCGTTGGGTGGAACCGGTCTCCATGCAATCTGTGGCTCAAGAATTCCAACCTCTGTGTGGCTCTGCGCTACTCTGCGGTCTCCGTGTCCTTAACAGCAAAGAATTAGGAGAAGGTATTCCATGTGCGGCATCGTAGGCGCCATCGCGGAACGTAACGTTGTCCCTATCCTCATGGAAGGACTGCGGCGCCTGGAATACCGCGGCTACGATTCCGCCGGTATCGCGGTGAGCAACCCGAACGCGCGCCTGCAGCGCATCCGCTCCGTGGGCAAGGTCGCCGAACTGCAGAATCTGCTCGACCAGGCCACGGTCGAGGGCACCCTGGGGATCGCGCATACGCGTTGGGCCACCCATGGCATGCCGGCCGAGCGCAACGCGCACCCGCACATGAGCGGTGAGCATGTGGCGGTTGTCCATAACGGTATCATCGAGAACCATGCCGACCTGCGCGACGACCTGCAGCGGCAGGGCTTCGTATTCAATTCAGACACCGACACCGAGGTGATTGCGCATCTGCTGGCCGGGCTTCTGGTCGAGGGCCAGGACATCCTCGAGGCCGCCCGCAATGCCATCGGACGCCTGGTCGGTGCCTACGCGCTGGCATTGATCAATCCCGATGATCCGAATCGAATCGTCGTGGCCCGCGCCGGCAGTCCTCTGGTCATCGGGATCGGTGTCGGAGAACACTTCATCGCCTCGGATGTGTTCGCCCTTCTCCCTGTGACCCAGCGCTTCGTCTTTCTCGAGGAAGGCGATCTGGCCGAGATCCGGCGCGACGGCATCAGCATCTTCGATGCGGACGGCCAGCCAGTCGAGCGCGAGATGCGTACCAGCGAGCTGTCGGCGTCCAACGCCGAGAAAGGGCCCTACCGCCACTACATGCTCAAGGAGATCTTCGAGCAGCCCGCGGTGATCGCCGAGACCCTGGAGGGGCGCATCCACAAGGGCCGGCTGCTCGAGGAGAGTTTCGGCCATGTCGCGCGTGAACTCTTCGACAGGACGCGCGCGGTCCAGATCATCGCCTGTGGGACCAGTTATCACGCCGGCATGGTCGCGCGCTATTGGCTGGAAGAGGCAGGTTATCCCTGTCAGATCGAGGTCGCTAGCGAGTTTCGCTACCGCAAGACGGTGGTGCAGCCCGACACCCTGTTCGTCACGATCTCGCAGTCGGGAGAAACCGCAGATACCCTGGCGGCCCTGCGCTCGGCAAAGAAGGCCGGTTACATCGGCAGCCTGGTGGTGTGCAACGTGCCGGAGAGTTCGCTGGTGCGAGAATCTGACGTGGCACTGATGACCCGCGCAGGTCCCGAAATCGGTGTGGCATCTACAAAGGCCTTCACCACCCAGCTGGTGGCTCTGCGCCTGATGACCCTGGCGCTGGCAAAGCGTCGTGGTCTGACCGCCGAGCAGGAAAACGAATGGGTCGAGGAACTGCAGGCCCTGCCCCGCCAGGTCGAGGTGGTGCTCAAGCTCAGCGAAGCCATCGAGAAGATGGCACAGTCCTTCTCGGACATGCAGAATGCCCTGTTCCTGGGCCGCGGGACCTTCTACCCGATTGCGATGGAGGGTGCGCTCAAGCTCAAGGAGATCTCGTATATCCACGCCGAGGCCTACCCGGCCGGTGAGCTCAAACACGGCCCTCTCGCGCTGGTCGACGAACGTATGCCGGTAGTCTGCGCCCTGCCCGACGACCCGCTACTGGAAAAGGTCCTGTCCAACCTGCAGGAAGTCCGCGCGCGCGGCGGTGAACTTTTCCTGTTCAGCGACAAAAAGGTCAAGATCTCACTGGACCACTATCAGAATCTGACCCTGGACGACATCTGCCCGGGAACGGCACCTATCGTCTACACGATCCCGCTGCAGCTGCTTTCCTATCACGTCGCCATCCTCAAGGGCACCGATGTCGATCAGCCGCGCAATCTGGCCAAGTCGGTGACCGTGGAGTAGCGATCGCCACGGCCGTAACCAAGGCCAAAAACGGATGCGGGCTAAGCCCAGCCGGCGGGCGCCCAGCTTTCCATCATCTTCATGCGCGCGGCCTGAAGGCGTTCCGACATCAGGCCGGTGAACCGCTTCATCAGTGCATATCCGAAAACGTTATCTTTCTCGCAATGCTGCAGGAGGGCCTTGCCGTCGAACACCAGCACCCTGCTATCGCTTTGAGCCTTGGCCTCGAAGGTCCACCTGTAAGGCGGAATCAACCAAGACCAACCGAGGACGTCTTCCGCACCCAGGGTCTGGACTTCCAGCGCCGGACCATTGATCGCCGGCACTTCCACCTTGATCGACCCCTCTCTGAGGATGTAGAAGTGCTCGGCCGGCTCCTGCTGTCTGAACAACAGCTCGCCAGCAGCAAATTCCTTCTCCTGGACGTGGTTCGCCAGGACCTTGAGGTGCGCCGGTTGCAGGTCGGAAAAAATTGTGTGCGACCCGAGGTACTTCACCAATTCGTCTTTGCTCACTATGCGGGCTCCTGTTCAGGTACCAGACATCATACAGTTTCGTCCGACCGACTGATTGAATGACCAACCCGGAACTCTAGCACACCAACCCGCCGGCCAGAGGGCTGGCCGCTCCTGATGAAGCGGGGGATGTCTGCCCAACCCCTGAACTGATCGGTTGTCAGGCCCATGTTCACACCCCGTCCCTGTTTTCTGACGAGTCGACCACAAATCGCTGAGGGAACCACTTCATCCTGAAGCGCTTTGCATGCCGGCGAAGCAGTACACTAGGGTTCGTTCGGCGGTCCGGAACAATGGGGCAGGGGCCCTTGTACAGAGTAGCCGGCTGGCGTCTCAAACCGCTTGAATCCTTAACCTGTTGCGGGCCGGGGCCGATGATTCTCCGCTTGGATCTGCCAACGTGTTTGTTTCGCCCGTGAGCGAGGGTTCGCCGACAAGCCCCGCCCGCTCGAGTGTCTGGCCGATGTTCTTCGGGTCTGTTCCTGGCCCTGACCCTCCTGCTCGGGGCCGTGGTGATCGTACATTTCTATGTGGATTACCGTGCCGAACGCACCCAGCGCGATACCCGCGAAAGCCTCAACGTCGAACTCGCCCGCGCAGCGGTCGCGGCAGACATCGCGGCCGTCACCACCGACCTGATGTTTCTTGGCAGGTTGGTCGAGGGCCTCAGCTTCGATCCGGTGGTCGCAGAGGGCCGGCGACGCTATCTGTCGGAGGTGTTTCTCACCTTCGCGCGCGAAAAGGGGATGTACGACCAGATACGATTCCTCGATACCCGGGGCCACGAGGTGGTGCGGGTAAACCTGGGAAACGGCAACCCCATACTGGTCGAAAGCAGCCGCCTTCGTGACAAGTCGAGCCGCTACTACGTCGACAAGGCCATGCAGCTCGAAAAGGGCCAGGTCTACCTGTCGCCGCTGGACCTGAATGTCGAGGACGGCGTGGTCGAGCAACCGATCAAGCCGGTGCTGCGTTTCGCCACGCCGGTGTTCGATGCTGCCGGCCGGCGGCAGGGGCTGGTGGTCTTGAATTACCTCGGCGATCGCCTGCTGGAACGCTTCCGCCAGGCCGCGGCCAACATCGCCGACCATGTGCAGTTGCTGAACGGCGGCGGTTACTGGCTCAGCAGCCCGCGCGAGCAGGAGACCTGGGGTTTCATGTTCGAACGCGAAGCCACGTTCTCGCGCCGCTTTCCGGGTGCCTGGCGCCGAATCGAAGCCGAGCAGTCCGGACAGTTCATCTCGGCCGGCGGCCTGTTCACCTTTTCCACCGTGTGGCCGGCGGTCCACGCGGCGGGGGCCCTTCCACCCGGCATGGTCCCGACGGGCGTAGGCGAGGTCTGGAAGGTCGTGTCCGATATCAGGCTGGACGCCGCCTCGTTGGGGCTCGGTACCTTCGTAACCCGCCATGCCGGGCTTTATCTGGCGATACTGGGTCTGATGGCCGTGCTGGCCTACCTGCTGGCCAGCGCCACGGTTCACCGCCGTGCCGCCGAGGCGCAGCGCTCGTACGAGCAGCGGTTCCGCCAGACCCTGGAAGACATCGGCCTTGTGGCCCTGATGGTGGATCCGCAGGGGCGCCTGACCTTCTGCAACCACTTCCTGCTCGAACTCACCGGCTGGCGTCGCGATGAGGTGATCGGCAACGAATGGATCACGCACTTCGTCCCGGACGAACAAAGGGGTGCGGTGCGGGCGGTACTCGAGCGACTGGAGCACCATGGCGAGATCCCGGCCCAGTTCGAGGGCGACGTCTGCACGCGCGACGGTGGCCGGCGCCTGATCGCCTGGAACAACACGCTGGCGCGGGACACCCAGGGCCAGGTCATAGGGCTCACGGCGATCGGCGAGGACATCACCGAGCGCCGCCGGGCCGAGGACCAGGTGCGCAAGCTGTCGCAGGCGGTGGAACAGAGCCCGGCCATCGTGCAGATCACCGACCGCGACGGCGACATCGAGTACGTGAACCCGAAGTTCACCGAGGTGACGGGCTACAGCTTCGACGAGGTGAAGGGTCGCAATCCCCGCATACTCAAGTCGGGCGAAATGGCGCCGAGCGATTACCGCCACATGTGGGAGGCGCTTGCGGCAGGTGGCGAGTGGCGCGGTGAATTCCACAACCGCCGCAAGGACGGCACCCTGTACTGGGAGGCCGCGGTCATTTCGGCGTTGCGTGATGCGGATGGGGCCATCACCCATTTTCTCGCGGTCAAGGAAGACATTACCGAACGCAAGCGTCTCGAGCAGGAGGTGGATACGCGTAACCGGGAGCTGGCGCGTTCCCAGGCACTGGCCGCGATGGGACAGATGGCCACCATGCTGGCGCACGATCTGCGCAATCCACTGTCCTCGGTCAAGATGGCCGTTCAGATCCTTGGCAAGCAGGCTGCGGGACGGCGAGGCACAGGAACTGGCGGCGATTGGCCAGGAGCAGGTGCACTACATGGAAGACATCATCACCGACATGCTGACCTTTTCGCGCCCCGGCGAACTCAAGGTGGCATGGCTCAGCGCGGACAAGCTGCTGACCGGGGTGATCGGCACGGTGCGCCGCCGGATTGCCGAATACGGGGTCGACATCGAAGTGGATTGCCGGCCCGGCCTGCCGACCTTCCCGGGCGATGCCTCGAAGCTTCGCCAGCTTTTGTCCAACCTGCTGGTCAATGCGCTGCAGGCCGCATCGGCCCGGCCGGTTGGCGAGCGCCGTGTCAAGGTGACCGCGGATCTCGTCCTGCAGCCGGAGGGGCACCGGCTTCGGTTCGATGTCTGTGACAACGGCGACGGCATCGATCCGCAGGTGCGCGAGCACCTCTTTGAGCCCTTCTTCACCACCCGCACCAAGGGCACCGGACTGGGCCTGGCCATCGTGCGCCAGATCGCCGAGCTGCACCGCGGCACGGTTGAACTGAGGCCGGACAGCCCGCGTGGCACCTGCGCGGTGCTAACCTTGCCGCTGACGCCGGCAGAAGAGTTGGAGCCGCCGGCACGGGACGACAGGACGAGCGGGGAGCTGACGACGTGAGCCGGGTGCTGGTGGTGGATGACGATCAGGCCAGTGCCCGCACGCTACAGCTGCACCTGCTTGCCGGTGGGCACGATACGGCGGTTGCCCACGATGCCGAGGCCGGCCTCGAGGCGGCGCGCGAGCAGCGGCCGGACCTGGTGATCCTGGATATCCGCATGCCCGGACGCTCGGGGCTCGAGCTGCTGCCCGAACTCAAGGCCCTGCAGCCGGCACCACACATCATCATGATCACCGCCTTTCACGATATGGACACCACCATCGAGGCGATGCAGCAGGGCGCCGAGGACTACATCCACAAGCCGGTCGACATCGACGAGCTGGACGCGGCCGTCGAACGCATCCTGGGTTCGGGCGTCCCGGACAATCTGGTGCCCACCAGTCGACGTCGCCGCGGGGCGTTTCCAGATGGTGGGGCGCAGTCGCGCAATGAAGGATGTGTTCAAGAATATCGGCCTGGTCGCGCGCAGCAACACCACGGTTCTGATCACCGGCGAGAGCGGCACCGGCAAGGAGCTGGTCGCGCGGGCGGTACACAATGCCAGTGAGAACGCCGACGGACCCTTCGTGGTGGTGAACTGCGCGGCCGTGGTCGAGACCCTGCTGGAGTCGGACATGTTTGGTCACGAGAAGGGCGCCTTCACCGGTGCCGTCGGCCGCCAGCCGGGAAAATTCGCCCTGGCCGCGGGCGGGACCATCTTTCTCGACGAGGTCGGCGAGATGTCGCCGGCCATGCAGGCCAAACTGCTGCGGGTGTTGCAGTACAAGGAGTTCACGCCGCTGGGATCCAAGACTGCACACCGCACGGATGCGCGCATCATCGCGGCGACCAATGTCGATCTCGCCGAGGTGGTCGCCAAGGGGGGCTTTCGAGAGGACCTGTACTACCGGCTGCGGGTCGTGAACCTGCACCTGCCGCCGTTGCGCGAGCGCCCCGAGGACCTGGTCGATCTGGTTCAGGCCCTGCTGGCGAGAATCAACGCCGAACTGCGCAGCGGGATCACCCACATCGACCAGGCCGTCTTCGACTGCTTTGCCGAGTATGCCTGGCCAGGCAATGTGCGAGAACTCGAGAACATGCTGCTGAAAGCGGTGGCGCTGTCGTCTGGCAACACACTGACCATCGAGCAGTTGCCGGTCGAGTTGCGGGGCGCCTGCGTGCGTCAGCAGGAAAAGTCGCCGGCTGGTGCGGCGCTGGGGAGCCTGGCGGACATGGAGCGCGGCCATGTCGCCCGCGTACTGCAGGCAACCGGGTGGCACCGCGGCAAGGCCTGCAAGATTCTCGAGGTGTCGCGTCCCCGGCTGCGCCGAATCATGCGCGACTACGGCCTCGAGCCGCCCGAGGGCACGGACGAAGGTCAGGACGACGACTGACCCGGTTTGCCGATTGAACGATTCGTTCAATCCATTCGCCTGCCACCAGGCCACCTTGAATGTTCTGTTCCATCCGGCTCGTGGCCGGCCCTTGCTCCTTTGTTACTTCCCGGGAATTCACCGCCTGTTAAGTCATTGATGTGACGATATGTTTCCGGGGCCATTTGACCTATGTCAAGTACCCGGCGGATGCCATCAGTTTGCGGCACATAACCTGCACCAGTGTGGGGGTATTTTCGAAGAATCAAGCGTCGAGCCGATCGGCGTGGCCAGAGCACCAACGGAGAACCGTGATGAAAAGAATACTAACCGCACTTGCGATCCTGCTGATCGCCGGTGTGACCCACGCCGCCGTGACCAAGACTGCGCCTTCCGACAAGCAAGGCTGTCTGAGCTGCCACGACGGGATCGAGGACATCCGCGACAACGCATCGGTCATGATGCTGCAGATCAAGGCGATCGGTGCCGCCAACGGCGACCCGGCCGGCTGCGTCGTGTGTCACGGCGGTGACCCCAAGGGCACCTCGGTCGAGACCGCACACAAGGGTTCGCCCGAAGGCCTGAAAAACGGCAACGGCCCCAAGACATACTATCCGGATCCGGGCTCGGTCTGGATCGCGGAAAACACCTGTGGCCAGTGCCACTTAGGTTATGCGTATCGCGTCGAGCGTTCTCTGATGAATACCGAGGCGGGCAAGATCCAGGGCAACCTGCATACCTGGGGCATCGCCGAGGTCCAGGACCACAAGGTCCCCTGGGGCAACTATGACGTCAAGGATACCGACGGCCAGGTCCCGCAGGTCGGGACCCCGGAGTACAAGGAATACATGAAGGCCATGATCGCCGCGCATGGCGACCAGTACCCGACCGAGCTGCAGATGGTGCCGCAGCCCAGCGTCGAGGAGATCGAAAAGGATCCCAAGCTCGCGGGCTTCACCTACCAGCGCCAGCAGTGTCAGCGCTGCCACGTCGGTGTGAAGGGGCGTGAGAAGCGCGGTGACTACCGCGGCATGGGCTGCTCTTCCTGCCACATACCGTATGGCAACGAAGGCTATTACGAAGGCAAGGACCCTACCATCAACAAGGATCAGAAGGGCCACCTGCTGACCCACAAGATCCAGGCCACCCGCAAGACCAAGATCAAGCACGGTGACGTGGAATGGTCGGGTATCCCGGTCGAGAGCTGCAACTCCTGCCACAACCGCGGCAAGCGCATCGGCGTGACCTACCAGGGCCTGATGGAATTCCCGTACGGTTCGCCCTACAACGCAGAAGGTGGCAAGCAGCCCAAACTGCATACCAAGCAGTACCTGTTCATCTCGGACGACCTGCATCACCAGATCGATTCCCGTCCGGAGAACCCGAAGGGTGGCCTGCTGTGTCAGGACTGCCATACCACCATCGATATGCACGGTGATGGCAACATCTTCGGCACCACCCTGGCTCAGGTCGAGGTGGAGTGTCAGGATTGCCACGGAACCACCGACAAGTTCCCCTGGGAGCTGCCGCTCGGCTATTCCGAGGAGTTCGCCCAGGACATTCCCCAGGGTGAGCGTGGCCTGACCAACGACCTGCTGCCGGAGACGGCCGCGTTCGCAACCACCTATGACAAGCGCGAGGGCTATCTGAAGACCGCGCGCGGCAATCCTTTCGGCAACGTCGTGAAGGACGGCACCAAGGTCGTCATGCACTCGGCCACCGGCAACGACTTCGAGGTGCCGCTGCTCAAGCAGCTGAAGATCGACAACAACTGGAAGAGCCCGGACGCCATGGTCGCCATGAGCAGCGTGCTCAAGCACAACGAAAGCCTCGAGTGCTACGCCTGCCACGCCTCCTGGGTACCGCAGTGTTATGGCTGTCACGTGCAGGTCAACTACGGCAAGGACAAGGACGGCAAGCCCTACGAGGATGCCGACTGGGTCGCCGGTGGCAACCAGCGCGACGAGCACGGCCAGACCGCCGAATCGCCGCTGGGTACGCACGGTATCAAGAGCCCCGGCAAGGTGTTCGAGACCCGCGCCTATCTGCGCTGGGAAGAGCCGGTACTGGGTATCAACGGCGAAGGCCGCGTGACCCCGCTGATGCCGGGCTGCCAGATCGTGTACACGGTGTTCGACCGCAACAACAAGGTGGTCGCCCTGAACCAGCTCGGCAAGTCACTCGACGAGCAGAAAGAGCTGGGCCAGGAACGCACCCCGGATGCGATTGACATGGCACCGGTACAGCCGCACTCGGCACAGCGCAAGGCGCGTACCTGCGAGTCCTGCCACAACAACCCGAAGGCCATGGGCTACGGTATCTCCGGCGGCGTGTTCCAGACCCGCTACCCGGTCAATATCGTCGAGGATCTGATCGACCAGAAGACCGGCCAGGTGATCCCCAGCCGTCACCAGATCCAGATCCCCAAGATCGCCGATCTGGACTACGACTGGTCGACCATCATCAAGGACGATCAGCAGGTCCAGACCGTCGGTACCCACTGGCCGCTGTCGCGTTCACTCCCGAAAGCGATGCGTGACGGTATGGAGCGGACCGGCCTGTGCCTGGGTTGCCATCGCGAGATGACCAACGAGGCGCTCTGGTCCAAGGTTGCCCAGCCGGGCACCCTGACCGACAGCGAGCACATCGAGATGCTCAACAAGCTGCTCAAGACGTACGCAGCATCCAAGAAGTAGCTGCCGCCCTGACGGTGTCCCCGGTATCATGCCGGGGATGCCTTTTTCATTTCTGAAGCACACCCATGACACGATTTTTCCGTCTTTTTTTCCTTTCGCTCATCCTGGTTCCAATAACTGTACTGAGCGAAACGGCGCTGGCCCCTATGGCTGAACCGGTCGCCGCGGAGCCCGGTATGACGCCACCGCCGTTCCCGACCTCTGCTGTGGCCGATACAGAGGCGGCCGCAGCCCCCAAGCCGGTCGGGCCGCATGGCCAGCACGACCCGCACTCGACGCTCGATCCCGAGCGCCTGATCAGGGTGGCCCTGCAGCACGAGAGCGAGGGGCGCCTGGAACTGGCCCTGAAGACCCTGGCCGAGGGCATCGACAAATTCCCGAATTCGGCCGAGCTGTACGCGGTGCGCGGCAGCCTGCGCCTGCAGATGCAGCAGGTCAGCGCCGCACTGAGCGACCTCGAAAAGGCGGCCCAACTCGACCCGCAGGATGCCATGATCCGGGTCAACCGGGCGCAGGCCTATCGCTCCTTCGGTCGATACGACGAGGCCATGAAGGACCTCGATATTGCGGTCGAGGGAGACCCCAACCTGCTGCCGGCGCGCTTCAACCGCGGTGCATTGCTTTATGCCGGCGGTGATTTCGAAGGGGCCCTGCTGGATTTCGACCAATGCATCGCGATAGATCCCCACGCGTCTGCACCCTACTTCAATCGTGGCTCGACCTACTGGGAACTGAGCCGCAGCGATGAGGCCATGGCCGATATGGAGCGTTTCATAGAGCTGGCCGACAGCGATGAATGGAAGCAGGTGGCCGGGGATCTGCTGAAGAACTGGAAGATCGCGCTCGAAGCAGAGGCCAAAGCAGCCAAGAGCGGCTCGTGAGATATCTGCTCCTGATTCTGTTGTTCCTGGCCGCGCCCTGGGTTTCGGCCGATCAGGAAACGGCGACCGACAACGGCTTCGGGAGCCTGCTGCTCGAGGCCGAACTGCTGTTCAACCGGCCCGATGGATATACCGACTTGTCCGCCGGTCGCACACCGATGATGGACTATGAACGTGCCCTGCGCAGCCCCGGTGGTGAACTCGAAATACGTATTGCGGTGCGCCCGCTGAAGCGGCTTCAGATCGACTACGATGACCCGCATGGCGCGGTACCCAACCCCAATCACATCTTTCCGCTGGTGTTCGAATCGCTCGCCACGCGGCTGTCCGGCGGCGGCCACGCCCCGAGCAATGCCTACCCACCTGACCAGGCACAAGAGAAATTCAACGCCGACTGGGCGGCGGCGGCCGTATTCGATACCGTCGAGGATTTCGACACCGGGTTCAAACAGGGCCTGCTGGTTGCCATCCACCGCAACAAGGTCTCGGATGCATACATCGTGTTCCTGTTCGACGACTATGCGGCAGTCAAGGACAGCCTGAATGCCGCGATGAAGACCCTGGTCTTTGCGCCTTCTCCAGAGGCTGGAAAAGAGGTGGCCGCGGGCGAGGGCCGTTGAATCGGGTTCGCAGGTGGTTTTTTGAATTGCGCTATTGTGCATTGGTTTTTTAATGCGCTCGGCGGAGCGCGCCCGCATTCATTTCTTTTGCTTGTCCAAAAGAAACGAACCAAAGAAAAGGACACCCGACGACTTGCCCCTTGCTTGCGCAAGGGGTTCCCTGCGCTTCTCGCCCTTTCCGGCGCGCGTGAACTCGTGGGCTGCGCCCACTCAAACATGCACGCGCTTCTCCCGGAAACGGCTGCGATGCTCGGCGGCGTCAACGGGATCGGGGTGCCACAATCCCGCTACGGAGTACCCCGCCCCCCTTGGTGCAGCCGAGCACCGCAAGGCCAAAACCGATCAGCGCGAGGACTGTTTGAGCCCTGCGCAGCAGGGTGATTAAGCAGACAGGAGTCTGCTTGTCGCCGCTTGCGGCGCCCGCAGGGCGAGGGCCATGGAAGGCCCGAGACAATTCCGCAGCGCCGGTTTTTACCGAGGAGCGCAGACCAAGCCGTGGGGGTGCCTTTCTTTGGCCTTCTTTTGTTTGGGCAAGAAAAGAAAAGAAGGGCTGGCGCGCTGAGCCCAGCGCTTTCAAAACAAGGGTGTGCGCCGCCGCGCACATCAAACACTATCCTGCGCCGACAGGCACTCAATAAACAGAGGTATTCCGGGGCACCCGGACTCTGGAGTTCTTATCGAACCCATGGATCAGGCCAGATCACCCTCGCCAAAACTTTCGGTCCGATAACGCGAGACCTCGACAGTATCCGACCAGTGGTTGGCCGCGAGCCCGGCCTTGTGCTTCAGATGCAACAGAAAGTCGACCGGGTCGGGCAGGCTCTCCCACACGGAGGGCAGGAAGGTTCCCCGGTAGGGCCCATCCTGCAGGATCAGACCGTCCTCACCGGGGCGGATCTGCCGGATCAGGTCAGCCTCGTCGCTGAAGTGCATCGGCTCTGGGGCAGTCAGCAACGACAGGTGAAGGTCGACTTCGGGCCATTCATCGGCGCTCAGCGGGGGGAAGCGCGAATCGCGGAAGGCGGCCGCAAAGGCGTTTTCCGCCACGTCCACCACCAGGGGCCGGGCCGCCTCGAGGCGGCCGATACAGCCGCGTAACCGTCCCTGCGCGTTAAGCGTCACGAAACTTGCCCGAATCGCCCTGAGTTCAACATCATATTCAGCCGGGGCGACCTGCATGGGCCGCCCTGTTGCAAGCCCATGCTCGATCGAGCGTCGTGCGACATCGATCAGCACTGCGCGCTGGGCGGGTTCGAGATGCCCGGGCCCCTCAGTAGAATCCGTAGGCGCCATATCCCACCACCCTGGACCTGTCGCCCGCCGTATCGCCCGAATTGCGCAGATCCAGCGTGCGCACCTTCCAGCCGTGTTGCCGCGCCGTTTGCAGCAGGCCGCGGATCGGGTAGGCGCCACAGGCGTCGTAGGGACCGATCTCGTCGGCCTGCATGTTTTCGATCAGCCGGCTGGTTGCATGGTCACGCTGCTGGCAGCTGCGGTAGTCGAGATAGTGGCTCAGATCCGAGCTGACCACGATCAGGGTGTCTGGGCTCAACAGGGTCTCAAGGATCCGGCTGACGTCCCCAATGTCGGCCTCACCCACGATCAGCGGCACCAGTCTGAAGTCGCCGAGAACGGCCTGCAGGAACGGCAGTTGGACCTCCAGGGCGTGTTCCTGCGCGAATGCCGCATCGAGTCCCACCACGCCCGGCAGCCGGGCCAGTTGCGCTATAGCCTCGAGGTCGACCGGGATATCGCCCAGCGGGGTCTGGAATGCATCGGCACTGCTGGTCGCGATCCCGCTGAAGGGCACCCGGTGCGACGGCGCAAGCACCACCACGCGGTCGATTTCGTCTGCCCAGGGCGCAAGCGTCGCATAGGCACTGCCCGCGATCGGGCCCGAATACTGATAGCCGGCGTGGGGTGCGATCAGGGCGTGTGGCCGGGCCTCGTGTGCAGGGCCGTCTGCGGTAAGGTAGCCCTGCAGCGCGGTGCGCAACTCGTGTGCGTCGCCCGGATAGAAAAGCCCGGCGACCGCGGGGGTCTTGACGTGCATCATGGTTGTCCGCCTTCAGTGGGTCTATAGATTAGATGGGTTCCCGCGGAAAGGAAATCAAGCGGGGGTCCGATGTTGTACGGGCGATACGCCAGAGATCCCCTCACGGACGCAAGGAGTTTGCCATTGATCAGCGATACCGTACCCGGCCGCTACTGGCACATGCTGGAAGATGGCCGCATTCAGTGCGATCTGTGCCCGCGCTATTGCCACCTGAAGGATGGCCAGCGCGGCCTGTGCTTCGTGCGCGCGCGCCAGCACGACCAGGTCGTATTGACTACCTACGGGCGCTCCAGCGGGTTTTGTGTCGATCCCATCGAGAAGAAACCGCTGAATCACTTCCTGCCGGGTACCCCGGTTTTCTCGTTCGGCACGGCCGGTTGCAATCTGGCCTGCAAGTTCTGCCAGAACTGGGATATCAGCAAGTCACGCGAAATAGACACCCTGGCCGCCAGCGCCTCGCCGCAGAACATCGCCGCCACCGCCGAGCGTCTCGGTTGCAGGAGTGTCGCATACACCTATAACGACCCGGTGATCTTTCTCGAATACGCCGTTGATACCGCCATCGCCTGCCGGGAACGGGGCCTCAAATCGGTGGCGGTCACGGCCGGCTACATCTGCGAGGAGCCGCGGCGCGAGTTTTTTGCCCACATGGATGCGGCCAACGTCGATCTGAAGGCGTTCACCGAGGATTTCTACCACAAGCTCACCGGGGGCCACCTGCAGCCGGTTCTCGATACCCTGGAATACATCCACAAAGAGACGGACTGCTGGCTAGAGGTCACCACCCTGCTCATTCCTGGCCACAATGACGACGATGCCGGACTGCACCGACTGAGCGAGTGGTACCTGGAAAACCTCGGACCGGACGTCCCCCTGCATTTTTCGGCCTTCCATCCCGACTACAAGATGACCGACATTGCACAGACACCGGTGGCGACACTCGAGCGGGCACGGAGGATCGCCCTGGATACCGGTCTGAACTACGTCTACGTCGGCAATGTGCATGACGCGGAGGCCGACAGCACCTATTGCCCCGCCTGTGCCCGTCGGGTGATCGAGCGTGACTGGTACAGGCTTGGGGAATGGCAGCTGACCGCCGGCGGCCACTGTGCACATTGCGGTCATAAGATCGCCGGCGTGTTCGAGGATACCCCCGGAGACTGGGGGCCAAGGCGTTTGCCTGTATCCATGCACGAGCCGGTCGAAAGTTCGGCCACCAGCTCCGACTGAAAGCTGCCGCTCAACACAAAGTTTTCCGTCTACTGCAATGCGGTTGCGCCGGACGACGCCGCAAACTGCCAGATCCGCGCTCAGGTGCAGTGGATGTTTCCCGCATAGCGCTCAGGACCTTGGTCGAATGGCAGGGCCCGTGGGTTGCGGTTAGTATTGCGCACCAACCAAAGGTTTTAACTGTATTTTGAACAGGAACGAATCATGAAGCGTATCTGGACACTTTCGGCGGCAGCTATCGGCGCCGCCGCATATTTGCCCCCTGTCGCTGGCGCCGACACGATGGTGGAGCCACTTTATACAAAGTCAGCGCAGAGATACGCCAGCTTCGTGTTCGACGCCTATGCGGAATATTACACAGACCGCAAGTTCCAGGAGATCGATGGGGTGGATGCGACAGAACTGCGGATCGATCTCGCGGCCCCGATCCTGAGTCGTGGTCAGCTGCGCCTGTCCCTGCCGTTCTACACCGACGGCGATGGCGAATATATCGAGAGCGGAGACAGCACCGATATCAGTGGCAGTGGCGGTACCTTCAACTTCGCGACCATCTCGTACGAACACCAGTTCATGGATGCGGCTCAGGACAAGGTCGATCTGATGGGTTATATCGGCGTGGGCCACCGAACCGCCAGGCTGAAGACGTCAAATGGGGATTACATGAATCATCGCGGTAACAATGCCGAAGTGGGGATAAGGCTGGACCATGCCGTGAATCCTTCCATGATGCTCATGAGCGATATCGGTTATCAATACTACTGGGATACCGATGATCTGAATCCCTCGGGAGGCGGTGACAACTTTGGAAACCTGGTAGCCAGTGCCGCTCTCATCAAAAATGATCGGCCTTTAAAGCCCGCCCTGGAGTTGATTTATCGCGGCAATTTCGGTGACTACAACAACCTGGCGGTTGTCCCCGAGCTTATCTATTCGTTTTCGGAAGTCGACCTGAAGCTCGGGATACCGGTCGGTCTGACGTCTGACGCAGACGACTACGGGGTGACCCTGGGCTTTACGTACAGAATGTAAAACCCTGTCCGTCGGCTCCGCTCAGGTCGTACCCGGCTCCGGGGTCGGTGCTTCAACAGGCTCTTCAACCGACGGTGCGGCGTGGTGGTCGCGCGCCAGCAACAGGTATACGGCGGGCACCACGAACAGCGTGAACAGGGTGCCGATCCCCAGCCCGGTGGAGATCACCAGGCCGATATCGAAACGGCTGACGGCACCGGGCCCGCTGGCCGTCAACAGCGGAATCATGGCCACCAGCATGGCCACCGTCGTCATCAGGATAGGGCGCAGCCGGATCGTGGATGCGCGCTCGATCGCGGTGCGCTTGTCCAGCCCCTCTTCAATCTGCAACTGGTTGGCAAACTCGACGATAAGGATGCCGTTTTTGGCGATCAGGCCGATCAGGGTGATCAGGCCCACCTGCGTGTAGATGTTGACACTGGCGAAGCCCAGGGTCATGAAGGCCAGTGCGCCAGCGATGGACATGGGTACCGATACCAGGATGATCAGCGGGTCGCGCCAGCTCTCGAACTGCGCAGCCAGTACCAGATAGATCACCAGCAATGACATGAAGAAGGTCACCACCAGGGCGCTGCCCTGTTGTGCGAACTGACGGGTGGCACCGGTGTAATCGAAGCTGTAACCGAGCGGAAATTCTTCGCGCGCCAGTTGTTCCATGGTCGCCATCGCCTGCCCCTCGGAAACGCCAGGCGCCATCAGGCCCTCGATGGTGAGTGCGTTCAGCTGCTGGAACTGCGCACGCTTGCTGGGCTCGACCGTGTTTTCGATCTTCACCAGCGAGGACAGAGGCACCTGGTCGCCATCGGCGCTGCGCAGGTAGAAATCGCCGAGCATCTCCGGATTGAGGCGGAACGCGCGTTCGGCCTGCGGGATGACCTTATAGCTGCGCCCATCGAGGCTGAACCGGTTGACGTCGTTGCCGCCAAGCAGGGTGGCGAGATTGCGCCCGACATCTGCCATCGATATCCCCAGATCGGCCGCACGGTCCCGGTCGATCACCAGCACCGCCTTGGGTCGGCTGAACTCGACCGACTTGCGCAGGAACAGGAAGTCACCGCTGGCCATGCCACGCCCGATCAGCTGGTCGGCAACCCCGTCGAGGTCCTCGTAGCTGCTGTCGCTCTGGATTACGAACTGGAAGGGCAGGCCGCTGCTGCCCGGCAGGCTGGGGCGCGGGAATATGGCCAGCTGGAAGCCGGCGATCTGGCTCAGCTTGCCCTGCAGCTCGGGCAGGACCTCCATCTGCGAGCGCGCGCGCAGCGCCGGCTGCTGCATCTTGAAGCCGCCGAACACCACGTTGTCGTCACCGCGAAAACCCAGCAGCAGGAAGCTCTCGTGATACTCGGGCACGGTCTCGAAAGCCTCGATGATCTCGCGCGTGTAGGCCTCGTTGTATTCGAGCGACGCGGTCTGCGGGGCCACGGCCTGGAAGAACAGGATGCTCTGATCCTCGGTCGGTGCCAGTTCGGCCTTGGTCGTGGTGAACATGAAATAGATGCTGCCGAGTATCGCTGCCGCGAACAGCATGGTGACCGGCATGTAGTTCAGCGCCCCGTGCAGCCGACGCAGGTAGAGAGCCGACAGCCATTCGAAGAAATGCTCCACGGCACGCTCGAAGCGCCCGGGGTTGCCCGCCGGCCTCAGTACCTTGGACGAGAGCATCGGCGACAGGGTGAGCGCGACCACACCGGATATCAGCACTGCCCCGGCCAGCGAAAACGCAAACTCGGTAAACAGGGTGCCGACCAGTCCGCCCATGAACCCGATCGGGGCGTACACGGCGATCAGGGTGGTGGTCATGGCGATGATTGGCAGCCCGAGCTCGCGTGCGCCGTCGATCGCGGCCTGGAAGCGTGATTTGCCCATCTCGATGTGCCGGTGCACGTTCTCGACCACCACGATCGCGTCGTCGACCACCACGCCGATTGCAAGCACCATGGCAAGCAGGGTGAGCAGGTTGATCGAGAAGCCGGCCAGCAGCATCAGGAAGGCCGCGCCCACCAGCGACAGAGGGACCGCGACCGCGGGCACGATCGCCGCACGCAGCGAGCCCAGCGACAGGAAGATGACCACCAGCACGATCAGCACGGCCTCGACCAGGGTGGTGAACACCTCGTCGATCGAATCCTGGATGAAGGCACTGGCGTCGTAGGGGATGTGCGCTTCCAGACCACTGGGCAGCTGGCTGCGGATCTCCTTCATCGCCTCGTGAACGTACTTCGCGACGGTCAGGGGGTTGGAGCCCGGTGCCTGCTCCACGCCGACGAATATGGCGGGTTTGCCCTTGTACCAGGTGGCAGTGTCGTAGTCCTCGGAGCCCAGCTCGGTGCGCGCCACATCACGCAGGCGTACCAGGGAATCGCCGCTGCGGCGCACCACGAGATTGCGGAAGTCCTCCACGTCGGCGACATCGGTGGTCGCCGACAGGTCGATCACGCTGTATTCGCCGCGCGCCTGCCCGATCCCGGACAGGTAATTGTTGGCGCGCAGCACGTCGGCCACGTCCTGCGCCGTGACACCGAGTGCGGCCATGCGCCGCGGGTCCAGCCAGACCCGCATGGCGAACGTCTTGTCGCCGATCAGGGCGGCCTTCGCGACCCCCGGCAGGGCCTGCAGCTTGGGCTGCACCACCCGCAGCAGGTAGTCGTTGATCTGCGAGGCCTTCATCTGCTCGCTGTAGAACGCGAGGTACATCAGCGCCGTGGCATCACCGGTGCGCGAGGAGATCACCGGGTCCTGCGCATCTTCCGGCAGCACGTTGCGGCGGCTGGCAACCTTGGCCTGGATCTCGGCCACGGCCGCGTTGGGCGGATAGTTCAGCCGCATATGGGCCTCGATCACCGACTGGCCCTGTGTGCTGGAGGAGGACAGGTAGTCGATCCCCTGGGCCTCTGCGATCGCCTGCTGCAGCGGTGTCGTGATGAAGCCCTTGATCAGCTCGCTGCTGGCACCCGGATAACTGGTTGATACGGTGACCACCGTGTCCTGGGTTTCCGGATATTGGCGTACGTCCAGCGAGGTGATGGAGCGCAGTCCGACCACCAGGATCAGCAGGCTGATCACACTGGCAAGGACCGGCCGCTGGATATAGAGGTCTGTGAATTTCATGCCTTTTTGTCCCGTTCGGCCGGCGCCGGTTTGCTGTCGATCATCACGGCCTGGCCGTTTCGCAGCTTGTTGTGACCGGCGCTCACCACCTGCTCACCCTCAGCAAGCCCGGACACCACCGAGACCCGGCCGTTGCGCACGCTGCCGGTTTCGATCTGGCGGCGACTGACGACCTTTCCGCCGTCTTTCTCCTCGATCACGAACACCGAGTCGCCGTAGGGCGCGTAGCTGATAGCGGTGTCCGGTATCGTGATCACGCCCTCGCGCTCCGGCAGCTCGACACGCACGTCGGCAAACATGCCGGGACGCAGCTTCTGATCGGAATTGGTGAGCTGGGCGCGCACGCGAAAGCTGCGGCTGCCCACGTTCACGCCCGGGTCGACCGCAACGATCTGCCCGCCAAAGACCTGCTCCGGGTAGGCCTGCACCCGGACCTCGACCACCTGGTCCTTGCTGATCCGCGCGAGCTCACGCTCCGGCAGGGTGAAGTCGGCAAAGATCGGGTCGAGCTGTTCCAGCGGCACGATCGGGGACCCGGGGCTCAGATACTCACCGAGATCGACGCGGCGTATCCCCAAGCGCCCGTCGAACGGGGCGCGGATGCGCTTCTTGTCGATCAGGGCCTGTTGCCCCGTCACCTGCGCCTCGGCGGCATCCAGGGTGGCGCGGGCTTCGTCATAGTCCGATTTCGAGACCGACTTGTCTTTTACCAGCTTGGCGACGCGTTCGAACTTGAGCCGACCCAGGGTGCGCTCCGCCACCAGGCCTTCGAGCTGGGCCTGATCCGTCTGGCTGTCGAGCTCCAGCAACAGTTCACCCTGCTTGATCCACTCGCCGGAGTTGAAATGGATGGCGCTGACCTGGCCGCCGACCTCGCTGGTCACCTCGATGCCTGCAATCGCCTCCAGGCTCCCGACCACCTGCAAATATGGCTGCCAGTTCTCGAGCACGACGGTGGTGGCGGCGATCACGGTCGGGGGCGGGCCACCCGCCTGGGCGGCCGCCATCTGCTCGGCGGTATGCTGCTTCCAGCTGAATATGCCGCCGAATACCGCGGCGAGAACCAGGGCTACCAGAATGAGACGCGTGACCATTGCGAATTCCTTCAATAGATCTTCGGACTTAGGGTAGAACAGCATTGCCATCGGCCTGCGGCAGATGCAGACACAATCCAAATGTACACTGCACCGTGTAGTATACTCTTGACAAGGCGCCTGTATATGATCACGTCCACATCAGAACCGGAAAAGACGCCCCTACGCCCACCCGGCTGGAAGACACGATGAACACGCTCACACTCACTCAGCAAAAGCGCGAGGATATCCTCGACGCGGCATTGACCGAATTCGAGGCCCGCGGATTCCGTGAAACCAGCATGGACCGGATCGCGGGGAGGGCGCAGGCGTCGAAGCGCACCGTCTACAATCATTTCGCGAGCAAGGAGGCCTTGTTCGACGCCATCGCGGCACAGCTGAGTGAACGCGTCCACCAGGTTACCGACTATCCCTATGACCCCGCGCTGCCAATCGACCACCAGCTGCAGACCATCGGTGAGCAGATGCTGGATATGTTGGCGGCGCCCAGTTTCGTCAGCCTCGCCAGGGTCACCCTGGTCGAGATGATCCGATCACCCCATCTGGCCCGAAAGACCTACCTGCTGTTTCGTGAGCGCCAGTCCGGCCTGGCCGTGTGGCTGGCAGAGGCCACACGTGACGGGCGGCTGTTGGTGGACGACCCGGTGTGGGCCGCCGATCAGTTTTTCGGCCTCATAAAGTCCTTCGCCTTCTGGCCGCAGATCCTCGGGGACCAGCCGATCCCGGACGAAAAGACGCGCACCCGGATCCTGGATTCTTCGGTCGCCATGTTTCTTGGCAGCTACCAGTCGTCCGGCCCTGCCGTCAGCGTGCGGGCAGGCCAGTAGTAAACGGGTGATGGTTTGAGGCGTTTGAGCGGAAGTGGGCATTTACTTACAACAAAAGAAGGTTGCTTCAGGTATTTCACAAACTCGTGGTGCCTGGTTCACTTATTTCATCCTGCATATGACGCAGACGCGATTGTGAGTACCCACTAACTGACGCCCCCTGCCTGAATACCTCGATCACGCGCCTTTGTGCCGGTTTCACAGGCGCTGCTGACAAAAGTGCCGAGACCGTGCTGGCTGGCCGAACGCCACGACCAGGCGCATTTAAATATCGTCACGCTATAAAAGAGAGTGTGCACTCACTCACTCCCTTTGTTTTCTCTCACCTAAAGCCGGTTTCTTTATCGGCTGCCGTCAAGTATCCGGTGACCCATGCAGATCACCAGCATCGGCAGGGGGTGCCAAAGGCCTTTACTTCTCAGGATGCGGTGTCGCGTAACAGTTTCGTCACCGACCACCGATAACGGTTGCATATGCGTCAGCCAGGGGGGGCAGATCGGTTGCGTTGAGCGCACCGGGCCCACCCCCGGGGGCGTGTGTACCAACCTGCCAGGTATTGCACAGGAGCTTTTGCACCATGGCGCACATCGATGTTCCCCGAATTCTCCAGATCATGGTCAAGAACAACGCCGCCGACGTGTTCTTGTATACAGGTGCCAAGATCTCCATGAAGACCCCCAAGGGCTTTGCCCAGCTCGGGGAGCCACTGGCCGAGGGCGATGCCGAAAGGGCGATCCGCGAGATCCTCACCGATGAGAAGTTGAAACACTTCGAGGAGCACGGCGAGGTCGATTTCTCGCTGTCCTACAACGGCATCGGACGTTTTCGCGGCAACGCCTTCCGGCAGCGTGGCGAGGCGTCACTGGTCCTGAGGCATATCAACACCGAGGTGCCGACGACCGAAAGCCTTGGGGTGCCCAAGGTCCTCGAGGAGCTGGTCATGGAGCGCAACGGTCTCATCCTGGTCGTCGGTGCGACGGGTTCAGGCAAGTCCACGACCCTGGCGGCCATGATCGACTACCGCAACAGCAATTCAGGTGGCCATATTCTCACCCTCGAAGACCCGATCGAGTTCGTGCACAGGCACAAGAAGGCGATCGTGGCCCAACGCGAGGTTGGCACCGACACCAAATCGTTCAGCAACGGCATGAGGGCGGCGATGCGCGAATCGCCCGACGTGATCCTGATGGGCGAGATCCGTGATCTCGAGACCATGGAGTTCGCGCAGAAATTCGCCAATACCGGGCACCTCGCTCTTTCCACGCTGCATGCCAACAACTCGATCACCACCATGGAGCGTATTCTCGGCTTCTATCCCAAGGACGGTATCGAGCAGCAGGCCAAGCGTATCTCCCAGAATCTCCGGGCGATCGTCTGTCAGCGCCTGGTGCCGGGGAAGGAGAGCGGAAAGGTTGCCGTGTTCGAGGTGCTGGTCAACACGGGATACATTGCCGATATGATCTCCAAGATGGAACTCGGCGGGATCAAGGATGCGATCGAGCGCGGAGGCAACTACCACATGCAATCGTTCGACCAGCACCTGGTCAGGTTGTACTTCGAGGGGCGCATCACCCAGGAGACCGCCATCGAGTACGCCGATTCGGGCAGCAACGTCAAGATCCAGATCAAGACCGCCGATGCCGGCAAGAAGATCAGCGGATCCACCGACTGGGGCAGCGGTATGTCGCTCGAACCCAACGAGGCCGACGCCGGCCAGATCGACGACGTGGTCGCGGATTTCGGCCGGGCCTGAGCCCAGGACCGGCCCTTCTGTCAGCGAGGCGTGCCCCTAAAGTGGATGGCGCCCCGGCTCAAGGGGTGCAAGTTCATCTACGCCCGGCAACCGCCCGAAGGCGGACGCTGCGCCGGGTGCAATCCCCAGCGGCCCCTGCTAAGGTCGCGCGCCAAAATGGCGGGGATAAACTGCAATGCTCTCAACACCACATGCCAGCTTCCTGGCCGCAGGGGCCCTCGTGGCGGCCCAGTTTTTTCTCGGAACCGCGCAGTCAGCTCCGCTTCAGGGCAGCGAATGGAAGCCGGTGCGCATGGGTGAGATCGCCGTGCCCGGGGAATCGACAGCCTTCGTGCAGTTCCGCAGCAAGGGCCGCCTGGAGGGGCACGGCGGCTGCAACCGCCTTTTCGCGCAGTACCAGGCGGATGATGGACAGATCTTCATCGGCCCTGTCGCCGCGGCCCGTATGGCATGTGCGCAGGGCTTGATGGAGCGTGAGGCGGCACTCGCAGCGGCACTGGAGAACGCACGCACCTATCAACGCCTGAAGACCAGGCTGGTACTGTTCGACAGCGAAGCCAGACCGGTGCTGGAGATGCGCCAGACGGACTGGGATTGATCTGCTTGCTGCACGAGTGAAACTCGCCGGTCGGGGAGGGGGGCGCCCCCTGCATTCGAACTCCCAGCACCGTTGCTCGCGTCAATTCTGCGGTTGCATCCCCGGAACAGGCCACAGACGGACACGCGGTTCGCGCCGTGAACGACCGATGCTGAGACTCCATATGCCAAGTCGACGATCAACTGATCCTCGACTAGGCTTCCCGAACCACCACACAAAAATCTGTTAATCACTTCATTTAGTGGTGAAGGAAGGAGGAGACAATGAGCAAAACTGTCGAAGAGGTATTGGCCGCAAATAACAAGTATTCAGCCAACTTTGGCGACAAAGGAGCGCTTCCGATGCCACCAGGGAGGCATTTCGCAATCCTGACCTGCATGGATGCGCGACTTGATCCTGCAAAGTATGCAGGTCTTGCGGAGGGAGACGCCCACGTAATCCGCAATGCAGGTGGCCGTGCGAGCGA
Source organism: uncultured Gammaproteobacteria bacterium (assembly GCA_963753845.1). Taxonomy (GTDB): domain Bacteria; phylum Pseudomonadota; class Gammaproteobacteria; order Chromatiales; family Chromatiaceae; genus Thiosocius. Next base: position 120,164 of record CAVWEI010000035.1, read on the forward strand.
TGATGCCATCCGATCATTGGTGATTTCGCACAAGCTGTTGGGTACCGGCGAGTGGTTCGTGATTCACCACACCGACTGTGGAATGGAAACATTCACCAATGAGGTCATGGCCGACTTGTTAAACAACAGTCTGGAAACCGCAACGGTGGATTCGAGTGGCTGGCATGACACCGGTAAAGGGCCGGGTTCGCCGGAAGGTCGTTACATAAACTGGCTCACCATTACGGACAATGCGGCGAGCGTAGTGGAGGATGTGCGGCGGATAAAGGCCCACCCTCTGGTTGCCGATTACATCCCCGTATACGGGTACATTTATGACTGCAGGACCGGGCAATTGGTGGAGGTGCCTGAAGCCACCGCCGCGGGAAGGCCAGGCTAAAACGCGAAGCCTCTGCGGAAGGCCGGTCAACCCGGCCTTTTTTTGATCAGGATTGGCTCGGGGTTGTGGCGATGGGGCGCGTTGTGATTTTCGTTTGCGGTCCAAGTGAGAGAAACAGGCCGTTGGTATTGCGGTTTGCTGTATGCCGATCATCGCAACTGGGAGAGGAAGTCGGCTGAAGTGTAGTAGTCGGAATCTGATCTGACACTGATTGTCAGATGGCATCACCCGAAGCAGACGTTCAGAAACGGTTAGAAAATTGATTTCAGATGGTCTCGGAAAGGCCAGAGGCCGTTCGCCAAGCACCTGGCCACAGGCAGCAATATGCGCATAAGAGACATTCGCGATCCGAGTTGGGCTGTGTCGGATCGCTTCACCGGTGAATAACCGCGAACCGCAGCAGACGATACATTGCGGGCGTTTGGCCCAACGAACTGAAGGTCCGCTTTCGAGTCCCAGAGGTGCATCCAGAGCTTGGGAATGTTTGTTGATACCTCAATTCGCCTCAGTAATCCATCTGTGAACCCATCCGTTGGTAACCAGTGGGGTGATTTCCGGTGACGGTCACTCGGGGCCGAATCTCACGTTTGTATCTGTGGGAACCGCCGGAAACATCGGCGGGGGATAACATTTCTTCTTCTTTATAAGGAAAGATTCGAATCCGTTGTCCTCCGAAGGGGGCTACTCAAAAACCCATCGGAAAACCTCGTTACGCTTCAAGCAGCAACCATGCCCACCAAGCCCTCGGGTTGATCTGTCCGGGCGGCAAGTATCGGCTCTTCCACATACAACAAAGACCCTACCCCTTGTTCTTCGCGCGCAGGTCATCTGCCATCTTCGCAAATTCCTGAAGACGTTCTTCCTGATAGACTGGGACGCCCTCAAGCGCGTACTCCACATCCAGAAATTTTCGATAGCTTGCCAGCATCTCCTTAACCGCATGCTCAAACTTCGCACGATTCTTATTTGATAAATCTCCATGTCTTTGTTGGTAGTAGGGTATGTAAAGTCCTGCCTGTCGAAACTTGAAGACGTCATCTTCTTCCTTTCTTAGAATCGCATGTGCTTGAAGAAACAAATCAAAGCTTTTGTTCGGATCTTTTTCTTCGATCGCTTTGTTTAAATTTAGCCTCGCGAACTGATTGTCAATTATATGTGGTATCGTAATCTTCGATTCGTTCAGCTTTCGAGTATGCCGTCCTCAACAACCTTTCTGCATCTGGCAGATTGTGCGTACTCATGACCCCCATCGCATACTGCAACCAGTAGTGTGGGTTACCTTCTACGCGAGGCACCTGGCGCTTAAGCTTGTCATAGAACAGTGGGTATGACCGCTGCCTATTTTCAGTAGGAAAAATCTTTGACAATGTGCCGAATGTCATGATGCGACGCCGAATTTCTTGCTCTTCATACGACATCGTATCGTAGTGCTTTTCAATCACTACATAGATAGCGATCAGTTGATCAACTGAATAACTTCCGTCAAAAAGGTTTCTCAACATAAATTGACCAAAGATTGCAGATGTGGTGACTGGTTTGTATTTCCGAAACTCAAATATGCTGGACTCCAATACTCGTTCATCCAAATCAGACGTATAAACATGATTCGATTCGGTCAGTGTGGCTATCAAGCTCTTGTCGATAACCCCCCCGTACACTTCTTGAAGTATGCAGATAGCGTAGACTGCCTTCTTTGTATCAGGGTGTTTGAGCACGCCTGAAAAGGCGTCAACAAATGCTTTCTTAACGTGCTCGGATTCCAAAGTGTCAAGCAAGACAACAGATAGTTGCGACTCACAATCAACTGTCGGTATCGAATTTTCCGGTCTTCAGAAAGCTTCTCTCGTTCTTCCCACAGCCCTGCGTGCGTCAGGACCGATGATAATTGCTGTATCTCTTGTTCTTGGAGATAGTCGGCGTTAAGTATGTGCGCCTCAATCCCCCAGCTTTCCAGTAAGCCAAGAACTCTCCGAAATCTGTGAGGACGCTCGGTCAGAATAAACCGACACCGGTCCCCCAGAGTTTCAAAAAAGTATCGAACAGCATCTATTGACTTCTCGCAGCTGTCGATGACTAGATACACTGTTCCGCCAGATTTTTTAGCAAGCCGCTCTGCATCGCCCTCGTAGTCTCCTTCTTCATCAATTAGGACATATACTTCTCGGGATTCGATCACAAGCTGCGAAGCGATCTGCTGCGCCAGTACAGTCTTTCCATTAGCAACTGTTGAATGAATTAACACAACGGGCCGCTTTCCCAGCATGCTTATAGCTGGCTGAATCTGGTGCCGTCGGATGGAGTAAACAGATCCCGGTGATGTCAAAGCTGACGCATGGTAGTCGAAATCGGCTTTTCCTCTTAGGAGGAAGTCTCGAATATCAACATCGCCATATTCACTATCTCGTTTCAGCGACAACTTTTCGATCGCCGCAAAATAATCTACCTTCACGTCCGGTTCGTTTGGCCGCCTTTGTTCCACAAGTTCTGCGAAGGCTTCCACTCCGACTGGGAAGACCTCGCCGTATCTTGATAGGCGATGATGCGATTTTGTCGAGGGATTGGTCTGCGTTATGAATTTGGTTTTTTCCTTAAGATAAACCGCGTCGAAAAGTAATCGCCGAATCTCCATATCCGCTATTGAGTAGCCTACAAAAACGATCTGCGTGCAGTTTTCTAAATCCTTGCGAAACCGGTAAGCCCAAGAGGAATCCTTAAACGCATCAGAATTGGTGTAGGAAGATTCCGTGAGCTTGAAAGAACCCTCGAGCGTGCTCTCATCCAACTGCTGAATTGCGCCGTTGATGTGAACACAAACATCCGAATTCTTAAAATACTTGCGCGGGCTATCAAGAAGGGAGAGGGGCGTGATTACACGTGCAGACGCGGTGGCAGCCACCTCAAAACAGTTGTCATAATTCGTGGTGTAAATGCGTCGCCATGGGAGTGACGACAATATGACATGATGGTTTTCTACTTTTGATATATTAAATTTCTCTTCAAGGAACCCGATCAGGACCTGAGGGTCGTTGTACCTTAGAAAATTGTCCGCAGAATATGCTAAGTCATTGTCGGGCTCAAACTCACCTAGGTCGCATATCTGTTCGGATAGGGATCCGGCCAAGGGTGGTTCTTCGTCATTTTTATTTTTGCTCCCTATCGAAAACCCTGCGCCGAGGAATAAGATACTGCTCCCGGAGAAAATGCGATCAACGGTAGATTCAAGCGCATTGAGATCGTAGTTGTCTTTCGTCTCAATGCCTTTTAGGTCGGTATCGCCCATTTGGAATGTTCCTTTTAGATTCAAGTTGGGTTTGCAGCATCCATAGTGCGAAAGCTATCAGAACCGGCAACACATGGTCTATCAGTGCTTAGAGCCCAACGGGACATCCGCAAGGCTTTGTTTCGATTGTCTGCGTACGCTGCTTCCGAGCAGACTTGGCGAAGAGCCGATACTTGCCGCCCGGACAGATCAACCCGAGGGCTTGGTGGGCATGGTTGCTGCTTGAAGCGTAACGAGGTTTTCCGATGGGTTTTTGAGTAGCCCCCTTCGGAGGATAACGGATTCGAATCTTTCCTTATAAAGAAGAAGAAATGTTATCCCCCGCCGATGTTTCCGGCGGTTCCCACAGATACAAACGTGAGATTCGGCCCCGAGTGACCGTCACCGGAAATCACCCCACTGGTTACCAACGGATGGGTTCACAGATGGATTACTGAGGCGAATTGAGGTATCAACAAACATTCCCAAGCTCTGGATGCACCTCTGGGACTCGAAATCGGACCTTCGCCTCCCTGACCGGAGGGTCAGGAACTGGCACGAATGAGTAACCACCGGAAACGGTGTTGCTGAACCGGAGCCAATGTATCAGCATGCTGTTGTCACCAGACCGGGCAGCACCCTTGACCATTGGTTATCGAGGAGAGAGATGAGCGAGAAGATAGATCACAAAATAGTTTGCTGGGGTGATTACGCAATACCTGTGCCACTGAGGGTTAATTGGATGGCGATGGATAAAATCGGGCGTTGGTATGCCTATGCCGACGAGCCTGAAACTGCAGGTAATGCGTGGGCTGCCAGTTCTGGCTTATACATGATGCTTGACGATGAAGTAAAAGTAGACGCCCCAGAACCCGGCCATTGGACTGAACAGCTTTATTTGATCGGCTGACCTGCGACCCAAGACAACCTAAACGATGACGTGCTTTTGCACGCGCTACCGATATGAGTTATCCACAGATGTGGCACTTTTTTACACGAATCTTGTCACCACCCGTATGACAGCACTGGGCCTTGTTATAGCCACTCGTCCACATCCTGCTGCCCAATCAACGCCATAATTTCGACGATTTGCCCCTCGATGCGATAATAAATGCTGTCTGTGCCGCATACGCTCCGCCTGTAGCCCTCACGGATATCGTCAACGGCTGGATACAAAAGCGGCTGTTCTGCCAGCTTGTCGAAACGCTCGATCAGTTGAAAAAAATACGCATCGGCTTGCGCCTCTCCGTGGGTGCGAACGCCCCATTGATGAATGCGGATTAAATCGGCTTCGGCTTCCTCGGTAAGTCTATAGCTTCCCATTGCGCTGCAATTCTTCCTTCGATTTCGCAAGAATTTCAGCGGGTGTGCTGTTAGTAAAACCGCCCTGCTCTGCACGTTCCAGTTTGACGCGGATAAACTCTTTTTCGCGCGCTCGGCGGATCAGGTCATTGACCACTTCGCTTTTGCTTCCGTATTCCTCGCTATCGACTTGGGCTTTCAGCCATTCGTCATTAGGCGGGGTAAATGAAATGCTTTGTCTTGCCATCGGGCGGCCTCCAAAAAAAGCGTGTGGTGCAATATTACACCACATATGCACCCTCGTTAAGCAATGTTTTGCGTTCCAGCTCTCCCTTTCAGCATTCCTTTGGCCTAAGTCGGCACTGTTTTCAGCACCAGTTTAGGAAGAAGATAGAAAGTCACTCAGAGTGCCGAGGAATTCCTCGCGCACGGGAAAGAAGACATATGCCAAATCGTCTGCTTGGCAAAATTCTATGCTGGCTGGGATTCCATGATTTTCACGTCATCGGGGAATCATTCAGCTTTGGCGGGGGAGGCATCGAGACAGTTGAATGCCGGCGGTGCGGTGGAAGAAAGACTCGCCAAGCATAGTTTCAGGTCAGCCTGTGAATGTCCGGTTTCCCTGATCCACTAAGCGACTCGGATGATGAGCCGAGCGTCCGTTGTTGGCCGGAAGCGCCAGTCCGCCGCACGAACTATTCACGGCAACACGACTGCCGGATCGCCCAACCCGACTATGACCGCATTTGTTACATACCGGTCATTAACTGGACGTGACCTGATTGGCAGAAGTGGGTCGCCAGCATGTATTCGATGCCGAGAAATCGAAGGTCCGCTAACGAGAAACTGGGCGTTCAAGTCTCGACTTCTTTTGACACCGTCAGTCAGGTCGAATCTGAGCCATTACAATTCAGGCGCGCTTGATCCACCCCCTCGCAAACCGCTCCTGGCTGGAATCCCCGGCCATGATCTCGACATAACGTGCACCCTGCTGGATATTCATCATCTTCACCAGGGCATCGCTTTTGCGGTCCTTCTTCAAAAAGATATTGAGCGTCTGCAGGCTCTTGGCGCCGAACCAGCCGTCGACGATCAGATCCTCGTAGTCGTGCTGATTGCGGTTCAGCAGATTGAGCGAGGACTGCAGGAAACGCACGGCGCGGCGCACTCCCATGTTGACCGAGGTGTCGTACAGTTCGTTGGCAACGGCCTGGTCCGGCAGTTCGTCACCCTTGAAGCGGTCCCAGTAGGACTCTTTGTACAGTGCTTTCACGTCGGCCTGCAGGGTTCGGTCGGCGTCCAGGCCCTTTGGAAAGCCGGACTTGCCGCGTTGCGCATCGATCCGCTTCCAACCGGGCCATTGCGGGTGGTGCACACGGGCGATGCCACGGTAGGTCTCGCCGCCGCGATCCACCGAATCATTCACATAGCCGCCTTCGTGGGCGGAGGTCAGTTCAAACGCGTCGCTGAATTCGGCCATGGACGACTCCCCGGCTTGATCCGCAAGATCGAGCCTAATAATCGAGCAGCTCTTCGGTGAAAAGATTCCCGGGCGCGGGTTCGGCACCCAGGATGGTGCGCAGCAGGCTGTTCATGGTTGCCACGTCGTTGTCGAAGCCACCGTGCGAGGTACTCTCAGTGATCTTGTTGGGCGTTCCGTCCGCATAGTGCACGGCAAATCGGTCCGCGACCGCCGCCATCTTGGGCCGCTGAAGCAGTTCGTCTACGTAGGTCTGCATACCCAATATCGCCTCGGGCACCTTTTCCTCGAACCCGCGCGACACCAGATAAAGCAACGACTTGCGATACACCTGACCGACGTTGTCGTCACGCTCCAGGCGGTCGCTGAGATTGAAAACCTGCATCCTGTCCAGCCCGAAACCAGACGGCTCCGATATCAGGTGAGGATAGTAGTGAGTCTCAAACAGGCCGACCGAGGCGGCCGGCGCCAACAGGGTGCAGCTTCTGATGCGCAGGGTAGGCGCCAAGTCCTCCATGCTCTCCAGCAGACGTGCGAGCAGGATGGCGCCGGTGCTGTGACCGCAGATATGGACCTTCAACCTGGGGCCCTTGTTGCGCGCCATCTCGGTCAACCAGATGGCCAGCGTCTCGCTGCCCGCACGCGCGGGCAGGAAAGGCAGGCGGGCACCGTCTTTCATCTCGCGCCACAGCGCCCGTCCGGGAATGCGCGTACCCCACTCCAGCAGTCGGTCGGTCCAGTCAGTAATGCCGCCGGCGCGCGCCTGTGCCGCGTCCTTGCGGCGCACGATCACATCCTTGAGTTCCTCCAGGATCCCCGTGTCGTACATGAAGTGATACGGGTAGATACTGTTTTTCTTAAAGGTTTCTTTCATCGCCGCAATGCGGCGCGCCGAGTCCTCTGGGGTATTCAGGCCGCCGTGTGCGTAAAGCAGCAGGTGCTGGTATTTCTTGCTGCTGGCGGCCACCAGCCGAGCGGTGGCCCGCACATCCTCTGCGTTGCTCCAATAGCGTCCCCGCTCGTGGAAGTTGCCGTCGTCGACATGGATGAAATGCCCGGCGATCTCGCTGCGTGGCGTGCTGGCCTTTTTTGACACGCCACTGCGGTTGAGTTCAGCCGTCTGCGGCAGATGCCAGATCTGCGGTGTCGGCAGGGCCAGGCTGAACACCCAGGCATCCATGATGTTCTCCAGCCAGTCCTCGTACTGCCAGAGCCCCAGGCCAGATTTTCCCCACGTCTTGCCCCAGGAGTTCTGCACCCAGAAGCCCTTGCTGTTGTAACCCACGATGGCGAAGGCATGCCCACCCTGGGGTGTCTTGATGAACGGGATGGTGCCGGTGCGTTTATCTGGCCGCATCCAGCCGGAGTGGGTCTTCGCCGAGCAGAACAAGGCCCCGGCCTCGTTGAGCGCAGCATGGAAATCTGCGATTCGCGGTTGCACCCGGTAATAGGCACCGACGGTCGTGTCACGCGCGTTCTTGGCCCTGACTATCGTCAGCGAGCCGGGCTTGCCCGATTCGTAGGGCCACCTCCCATCGGTGCAGACCCCCATGTTGTACCAGCCCTTGATCGCACCCCGGCAACTTGATCCGGCGTAATCCTCGCCGGGCCATTCATCGTGCAGGCGGGCCATTTCGTAGAGCATGCGCGGGCTGACCCGGGCAGCCGTACCCCGCCGCTTGTTCAGCAGGTTGATAGCAGCGGCCAGTCCAAAGCCGGTGCAGGCGCCCTCCTGCCGCTGATCGAGGATCGTCAGGCCACGTGGTGGTGTGAGATAGCGTCGCAGCTCCTTCAGGGAAGGCTCGAAGGGCCAGTCACGCAGGTCCGGTACGTCCTGTACCGCGGTCGTGGGGTATTGGCTGCCGGATGAGCGAGTGGGCATCGACGGATAACCTCTAGCGGACAACGTCAGAAAGTATAGACCGCATGCGTCAGGTCGAAGGTCGAGCAGCCCCACGAGCCTTGTGGGACAAAATGCCGGTGGCAGGCACTGCAGGCCGGTTCACCTGCCCTCGGGGTCGAGCTGTACCGAAAGGTGCACACCGTATCGACCAAGCATGCTTCCGAGGATCTGATTGGGCCGAGCGGCGATTGACCAGAAATGGGAATTCTGTGCTATTCAGCCATAGATTGTCCATTACAATACATGTTCACATGCCGCCAGTCACCTGCTATTTTCGGATCGTGGGCATACAAAACCTAGACGCCCATGAAGCCCTTTTTCAACCTACGGAGAACATCCGCATGAAGAAATATCTGATCGCAGTAATGGTCGCCTGCTCTGTGGCGATGACAACGGTTCACGCAGAACCGACGGCGCAGCTCACTGGCGGCAAAACTACAGTGCGGCTGGATGCCGGTTTCGTTGACGCACTTGTGTCACTCGGAGTCGCCCCCTCCGCGATTTCTCCCGGAGGCTTAAACCTCCGGAAGGGCTATGTTCGCTACCCGATCGTAGGGGGTGTTATTGACTTGGATAGCTTGGCCGGAGACATATTCCATTCGGGCGGCCTGGCTCTCGAGGCACACAACACGAGAGTGTCCTTGTACAACTTCATCATCAGTACAACAGGAGCCGAGCCTGTGTTGACTGGTGTTGCCACCGTCAACGGAAGCGTCGTAGACCGCATTCCCTTGTTCGATCTGGAACTGACCAAAGAGCCTCGCATAACGAAGTGGGGCAGCCTGCGGGTTTGGGGCGTGAAGCTTACCTTGAACGAGATTGCGGCGGACACCCTTAACGATGTTTTCGGTGTTGACGCGTTCAAGGAGGGGTTCCCTGTCGGCACAGCGTACCTGAGAACTCACATCACCGGTGTGGAAGAAGATGGTGATGATGATGATGATGATGATGATGACTGAGCTGGCAATTCCAGGCCCGCTCGGAAAGCCTGAACTGCTACATATGGACCTATGATGCGAAAAGCTTCTGATGGGAGTCGATCGTTCCGCTCGACTCCCATCGGTTAGCGTCAATGCGTGGGTGAAACCAGTGCCTCTGTCTATCGAGGCTTGTGCGCGTAAGTTTCAAAGACGCATTCTTCCAGTAATCATGAAATGCCCTCGGTTGTATTGGCTCAGACTCAACCTGACTGACAGCGCCAGCAGTAGTCGAGACTTGAACTCCCAATTTCCTGTTAGCGGACCTTCGATTTCTCGGCATCGAATATATGCTAGCGACTCACTTCTGCCAGTCAGGTCACGTCCAGTTAATGACCGGCATGTAACATGACCTGCCGGTGGAGATTCGACCCGGCAGCGACTGCAATG
>CAVWEI010000036.1:0-296814 GCA_963753845.1 uncultured Gammaproteobacteria bacterium
CGTCGCCGCAAACGGCGATGAACAGAAGTTGACAGCGTGCTCGGCGACCGTCCAAATTTCGGCCTTATGTTGAGCTCCACATAAGGCCGATTATGTAGATGTCTCGATTATGTGGAGCCACGACCTGCTTCGTGCGCCAACCGCCCGTCAGGAGCGGAAGGCGCCGAATTCGATCTCCACATAATCAAAGGGTCCGCAGGAAGTCGATCAGCGAGTCGGGTGCCCGATAACGCCGGAGCTTGGCCTCTGGCTCTTGAAGCCGAGCCAGCGCCCGCTCCTTCATTGCCAGATCGGCCTCGACGTATTGGTGCGTCGTAGCCGGACTCTCATGGCCGAGCCAAAGCGCAATGACGCAAGTGATATCGACGCCGGATTGCAGCAGGTGCATCGCCGTCGTGTGGCGAATCATATGCGGCGATATCTGGCGTAAGGGCTGCCCCCCCAGTTGCCGAGCGATGAAGCGGCGAATATCGACCGGTCGTAGCGTGGCCATGTTGACGACGCCAGCAGCGAACTTCTTCCTCAATAGCTGTTCGACGATGCGGCAGCGGTTGTGACGCGTGCCGGCCGCAAGGCCGCGGACGTCACGCAAGTGGTCGTCGTACCGGCGCAGTTCGTCGGCGACGGGGTCAGGTATCTCTTCGGAAGAGCGCGCACGCTGCGCGCTCCGGGGCGGTGAGGTTCGGTTCATGATCGTCTCCTGGAGTGGAAACTCCACTTCAGGAGAACACTGAAATTATGTCGAGCTCAGAACTCCATCAGCTGCCTGCAAGGCCCATAGTCACGCGTTTCCCCGAACCGCGCCGCAGGAAGCTCAACATAATCGAGACATCTACATAATTGGCCTTATGTTGAGCTCCACATAAGGCCGAAATTCGGACGGTCGCCGCACCTAGGCTGAATTCTCTCTCGGGGCGCTTTGCGATTAAATCGCCAGCTTTCTCAGATGTCCGCATTGCGCATGAAGCTGCCGGTCCCCGAGTGCTTGGCGAACGGCAGTTCATGGCCGGGAGCCGCGGTTCCCAGTTTTTTCCGAAAGCCGCCGGTGGATAGATGGAGGTTCGGCGAAGGTCAGCTATGCGGGACCTATCCCCAAAGGCAGCCCCCGGCCAACTCCAGACATTCACGGGCTCGCAACGACCGGCAGCTTTATAGGAGCCATTCTCCGGTGCGAAGACGGGTGCATCGGTCGTCAGCGAATCGGAAGCGAGCCATCGTGTAGCTCGATAACCATCTGCCAAGCAATTTTTATGTTGAGAAAAACTTGCGCCAACAGCCCCGCTAGTGATCGGGCAGCGCCAGCAGGGAAAAGAGTCGAACGCGGCCTGATCAGGGCATCGCCATCTGGCCCTTACTTAATGACCAGAGGCATTAAGTCGGATAGCGCCATTTGCGGATCACGAAACGGAAAAACACGGGGCGAATGAATCGAGCGCAGACATACATCGGACCGAAAAAACCCCGCCATGCGGCGGGGCCAGATTAAACGGACCAATCTCATTCAGTCCCATTCGTATGTTTCGGAATACGGCTGGTAAATCAGCTTCGGGATCAGGCGGGTGTCATACGGCAGGCCCAAGTGATAACGCCAACCGTTCTTATCTTCGTCGGTAAGCTCGCCATCGTGATTGAGGTCTACTGGACCATCTTCGATCAATGGTACCTCGTCCGTGGTGGGATCACCGTCGTCGTCCCAGAATACCTGGTCGCCATTTTCGTCAAACACGTATTGCGGGGCCTCCAGGTAGATGCCAACGAAGCCTTCCCACATGTTGCGCACGTTCGTGTACCCGGCCTCTTCCAGCCGGTTGGCTGCACCCACACTCCGAACCCCAGTACGGCACATCGTGTAGATTGGCGTGTCTTTGTCCGGGAAGAGTCGCTCGACATCGCTCACGAAATCCGCATCCGGCTGCGAAATTCGATCACCCCCACTGACACAGGCACCGTCAGGGTGACGGTCATTTTCGACGTCGCCGTCATCGTCTGCGTCGTTGCAATACTGATAGATGTAGGGGTAGGGGACATTGTAAGCATGTTCAGGATGCCCCGCTCTGTACTCGGGGGTGCTACGGACATCGATTATGACCGCCTTCTGAGAACGCTTGGTCCATTTGCCGCGCTTCACCACGGTTTCGAGAAACGCACGGGTATCGCTGATTTCCGAATGGTAAGTGCTACATTCTTCGTTTCTAACGCTAACCCCCGACCGGCTTTCGGAAAAGCACTGAGGTTCCTCGACATCCGCGCTGGCCACATTCGGCGCCATGGCGGCGAGCGCGGGAATGACCGTGGCAAGAACCCTTAGCCTGTTCAAATTATTCATTTCCTCTCCTCTCATCCAAAGACTGCTCTGTCCTAGTCAACCGGCAAGTTGTTCAAGGCAGGCAATTGTTTATTCGATATCGTCAACGCGGCCTAACGACGATGCAGTCAGGCATCGGTAATACTTGTATTTGGCATGCTCCCTGTCAATCTGCTTCAGTCAGTCGTGAAATGCTAATGATGTAACTTTCCGTCGTGTTTGTTCAAAAAATGAAGAGGGCCGGTTTGTCTGGCGCGGCTTTCAAGAGTCTCCGAAAGTGTTCACGCAGGTCCGTTTTGCATGATAGACCGATCACTCGCCGCAATAGACGTGAAAGGCGGCTTGGTGTCGTTTCCTGCCGGGCTGACGACCACCGGGAGGGTCGGCTTAGTGTCGTGTCCGGTCGCTCAGGAAATCAGAAAGCTGCCGTCCAGGGGAATTTCCCGGTTCATGACCGGTAACCAATCCATTGCGGAAGCAGTGGGATCAGACCTCCAGCGACGGCTATGCGCATGAAGCTGCCGGTGGCCAGGTGCTTGCCAGAACGGCCTCTGGCCTTTCCGAGACCATCTGAAATCAATTTTCTAACCGTTTCTGAACGTCTGCTTCGGGTGATGCCATCTGACATTCAGTGCCAGACCAGATGCCGACTACTACACCTGAATCGCCTTTGTAACTTTCTGGGCAATCACGGTGCAGAATGGACGCAACGCCTTACCACCAGGTTCATCGAACACTGCACTTGGTACCGGGTTTATCTAGACCTTGGCCACCCGCCACTGTTGCAGCCCGGTACCTATCAGCGAAACGCCAAGGATGAATCCGAGCAGCAGGGCCGAACCCGCCGCACCCATTGCGATCAGCAACGCACCCAGGGCGATACTTGCCCAGAACTCGATCTTTTTCATTTTCGGCGGGATTGACCACGGGGCTGTTGGCGATCGCCGAGAGCCCCAGGATCCCGCTCAGGATGAGACCGCCACCCAGTACGACGGCGACCAGCCACAGGGCCAGCCCGGGCCAGATCATCAGCACGACACCCGCGACGATCCTCGCCCATGGCCCCAAGACGCTTACCGGGAAGCCCTCCCTGCGCGCCGCGTTCACGAACAGCAGGGCGACGAGGCCGCTGGCCAGCATCACCGCCGCCAGGATCATGACCGCCGCGGTCCCGAAAAGCTGTGGCAGGACGATTGCCGATACGCCCAGCAATATGGTGAGCGACGCACTGAATTTCGAAGCGGACATGGGAATTCACAAAAAGGCTCCAGCAGCAAAGCAGCGATCGACATTTCTTCAGCTTACTCAAGCGTCCGCCGGGAACATAATCGATATCCGGCTTCAAACCACCTTGCATATTTTGCGCTTCGCCGATTTGCAGCGTTGGTTCGCGCACCGTTTTGGCGCAGCCACGCTTTCCATGCGCACCATTCTGGCGTTTTCTGCTCTGCCCCTGCCGCCCGCAGCATGATTTTCGTATTCAAAAACAGCCCGTTATCGACTTGGCACAACAACTGCAGCTGCACCTGTCAGCTGTCGCTTCGCTGGGCCATGTCGGTCCAGTGGTCGTAGCGGAAGCGCCCCGGGATGAGGCATTCCACCGCACCGGTTAGCCGGCAGTCCCAAAACCAACTGTATGGGGAGAATCCTAGAATGAGTTTAACCACGCATCTTCGCCGGCTGTCGCTGGCGGCCACTGCAGCCACCGCCCTGGGCGTTGCCGGTGCCGTGCAGGCGGCCGACACCATCAAGATCGGCGTACTGCACTCGCTGTCCGGCACCATGGCTATTTCGGAAACCACCCTCAAAGACACCATGCTGATGCTCGTCGAGGAGCAGAACAAGAAGGGTGGCCTGCTGGGCAAGAAACTGGAGGTCGTGGTCGTCGACCCGGCGTCGAACTGGCCGCTGTTCGCCGAAAAGGCGCGTGAACTGATCTCGCAGGAAAAGGTCGATGCGGTGTTCGGCTGCTGGACCTCGGTATCGCGTAAATCGGTGCTGCCGGTGTTTGAAGAGCTGGACAGCCTGCTGTTCTACCCGGTCCAGTACGAAGGCGAGGAGTCCTCCAAGAACGTTTTCTACACCGGCGCCGCACCCAACCAGCAGGCGATCCCCGCGGTCGACTACCTGATGGAGCAGGGCGTGAAGCGCTGGGTGCTGGCGGGGACCGATTATGTCTACCCGCGTACCACCAACAAGATCCTCGAGGCCTACCTCAAGGACAAAGGCGTTGCCGAAGCCGACATCATGATCAACTACACGCCTTTCGGTCATTCCGACTGGCAGTCGATCGTGTCGGATATCAAGAAGTTCGGTTCGGCCGGCAAGAAGACCGCGGTGGTTTCGACCATCAACGGTGACGCCAACGTGCCCTTCTACAAGGAACTGGGCAACCAGGGCATCTCTGCCGCCGACATCCCCGTCGTCGCCTTCTCGGTCGGCGAGGAAGAACTCTCGGGTATCGACACCAAGCCGCTGGTCGGACATCTCGCCGCATGGAACTATTTCATGAGCGTCGAGAGTGAAGCGAATGACGAGTTCATCGAGGCGTGGCATGCGTTCATCAAGAACGACAAGCGTGTCACCAACGACCCGATGGAGGCGCATTACATCGGCTTCAACATGTGGGTAGAGGCGGTCAAGAAGGCCGGCACCACAGATCCTGCCGTGGTTGGCGATGCCCTGATCGGTGTTGCGGTACCGAACCTGTCGGGCGGACTGTCGGCAATGATGCCGAACCACCACATCACCAAGCCGGTCCTGATCGGTGAAATCCAGGACGACGGTCAGTTCCAGATAGTTTCTCGGACGCCCGGTCTGCTGGTCGGCGACGCCTGGTCGAACTACCTCGAGGGTTCGAAGGACCTGATCGCAGACTGGCGTGCACCGCTGTCCTGCGGCAACTACAACGTCAAGACGGGTAAGTGCTCGGGTCAGAACTACTGATCGTTCAACGGCTCCTTAGCTGAAGCCAGTCAAGCCCGTGGCACCGGTGTAATCACACCGGTGCCACAATCCCGAAAACCATCTGAAGAAGCCAAGCCTTATGTTGCGATCTGTCGTAACCGCCCTGCTGCTCTGCCTGATGTCCCCGATCCTGGCTGCAGATATCGAGACCGGTGACCCGACGCTGGACGCGGCCTTCAGCCAGATCCAGGATCGCAACTTCGCCACCAAGGCCGAAGGCGTGGCCGCACTGGCCAAGTCAGGCAATCCGAAGGCCATCGAACTGTTGCGCGGCCTGCTGGAAGGCAAGCTGCGCTACCTGAAGAAGAACGGGCGACTCGTCTGGATGCAGGAACACGACGACAAGCTTTCCGCAATCGATGCCCTGAACGCCGAGAACTACGGTGTATTCAGCAAGCGACAATTCAAGAAACTGGCAATCAACAACAAGATGCGCGGCCAGATCGGCAGTCTGCTCGCCGAGCTGGAACTCTCCGACCCCGACCCGGCGGTCCGGCTGGCGTCGGTCAATGCAATGCTCGAACGCACCGACCCGACCCAGGCCGAGTTGTTCACCCGCCTGCTGGGCACCGAGCAGGACCCGGCGGTACGCGAGGCCATGCAGGCGGCGGTGGCCCTGTCGCAGCTCAGCGATCCCGACCCGGCCACGCGCCGCCAGGCCATCGCCAGCGTGTCCGGCAGCCTGGAGCCTGGGGTGCGCAATGGTCTGACACGCCTGGTCGCCAACGACCCGGACGAAGGAGTACGCAAGGAGGCGAGGGCGGCGCTCAAAAAGATCGAGGACCGCGTCGAATTGTTCGGCCACATCGAGACTCTGTTCTTCGGCCTCAGCCTGGGCTCGGTACTGGTCCTGGCCGCGATCGGCCTGGCGATCACCTTCGGCGTCATGGGCGTGATCAACATGGCGCACGGTGAACTGATCATGCTGGGTGCCTACACCACCTACCTGATGCAGATGGCCATGCCCGATCACATCGGACTCTCGATCGCGCTCTCGCTGCCGGCGGCCTTCCTTGTATCCGGTGCCGTGGGGATTGCGATCGAACGCGGGGTTATCCGCTTCCTTTACGGCCGGCCGCTGGAGACCCTGCTGGCGACGTTCGGTATCAGCCTGATGCTGCAGCAGCTGGTGCGTACCGTGATATCGCCGCAGAACGTGCCGGTATCCAATCCCGAGTTTCTCAGCGGCTTCTGGCAGATCAACGGTGTGCTGTCACTGACCTATAACCGGCTGTACATATTCATCTTCTGCCTGCTGGTTTTTGCCGGCCTGTTCTTCGTGCTCAAACGCACCCGGCTGGGCCTGCAGGTACGTGCCGTGTCGCAGAACCGCGCCATGGCCCGCGCGATGGGCGTGCGCTCCTCACGCGTCGATGCCCTGACCTTCGGCCTGGGTTCCGGGATTGCGGGGATCGCGGGGGTGGCGCTGTCACAGCTGACCAATGTCGGGCCGAACCTGGGCCAGGCCTACATCGTCGACAGCTTCATGGTCGTGGTGTTCGGCGGCGTCGGCAACCTGTGGGGGACACTGGTCGGCGGTCTGGGGCTGGGTATCGCGAACAAGGTCATGGAACCCTGGGCCGGCGCCGTGCTGGCCAAGATCCTGGTCCTGGTGTTCATCATTCTATTCATCCAGAAACGGCCGCGCGGACTGTTCCCGCAAAAAGGCCGTGCGGCAGAGGGTTGAGCAAATGTTTCTAACGCGCATCCTCAAGGGTGACCGTGGCGGTCAGGTGTTCATGTTGGCCCTGCTGGCGGTCTTGGTCCTGGTGCCCGTCCTCAACGGTCTGCCGGCCGACAATGCCCTGCACCTTTCGACCTACACGGTCACGCTGCTCGGCAAGTACCTGACCTATGCCCTGCTCGCGGTAGCCGTCGACCTGGTTTGGGGTTATCTCGGCATCCTCAGCCTGGGGCATGCCGCCTTCTTCGCCATCGGCGGCTATGCGATGGGGATGTACCTGATGCGTCAGATCGGCGAGCGTGGCGTTTACGGCAACGCCGAGCTGCCCGACTTCATGGTGTTTCTGAACCTGCAGGAACTGCCCTGGTTCTGGCACGGTTTCGACCAGTTCTGGTTCGCGGCCCTGATGGTGCTGCTTGCGCCGGGGCTGCTTGCGTTCGTGTTCGGCTGGCTGGCATTCCGGTCGCGGGTCACCGGTGTCTATCTCTCGATCATCACCCAGGCCCTTACCTACGCACTGATGCTGGCCTTTTTCCGCAACGAGATGGGGTTCGGCGGCAACAACGGGCTGACTGATTTCAAGGACATGCTCGGATTCAGCCTGCAGGCGGACAGTACGCGCATCGCCCTTTTCCTGGCCTCGGGTATCGCGCTTGGGCTCGGTTATATGGCCTGCCGGGCGCTGGTCAAATCGCGCCTCGGCCGGGTAGCGGTGGCGATCCGCGATACCGAGGACCGCACCCGCTTCATCGGCTACAAGGTGGAACACGTCAAGCTGGCCATCTTCACCTTCTCGGCGGTGCTGGCCGGTATTGCCGGTGCCCTTTACGTACCGCAGGTGGGCATCATCAATCCGGGTGAATTCGCGCCGCTGAACTCGATCGAGGTGGTGATCTGGGTCGCGATGGGTGGCCGTGCCACCCTGTACGGCGCGGTGTTCGGCGCAATCGGCGTCAACTATGCCAAAACCTGGTTCACCGCTGCCTTTCCGGAGGTCTGGCTGTTTGCACTCGGCGCACTCTTCGTCCTGGTGACCCTGTTGCTGCCGCGCGGTGTGGTTGGCCTGTGGCGCCGCAAGGGGGCCGAAGCATGAGTGCCGTCCAGGAGATATTCCGACGCGACCGGGTATTCGATTTCATGGTGCCCAAGGAAATCGAGGGCCTGGACATTTCGCACGGCACCGTGCTGTACATGGAGGACGTCTCGGTCGCATTTGACGGATTCAAGGCGATCAACAACCTCAACTTCTATGTCAATGCCGGTGAACTGCGCTGCCTGATCGGGCCCAACGGGGCCGGCAAGACCACCATGATGGACATCATCACCGGCAAGACCCGCCCCGACACCGGGACCTGCTGGTTCGGCTCGCGCATGAACCTGCTTCAGATGAGCGAACCCGAGATCGCCCAGGCCGGCATAGGGCGCAAGTTTCAGAAGCCGACCGTGTTCGAACATCACAGCGTGTTCGAGAACCTGGAGCTGTCCATGGCCGGCCCGAAGGGTGTCTGGCGCACCCTGCGCGCCCGCCTAAGCCCAGCCCAGCGCGAGCGTATCGAAGAAATACTCGAGCTGATCGGCCTTACAGAGGAATCGCGACGCCCGGCCGGGGCACTGTCGCATGGCCAGAAGCAATGGCTCGAGATCGGCATGCTATTGATGCAGAACCCGGTGCTGTTGCTGGTGGACGAACCCGCCGCCGGTATGACCCACCAGGAGATGGACCGTACCGTCGAGCTGCTGTCCTCGCTGGCTGGCGAGCACTCAGTGGTGGTGGTCGAACACGACATGGATTTCGTGCGCGCGCTCAATTCCCGGGTCACCGTGCTGCACCAGGGCACGGTGCTGGCCGAGGGCAGCATGGATCAGGTGCAGAACGACCCGAAAGTGGTGGAGGTTTACCTTGGCGAGTGAACAGTCCGGCTTACGCGAGAAGCCGGTATGCTGAAGATCGAGCAACTCAATCAGTACTATGGTCAGTCGCATACGCTATGGGACCTGACCTCGACGTACCCGAAGGCGAGTGTACGGTCCTGATGGGCCGCAACGGAGTCGGTAAGACCACCCTGCTGCAATGCATCATGGGCCTGCTGCCGGTGAAGTCCGGCAGCATGCAATACAACGGGACCGAGCTGACACGTGCGATCGCAGAACAGCGCGCCGGCCTGGGTATCGGGTACGTGCCGCAGGGCCGCCAGATCTTCCCCACGCTGAGCGTCGAGGAAAACCTGCTGATCGGCCTGCCCGCACGCCGTGACGGTCTGAAGAAGGTTCCCGATTTCATCTACGACATGTTCCCGGTGCTAAAAGAGATGCTCGGGCGACGCGGCGGAGACCTGTCCGGCGGCCAGCAACAGCAGCTCGCGATCGGCCGGGCGCTGGTCACGGACCCGAAGCTGCTGATCCTGGACGAGCCCACCGAAGGTATCCAGCCGAATATCGTCGCCGATATCGGCAGCATCGTGCGGCGACTCAACCAGGAGATGGGGCTCACCGTATTGCTGGTGGAACAGAAGCTGCCGTTTGCGCGCAAGGTCGCCGACCGGTTCTGCCTGCTCGATCGCGGTCGGGCGGTTGCAACCGGTGGCATGGCCGAGTTGAATGAGGACCTGATCCAGCAATATCTGACCGTCTAGGCCGATTTGGAGAGCCGTGATAGCTGCAAGGGCACAAGTGTTCACCGACCCCAAGGGCTGGCAGGCTGGGCTGCGCCTGGGGTTTCGGGCCGGGCCGGATAGCACCGTGCTGGCCGAGCGGCAGCGTCACGGCCCCCTGGCCGTGCAACGGCCTTTCTACCCGGAGGGCGGCGTCTGCCATGTGTACCTGCTGCACCCTCCGGGCGGGGTTGTCGGCGGCGATGTACTGGGCATCGATGTGAAGCTGGCGCAGGGCGCACAGGCACTTATCACCACGCCGGGTGCGACCAAGTTCTACCGCAGCGCCGGGGCGCTTGCGCGCCAGACCCAGCGTATCCAAGTCGAACCCGGCGCTGCCATCGAATGGCTGCCGCAGGAGAACATCTTTTTCCCGGGCGCCGAGGTCGAGCTGGATACCCGGGTCGACCTGCAGGGTGACGCGAGGCTGGTGCTGTGGGAGATCCAGTGCCTGGGACGGCCGGTGATTGGCGAAGGCTTTGACCGCGGGCATATCGACAGTCGCCTGTCTGTGTTTCGTGACGGTCGGCCCGTCGTCCTGGAGCGTCTGCGCGTGGATCCCGACAACCGTACACGGCTGTCACTGATGGCCGGGAAGGCTGTAACTGGCAGCCTGTTGATCAGCAATGCCGGTGAGGCGGAGATTACGGCCTGCCGCGATCTGTTGTTTAACGGCGGCCCGGACTATGCTGGCGCAAGCCTGATGGAAGACCTGCTGGTCGTGCGCTATCTCGGTGACTCCACGGAGAGGGCGCGCCGCCTGTTCGGCGACATCTGGCAGGCCCTGCGCGCACGCACGCTGGGCCGACCTTCCGGCGTGCCGCGCATCTGGGCCACCTGAACCTGCACTGCAGAAACACGAAACTGAGAGTGGATCGACATGGAGCTGACCCCGAGAGAAAAAGACAAACTGCTGCTGTTCACGGCGGCGCTGCTCGCCGAGCGGCGCAAGGACCGCGGGCTGAAGCTGAACTACCCCGAGGCAGTGGCCTACATCAGTGCCGCCATCATGGAGGGCGCGCGCGACGGCCGCAGCGTGGCCGAGCTGATGGACCACGGCCGCACGCTGCTGAGCCGCGACGACGTCATGGATGGCATAGCCGAGATGATCCCGGACGTGCAGGTCGAGGCGACCTTCCCGGACGGCACCAAGCTGGTGACCGTGCATGATCCTATTGTTTAGACAAACGGGCGCAGGGCGCGCGGAGGAGAGCAGAGTACACAGGGTTTTTTCAGGCTGGCTCATCTGCCCTGCGCGGGCCGTTTCGCTTGCCTTTACAGGTTCCCGCCAGACCAGCAGAAAAACATCTCTCTGTGACCTCTGCGGGACTCTGTGCTCTCTGCGTCCAAAAAATGAACTCCGGAGAACCACCAATGATCCCAGGTGAGATAATCGCCGCCGAGGGCGAGATAGAACTGAATGTGGGCCGCGAAAAGGTGACCCTGACGGTCGCCAACACCGGCGACCGGCCGATCCAGGTCGGGTCGCACTACCACTTCTACGAAACCAACGAGGCGCTCAGTTTCGAACGTGCCAGGGCTCGCGGATTCCGCCTCGATATCGCCGCCGGCACTGCCGTGCGTTTCGAACCGGGCCAGACACGCGAGGTCGGGCTGGTCGCTTATGCCGGCGATCGTCACGTGTACGGTTTTCGCGGCCATATCATGGGCGCACTCGACAAGGGCAGGAACTGATGACGCGGATCAGCCGGCAGGCCTATGCAGAGATGTACGGACCCACGGTCGGTGACCGGGTGCGCCTGGCCGATACGGAGCTGTTCATCGAAGTCGAGCAAGACCGCACCGTCTACGGTGACGAGGTCAAGTTCGGTGGTGGCAAGGTCATCCGCGACGGCATGGGCCAGAGCCAGCATCCGGCCGCCCAGGTCGTCGACCTGGTCATCACCAATGCGCTGATCCTGGATCACTGGGGGGTGATCAAGGCCGACATCGGCATCAAGAACGGCCGTATTGCAGCAATCGGCAAGGCCGGCAACCCCGATGTCCAGCCGGGTGTCGATATCGTCATCGGACCGGGCACCGAGGCGGTTGCCGGCGAGGGTCAGATCCTGACCGCTGGCGGCATCGATTCGCATATCCATTTCATCTGCCCGCAACAGGTGGACGAGGCCCTGATGTCCGGTATCACCACCATGCTGGGCGGAGGCACCGGACCTGCAACCGGCACCAATGCGACCACCTGCACCCCTGGGCCCTGGTACATCCAGCGCATGTTGCAGGCGGCCGATGCGCTGCCGATGAATCTTGGCTTTCTGGGCAAGGGCAATGCCTCCCGGCCGGGGCCGCTATCCGAGCAGATTGCGGCAGGTGCCATCGGTCTGAAGCTCCACGAAGACTGGGGCACCACCCCGGCGGCAATCGACAACTGTCTGACCGTTGCCGAGAATTTCGACGTCCAGGTGGCGATCCATACCGATACCCTGAACGAGTCCGGGTTCGTCGAAGACACCCTGGCCGCCATGGCCGGGCGTACCATCCACACCTATCACACCGAAGGCGCCGGTGGCGGGCATGCGCCGGACATCATAAAGGCGGCCGGCTACAGCAACGTGCTGCCGTCCTCGACCAACCCGACCCGGCCGTACACGGTGAACACGGTAGACGAGCATCTCGACATGCTGATGGTCTGTCATCATCTGTCGCCGTCGATCGCCGAAGACGTCGCGTTTGCCGAATCGCGTATCCGGCGCGAGACCATCGCGGCCGAGGACATCCTGCACGACCTGGGTGCATTCTCGATGATCGCATCGGATTCGCAGGCGATGGGCAGGGTCGGCGAGGTCGTGATCCGTACCTGGCAGACCGCCCACAAGATGAAGGTGCAGCGTGGCAGCCTGCCCGGTGACACCGCAATGCACGACAACCTGCGCGCCAGGCGCTATATCGCCAAGTACACCATCAACCCGGCGATCGCCCACGGCATCTCACACGAGGTAGGCTCGGTCGAGGTAGGCAAGCTGGCCGACCTGGTGCTGTGGAAGCCGGCCTTCTTCGGCGCCAAGCCCAGCCTGGTGATCAAGGCCGGGATGATCGCGGCCGCCCCAATGGGTGACCCGAATGCCTCGATCCCGACCCCTCAGCCAGTGCACTACCGGCAGATGTTCGGTGCACTCGGCGGAGCCCGTCATGCCACCCGCATGACCTTTCTGTCGAAGGCGGCGCATGAGGCCGACGTGCACCGTCATCTTGGGCTGGAATCCCTGGTGGGCGTGGTGCGTGACTGCCGCGGCGTGCAGAAATCGGACATGGTGCTCAACGACTGGCAGCCGAAAATCGAGGTCGACCCTCAGACTTACCAGGTCCGCGCCGATGGCGAACTGCTGATCTGCGAACCGGCCGAACTGCTGCCGATGGCGCAGCGCTACTTCCTTTTTTGAACACGTCGTTGCGGCATAGCGGCCATGCTTGAGCTGACCCGGCGCATCGACCATGGCGAGCCACGCGTCACGCTGACACTGCCGCTGGACAAGCGTATCCGCAGTCGCCTGCGTGTCACGCTGGATGACGGCACAGAGGCGGGCGTTTTTCTCGAGCGTGGCCAGGTGTTGCGGGACGGCGACCTGCTAACGGATCAAGCTGGTTTTGTCGTGCAGGTCCGCGCCGCGGCCGAGGCCGTCTCGGAGGTGAGGTCCGACGACCCGATGCTCCTGGCGCGTGCTTGCTACCATCTGGGCAACCGGCATATGCCGCTGCAGATCTGCGATGGTCTGCTGCGGTATCAGCACGATCATGTGCTGGACGAGATGCTGCGCGGCCTGGGCCTGCAGCCGGGTTTCGTGCAGGCGCCATTCGAGCCCGAGCCCGGCGCTTATGGCGGCAGCGCGCAGGGTCACCGCCATGCGCACGGGGACGACCATGCCCACTGAGCCTCTGGGGCGGTTGAGGCTGATGCAGCTGATCAGCCCGGCCCTGCCGATCGGGGCGTTCACCTATTCACAAGGGCTCGAATGGGCGGTCGAGGCGGGGTGGGTGACCGATACCGCGACGCTCTCCGACTGGCTGAATGGGCTGATGGACGACGGACTCGGTCAGTTGGAGCTGCCGGTTCAGAAGCGCCTGTATATGGCCTGTGAACGGGCTGATCTCCAGGCCATCGAACAATGGGGGCGGCAGCTTTACGCCAGTCGGGAGACGCGCGAACTGCGCGCCGAGGAGCACAACCGCGCACGTGCCCTGATCACCCTGCTGGCCGATCTGGAAATACCGCAGGCCACCGACTGGCGCGATCAACTGATACATTGTCAGGCCGCGCCCTTTGCGCTCGCTGCGCTGCATTGGAGGATCGGGATCGAGGACTGTCTGCTCGGTTACGCCTGGGGCTGGTTGGAAAACCAGGTTGCCGCCGCGATCAAGCTGGTGCCCCTGGGCCAGACAGACGGTCAGCGCGTGCAGTTGCGACTGACGGAGTGTCTGCCCGCAATCGTCGAGCGCGCCATGACCATCGAAGATGGCGACATCGGCGCCGGCGCACCCGCGTTGGCGATCGCCAGTGCCTGTCATGAAAACCAATACACGCGGCTGTTCCGTTCGTAGTCGGGCTTTGCCCGACAAGGCAGGCGAAGCCAAGCCCTGCACAAGGCTCTGGTCTGCAACGGTTTGAAGAGGGAAGACGGATGAGTTCTAACAGACAAGCCCTGCGGGTAGGCGTCGGCGGCCCGGTCGGCTCCGGCAAGACGGCGTTGCTCGAGGTGCTGTGCAAGGCCCTACGGGACCGCTACGATATCGCCGTGGTGACTAACGATATTTATACGCAGGAAGACGCGCAGATCCTCATGCGCGCCGAGGCCCTGCCGTTCGACCGAATCGTCGGGGTCGAGACCGGCGGCTGCCCGCACACCGCGATCCGCGAGGATGCCTCGATGAATCTCGCCGCGGTGGAAGACCTGCAGCACAAGTTTCCCAATCTCGACGTCGTGTTCATCGAGAGCGGCGGTGACAACCTGTCCGCCACCTTCAGCCCGGAGCTGGCCGACTTGACCATCTACGTGATCGACGTTGCCGAGGGTGAGAAGATCCCACGCAAGGGCGGGCCGGGCATCACCCGCTCGGATCTGCTGGTCATCAACAAGATCGATCTGGCCCCCTACGTCGGTGCCTCGCTCGAGGTGATGGAGTCGGATACAAACCGTATGCGCGGTGAGCGACCCTGGGTGTTTGCCAATATGAAGACCGGTGTCGGGCTGGACGAGATCATCGGGTTCATCGAGCGTGAGGGGATGTTGGGGACGGCGAAGGCGTCTTGAGAACAGGCCGCGGGTTGGGAAGGCCCTTAACCCCGGGGCCGGCAAAGAGGCGGGGGCGCCGATGGCTGCTGGCAGCCATCAACACATTGCAGACTAGAGTTTTCGAGATGGGACGGTGCTCTGACTGCTTCGAAGAAGACTTGCGTGGTGCCGTCGCGATAAGGGGTCTTCAGCTGGGTCGCTCCGCGCATCTGAGCGCCCGCGCCATTCATGCGTCCATGCACATCAAGTGGATATTCAGATTGAGCGCGCTCCCGAACCGCTGGATCAGGGATACTGCTCCGGTTTGGGCCGCTTTACAGGAAAAGCCCGCCTTCTTGATCAGATGCGTGGTCATGCAACGGTACACGATCCCCAGCACCTGACCCATGACGGCAGGTTGGCTGCGGGTCAGCGAATGGGGGTTACACTCTCAATAGCCGCGTTCGTGATAAAAGGCACCCTAGTAGCATATTACCATAGAACCATATAGAATAGCGCGAATCAATAAATCTCAATTTGAGGAGATCCAATGTTCACAAGCAATCCCTTTGCCGAGCTCTCGGCGTCAATATCACCCCAAATTATGCAAGGGTATGTCATCTTGATGGTGCTGCTTGTGATAGGTGGCACCGTACTTGACATGATTCATAAGAAAAGTGCGCAGTACTTTTTCGAGAATGCTAAAAAAGCGAAAAAAGACGCTAAACGTAGCGTTGACACTGGCGAAAAAGCATCGATCGCGTTAAAAGTGCTGGCGAACGAAGTTTTAACGTCTGGTGAATTCTGCAATCCGAAACGCAGACTTTCGCATATTCTGACCATGTATGGCTTCATACTGTTTGTCGCCACTACTGCCATTATGATCTTTGGCTATCCAACTCCAGAGGCGTCTACGCCTGCCATCCTGCCGGCACTCTGGCATATTGGCGCACTGATGTTGGCGATTGGTGGCTACTGGTTCTGGTTCTTTATCCGTGTTGATGTGTCTGCGGAAGGCCTTTCGTGGTATCGCTTCGAACGTGCTGATTTGTTTATTGTCTCGCTGCTCGGCACCGCGACTTTTGGATTAATATGGTCTTTTACACAGTCGGGCGGTGTGGCCGGATGGTCAACCTTGTTCTTCGCTTTATTTATCGTCTCAAGCACAGCACTTTTCGGCGGCGTACTCTGGTCCAAGTTTGCACATATGTTCTTTAAGCCTGCCGCAGCTTTTCAAAAACGTGTTACTAAAGCCGATGGTTCGAGAGAAAACCTGCCTGATGATTACGATCTGACTGACCCTGCAGTACAGGAAAAATTTCCAGATATCCCAGAGTATATGGGTAAGAACCCACCAAACATGGGCCTTGGTATCAAGCGTGAGTCGCCGAACCATTACTAAGATTAATTTGATCAAAATTATTTCAGAAAACGAGGATTTATAATGCCAACGTTTGTGTATATGACTCGATGTGATGGTTGTGGTCAGTGCGTTGATATCTGCCCATCTGACATCATGCACATCGATAAAACCCTTCGTCGTGCTTACAACATTGAACCTAACATGTGCTGGGAGTGCTATTCCTGTGTAAAAGCTTGCCCTCACAATGCAATTGATGTGCGTGGTTATGCGGATTTCGCCCCACTGGGTCACTCGGTACGTGTGCAACGTGATGAGGAAAAAGGCACGATCGCATGGCGCATCAAGTTCCGCAACGGTAAAAAAGACATGGATCTGCTCGCGCCTATCACGACTAAGCCGTGGGGCAAGTTCATTCCAAAACTGGCTGACGAAGCAGCACCAAGTAAAGAAATGCGTGACGGTGAGCTATTGTTTAACGAGCCAAAATATGTCCGCATGGATGAGGGTGGTTTGAATACGCTCGAATCTAATGGCTTAAAACTTAAAGCCGGGGTTTACTACTGATGGGCTACAAAACTATTATTGAAGACGATATCGACATCCTGATAGCGGGTGCGGGCCTTGGTGGTACCGGTGCTGCATTTGAAGCAAGATATTGGGGCAAGGACAAAAAAATTGTCATTGCAGAAAAAGCGAATATCGATCGTTCCGGCGCGGTCGCCCAAGGCTTGTACGCGATCAACTGCTACATGGGTACACGTTTCGGCGAAAACAATCCGGAAGATCACGTCCGTTATGCGCGTATGGATCTGATGGGTATGGTGCGCGAGGATCTGGCCTTTGATATGGCGCGTCACGTTGACTCGGCTGTTCACCAGTTTGAAGAGTGGGGCCTGCCGCTGATGAAAAACCCGAAGACGGGTACATACATGCGTGAAGGGCGCTGGCAGATCATGATTCACGGCGAATCATACAAGCCTATCGTTGCAGAAGCAGCGAAAAAGTCGGCAGACAAGGTATTCAATCGTATCTGCGTAACCCACCTGTTAATGGATGATGCCAAGGAGAACCGCATCGCGGGTGCCGTAGGCTTCAACGTGCGTACCGGTAACTACCACGTATTCAAGTCCAAGACCGTTATCTGTGGCGCCGGTGGTGCTTCTAACATCTTCAAACCACGTTCAGTCGGTGAAGGCGCGGGTCGTGTTTGGTATGCCCCTTGGTCTTCAGGTTCCGCCTATGGTCTGATGATCGAAGCAGGCGCGAAGATGACACAGATGGAAAACCGTATCGTACTGGCTCGATTCAAAGATGGTTACGGTCCTGTCGGCGCATATTTCCTGCATCTGAAGACGTATACACAAAATGGTCTGGGTGAAGAGTACGAATCCAAGTGGTTCCCGGCTCTGACAGAAATGGTCGGTAAAGAATATCTGGATACCGAAGGCCAGCATTTATCCCACAAGCCAATTCCAACCTGCTTGCGTAACCATGCATTTATCTCTGAAGTGAATGCCGGTCGTGGTCCTATCCACATGGTCACCATGGAAGCCTTCCAGGATCCGCACCTCGAGGAGATTGGTTGGCACAACTTCCTGGGCATGACTGTTGGTCAGGCAGTACTTTGGGCTGCAACTGACGTTGATCCAAAATACGAAAACCCAGAATTAACCACCTCCGAGCCATACGTAATGGGTTCACATGCAACGGGTTGTGGCGCATGGTGCTCAGGTCCTGAAGACGTATCCCCTGATGAATATTTCTGGGGCTACAACCGTATGACCACAGTTGAAGGTCTGTTTGGCGCAGGTGATGCGGTAGGCGGTACACCGCACGCATTCTCTTCAGGATCATTCACTGAAGGTCGTCTGGCTGCTAAAGCTGCCTGTAAATATATTGATGATGGCAAAGCTGAAGGCATTCGTGTTTCTGATAAGCAGATTCAGGACCTTAAGACCAAAATCTATAAACCACTGGAAACCTATAAGGTTTATAGCAATGAAGTGGTTGGTGGCTCAGTTAATCCAAACTTCATCAATCCAAGACAGGGTCTGGATCGTCTGCAGAAACTGATGGATGAGTATTGTGGTGGTTTTGGTGTTAACTACATGACCAACGAAAAACTTCTTCAAATCGGTCTCAAGAAAATGAAAATGCTTGAGGAAGACATGGAGAAGATTGCGGCTAGCGATATCCACGAGCTGTTACGTGCATGGGAATTAAATCACCGTGTTCGCACTTCTGAAAGTGTTTTCCAGCACACTTTGTTCCGTAAAGAAACACGTTGGCCCGGTTACTACTACCGCGGTGACGCGATGAAACTGGATGATCAAAACTGGCATGTATTGACAGTTTCTCATCGTGATCGTAACACTGGTGAATACACCATGGAGAAAGCACCCCTCTACCACCTGGTGGATAACGAATCGGGGTGAGCTGAGTAACAATCGCGAATAGTTGTTACTTGTCTTAAAAAAGGCCAACATGTTTTGTGTTGGTCTTTTTTTCTATGGTTTGTAGCATGAAGTCTATGTACGACCGATCGCCCTGCGAAACATAATCTATGTTTTAAGTGAACAATTGAATGACAAATATTATTGACAAAACAGATGAAGAGATTTTAGCGTTGGCAGACCCCATGTGGGCTGACCTTGTCAAATACTCGAATGAACAAAATTATGGTGCTTTCACCCGGCATTTCGCAACAGCTATGCTGATGGGTGCAAATGAAATCGAGATGGGGAAACAGTTCGCAAGAAGTGAATTGACAAAGAACCTGTCTGAAAGGTACGAATCCCTCGGCATCATTCGCCGCGGTGAGCATGTAACGGTGTTGTATAAACAAAGACACACCAAGAAAGAAGGTGAATGGCTGGGCAGACTGGTGCTGGGTTATGAAAAGGGGAAGGTAAAAATCTTTGGTGCTACGTTGTTTTAAGAACGTTCTATTAATAACAGGCTTTTCCAGTAATGTCAGATACAATTCAAAACGACAAATTCGTTGAACTAAATTATAAGGTCATCGATGAAAAAACCGGTGACATACTTGTTACCGTTGATTATCCTCTGGGTTATGTACATGGTGTGAATGATGTTCTGTCTGAGGAAGTGACAAAATATCTGGATGGTAAAAAAGTCGGTGATATCATCGAAGTTCCGCTTGATACTAAATCGCTATATGGTGAGAGAGACGAATCGCTTGTGTTTACCGACCACATCGAAAACGTCCCTGAAGAGTATCGAGAGATCGGTATGACGATCACCATGGAAAATGAAAAGGGTGAGCCCAGGTCCTTTATTGTCACGCGTTTCGATGACAAAACATTAACTGTCGACGGAAATAATCCACTGTGTGGCAGAGAAATCGTATTCAAGCTGGAAATATTAACGGTACGTGATGCTACCGATGAAGAGCTCGATCTTGGCGGAGCGGTTGACGCCGACCCGGACCTAAATGAAATTCTCAGCAAGGCCTAAATGAAATTCTCGAATACATACATAATTTACCCGGACAATAAGGCCCTGGAACTTGCAATAGAGAAATCCATGGGCATGCTTGGTGAAGAGTTAGCCGAGATGGCTGCGCCGGATACCAGGGTAACTGTGGCCGATAATTTCCTTTATACGAGGGGGAACTATGAACAGCATCGTTTCAGTTCCAAGATTCTTGACAGCGCACGAGAGACACTTGAAACATCGCTGACAGATGCATATCGCGCTAAGGAGCCATTGGGCTGGGCCGAGACTCAGAATTGTCTTGGCAATATTCTTGCGGCAAAGGCGCAGCAGCTGAGAGATGAGGCATTGTTTGAAAAGGCCATTCAGTGTTTTAACCATGCGCTCGCAGAGTTTGACCAAGAAAAGTTACCCATGGAATGGGCTGCGACCCAAAATAACCTGGCAACCGCACAGCAGGCACTGGGCCGGCAACTGGATAACTCGAAATTGCTGAAAGCATCCACGGATGCGTATACGAATGCATTACTGGTATGGTCGCGAAAAGAGACGCCTGAAGAATGGGCATCAGCCATGCATCAACTGGGTGCGACTTTCCATACCTACGGCAAGCTTCTAAAGGGTAACCGAACTTTTCAAAAGTCCGTAGTCGCCTATAAAAATGCACTGGCAGAATTCGACGCGGACAATAACGCTTTCGAGTTGGCGGCGACATACAATAATCGTGGTGCAGTACTGCATAACTTGGGCGAATCAGAACAAAACTCGGATCGCCTTCAAGAAGCAATACGATCTTATGAGACGGCATTAACCGTTTGCATGGAGCAGCAGCTCCCGATTCACCTGGCAGTGCTATGCAGGGTCAACAGGTCGACCGCACGCAGCGTGCTGGCTGAGTTAACAAAAGACTCCGCACTTGCCGAAGAAGCGGCTGATGAGTTTGAATTGATCATCGAATGTTTTTCGTATGCGCTTCAACCGCTCTGTTTAAAGCATTGCGAGGAGCAAATTGATAAGACAAAGCGCGCCAGTACTTGCGATTAGCGCGCAAGCGATTTTCGATCAACGATTAGACGAAGGTGTTGAAGTTTGACGTCTGAACAAGGCACGAAAAACAGCGTAACCTCAATAACCCGTAACTGTTCTGTGGAGACACACGAGGGGTGTCGCTGAGTAACGAACTTGCATAACGCGCGTCATAGCTGCGCGGTGAGCGCGGGTCACAACCCAATGCGCTTAACTTGGCGTCTAAGCCATTGATGTAGCGTAAAATAATGCATCCGTTCGGGATCTATTACACGCGTTAGAGAGTATAATATTTGTCAGTTCTAGGTGGGAGGTGCTGGCAACCCTGTTAAAATTCCTCCCGTATTTGACCATTCCATTTAGGAGTTTTAACTATGAGCGATGCACCAAAAACTCGACCCAAGGTTCCAGAAGGCAAGTCGCGCTTTCTGACAACCACTCAGATGGAAGCTAATGAAAAGGGCTACGTCGGCTATAAAACCACCTGGGAAGCTTTCCAGAAAGAAGTACCCTACAGCACCCCCAAGAAGCCCTGAGACAATCAGCCGCGCGTGCTGAAAGGTCGCGCGGCTGCTCAGTCTGCATCTAGTCTGTGATCCGGACTTTTTCGAAATCCGAAAGTTGAAGCCTAAACGCGCTCAGAAAGCTCGTAATCCACATTAATAAAGGCGCCAATATCTGCCATGAAGCGGGTTGTTCTGGCACCGAAGCCCACATCCGGGCTCGACTCATCCTTATCAATAGATAACACGAGAACCACGCCGAGTCTGGGCGATAAATTGTGGCTCTTAATCGCTTGCAGAATTTTTTCCTTGGCTGGTTCTAGCTGCTTAATGATGATGTCCGTCAATTTATAAACGTCCACCTCGTCTGTGACCGTATCCGTCGATAACTCCCACGAACTGATCACGGGCTTGTCCAAACCGCTGTTTGCACCGGCAGCGTTGACTGAGGTAGGTTCTATGCCAAGCAGGCGAGTAATGTCATCTGGATTGAAATGATATCCACTCAGTGCGAAGTAGGCTCGTGCTTTATTAGATGCCAAGATGTTACCCATATCAACCGTTTATAAATGTGGCGCAAATTATAGCGTATGGCATAAAGGGCGCGCTACCCTTTACTCCTCACGCTCACCCGGCGCAGGCCGGGATCCAATGCCTTCCTTTTCTGCCTTTGTGTGAAGGATTGCTTAATGCGCGTAATAAATAGGGAAGAGCCAGTAATGACAGAGAAAGATAAGCCAAGATTGTCTATTCCATGTGGTATGTCATTGGTTTTGCTGGATACCGCTTGTAGCTCCCGGCAGTGCTGAGAGTGTGGAAAAAAATATTCTATATTCAAAGCGTGAAAAATCGAGATACTAGTAGAGAGAGTTGACAAATTCCGTATTTCTTTAATCACATTATGTCTTGAGCCAAGTGAATGCAGTCGATCTTTTGTTAACCAGGCTAGGTCACCTATGAGGAGTCGATCCTATCGCCATACACAGGCGTATTATCGCTTATAGGAAGAGTCAGCCATGGTGGCTTGACTCAAACAAAACAGTCTCCGGGATTCCCGGGGCGGTGCACTCGAAAGCTGACGGTTGTTTGTTCGGCGCAATAGACCGTAGTCGACCCCTAAGCATAGGTACTCGGGCCGGCGGTTCGGTTGGAAGGAAAGGCATTTTATACTTCTACACTCAGGAAGCCGTCAGTGGACTGGATATAATGAGATTTTACTTCTTTGGGGAAGGCCAAAGGGCGATTCTGGCGCGTCCCTCTGGAAGCCCACGCAACTTGACATTCGGAATTGCGGCACCATGAGCGATAACAACAATCCGGGGTCCGTCGAAATCGAGGGCGCGCAGGGTGCCTCACTATCTTTGGAAGAACGCATCGAGCAACTCGAATGGGAAAACGCCCAGCTCAAGAGAGAACACAGCAAGGCGCTCAAACGCTACCACAAGCAGGAAGAGCTGAAACCCTACGAAGCTGAGTTGATCAAGCTGCAGGAACAGCTTGAAAGAGACAACCGCCGCATGATCATCCTGTTCGAAGGCCGTGATGCCGCCGGTAAGGGCGGTGCCATCCAGCGCATCACCTTTTACATGAACCCACGCCATTGCCGGGTGGTCGCGCTGGGCAGGCCAACCGAGGAACAGCGCAGTCAATGGTTTTACCAGAAGTACGTCTCGCAGTTTCCACGCGGCGGGGAGATGGTCATCTTTGACCGGAGCTGGTACAACCGGGCCATGGTTGAGCCCGTGTTCGGGTTCTGTACCGAAAAGGAACACCAGGATTTCATGCGGGGGGTGGCCGGATTCGAACAGGATCTGGTGCGTCAGGGTACCCTGCTGATCAAGTTCTACTTCAGTGTCAGCAAAGCGGTCCAGGCGCGACGATTCGAGATTCGCAAGACCAACCCTCTGAAACAGTGGAAACTGAGTGAGATTGACCTCCAGGTCCAGGAACGCTGGAGTGAATTCTCCCATCGGAAGTATCAGATGCTCAAGCGCACCCACACGCTGGCGGCTCCCTGGACCATAGTCCGTGCTGACAACAAGCACCGTGCGCGTCTCAATGCCATCAAAGTGATCCTGAACTCGGTCGACTATGAACGACGCAACGGCGCGCTAGATTACACACCGGACCCCGCCCTGGTCCTCTCGGGGGCAACAGAGCTGGAGAAGATGACGGCGGATCTGCTTAGAACCGGACGGCTGATCGAATAGCCCTCCATCAGGTAGAGAAACCGGGCGATGCGATCCCACATCAATGCCTTCTGGGCTTCCGTGTAGTAGATCCTCGGTCTCTGCTTCATCTGCAACACTCCTTCTACCCACGTAGAATTTAGAATGTTGCGTCGATCGGTTGAATCCGCAACCCAATGTTGCCGATTAGGTCTGATGCGCCGAACGGCAGTTCGCTCATGCAAAGCGGACTTAGGCGGCGTGGTGATACTCTTCGGCAGAGCCTTTGGAACGCGGTGGCAGGAATTTTCTCAGTGCGATAACTACAAGCAGCAGCAGGGCGCCCCA
Organism: uncultured Gammaproteobacteria bacterium; assembly: GCA_963753845.1. Classification (GTDB taxonomy): domain Bacteria; phylum Pseudomonadota; class Gammaproteobacteria; order Chromatiales; family Chromatiaceae; genus Thiosocius. The sequence goes on from CAVWEI010000036.1 coordinate 23,697, forward strand.
CTCCAGCCAGACCGGAAGACTACTATGCGCATGCTGGAGTTGCGCAGAAATGTTCAAGTGATTTGCGCTCACCACCGCATCAACAATGAGGCCGGCCAGTATCGCAGTCACACTGACAGCGGCGAGATAAATCCACATCGTGCGCCGACCCATTTCACGGCCGATCACCCCCAATGTGGCGATATTGGTGGCTGGCCCGGTCAGCAATAGCACCAGTGCAACCCCCGGCGATACGCCGGCCATCATCAATCCGGCCGCAACCGGAGTTGATGCCGTAGCGCAGATGTACATTGGGATACCGGCGAACAGCATCACCAGCATTGCCGTGATGCCTTGTCCCCACTGGGCGAGAAAATCAGCCGGCAGAAAGGTCTTGGTGGCGGCAGCGAAGAGCATGCCGACGACTAGCCAGAACACGATGTCATCCAGCAGGCTTGTAAAGGCATAGCGAATGCCTTCCCAGGCCTTGCTTGCCAGATTTGGCGCAGGAGGGGACTCGTGCGCACAGCAACTGGGTTCGGCAACCGAGTTGTTTTGGGGCTCGCAGCCGCAGCAGGTACCTGATCCCGCTTTCGGTTGCTCGCCGGTTGCTTCTGCATCGAACAGCGCCACAAGCAATCCGGCAGTGATCGCAGAAAAAAGCGCCGCGATTGGGCGAACGACGGCCATGAATGGCCCCATCAGCGCATAGGTGATTGAAATCGAGTCGACGCCGGTCTCTGGCGTGCTGACCAGAAACGCCGTGGTTGCCGGTTTGGATGCACCGGCTTTTCGCAAACCCAGTGCCGCCGGAATGACGCCACAGGAGCACAATGGCAGCGGCGCGCCAAGCAAGGTTGCCTTGGTGATCGATCCGAGGCCGGAACCCTTGAGGTGTCGCTCCAGAAACGCAGTCGGGATCAGCGCCTTCATAAGGCCGCCCAGCGTCAGGCCGAGAACCAGCCACGGCGCCGCTTCGAGCGACAGACTCAGGAGATTATGAAAAAAGCTCATCAAGTATCTCCTTCGTTCCAGCGTGTCGAGAATAGAGCAGTGCGCAGCGGCGCGTCCAAAAAAGCGCTCATGCGCCCGGCACTGGCGTTTAATGCCTGTCGTTGAGGTCGCGACCCTTCATTCGGTAGGGGGCGGGGTCTATACCGTATGCCTTTAGCTTCTGGTGCACGGCACGTGCAGTGATCCCAACCTCGCGTGCCACAGCGCTCACATTGCCTCCTCTTCTGAGTAGTGCATCCCTCAATAGCTGTGTCTCCGTTAGCTGGGCTGCATGGCGTGTCCGAGCACGCAGATCCGTGCTTTGTCCCACCGCTTCTGCCGTACCCTCGGCGGCATCAGGGACCCTCGCATCGATGTCTTCTATGCAGGCTCCGTGTGCGAAAAGATAGGCGCGCTCGAGCACGTTTTCGAGTTCGCGCACGTTGCCGGGCCAAGCATAACGCATGACCTTTGCCCAAGCCTGTTCGCCAAGGATCTTGCGCTGTTGTTGATACTTGTCGCCCAGGCGCCGCAGTATCAGGTTCACTAGCTCAGCGACGTCTTCGCGCCGCTCTCGCAGCGGAGGGATCAGGATAGGAACAACGTTTAACCGATAGTAGAGGTCGCTGCGGAACTGCCCAGCGGCCACCATGTCCTCAATCCTGTGATTCGAGGCGGCAATGACCCGCATGTGCGCCTGCATAACCTGCTGGCCGCCCACTCGCTCGTATTCTCCCTCCTGAAGCACGCGCAGCAACTTGGCCTGTGCCAGCAGCGGCAGGCTGTCAATTTCGTCCAGGAACAAGGTGCCATGCTCGGCGCGTTCGAAGAAGCCCTGATGCACGTTATAGGCGCCCGTAAAGGCCCCTTTCTCGTGCCCGAACAGGGCGCTCTCGATCAAATCTGCGGGAATAGCGCCGCAATTCACCGCAACGAATTCACTCTCACTGCGCGCACTAAGGGCGTGAATGGCCTGCGCAATGATCTCTTTACCTACCCCGGTCTCTCCGGTAATAACCACCGTGGCCTCGGTTGGCGCCACTACTTCGACCACCCCCAGGGCCTCTCGCATCTCCCGGGACTCGGCAATGATGGTGGGCTTGGGCCGGGGCCGGCGTTTCACCCTGTTTGTGTTCGACGAACACCACGCCTGCTCCATCTTTTCCGCAACGCGCACCGAGACTTCATCGCTGCCAGGATTTGAAATCAGGGCACCCCCTTGATTGCGGTACTCGTCACCTACGACGGACTTGGCCAACTCCGCGTCGGTGTAAATGCAAACCTCGCAGCGGCCATCACCAGCAGCGATACGTTTTTTCAGCTCGACTTTTGCATAACCGAAGTTGCGCGCCGCGATGCCGCCGAACACTGAAGAGGTCATGCGGCACAACTCCGGGGCTTCTTTGACCCTGTCGCCGAAGGGGCAGTGGGTGTTCTCAACGCGGATGACCCCAGGCTGGCTGGAACTCCGCGAAAATCCCCCCCCAATGGCGTTCTTGATATGGATGATCACATCGGCGTAGTCGCCAAGCGTGATCGGACCGCTCAAGTCCAGTTGCTGGCGCGCTTCGGCCTCCAAGCAACTACTTGCCGTCAGCCCCATGAACTCGATGTGGTTGAAATGGTAGTCGCAGGCAGAACAGCCCTTTTGCGCCGCGATTCTAAGACTTTGGATGACGAAGGTTTGGAGAAAGGAGACCGGATCCAGAACCGCAGAATTTTTCGACTTCATGCCCGATACCCCCCAGCGACTGCGACCCTGTTGGACCTGGCTCACCAATCGCCACCCGCACAGGCCAGCGCGTCGCCGCGGACCGGTCGGCGAGAGCGCCTGGCGTCGAGGCGCTCAACAACGCCACCTACGATTGGTTACACGGCTGTTTGGCACATACGCAACAACGTCGACAAAAGTAGGCATTGCTCAGATGCGCGGTGATGAGGAGCAGCCCCCCAACGACGGTCAGCCCCGTTTCCAGCGTCTCGTTCGCCAACGTTTCCGGGATGAATACCGCCAATACAAGCATAGCAAAGCCGATTGCTGCCACCAGGGCCATATGCGGCATGCTGTGATTCCGGTAGCCGGGCAGAAACGCCAGCAAGCCTATGAGCATCAGCACAACCGTGAGGCCGATGTGTGTCCCTTTCTCGTTAACCGCCAGAATTGGGAACGCGGCCGCCAGGAATGGGGTGGCGATGCAGTGGGTAATGCACACAAACGAACCGGCGACGCCCGCACGGTCCCAAGTGATGGGCGTAAAAGTCTTGTTGGTCAGAGCCTGCATAAGAAGTTCCTCCCGAATTCGCATGAGATGCGTTTATATTCATAAAGCTGGTATCACGGACAGCAGCGGCAGCCCTTCCCGCACTCCGGCAACGCACGCATCGCCTGTTCACGTCCGCCAGCCATCGGGCCATGAACCGCGGGCGCACTAAGCAGGAGACGGCGCACCGTTCCGCCGCATGCAGGACAATCCGGCGCGACCGCCGCAATGGCATGCATCGACTCGAAACAGGTGTCGCAGTTGCGACATTGGTAGTCGTAGGTCGGCATCTTTCTGTCCCTCCGGTTGATCGCGTGGAAAAAGGCGCGCCAGGTAGGAAAGCCTGCCCGACGAGCCTGCACCAGTGGTTCAGCTCCAACGTGGCGGTTGATCGCCTTTCACATTCATGGACGCTGCTTTGGCCTGGGTGACACTGCGGTTAGCCGCAGCAAGATCCGGCGCTCGCAATCGGCGGAACTCCGTCTCCCAGATCCAACCGCTAATAGTGATGTCATTGGGGATCAGAGGGTGGTTCCGCAGGTAATCCACACATTTGATACAGGTGACGTCTACGTCGTCCATCATCCCGATCCACTTCGCAAAGTTACCTGGGGCAAGCGTCAGCTCCGGGAGCGAAGGATCAATCGGGATATTGTCGACATCGATGCCCTGTGCCCGCAGCGCCTTTTCCAAGTCGTTGCCGTTTGCCGAAAGCATGCCGCAGCCGGTGTGCTGCAGCACGATAATCTCCTTGGTGCCGAAGAAATTGATGGTCAGCATGGCCGACCGGATTGCGTCGTCGGTTACGATGCCGCCCGCGTTGCGGAAAAGATGGGCATCACCGCCGCCCACCGGCGAATCCGCTCGGATACCGAGCGCCTCATCCACGGGCAGCCGCTCGTCCATGCAGGCGAGCACCCAAAGCCTGCGCATGTTGGGCCCGTCAGCGCCGAATTGGCGCCGTATTTCCCATTGATCGTAGGCCTTAATCCTGGCCTCAAGGTCTGATTTCACCGTCGTCATCGTCTACCTCCACACCGTGTGCTTGTGTTAGCGGCGCTGATACGCCGTTGGGTAGGTGAAAGCAGTTCCTATGCCAGCTTGTGTAAGCCCGTAAAATCAACCGGTTAGAAAAACGACGGTCTCATAGGTGGTACCAGCACTTCCCACCCACCATGCACACTTTGGCGAAAAAATTGTTGGCCTTCAGGGAGTTAAGAAGATGCGAAGCGATGCTTCTCACCAAGAAGCAATTTGTCCGGAATTATGTCTGCCTGCTTGTGGCCGCAGGGGGTGCCGTGCGATCTACCCTGACTCCCACACAGCATCCCGCGGTTTCCTCCCCCGAGGCTTATCTGACGCCTGCCCACTGGATACCGGAGGTGCACTTGAGACCTACGGATGAGGGCAGGCATCTGATGAACTCTTCACAGTGAACCCTTAACAGTTCCAGCTAATTTGACCAGGAACTCGGATGGCCGCAGCATGAAGCTGCCGGTCGCTGGGCTAACGGCAGTTCATGGCTGCAAACGGTCAAGCCTGACAGGCTAGGGTACGAGCTGATAGAACCGCCGGTTCAGGTAACCGGTTACCGCGCTTATCTCCTCAGTGCCCCAATTCAGGCCGGAATGCACGCTCCATGAGGTTACCCGCGCGCGCAGACCATCGAGCGTGGCGACCTGGCGATTGCCTCGGGTGTGTGCCCAGTCTTCGTGGCAGGTTTGACAGTGGTTTTCGTACAACGCCCGGCCGCGGTCGAAGTCCGCGGCAAAACCTGGCGCAGATAAGCACAACACAAGCAGCAGCACTGCCATCACAAGGCCATGTATCCTCCGGTAACAGTCATTCATCATGGATATTTCCTCCCGGGCCGGGCTCCGATCCCTAAGCAAGAATGTAGCGCTTACTGCAAGCGGCGTCAGCCCAAGATCGCCTACCGTGTGATTTACCGGTGGAGAACCGAATCCTTCGGTGGTGTGTGCTGCCACTTTCTCCACCAAAACGAACGTGCCGTCCGCAACTCCCCCGTTATAGGAAGGAGTTGGCTGAAACCAGAAAATTGAACATGCCGCACAACAGGGCAATAAACTGGCCTATTGGTTTTTGAGTATTACCTTCCGTGGGCTACCGAATTCTCGCCGACCTTGTTGTGTTGGCCCATTTTGGCTTCATTGTGTTCGTCTTACTAGGCGGACTGCTTGCATTCCGTTGGCACTGGATTCCCTGGCTCCACATTCCAGCATTGGCGTGGGGGGGATTCGTTGAGCTTACGGGCCGAATCTGCCCGCTCACGCCGCTGGAGAACTCATTGCGCCGCGCGGGGGGGCTCACGGATTACTCTCAAAGTTTTATCGAGCGATACGTCGTTCCGGTCGTCTATCCCGAAGAGTTGACACAAGAGCTTCAGGTTTTGATGGGCTCTTTTCTCATTGTTCTAAACATCTTGATCTATGCCTGTGTGGTTTGGCGCCGAAGGAATCGAGTCTTGAAATAGCGACCAAATCCAATACCTCTTGGCAGACTGCCGACCACTGAGCGGCAATATCCTCGAATCGGAACAGTCCTTGCTCTGGTTCGCCAATCCAAGGGGCGCTATAGACACGAGGCCATCCAGTCCCGACTGAGTACAAGAACGAACGCACCACCGAACCCACTCAGCGGCTGCGGGGAACCTCTTCGACCCCCACACATTGGTCTTCGTCGCCTGACGACGCGCGAATACTGCGAACCGTTTCACTGATCGGTTCGACCAACGCGGGCTGATCGTCTGCCGCGATTGCCATTGCGCGACTAGCGACTGCCCGCGCCCGCGCATAGCAGCCGCGATCTTTCAGCACTTCAGCGAGGTTGTTCAGGGCCGCCGCTTGCCGGGGATGACGGCGTATGATCCTTCGGTAGCTTGCCTCCGCGGCCTCCAATTCGCCTGCAGCGTGGAGCGCATTTGCATAGCCGAATTGGCCGGCGATACTCTCCGGTCGCTGATTGAGAACCGCGCGATAAGCGCGCTTCCTCGCCTCGATCGACAAATTCGGCTCTGCCCGCGCGACTGCGGCGATCAGGCGCTGTTCCGTCGCACGTGCAGGTAGTTCGCCAGGACGCAGCACAATCATCCCCCAGTTGGCGGCCAAGCCCCAGCTTCGCAGAAACTTGCCGGCACTGGTTTGCCGGCGCCGCTCGACACCTGAACGCAGTACCACCTTGTCGCCCGCAGGGTCGATGCCGACCACCACTGCGTAATGCCAGACAGGCAGGAAGCTGAGCCCCAGGTTCTGCAGCACCAGGACTGGCCGCCCTGCGTCCAGCTCGGCGTGCAGCGCATCCAGAGTTGGCTCAATCCGAAAGGGTATGCGTCCGGCACGCCGGCTCGCTGCCAATAGCTCGATCTGGAGGCTACCCCGACTCGCTGGCAGGTACACTTGGCTGACGATGTCGTCTGGCTCAACAGCGACGCCCGCCGCATTCAGAATCATAGCCAGCGCCGCGGGGCCACACTGATATTCGGCCTGGGGGAAAAACGGCGTGTCGCGCAGCTCAACCGGTGCGGTAGTCTGTTGCATGAGTCCCGGAAGGACAGGCTGTTTGGTGGCGCAGGCCATCAGCGATAGCGCGGTGGCGACAGCCATAGCCCGCAGGGCTCCTGTCACATGCCCCGAGACTATCTCAGACTTTGGTGAAGACGTTGGTGACTCCGGTCAGATCGAGAATCAGCAGGACGACAAACACCACGCCTACCACGGCCAACAGGCTGCCGCCGGCCGGCAGCTCGTCCAACTGTGCGGACAGAATCTGAAGTTCCTCGGTACTCAATGCCGCGATGCGCGCATCGACCTCAGATGGCGCGACGCCGCGCTCCAGGAATTGCGCACGGACATCATCGCGAGTGAGCTGCGTCTGGATGCGAGACAACAGTTCACCGCGCTGATCCAGTTGTACCAGGGTGTCGGTGCCGATCGGTGCCGACAGGCCGACCGCGGGTACGCCGAGCAAACTCATCGACAGGACCAGCAGCATCGCCACCATTTTCTTAAATGTGTGCTTCATAAGAGAATCCTTGAGGGAACATGCGCTTCGAAGGGCACCTTCAAACTAACATAGCCGCAAATCCGCGAGCAATCGGGTCGGCCCGAAGATATAGTCCGCGTCACATAAGCGATGATGAAGAACGGTAGAAGCTGGCATTTCCTGTTCTTTTACCAATCACCGAGGCCGCTTACGTTACTCCGTAAAAAACCGGCGTCGCCCCAGCAAGGGGGACGGCTTCACGAATCGAGAGCAGTCACTTAGCTGGATGTCGGACTCGGACCGCCCCCTGTTAGAATGGCGCGATGGACGTATCCCACATCATCGACGGGCTCAATGACGCCCAGCGCGCCGCGGTCACAGCTCCTTTGGGCAGCGCCCTGGTGTTGGCCGGGGCAGGGTCCGGTAAGACCCGGGTACTGGTGCACCGCATTGCATGGCTGATCCAGGTCGAGGGTATTTCCCCCTGGGGCATCCTCGCGGTCACCTTTACGAACAAGGCCGCGCGCGAGATGAAGCACCGCATCGAGGCCCTGCTGGGCCAGCCGGTCGGTGGCATGTGGGTCGGAACCTTCCATGGACTGGCGCATAGACTGTTGCGCGCGCACTGGCAGGAGGCCGGGCTGCCGCAGACGTTCCAGATCCTCGATTCGGATGACCAGCTGCGGCTTGTCAAGCGCATCATTCGCGAGATGAACCTCGATGACAGCAAGTGGCCGCCGCGCCAGGCGCAGTGGTTCATCAACAAGCAGAAGGACGAGGGTCTGCGCGCCGATCACCTGGACCATGGTGGGGATCCCTACCAGCGCCAGATGATCGCGATCTATCGCGAATACGAGTCCGCCTGCCGGCGGGCCGGCAGCGTCGATTTTGCCGAGTTGCTGCTGCGTGCGCACGAGCTGTGGCGCGACCGAGCGGACCTGCTCCAGCACTACCGTGAGCGTTTCGGCGCCGTGCTGGTGGACGAGTTCCAGGACACCAACAGTATTCAGTACGCCTGGTTGCGCCTGCTCGCGGGCAGCACGGAAAAACTGTTCGTGGTCGGCGATGACGACCAGTCGATCTACGGTTGGCGCGGTGCCCGGGTCGAGAATATCCAGGACTTCCAGAGCCAGTATCCGAGCGCCCAGGTGGTGCGGCTGGAACAGAATTACCGTTCGACCGGCAATATCCTCAATGCTGCGAACGCGGTCATCGCCAACAACCCGACCCGGCTGGGCAAGCAGCTGTGGACCGAGGACGCTGACGGTGAGCCGATCCGCGTCTATGGTGCGTTCAACGAGGTCGACGAGGCACGCTTCGTCATCGACCGCATCCGCACCGCGATCGAACACGGCAGCCGCCGCACCGAGATCGCCATCCTTTACCGCACCACGGCGCAATCCCGGCTATTCGAGGAGTCGCTGTTGCAGGCGGGGATTCCTTACCGCGTGTATGGGGGCCTGCGCTTTTTCGAGCGGGCCGAGATCAAGGATGCACTGGCCTATCTGCGCCTGCTGTCCAATCGTCACGACGACCCTTCGTTCGAGCGCGTGGTCAACCAGCCGCCGCGGGGTATAGGTCCGCGGACGCTGGATGCAGTACGTGCACACGCGCGTGATTTCGGCAGTTCCCTCTGGCAGGCGGCCTCTGAGCTGTTGCGCGGCGGCGCCATGGCCGCGCGTGCGGCCAATGCCCTTCGCGGCTTCCAGGATCTGCTCGAGGAGATCGACGCCAACAGCGCAGACGACGCCCTGCCCGATCGCGCCGCCTTTGTCATCGAGGCCTCGCACCTGCGGGAGCATTTCGAGAAAAGTCGCGACGGCAAGGGTCAGGACCGGATCGAGAACCTGGAGGAGCTGGTCAACGCCTGTCGCCAGTTCGAATTCGAGGATGTCGATGAGACCGGCCTTTCCGAGATGGATGCCTTTCTTGCCCATGCCGCGCTCGAGGCCGGTGACACCCAGGCCGACGAGTATGAAGACTGCGTCCAGCTGATGACCCTGCATTCGGCCAAGGGCCTGGAGTTTCCACTGGTGTTCATCGGCGGCGTCGAAGAGGGGCTGTTCCCTCACAGCATGTCGGCAGAGGATCCTGAGCGTCTCGAGGAGGAGCGGCGACTGTGCTACGTCGGCATGACGCGGGCGATGTCACAGCTTTATCTGACGCACGCAGAGAGCCGGCGCCTGCACGGTTCCGAAAGCTATCCAATGCCCTCGCGCTTTCTGCGCGAGATCCCGGCCGAACTGATCGAGGAGGTGCGTGCGCGGCCGAACGTGGTGCGACCCTATGCACCCGCCTCCGGCTCGCTGGCTGCGGCCCAGTCCGCCGGCGGGTTCCGTCTGGGTCAGCGCGTTGCGCATCCCAGGTTCGGCGAGGGCGTGGTGTTGAACGCTGAGGGGCAGGGCAACGGTGCGCGCGTGCAGGTCAACTTCGAGGGGGCCGGTGCCAAGTGGTTGGTGGTGGCCTACGCCAATCTTGAGGCGATCGCCTGAAGGCTGGCGGGGGCAACCATGGCGATCGGGCGTTTCCGGTGATCTCTCATGCCCCGGTGTGTTCAGCCAGCCATTGCGCAACCTCGGGTTCCGGCATCGGCTTGCCCCAAAGATAACCCTGGCCGAAATAGCAGCCCTCGCGGAGCAGGAACTGCACGCAGGCCTCGCGTTCCACCCCTTCCGCAATGATGTCCAGGTTGAGCGTCTTGCCCAGCCCGACCACGGCGCGGGTGATCGCTTCGTCGTCGGCATCACCGGGTACATCCTTGACGAACGAGCGGTCGATCTTGAGTTTGTTGATGGGCAGTCGTTTCAGGTACGCGAGCGAGGAGTATCCGGTGCCGAAGTCGTCGATCGCCAGGCGGATGCCGAGCGCACGCAGGTGATGCAGGGTGTTGATGTTCGATTCCGGGTCGGTCATCACGAACGACTCGGTCACCTCCAGTTCGAGTCGTTCGGCGGGCATGCCGGTATCCAGCAGGATCTTTTCGATCGTCTCGGTCGCTCCCTCGGCATGGATTTGGGCCCCGGAAAGGTTGACCGCCATGCTGCGCGGCGCGACGCCGGCCTTCTGCCAGCGTACGAAGTCCGTGCATGCCCGGTGCAGCACCCAGGGGCCGACCTGGCGCATCAAACCCTGTTCCTCGAGCAGAGGGATGAAGCGCATCGGCATTATCAGGCCCTCGGTAGGATGCTGCCAGCGCAACAACGCCTCGACGCCGACCGCGTGCCCGCTCTCGATATCGACCTGAGGTTGGTAGAACACCCTGAACTCATGCTGCTCGATCGCACTGCGCAGGTGATTCTGCAGGAACACCTGTTCCAGTGCCTCGTCGGTGAGCTCCGGGGTGTAGAACTGGAAGTTGTCGCGCCCGCTCGATTTCGCCTTGTACATCGCGGCATCGGCATTCTTTACCAGTGCATCGACGTCCTCGCCATCACGCGGGAACATGCTGATACCCATGCTCAGGCTGATGTACAGCCGGTCGCCGTCGAAAACCAGTGGCTCGCTCAGTGCCGCGGCAACCTTCCCCGCCACCTCGCGCACTCCGGCGGGTGTGATGTTCTCGAGCAGGATGATGAATTCGTCGCCACCCAGCCGCGCCATGGTGTCATTGGTCCGCATGGCCTTGCGGATCCGCTCGGATACCAGGCGCAGTACCTCGTCACCCAGCGCATGGCCGAGGCTGTCGTTGATCGTCTTGAAGCGGTCCAGGTCGATGAAGATAACCGCAAGCTGGCTCTTTTCGCGCCGGGCATGTCCGATAGCGTGCTCCAGCCGGGCGTTGAACAGCAGTCGATTGGGGAGATCGGTGAGTGCATCGTGGTGTGCGAGGTATTCGATCTGCTGGCGGTTGCGATACTGTTCGCTGATGTCGGAGAAGACGGCGACATAGTTTTTTGGCTCGCCGGCCTGGTCGCAGACCCTGCTGATGCTCAGCCACTCCGGATACACTTCGCCGTTCTTGCGCCGGTTCCAGATCTCGCCGCACCAGCCGCCGGTCTCTTCCAGCCGGCGCCACATCCCCTGATAAAAGGCGGCGTCATGGCGTCCCGAGTTGAGTACCCTGGGGGTCTTGCCGACCACCTCATCCGTGCTGTAACCGGTAATCCGGCCGAAGGCCGCATTGACCTCGATGATTCTGGCCTTTGCATCGGTGATGAGCACGCCTTCGTTGCTGTTCTCGAAGACCGTGGCCAACAGCCGCAGTCTTTCCTGGGTGGCGCGCGACTCGGTCAGGTCCATGTGGGTGCCGGCTGCGCGCGGCGCCGCCTCCGCGCCCTCGCCGAGCGGTCGTGGGGAGGCTTTCTCCTCGCCTTCCTTGTGTTCGACCTCGACCGCCAGCCGTTCAAAGGGGATCATGTCAACGCCTGGGTGAGAGTGTGGTATGGCATGGGATTTGGGGTGCGACTCGTATCTTTATGTTGTATCTGGAATAAATGCGGCCGCATGGCCGCCAACTTGAGCGTGACCGGGGCGCATTGAAACCGTCATCTGCACTGCAAATACCACTGTCGCTATACGTGCACATCCCCTGGTGCGTCCATAAGTGCCCCTATTGCGATTTCAATTCACACGCGGTTCGCGCCCCGCTCGACCACGCCGCTTACGTGTATGCCTTGCTGAGTGATCTGGACCACGAGCTCGCCCGCCAGCCTTTGCCACAGGTCGGCAGTATCTTTATCGGCGGCGGCACGCCCAGCCTTTTCGACGGGCCCACCATTGAGCGGCTGCTGCAGGGGGTCGCGCAACGCCTGGTGCTGGACCCCGAAGCGGAGATTACCCTGGAGGCAAACCCGGGTACCGCAGAGGCTGCCAACTTTGCCGGCTATCGTGCAGCGGGTGTCAACCGCCTGTCGATCGGGGCGCAGAGCCTGGATGACGCAAATCTGGCCGCGCTCGGGCGCATACACTCGGTGGCTGAGGCGCGCAATGCGTATCGCCTGGCACGCGATGCCGGTTTCGACAACATCAACCTCGACCTGATGTATGGCCTGCCGGAACAGGATATGGCGGCGGCACTGGCCGATCTGGCCGGTCTGATCACGCTGGGGCCCGAGCATATCTCCTGGTACCAGTTGACCCTGGAGCCGAATACCCTGTTTCATCACCGGCCACCGCCGCTGCCCGATCACGACAGCCTGGCCGACATGATGGACGCGGGTCAGGTGCTGTTGGCGCAGGCCGGTTACCTGCAGTATGAGATCTCGGCCTATGCGCTTTCCGGCCGGCGATGCAGGCACAATCTGAACTATTGGCAGTTCGGTGACTATTTGGGAATCGGCGCAGGGGCACATGGCAAGCTCAGCGCGGCCGACGGGGCTGTGCATCGTCGCAGCAAGCAGCGCCAACCGGAGGCCTACCTGGACAGAGCTGCCGCAGGCGCGGTTGCAGGCGAACGCGAGGTCTCGCCTGCCGAACTGCCCGTGGAATTTTTCCTCAACGCCCTGCGCCTGCCCGGAGGTGTGCCCGCCGAGCTGTTCGAGGCGCGAACCGGGCTGCCCTTGCACCGGGTTGCCGGGCCGCTCTCGAAGGCGCGCGAAATCGGCCTGATGATGGAAGACCCGGCCCGGTTGCAGCCCACGGCGCGGGGCTTGCTTTACCTGAACGACCTGCTCGCCCTGTTCGAGCCCGGATAGCGGCCAAGCAGTGTCAAGTCCAACAGGCTGCCAGGGAGGAATCGATGGAAGCCTTGTCTTTTCAGCAGATCCAATGCCCCTATTGCGGCGAGATGATTGAGATGCAGGTCGATGGCTCGGCCGGTGATCAGGCGTATGTCGAGGACTGCAGTGTCTGCTGCAGTCCGATCGAGGTACGGCTGTCGTCCCACGGCGATGGCTGGCGACTGGAGGTCTCTCGTGGTGACGACTGATTACGTGCCGATCGGCTGTGACAGTCATTCGGTGCTCGAACTGCTCGCGATGCGTCGGGCCAGGGTCAGCGCCCGGGTGCGCCAGGAGGACGGGGCCGAACTGCGGCTGGATGGCCGGGTTTTCGATGTCCTGACCCGCGGCGGTGCGGAGTATCTTCTGCTGCGCGACGAGGGCGGAGAGGATCGTTCGGTCCGTCTCGACCGCCTGCTGGCGATAGAGGTGGCGGGTGGCGCGCAGGTTTGGCGTCAAAAAAACGTCCCCGATTGATTGGGGCGTTTAACTATATGTTATTAAAGGAGAAATAGCAGGAATGACTATCCTTTTTGGCACCCTTTAATTCGGCAAGACAGGCCGCAAAATCCTGTGGTAGTTTGATCCTGAATCGAGCGGAAAACCGACATTTGTCGGCCAGCCCGAGAGAAACTTTAGGGTGACCCTGATGGATAACAAAAAAACTGCCGAGATTGATTTCGATACCTGGTCCGAGATGGCACGCAACGATCCCGAAACCTTCGAGTTGATGCGCCTCGCCGCGATCGAGGCGGCCATCCAGGGCGCACCCGAAGCCAGCCGTGAGCGCCTGCGTTGTCTGCAGTGGCGGATCGACCAGGAGCGTCGCCTGGCCCGCACACCAATGGCCGCCTGCGTGAGGATTTCGCGCATGATGTGGCGCTCGGTGCTGGGCGAAGGAGGCCTGCGTGACCGTTACGGCGAGTTGCAGCGGCTGTTTGACGGACACTCGGGGGCAAAAAGCCTGACTCCGTCGGCCTGCGGCCGGGTGGTGATGTTCGCACGCACACGCGATTGACCGGCCGCAGAGGCTTGCAATTCCGCTGTTCGTATCTTAGAGTACGCGGCCTTTCGCGCTCCCGCGCGCGCAAACCCTGAAGATCTTTATCGGCCCGCCGTGTACAGCGGGGGCATTGGAGTGATACGAAATGAAAGCGGACGTGCACCCGAACTATACCGACATCAAGGTCGTCTGCAGCTGCGGAAACACCTTTAATACACGCTCGACCATGGGCGGCGAGGCCCTGCAGGTGGAAGTGTGCTCCGTGTGCCATCCATTCTATACCGGCCAGCAGAAGCTGATGGACACCGCCGGCCGCGTCGACCAGTTCCGCAAGCGCTTCCGTCGCTGAGCGTACCGGTTTTACCAGACACCGTAAGGCGCCCTTGTGGCGCCTTTTCTTATATTAAGACCGTGGGCCCAGAGTAGAGTCCCGCCACCCGGAGCCAAGCAATGAACAATCCAGATGAGAGCCGGCAGCATGCCGATTTCGAAATCAACCAGGCGGCACTCGATTACCATGCCAATCCGCGTCCTGGAAAGATCAGCGTCGAGGTCTCCAAGCCGACCCGCAGCCAGCGGGATCTGGCGCTCGCGTATACACCGGGTGTGGCGGAGCCGGTCCGCCGTATCGCTGCCGATCCCGATGATGCCTACAAGTACACCGCCAAGGGCAACCTGGTCGGCGTGATCACCGACGGTAGCGCGGTGCTCGGGCTTGGCAATGTTGGCTCGCTGGCCGGCAAGCCCGTCATGGAAGGCAAGGCAGTGCTGTTCAAGCACTTCGCGGGAATAGATGTATTCGATATCGAGGTGAACGCGGAGCGGCCGCAGGAATTCATCGACACTGTGGTACGGATTGCGCCAACCTTCGGCGGCATCAATCTCGAGGATATCGCAGCACCGCACTGTTTCGAGATCGAGCAGGCCCTGATCGAACAGCTCGATATCCCGGTGTTCCACGACGATCAGCACGGTACTGCCATCATCATAGCGGCCGGCCTGATCAATGCCCTGGAACTGCAGGGCAAGTCGCTCGAGGACGCGAGGATCGTGGTGCTGGGTGCCGGCGCCGCGGGGATCGCAGCCGTGCGCCTGCTGATCGCAATGGGGGCCCACCGTCGCAATTTCCTGGTCATCGACCGCAAAGGTGTCATCCACGTCGGGCGCAAGGATCTCAGCCCGTACAAATTCATGGTCTCGGTGGAGACGGAGGCGCGCACCCTGGAAGACGCGATGCAGGGCGCGGATGTCTTCATCGGTGTATCCGGTCCGGACCTCGTCACACCCGCGATGCTGGCCTCGATGGCCGACAAGCCGATAGTCTTTGCTTTGTCCAATCCGGTACCGGAAATCCGCCCCGAGGTCGCGAACGCGGTCAGGTCCGACCTGATCATGGCCACCGGCCGTTCCGATTACCCCAACCAGGTCAACAACGTGCTGGGCTTCCCGTTCATCTTCCGCGGGGCACTGGACGTACGCGCCAGCCGGATCAACGAGGACATGCAGATTGCGGCGGTGCATGCGCTCAAGGATCTTACCCATCAGCCGGCCCCGCAGGCGGTGCTCGACGCCTATGGCCTCGAGTCGCTGAGCTTTGGCCCTGATTACATCCTTCCCAAGCCGCTCGATGCGCGCCTCAAGGAAACAATCCCCCCGGCGGTGGCGCGCGCCGCGATCGACAGCGGTGTGGCACGCGCGCAGTGGCCCGCGCACTATCCGAAGATGTAATGCCGTGGGGGCTGGCGGCCTGCTGCCGTCAGAGTGAAAGGCGCGGGGTCTGACAGGACCCGCGCCTTTTTCGTTTCCGTCACGGGCGGGTCGTTGCGCCGCTGCCGGTCTGCCCGGGGTGGCAAGCCGAATTTTTCGTCTAAGCTCAACACAGTCTAACCTTAATCAGGTGGCGGGCATCTGCCCGACTACGGAGCATAACGGGGGAAAATAATGCAAAAAGTCGCAATCATTGGGGCCGGTCGGGTTGGTGAGACCAGCGCGCAGATTTTGGCCGAGCGGGAGGCCTGCCGCGAGGTGGTCCTGATCGATATCCGTGAGGACGTACCCCAGGGGGTGGCCCTGGACATTTTCCAGACCGCACCCTTTTTCAAGTTCGATACCCGGGTCAGTGGCAGCAATGATCCGGCTGCGATGCAGGATGCCGATGTCGTCGTGATAACCGCGGGCGTCGCGCGTAAGCCGGGCATGTCGAGGTCGGATGTCCTTGATACGAATGTGAAAGTCATCGACGGCATCGTCGCTGATGTCGTCAAGTATGCCCCGGAGGCCATCGTGATCATGGTGACCAACCCGGTGGACGTGCTTACCTACCGGGTGTGGCAGCTGACCGGCTGGCCGCGTGAAAGGGTAATCGGGCAGGCGGGTGTGCTTGATGCATCGCGTATGGCCGCGTTCATCGCGCTGGAGACCGGATTCTCGACCCGTGATATCACCACGCTCGTACTCGGCGGGCACGGCGACTCCATGGTGCCCGTGACGCGCCTCTGCACCATCAATGGCATCCCGGTTTCGCAGTTCATCAACCAGAAGCGGCTGGACGAGATCGTGCAGCGGACCCGGGGCGGCGGTGCGGAGATCCTGGCGTTGCGCAAGATCTCGAGCGCCTATGATGCCCCCGGGGCCTCGGTGGCCGCGATGGTCGGAGCGATCAGTCACAACCGCAACCGTCTGCTGCCCTGCGTCGCCATGCTGGAGGGCGAGTACGGTGAGACGGACATTGCCATGGGCGTCCCCTGCCTGCTCAACGAGACGGGGATGTCGCGCGTGATCGAACTCGATCTCACGGCAGAGGAAAAGGTCATGTTCGCTGAATCCGCGGGTGCCGTCCGTGCCGATATCAAGCTGTTGAGCAAACCCTAGGGCGCCGGCTGAGTAGAAGGAATACCCCAGATTGCATTGAAAAACGGCTTCGCTGCACTGCAGCAATTCCAATAGTCGGATGCAAAACGGGTTGTGCTAGTCTCTTGTGTCTAGCTCAAAGAGGCTAACGAAAGGTCATGGGTTAGCACCCTGGCGACAGAGTCGACGGCGTCGTTGTCGCGGGTCTCCGCAACGGAGCATTGTTGCGTGTGATTCGCGCCACAGACGGCCGTAAATTCTTTTGGCCGGCCCGTCTTGCCCGTGCCCATTCGGCAGCTCCGAACACTCAGCCTAGAGGAACGGCCATATGTCTGACAAGAAAGCCACCCTCACCTTCAACGACACCGGGAAGTCGATCGAACTGGATATCCTGACCGGTACCGAAGGTCCGGACACCATCGATATCTCCAGCCTGTACAGTCAGGGCAAGGTCTTCACCTTCGACCCCGGATTCGTGTCCACCGCAAGTTGCGACAGCTCCATCACCTATATCGATGGCGACGCCGGCATATTGCGTTACCGTGGGTATCCCATAGAACAGCTGGCGGAGAAGTCGAGCTTCATTGAGGTTGCCTATCTGCTGGTCTACGGCGAGCTGCCGACGCCCGTGCAGCTGGAAGACTTCAGCGGGATCATCAGCCACCACACGATGATCAACGATTCGCTGTTGCGCTTCTTCCAGGGGTTCCATAACAACGCCCACCCGATGGCGATGATGGTTGCCGTGGTGGGTTCGCTGTCGGCTTTCTATCATGACGCGATGGACATCAGCTGCCCACGTCATCGTGAGATCAGCGCACATCGCCTGATTGCCAAGCTGCCGACCATCGCCGCCGCCTGTTACAAGCACAATGTCGGCGAACCGGTGATGTACCCGCAAAACCACCTGAGCTATACCGGCAATCTGCTGCACATGATGTTCGCCACGCCCTGTGAGCCCTATGTGGTTGACCCGCTGGCCGAGCGCGCCCTGGATCTGCTGTTTATCCTGCATGCCGATCATGAACAGAACGCGTCGACCTCGACCGTGCGTCTGGCCGGTAGCTCGGGCGCCAACCCATTTGCCTGCATCGCCGCGGGTACGGCGTCGCTCTGGGGGCCGGCACACGGTGGCGCCAATGAGGCCGTGCTCGACATGCTCGAACAAATCGGGAGCGTGGACAATGTCGACAAGTACATCGCCAAGGCCAAGGACAAAGACGACCCCTTCCGCCTGATGGGCTTCGGCCACCGTGTATACAAAAACTATGATCCGCGGGCCAAGATCATCCGTGAGATCTGCTATCAGGTCCTGGAAAAACTGGCTGACAGCAACAATCCTCTGTTCGAGCTGGCCATGCGCCTCGAGGAGATTGCGTCAAAGGACGAGTATTTCCTCGAGAAGAAGCTGTACCCCAACGTCGATTTTTATTCCGGCATCATCTACCGTGCCCTGGGAATCCCGGACAATATGTTTACCGTGATGTTTACCCTGGCACGCACCGCCGGCTGGGTAAGCCACTGGATGGAGATGCTGGATGATCCGAGGCATCGTATCGGGCGTCCACGTCAACTCTACCAGGGTGCAACGAAGCGCGAATACGTCCCGGTCGGCCAGCGCTGATCACGCCGGCGACCGATGGATAAGTGCGTCGAGTTCATCGATGCCCAGCATTTCCAGCCTGCCGCCGGTGATCGGATCGCGCGGCGGGTCGCTGTGACTCTGCTCGTTGAGTACCACCAGTTCCACCCTGGTTTCGCCGGCAAGGAAACCCAGTGCCGGCTGCCTTGCCCGTCTACCGCCCGAATAGTGAAGGGTGACCTCCGTTGCCTGCCAGGGCATCTGACGGTCTGCCATGTACAGCATGAGCTGCTCAGTGGTATCGGCATAAACCATCAGTCTGATGGCATCCAGCGGGCCGTCGCCGTGAACCAGGGCCCCGACCAGTCTCGGGCGAAATTCCGCCAATGCCTGCATCGCCTGCATGGCCAGGCCCCGCTGTTGCTGTAGTAGCGCCGACTGCTGAGGCCTAAACAGCTCCCGGTAGTCGCGAATCGCGGCGCGCAGGGCCTCGATAGGTGGCCGCGCCTGTTGCAGGTTTACGCCATGCGCACGCGCGGCGCGCCTGAGCGCGGTCTCAAGCTCATACCCATCGTCGACCACCAGGGTGGCGACCTCTGTCAGCAGTGCACGCTGGCCCGCGCGCTGGTGCGCCTTGCTCAGAACAGGTCCTGTGTGGCGGGGGGTGGTACTGCAGGCGTCGTGACGCCACGTGCTTCTCCGCCGTCGGTGCTGCCGATGCCGCCGGGTGTGTTCTCCACGCGAAACATCTCGAAGATCGCGCCCTGGGTCCCGGCTGCCGCCTGGGCGCCGGTGTTGGGGTCGATGCGCATGGTCACGATGCCCTCCGGCATCACCGGTTCCTCATCGGGGATGTCTTTGAGCGCGACCCGCATGAAGTCCATCCAGGCGGGTAGCGCAGCCTTGCCGCCAACCTCGCTCCGACCAAGCTTGCTGTTGTCGTCGAAACCGACCCAGACATTGGCCACCCGGTGTTCGTTGAAACCATTGAACCATGCATCGCGCTGATCGTTGGTGGTGCCTGTCTTGCCCGCCAGGTCCTTGCGGCCGAGTTCGCGGGCCTTGGTGGCAGTGCCCTGGCGGATCACGTCCTGCATCATCGAGTACATCAGGTAGCGGTTACGTTCATCCAGAACGCGCACTGCACGGGTTTCGTCAGCAGGTTCTCCCTCGGGTGTCGCCGGGCATTCCCTGCAGACCGTTTTGGGTGCGGCCTGGTAGACAACGCCGGCACCGGACTGTTCTATGCGCTCGATCACATAGGGTTCGACCCGGTAGCCGCCGTTGGCGAGAACCGCATAGCCGGTCGCCATCTGCAGTGGAGTGACGTCGGCGCTGCCCAGTGCCAGGGACAGATTGTGCGGCAGCGCATCCGGGTCGAATCCGAACTTAGCAATATGCTGCAGTGCGGCCTCCACACCCATGCTGCGCAGCAGCCTGATCGACACCAGGTTGCGAGATTTGGTGAGCGCGTAGCGCATGCGGGTCGGGCCAAAAAATTTGCCGGAGTAATTTTCCGGACGCCATGCACCTTCGAGGCTGGGGTCCTCGAAGACCACCGGTGCATCGTTGATCAGACTGGCGGGTGAGAAGCCGTTCTCCAGTGCGGCAGAATAGATGAAGGGCTTGAAACCCGAGCCCGGTTGACGTTTGGCCTGGGTGGCGCGGTTGAATTTGCTGTGATAGAAATCATAGCCGCCGACCAGTGCGCGAATCGCCCCGTTTTTGGGGTCGAGTGCTATCAACGCCGAAGCCGCCCAGGGAAGCTGTGCCAGGCGCCACGCCCCCTGCTCTTTTACCTGTACCGGTTTGACCCGGATGAGGTCGCCGGGCTTGACCACGTCGGCGGCCGTTTTGGGGGCCGGGCCAAGGCGGTCGGTACTAATGAAAGGCCGCGCCCACTTCATCTGGTCCCAAACGATGGTGCCCTGCTCTCCAGCACCCAGATAGATCTTTGCGGCCTTGTCTTCGACCGCGGTGACGATCGCGGGCCGGAGTTCTCCAACGGTTGCCTGATCGGCAAGCACTGCATCGAGTGCGGACTGGTCTTCGGATAGCGGCGCCAGCTGGCTCTCCGGCCCGTGATAGCCATGGCGTTCTCCATAGTCATCCAGCGCATCGCGAACCGCCCGGTTCGCTGCGGCTTGCTCCACCGCGTTCACAGTGGTGTAGACGGAATAACCGCCGGTATAAGCATCCTGGTCGAAGCGGTCGACCATATCCGATCTCACCATCTCGGCGACATAGGGGGCCTCGACCTCGATGTCCGGCGCGTAACGGCTCGCGCTTATCGGTTGCGCCACTGCATTGTCGTGAGCGGCCTGATCTATGTAGCCGAGTTCGAGCATGCGCCCCAGCACGTAATTGCGGCGCTCTAACGCACGAGCCGGATTGGCAAGCGGATTGAAACTGGACGGCGCCTTCGGCAGGCCGGCGATCATTGCGGTCTGTGCGAGGTCCAGTTCGTCGACATTCTTGCCGTAGTACACGCGTGCCGCAGCACCCACGCCGTACGCACGCTGGCCGAGATAAATCTTGTTCAGGTACAGCTCCAATATCTCCTGCTTGCTGAGATCTTTCTCGATCCTCAAGGCCAGGAAGATCTCGCTGAGTTTGCGCGTGTAAGTCTTCTTGCTGCTCAGGTAGAAGTTGCGCGCAACCTGCATGGTGATGGTGCTGCCACCCTGTTTCTTTTTACCGGTCAGCGCCAATTGCACCCCGGCACGAATCAGGCCGCGGTAGTCCACCCCGGGGTGTTGGAAGAAGTTCGCGTCCTCCGCAGATAGAAAGGCCTCGACCATGCGCGGCGGAATCTGGTCATAGCTGAGCGGGTTGCGGCGTTTTTCGCCGAACTCTGCGATCAATCTGCCGTCGGCGCTGAAAACTTTCAGTGGCACCTGCAGGCGCACATCGCGCAGGTTGTCGATATCGGGCAGATCGGGTTCGAGATAGTAATATGCGGCGGCCAATGCGGCGGCTGCCGCAATCGCCCCTGAGATACCCAGGATCAACCCGAATTTCAAAAATTTTGAGAGCCACTTCATGGGTTTGTTCACAGATTACAGTCTTCAGGAATGGTGCCGATAACACCTTCCAAACGGGTCGCTATACTAGCCCGAAAAGCCGCTCAGTTGGCGGTTGTTTTCGGTCGGCGCCAAACGGGCCAGGTATCGTTTCAAGCGAACAAAACTGAGATGGATTGGCCTCGACCCGATGTGACCATGAGGCGGTAAAAAGCAGCCAATGTTCCAGTTAGACTTTAATTCCTTCAAAAAAAGTTGTAGAAGGTTTTATACTTAAGCCGGTTTTTTAAAGAAAAACCTCCGGGGATTAAAGAAAAACTCCAAGCCGCCGCTGAACAGAACAAACACCCCTGGGCTGCTTGGTGCTCAGGAAAGCACACCAAAGGAAGTCGGAAAAAAATCGTCATGGGCCTTTTTACCCAGAAGAAGGTGCCGCTACTCGGGCTGGACATCAGCTCCACGGCGGTAAAGCTGCTCGAACTGAGCCAGCATAGTGGTCGAGGTGGTGTGCGCTATCGCGTGGAGAGCTACGCAGTAGAGCCCTTGCCTTCGACAGCGGTGGTCGAAAAGAACATTGCGGATGTGGAGGCGGTCGGCAAGGCCATCCGCAACGTCGTTCGCAAGGCGGGTACCCGCAACAAGCGCGCAGCTGTCGCGGTATCCGGATCGGCGGTCATCACCAAGGTGATCTCGATGCCTGCGGCCTTGTCCGAGACGGAGATGGAGAGCCAGATCCAGCTCGAAGCCGATCAATACATCCCGTATCCGCTCGAAGAGGTCAATATCGACTTCCAGATCCAGGGCACTTCCGAGAAGAGTCCGGAACTCGTGGATGTGTTGCTTGCCGCATCACGCAGCGAGAACGTGGACGACCGGGTGGCGGCCCTGGAACTGGCGGGCCTCACCTGCGAGATCGTCGATGTCGAGGCCTATGCGATGGAAATAGCCTGCACCCAACTGGCCGACCAGTGGCCTAACGCCGGCGAGGCACAGACCATCGCCGTCGCCGATATCGGTGCGACCACGACTACGCTGAATGTGTTGCACAACAATCACATCATCTACACCCGTGAACAGAATTTCGGCGGCCGTCAGCTGACCGAGGAGATTCAGCGGCGCTACGGACTATCGGTTGAAGAGGCCGGTATGGCCAAGCGTCAGGGGGGGCTTCCCGACAACTACATCCCCGAGGTCCTGGAACCGTTCAAGGAGGCGATGGCCCAGCAGGTCAGTCGCTCCATCCAGTTCTTCTACTCAGCGAGTGCGTTCAACAGCGTCGACCTGGTGGTTCTGGCAGGCGGCAGCTCTTCGGTCCCCGGTATCGACGACCTGATCAAGGAACGCCTGGGGGTTGAGACGGTGATCGCCAATCCCTTTGCGAACATGGCGGTGGCGTCGAAGGTGAAGCCCCAGGTGCTCAGTAACGACGCCCCCGCGTTGATGATCGCCTGCGGCCTGGCACTGAGGAGCTTCGACTGAAATGGCGCGTATAAATCTCCTACCCTGGCGGGAAAAGCTGCGCAAGCAGCGTCGTCGCGAATTCGGCGTCATGGTGCTCGGTGCACTGGTGCTGACCCTGGCCGGCCTCGGCTATTGGCATTGGTACAATCAGGGTCTGATCGACAACCAGCGCGACCGCAACCGTTTCCTCGAGAAAGAGATCGCTCAGGTCGACAAGGAAATCCGTGAGATCAAAGATCTCGAGAAGACCCGTCAGAAGCTGATTGCACGCATGAAAGTCATCGAGGATCTGCAGGTCAGCAGGCCGCAGGTCGTTCATCTGTTCGATGAGTTGGTGACCGTGGTGCCGGATGGTGCCTATCTCTCCAAGGCAACTCAGCGTGGACGGAACCTGGTGCTCAACGGCCGTGCGCAGTCGAATGCACGGGTGTCCACTTATATGCGCAACATCGAGGCGAGTGTCTGGCTGAGTGATCCGAAGCTCCGCATCATCGAGCACAAAGATCAGGATCGGGCCTCAGCGGCAGGCAGTACCTTCCAGCTCGATCTGGTCCAGGTCGTGCCGAAGGAGGAGTCGGCAAAATGAACATGCAGCAACTCAACGAGCTCGATTTCAGCAACATCGGCGAGTGGCCGGCTGTGATAAAGCTGCTCCTTATACTGATTCTGTGTGGTGGAGTCGGCACTGCCTGGTATTTTCTTGACACCGAGGATCAGTACCTGGAGTTGGCAAGGGTCGAGAAAACCGAACAGGACCTGCGCCTGGACTTCGAGACCAAGCAGGCCAAGGCGGTCAACCTCGAGGCCTATCGTGCCCAGCTGGCGGAGATGCAGGAATCGTTCGGTGCGATGCTGCGGCAGTTGCCGAACCGCACGCAGGTGGCGGATCTCCTGGTCGACGTTTCTCAGACTGGCCTGGCGGCGGGTCTCGAATTCGAGCTTTTTCAGCCCCAGCCTGAAGTGCCCAAAGATTTCTACGCAGAGTTGCCTATTAAGATCCGGGTGCTCGGGACTTATCATGAATTCGGTGAATTCGTGAGTGGCCTGGCAGCATTGCCCCGGATAGTGACCATCCACGATGTGCTGATACAGCCACGCCCCAACAGCCCGGGTGAGCTGGTGATGGAGGCAACTGCACGCACTTACCGTTATCTCGATGAGGCAGGTGGTTGATGATGAGGAAGTTCATCCCCTTGGTGGTGCCTCTGTTGCTGGCTGGATGCGCAAATCAGGACATGTCCGACTTGCGTGACTACGTCAACGAGGTGAAGAGCCGTCCGGCGTCAGGCATAGAGCCGATCCCGGAAATCAAACAGGCAGTCGGCTTCGTCTACGAGGTCGGGGGTCGACGCGATCCCTTTACGCGGCAGGAAGACGACGCCGTGGTTACAGAGTCCGTGTTGGACAATGGCATTCGCCCCGACCCGAATCGACGCAAGGAGGAGCTCGAGGTCTATTCTCTCGATTCCCTGCGCATGGTCGGTACGCTGGAGCAGGAAGAGCAGACATGGGGTCTTTTGAAGACTTCGGACGGGACCATTCATCGTGTTGCACCGGGTAACTACATCGGTCTGAACGATGGCAAGATCACGCGGATCAGCGAAGACAAGATTGAGCTGATTGAACTCGTACCTACCGGTTCGGGTTTTCTTGAAAAAGAAGCGGCCGTAGCACTGGGCGGGGAATAGGAGAAGGCATGATGTTTAATAAGGTAAAGGCACGCAAGACTGCACTGCTCGGGATGGTGCTGCTATCGGCCTTCCTGTCCGATGCACTGGCCAATCAGTTGCAGGACATCAGTTTTTCGGCCTTGCCCGGCAACCGGGTTGAGATCGCGCTGACCACCAGTGAGCCGGTGGGTGACCCGGCGGCGTTCACCACCGACAACCCGGCACGTATTGCGATCGACCTGGCGGATACCACCAGTGCCCTGTCGCAAAAGGTGACGCCGGTGGGGATCGGGATGGCGCGAAGCGTTACCGCGATCGAGGCCGGTGACCGTACCCGTGTCGTGATCAACCTGCTGCAACAGGCGACGCACGAGATACGCACGGAGGGTAACAAGGTCATCGTCAGCGTGGGGAGCGGAAGTGGTGCCGGCAGCATGTCTGCGACCACCGTGTCCCCTACCGGTCTTGCAGCCTCAGGCAACCTGCCGGGGCGCGGCGGCCTGGGATTGGAAAATATCGATTTTCGCCGTGGACCGGATGGTGAAGGCCGGGTGGAAATCGAGCTGTCCGACCCGTCCATCGTGGTCGACATGCGGCAGCAGGGCGACCAGGTTGTGCTGGACTTCATCGATGCCGGCCTGCCGTCTCAGTTGGCGCGAACCCTCGATGTGATGGACTTCGCCACCCCGGTGCAGACGATCCAGACGCATCCGGACGGCCGCAATGTGCGCATGAGTATCGCTACTTCCGGCGAGTTTGAGCACCTTGCATACCAGGCCAACAATACATATACGGTCGAGTTCCGATCACTGACCAAGCAGGAGAAAGAGGCCCGCCTCAAGGCGCAGCAGGTGTACGAGGGCGACCGCCTGTCGCTTAACTTCCAGGACATCGAGGTGCGTGCGGTCCTGCAGCTGCTTGCCGATTTCACCGGCCTGAACATGGTCGTGAGCGACACGGTTTCGGGGCGCATAACGCTCCGCCTCAAGAATGTGCCCTGGGACCAGGCGATGGATATCATCCTCAAGACCAGGGGCCTGTCTATGCGGCGTACGGATAACGTCGTGCTGGTCGCCCCGACCGAGGAGATCGCCGCCCGCGAAAAGCTCGAGCTCGAGTCCCAGCAGCAGATCGAAGAACTGGCACCGCTGCGCTCGGAGCTGATCCAGGTCAACTATGCGAAGGCCTCCAGCCTGGCGGCATTGTTGAAGTCGAACGAAAACAAGCTGATCTCCGAGCGCGGCAGCGTGTCTGTCGATGAGCGTACCAATACCCTGCTGGTGCAGGATACGTCGGCGAAACTCAACGAGGTCCGCCAGCTGGTCCTCGATCTTGATGTCCCGATCCGGCAGGTCCTGATCGAATCCAGGGTGGTTATCGCCAACAACGATTTCGCGCGAGACCTGGGCGTGAAACTGGGCGGTGGATTCTATGGGAAGACCGGAACCGTCGAGGGCCTGGCCGCCGGCGGTATCCAAGGCGGTGACCAGATCGATGACGGCGGTATCAACGTACCGGGTATCAACCAGGCCCTGCTGGTCAACCTGCCACAGACCCTCGCAGCGGGCAGTGGTGGCGGTATCAATATGGTTCTGGGCAAGATGGGTTCCTACCTGCTGCGCCTCGAGCTGACCGCCATGCAACAGGAAGGCAAGGGTGAGATCGTTTCAAGCCCGCGTGTCATCACTTCCGACCAGAACAAGGCGATCATCAAGCAGGGCGTGGAGATTCCCTACCAGGAGGCAACGTCGAGCGGTGCCACCTCGGTATCGTTCAAAGAGGCCGTGCTGAAACTGGAAGTGACCCCGCACATCACGCCGGACGATCGGGTGATCATGGATCTTAAGATCAACAAGGACAACCCGGACTTCACCCGTGCGGTGCTCGGTGTGCCACCGGTCGATACGCGCTCGGTCGAGACCTCGGTACTGGTCGACAACGGCGAGACCGTGGTGCTGGGCGGGGTGTTCGAGCGGACCAAGTCGGACAACGTGCAGAAGGTCCCGTTCTTTGGCGACATCCCGTATCTCGGCTATCTGTTCAAGCAGCACCAGGTCTTGGACAAGAACAGCGAGCTGTTGGTTTTCGTGACACCGAAGATCCTCAAGGACACACTCACCTTGCGTTGAGTTATCCTTAACCGACGATGAGACAGACGGCGGACATTGGTCCGCCGTTCTCGCTACTGGCCTATCTGCCCCATGGCAAAACCCAACCGCATTTTTCTGATCGGCCCTATGGGCGCCGGCAAGACGACCATCGGCAAACAGCTTGCCCAGTCCTTGGGTATGGCGTTCAACGATTCGGATCAGGAAATCCAGCGACGTACCGGTGTCGATATCCCCACCATCTTCGAATACGAAGGCGAGGAAGGTTTTCGCCAGCGTGAGGCGCTGGTCATCGATGAGCTGACCCAGATCGACAACCAGGTCCTGGCGACCGGGGGCGGCGCCGTCATGAGGCCCGAAAACCGGCAGCATCTATCGGCGCGCGGCATCGTGTTCTTTCTGGCATGCTCGGCGCAACAGCAGTTCGAGCGCACCTACAGGGATCGCAACAGGCCCCTGTTGCAGACCGAGGATCCGCTGGAGCGCCTGAAGTCGCTGATGGAGATTCGTGAGCCCCTGTACATCGGCAGCGCCGATTACACCGTCAGCACCGAGGGCAGGAGCGCATCGGCGGTCGCCAACGAGATTCTCGATATCCTGCGCAGCTGACCCATTCCACTGGGGGGAGTGTAAAATTCCGGCATAATGCCACCCGGAACCCCAGGACAACGTCAAACATGTCTTCTCCGATGCGTACGCTGACTGTCGACCTTGGCGATCGCGCTTACCCGATATTCATTGGCACCGACCTGATTGCGGACCAAGGGCTCTACCGCCCGCACATCCACGGCAGCCAGGTGATGATCGTGAGCAACGAGACGGTCGCGCCTCTGTACCTGGCGGCGGTCGAGACGGCCCTGGCCGATTACACGCTGGCGCGCGTCATTCTGCCGGATGGCGAACAGTTCAAGACCTCCGAGGTGCTGGACCGCATCTATACGGCTTTGTTGCAGAACCGCTTCGACCGTCGCTGCACACTGATAGCGCTGGGCGGGGGCGTGGTCGGCGACATGACAGGTTATGCGGCCGCAAGTTATCAGCGCGGGGTGAATTTCATCCAGGTTCCGACCACCCTGCTGTCCCAGGTCGATTCCTCGGTGGGCGGCAAGACCGGGGTCAATCACCCGCTTGGCAAGAACATGATCGGGGCCTTCCACCAGCCGCAATGTGTGATCGTGGACATATCGACACTCGACACCCTGCCCGACCGCGAGCTCTCGGCCGGGCTGGCCGAGGTCATCAAGTATGGCCTGATCGATGACCGGGAGTTTTTCGACTGGCTCGAACACGAGATGCCGGCGATGGTGTCGCGTGACCCCGAGGCGCTGGCTTACGCGATAGAGCGATCCTGTGCCGACAAGGCAGCTGTGGTGGCGGCAGACGAGCGCGAATCGGGCCGGCGTGCACTTCTCAACCTGGGCCATACTTTCGGTCATGCGATCGAAACGGCAATGGGCTACGGCAACTGGCTGCACGGCGAGGCAGTCGGCGCCGGGATCTGCATGGCTGCCAACATGTCGGCGAGACTCGGCTGGCTCGATGATGAACAGGTTCAACGCATCACCCGGCTTGTTGCGGCCGCCGGCCTGCCCGTGAGACCCCCGCCGGAGATGACGGCGGAGCGCTTCATGGAGGTGATGGCGGTCGACAAGAAGGTCATCGACGGCCAGCTTCGACTGGTTCTGATGCGCGACATCGGTGAATCGGTGATCAGTACCGACTTCGACCCTGAAGCACTGAAGCAGACCCTTGCCCATGCCGGCTGAACAACCCATCACAGGTGCCTATTTCGAGACGCCGGCCCGCGCCGAGCGGTTGCAGCTCTTGTTCCACCTGGTGCGCAATGCCAGCGATGTGATCTATCTGCGCGCTCCGGCCGGCGCCGGCAAGACGCGGTTCGTCCGTCGCCTGGTCGACGATCTGGGCGAAGAAATGGCGACGGTCTGGATTCGCGCCGGCAGGGACGACGATATCCCGTCGGCGGCCGTCGCCCAACTCGGGCTGGAATCCGACGACATCATTCAATGGCCGGAAACGGCGCTTGATGCCGCAGGCGATCGTGATTTCCTGGTGATAGTCGATGACGCCGACAGGATCGACCTGGCTGCAGTCGAGGACCTTGTGGCACTGCACGCAAAGGGTGGTCGTGTGCTCCTGATCGGCCATGGTGGGATGGCGCACACCACGCGTAACTGGGATGCCCAGTTCGTCGACCTTCCGTCCTTCGATGTCCAGCAGACGACAGCCTTCCTGCGCGCGCAGGCGGGCGAAGAGTCGGCCTGCGTCACGGACGACCTGGCTGCCGCGCTGCACCGCGCCGCACACGGTCTGCCCGGGCCGCTGCTGGAAGCGCTGAGCGAGTTGTTGCTGCGTGCCCGCAAGCCTCGCCCCGAAAAGCACACCGCGCCAACCACGCCGCCGGGGCACGGATGGCCCGTCTGGCAGTGGCTGACCGGCGGGGTGGTTCTGGTGATGCTGGCGGCGGCGCTGGTGTTTCAGGACCACATCAATGCACTGTTTCAGCCCGCAGCCGAGGAGCGGCCCTACCCGGTGGTAGAACATCCGGCTCAAACCGAAAAAGCGATAGACCCCGGCCCAGCCTTCGACCAGCCGACTGCGGGTGTGCCGGCCCAGCCCCCCGAGATCGCGTTGCCGGAGATGAGCCAGGTGCCAGGCGATGTCGCGGCCGATCCGCCCGCCAGCGCACCAGCAGAAACACGGGCCGACCCCCGGCAAGCGTCGCCAGAATCGACAGCCGTCGTGGCGTCCAAACCTCCCGTTGTCACCGCTGCCCAGTCACCGGCGGTTGGTGAAGATCCGCTCGAAAGCGTGATGCGCGACGCGATCTCCGTGGCTCAGACACGGGGAGCGGCTGTGCCGTCCGACGAAAAGCCCTTGGCCGCAACCCGGCCTCAAGAAAAAGAGGCGGTGTCGGCTGTGCCTGCTCCGGCCGCAACGCGGCCGGCGACCTCAACTGCCGTATACGAGCCAGTGCCTGCTCAACAGCCGGAATCGCAGGTCCGCGAGCAGCCGGCCGTGGTTGAGGTGCGCCCCCTTCAGGCGGCCCCGGCCCCGTTGCCGGCAAAACCGGTGAAAGCCTCCAGCCGCCCGGCAGCCGCGCCGGTCGAAACCCGCCCGGCCGAGGTCGCTGACGCCGCATCGCCAAGCGGGGGGGGCGACTGGCTCAGGAGCCGGGAGCAGGGCCGATACACCCTGCAGCTGGTGGGAGCCCGAGACCGGGCCTCGATCGAGAAATTCGTCCGCGAAAACGCGATCAAGCAACCCTACGCGATCTTCGAGCGGGACCTGAAAGGCAGGCCCTGGTACTCGCTGGTTGCCGGTGACTATCGGGATCGCGACGCCGCAATCGCCGCACGCGGGCGACTCCCCAGGCCGCTGCAGCAATCCGGGGTTTGGCCAAGAACCTTCGAATCTATCCAGAAAGCCAATTAAAAACAACCGGTTATGTCCGTCGCACCCGAATGGTGCGGGCGCCCGGGGGCAAAATACTGGTCCGTATATTGTGATTCTATTATCCTAACCAGTCCGGTCCGTGTGCCCGAAGTGCCTGGATGCATCCGGTGTCCGCAAGTGGCGGCCCTGGCGACGGACCGTGCAGCGCCGCTGATTGCGTGCGCCGCTCCCGCGCGACAGGGTCCTTTATTGCCACTGTCGCGGTATCCCTGCCGGGTTTGTGTGCGCCTCTGGGCGTGCTCCGGCGCGTGTGTCGTGATCGGGCCTGACTGGCCCCAACAAGATTCAAGAAGAGGTATGCGATGAGCTACGGTGCCTTACCGCCAAAACAGGGACTGTACGACCCGGCGAACGAACATGACGCCTGCGGCGTCGGCTTCGTCGCGCATATCAAGGGGAAGAAAAGCCACGAGATCGTCCGCCAGGGCCTGACGATCCTGGAACGCCTGCATCACCGCGGGGCAGTGGGTGCAGACCCGCGCGCCGGTGACGGCGCCGGCATGCTGTTGCAGTTGCCGGACGCGTTTTTCCGCGCCGTGGTCGATTTCGATCTGCCCGAAGCCGGCCAGTATGCCGTCGGCATGCTGTTTCTGCCGCGTGATGAAGCGGCGCGCGCCGAGGCGCAGGCGACGCGTCGAGGGATACCTTGCCTTTGAGGGCCAGACCCTGATCGGCTGGCGCGATGTGCCGGTCGACAACAGAGGCCTGGGTTACAGCGTGTTGCCGACCGAGCCGGTTATCCGGCAGGTGTTCGTCGGTTGCAGCGAAAACTGCGGCGATCAGCAGGCCTTCGAGCGCAAGCTGTTCGTCATCCGCAAGCAGATCGACAACCGGATCCGCGAACTTGGCTCTGACAGCGAGCGGGCGTTCTACTTCACGTCGTTTTCGTCCCGGACCATCGTTTACAAGGGCATGCTGCTGGCGGGGCAGCTCGGCGAGTATTACCAGGATCTCAACGACGAGCGCATGGTCTCGGCGCTGGCGCTGGTGCATCAGCGCTTCTCGACCAATACCTTCCCGACCTGGGATCTGGCACACCCGTTCCGCATGATTGCGCACAACGGCGAGATCAATACCCTGCGCGGCAACGTGAACTGGATGGCCGCACGCCGCCAGTCCATGGCATCGGAAATCCTCGGCAACGACCTGGACAAGATCTGGCCGCTGATCCCGGAAGGCCAGTCGGACTCGGCTTGTTTCGACAATGCGCTCGAGTTGCTGGTGGCGGGCGGCTATTCGCTGGCGCACGCGATGATGATGCTGATCCCGGAAGCCTGGGCCGGCAATCCGCTGATGGACAAGGAGCGCCGGGCCTTTTACGAGTATCACGCCGCTTTGATGGAGCCCTGGGACGGCCCGGCTGCGGTTGCCTTCACCGACGGCCGCCAGATCGGCGCCACCCTGGACCGCAATGGCCTGCGCCCCGCGCGCTACCTGGTGACCGATGACGACCTGGTGGTGATGGGTTCTGAAATGGGCGTGCTGCAGATTCCTGAAGAGAAGATCATCAAGAAATGGCGCCTGCAGCCGGGCAAGATGTTCCTGATCGACATGGAGCAGGGCCGGATCATCGACGATGCCGAGGTCAAGGCCGGACTTTCCCGGGCCCGGCCTTACCGGGAATGGCTGGCCGAGTCGCAGATCACATCTGCGCGATCTCCCGACGGTGGTGGGCGCCATGTCGCCCGACCCTGAAACCCTGCTCGATCGTCAGCAGGCCTTCGGCTATACCCAGGAAGACATCAAGTTCCTGCTTACACCCATGGTGCTCACCGGCCAGGAGGCGATCGGCTCCATGGGTGCGGACAATCCGCCCGCGGTCCTGTCCAACAAGCCGAAGCACCTGTCCAATTATTTCAAGCAGCTGTTCGCTCAGGTCACCAACCCGCCCATCGACCCGATCCGCGAAGAGATCGTGATGTCGCTGGTCTCACTGATCGGCCCACGCCCCAACCTGCTGGGCCTGGATTCGGGCGGCGAGAACATGCGCCTGGAGGTGAGTCAGCCGGTGCTTACCAACGAAGACATCGAACGCATGCGCGACATCGAGGACAGCAGCGGCGGTGCTTTCCGAACCAGGACCCTGAGCATCACTTACCCGGCCGTCGAGGCCGAGGCCGGGATGGCCGGCGCGCTCGAGGCCCTGTGCCAGGCCGCCGAGCAGGCCGTTCGCGACGGGTTCAACATACTGATCCTGTCGGACCGTCCCGTGGACGCCGACAATATCGCGATCCCCGCCCTGCTCGCGACCTCGGCCGTGCATCATCACCTGATCGATCACGGGCTGCGTACCGACTCCGGCCTGGTGGTGGAGACCGGCGCCGCCGTCGAGGTGCACCATTTCGCGACCCTGGCGGGTTACGGGGCAGAGGCGATAAACCCCTACGTTGCCTTCGACACCATCCAGGCGATCCTGCCCTCCCTGCCTGACGCACCGTCACTGGAAGAGGCGCGCTCCAAGTATGTGAAGGCGGTGGGCAAGGGCCTGTTCAAGGTGATGTCCAAGATGGGCATCTCGACCTACCAGTCGTACTGCGGCGCGCAGATCTTCGATGCGGTCGGCCTGTCGACCGAATTCGTCGATGCCTATTTTGCCGGGACCTCGACCACCATCGAGGGTATCGGCCTGGACGAGGTGGCGGCCGAGGCGGTGCGCAGGCACCGCGATGCCTTCGGCAATGCCCAGATCTACCGCAAGCATCTCGACGTCGGCGGCGACTATGCGTTTCGCCTGCGCGGCGAGAGCCACGTCTGGACGCCGGAGACGGTCGCCAAACTGCAGCATGCGGTCCGTGGCAACAATGCGTCGAGCTACGAGGAATTCTCCAGGATCGTCAACGAGCAGAACGAAAACCTGCTGACCTTGCGCGGCCTTTTCGAGTTCAACTTCGCGGAGCAGCCCCTGGCGCTGGAAGAGGTCGAGCCGGCCAAGGAG
This sequence comes from uncultured Gammaproteobacteria bacterium, assembly GCA_963753845.1. Classification (GTDB taxonomy): domain Bacteria; phylum Pseudomonadota; class Gammaproteobacteria; order Chromatiales; family Chromatiaceae; genus Thiosocius. The sequence continues at coordinate 56,695 of CAVWEI010000036.1, forward strand.
ATCGTCAAGCGTTTCGCCACCGGCGCCATGTCGTTTGGATCCATTTCCTACGAGGCGCATTCGACCCTGGCCAAGGCGATGAACGCGATAGGCGGCAAGTCGAACACCGGTGAGGGCGGTGAAGAGCCGGAGCGTTTCAACCCGCTGCCCGACGGCACCATGAACCCGGAGCGTTCGGCGATCAAGCAGGTTGCCTCGGGGCGTTTCGGCGTCACCAACGAATACCTGGTCAATGCCGATGATATCCAGATCAAGATGGCACAGGGCGCCAAGCCGGGTGAGGGCGGACAGCTGCCGGGCCACAAGGTCAATCAGCAGATTGCACGGGTGCGTCATTCCACCCCGGGCGTCGGCCTGATCTCGCCGCCGCCGCACCACGACATCTACTCGATCGAGGATCTGGCCCAGCTGATCCACGATCTGAAGAACGTGAATCCGAAGGCCCGGATCTCGGTCAAGCTGGTCTCCGAGGTCGGCGTCGGTACGGTCGCCGCCGGTGTGTCCAAGGCACACGCCGATCACGTGACCATCGCCGGTTACGACGGTGGCACCGGGGCCTCACCGCTGACCTCGGTCAAGCACGCCGGCTCGCCCTGGGAGATCGGTCTGGCCGAGACTCACCAGACCCTGGTGCTCAACCGCCTGCGCAGCCGCATCGCGGTTCAGGCGGACGGTGGCATGCGTACCGGTCGTGACGTGGTCGTGGCTGCCCTGCTGGGTGCGGACGAGATCGGCTTTGCGACCGCGCCGCTGATCGCCGAGGGCTGCATCATGATGCGCAAATGCCACCTGAATACCTGCCCGGTTGGCGTGGCCACCCAGGACCCGGAGCTGCGCAAGCGGTTCACCGGCAAGCCCGAGCACGTGATCAACTATTTCTTCTTCGTCGCCGAAGAGGTGCGTGCGCTGATGGCCAGGCTCGGTTTCCGCACATTCAACGAAATGATCGGCCAGATGGACCGGCTGAACATGCGCAAGGCGATCAATCACTGGAAGGCACATGGACTCGACTACAGTCGCCTGCTGACCAAGCCGCAGCCTGCCGAGGGTGACACCCTGTACTGGTCCGAGACCCAGGACCATGGCATCGACAAGGCGCTCGACAACGAGCTGATCGAGCTGGCCCGGCCGGCACTGGAAAACGGTGAGCAGGTCCGAGATCGATATCGGTATCCAGAACGTCAACCGGACCTTCGGCACCCTGCTGTCCGGGCGAATCGCCGAGAAGTACGGCTTTGCCGGGCTGCCGGAAGATACGATCATGATCAATGCCAGGGGCACCGCCGGCCAGTCGTTTGGCGCCTGGCTCGCGCAGGGTGTGACCATCGGGCTCGCGGGCGAAGCCAACGACTATGTCGGCAAGGGCCTGTCCGGCGGCAAGCTGGTCATCTTCCCGCCGGAAGAGTGCAGGATCGAGAAGGCCGAGGAAAACATCATTGTCGGTAACACCGTGCTTTACGGGGCCGTCAAGGGCGAGTGCTATTTCCGCGGTGTCGCCGGCGAACGTTTTGCGGTGCGCAACTCGGGTGCGGTCGCGGTCGTCGAGGGCGTGGGTGACCATGGTTGCGAATACATGACCGGTGGCGTCGTCGTGGTGCTCGGCCAGACCGGGCGCAATTTTGCCGCGGGCATGTCGGGCGGCATTGCCTACGTGCTCGACGAGGACGGGACCTTTGCGCAGCGCTGCAACCTGGCGATGGTCGAACTCGAGCCGGTCGTTGCCGAAGACGATGCGCTCGAACAACTGGCCCACCAGGGTGGGGATCTCGAGTCGCATGGTCGCGTCGACGTCTCGCACGACATGACCCGTTTCGACGCAATCCGCCTGCGGCAGCTGATAGAAGGCCACCTCGCCAACACCGGATCGGCAGTGGCGAAGCGCATGCTGGAAGACTGGGATGCCTGGGTGCAGAGGTTCCAGAAGGTGATGCCGGTGGATTACCGCCGGGCCTTGACCGAGATGCAGGCCGAACAGCAGAAGGCCAGAAGCGCCGCATAGCATCGTGGGTCGGGCTGTGCCCGACAATATCGGCAGGCGCAGCCTGCCTTACGGTTGGATTCAACCAGTAAAGCAAACGGGGGACGAAACACCCCTGCGAGAAGAGAAGAAGATAAATGGGTAAGCCAACAGGTTTCAAAGAGATCGAACGCCAGGACCGCACCTATGCGCCGGTAGCCGATCGACTCACCCACTACAACGAGTTTGCAATCCCGCTGTCGGACAGAGCAGGTCAGCCTGCAGGGTGCGCGTTGCATGGATTGTGGGATCCCGTTCTGCCACAAGGGCTGTCCGGTCGACAACCTGATCCCGGACTGGAACGACCTGGTTTACCAGGAAGACTGGAAGGCGGCGATCGACGTGCTGCACTCGACCAACAATTTCCCGGAGTTCACCGGACGCATCTGCCCCGCCCCCTGCGAGGCCGCCTGCACCCTGAACATCAACGATGCGCCGGTCACGATCAAGAATATCGAGCTGTCGATCGTCGAAAAGGCCTGGAAGGAAGGCTGGATCCAGCCGCAGATAGCGCCGCACAAGACCGGCAAGCGTGTCGCCGTGGTGGGTTCCGGGCCGGCCGGGATGGCCGCCGCCCAGCAACTGGCGCGCGCCGGTCACTCGGTCTCGGTGTACGAGAAGCAGGATGGCGTCGGCGGCCTGTTGCGCTACGGTATCCCGGATTTCAAGCTGTCGAAGCAGGTAATCAAGCGCCGCATGGGCCAGATGAAGGCCGAAGGCGTCAAGTTCCACGTCAACACCCACGTTGGCGGGCCCAAGTTTGCAACCCAGCGTCTGCTCGATGAGTACGATGCGGTCGTCCTGACCGGGGGTTCCGAGCAGCCGCGTGACCTGCCGATCCCCGGTCGCGAACTGGACGGTGTCCACTTTGCGATGGATTTCCTGCGGGGCAACAGCAAGGTGGTACAGGACGTCCCGGGTTCCGACGATTACCTGATCAGTGCCACCGGCAGGCACGTGGTCGTGATCGGTGGCGGGGACACGGGTTCCGACTGCATCGGCACCTCGAATCGGCATGGTGCCGAGTCGGTGACCCAGATCGAGATCCTCGAAAAGCCGCCGGAAAAGGAAGACAAGGGCCTGACCTGGCCGGACTGGCCGCACAAGCTGCGCACCTCGACCTCGCAGGAGGAAGGGTGCGAGCGCATGTGGAACGTCGTCACCAAGGAGTTCCTCGGCGACGGCAAGGGCAAGCTGCGTGCGCTCAAGTGCGCCCTGGTACGCTGGGACAAGGACCAGCAGGGCCGCTGGCAGATGTCCGAGGTCGAGGGCTCCGAGTTTGAACTGAAGGCGGACCTGGTCACCCTTGCGATGGGCTTCGTGCACCCGGTGCACGAGGGCATGCTGGCCGATCTCGGCGTGGCCCTGGACGAACGCGGCAACGTGCAGGGAGCTACCGAGGGACCGGATGCCTACAAGACCACGATCGACGGTGTCTTCAGCGCCGGTGACATGCGCCGTGGCCAGTCTCTGGTGGTGTGGGCGATCCGAGAGGGTCGGCAGTGTGCGCGTGCGGTGGATGAATACCTGATGGGGATGACGTCGCTGCCACGCTGATTAAAATTGTTCACCACGAAGAACACAAAGTTCACCAAGGGCTCTGACGGGTTGTCGGATTACCGGGTGGCCAGCCCCTTCGCTCGACGCATTTCTTGATGCGGGCGGTTCGAGGGGAAGTCTTCGTGATCTTCGTGTCCTTTGTGGTTGATGAAACATGTCTGAACTGAAAAACGACCGCTTTCTCCGCGCCCTGCTCCGTCAACCCGTCGACATGACCCCCGTCTGGATGATGCGCCAGGCCGGCCGCTATCTGCCCGAGTATCGAGCCACCCGCGAGAAGGCCGGCAGTTTCATGCAGCTGTGCATGAACCCCGAACTGGCCTGCGAGGTCACGCTGCAACCGCTGGAGCGCTTTCCGCTGGATGCGGCCATCCTGTTCTCGGACATCCTGACCATACCGGATGCCATGGGGCTTGGTCTGTATTTCACGGAGGGCGAGGGACCCAAATTCAAGCGCCCGCTGCGCAACAAGGCCGCCATCGACGCGGTCGGGGTGCCAGACCCGGAGCAGGACCTGCGCTACGTCATGGATGCAGTGCGCACCATCCGGCGCGAGCTCGACGGCACGGGTGCCGCTGATCGGTTTCTCCGGCAGCCCCTGGACCCTGGCCACTTACATGGTGGAGGGCGGCAGTACCAAGACGTTCGCACGCTGCAAGGGCATGATGTTCGATGAGCCGGGGTTGATGCATGCCCTGCTTGCCAAGCTCGCGGACTCGGTGACCTCGTATCTCAACGCCCAGATCGCGGCAGGCGCGCAGGCGGTGATGATCTTCGATACCTGGGGCGGCACCCTGACACCGCGCGACTACAAGGCGTTCTCCCTGGCCTACATGCAGCGCATCGTCGATGGCCTGACCCGCGAGGCCGACGGCCGCAGGGTTCCGGTGGTGCTGTTTACGAAGGGCGGTGGCCAATGGCTGGAGCTGATGGCCGACACCGGCTGCGATGCCCTTGGCCTGGACTGGACCCTGGAGATCGGTGATGCGCGGGCCCGTGTGGGTGATCGCGTGGCCCTGCAGGGCAACCTCGATCCCTGCACCCTGTATGCCTCACCGGAGACCATCCGACGCTCGGTGGGTGACATCCTCGAAAGCTACGGCAAGGGCACCGGCCATGTATTCAATCTCGGACATGGTATCCATCCGGCGATCCCGCCGGAACACGCCGGCGCGATGATCGAGGCTGTGCACGAACTCAGTCGCGCATACCACGTTTGATCGGTCGATGCCCTGACTGCGGTGGCAATCCTACATAAGGAGGCTTCGTGATGGCGCGTAAACCCGGCAAGGCATCGGCTGCGCCCAGGCGCGCCCGATCGGGTGGGGTGTCCGTGGTCGGCGCGGATCAACAGGCCGCGATGGCGGCGGTCCGCAGGGCCGCCGATCAGTTGAATCGCGGGGAGGTCGAGGGTGCCGCGGCGACCGTCCAACAGGGTCTGCGTAGCTCCCCAAAGCATCCCGATCTGTTGCATCTCGGCGGTCAGGCGGCTTTGTACCTTGGAGACATCCCCAGGGGCAAGGAGATGATCCGACGCGCCATCAAGATCGCGCCGAAGGTTGCGCTCTATCACTACAACCTCGGCAATGTACTGTTCAGCGAAGGCGACCTGGACGGGGCGCTGAAGTGCTTTCGACTGGCGGTGCGGACAGATCCGAAATTCGTTGATGCTTTCACCAATCTGGCCATCGTTTGCGCCCAGAAGAAGCGGCGCGAAGAGGCCGAATCCGCATTCGATGCGGCGGTCCGGTTGCAGCCGGACAACCCCCAGCTGCACCTCAATCTTGCGATCTGCAGACTGGAGTTGCGCAAGCCCGACGAGGTGGCGGCGTCAATCGCAAAGGTGGAGGAGCTGGTCAGCCAGCCGGATGCGCATCTACTGCATCAGATCGGTAACATCTACCGTGGCCTGGGCAGGCATCTCGTTGCCGAGGATTACTACCGGCGGTCGTTGAAGCTCGAAGCGGATGCGCCGGGGGTGTGGTTTGCGCTGGGTGATGTCTTGTCGCAGGCGGGCGAGCGTGAAAAGGCCCTCGAGGCGTTGGATCGCCTGCAGTCACTGGAGTACGACCCGAGCCCCGTAAAGCATGCCATCGCGCGTGTACTTGCCGGTCTCGGCGATGTCGCGCAGGCGAAGGTGTTGTTGGCAGAGGCCTTCGAAGCAGCCGGCGACGAGATTTCTTATATCACCAGGATCGCAGAGCTCTACAGCCTGCTTGGGGATTTCGAGGCCCAGGAAAGCTGCCTGAAACGGGTGCTGGAACTGGACCCGGACAACATCGACGCCTTTGCTGGTCTGGCCTTCAAGCCGGGCCGCGGACTTGCCGACGACAAGGTTGCCCGTCTGCGTAAACTCGCCGAAGACAAGAACGTCGATGCCAAGACCCGCAGCGGTATCGGTTTCGCACTTGGCAACCACTACCATCATGCGAAGCGGTATCTCGATGCCTTCCACTACTATCGTCTGGGAAACCGCCAGAAGGGTTACAGCTTCGATCGCCGCGGTTACACGCAATGGGTGGCCAGGCTCGAGGAGCTTTTTACCCGGGATTTCTTTGCTGAGCGCGCGTCCTGGGGTTCGGAGTCGCGCATGCCGATACTGATTGCCGGCCTGCCGCGTTCCGGCACCACCCTGACCGAACAGGTTCTGAGTTCCCACCCCGCCGTTTTCGGCGCCGGAGAATATGGCCTCGTTACAAGCCTGGCCGGATTGCCGAGTTTCAATCTCTCTCCTGAACGCACGGCCGGTCTGGTGGCCGACGAGGTGGCAGAATCTGCCGCGAATTACCTGAGCAAGCTGCAGATCCGCGCACAAAAAGGCGAGTCTTTCGTCACCAACAAGCTGCCGCACAACTTCCAGCAGCTGGGCGTGTTCGGTCTGCTTTTCCCCCAGGCGCCGATCGTCCTCGTCCAACGTGATCCGCGAGACAATCTGCTTTCAATCTACTTTCAGGATTTCGCGGGTTTCCACGATTACGCTTATGACCTCAAGTCACTGGGGCACTACTACCAGCTTTACCGCCGGCTGACCGAGCATTGGCTGCGGGTGATCCCGAACCCGGTTTTTTCCCTGCAATACGAGGATCTGGTGGCGGATCTGCCCGGAAAGGCGCGCGAGATGGCGGACTTCGTCGGCCTGGAATGGGACGAGCGCATGCTGCGCTTCTACGAACAGGAACGCGAGGTCAAGACTGCCAGCAAGTGGCAGGTGCGCCAGCCGCTGTATACCAGTTCAGTTGCGCGTTGGAAGCCTTACGAAAAGCAGCTGCGGCCACTGTTCGAGTTGCTTGGGCCCCTGCCGGACTGAGCCGTTGCCGCGTTGCTCACCACAGCGGGTCGCCGCTCGCCAGCAATCGTGCGATATGTTGCTGAAAGTCCGCTGGTCCATGCGCGCTGAACAACTGCTCGCGCTGATAGACCCCATCTTGTTTGAGCTGTTCGGAAAACAGCAGCGGGCGGCCGTTGCTCACAGAAAAGTCCTTTAACCAATTCAGCGCACGTGGCGGTATCCGCCGGCCGACCGGCACCGCAACATCCACCGCCATTCCACGCCACTGGGTCTTGTTGAATATCACGATCACCCTGGCGCTTTCCGGTTTCATCCATGCCGGCAGCGGGCTGTCCGCGATCACCCAACCGCAGTTGAAATCGATGCAGGGGTCCTTGGGGCGGTTGGCGTAGTCATCACAGCCGCGTCCGGTGCTGTGCGGACAGGGTCTGCCGGGGTATACCGGATGCCCCTTGATGGTCATCCGCACCCAGCCATCGCAGCAGGCGGTGCAGGGTTGGCATTCGCGCGCAGCAGGCCCTTCGCGGCGACTCAAACCCGATATACCGATTTGGTCATGACCTTCGCTGTTACCCGCATCAGTGCGCGGACCGGTGCGGGCAGACGTGTCCCACCATGATCCAGGGCCTTCTTCCCATGCTCGATCTCGTCGGCCTTCATCTGCTCCAGGATCGCGCGCGTGCGCACGTCCTCTGCCGGCACCTGCTGCAGGTGCTCGTCCAGATGGCCCTCCACCTGGTTTTCCGTCTCTGCAACAAAGCCCAGGCTCCACTTGTCACCGGCGATACCAGCGACGGTGCCGAGCGCGAACGAACCCGCGTACCAGAGCGGATTGAGCAGGCTGAGCCGGCCGCCCAACTCCTCCACCCGCTGCTCACACCAGTCGAGGTGGTCGTTTTCCTCGGCCGCTGAGCGCTCCATGCTCTTGCGCACGATCGGGTCACGGGCGGTCAGTGCCTGGCCCTGGTAAAGGCCCTGGGCACACACCTCGCCGGTATGGTTGATTCGCATGAGGCGGGCTATGTGGTCGCGCTGATCGTCGCTGAGTTCGGTCTCGGGCGCCTGCCCGGCCGGATTTGCCCGCTCGGTAACCTGGGGCCGGCCAAACAGGGTGCGCAGGGCCTGGTCGACATTCATCAACAGTGTGTCGGTGGGTGAAAAGTGTCTTCTTTCCATGCTCATCGGATCCCATGCAGGGGCAGGTCGCCATCTTAACAATTTCGGACAGTCGTGGCCCCGCCGCCCGATGTGCCTCGTGGATCAGGTTCTCAATTGACGGGCCAGCAGCTCCACCGGATGCAGGACCTCGATGCGGCTGCCTCTCTGCCGCATGCCATCGGCGAGGTGCATGGCGCAACCGACATTGCTGGTAAGCAGGATCTTGCCATGTCCGGAATCGAGCTGGTCGAGAATAGGCTCGCGCAAGCGCGCAGCGTTGCCGGCGTGCCGGATCATGTAGTCGCCGGCCGCGCCGCAGCACTGGCCGGTCTCACCGGCATCGACCACCTCCAGGCCGGGAATCATCGCCAACAATGCCCTCGCCCAGTTGCCGCCACGATAGACGTTCTCGACGCTGCATGGCGTGTGCAGATGTGCGCGCAGTGACAAAGGGACGAAATCGGTGCGGCTCAGGTCGCCACGCTCGAGCAGGAAGCGGCAGATGTCCTGGTGTCCCGGCGTCAGCGGTGGCCGATAGGTGTCGAGATGGTTGCCACAGCCGCTCGCGATACTGACCACGGCATCCAGGCTGCCGTCGAAACAGGAACGATTGATATCTGCCAGACTCGCCGCGGCCTGCTTGTCGCCCGAATGCTGCGCGAGGGCACCACAGCAGCCGGTTGAAGCCGGGATCGAGACGGTGTAACCCGAGTGCTGCAAGAGCCTGACTGCCGCGTGCAGTGCCCCGCCCTGTTGCGCCGCAGTCGCGCAGCCGGGGAACAGGCCGACACGGCCGCGTGCCGCGCCGTCCTTTGGCGCATAGTCGCCGGGTGCCGGGGCCGACAGTGTCGGTCCCAGTGCGCGCGCCATGTCGTGCAGCCGGTGGATCGGGCCGAACGGACCTGAAAACGCCGATGGTACGGCTTGGGCAAGCCGGGTACCCCAGCGCAACAGGGAAGGCCGTTGCACCAGGCTCGACCAGGAAGAGTGCCTGCTTCCGGGCGACAGGGCACGTGCCTCGTCCATCAGATAGCCGAAGCGCACTTCGGAAGGGCAAACCCGCTCGCAACGGCGGCAGCCCAGGCAGTTGTCCAGGTGTCCGAGCAGGGCCTCGTCCCCCACCAGGCGCCCATCGATCAATCCCTCGATCAGTGCCAGGCGGCCGCGCGGCGATTCGTTCTCGTTGGTCTCCAGCCGGTAGGTCGGGCATTCGGCCAGGCACATGCCGCATTTGACGCAGCGGTCGAGTTCGGCCTTGAGGGTAGTCGGGGACTCGGGATTGCTCATGCCCTATATAATGCGTTGCCTGTTCTTGGTTTGCCCGGAATCTTGTATGAGTTATTTTTCCCACCACGTGTTCTTTTGTACCAACCAGCGCGACGATGGCCGCCAGTCCTGCAATCAGTGCAATGCCGTTGGCGCACGTGACTACGTGAAGAAGCGTTGCAAGGAACTGGGTATCTCAGGTGCCGGCAAGGTGCGCATAAATACCGCCGGCTGTCTCGACCGATGCGAGTCGGGGCCGGTTGTCGTGATCTACCCGGAGGCGACCTGGTACACCTATGTCGATCATCAGGACCTGGACGAGATCATCGAGCGGCACCTGGTCCAGGGCGAGATCGTGGAGCGCCTGAAGATCGACCGTCCTGACGGCTCGGTTTATGGGGACAGAAGTTTTTTCGCCGACGGGCTTGACAGGCGCGGCTGAATTTAAGAATATAAGCACATGCTGATTCGAATGGGTCAGCACTCCTCCATCCTCCTTTGGTGGTTATTATTAAGCGCGACTCCCCCGTCGCGCTTTTTTTTTGCCTGTGGCCTGCTTGCCTGAAAGGCTAAGGCTTGCGTGGCGCGCCGTTACTGGGTAACATTCGCGCCCTTTCGTGAAACACGCATAAACTCCTCGTTCGGAGCAGGATCTAAATGAACACCACGGTAAGCGCAAAGCCCGCCGAAGTCCGCCGGGAATGGTTATTGGTCGATGCCGAAGGCAAAACCCTGGGGCGTCTGGCGTCTGAAATCGCCCGCCGGCTGAGAGGCAAGCACAAGCCGATCTTCACCCCGCACGTCGACACCGGCGACTACATCGTGGTGGTCAATGCCGAGAAGGTCGCGGTCACCGGCAACAAGCTGGCCGACAAGATGTACCATCATCACACCGGTTATATCGGCAACCTGAAGTCGATCAGCCTCGAAAAGCAGCTGCAGAAAGCGCCGGAGCGCGTCATTGAGACCGCCGTGCGTGGCATGCTGCCGCGCAACCCGCTGGGCCGCGCCATGATGAAGAAGCTGCGGATCTTCGCAGGCCCCGAGCATACCCACCAGGCACAGCAGCCCAAGCCGCTGGATATCTGAGAACGGAACAGAGCATGGCACAACAGATGAATTACGGTACCGGTCGCCGCAAGACCTCGGCCGCACGCGTTTTCCTCAACAGCGGAAACGGCAACATCACGGTCAACGGCCGTCCCCTGGACAAGTTTTTCGGCCGCGAGACCGCGCGCATGGTCGTGCGCCAGCCGCTGGCGGTCACCGATATGGTCGACAAGGTCGATATCGCCGTGACCGTCGCGGGTGGTGGCAACACCGGCCAGGCCGGCGCCATCCGTCATGGAATAGCCCGCGCGCTGGTGGAGCACGATGAGAGCATGCGCTCTCCGCTGCGCAAAGCCGGTTTCCTGACCCGCGATGCGCGCATGGTCGAGCGCAAGAAGGTCGGCCTGCGCAAGGCGCGCAAGCGTCCGCAGTACTCGAAGCGCTAATCCGCTTGACGCAGCCGCGGGCCGGGGGCGAAAGACCGCCCATTCCCGGCCCCCGGCCCCTTTCTTATGGGGCGTAGCTCAATTGGCAGAGCGACGGACTCTGACTCCGTAGGTTGTAGGTTCAATCCCTACCGCCCCAGCCATGTATGCAAAAGCAACAAAATGGCCCCTTTCGGGGCCTTTTTGTTGTCCCGGCGATATTCCGGAGAGTCGGGATAGGCACGCCGGGCGTGTTCGAATGTTGCGCAGGCACATGAGCTAACCCCCCCAAGCCCCTATTTCCGCATCAAAAAATCCGTTAAATCAGGTGTTTGCCCGTCCGTCGATCGTCGTATTTTTGCAACAGAAGAAAAAAGTGTGGATTTTTTACAAAAAACCACTTGCGTTGTTGCACAAGGGCTACTAGTATTCTCACTGCACAGCTTTTCTATTAACAAAAACCTTTACGGGAGTTCTCAAATGAACAAAAAACTTCTCGCCGCTGCAGTGGTTGCAGCCGTCGCCGCTTCCCCGGCTGCCTTCGCTGACAGCACCGTCTACGGCAAAATGCACACCGCTATTCAGTACAACGACTTCGAAATTACGGACGGTGCCGGCGGCAAGATCGACCGAAGCAACTACTCGGTCGAAAGCCGCGCCTCGCGTCTGGGCTTCAAGGGTTCGGAAGACCTGGGTAACGGCCTGAAGGCGATCTACCAGATCGAATTCGGTATCAGCTCCGACGGTGGCCTGGCCCAGGCCAACGCCAGCAGTGGTCCTCGCGATCAAGAATGCACGTAACACCTTCATCGGCCTGAGCGGCGACTGGGGTACCGTCCTGGTCGGTCGTCACGACACCCCGATGAAGATGGCCTTCTACGCCGCGGGCAACGAGCGTCCTGGGTGACTCCATCATCGGGGACTCTCAATTGACGGGCCAGCAGCTCCACCGGATGCAGCACCTCGATGCGGCTGCCTCTCTGCCGCATGCCATCGGCGAGGTGCATGGCGCAACCGACATTGCTGGTAAGCAGGATCTTGCCATGTCCGGAATCGAGCTGGTCGAGAATAGGCTCGCGCAAGCGCGCAGCGTTGCCGGCGTGCCGGATCATGTAGTCGCCGGCCGCGCCGCAGCACTGGCCGGTCTCACCGGCATCGACCACCTCCAGGCCGGGAATCATCGCCAACAATGCCCTCGCCCAGTTGCCGCCACGATAGACGTTCTCGACGCTGCACGGCGTATGCAGATGTGCGCGCAGTGACAAAGGGACGAAATCGGTGCGGCTCAGGTCGCCACGCTCGAGCAGGAAGCGGCAGATGTCCTGGTGTCCCGGCGTCAGCGGTGGCCGATAGGTGTCGAGATGGTTGCCACAGCCGCTCGCGATACTGACCACGGCATCCAGGCTGCCGTCGAAACAGGAACGATTGATATCTGCCAGACTCGCCGCGGCCTGCTTGTCGCCCGAATGCTGCGCGAGGGCACCACAGCAGCCGGTTGAAGCCGGGATCGAGACGGTGTAACCCGAGTGCTGCAAGAGCCTGACTGCCGCGTGCAGTGCCCCGCCCTGTTGCGCCGCAGTCGCGCAGCCGGGGAACAGGCCGACACGGCCGCGTGCCGCGCCGTCCTTTGGCGCATAGTCGCCGGGTGCCGGGGCCGACAGTGTCGGCCCCAGTGCGCGCGCCATGTCGTGCAGCCGGTGGATCGGGCCGAACGGACCTGAAAACGCCGAGGGTACGGCTTGGGCAAGCCGGGTACCCCAGCGCAACAGGGAAGGCCGTTGCACCAGGCTCGACCAGGAAGAGTGCCTGCTTCCGGGCGACAGGGCACGTGCCTCGTCCATCAGATAGCCGAAGCGCACTTCGGAAGGGCAAACCCGCTCGCAACGGCGGCAGCCCAGGCAGTTGTCCAGGTGTCCGAGCAGGGCCTCGTCCCCCACCAGCCGCCCATCGATCAATCCCTCGATCAGTGCCAGGCGGCCGCGCGGCGATTCGTTCTCGTTGGTCTCCAGCCGGTAGGTCGGGCATTCGGCCAGGCACATGCCGCATTTGACGCAGCGGTCGAGTTCGGCCTTGAGGGTAGTCGGGGACTCGGGATTGCTCATGCCCTATATAATGCGTTGCCTGTTCTTGGTTTGCCCGGAATCTTGTATGAGTTATTTTTCCCACCACGTGTTCTTTTGTACCAACCAGCGCGACGATGGCCGCCAGTCCTGCAATCAGTGCAATGCCGTTGGCGCACGTGACTACGTGAAGAAGCGTTGCAAGGAACTGGGTATCTCAGGTGCCGGCAAGGTGCGCATAAATACCGCCGGCTGTCTCGACCGATGCGAGTCGGGACCGGTTGTCGTGATCTACCCGGAGGCGACCTGGTACACCTATGTCGACCATCAGGATCTGGACGAGATCATCGAGCGGCACCTGGTCCAGGGCGAGATCGTGGAGCGCCTGAAGATCGATCCGTCCTGACGGCTCGGTTTATGGGGACAGAAGTTTTTTCGCCGACGGGCTTGACAGGCGCGGCTGAATTTAAGAATATAAGCACACGCTGATTCGAATGGGTCAGCGCTCCTCCATCCTCCTTTGGTGGTTATTGTTAAGCGCGACGTCCCCCGTCGCGCTTTTTTTTTGCCTGTGGCCTGCTTGCCTGAAAGGCTAAGGCTTGCGCGCCGCGCCGATACTGGGTAACATTCGCGCCCTTTCGTGAAACACGCATAAACTCCTCGTTCGGAGCAGGATCTAAATGAACACCACGGTAAGCGCAAAGCCCGCCGAAGTCCGCCGGGAATGGTTATTGGTCGATGCCGAAGGCAAAACCCTGGGGCGTCTGGCGTCTGAAATCGCACGCCGGCTCAGAGGCAAGCACAAGCCGATCTTCACCCCGCACGTCGACACCGGCGACTACATCGTGGTGGTCAATGCCGAGAAGGTCGCGGTCACCGGCAACAAGCTGGCCGACAAGATGTACCATCATCACACCGGTTATATCGGCAACCTCAAGTCGATCAGCCTCGAGAAGCTGCTGCAGAAAGCGCCGGAGCGCGTCATTGAGACCGCCGTGCGTGGCATGTTGCCGCGCAACCCGCTGGGCCGCGCCATGATGAAGAAGCTGCGGATCTTCGCAGGCCCAGAGCATACCCACCAGGCACAGCAGCCCAAGCCGCTGGATATCTGAGAACGGAACAGAGCATGGCACAACAGATGAATTACGGAACCGGTCGCCGCAAGACCTCGGCCGCACGCGTTTTCCTCAACAGCGGAAACGGCAACATCACGGTCAACGGCCGTCCCCTGGACAAGTTTTTCGGCCGCGAGACCGCACGCATGGTCGTGCGCCAGCCGCTGGCGGTCACCGATATGATCGACAAGGTGGATATTGCCGTAACCGTCGCGGGTGGTGGCAACACCGGCCAGGCCGGCGCCATCCGTCATGGAATAGCCCGCGCGCTGGTGGAGCATGATGAGAGCATGCGCTCTCCCTTGCGCAAAGCCGGTTTCCTGACCCGCGACGCGCGCATGGTCGAGCGCAAGAAGGTCGGCCTGCGCAAGGCACGCAAGCGTCCTCAGTACTCGAAGCGCTAATCCGCTTGACGCAGCCGCGGGCCGGGGGCGAAAGACCGCCCATTCCCGGCCCCCGGCCCCTTTCTTATGGGGCGTAGCTCAATTGGCAGAGCGACGGACTCTGACTCCGTAGGTTGTAGGTTCAATCCCTACCGCCCCAGCCATGTATGCAAAAGCAACAAAATGGCCCCTTTCGGGGCCTTTTTGTTGTCCCGGCGATATTCCGGAGAGTCGGGATAGGCACGCCGGGCGTGTTCGAATGTTGCGCAGGCACATGAGCTAACCCCCCCAAGCCCCTATTTCCGCATCAAAAAATCCGTTAAATCAGGTGTTTGCCCGTCCGTCGATCGTCGTATTTTTGCAACAGAAGAAAAAAGTGTGGATTTTTTACAAAAAACCACTTGCGTTGTTGCACAAGGGCTACTAGTATTCTCACTGCACAGCTTTTCTATTAACCAAACACCTTTACGGGAGTTCTCAAATGAACAAAAAACTTCTCGCAGCTGCAGTGGTTGCAGCGGTCGCCGCATCCCCGGCTGCCTTTGCCGACAGCACCGTCTACGGTAAGTTGCACACCGCTATTCAGTACAACGACTTCGAAATTCCGGACGGTGCCGGCGGCAAGATCGACCAAAGCAACTACTCGGTCGAAAGCAATGCCTCGCGCCTGGGCTTCAAGGGTTCGGAAGACCTGGGTAACGGCCTGAAGGCGATCTACCAGATCGAATTCGGTATCAGCTCCGACGGTGGCCTGGCCCAGACCAACGCCAACACCGGTCCTCGTACCCCGATCAACAATGCACGTAACACCTTCGTCGGCCTGTCCGGCGACTGGGGTACCGCCCTGGTCGGTCGTCACGACACCCCGATGAAGATGGCCTTCTACGCCTCGGGCAACGAGCTCCTGGGTGATTCCATCATCGACCTGAACGACGACCAGAGTCTCATCGGTGTGTTCCAGGAAGTCCGTGCCAGCAACGCGATCGCGTATGTTTCGCCGAACTTCTCCGGCTTCACGGTTGTAGGCGCCATCATCCCGGGCGAAGAGATCGAGACCCCGGCCACCGGTCCTGTGCCTATGCCCTACTCGCCCCTCGGTAAGGAAGCGCGTGACGGCCTCGCCGATCACTGGTCCGTGGGTGCCATGTACTCCGGCAACGGCCTGAAGGTCTCCGGTGGCTACGAGCAACTGGACAACCAGGCTGGTCGGTGTTTCTGCCAAAGCCGCAAACAATGACATGAAGACATGGCAGGTTGGCGGTACCTACACCTGGAACAACCTGCAAGTCGGTGGTGAGTATCAGAGTACCACTGACTATGGTTTCCAGGACAACGACGACTACGACGCTTGGGCCGCTACCGGCAAGTACACCATGGGCAACAATGCCATCATGGCGGTCTACACCAACTCCACGCTGAACCCGGATGTTGGGAGCGACGAGAAGACCTGGGGCTGGGGCCTCGCGGGTGAGCACAACCTGAGCAAGCGCAGCAAGGTGTATGCTGCCTATGCCTACAACAAGGACGACCGTCCTTCCGGCGAAAAAGATCTGGCCAACAGCCAGTTCTCGCTGGGTCTGATCCACAACTTCTAATCATCGATTAGCATCTTGTGATCGGAAACGGGGCCTTCGGGCCCCGTTTTTTATGGCTCTGTCCGAGTTAAGTGTTGCAAAGGCGTAAACCGAAGGGGACGGCTCCTGAAAGGAGGCGGCGCCACGAACAAACCGAGCGGCGGCTCAGGGCTTTAGTTCGAGGTCCGTAGACCTTCTGACAGTACGGGCTGTGCCCGACATCGGCAGGCGCAGCCTGCCCTACGGCTGCTCAAGCCGTTCGAACGGAGCCTCAACAGTCAACTCAGCCAGAGCCTTTTATCGGCGGTCGATTCCCCTGCCTGGTGCTAGTCGGGGATATCAAGCAGCGCGCAGAAGCATGCCGCGTATCGCGGCGTTGTCTTTTTTCGGAAGAGATGCATGGTCTGCTATCGCTGGATCACCTTGGGTCCCTCGGCCGTGCCGAGAATCAGTACATCGGCCGGGCGATGCGCGAAGATGCCGACCGTAACGACACCGGCCAGTTGATTGATCTCGGTCTCCAGCTTCATCGGCTCCATGATCTCCAGGTTGTGCACATCGAGGATCAGGTTGCCGTTGTCTGTGACCAGGCCCTCGCGCCACACCGGAGTGCCGCCGAGTGCCACGAGCTCGCGCGCGACATAGCTGCGCGCCATCGGGATCACCTCGACCGGCAGGGGAAACTTGCCCAGCACGTCGACCAGTTTGCTCTCGTCGGCGATGCACACGAACTTCCTGCTCGCGGCCGCCACGATCTTTTCGCGCGTCAGTGCACCGCCCCCGCCCTTGATCAGATGCAGTTGGTGGTTCGACTCGTCGGCACCATCGACATAGACTTCGAGACCGCCGGTCGCGTTGAGGTCCAGCACCGGGATGCCGAGTTTCTTCATCCTGTCGGTCGATGCCTCGGAGCTTGAAACGGCGCCCTCGAAGCGACCCTTGACCGCCGCGAGCGCATCGATGAAATGATTGACGGTCGAGCCCGTGCCCACGCCGATAATGCCGCTGTCCGGCAGGAACTGGACGGCCGCTTCGGCCGCCTGTCGTTTCAGATCGTCTGCGTTCATAACTGCCCTCTTGTATGTGCCGAACGAATCCGGTCGTTTGTTTTCGGTCGCAGACGTTATCACCGATCAATCACTCACTGCCAGAACACCGGCCACCATGAAGGTGATGTATTGCTCGGCCCCCTGTGGCTGGGAATTGCCCACGCGGTCGCAGCACGATTCCTGCCACTGCCTTACACTGGTGCATGCTTCGCCATTACTGGCTCTAGAAATGTGCCAGTAATGGCGAAGCAGTACACTAGGCCCCGCGGAGCCCGCGCTGTGTGGCGCAAACCTGCCGTAATCCATGAGAGACCAAGAATGTCACGTAGCTATTTGGAAAGAATCCTGCGCGCTCGCGTCTATGACGTCGCTATAGAGTCCCCGCTTGAGAAGGCCACCCGGCTGTCGATGCGCACCGGCAATACCGTGCTGCTCAAACGCGAGGACGCGCAACAGATCTTCTCTTTCAAGCTGCGTGGTGCATACAACAAAATCTACCAGCTGACCAAGGAACAGCGCGCCGCAGGCGTGGTTGCCGCATCCGCAGGCAATCATGCGCAGGGCGTCGCACTTGCCGGCGAGCGCCTGGGTGTGCATACGACCATTGTCATGCCTGTCACCACCCCGGCGATCAAGGTCGGAACCGTGCGCCGACTCGGTGGCAAGGCCGTGTTGCAGGGCGATTCATACGATGAGGCATATGCCCATGCCGCGAAGCTGGCCACCGCAAAAGGGCTGACCTTTATCCACCCATTTGATGATCCCGACGTGATCGCAGGCCAGGGGACCATCGGTATGGAGATTCTGCGGCAGCACGCCGATCCGATCGATGCGGTGTTCGTGCCGGTCGGCGGCGGCGGTTTGATCGCGGGCGTCGCTGCGTACATCAAGCACGTGCGCCCCGACATCAGGGTGATAGGGGTGGAGCCCGAGGATTCCCCGACGCTGGAGCGCGCCATGGCCGCGGGACGTCGTGTCGTCCTGCCGCGGGTGGGACTCTTTGCCGATGGCGTGGCGGTGCGACAGATCGGCAAAGAGCCATTTCGTATCGCACGCAAGCTGGTCGACGAGGTCATCCTGGTGAGCACGGATGAAATCTGTGCCGCCATCAAGGACGTGTTCGACGATACCCGCAGCGTGGCTGAACCGGCGGGTGCATTGGCCATCGCGGGTATCAAAAAGTACGTTGCACGCGAAAAGGCGAAAGGTCAGACCCTGATCGGTATCCTGAGCGGTGCAAACGTCAATTTCGATCGCCTGCGTCATATCGCTGAGCGCGCAGAGGTGGGGGAGCAGCGCGAGGCACTGTTTGCGGTACAGATACCCGAGAAGCCCGGCAGCTTCCTGGCCTTTTGCCGTGCCCTGGGCAAGCGCAGTATCACCGAATTCAACTATCGCTATTCTGATCAGAGCAGTGCCCAGGTGTTCTGTGGCGTCGAGTTGCGAAATGGCAACATCGAACGGGCGGAGTTGGTCGAGCAATTGCTCGAGAAGGGGTTCAAGGTGACCGACCTGACCGACAACGAGACGGCCAAGCTGCATATCCGGTACATGGTCGGGGGGCATGCGCCCCAGGTGCAGGATGAAAAATTGTTCCGGTTCGAGTTCCCCGAGCGGCCGGGCGCTCTGCTGGCCTTCCTCAAGGGCTTGTCTCGCGGCTGGAACATCAGCCTCTTCCACTACCGCAATCACGGTGCCGCCTATGGGCGCGTCCTGGTTGGCCTGCAGTTGGAGCAGAAGGCGGCGCGCGATTTCCGTACCTATATGGAAGACAACGGATACGCTTACAGCGAGGAGACCGACAATCCCGCATACCAGTTGTTCGCCAAGGGCGGTTAGCCCGGGCATCGGATTCAATATTCAGAACAGAAAAAGCCCGACCGGATGGTCGGGCTTTTTTTTACGTGGTTACCGCTGGGTCAACGCTTCTTGCGTGGAGTGACCTTGCGGGGCCTTGCCACTGGCTTCTTGGTGACAGCGGCCTTTTTGCGGGGTGCTGCCTTCCTGGTGACTACAGCCTTCTTGCGCGGAGCTGCCTTCTTCTTGGCAACGGCCTTCTTGCGCGGAGCTGCCTTCTTCTTGGCAACGGCCTTCTTGCGCGGTGCTGCCTTCCTGGTGACGGCGGCCTTCTTGCGCGGAGCTGCCTTCTTCTTGGCGACGGCCTTTTTGCGCGGTGCTGCCTTCTTCTTGGCGACGGCCTTCTTGCGAGGTGCTGCCTTCCTGGTGACGGCGGCCTTCTTGCGAGGTGCAGCCTTCTTCTTGGCGACGGCCTTTTTGCGAGGTGCTGCCTTCTTCTTTGCAGCGACCTTCTTCGTAGACACCGTAGCCTTCTTGACTACGGATTTCTTAGTGGCGGATGCCTTCTTCTTGACTGCCATAAACCCCTCCGGTTGAACAGTTGCCATAGATTATGGATTGAGTATAAACAAGGAAAACGAAATTACTAGTTTGTCAACGGGGGTATCGACGTTTGTATTCAAGGCTTTAGCGAATTCTCGTTAAAACTTTTTTCGTGCCCGTGTGCGTTGACACGATGTATAGCGTGTCAATCGCATATACATGCCGTTTCGTGCGCGGCGTCATGAACACGCCCGGGATGAAATGTTGGAGGAAAGAAAACGCAAACACTGTTGCCAATGTTTGTATTGAATGGGTCTTTCTGATGCGTGCACCGTTCGACGTCTGCAGCTGTCAGCGTCGTGCGAAGTAGAACCTGCGATCGCTTGCTATCGCGTCGAGTGTGATATCCCAGGCTTGGGTCTGCAGTCTGTCGACGCGTTGCGACTCATGTGCAAAGCCGATCAGATACGGATGTGTTCTATGCTTCAGGCGGCGAATGAATGCGAAGCTGCGATCGTAGTATCCGCCGCCCATGCCGAGCCGGTGGCAGTCGCTGTCGAAACCGAGCAACGGCACGATGACCAGATCCAGATTGCGTGCGGCGACGAGATCGCCCGCGCGCGGAATCGGTTCCGGGATACCGAAGCGGTTTGGCGCAACACGGTCGCCAGGCCGCCACCGGCAAAACCAGAGCCGGCCCGAAAGAAAAGGGTGCAGTACCGGCAGGAAACACTGCTTGTTCGATTGGGCAGCATGCTCCATGAGGCCCATCGGACTGAGTTCACCCTTGATACCGAAGTAGGCGGCGACGCGCTTTGCGCGAACAAATCGCGGATGTTTCAGAATCAGCCTTGCAGCGGAAGCCGCTGCTTCGGCCCGCGCCTGTGCAGAAAGGGCGAGGCGAGTATGTTTGAGATGCTGGCGGAGCCTTTGCTGATCAGTCATTGGCGGAGTTGGGTAGAGGCATCCCCCGCCTGTGCCGGTACTCGCCGTCATCCATGAACCGTGAGGTTCAAGTGGGACCAGAACGGCGCCTCAGGCTTTCCGCTACGAGGCGGACATGCACACTGGCAACCGTGATCCAGTCCCGGGGTGCATAAAGCATAGGCTCAAGGGAATATCGGGCCAGCTATCGAACACCGCAGGGAATGCCTGAACACAGGCTAAACCCAAATGCGTCAGAGTTCCAGCTGGGTGCTGTCATTTAGTGCGATTTCGATGCGCTCGCGCAGGGAACGGATGCGTTTGTTGGCCGAGCTTGCCGCGGAATCCTGGTCCGACTTTTCCTTGAGCAACTCGTGTGCCAGGTTGAGCGCGACCATGACCGCGATCCGGTCGGTGCCGATCACCTTCCCGGTGCTGCGCACTTCGCGCATCCGCGCGTCCAGAAAGCGTGACGCGCTCACCAGTTCGTCTTCGGTACCCGGTTCGCAGGCTATCCGGTAGTCTTTTCCAAGGATGCTGACCGCTACCGGCTCGTTGGCCTTGCTCACGCCTCGTCCTCCAGGCGCTTGAGTCTGGCGATCATGTCTTCGACACGGTGTTTCGCCTGATCATTTTTTTCCGCCAGTGTGTCGAGCTCGGACATCAGCTCCTGCTCGCGTGCGCGCAGTGTCTTGTTTTCGTCTTTGAGGTGGGTACAGGCACGAATCACTTCCTCGACGCGCAGCTCGAGTGCGCGCAGGTCCTGTTCCTGGATGCCTTGTTTGTCATTATTGCTCATGAGTTTTCTGACTATAGTTTCCGTCGTCGAGCCGGGTCAATGGCGCTGCGTGATAGCATTACACATTACTGTCGTAAGTGTGACCGCAATCGATGGCTGTTACCCCGCTCCCCGCCCTGCCCGACTATCCAGAGCTGGCCGCTGCACTGCAGCGTTGTGGCCTTGCGCAGAGTCCCTCGGAGGCGCAGGGGTTCGCGCTTGGCCTGTACGTGGCCGATGTCCCGGAGCCGTTGCAGCTATGGCAGCAGGAACTGTATTCGGACTTCGACCCGGCGGATGTGCTGGCGGGCGAGTGCCGCGCCGCCCTCGACCGGATGTTCGCCGATGTGTTTGCCGCGGACCGCGGTGAGCCGATGCAGCTCCTCAGCCTTCTGCTGCCGCAGGATATCCAGGTGGACAGCACCCGTCTCGGCGCGGTACGTGACTGGTGCCAGGGCTTCCTGTTCGGTTTTGGCCTGGGCGGGGAGTCGGTGGCGGGACGGTTGTCTGAGCAGTCGCGCGGGTTGCTGCGCGATATGGCGGAGATGACCCGGCTGGATACCCAGGATGCCGACAATACCCCGGAAAACCAGTCGGCGCTGATCGAAATCGAGGAGTACCTGCGCGTGGGCGTGATGCTCGTTCGCGATGATCTCGGCGGCGGGCAGGAGTGACATGAACCAGAGCGAGTTCAAGCGCCGGCGGCGCCAGCTGATGGGCATGATGGGGGCGAACTCTGTCGCCATTCTGCCGACCGGTATCGAGGCGGTACGCAATCGTGATGTGCATCATCCGTTCCGCCCCGACAGCGACTTCTATTATCTGACCGGATTCTCCGAACCCGAGGCGGTGCTGGTGCTGGTGCCCGGCCGGGCACACGGCGAGTACATCCTGTTCTGCCGCGAAAAGGATCCGGCAAAGGAAATGTGGGACGGTTACCGTGCCGGCCTGGAAGGTGCCGTGGCTGATTTCGGTGCCGATGACGCGTTTCCCATCGCCGACCTCGATGACATCCTGCCGGGCCTGCTGGAAGAGCGCGAGCGGGTATTCTTTGCCATGGGCTCAGACCCCGCATTCGACAAGCGCGTATCCGACTGGGTCGCCCAGGTGCGTTCGCGCTCGCGCTCCGGCGTGCATGGGCCAATCGAGTTTCTCGCGCTCGACCATTTCCTGCATGACATGCGACTTTACAAGAGCCGCGCCGAGGTGGCGGTGATGCGCCGGGCGGCACGTCTGTCCGCGCAGGCGCACACCGAGCTGATGCGCCGCTGTGAGCCTGGCATGCAGGAGTACCAGCTCGCGTCCGTGTTCAGTCACCAATGCCAGATGCAGGGCGCGGCGCAGCTGGCCTATCCTTCCATCGTCGGCGGTGGGGGCAACGGCTGTGTCCTGCATTACGTGGAGAACAAGGACACCGCTGCAGGACGGCGACCTGGTGCTGGTCGACGCCGGCTGCGAGGTCGAGTGCTATGCCTCGGATATCACGCGTACCTTTCCGGTGACCGGCCGGTTCAGCGATTCACAGCGCATCCTTTACGAACTGGTGCTGGAGGCGCAACTCGCGGCGATCGACAAGGCGCGTGCCGGCAATCATTGGAATGATCCTCACCAGGCCGCGGTGCGCGTACTGACCAGGGGGCTGCTCAAGCTCGGTCTGTTGCGAGGTACCCTGGCGAAGGCCTTGAAGGCGGAATCCTACAGTCGCTTCTACATGCATCGTACCGGCCACTGGCTGGGTATGGATGTGCACGATGTCGGCGACTACAAGGTCGACGGGCACTGGCGTGAACTCGAGCCGGGTATGGTGTTGACCATCGAACCGGGCCTCTATATCCCGAAGGGGGCGAAGGGCGTGGCCAAGAAATGGCAGGGCATCGGCATCCGTATCGAGGACGATGTCCTGGTCACCCGGGCGGAACCGGACGTGCTGAGCCGCGATGCACCCAAAACGGTCGAACAGATAGAGGCATTGATGGCCCGATGAGCGCACCTGCCTGTTACGACCTGATCATTGTCGGCGGCGGTATGGTCGGCGCCAGCCTGGCGATTTCACTGGCGAACCGGGGGCTGCGTCTGGCGCTGGTCGAGGCCTATGCGCCGGGGGCGGACAGTCAGCCCGGTTACGACGACCGCGCCATTGCGCTCGCCTACGGCACCCGGCGTATCTTCGAGGCAATCGGTGTGTGGCCATCGCTGGCCGGGGTCGCCGAGCCGATACGGGATATCCATGTCTCCGATCGCGGCCATTTTGGCCTTACCCGGCTGGCGGCCGCCGATGAAGGTGTGCCGGCGCTCGGGTACGTGGTCACCGCGCGCGAGCTGGGGCGCGTGCTGTTGCGAAAGATGGGCGAGGATGGGGCACTCGAGGTGATCGCGCCCGCGCGCGTGGTCAGCTTCAGCGACCAGGGTGGACAGGTGCGGGTGGAGGTCGAGCGTGACGGCCTGATGAGCACACTCGAGTGCAGGCTGCTGGTCGCGGCAGACGGTGGAAACTCGGCGATCCGCGAGCAGCTGGATGTCCCGGTGCAGCGTTGGCATTACGGGCAATCTGCCGTGGTGACCAACATCACCCCGGCGAAGCCGCACCGCAACGTCGCCTACGAACGTTTTACCGACAGCGGCCCCGTGGCCCTGCTGCCGATGAGCGAGCAGCGTTGTGCGGTGGTCTGGACGGTCCGCGATGAAGACCTCGATTCCGTCCTGGCGCTCGACGATGCCGCCTTCCTCGCCGCCTTCCAGCAACGCTTTGGTTACCGCCTCGGGCGTTTTCAGCGCGTCGGCAAACGTGCCGCCTATCCGCTGAGCCTTTTGCGCGCACGCGAATCGGTGCGTGGCCGGGTGGCGGTCATCGGCAATGCGGCGCACACCCTGCACCCGATTGCCGGGCAGGGTTTCAACCTGGGTATCCGGGATGTCGCCGCCCTGGCCGAGGTCGTCAGCGACGCCTTCGCAGCAGGTGCGGACATCGGCAGCGCAGACAGACTCTCGACCTACGAAAGCTGGCGCGTTGCCGAGCAGCGCAACGTCGCCCTGGCAACCGACGGCCTGGCGCGCCTGTTCAGCAATCCGCTCGGCGTGGTGCGCCTTGGTCGCAACCTTGGCCTGCTGGCGATGGAACTCGTGCCCGGGGCCAAGCATCCGCTGGCGCGGGCGGCCATGGGTCTTTTCGGACGGCAGCCGCGCCTGGCACGCGGGGTGCCGCTTGGCTGATTTCGAATACGATGTCGCGGTCATTGGCGGCGGTATGGTCGGCGCCGCCCTCGCCAGTGCGCTGGCGCAACACGATTTCTCGGTGGTGCTGGTCGAGGCACGCGAACCCGAACTGGACTGGGATGCCGGGGGTCACGATCTGCGCGTCTCCGCGATCACGCGTGCCTCGCAGCAGATGCTGCAGAACCTCGGCGTGTGGCATGCGATGGTCGATGACCGGGTTACTCCCTACGAACATATGCATGTCTGGGACCGTGCCGGTTTCGGCGAGATCCATTTCGACGCCGCGGACATCGCCGAGCCGGACCTCGGTCATATCGTCGAGAACCGGGTCATGGTGCGTGCCCTGTGGCGGTCGCTCGAAGGGGCTGGGGTCCGGGTGCTGGCGCCTGCGCGTATCAAGGCATTCGAGAACGTGGGAAAGGGTGTAAGCCTGACACTGGCCGACGGCAGGGTGCTGCAGGTCGGACTGATGGTCGGTGCCGATGGTGCGCGTTCACGGGTGCGCGAGCTGGCGGGTATCGAGTCGCGCAGCGAGGCCTACGACCAGCATGCCGTGGTGGCGACCGTGAGGGCCGAACACGGCAACCGGTCGACCGCGTGGCAGCACTTCATGACAAACGGCCCCCTGGCCCTGCTGCCGTTGGAAACGGATCTTTTTTCGATCGTCTGGACGAACTCGCCGAATGATGCCGAGCGCCTGTGTGCGCTCGATGAGGATGAGTTCAACACCCTGTTGACCGAGGCAAGCGAGTCACGCCTGGGCCGGCTTGAGGTGCAGGGCGCACGGGCCGCCTTTCCGCTGCGCCTGCAGCATGCCGAACACTATGTGCAGCCGGGCCTGGCCCTGGTGGGCGATGCGGCGCATGTGATCCATCCGCTGGCGGGGCAGGGGGTCAACCTCGGTTTTCTCGATGCCGGCGCCCTGCTGGATGCCTTGCTGGCGGGGCGCGAGCGGGGCCGCGCGCCAGGCGCTCTCGCCACCCTGCGCGCCTACGAGCGCAGCCGCAAGGGACACAATACGGCGACCCAGCTGGCCATGGATGCGTTCAAGCACCTGTTCAGCAACGATTCGGGGGCACTCTCCCTGGTGCGCAATCTCGGTCTTGGCGTTGCCGGCCGCCTGCCGCCGCTGCGGCGCCTGTTTGAAAAAGTGGCACTCGGCCATGGCACGGAGCTGCCGGGAATCAGCCGACCACCTTTGTAGCGCTGACCGCTCGGACCTTTGCCCACTCGCAGACGTTGCCGATTGCATGCCCCTTGCCCGGGACGCACGTCGCTTTGCGGCCGACGCCTCCCCGACAACCGATAATGATTGCGTGTTGACAACATGGAAATTAGTAATAACATTGCGAATCATTCTCATTCGTAATGTTATTGAGGTGTTTCGCATGTTGCGTCTTCTCCTGCCTGCGGCCGCGGCCGTTGTCCTGTTTGCTCCGGTCGCCGCGGTGGCCGAAGAGGTGGTCGTTTACTCGGCGCGCAATGAACATCTGATCAAGCCGCTGTTCGACCGCTACACCGCCGAGACCGGCGTCGAGATCAGCTATATCACCGACAAGGAGGGGCCGCTGCTGCAGCGCCTGAATGCCGAAGGCAAACGCACACCGGCAGACCTGCTCATCACCGTCGATGCCGGCAACCTCTGGCAGGCGGCCGAGACGGGCGTGCTGGCCGAGACCGATTCGGCGGTGCTGGAGACCAACGTCCCGGCCGGACTGCGCGATCCACAGGGTCGCTGGTACGGCTTATCGCGCCGCGCCCGCACGATCGTCTACAGCACCGAGCGTGTCGGCCCCGGGGAACTGAGCACCTACGAAGACCTCGCCGACCCGAAGTGGAAGGGGCGCTTGTGTCTGCGGACCTCTAAAAAGGTCTACAACCAGTCGCTGGTGGCGACCCTGATCGCGAGGCTCGGCGAGGAAAAAGCCGAGCAAGTGGTGCGCGGCTGGGTGGACAATCTGGCCGCACCGCCGTTTTCGAACGACACCAAGGCGATGGAGGCGGTCGCCGCCGGCCTGTGCGACGTGACCATCGTCAATACGTATTACTTCGGTCGCCTGGAGAAAGACCAGCCCGATATCAAGCTTGCCCTGTTCTGGCCAAACCAGGACAGCAGCGGGGTGCATATCAATGTCTCCGGTGCCGGCATCACCCGGTACGCCAAGCACCCCGAGGCGGCGCTGCGCCTGCTCGAGTGGCTGTCCTCGGTGGATGCCCAGGGTGATTTTGCCGGCCTGAACATGGAGTACCCGGTGAATCCGGCGGTCGCCCCGGACCCCACGGTCGCTGCTTGGGGTACATTCAAGGCGGACGAGCTCAACGTGACCGAGGCCGGTCCCCTGCAGTCCCAGGCGATCATGCTGATGGACCGTGCCGGGTACCAATGAATCGGGCTGCGCCGTAGCCAATTGTTTCGGAGGGTTGGCAAACCCGGGGGATGGCGGGGCGGCAGGGTCGTCCCGCCCCCTTTTTTGAACAAAGAACATGTCAACGAGCATCAAACTTGAAACCGCACCGGGCCTGGCTTCCGGCTTGAGCGACCCGGCTGTCCGCTGGCGGTGGGCGGCCCGCCTGCTGGCGGTCAGTGTGCTGGTGCCGCTGGCGGTGATCCTCGGTTCCTGGTTTTTCTTCGACTCGACGATCTGGTCGCATCTCGCCGGCACCGTGCTGCCGGGCCTGTTGGTCAATACCTTCTGGCTGGTGCTGGGCGTGGCCTTGGGCAGCCTCCTGCTCGGTGTCCCGCTCGCCTGGCTGACGGTGATGTGCGAATTCCCGGGGCGGCGAATACTCGACTGGGCACTGATGCTGCCCTTCGCACTGCCGGCCTATGTGCTGGCGTTCGTGTTCGTCGGGATGCTGGATTTTGCCGGGCCGGTGCAGGCCGGTCTGCGCGACCTCCTTGGCCTTTCACCGAGATGGTCGGTCGAGGTACGCAACACCTTCGGCGTCATCGTCGTGATGACCCTGGTCCTTTACCCCTACGTGTACATGCTTGCGAGGATGTCCTTCCTGGGCCAGGGGCAGAGCGCCTACGAGGCCGGTCGAAGCCTAGGCCTGGGACCCTGGGCTGCGTTCTTTCGTGTCTCCCTGCCAATGGCGAGGCCTGCAATCGTTGCCGGACTCAGTCTCGCCCTGATGGAGGCGCTGGCCGATTTCGGCGCCGTATCCGTGTTCAACTTCGACACCTTCACCACCGCGATTTACAAGGCCTGGTTCGGCTTCTTCGACCTGCAGAGCGCGGCGCAGCTGGCCTCGATCCTGTTGACCATCGTGCTGGTCGCCCTGGTGGTCGAGCGGCGCTTCCGGTACCGCGCACGTTTCACCGAATCGGGGCGCGGCGGGGTGCAGCGGCGCATGCGGCTGACCGGCCGGCAGGCTCTGGCGGCGAGCGTGTTCGGCTGGACCGTCCTGTTCCTGGCATTCCTGGCCCCGGTCGCACAACTGGTCACCTGGGCCTGGGGTGCAGTGGGAGACCTCGATGCACGCTACCTGGGCCTGTTCGTCCACACCCTGTCGCTCGGCATCATGGCCGGTGGTGCTGACCGTCTTCGCGGCCTTCGTGCTGGCCTATGCGCACCGTTACCACGCCGATTACTCGACCGCGCTGAGCGTGCGCATCAGCACCCTGGGCTATGCGCTGCCCGGCTCGGTGCTGGCGGTGGGCGTCATGTTGTCGCTGACCTGGCTGGACAACCGCTTTGCCGACGCGGTCGAGTGGCTGACCGGCGAGGACCCGGGCCTGGTGCTCTCGGGTACCGTCGTCGCCCTGCTGATGGCCTATTTCGCGCGCTTTCTCGCGGTGGCCTACGGGCCGGTGGACAGCAGCCTGGAGCGCATCCGCCCGAGCATCCGCGAGGCCGCACGCAGCCTGGGTGCCGGGCAGTGGGATACCGTGTGGCGGGTCTACCTGCCGATGCTGCGCCCGGGCCTGCTGACGGCGGGTCTGCTGGTCCTGGTCGACGTGATGAAGGAGATGCCGGCCACCCTGCTGCTGCGCCCGTTCGGCTGGGACACCCTGGCGGTACGGATCTACGAACTGACATCCGAAGGCGAGTGGGAGCGTGCCGCGCTGCCCGCGGTCGCACTGCTGGCGGTGGGGTTGGTGCCGGTGATCCTGCTGGTGCGCAAATCGGCGCGTTGAGTCGGTTTTTGACCTGCCGTTTTATGCCGGCGGGTCAATCATCGGCAACCTGCAGGTTGTAGCGTTGGCCCAGATACTCCAGGGTCGCGATCAGTCCGTACTGGGTCGCCGAGTTAACCGCATCCAGGTTGAAGAGCGATCGCATGATCGGAAACTCCAGATCGATCACTTTCGACAGATAGGCCGGCGACAGCGCACCGGTCCGCGCCTCTTGTGCGCGGTGGGTCATGCGGAACGAGAGTTTCCGCAAGACCGGCGGACGCTGGGTGCCGAGGAAGGTCTTTACCCGGTACTTGAGCGGGCGCGGACCGTTCAGCGCGAAGCCGTAGTCACTCGGATAGTCCGCGAGTCGACTGTTGACCCGGCCGATCATACGCCCCTGAAGATAGCCGAGGTCCTTGAGTCCAATAGGGATCTTCGCGGTGTTGGAGATCGCGGCGTGTTCCAGGAAGGGAAAGAACATCGGGCCGAAACGCTGGTTGATCTGCGCGTCGCGTCCGGTCCAGAAACGCCCGCGGAATTTCGGATAGACCTCTTCGACCTGCGACCGGGTCAACTCGTCCGACTCCGCCCCGATCGCCTCGCGCATCGAGGCCGCCATCGCCGAGCGGTAGTCCTTTTCATCGAAGCGATCGGTGAAGGCCCGCGGGTCGTAGCGCGAATAGAAGGTGGAGATCACCGCGCCGGTGCTCGAAGGCCGGTCCGGCATGTAAAAGAAGTTGCGGTAGATCTCGCCAAGCGAGCCGTTGAGCGGCACCTGTCCATCCACATGCCGCTTGAGTCGGTCCTGCCGGTCCGCGCCGAAATCGAACAGGGGTGTCTCCACCTTCCAGCCGTCGAAGGCGAACAGGTTTTTCTCAGTCTCGCCGATGAAAGCCTCGGGATCGGGTGCCGGGACCGTACTCTTGTCGATACATTCAAGTGTCAGTCCCTCCGCCTTGCAGATGGTCCTCGCGATCCTCACGTCCTCGTCGTTATCGTCTCCGTAGACGAACAACATCGGTCTGGCGCCATGCTTCATCAGCATCGCGAGCATCAGCCGCGAGTCGAATCCGCCGGAGAAGGACAGCCTGATGCGGTCGCCATAGTTTTCCGCGATCGGGGCAAAGACCTCGGAAAGGCGCGCGCAGTGATAATCGGCCACCCGATCGAGCGTGATCGGGCCGTCCAGGGGTTCGTTTGCGATCGGGCTCGGCCGTTGGTGTATCCGGGTTTCGTCCGAGTTGACGGAAAGAATCGCGTTCGCCGGAAGTGAGCTGATGCCTTCGACCAGGGTCCTGCGGCCGAATACCGAACCGTTGGTTACGTATTCGTAGCAGGCCTGCTGGTCGAATGCTTTCGGTCTGGTGATCTCCAGCATGGCCAGGAACGAGTTGGACCAGACGGAGTTGTCCTCGTTCGTGTAGATCCTGCTGGCGCCGAGGCCATCGGTGACGACGTAAAGCGTTCCTGCCTTGTGGATCAGGATTACATGAGTACCGAGGAGTTCGTCCCACGCGAAGTCTTCGCAGGCATATCTTTCCAGCAACGTGGGCAGGCAATTTGGGATTGATCGGGTCCCGGCCAATATTGAACCCAGGACCGCAACGAAATCGCCATTGGCGGTACTGTGATATGCCACGTTCGCTTGCGCTTGGTCGTGGAAAAAGATGAGTTGGTGGGTCCCGACAACCAAGTGGCGCGTTTCCTCAAGGCCATGGGATGCCGCAATGACCAAAAAGGCATCAAGCCCGCCCGGCGGGGCATTGCCCTTGAACAACAGGAAAAAACTCATGGTGTTTCGATTCTTGCACTCACGCTCCGCATTATAGCGGCTTGACCCCGTTCTAGAGCCACCTGCGTAGCGGCCTTTCGCGGGCTCGGCAATTCATGGACAGCTCGTGGACAGCTCGTGGCCGCCTCCGGAACAGCAGGATGATTCCCAGGTGCAGCGGTCTATTTGGTGCGAAATGGTATTCTGATGGCCCGAGGTTCTGATGTATAAAATGCCTAGAGTTATTTTGGTGCTACTGCCCGAGCTCAAGATGTTTAGCTTTTTCGCACGATACATGGCGCTGGTGGGCGTTCTGGCGAACGCAGTCGTCGCCGCGTTCTTAATGTATTGGTTTGCAGGTAAAGTTTCAGATGCCGAGTTCTACCGTGATTCGCGCCGCTCGTTGTTTGGATCCGCAGATGGTGTCGAGTTGACGACGGTGAAACCGGTTGCTCCCGGAGTTGTCAACCCGGAGCTTCGATCTCTCCCTGGGGGTGTGTGGCTGAAGATTCATCAGCAGACTGGGAGTGGTCCAGACGACTTTTCCCGACAGTCCCATGGCGGGGCGGCATTCGATCCGGTTCGCGGCCGCCTGATGTTGTTTGGCAGTGATACCCACAGCACTGACTGGGACAATACAGTTCGCTTTTTCGATATGGGGTCTTTGCATTGGTCGAGTGCTTACCCCCCTGATGATCCGACGACCTACCGGGTCAACCCGGAGGGTATTCCAGTTGCGGGATCGGATGGCGAGCGGCCTTGGGCTATGCATACGTTCGATGCGGTCGAGTTTGACCCCATCTCAGACCGCTTGATCGTTGCGAGTCATCCTGAGCATTTGAGTCCAGCCAAGCCCTGGGGCATCAAGAAACAACTGTGGAAACAGATCAAAAGCCACCCAACCTGGGCGTATCTCGTCTCAGAAAACAGTTGGCAGCCACTTGCCAATAATGGCGTATCTTTCTTTCCCTATGGTGCGACCTTCGATCTGAATCGGCGGGTCTACATTGGCGTGAAATCTACTGGCTATTGGGTGCTCGATATCGATACCGGTCGATGGGAGAAGATTGGGAAAGGCGGGCCGCCGGGCTGGCATAACGCCGCAACATTCGATTCTGATCGCGAAGTTGTGGTTTCCTTCGGTACCAATAAAGGGGCGGATGAAGTATGGCAGTACCGGCTCGGGGAAGAGAGGGACAAGCTCATGCCTACGCCGCGGGTGCGCCCGCCGGGGGGCGGGTCGACACCACTCGTCTACCACCCGGGCATCAAACGGGTTGTGGCGTTGATCGAAAGGAAAAAAGCGGGCGGACCCGGCTCAACAGAGACCTGGCTTTATTCGACAGCCGAAGATGCCTGGCGGCAGGTGCCAACCGCGTCCATTCCTTTTGCGATCGGGATGAACTACGACATGGTCTATGACCCCAACCATGAACTGCTTGTGCTGGTGGCTAACTACTTGAAGGAGCCGGTTGCAGTTTGGGTCCTTCGGCTTGAGTGAAACACCTTGAGCCCTCGCAGAGTTCATGCACGCCGCGACATTGTTATTGTGCCAGCATCGCAGGCGTCACAGGGTCTTTGGGTGCAACGTCGGGTAAGCAGCCGAACCTGCTTCCTCGCGACCATCGAAATACGTGTTTCCCGGTGGCCCGGAGATATCGCCAATGACGATGTTATCGGTGATGTCGATCGAGGTTGCGGTTTTCTCATTCAATAGCTGAGCGCCCTGCGGTCGGTCGATGTAGATGGTGTTCCCCCTGATCGTCACGGTATTGGTTTCGTGGGTCTGTCTGCCTTCCTTCAATTCCAGCCCATAACCGATCAGGTCCTGATTCTCACTGCGAGGACCCTCTCCGAGGACTGAGCCGCGCACCTCAAGAATTCCGGCATTCGGGGCATCGATCAGCCGACTGTCGCGGCTGTTCAGGGATGCCAAAAGGCTGTTGGCAATGATGGTCTGTGCTGCACGCGACTTGAGTTCATGGCCCGCATTGCGTGCTGCTAGACTCCATGAGCGAATGAACTCCAGAGTTCCGCTATTGACGTAAATATTGTGACCGAGTTGACCGCTCTCGTCATAACCGCTGTCGTGGAAGTAGCTGTCGAGGATGCGGATGTTCCCTCCATTGTGTCCAGTCAGGATGCCCATCTGGGCATGGTGAAAATGCACGCCGATCAGCGTGACGTCTCCATGCTGCTGCCGCACACAGGCGCCATTTCCGTCATTGACCTTGATGTGCGAGCAGGCCAGGCCCTCGATGGTTACGCCGGCGTTGACGACCAAGGCGCCTTTCCCTGCAGTGCTCTTGCTGTGCAGGGTTGCACCAGGTTCGGCAAGGATATGGAGGTCTTCAGTGCGCAAGGTTGCGGCCTGTTGATAGCGGCCGGTGCGCATCAAAAGCAGGCCGCCATTCGAAAGTCGCTTGATCGCCTGAGCGAGATTGTCGGTGTCACAGCCCGGCGACGCGTCTTTCTGCACGCACACGACCGAGAATTTGTCAGCCTCTCGAGGAATGGCGATTTCGCGAATGGCGGATTGCGGCCAATCCAGTGCTGAGGTGGAAATGCGTGCGTCAACCAGCGTTACGCCGTCGATCAACCCGGAAGCGCTGGCCCCGGGCATCTTCGCGACGTTGAGCAGGGTGCGCAGTCCGGAGACGAAGAGGTTTCGGGCTGTAAATCGGTCGGCGTGGTTGCCGATGTCGACCAGAAACGGACATGGCCCACGGGGGCATTGCCCACGCACGATCAAGTCTGACAGGTTCCAGTATTTTCCATTCACGGCCAGACTGCCACCATCCTCCAGTTCCAGCACCGTGTCAGCGATATTCTCACCACGCAGGAGCAGTGGGCTGTCGGGGGTTCCCTCCGCTTTAAGCTGAAGGCGTTCCGACAGCCGATAGTGACCCGGCATCAGGGTGATCGCGTCACCCGGCCTCGCATTAGCGAGGGCCTTCTTCAGATCTGCCAGAGAGTCGACGGGCACGCGGCGCATCGCTGGCGGCGTACCGAGTGCCCAAAGGCCCTCGTCAGTGGTAGCGACCGGTTCACCCAGGGAGGTGTAGCGAGGCGCGGTATCTGTTCGCAAGGCGTTGGCGCCCACGCCGCGCCATTGTGGAAGTTCGACGGTGAGGTCAGGAGGGTATTCGACAATCGGGTCAGTAAACAGGCCGCTGTCCAGTAGCAATGCTCTGGCCGCCCGGGCGATATGGCGTGTGGGAGAACTGTCGCGGTCGAGCACCCCGATCCCTTTCCGGATATAGAGGTGAGGGGTAAGGCCGGTGAATCGAAAATGCAGAAGAACGACGATAATGGTCAGATGCGCCAAGAGGCCGCAGATCAGAAAGTACCTGAATATCAATTTCATCGATCTTATTTCCGGTACTTCACCGCAATTGTTCTTAACGCTACAGGATCAAAGTGCCGGAACCGGCATCCAGTTTCAAGCGCCGAGACCGGTACAGGTCCGCTTGGCCGGGGAGCGGAAACTGTTTATAGTCTTGCATCCAACCTACCCCCGACGGGAGAGCTCGGCAATCGTGCCGACGCCGAAGGCGCAATTCCCGCCCGGAATCGCTCAGGCAAAAGGACCGCGGGGGTGAATCGGCGTAGCACTGGTTCGGGTTGGCTCTGGAGAGCGGTACCGTCAAGGTACCCACCGACGGGGCAGGGAGCGCGGCGCGCTTTCAAACTCTCAGGTTTCTGGACAGAGGGGCGGCGTGGTTTTCGTGGATTGCGGATGCCATGCCGCCCCTTTTGTTCGCCTGCAGCCGGAGTGATCGATGGATAAGAAAACGGTCCTGAACGAGACCCACCGTGAGATGGGTGCCCGCATGGTGCCGTTTGGCGGCTGGGACATGCCCGTCAACTACGGCTCGCAGATCGAGGAGCATCACGCGGTGCGGCGCGATGCCGGTATGTTCGACGTCTGCCACATGACCGTGATCGACCTGCGCGGCAGCGCCGTGCGGCCCTTTCTGCGCTACCTGCTCGCAAACGATGTCGCCAAGCTCAAAACGGCCGGCAAGGCCCTTTATTCCTGCATGCTGGGCCCTGATGGCGGCGTGATCGACGATCTTATCGTGTATTTCATGGCCGACGACTGGTTCCGGATGGTCGTGAATGCGGCGACCACCGACAACGACCTGGCCTGGATCCAGGAGGTCGCGCGGCCGTTCGACGTCGAGGTCGAGCCGCGATTCGATCTCGGCATGATCGCCGTCCAGGGCCCGAACGCGCGCGCCAGGACGGAGGCGCTGCTGCCCCAGGACCTGCGGGCCGCGGCGATGGCGCTCAAGCCCTTCAGTGCCGCGCATGCCGGTGACTGGTTCGTCGGGCGCACCGGCTATACCGGCGAAGATGGCTTCGAGGTGGTGCTGCCCGAGCAGGAGGCCCCGGGCTTCTGGCGGGCACTGGCGGCCGCGGGTGTGCGGCCCTGTGGTCTGGGCGCGCGCGATACCCTGCGTCTTGAGGCCGGGATGAACCTCTACGGTACCGACATGGACGAAACACAGTCGCCGCTGGCCTCGGGTCTGTCCTGGACCGTCGCGCTGGAGCCGGCGGAACGCGATTTCATTGGTCGTTCTGCGCTTGAAAAGCAGAAGGCAGCGGGTAATCTTCCCCAATTCACCGGGCTCGTACTCGAA
This sequence comes from uncultured Gammaproteobacteria bacterium, assembly GCA_963753845.1. Classification (GTDB taxonomy): domain Bacteria; phylum Pseudomonadota; class Gammaproteobacteria; order Chromatiales; family Chromatiaceae; genus Thiosocius. The sequence continues at coordinate 91,436 of CAVWEI010000036.1, forward strand.
GGCAAGGGCATCCTGCGTGGTCACCAGAAGCTGTACGACGGTGATGAAGAGGTCGGCGAGATCACTTCGGGTGGATTTTCGCCCACACTCGAGCGCTCGATCGCCATGGCGCGTGTCGCAGCGGATGCCGGCGAGACCCTGACCGTGGATATCCGTGGTCGTCGGCTGCCGGTGCGTCGGGTGAAAATGCCGTTCGCCCGCAACGGCAAGCCATGTATCGAATTGTGACCGGGTCGCGCGCCCGCTCCATCTGAACCAAGACCAAGCGTGCCGACCCCCGTCGTCGGTGACCCTGAAAGCCGGAGAACAAAACAATGAGCAACGATGTCCCGAACGAACTGAAATACACGAGATCCCACGAATGGGTGCGGTTGGACGACGACGATATTGCCACCGTCGGGATTACGGATCACGCTCAGGAGCTGCTGGGTGACCTGGTGTTCGTCGAATTGCCCGAGGTCGGCACCGTGCTGGGTGCAGGCACTGAGTGTGCCGTCGTCGAGTCGGTCAAGGCCGCCTCTGATGTTTACAGCCCGGTGAGCGGTGAGGTGATCGAGGCAAACGAGCTGCTCGCGGATTCGCCGGAGACGATCAACCAGGACGCCTTCGAGGAGGGCTGGATCTTCCGGATCCGCCTGTCCGATCCGAGTGAGCTGGATGCGCTTTTGGATGCCGACAGCTACGCCGAGCACGCCGAGTCAGAAGACCACTGATGTCCCGGCCGTGCACCGCCGGGCGGTGCATGGCCCTTTCAAGCTGACCGAAGACAGGCCAAGTCATGCCCTTTATCCCGCATACAGAAGAAGATGTCCGCCACATGCTCGATGTGATCGGTGTCGATCAGATCGATGACCTTTTCGACGAGATCCCTGCCGATCTGCGTGCAAAGGAACTTGAGCACGTACCTGTGGGCATGTCGGAAATGGAGGTCAGTGCGCTCATGGCAGCGCGTGCGCGCGTGGACGGGCAGCCGGTTTGCTTCATCGGTGCCGGCGCCTATGACCACCACATCCCGGCCGCAGTCTGGCAGATCGCCACCCGCGGTGAGTACTACAGCGCCTATACGCCTTATCAGGCGGAGGCCAGCCAGGGCACGCTGCAGCTGCTTTATGAATACCAGTCCATGATGACTGCGCTGATGGCCATGGACGTATCGAATGCCTCGTTGTACGACGGTGCCTCCGGCCTGGCCGAGGCCGTCCTGATGGCGGTGCGCGTCAACCGCAAGTCGAAGTCGCGTCGGATCCTGGTGCCGCGGACGCTCAACCCCGCCTATCGCAAGACGGTGCATACGATCGTCCGCAACCAGGCGATCGAGCTGGTCGAGGTGCCCTTCGACCCTGCCACCGGCAGGATCGACATGACCGCCTTGGCGGCGCACGCGGGCGAGGATTTCGCTGCGCTGCTGATACCCCAGCCAAACTTCTTCGGCGTGCTCGAAGACGCGGATGCCCTGACTGATTTCGCGCACGCCAACAATATGCTCGCGGTCGGTGTGGTCAACCCGCTGGCGATGGCCGTGCTCAAGCCGCCGGGTGAGTGGGGCAGCGAGGGCGCCGACATCGCCTGCGGCGAGGGACAGCCGCTGGGCGCGCCGCTGTCCTCGGGCGGCCCCTATTTCGGCTTCATGTGCACCAAACAGGCAATGGTGCGCCAGATGCCGGGGCGCATCATCGGCAGGACGGTGGATCTCGAGGGCAAGCCCGGCTATGCGCTCACCCTGCAGGCACGGGAGCAGCACATCAGGCGATCGAAGGCGACTTCGAATATCTGCACCAACCAGGGCCTGCTCGTCACCGCGGCGACCATCCACATGGCGTTGCTCGGTGGGGAGGGGCTCGCGCGCGTCGCCGCGAGCTGTCATGCCAATACCGCCGCCCTGATCGACCGGCTGAGCGCGATCGATGGCGTCGAACGGCAGTTTGCCGCGCCCATGTTTCATGAGGGTGTCCTGCGCCTGTCCGCCCCGGTCGCGGATATCCTGCGATCGCTTGCCGCGCACAATGTACTCGGCGGTTTTGACCTGGCCGAGGACTATCCGGAACTCGGCAATGCAGTGCTGGTATGTGCGACCGAGTTGCGCACCGGCGACAGAAATGGACGAGTACGCAACCAAGCTCGCGCGCATCATGGCCACCAGAACCCAGGCCAAGTGCCCGGTCGAGCCGAAGTTCGATTGAGCCGCGGCCAAATCCCCCGCCTGCTGCACCGGCGGGGAATCAGACAGAACCAACAGGAGAACAGATATGGCACAGATAACCCTGCACGGAACCCCGATCAATACCAACGGCGACCTGCCGGCGGTCGGCAGCACGGCCCCCGATTTCCGTCTTGTCGATGGCAAACTGAACGACCTCAGCCTCGCCGACTTTGCCGGCAAGAAGAAGCTGATCAGCATAGTCCCCAGCCTGGATACGCCGACCTGCGCCACCTCGACCAAGGTGTTCAACGAGAAGCTCGGTGGACGCGACGACGTCGTGGTGCTGGTGATCTCGGCCGATCTGCCCTTTGCCCAGGGCCGTTTCTGCGCCGCCGAAGGCACGGCGGACGTCAAGACCCTGTCTATGATGCGCTCGCGCAACTTTGCCAAGGACTATGGCATCCTGATCGAGGATGGGCCGCTGGCCGGCATCACCGGCCGTGCAGCCCTGGTGCTGGATGCGGACAACAAGGTGCTGTATGCCGAGCTGGTGCCCGAGATCGGCCAGGAGCCCGACTACGAGGCTGCGATCGCCGCTTTGGGCTGAAAGACCCGATGCAGAGAACACAGGGAATCGCAGAGGTCACTGAGTTCTTCAGGCCCTATTGCGAGGAGCTCTGTGTTCTCTGTGGACCTCTGCGTACTCTGTGTCCCATGAATCAATGAAGACCTGACATCATGCTGATCTACGAACAATCCCAACCCGGCCGCCGGGCATTCGCCCAGGCACCCAAGGAAAGGTCCGCCTTGGAGGGTATCCCGGCCGAGATGCAACGTTCGCAGCCGCCGGCGCTGCCCGAGGTCTCGGAGATGCAGGCGGTGCGCCATTACACCCGGCTGTCGCAGAAGAATTTCTCGATCGACACCCAGTTCTACCCGCTGGGTTCCTGCACCATGAAGTACAACCCGCGGGCATGTAATTCACTGGCCATGCTGCCGGGCTTGCTGGCACGCCATCCGTACGCCCCTGATACACACAGCCAGGGCTTCCTGGCCTGCATGCATGAGCTGCAGGAGATGCTCAAGGATGTCACCGGCATGAAGGCGGTATCCCTGGTGCCGGCCGCCGGTGCCCAGGGCGAACTGGCCGGTGTGGCGATGATCCGGGCCTATCACGATGCGCGTGGCGATTCGGCGCGCAACGAGATCATCGTGCCCGATGCGGCGCACGGCACCAATCCGGCCACGGCGGTGATGTGCGGTTACAAGGTGCGCGAGATCCCGACTCTGGATGACGGCGACGTGGACATCGAGGCCCTCAAGCAGGCGCTGGGTCCGCAGACCGCCGGCATCATGCTGACCAACCCCTCGACGGTCGGCGTGTTCGAGCGCCGCATCACCGAGATCGCCCGGCTGGTGCACCAGGCCGGCGGCCTGCTGTATTACGACGGCGCCAATCTCAATGCGATCCTCGGCAAGGTCAGGCCGGGTGACATGGGCTTCGACGTGATCCACATGAATCTGCACAAGACCTTTTCGACGCCGCACGGTGGCGGCGGGCCGGGGGCCGGGCCGGTAGGGGTGAGTGAGCGCCTGAAGCCCTTCCTGCCGGTGCCCATGGTCGGTTTCGATGGCCACGACTATCACTGGCTGACCGAAAAGGAGTTTCCGCAGACGATCGGCAAGCTGTCGGCCTTCGCCGGCAATGCCGGGGTCCTGATCCGCGCCTATATCTATGCCCGGATGCTGGGGCGTGAGGGCATGGTGCGGGTCTCCGAATATTCGACCCTCAACGCCAACTACCTGGCCAAACGGCTCGCCGATGCCGGGTTCGAGCTGGCCTACCCGCAGCGCAGGGCGACCCACGAATTCATCATCACACTGAAGAAGCAGGCCAGGGATCTGGGCATCAGCGCGATGGACTTCGCCAAACGCCTGCTCGACCATGGCTACCACGCGCCGACGACCTACTTCCCCCTGCTGGTCCCCGAGTGTTTCCTGATCGAGCCGACCGAGACCGAGGCGCTGGATGCCCTGGACGGCTTCGTCGCGGCGATGACCAAGATCCAGGCCGAGGCCGAGAGCGCCCCGGACGTGATCAAATCGGCCCCACATACGCTGCCCGTGCGTCGTCTGGACGATGTGCGCGCCGCGCGCGAACTCGATCTGCGCTGGCATGCCAGGTCCGACTGACCGCCGGCGGGGCGGGAGAGGTCTGGCGGGCCCTGGATTCGCCGGGCCCCGATTCCGGGGCTCCTCTCTGTGCGGCTTGCCGACCGATGTCTGAATTCAACGCCACGGGCGGCCTGACCCGTATAGTGCGGGCCTTCGCTTACTCACTGCAGGGCTTCCAGGCCTGTTTTCGCCACGAGGCGGCCTTTCGCCAGGAGGTCCTGGCGGGGGCCGTGCTGGTGCCGCTGGGGCTGTGGCTGGGCGGCGACGGTGTCGAGAGGGCTTTGCTGGTCGGCAGCTGGATACTGGTGGTGATCGTGGAGCTGCTCAACTCAGCGGTCGAGGCGACGGTCGATCGTTTCGGGCCGGAGCAGCATCCGCTGTCCGGTCGGGCAAAGGATATCGGTTCTGCGGCCGTCTTCCTGTCGATCACGCTGGCCGCTGCGGTGTGGGGTCTGATCCTGCTTTCACCGGCCCTGTGACGTCTTGGCCGGTCAAACCGTCGATACGGTAACATCCTGTTTCGATTTGGGTACCCACCGCGCTGGCCCGGTCCCGCACGGCCGGGGCGATGGCGTAAATACGAAGAATCACAAGGGCTTCTCTGATGTCAGCATTGATCTGCGGTTCCATGGCCTTCGATACCATCATGGTGTTTCAGGACCAGTTCAAGAATCATATCCTCCCGGACCAGGTCCACATCCTTAACGTATCCTTCCTGGTGCCGGAGATGCGCCGCAATTTCGGTGGTTGCGCCGGCAACATCGCGTTCAATCTGGCGATGCTCGGGGGCGACGGTGTGCCCATGGCGACGGTCGGCAGCGACTTTGCCCCCTATGCCGCCTGGATGGAGGGACAGGGTATCCGGCGCGATGCGCTGCGCGAGATCCCGCATGCGTACACGGCACAGGCCTATATCACCACGGATCAGGACGACAACCAGATCACCGCATTTCATCCCGGGGCCATGAATTTCGCCCACGAGTGCCTTGTCGGCGAGGTCGCGGGGGTGAAGATCGGGATGATCTCTCCGGACGGCCGCCAAGGCATGATCGAGCATGCCGAGCAGTTTGCCGAGGCCGGGATACCCTTCGTATTCGACCCCGGTCAGGGCATGCCGATGTTCGACGGTGAGGATCTCAAGCGCTTTGCCTCGCAGGCCAGCTGGCTCGCATTCAACGATTACGAGGCCAAGCTGATGCAGGAGCGCACCGGCAAGTCACCGGAACAACTGGCCCGCGAGGTCGAGGCGGTGATCGTCACCCGGGGCGGCAAGGGGTCCACGATATTCACCCGGGGCGGGGCCATCGATATACCCCTGGCCCCTGCACGGCATCTCGCAGATCCCACCGGTTGTGGTGACGCCTATCGCGGCGGTCTGTTGTATGGTCTGCAGAACGGTCTGGACTGGGATGTCACAGGGCGCATTGCCTCGCTGATGGGTGCGATAAAGATCGAACACGCGGGAACCCAGAATCATGGATTGAGCCGGGCCGATTTCGATGCGCGTTTCAAAGAGGCCTTCGGCTTCTCGCTGTAAAACGACGACAGCCGGTGCGGTGACTGCCACCCGTACCGACACAGGAGGCCTGGCTTGTCAGAACTCAGTTGCACACCCACCCTCGATGGCCTGATCCCCTATGAGGATGCGGTCGAGAAGCTGGTTGCGGCGGCGGTGCCGCTGTCTGGCCGGCTTTCGCTCGATCTGCGCGAGGCGCTCGGCTATGTGCTTGCCGAGCCCGTGGTCAGCAGGATCGACGTGCCCGGCTGGGATTACAGCGCGATGGATGGCTATGCACTGCGGGCAGCCGACTGCCCGGCACTGGGCACGCAACTGCCGGTTTCCCAGAGGGTGCCCGCGGGTGTCTCGCCGCAACCGCTGGCGGCGGCCAGCGCGGCGCGCATCTTTACCGGTGCCCCGATCCCCGAGGGGGCCGATGCCGTGGTGATGCAGGAGGTCTGCGAGGATCTCGACGGCGCGGTAAGGATCAATACGCCGGTCGAGCCAGGCAGCAATATCCGTCGCCGCGGCGAGGATATCGGGGCCGGTGCCGAAGTGGTGGCCGCCGGTACCCGCCTCTTGCCGCAGCACCTGGGTCTGGCCGCGTCGGTCGGCGTGTCGCAACTTGAGGTCTGCCGCAGGCCACGCGTGGCCCTGTTTGCCAGCGGTGATGAGCTGGTGATGCCCGGAAATCCCCTGACGCCGGGAAAGATCTACAATTCCAATCTGTTCACCGCCACCGCCCTGCTGCAGGCCCTGGGCTGCGAAGTCGTCGATCTCGGTATCGTCGAAGACACGCTCGAGGCCACCAAGGATGCGCTCAGGCGTGGTGCGGCGCAGGCCGACCTGATATTCGCCTCGGGTGGTGTCTCGGTCGGCGAGGAGGATCACGTGAAACCCGCGGTGGAGGCACTGGGTTCGCTCGACATGTGGAAGATCGCCATCCGCCCCGGCAAACCGGTTGCCTTCGGCCATGTCGAGGGCACGCCCTTCATCGGTTCCCCCGGCAACCCGGTGTCGCTGTTCGTAACCTTCGTGCTGTTCGTGCGCCCGTTCGTCCTGCGCCTGCAGGGGCGCTCCGACTGGCACATCCGGCCCATGTCCGCCAAGATCGAGTTCGATTGGCCGAGGCCGGACAAGCGGCGAGAGTTTCATCGCGCACGGGTGCGCTACGACGAGTCCGGGGTCGCGCACCTGAGTGTGCATCCCAGCCGCTCATCCGGTGTGCTGAGTTCGGTAACCTGGGCCAACGCGCTGGCGGTCATACCCGAGGGGCGTGTCCTCAAACGGGGCGATGAGCTGAGCTTTCTGCCCTTCAGCGAGCTGCTGGCATGATCCGGGTACTTTACTTCGCGAGCCTCAGGGAGCGCCTGGGGTCTGCCGGGGAGACCCTTGTGGACCATCCGGCGACCCTGGCCGAACTGCGCGGGCAGCTGGTCGCCAGGGGTGACGTCTGGGCCGAGGTATTCGGTGAGGGGCAGCCTGTCCTGGCGGCGGTCAATCAGGAGATGGCTACCGCGGAGCAGCCGTTGCGCGAGGGTGACGAGGTGGGCTTCTTCCCGCCCGTCACCGGTGGCTGAGGCGGTCCCATGATGGACACCGAGATCCGGGTTCAGTCGACCCCCCTGGATGCCCTGGCGGAGATTGAACCGGTTTACGCCGGCAGGCACTCGGTGGGCGGCGTGGTGAGTTTCATTGGCCTGATGCGCGACATGAATCAGGGTGACCGGGTCAGCGGCATGACGCTCGAGCACTATCCCGGCATGACCGAGAAGGCGTTGGCCGCGATCGTGGAGGAGGCGGGCAGGCGCTGGGAACTGGACGGCGTGCGTCTGATCCACAGGGTCGGGCAGGTGCTGCCCCAGGACCCGATCGTCCTGGTGGCGGTCGCCAGTGCCCACCGTGGCGAGGCCTTCAGGGCCTGTGAGTTCATCATCGACTATCTGAAGACCCGCGCACCCTTCTGGAAGCACGAGCAGATGGCGGACGGCCGGTCACGCTGGGTCGATGCGCGAGGCAGCGACGACGTCGCGGCGGCGGGCTGGGAGAAAGGGTCCTGAGCTGGATTTTCGGCCGTATCTGTTGAAGCAGTTTAATGGGGGCGCGGTTCCCGGCCGCGGGACCGGGTTGATTGGGGGCGGTATATGGCATGGATGACGCACAAAAAGGTCTGCCGCACATGCGGTGGTACCGAATTGACCCGATACCATCGGAGTCTCTGGATGCGCGTGTTCAAAGGCAGTCAGCTGCTGCGATGCCGTCAGTGCCGCTCAACTATCCTGTTGCTGCGCGACCAGCGGCGTCGTGGCGAGCCCTCCCCGCCTGAAGAGATCTGAGCCCGCCAGGTCCTGTTGCGGCCAGTCGACCGCCGCGGCCATGCGTTCACCCAGTCCGTCGAGCGATTCGCCGCTTTCACCCACCACCGCAATACTGCCCCAGCTGGTCGGGACGATCCGGCCGCTGAAGCGTGCCGAACTGACCGGCATTTCAGCCTCGGTCATTTCCCCGGGCATGAAGAACACCGTGATCGGTCCCATCTTGCCGGGCATCACCAGGTGGACCCCGTTGCGTTTACGCATCACGCACTCGGCCGCGAAATTGACCGTGCCGAGGTTGCCGGCCAAATGCGCACCGAAGCGTTCGAAGACGTGGTTGAGGCGCCCGACAGAGACCGGTCGTGCCTCGCGAAGATGATTCGATTCGTCCTCGATATGGTTGATCACAGACTGGGCCAGCGCCACGTTGCTGCGGTCCAGCGAAGTACTGAAAAGCGAAACCATGCTGACGCCGATGGTCATCAGCACCGTGGCCGCGGCGCTGTACCACCAGCGACGCCGCACCGTGGCGCGTTGATCGAAGCGCGCGGCCAACTGGATGCGTTCCGCCATGCCCTGCGGCGGGGTGATGCCCTGCAGGGCACTGCGCAGATGCACTTCCTGTGCCCGGACCTCTCGCGCGAACGGGGCACAGGCGGGGCAGTCGGACTCGTGCACGAGGATGTCCTCGTCCCTGCAGAACGGGTCGGCCAGCATTCGGCGACGGAAATCCAGGCAGTTCATCGGTTTGCCTCCCGCTGCGGTTGTTCGGTGAGCTGTTCACGCAGGGCCCTGCGGGCGCGGAACAGACGGGTCAGGACGGTATTCGTGTTCAGGTCCAGCATCTGCCCGATCTCACTGCAGCTGAAGCCACCGATAACCTGCAGCAGCAAGGGGTCCCGGTAATCGCTTTCCAGCCGCGCCAGAGCGCGACGCATGACGAAGGCCTCGGCGCTGGTGTCATAGCCGCGCACTGGCACCTCCGGCAGATCTGACGGGTCGCGCGCGTCCGGGCGCTGGCGTTCGTACAGGCGTGCATGCTCGTTGCGCAGGATGGTGTACAGCCAGGCGCGTGCGGCCTTGGTGTCGCGCAGTTTGTCGCGTGAGCGCCAGCCGCGCAGGAAGGTCTCTTGCACCAGGTCCTCGGCCGTGTGGCGGTTGTGACACAGCCCCATGGCGTAACGATACAGCTCGGGCGAGAGCGCGCTGACAAGGGTGTCGAAATCTGAGCGTAAGTTTGCCATCAACAGGTAGACCGAGGGCCCCGGCCGATTATTTCGCGGATTGTCGTGAAAATCCCAGGTAAAAGAAAAGAGGCCCGCATGCGCGGGCCTCTTTCGGACAGTGACCCATCCCCGCAAGGCGGGCGGGTCTTGGGTTCAGGGCTTGATGTAGGAGAAACCCTGACCCTGAAGTATCGCCAGTTCGGCTACGCCGCTGGGTACGATATCGATTTCATCGACCATGTAGAGGTCTGCCTCCCTGTTCACCTTGCGACCTTCCAGCGTATTGGCGCAGACTTTGAACGCCACCCCCTGCTGCTTGAGGCCGTCGATCGAGGCCTGCATCTGCGGATCGGCGTTGGCATGCTTGAAGCCCTTCACATTTTCCAGCGATTCCGGCAGCAGGACCATGGAAACCCCGTTGCCGTGCATCACGACCCGCAGATCGAGCTTGTCCTTGCCGACCGCGTTGATGTGGTTCTGCACGTTGCGCAATGCCCCGGTCTGTTGCTTCGGATCGTCGCCATTGATGTGATAGACGACCTTCTGTTTGGTGTCTTCCGGTGCTGCAGATGCAGCACCGGTCCACGCCAAGAGGCCAACCAAGCCCGCTAAAACGATATTTGTCAGTTTTTTCATCTCTCTCTTCTTTTTGCTGCTCTGAGGCAGTTCACTGGTGGTCAGGGTCAGACGCGGATGTACGACCAGCCCTGTTGCTGTCGTTTGACGACATGGCTGACACCGGAGTCGATGACTTCGGCGTCGGGTATCAGTTTCACCTCTATTCCCTGCTCCACCTTGAGGCGGTCCATGGTGTTCCGGCAGGCCACGAAGGTGAGGTTTGCATACTGCTGTGCCAGGCGATGGATGCGCTCGCCGTGCTGTGACAGGCGTTCGCGCAACAGGTCCAGGCCCTCGCTGTGGCCCACCACCTCGATGCGCAAGCGGGCGCCCGTCGGACTGATAGGCCGCCAGCATTCCCTCGACCTCGTCGAGCAGTTCGCCGGCCACCGTCTGGTCGGGGTTGGTCAGGTGAAACACGATTCGGGTCTCTTCGCTCTCGGCGACCGCTGCGGCCTGGCCGCGGCCGTCCGGGTCGAGCACCACGAAGCGATCGCCCCCGGTACCCAATCCGGGTGCATTGGCGTGCAGCAGCCAGCCGCTGATCAGGCCGAAGACCGCCAGCGCAAAGCCCGCAGCGATCGCCTGCCAGGAGGCCTTGACCTTGGCGGCACTCCGCCGCCGCGGCTGCGGCGGCGTGGCGTACGCCAGCCGTAGCTGCGCCTTGAGTTGACCGAGTTCACAGGCCCGGCGCGCCAGCTCGGGATCGCTGCGCATGGATTCCAGCATTTCGGCCTGCTGATCGGGGCTCAGTTCGGCATCGACAAAGGCATTGAGTTCAAGGTCGTCGTTCGTGCTCATCCGGGTTTCCTCAGCGCTATCACTTCGGCACGTCCTATGCCTTGCTGTTCAAGGATCTCGCGCATCCGTGCCCGGGCGCGCGACAGGCGACTCATCACTGTCCCAACGGGGACCCTCAGGATGATGGCCGTATCCGCGTAGCTGAATTCGGCGATGTCGACCAGGGTCAGCACCTGGCGCTGGTCGTCTTTCAGTCGGTCGATGGCGGCTCGGGTACGCGTGATCAGCTGACTGCGGTCGGTGTTTTGTTCGGGGTCGTCCAGTGTCGGCAATGTGTCGCTTTCCAGCCCGGTCTCGGGCTGGACGCGGCGAAACTGGTCGCGATACAGATTGGCGAGTATCTGGGTCAGCCACACCTGCAGGCGGCCTTCCTCGCGCAGGCTGTCTATCTTCGCCAGGGCGCGAGCGATGGTCTCCTGGGCCAGATCGTCCGCCTGGTAGCTGTCGTGACACCAGGACCAGGCGATCCGGTAGAGGCGCTCGCGTTCAGCACAGATCTGGCCGCGCAGCTTGCGGTGCCGGCCAAATCTTGCGAACAACATGCCTTTGGTTTCACTCATGTGCGGATAGACGCAGCTTGGGCCGCGATATTCCTTCTCTTGACCGCGAACAGCTAGAAATACCGGGTCAGATCGGCAGATATGGGATCACAGTGATTCCGGGGATCGGATCGGGCGCTTCGCAGTGGGTGCCGCGGCAGCGGTAGGCAAGGGTTTCGCCGGCGCGCACTTCCTTGTCCGCCAGCCCGGGCGGCAGTCGCGGGGCATCGGCCGGAACCGCAAACACGGCCTTTGCCGGTGTGTAGCTTGTATCTGCGATGCGTCGCCAATCATCGAGCTCGGGCTGTGTGCCCCGGATCACCAGTTGCTCCGGTGGCTCAAGGAAGTGCTGCAGGCCTTCGAGCAGGCCCACATGTGCATAAGGTGCGCGACCTATTGCCGGCCAGGCTGCACGCAGGGCCCTGTCTGCGGCCTCCTGCAGGCGCATATCGCCGCCCAGCGAAGCCAGGGTTTGCAGCGCCTCGACAGCGATTGCATTTCCGCTGGGCATGGCATCGTCGCCAAGTGGTTTTGGGCGATACACCAGGCCCTCGTGATCATCCGAGGTGAAAAAGAAACCGCCCCGCCCGGAATCTTCGAAATGGTCGAGCATAAAGTCGGCGAGCCCGCTCGCGAATTCGAGGTATTCGGTGTTCCAGCGTGCCTGCAGGAACTCGAGCGTTGCATCAACCAGGTAGGCGTAGTCGTCGAGATACGCGTTCAGTCGTGCCTCGCCGTCGCGGCTGGTTGCAAGCAATCGACCGTCACGCCAGTGGTGCTCCACCAGATAGCGCAGTGCGCGCTCGGCCGAATCGATCCAGTCAGGGCGGTCCAGCAGGCGCCCTGCAGCAGCCATGCCTTTGATCATCAGGGCATTCCAGCTGGTCAGGATCTTCTCGTCACGCGCGGGCCTGAACCCGCTTGTCGCGCTCGGCCATCAGCTTGACGCGTGCGCTCAGCAACAGTTTGCGTATCTCGCCGGCCTCGAGTCCGGTGATTTCCTGCAGCCGGGCTGTATCGACAAAAGTGTGCAGATGCCATCGGCCCTCGAAATTGGCCTCGCGGTCGAGGCCGAAGCGTGCCGCAAACACCCGGTATTCGTCCGCATCCAGCACTTTCGCGACCTCACCGGGGTCCCAGACGTAAAAGCGTCCCTCCTCACCCTCGCTGTCGGCATCCAGGCTGGCGTAGTAGCCGCCAAGCGGCGACTGCATCTCCCGCATCACCCACCCGGCGGTGTGTTCGCAGGTGTGCCTGAACAGCGGGCGGCGATCGCTGGCCACCCAGGCCTCCGCGTAAAGCGCCAGCAGCTGGCCGTTGTCGTACAGCATTTTTTCGAAATGCGGGATCATCCACTGTTGATCGACCGAATAGCGGCAGAATCCGCCGCCGAGATGGTCGTTGATCCCACCGTTGGCCATCCGTTCCAGGGTGAACATTGCCATTTGGCGTGCGTTGTCATCGCCGGTCCGGTGTGCCTGGCGCAACAGGAAGCGCAGGGTCCCCGGGTGCGGAAATTTGGGCGCGCCGCCGAACCCGCCATGCCGGGCATCGAACTGGCCGGCCAGCTCGCGCACTGCTGCGACGATCGGGCTGTCGTCCGGTTCCGCGTCACTGCTGCTGCTGGACTCCAGCTGCAAAAGGGCCTGCTGCAGCGAGGTGTTCTGTTCAACGATGGCCTCTCGCTGCTGACGATACGCACCCTCGATCTGGCGCAGCAGGTCGCGAAATGCGGGCAGACCGTGGCGTGGCCGCGGTGGGAAATAGGTGCCGGCAAAGAAGGGACAATGGTCATCCGGGGTCAGGAAGACGGTCAGCGGCCAGCCGCCGGGACGGCGTGCCAGCAGCTGGTGTGCGGTCTGATAGACCTTGTCGAGGTCCGGCCGCTCTTCGCGGTCGACCTTGATGTTCACGAACAGCCGGTTCATCAGCTCGGCGGTATCCGGGTCTTCGAAGGACTCGTGTGCCATCACGTGACACCAGTGACAGGCCGAATAACCGATCGACAGCAGGATCGGCCTGTCCTCACTGCGTGCGAGCTCCAGGGCCTCCTCGCACCAGGGCCACCAGTCGACGGGGTTGTCGGCATGCTGCTGAAGGTAGGGGCTGGTCGAATCTTTCAGTCGCCTGGCGGTCATCACGGGTCCCGGAACTCGTTGTCGAGCCTGACCATAAACGGCACATTGCATAATGCAAGGGCACAAGTTGAATGGTCATGTGCCCGAAAGGGGCCATGGTGGGCCGGATCCGATATTTTTCTGGGAGAAAAGACATGAAGAACTGGACGATGATCTTGGCGGGTTTGGGCATGCTGTCGGCGATGCAGCTCGCGCACACCGAATCCGCGGGCAAGACGGAGGATGCCCGCGGGCGTTACGAGGGGGTCGCGGGCTCTGCCAATGCGGTCTGGGTGGTCGACACGCACACCGGGGCGGTGCGCAAATGCACCCAGGAATTTGCCGACCAGACACCGGTTTGCTCCGGCTACTCCAAGTAGCAGACTGGAACCGGCGGGCGTCCGGTTTGCGTGGACGGGTTTAGCGCCGCCCGGTAATGGATCCCAGAATGCCGCGCAGGATCTGGCGCCCCAGTGAGGACCCGAGGGTGCGGGCGACCGATTTCGCCAGCGTCTCGCCGATGCTCTGCCGGTTGCTGGCCCGTGGCTGGCTGGCGCGTTGGTCTTTCTCTTCCTGCCTGCGGCGTTTTTCCTCGGCCTCGATGCGTTCGGCCTCCGCTGCTTCGCGCTGGCGCTGTTCGGCCAGTTCCTTCTCGCGTTTCTGGAGCATTTCATAGGCCGACTCGCGGTCGACCACTTGGTCGTAGGCGCTCTTCAGTGGAGACCGGCTGATCAGCTCTGCACGCCTTGCGGGATCGACCGGGCCGAACTGTGAGCGTGGCGGCGCCATCAATGTGCGTTCGACGACAGTCGGCACACCCTTGGCATCGAGAGTGGAGACCAGCGCCTCGCCAACCCCGAGCTGGCCTATGACCTCTTCGGTGTCGAAGGCCGGGTTTTCGCGGAATGTCTCGGCCGCGGCCTTCAGGGCCTTGCGGTCACGCGGTGTGAAGGCCCGCAGCGCATGCTGGATGCGATTGCCCAGCTGGCCGATCACCTCGTCGGGGACATCGTTGGGATACTGGGTGATAAAGAACACACCTACGCCTTTTGACCTGATCAGGCGGACGACCTGGGTGATCTTTTCGAGCAGGGCCTTGGGCGCGCTGCTGAACAGCAGATGGGCCTCGTCGAAGAAGAACACCAAGCGGGGGAGATCGGCATCACCGCGCTCGGGTAGTTCCTCCATCAGCTCCGAAAGCAGCCAGAGCAGGAAGGTCGCGTAGATCCTCGGTGAATGGTAGAGGGTGGTCGCATCCAGGATGCTGATCACCCCGCGACCGGAAAAGTCGTTCTGCATCAAGTGCTCGACACGGATCGCCGGCTCGCCGAAAAAGGTCTCGCCGCCGGACTCTTCGAGCACCAGCAGGCGGCGCAGGATCGCCGTGACGCTGGCCCGCGATACCCGGCCATATGCGCGCTCCAGTTCGGCCGCGTTGTCGGTCACCCAGTTGAGCATCGAGCGCAGGTCTTTCAGATCGAGCAACAGCAGGCCCTGGTCGTCGGCCACACTGAATGCGATCTGCAACACGCCTTCCTGGGTCTCGTTGAGCTCCAGCAGATTGGCCAGCAGGGTCGGCCCCATCTCCGAGACCGTGGTGCGTACCGCGTGACCCTGTTCGCCGTAGACGTCCCAGAAAACGGTCGGGCTGGCCTCGAATCCGTGCCCCTCGATGCCTATGAATTTGATACGTTCGTCGATCTTGGGGTGTGGTTTGCCGGCAGCGGCGAGACCCGAGAGATCGCCTTTGACGTCTGCCGTGAACACCGGGACGCCGAGGCGTGAAAACGATTCCGCCAGCACCTGGAGGGTGACCGTCTTGCCGGTGCCCGTGGCACCCGTTACCAAGCCGTGCCGGTTGGCCATGCCGGCGTTCAGCAGCACCTGTGCGCTGCCGGTCCCGCCCAGCAGAATGTTATTGTCGGCCATCGCGTCCTCCTCGGATTTGGCAGCACTTTAACCCGAAAAAAGGTTCAGCAGAATGCGCGGTAGCGGGAGGAAGACGGGGGTGCGCAAAACAGGTAAAGGTTTAAACTCGGCATCAGTACGACAATCGGAATGCCGGCGAATGCGCGTGTTTCGCCGCGACCGGCGATTTCGTCGGGGCGAGCGAAGACGGCCGGCCACAAACCAGGGGATAACGGATCATGCGTTGGAAAGGCAGAAGACAGAGCAGCAATATCGAGGACCGACGCAGTTCATCCGCCGGTGGTCTCGGTGGCCTGGGCCAGGGCGGCGGCGGGCTGATGCGCCTGCTGCCCGCGGTGTTTCGGATGCTCGGCATGAAAGGCACCATCGTGGTGGTGCTGGCACTGGGTGCATACAGCTACTTCAGCGGGGGTGGCCTGGGTGGGCTTCTCGGCGGCCTGGAGGGGGCCGGGGTACAGACCAGTCAGACCGCACCGAAAGGCAAGGTGGAGCAGACCGCCCAGGAGAAGGAACTGGTCGACTTCGTCGGCGTTGTGCTGGCCGACACGGAGGAGACCTGGAATGCTGTGTTCGAGGCGCAGGGCCAGTCATACAGGGAGCCGCGTCTGGTGCTTTACCGTGGCGCCGTGAACTCGGCCTGTGGTCTCGGACAGGCGGCGATGGGCCCTTTTTATTGCCCGGGTGACCAGAAGGTCTATCTCGATCTCGGTTTCTTCGATGACCTCAAGCAGCGACACGGTGCCCCGGGTGATTTTGCCCAGGCCTACGTGATCGCGCACGAGGTGGGGCATCACGTGCAGACCCTGCTGGGCATATCGGACAAGGTGCAGAAGGCCAAGCGCGGCCTCAGCGAGGAGCAGCAGAACCAGCTGTCTGTTAAACAGGAGCTGCAGGCCGATTGTTTCGCCGGTATCTGGGGGCACAACGCCAGCCGCAGCCGCCAGTTGCTGGAGCCGGGAGACATCGAGGAAGGGCCTGAATGCGGCCAGCGCGATCGGTGACGACCGTCTGCAGAAGCAGTCTCGCGGGTACGTGTCGCCGGACTCCTTCACGCATGGCAGCTCGGCACAACGGGTTCGCTGGTTCAAGACCGGTCTTGAAAAAGGAAGTCTGACCGCCTGCAATACCTTTGCCGCCGGCAGCTGAACACGCGGTTTCCGCCCGGACGGCCATCTGCCTTGAATTGACACATGGCCGCGCCCGGCAGTGGCGCCGTTTCTGCTACCCTTGCCGCCTCCTATTGAGGGCAAGACATGAGCGATCTGCTTCGGCTGGGCAAAGATCAGGACAGGCGCCTGCGCGCCGGGCACCTGTGGGTGTATTCGAACGAGGTCGATACCGAGGCGACACCGCTGAAGGGGTTCGAGCCCGGTCAGGCAGTGAATATCGAGAATGCCCAGGGAAGATGGCAGGGCCTGGGTTACGTCAACCCCAACTCCCTGATCTGCGCGCGCCTGGTGACGCGCTCACGCGATTTCTCGCTGGATGGCTCCCTGCTGGTGCATCGCATCAAGGTGGCCCTCGCGTTGCGCGAGCGTCTGCATGCCAAGCCCTACTACAGACTGTTGTTTGGCGAGGCCGACGGTATCCCGGGTGTCGTGGTGGACCGCTACGGCGACTATCTGGCGGTGCAGATCACCACGGCGGGCATGGAGCTGCTGAAGGACGCCCTGGTTGCGGCCCTGGTCAAGGTGTTGAAACCCGCGGGTATCGTCATGCGCAACGACGGGGGCGTGCGTGAACTCGAAGGGCTGACCCGCTACGTCGAGCTGGTACATGGCCAGGTACCCGATCTGGTGCAGATCGAAGAGGGTGACTGCCGGTTCGAGGTCTCGCTCAACGAAGGTCAGAAGACCGGCTGGTTCTATGACCAGGCGGCCAACCGTGATCAGTTCATGCGCTACGTCGAACGAAAGCGGGTGCTGGATGTGTGCAGTTACACCGGAGCCTGGGCCGTGCGCGCGGCAAAGGCGGGTGCCGCCGCGGTCACCGCGGTGGATACATCGGCCCAGGCCCTGGAGCATCTGCAGGCCAATGCATCACTGAACCGGGTGGACGACAGGGTGGAGACAGTGCGCGGGGATGCATTCGAGGTACTGCGCGACCTGCGCGCAAAGCGTGAGCATTTCGATGTCGTGGTGTTGGATCCGCCGGCATTCATCAAGCGCAAGAAGGATCTGAAGGAGGGGACCCTGGCGTACCGGCGGCTGAATGAGGCGGCACTGGGTCTGCTACAGCGCGACGGGATGCTAGTGACCGCGTCCTGTTCTTTTCACATGCAGGGGGATCAGTTGTTGCGTACCGTACAGCAGGCGGCGCGGCACAGTGATCGCAGTCTCCAATTGCTGCAGCAGGGCCAGCAGGGTCCCGATCACCCCATCCACCCCGCTATTCCGGAAACGGCCTATCTGAAGGCCTTCTTCCTGCGCGTGTTGCCGACGCTGTAAGTCGCATATCAGGATGACATGCGCCGGCCGGCCAGCAGTCGGATCTCGCTGCGCATGCGTTCGCGTTCACCCTCACTCAGGGTCATCCAGATCTCTGCAACTTCACGCGCCTCATCGGTCAAAGGCGTCGCCTTTTCATCACCGAACATGAGCCATGCGGGATTGACGTCGAGCACCGAGGCGATCTCGTCGATCTTGCGCGGGCGTAGGCTCTTGCCATTTTCGATCTTCTGGATTACCGCCTGATTGGTGCCGGCCTGTACGGCCAGTTGTTCCTGGGTCCAACCCATCTGGCGGCGCCGGTAGCGCAGGCGCTCACCAAGCGTACGCAGATGATGCGGGATTACCTTCGTTCCATTCATGCCTACGAGCCTCATATCCAACTCTCGCCAGTTAGGTTGCTGATATATGTTGTGGATTAGCTAACGGCGTTCGTGCTCGAAACTTGAGTGGTGACGGAAAGTCAGGAATTAACGGCAGATTGGCCACGGCTTTGCTGCAGCCGCGCGTGCTTGAGTCAGTTCTGGTACAGACTGCAGGCGCTGATGCGTCTCTCTATCTCGTCCATTGCCTGCTTGTACGCCGGGCTGCCAACATGACCGAAGCGCTGCCTGAATGCCTCGCCACGCAAGTGCTCAGGGAGGTCTCTTGCAAGCGGCATGATGTCTGTTTCCACGACGCCAGCGGCAAGGCGTTGCTGCACTCTGCGTGCTTCCTGCTCCGAGCTTGTTGCAAGCTCCCCGAAGCGGCTGCCGGCGCGGTCCGCTGCGATATCCGTGAAGCTGAATCCGGATCCGTTGTCGGTGTCGGATATCTCCTTGAACAGGCCCACGGCGTCAGACAGCGTGCTGTCGCCGCGTGCGGCCAAGGCGGCAGAGGCAAGGAAGTGTTGCGCAAAATCTTTGCGGCCTTCGAGCTTCAGGCGAAACGGGCTTGGCCGCCGCGGCCTGCCTGGTACCAGCCGGCTGATGTCCTGACCGCTGGCCCAGGTCCCGAGAACGGTGAGCAGGGAGATATTCTCCGCAACCGGATTCTCCTGGCGTGATCGCTCCATCGCTTTCGTGAACATCGGCTGCAGTAGCTGGGTCAGGGAGCCGTTTTTTCCGATACCGCGGGACTGCAGGTCGAGGAGAAGATCGAGGTAGACACCCAATGCCTCGCGGTCACCGCCAGTGAGCAGGGTATCGCGCGCCTGATCGACCAAAACCGGGTCCCATTGATAGGTGACAAGCAATCTGTCGGGAGACAATTGCAAATGCCGCGCCAGGCCCGCGGCGCTTTCCAGTTGGGTGCTGTCGTAGACGTGAGTAAGTATCTTTCGTGCGATCAGGGTGGCCAGCGGACCCGGTATGTTCAGCTGTCCAAGCCGCAGCCGGGTAACCTTGGGTTGTCCTCCGCCCGTGTCGACCGTCGTGTCGACATTGAGGAAGTTCCGCCAGGGCAGGTAAGGGATCTGCACAGTTGCCATCAGTTGCAGGCGGTCTTTCGCCAAAGCAAGTCGCGCGCTTCCTTTCGCGAGCTTCTGCAGCAGATAGTTCGCAGCCAGGTTGAGATCCTGCTGACCAAGTTCGATGGTGCGCTGCGTGCCCGGTGGCAGATTGCGCGGATCGTTTTGCTTCAGGATGGTCTTGGCACGGGCGATGTCCGCGTGTGAAAGACTGACGCGTTCGTCGACCAGGGCGGCATCGGATAACGCGAACCAGGCGATTGCGGCGACAGCCAGGGGGCTGAGCAGGATCAGCACAAGAGTCAGCTTGATCAGCGCGCGCATGCGGGACTCCGGGAATATCGGGATAGCCTACTTAGCGTGCTGCGGGCTGTCCATGTCCTGTTCGAAAACAGCGGCTTGAGAGGGTATATAGCTGGTAAACTCGCGCGCCATGGTCTTCCCGGAATTCGACCCTGTCGCCCTGCATCTCGGTCCACTTGCGATTCGCTGGTATGGACTGATGTACCTTGCCGGTTTTGCTGGGGCATGGTGGCTGGGGCGCGCGCGCGCCCGCCGGGAATGGGCCGTGATTACACCATCGCAGATGGATGACCTGTTGTTCTACGCGGCACTGGGCGTGATCCTTGGCGGGCGTATCGGCTATACCCTTTTCTACAACTTCGATGGCTGGTTGTCCGATCCTTTGCAGATCCTGCGGGTATGGGAGGGCGGCATGTCTTTCCATGGCGGCTTCCTCGGGGTCCTGGTCGCGATGTGGTGGTACGGCAGGCGCACCGGCAAAGGCTTTTTTGAGCTGACAGACTTTATTGCGCCACTGGTACCCTTGGGTTTGTTCGCCGGGCGCGTGGGCAACTTCATCAACGGCGAATTGTGGGGCGCACCGGGCCATGTGCCCTGGGCGATGCGGGTGTCGTGCTCCAGCAATCCCGGGCTGTGCCTCGACAAGCTGCAACTTCCCTCCGGCATCCCGTTTTCCCCACCCCTACACCCGACGCAGTTGTACGAGGCGGTACTGGAGGGTGTCGTCCTGTTCCTCCTGCTCTGGTTTTTCAGTGCGCGGCCGCGTCCGACCATGGCGGTATCGGGCCTGTTCCTGCTCGGTTACGGGATATTCAGGTTCATGGTCGAATTCCTCCGGATGCCAGATGCGCACCTGGGCTATCTGGCCTTCGGATGGGTTACCATGGGGCAACTGCTCTCGGCGCCGATGATCCTTGCCGGTGCCGCGCTTCTGATCCTTGCATCCCGTAAGCAAACCAAGGCATGAAACAGTATCTGGACCTGCTTTATCGTGTTCGCCAGTTCGGCGATTTCAAGGGCGACCGCACCGGAACGGGCACCTGGTCGCTGTTCGGCCACCAGATGCGTTTCGATCTGCGGCAGGGGTTCCCGCTGGTGACTACCAAGAAGATACATCTGAAGTCCGTGATTCACGAGCTTCTGTGGTTTCTGAAGGGTGACACCAATACCCGTTATCTGACAGAGAACGGTGTGCGGATATGGGATGAATGGGCCGATGAAAAAGGTGATCTCGGCCCCGTGTACGGCCACCAGTGGCGCTCCTGGCCTGCGCCGGATGGCCGCAATATCGATCAGATGAGCCAGGTCATCGGGCAGATCCGGAACAATCCGGATTCACGCCGGATCATCGTTTCGGCATGGAATCCCGCCGACCTGCCCGACGAGAGCATCTCGCCCCAGGCCAACGTTGCCGCGGGGCGGATGGCCCTGGCGCCCTGCCACGCGTTCTTCCAGTTCTACGTCTGCGATGGCCGCCTGTCCTGCCAGCTCTACCAGCGCAGTGCGGACATCTTTCTCGGCGTGCCGTTCAATATCGCCAGTTACGCGCTGTTGACCCTGATGGTTGCGCAGGCCTGCGAGCTGGAGGCCGGCGAATTCATCCACACCCTGGGTGACGCCCACCTGTACACCAATCACCTCGAGCAGGCAGATGAGCAGCTGACCAGGACCCCCTATGAACTGCCGCGAATCGAGCTGAATCCCGCCGTCAAAGACCTTTTCGCCTTTCGCTACGAGGATTTCAGCCTCAGTGGGTACGAGCATCATCCACACATCAAGGCGCCCATCGCCGTCTGAGCAGTGTCCCGGCCTCAGCGGTTGGGAACGGAAGAACATTCGTGGAAACCTGGCCTGCTTGCGGCAATGTCCGGGCCTTGTTGACTCAAATCAACCAACCGATCGAATGGCCCTTGCGCAAAACCCACATAACAGTATATAAGTAAATAACGAAATTCTATTCAGAGGTGATTGTCATGAGTGGCGAATTGGTAGTGGATGGCCGCGAATTGCTGGAAATGGCCGAAGAGGCACCGGATCAGGTCGAGGCCATCATCGAAATGATGATCGACGCCGACGAGGACCTGCTCGGCGAAGAGGAAGAGTAATGTGGCGGCCGGCCCCTTGCCTTGGCGGGGGGGCCGGCGGTATCTGGCAACCGGCACCGGCTGCTAAGCTCGGTGCATGAAGCCTTTGTCCAACCTGTCGATTATCGCGGCCCTTTCCGACAACCTGGTCATCGGTCGCGACAACCGGCTTCCGTGGCGCATGCCAGCGGATCTGGCTCATTTCAAACGCCTTACCATGGGCAAGCCCATCATCATGGGACGCCGCACCTGGGAGTCCTTGCCTGGCCTCCTTCCGTACCGCACGCATATCGTTGTTACCCGGGACCGCGACTATGTCGCCGAGGGTGGTTTCGTGGTGCATTCGATCGAAGAGGCGTTCAGATTCGCGGGTGATGCCGAGGAGATGATGGTCATCGGCGGGGCCGATCTGTACGCGCAGACCCTGCCATTGGCCTCGCGCATGTATCTGACCTTGATCCACGAGCAGATCGACGGTGATACCCGGTTTCCGGACTACCCGGAGATGCATTGGCGCGAAGTCTCGCGCGAATCGCACGCGGGCGACGACCGAAATCCGCACGCCTACAGCTTCGTCGAACTGGAGCGCTGTTAGACCAAACCCAAGTGCCTGGTAGCAGTCATTGCTGCCGACGAGCCTCCAGCTTGCCAATGCTTTGGTTTTCGCGGTTCGCCAAAAAGCTAGTGGATTCAGCCGCCCGCCAGCCAAGCGGCGCGTGCCCTGCGGAAGAACTCGGGTTGTGCAAAGGCGCCGCGGTGGATTTCCTCGTTGTAATACACGGTCTCAAAAGTCCTGGTGGCGACGTCGTCGGCACGGAACCCGTTCAGTTCCGCGTTCTTTGCCCCGATTGTGGCCGACCACCAGCCGGTCGGGTAGATCGGCTGAGGGAAGAACAGGGTGCGTGCGTCGGCGAACCTCGCTGCCTGCAGGCTGCGATACATCCGCTCGAGGATGGCCAAGTGGATGAGCGGCGACTCGCTTTGCTGGACAAGCATGCCTCCGTCACCCAGCGCACGGTGGCAGGCGTCGTAGAACTCCGGTGTGAACAGTACCTCGCCGGGGCCGATCGGGTCGGTCGAGTCGACGATGATCACGTCGAGCGAACCGGGCGCCGCGTCTTTCATCCACTGGATGCCATCGATGAACAGCAGTTTTGCACGCGGGTCGTCATTCGATTCGCACAATTCCGGGAAATGCAGTTCCGCGGCGCGCGTGACGACCTCGTCGACTCGGTGGACGAGTTGCTGAGATTCGTCCACTACGATCCGGATGCGATGCTCGAGTCGTATCTGCGAAAGTTGCGGAACCAGGGTGTCAGCGATGCCTTCATCGACAGTCATTACCGCGAGTTGAAGGCCGGTCTGCACGGTTACACTTACCTGAAAAGTTGAGACCCGTGTCAGGGCAATGGAAGGGAAATCTTTATAGTGAAGTATTGTTTTTCTTGGATAGTGGATGCTTGCTAACCAGGACGTCCGCTGACTACCCTGCAGACCCTCGGCTTGAAGGATCACGCCGTCAAGGCAATATCCTACGCAGGAGAAACAGCGATGACGATGATCGAAAACCTGCACGGCATGCTTGAGCGCGGAGTCGACAGTGCGCTGTTGCGCTATTCGCTCGGCAACGAACTGTTCAAGGTGGGTGACGCCGATGCGGCCATTGCCCACCTTCGCCAGGCGCTCACGTTCGATGCCGATTACTCTGCCGCTTGGAAAATGCTGGGTCAGGCATTGGCAAGTGCGGGGAGTCATGCCGAGGCAGTGGACGTGCTGGGGCAGGGGATCGAAGTGGCCCAGCGTCGCGGCGACGTTCAGGCAGCGAAGGAAATGGGCGTTTTCCGCAAGCGCTCACAGAAGGCCCTGGAGGGGGCTGCCTGATCCGGCCAGGTCCCGTACGGATCGCCGCAGCCAAACCCGGACGCACCCCCCGCCCGACCGAATTGCCCGTCACAGCAGGCCCCGCATCTTTTCGCGTGCGCGGAACAGCCGGGTCCCGGCGCCGGCGACCGAGATGCCCAGATGCGCCGCGATCTCTTTCTGCGAATAGCCGAAAATCACCTGCATCAATAGCGGTTCACGGTATTCCTCGGGCAGGCGATCCAGCGCCTGGCGCAGAACGAAGGCCTCGGTCGAGGTGTCATAGTCTTCGCGGTCCGCGGCCAGTTCCTCGGTCGGAATGCCACTCTCCGACAGACGCTTGCGTTCGAAGCGACGTGCATTCTCGCGCCGCAGTATGGTCAACAACCAGCCCTTGACCGCCTTGGAGTCGTTCAGTTTGTCCATCGACTTCCAGGCACGGACCAGGGTCTCCTGGACCAAGTCGTCGGCAACAGCATGGCTGCCGCTCAGCCAGTAGCCGTAGCGGTAAAGGTCGCCCATGTAGACCGCGATTAACCGGTTGAACTGTTCCTCGCGGGTGACATTGGACTTGCCGGTACCGGATTGCAGGACGGCGGTTTGAGCGAGTGCGATGGCGGTCATCTTGGCTTCCTTCTGAATGTGTTTGTCTTGATGACGAATACATTGCAGCAGGCGTGCCAGTTTTTAAGTTATTGTTATCACAGAGAAAAAATGAAACGCCAGGGTGCCGACTTTAACGAAGCGTTGTAACGAAACGTTAAATTTGGATGGCATGTAATGAAGCGTGACACCCGGGTCAGGGTCGCCCCCAACGCGTTGATGGCAGCGCCTGTCAGTCGCGATCCGGCAGGGTGAGGCCGTATTTCTGGATCTTTCTGTCGAGCGCAGGGCGCGATATGCCGAGGATGTCGCAGCTCCGGCCCTTGTGGCCGCCGGTATGGTCAAGGACGCGCTGAATATGGCTGGCCTCGACCTGGTCCAATGTTTGCAGTCCGGCCTGATCGTCGGGACGGTCTGGCTCCTGTGGGACGGTTGATTCGTCCTGGAGCCTGAAGCGCAGATGGGTCTCGGAGATCTGGCCATCCCTAGCAAGCATCATCGCCTGGGTCAGGACGTTCTCGAGTTCGCGCACATTCCCCGGCCAGTCGTGCCGCTGCAATGCGTCCATCGCCGATTGCGCAAGCGCCGGTGGCGGCCGATCGTTCTGCCGTGCGGCCTTTGCGAGCAAGGCGGTGGCCAGAAGCGGCACGTCTTCGCGTCGGTCCCGCAGCGCCGGCAGTGCGATATTGATGACATTGAGCCGGTAGGCGAGGTCTTCACGAAAGGCCCCCTCGCGCGCCCTCGCGAACAGGTCGCGATGGGTGGCAGCGATGATGCGGGCGCTGATCGCGATACTCCGGGTGCCGCCTACCCGCTCGATCGTGCGTTCCTGCAGGGCGCGCAACAGCTTGGCCTGCAGCGGTGGCGCGAGTTCGCCGATTTCGTCCAGAAACAGGGTGCCGTTCGCGGCCAGTTCGAACTTGCCGGGCTTGCTGCGATCGGCGCCGGTGAACGCGCCCTTCTCATGCCCGAACAGCTCGCTTTCGAGCAGCGTCTCCACGATCGCCGCGCAGTTGATCGCGACGAAACCGCCGCCGCGGTTGCCGTGCTGATGGATCAGACGTGCCACGATCTCCTTGCCGGTACCGGATTCACCGGTGATCAGCACGGTGGCGGCGTTCGCGGCAGACAGGGCGATCTGCTTGCTGACCTCGAGCATTGCGTCGCTGCGCCCGATGAGCTCACCCAGGGGACGTTCCCGCGCGGCCGGGACGTGTTCCGGTTCCGGCGACTGTCCGGCGAGCACCTGTTCCACGGCGGCCTGAAGGGTTGCAGCCTTCACCGGCTTGTGGATGAAGTCAGCCGCACCTGCTTTGATCGCCAGTATGGCCAGATCCAGATCGTGCTGACCGGTCATCATGATGATGCCGGCGCCCGGTCGTACCTCGAGCAGCCGCGGCAGCAGCGATATGCCTTCGCCGTCGGGCAGCTGTTGATCCAGAAGGATCACATCGAGGGGCTCCCGCCGGGCCAGCGCATGACCCGCTTCGCAATGCTCGGCAGCGAACACGACGAATCCCTGATCCTCGAAATGCAGGGCCAGCATCTGATTCAGCGCGGGGTCGTCTTCGATGATCAGGATACGCGTAGCCATTTTTCGATCTTAGCCGAATGGCCGGGTCAGGCCCGGTGGAGGACCCAGCAGCGATGCGGCCTGTGGCGCTTGAAGTCGGGCGGCACGGTGCTTTCGCTGATCTCGCGGACCTCGGCCAGGTCGCTGACCGCCGGGTCGAGTTTGAAACCCTGGCGATTGTTGGAAAAGTAAAGTTCGCCGCCGGGCGCCAGCAGTTTCAACGTGGCCTGCAACAGGCCGAGCTGGTCACGCTGGACATCGAAGGTATTGTCCATGCGTTTCGAATTGGAGAAGCTCGGTGGGTCCAGCAGTATCAGGTCGAAGCGCTCGCGGGCCGCGCGCATGCGTTCGAGAAACACGACCACGTCAGACTGGACGAAGTCGTGGCGCTCCGGGTCGTCCAGCCGGTTGTGGGCGAGGTTGCGGCGGCTCCAGGCCTGGTAGGTCCTGGACATGTCGACCGTGACAGTGCGTCGTGCGCCACCTGCCGCCGCGTACACCGTAAAGCTGCCGGTATAGGCGAACAGATTGAGGAAGCGCTCGTCCCGCGCGCGTTCGCGGATCATCTGACGGGTGTCACGGTGATCGAGGAACAGGCCGGTATCGAGATAGCCCGTCAGGTTGACCTCGAACTGCAGGCCGCGCTCGGCCACCATAAGAGCCGGTGCATCGGCGACAAGTTTTTCATATTGATCCATACCGCGCTGCCGCCGGCGGTGCTTCAGCACCACCTGGCCCGGCGCGATCGCGAGCGCCTCGGCGAGTCGGTTGCTGATCTCCGCGAGATCGGCGACTTCCAGGGGCCGTTTCTTTTCGAACACCTGGACATGCAGCCAGTCGGCGTAGCGGTCGATTGCCAGCGGGAACTCCGGTATGTCGCGGTCGTAAAGGCGATAGGCTTCGATACCCTCGCGGCGGGCCCACTTGCCGAGGTGGCGCTGGTTCTTGAGGACCCGGTTGCTGAGGACGTCGGGGTCGATCACGGGGCACCGCGTGCCGCGTGCCAGGCCAGCGCGCCCCAGCCGATCAGAAAGGCGGTGCCACCAAAGGGTGTGACGGCGCCGAGCATGCGAATATCGGTCAGTGCCAGGAGATACAGGCTGCCGGAAAACAGCAAAATGCCGCTGGCAAACGCCCAGCCGGCCAGATTCAGTGCCCTGCCGCGTTCGTCACGCCCCAGCATGCCGACTGCAAGCAGCGCCAGGGCGTGCACACCCTGATATTCGACACCGGTCTGAAACACCTCGAGCAGGCCGGCGCTCAGGTGGTTCTTCAGTGCGTGCGCGGCGAAGGCGCCGAAGGCCACGGCCAGGAATCCGTTGATGGCGCCCAGAACGATGAAATGTCGCAAGCGGTTCATCAGTGCAGGCCCAGCTTGCCGAGTTCATCGAGGATCTGCAGGACCAGTTGCTGGCCGCGCGTGTCCAGGTGCTCACACAGCTTGTCGGGGTCGCGTTCGCCGTTGATCAGCGGGCGTATGACTGCCGCCACCCGGCTCATGTCGCCGCCGACCTTGCTCATCTGCTCCGCCATCTGGCTGATCAGGGTCAGGGCCTGAATGTCGCCGGTGCCGGCCGCGTGGATCATGTGTGCCAGGCCGGGGGCGGCCAGTGCCGGATCGGCCTGTTGCCGGGGGTCGGGCAGGGTGGCCGGGTTCTGCAGGCCACGCAGGATGGCCCCGGCGATCACCCGGTCCTCCTCGTCGAGTCCCTTTAGTGCTCCAAGCTCTCGTTGGCCGGAGGCGATCTGTCGGACCGCGCTGGCCAGGCCGTTCCAGCCATTGTCTGCCGCCGCCGTCAGGAGCGCCCGCAGCTGCCCGGAGGAGTCGGGTCGTTGAATGAACTCGACGGCCTGACAGATGAATGCGGCGTGGGCCTGGATAATCTGTTGTTCGCGATTGGGAACCGGCATGGTACGCCTGTTGTGCTACATGTCGGCTACAGTCTACCCGAGGTCGAAAGCGTCGGTGATTCGCGTTTTCGGGCTGCTTCATTATCCGCGCCCGGGGACGAGGTCGGCCAGTGACTCCATGGCGATCTCGCGTACCTCGGGATCGTCGTCCTCGCTCAGCCGCTCGAGAGGGGCGCGTGCATCCGCGCTGCCGGTCAGGCCGAGGAAATGTGCGGCGTCTGCGCGGACTTGGCTGTGTTCGCTGGCGGCAAGTATCGTGATCTCTTCAACAAGGCCGGACAGCATACCCTCGGGCGCGAGCTCCTCTAGCACGGCGCCGACACCGATGCGCACCGCGAAAGGCGTTTCCAGATCATCGGCAAGCCTCAACAATGGCGGCAGCAGCTCGGGGCTGCGCCGGCAGGCACGGATGACCCGGTCGAGCCCTCCGGTCTCGAGGCCTTCCCGCAGATATTCCATCATTCCCGTGACGCTGCCGGCCCGGGTCACGAACCCGGCGAGTTCGGCTTGTCCGCGCTCCCCGGTCAACTCGAAGGGCCCGATACGGATCCAGGGTACACCGCGCACACCCCGTTCCTCCGCGAACTCCGGGTGCCGGGCGATATTGACTACCTCGAGGCGACCGATCTTTCCCGCCTTGACCAGCTCGGTAAGGCCTGCCAGCACGACCGGGCAGTGGACACAGCCTGACGCGATCATCAGTTCCGCGTCCGGGACAATCGTATTGGTCATTCCTTGTTTCCCTTGCGCGAGATCAAACAGTGTCGAATCGTTGTCGAGGTCTTCTGGGCTGTCGAAGCCCAACAATCCCCGGACAACAAACAAAATGTCTTGAAAAACAACTCGTTGGTTGTGTGTATTAGAATAAGGAATAAGGCTAATTTATGCCAGCTTACCGTAAAACTGTTTGGCCTTTCCCCCCCACTCTAACTATGTTTAGCAACCCCGAGGCCCGGCCCGGGCGCGCATGCTGTTAATCTGCGCGGGCTCGACTTGGCGAATCCCGGCTATCCGGAAGCGGGATCGCCAGACCGGGTGGGCCGAACGCCAGAAGTAATCGGAAGATTCGAGAAGGATTTTTCCGGAACGCTTCTACAGAAAATTGTCGCCCCGGGGCGACATCAACACTGCAGTGTAACCTCAGGAGAAATCATCGATGCCTACATTCGTACGTACCGATAAGTGCGATGGCTGTAAGGGCCAGGACAAGACGGCGTGCATGTATATCTGCCCGCACGATCTGATGAAACTGGATATGGACGGTTCCGAAACCGGCCACGCCATGAAATCTTACAACCAGGAGCCGGAGCAGTGCTGGGAGTGCTACTCCTGCATCAAAATCTGCCCGCAGAACGCTATCGAAGCGCGTCCGTACGCTGACATCGTCCCGCTGGGCGCATCCGTACAGCCGCTGCGTGGTACCGATTCGATCATGTGGACCATCAAGTTCCGCAACGGCACCATGAAGCGTTTCAAGTTCCCGATCCGCACCACACCGGAAGGTTCCATCGATCCGTACGGCAACAAGCCTGCGGCCGATCTGGCCAAGATCAGCGAAAACGGTTTCTTCGTTCAGTGCAACGGCTACCGTGTGGGTGATCCGAGCGAGTTGATCGCGAAGTAATCGCGACCCGTTTGGAATCAAGAACTTAATTTAGAGGTATTTACAATGGCTGAATTCGGTAAACCAGACGTCGTCGAAGAAGAGGTAGACATCCTCATCATCGGCGGTGGGATGGCCGCGTGCGGTACTGGCTACGAGATTGGTCCGTGGCTGGACGTTGCCAAGGCGCAGGGCGTCGACATCAAGGTGAAGCTGGTCGACAAGGCCGCAATGGATCGCTCCGGCGCCGTTGCCCAGGGCCTGTCTGCTATCAACACCTATATCGGCAGCGAGCAGGATCCTGCTGACTACACGCGCATGGTCTCCAATGACCTGATGGGTCTCACCCGCGACGATCTGGCCTATGACCTGGGTCGCCACGTTGACGAGTCTGTTCATCTGTTCGAAGAGTGGGGTCTTCCGATCTGGAAACTCGACGAGAACGGTGAGCGTCACGACGGTTCCAAGGGCATGACCCCGCTGGCAGAAGGCGGCACCCCGGTGCGTTCCGGCAAGTGGCAGATCATGATCAACGGCGAATCCTACAAGTGGATCGTGGCCGAGGCCGCCAAGAAGGCCCTGGGTACGGATCGCATCCAGGAGCGCGTGTTCATCGTCAAGCTGGTCAACGACAAGAACGACAAGAACCGCATTGCCGGTGCCGTCGGTTTCTCCACCCGTGACCACAAGCTGTTCGTCTACAAGTGCAAGGCTGCCCTGCTGGTCGCCGGTGGTTGTGTAAACATCTTCCGTCCGCGTTCGGTCGGTGAAGGCCAGGGTCGTGCCTGGTACCCGGTATGGAATGCTGGTTCCACCTATGCCATGGCGGCAGAGGTTGGTGCTGAGCTGACCATGATGGAAAACCGCTTCGTACCGACCCGTTTCAAGGACGGTTACGGTCCGGTCGGCGCCTGGTTCCTGCTGTTCAAATCGCAGGCCACCAACGCCTTCGGCGAGGTCTACATGGTCCGCAACAAGGAAATGCTGGACGACTATCCTCCCTACGGTCAGACCAAGGTGCCGGCTTCCTGCCTGCGTAACCACCTGATGTTGAAGGAGATGAAGGAAGGTCGCGGTCCTATCTGGATGGACACCGTGACTGCGCTTGCCAACCTGCGCGAGACCCTGTCTCCACGTGAGGTCAAGCACCTTGAAGCAGAGGCCTGGGAAGACTTCCTGGATATGTGTATCGGCCAGTGTGGTATCTGGGCTGGTGAGAACATCGAGCCGGAGAAGAAAAACTCTGAACTGATGCCGACCGAGCCGTACCTGCTGGGCTCACACTCGGGCTGCTGCGGTATCTGGGCCTCGGGTCCGACCGACGTCGGCGCGCCGACCACCGAAGAGCATGCGGACAAGGACAAGATCCCCGATCATCTGCCGGAAGGCTGGAACTGGGGCTACCGTGGCATGACCACTGTCCAGGGTCTGTTTACCGCCGGTGACGGCGTGGGCGCATCCGGTCACAAGTTCTCGTCCGGTTCGCACGCCGAAGGTCGTATGTGTGCCAAGTCGATGGTCAAGTTCGTCATGGACAACAAAGACTGGAAGCCTGAGCTCGACACCTCGGTTGAGGAGTTGATCGAAGACATCTACCGTCCAGTGCGTACCTATCTTGAGCACAAGGACTACACGACTGCGATCGACGTCAACCCCAACTACATCACTCCGCGCATGCTGCAGTTCCGTCTGCAGAAGATCATGGACGAGTATGTAGCCGGTGTTGCCACCTACTACACGACCAACGAGCACATGCTGGATCTGGCTGAGCAGAAGCTTGAGATGCTGAAGGAAGACGCGCTGAAGATGCGTGCCAAAGACCTTCACGAGCTGCTGCGTGCGTGGGAAAACTACCACCGCATCCTGACTGCAGAAGCTCACATGAAGCACATCCAGTTCCGTGAAGAGTCCCGTTACCCGGGCTTCTACTACCGCATGGACAAAAACTTCGTTGACGAAGAGAACTGGCACTGCTTCGTAAACTCGGTCTACGACAAGAACACCAAGACCTGGAACTGCTTCAAGCGGGCCCACAAGGACCTGGTGGACAAGTCCAAGCTGTTCAAGTAACCGCTGCTTGACAGTCGGATGGCTGATTGGCCGGGCACCGCAAGGTGCCCGGCTTTTTCGTATCCGTCATTTGTAGAGCGAGTAGAAAGCACTGAGAACACAGAGACGCAGAGGGCACCGAGATCTCTATTTCGCGAACTTGTGGCTGATCGGGAATCAGGAATGCCGGCGGAGGGGCCCTGAATTTTTTGGTCGCCATTGCTGTCTGTGTCCGTGGAGCCTGCCGGAGATTCAATACTTCTCTGCACTCTCTGTGCCTCTGTGCGCTCTGTGTCCCGAAACTCGCGGTTGTTTGAACCGCGGTGAGGGCAAACCCTGTATGAAAATCAGAAAAACCTTATAATCCCCGCCCTTTGCACGAACCGGTCATGCGTTAGTTTTCATCCATGAGCCAGACATGCCGCGCTTCGCCGCGCCGAGGAACGATCCCATGAGTGACGAGAAATTCGAAATCCCCGAACAGTTTGCAAGCCCCGCCGTGCCGACCCTGCTGAGCGAAGACAGTGTCCTGCAGTTTCGGTGCCACAAGGGTATCTCGTGCTTCAATGCCTGCTGCAAGCATGCAGACGTGACCCTGGCGCCCTATGACGTCCTGCGCCTGCAAAAGCGCCTCGGCATGAACTCCGAAGAATTCCTCAAGGCGCATACGGTGCCTTTCCAGATCGATGCCGACGGTGTCCCCGGGATCAAGATGCGCACCGACAATGATGGCGCCTGCCTGTTCCTGGATGGGGAGAACGGTTGCAGCGTCTACGAGGACCGGCCGACCGTGTGCCGTTACTATCCGGTGGCACTGCTCAATATGCGCGAGAAGGATACCTACGTGGCCAAGCAGCAGTACTCGCTGGTCAAGGAGGCGCACTGCAAGGGCCACGAGGAACCGCGCGAGATCACTCTGCGTGACTACCGCAAGGAACAGGGGGTCGAGGAATACGACGAGTTCAATCGTTCCTGGTACGAGCTGATCCTGAAGAAGAAATCCGGCGGCCCGAGTGTAGGCGCGCCGAGCGAGATGAGCCTGCAGTTGTTCTTCATGGCCTCGTTCAACTTCGACATGTTGCGCCGCTTCGTGATGAGCGAAAACTTCAAGAATACCTATGACCTTCCGGCGGAGACCTACACGGAAGTAGCCGACGACGACATCGCACTGATGAAGCTGGGCAACAAGCTGATGCGCCAGGCCCTGTTCGGCGAGAAGACCATCCCGGAAAAGAGTGGTGCCTGGGAAAAGCGGGTGGACGAGCGCAAAGAGGTCTGGGAAGCACGCGCCAAGGCCGAGATCGAGGCGCGCAACGCCAGGAACGAAGAAAAGATGCGCGAAGACACCATCGGAGACAGTTGTTCCGACAACTGATTGAATTCTGCGCGATAAATCCGAGCACAGCGACCTGATTCTACCCAGCCAATGGGGACACAGAGTCCCGCAGAGAGCGCAGAGTTTCAGCTGGTGGCCGCCGTTCTCTTTCTGAGCTCAGGTCTTCAACTGAGCAATGCAGGCCCGGCAGCAATTCCGACAATACAAAACGCTCTGTGGACTCTGCGCTCCTCAGTGTCCTCTGCGTACAACGAAAACCTTCCGGCCTATTCGGCGACCTCGGTAATCTCTCGCCGATGCCGCCAGATCCGGATGAACGGGTAGAACATCGACGCCAGCAGGATCAGCATGGCGGCCGACATCATTTCCTGTCCGACGAAATAGATCACGACTACAAAGGCGGTGACCATTGACAAGGTGGAGTCGATCAATGCGCGCCGAATCAGGTCTTTTCGTGCCTTCTCCGGCTCCGTGCCCGTGATGAAGAGGATCAGCACCGGCAGCAGGTAGTGCAGCGGCGCGTAGAACGCGATGATGACCGCCCAGACGATGATCTCATCCATAGTCGGGGGTCTCTGGACAATGGCGCGCGTTCACGGGTGCCGTTGGTGGGAAGAAACCCCGCGCCCAGGACGGACGCGGGGGTCGCCTGTGCGTGGGGTGCTATTCGGCCTTCTTGGCCTTGGCGGTCGACTTGGCGGGCGCAGCTACCCGCGGTACATAGCCGTAGCCGCCATAATAGGGGTAGTAGCCATAGCCACCCCAGGGACGGTAGCCGCCGTAGTACGGGTAGCCGTACCCGCCCCAGCCGCCGCCGTAACCGCCGTAGTAGGGATAGCCGTAGCCGCCCCATGGGCCACCGTAACCCCAGGGGCCACCACCGTAGCCCCAGGGGCCGCCGCCGTATCCGCCCCATCCTCCACCACCGAAGAACTCCTCGGCCCAGTAGCGAGGATCCCAAGGGTCGTAGGGGTTCCACCCACCACCCCAGCCGTTACCCCACCAGGCCGATGTGCTGCCTGCCGCAGACAGAAGCAGTGCGGCCAACAGCGAAAGCATCATAGGTCTTTTCATGATCGTCTCCTTGCTGTCCAGTGAATATCGGTTTCTGCTAATATTCCTTTTACCGCAAACCAGGTGTTTTGATCTTTGAGGCGGATCAAAAACTTTGGACTATCGGTGAGCCACAAGGTGATATGAACGGCCGGCGAAAAAAACCCCGCCATTAAGGGCGGGGTTGGGTCGGACGGCGGGGCAGACTATGCCTGCCTCGATGCCGGGCACAGCCCGAACTATCTGTTGGCGATCTCTTCCAGCTGTTTGGCCGGGATCACTTGGCCGTTGAGTGCGGCGTCCTTGGCAGAGCGGCCGTAGGCAACCGACATCAGGGTCGAGTAGTACACCACCGGCATCTTGAACTTGGTGCCGTGGGTCGCGTTGATCTGGTCCTGATATACCTCGACGTTCATCTGGCAGACCGGGCAGGGGGTGACGATCATGTCTGCACCGTGGTCGTAGGCCGATTCAATGATGCCCTTGATCATGACCTGTGACTTCTCTGGCTCGGAGAAGGCCAGTGCGCCGCCGCAGCATTGCACCTTTTTTTCGTAGTCGGGGACCGAGTCTGCACCGAGGGTCTCGACCAGCTTGTCCAGGTATTTCGGGTTCTCGTAGCTCTCGCCGGCGATACCGAACGGACGGTTGGTTTGACAGCCGACGTAGCCGGCGATCTTGATCCCCTCGAGCGGCTTCTGGACCTTGGCGCCGATGGCGTCGTAGCCGATGTCCTGGATCAGGACCTCGGCCATGTGCTTGATCGGAGCATCGTTCTTGAGGGTCAGGCCCGCTTCCGCCAGCGCGGTGTTGGTCTCTGCCAGCAGGCCTTCATCGTGCTGCAGCCGCTCCTGGGTCTCGCGCGTGGCGAGCCAGCAGGCAGCACAGGTGGCGACGATCTCCTGGCCCGGGTTGTGCTCCTCGGACAGGGCGATGTTGCGCGCCGACAGCGCCAGGCGAGGCAGTTCACCACCGCTGGCGTAACCGATCGAGGCCGAACAGCAGTTCCAGTCCGGGATCTCGTTGAGCTGGATGTCCAGCTCTTCGCACATGGTCTGCACCGAGACCATGTAGTTGGATGAGGATGCCCCCTTCTGAGAAGAGCATCCGGGGTAAAAAGAATATTCGCGTTTTGCCATGGATACTTACTCCTCTTAACCGCCGTGTTTGGCGATGCGGGCGTCTTCGAGTTCCTGGGCCTTCTTGATGACCTTCTGGAAGCCCGACAGGTCCTTGACCGCGTGTCCGCCTATGATCTCCATCGGGTTCATGCGCTTGGTCTTCATCATGCCGAGGCCAATGTCCTTCATTTTCAGCGAGGTCTTCACGCCTTCGCCGAAACCGTTCATGAAATACAGGCTCAGGCCGAGCTTGAGCTCGTTGACGCGGCCCTTTTTCATCAGGTTGTCCCAGAACAACTGGGCGAACTTCGCGGTTGGCTGTCCCTTGGGGACGATGCCGAGGCGCTTCGCATAGTGTGCCAGGCCATGCATGATGTGCGTGATGGGCAGCTCGCGCGGGCAGCGCACGATGCAGTTGTAGCAGGAGGTGCACATCCACATCGAATCCGAGGCCAGGACCTCGTCGCGCTTGCCGGCCCGGATCATCATGAAGATCTTCTGCGGGGTGTGCTCCCAGGCATCGCCCAGCGGGCAGGAACCGGCGCACACGCCACACTGCATGCACATCTTGACCCACTCGCCCTCTTCGACGTTCGCCTCAACCTCCGACAGGAAGCTGTTGCGATACTTCTCGACCATTACATTATTCATATCGCTCATAACGAACCTCGCTCAGAACTTGAAGGGGCTCATGCCCACTTTCTCGACGACCTCTTCCATCTCCTTGATCAGGCGCGGTGCGCGCTCGATGTCGGTGATGGCGACCTCGTGCACGATCACGCGCTCGGGTTCGAGGTTGAGGGTGGACAGGGTGTCGCCGACCTTGGCCATGCGCTCGGCGGCCATGGTCGATCCACGCACGAAGTGACACTGGTAGTCGTCACCGCGCTGGCAGCCCATCATGACGATGCCGTCGAAACCGTTGTTCAACGAGTCGGTGACCCAGGACAGCGAGACCGAACCGAGGCACCGAACGGGAATGACGCGCGCCCAGGGGCTGATCTCCTGGCCACTCATCGCGGCCTGGTCGAGCGCCGGGTAGGCGTCGTTCTCACAGGCCAGGACCAGGATGCGTGGCTTCTCCTCGAACTCGTCCGGGACCTCGACGTTCTTGATCTGCTGACCGACGGTATCGATCGAGTAGTTCTCGAACGAGATGACACGGACCGGGCAGGCGCCCATGCAGGTGCCGCAGCGGCGACAGCGTGACTCGTTGAACTGCGGGTAACGCTCTTCGTCTTCGTTGATCGCACCGAAGGGGCATTCCACGGTGCAGCGCTTGCACTGGGTGCAGCCTTCCTTGCGGAACGAGGGGTAGGACAGGTCGCCGACCCGCGGATGGGCGGCCGAGCCCTGACCGGCATTGACCGCCGCCTGGATCGCCTTCATTGCCGCGCCGGTTGCGTCGTCCTGAGCCTGCTTGATG
Source organism: uncultured Gammaproteobacteria bacterium (assembly GCA_963753845.1). Taxonomy (GTDB): domain Bacteria; phylum Pseudomonadota; class Gammaproteobacteria; order Chromatiales; family Chromatiaceae; genus Thiosocius. The sequence goes on from CAVWEI010000036.1 coordinate 127,610, forward strand.
TCCATCGGGCGACGCACCGGGCCGGCGGCATAGATGCCGGTGCGGCGGGTCTCGTAGGGGAAGCAGATAAAGTGTGAATCCGTAAAGCCCCATTTCAGCTGCGGCAGGTCGGAACCCTGGCGGTAGTCCAGTGCGAGGATCGAATCGACGGGAATCGCGATTTCCGCCGCGGCGTTGGCGTCGTCCTTTTGTTCATCGGACATGCCTTCCTGCGACTCGTTGGCCGCATAGGGATCGGGGCCGGAGTTGGGCACCATGCCGAGGTCGAGAACAACCAGGTCTGCCTCAAGCGCGACTTCTTCATCGAGGATCAGGTCTTTGAACTTGACCGTGGCGCCGGAGCCCGAGCTGGTCACCTCGCCGACTTCGCCCTTGGAGAAGATCACCATGTTCTGCTGGCCGGAGCGGTAGAAGTCCTCGCCGGCTGCACCCGGGGTGCGCAGGTTGTCGAACAGGATGGTGGTGTCGCAGTCCTTCCCGTTCTGGCCTTTGAAATACAGAGCCTGCTTGATCGCGATCAGGTCACCTATCCCCGAGTGGTAGGGCAGATGGCCTTTTTCGGTCGATGCCTGGCCGGCGTTCTGCACAAACACCACCGACTTGACCTCTTTGCCGTCGGAAGGGCGCTTGATCGGGCCGTCGCCTGCCGTCTTGGCCAGGGCTTCCAACTCGACATTGCTGACCACGTCGGCATTGCTGGAACCCAGCGAGGGGATGGCCGAGGGATCGAACTCTTTCCAGCCGGAGGCCTGGATGATGGCGCCGAAGTTCTCGGTGGTGGTGCCGCCCGACTCGGTGGTGATATCGGCCGAGAAACGACCGGGGGCCCCCGAGGTCTTGGTCAGCCTGCTGTTCAAGTGGACGGTGATCAGCTCGTTGGCCTCGACCGCCGCGATAATGTCGGCGATGTCGTTTTCCATCGGCATCGGCAGGTCGACATTCGTGCCGTTGCCCACACCGTAGGCCGCTGCGCGACCCGGGATACGCTTGTGCCACTTGGCCGCCCAGCCGCCCAGTTCGCCGGTCTTCTCGATCAGATGCACCGGAAAGCCTGCCGCCGCGGTCTCGAGTGCCGCCGTCATGCCGGTCACGCCGCCGCCGACCACCAGGATGGTCTTGACCAGGGTCTGCTCGCCGGACACGTGCGGCTTGACCATGTACTTGACTTCGGCGCATGCCATGCGGATGTAGTCGTCCGCCAGCTCCTGCGTGGTTTCGCGGTTCTCGTCCGTATCCGGACGCGCCCAGATCACGCCTTCGCGCAGGTTGGCGCGTGACATGGCCACGTCGGTGAAGTTGAATGCCTCGACCTTGGCGCGACGCGAACAGGCCGCGATCATGATGTTGGTGGCACCCTCTTTTTCGATGGTGTCACGGATCATCTGCACGCCTTCCTTGCTGCACAGCATCTCGTGCTGCTGGCAGGTGGCCATCTTGCCGTCGCGCTTGGCGGTCTGTTCCAGTTGTCCGGCATCCAGGCGCTCGCCGATGCCGCAGCCGGTGCAGACAAAGCCTGCAAAAATCTTTTGGTCAGCCATTGCTTAGCCCTCCGCTGCTGCAACGCGGTTGACCACCTGAATTGCCTTCAGGGCGGCGCCGGTTGCGTGCTGAACTGCGCGGTTTACATCCAGTGCATCGGATGCGGAACCCGCTGCGAACACGCCGCCGTTGGCGGCATCGGCTTCGATGAAGCCCTCGCGGTTGATCACGATGTCGACCGGGAAGTCGCCCTTGGTGACCGACGGCTCCATGCCGGTGGCGAGCACGACGAGATCGTGCGTGTTCTCATAACGGTGGTAACCCTCGGTATCCACGCCACAGCAGATCGGATTGCCTTCCTTGTCGGTGATCACGTTGGCGACCTTGGACTTGGTGAAGGTCACGTTGTCCATGTCCTTCACGGTCTGGTAGAAGTCCTCGAAGCGGTCGATCGCGCGTATGTCGATGTAATAGATGGTTACCTTGGCGTCTTCGTAGGCATCCACGACGTAGTGGGTCTGCTTCAGAGAGGCCATGCAGCAGATGCGCGAGCAGTGGTAAAGGTGATTGCGGTCGCGCGAGCCGGCACACTGGATGAAGGCCACGTTCCTGGCCTCTTTGCCGTCCTTGCGCACGATCTTGCCGCCGGTCGGGCCCTTCGGGTCGGCCATGCGCTCGAACTCGACATTGGTGATGACGTTGTCGAAGCGGTCGTAGCCGTAGGGCTGGATCTTGGCCGCATCGTACGGCTGCCAGCCTGTCGCCCAGATCACGGCACCCGCCGGGAACCTGATCTCACGCTCCTGCATATCCAGGTCGACCGCACCGTATTTGCATGCATCCTTGGCCTTTTGCGCATCGTCGGTGCCGATGATGCGCGGGTCGATGACGTACTGCATCGGATGGGCCATGACGTGCGGCAGGTAGGCGCCCTTGCGCTTGCTCATGCCGTAGTTGTACTCATCGTCGAATTCGGTCTCGACGGCCTTGCCACAATCCCCGCAGCCGGTGCAGTTGTCGTTGACGTAACGCGGCGCCAGTTTCACCGTCGCGGTGTAGGCCCCTGCCTCACCCTCGATGCCCGTCACCTCGGCCATCGTCAGGATGGTCAGGTTGGGGTTCATCTTGGCCCGGCGCTGGTTGATCTCCAGCCCGCAGGTGGGATGACACAGCTTGGGGAAGTACTTGTACAACTGGCTTACCCGGCCACCCAGGTAGGGGCGCTTTTCGACCAGTACGACCTTCTTCCCGGTCTCGGCGGCCTCGAGTGCGGCAGTCATGCCACTGATGCCGCCACCGACGACGAGAATGGTCTCGTTGGTGGCTACGACTTCCGTCATGGATAGTCCTCCGTCGCGGATAGTGATGAATCTCTCTCAACCGTCCGCGGCCCGCAGCTGCGATCGGTGCAGGGCCCAGGGGCCCGAAATTTTGTGTCTGGATGACCGGCTCAGGCACACAGACGCCGATCAAAACAGGGATTCATAACGATACTCCCGTCGGGGGATTATCGCTATGCGCAAACAATCGAATTTTCCAATGCGCTAATAGAGGGGACGTATGTATCTAAGGTTCGGATGCCGCGCGATTCAGTTCGCTGTGAGTGGACTCCGAGTATCGGGTCGCGGAGGGCGCAGCGGCGCAAAGAACACGAAGGTTTTTCGGGTCAGACATTACACACCGATGGGTCGTGCGAACTGGGGCAGATCCCTCTGATTTGAACAACATTTGCCGACACAGCCCGAACCCGGGTCAACCCTGTTTTCTACGCACCGAATTTCCACACGGACAGTGACCGTCACCCGAACTCTCTGCGCCCTCTGCGCCTCTGTGTCCCCACCTCGGGTTCTCTATTTCCGATCGCAGGCGAAGCTGACGGCATCCCCGCGCCTGACACGGTTGCTTAAGGGGTCGGCGAAAGTTAGCCTGCGTCCCGACCCGAAACTCCTGTCACCTGGGGCCAGTAAATTGACCGAGACCGCCAACACACTCAGACCGGAAGAAAACTTCATCACCGAAGAGCCTTACTACCAGCCGGTTGGCGACGAAATTGCGGTATTCGAGGCGGCCTACGGCAACAAACTGCCGGTACTGCTCAAAGGTCCGACCGGCTGCGGCAAGACACGCTTCATGGAATACATGGCGTGGCGCCTCAAGCGCCCCCTTATCACTGTGTCCTGTCACGACGATCTGACCGCCTCCGACCTGGTCGGGCGGTTCCTGGTCAAGGGCGGAGAGACCACCTGGGTCGACGGCCCGCTGGCCCGCGCGGTGCGCGCCGGTGCCATCTGTTATCTCGACGAGGTGGTCGAGGCTCGCAAGGACACCACCGTGGTGATCCACCCGCTGGGGGACGACCGTCGGGTGCTGCCGATGGAAAAAATCGGTGAGCTCGTCGAGGCTTCGCCGGATTTCTGTCTGGCGATGTCGTACAACCCGGGCTATCAGTCGGTGCTCAAGGATCTCAAGCAGTCGACCCGACAACGTTTTGTCGCTTTGGAGTTCGACTACCCTGACGCCAAATTGGAGCAGCGGATTGTCGAACGTGAGTCAGGGCTCGGTGGTGAGTTGGCCGCACGCCTGGTGAGATTCGCGCACATGACCCGCAACCTGAAGGGCCAGGGGCTGGACGAGGGCGCCTCCACGCGCCTGCTCGTGCACGCGGCCAAACTGATCGTGGCCGGGGTCGACCCGGTGGTGGCCTGCAGGGCCTCGGTCGCGCAGGCGCTCACCGACGACCGCGACATGCTGGTGGCCGTGAACGAGTTGTCTTCCTCGCTGTTCTGACGTGCACCCGGCCCAATCCGGTGTCCGTCCCGCATGGTCCATTAGCTGCCATTGGCCCAAACGGAAGTTTCAAAGGTAGTATCCTCGGGCCATGACACATTCGCCCCCTTTCATCCTGGTGGACGGTTCGTCCTACCTGTTTCGCGCCTTCCACGCATTGCCGCCCCTGAGCAACTCCAGGGGGGAGCCGACCGGCGCCACGGTGGGCGTGCTCAACATGCTGCGCAAGCTGGTCGCCGACTATCAGCCGAGCCATATTGCAGTGGTGTTCGATGCCCCGGGCAAGACCTTTCGCGACGACCTCTATCCCGAATACAAAGCGAATCGGCCGCCAATGCCCGAAGAACTTCGTGAACAGATCCAGCCGACGCTGGACATCATCCGCGCCATGGGCCTGCCACTGATGATCGTGGACGACGTCGAGGCGGACGACGTGATCGGCACCCTGGCCCGCCAGGCGACCGAGCAGGGTATCGACACCCTGGTGTCCACCGGCGACAAAGACATGGCGCAGCTGGTCAACCGCCATGTCACCCTGATCAACACCATGAGCGATACGATCCTGGACGAGGCGGGCGTGCAGGATAAGTTCGGTGTGCGGCCGGACCAGATCATCGATTTCCTCGCGCTCACCGGCGACAGCGTCGACAACATCCCCGGTGTCCCCAAGTGCGGGCCGAAGACAGCTGCCAAGTGGTTGGGCGAGTTCGGGACGCTCGACGCCCTGATGGCGCGGGCCGACGAGGTGAAGGGCAAGATAGGCGAGAGCCTGCGCGCCAGCCTGGATATCCTGCCGCTATCGCGTACCCTGACCACGATCAGGACCGATGTGCCCCTGGCCCAGGGACCGGACGATCTGCGCCCGAACGATGGCGACACCGGGGCCTTGCGCAAACACTACGAGCGCCTGGAATCGCGCCGCCTTCTGGCGAGCCTGGATGGCGAAGCGGGGACGGTTGCTACGCAGCCCGCTGCTGCACTCGAGACGCGATACGAGACCGTGCTCGATCGCCCGGCGTTCCAGCGCTGGCTGGACAGGCTCGAAGCGGCGTCCCTGATCAGCTTCGATACCGAGACCACCAGCCTCGATTACATGCAGGCGCAGATCGTCGGCGTGTCGTTCGCGGTGGAGACGGGGGAGGCGGCCTATGTCCCGCTGGCGCATGCCTATCCCGGTGCGCCCGACCAGCTCGATCGTGATGAGATACTCGGCGAACTCAGGCCACTGCTCGAGGATCCGGACAAGGCCAAGGTCGGTCAGAACCTCAAGTACGACATGAGCGTGCTCGCCAACCATGGCATCACCCTGCGTGGCATCGCCTTCGACACCATGCTGGAGTCCTATGTGCTCAACGCCGGCGGCGGGCGCCACGATATGGACAGCCTGGCCGAGCGCCATCTGGGCCACAAGACCATCCATTTCGAGGATGTGGCGGGCAAGGGTGCAAAGCAGCTGACCTTCGACCAGATCCCGCTCGAGCAGGCCGGCCCCTATGCGGCCGAAGATGCGGACATCACGCTGCGGCTGCACCAGGTCCTGTGGCCGCAGCTGGATGCCGTGGCGTCGTTGCGCAGCGTCCTGACCGAGATCGAGGTTCCACTGATCGGCGTGCTGTCACGCATCGAGCGCACCGGGGTGCGCCTGGACGGGCCAATGCTGGCACGCCAGGGCGCCGAACTGGCCAAGCGGATGCACTTGCTGGAGCAGCAGGCCTACGAAATCGCCGGGCACAACTTCAACATGGGCTCGCCGAAGCAGATCGGGCAGGTGTTCTTCGAGGAGCTGGGTCTGCCGGTGATCTCCAAGACACCCAAGGGCGCACCATCGACCGCGGAATCGGTGCTGCAGGAGCTGGCCGACCAGGGCCATGAGCTGCCGCAGGTCATCCTGCAGCATCGTGGCCTGGCCAAGCTCAAGTCGACCTATACCGACAAGCTGCCCGAGATGGTCGATTCCGGTGGCCGCCTGCACACCAGTTACCACCAGGCGGTCGCCGCGACCGGCCGGCTGAGTTCTTCCGATCCCAACCTCCAGAACATCCCGGTACGCAGCGACGAGGGCCGCCGCATCCGGCGTGCCTTCGTACCTGAGGACGGCTGGCGCATGCTGGCCGCGGACTATTCGCAGATCGAGTTGCGCATCATGGCGCATCTGTCAGGTGACGAGGGCCTGCTCAGCGCCTTTGCGGCCGGCGCCGACATCCATCGCGCCACCGCTGCCGAGGTGTTCGGAGCAGACAGTCCTGAAGCGGTGACGGCCGAGCAGCGGCGTTCGGCCAAGGCGATCAATTTCGGCCTGATCTACGGCATGTCGGCATTCGGCCTGGCCAGGCAGCTGGGCATCGAGCGCGGCGCGGCACAGGAATACGTCGACCTTTACTTCGCACGCTACCCGGGGGTGAAGGATTTCATGGAGCGGACCCGCGAACAGGCCCGCGAGCAGGGCTATGTGGAGACCCTGTTCGGGCGGCGCCTGTATCTGCCCGACATCAAGGCGCGTAACCAGCAGATCCGCGCCGCGGCCGAGCGCACCGCGATCAATGCGCCAATGCAGGGCACGGCGGCGGACATTATCAAGCTTGCCATGCTTGCCGTGGACGCCTGGATCAGCGGCAAGCAGCCGGCGGCGCGCATGCTGATGCAGGTGCATGACGAACTGGTGTTCGAGGTCGATGTGGCAGAGGTCGACTTGGTCAGTGCCCGGATCCGTGAGCTGATGGAGGGGGCGGCCAGTCTGAGTGCGCCGCTGGTGGTCGATATCGGTGTCGGCGACAACTGGGACGAGGCGCACTGAGCCCGCGAGTCGGAAATCATGGGAAATGGCGGTTCGATGGAGGGGAAGGCCCGGTTTTGGTTCGGCATGGGGTTGACCCGAAAATCTCACCAGGCGAACGGCCGTGATTGGAAAACAGTATTTGAAACATGGAGTTAGGTTCAATGTTCTGCTATCGGGTGAATGACAGTCTGTTCTATGTGGGTTTTGGAACGATTTGGCTCTCGCATCTTGTGCGATCCTTCTCAAACCATAGCTACAGCTATGCTTTTTCAAACGATCACACAACCTGCTTGGCCCTACCGCCCCAAATTCCCACATCCCGGTGAGATTTCCGGGTTAAAGGCCTTGTGCGAGCAGCCAGTCGCGAATGACCCCCGCGGCGTCCTGCCAATGGTGATCGAGCATCATGGCGTGGCCGAGCTCGGCGATGAACACGGCCTGGGTGCCGAACTTTCGTGCCGTCGCATGGATCGCCGAACTGGGAATCAGGTTGTCGAGCCTGGCGCCCATCACCAGCGCCTCCACCGGGCTGGCGCCACCGGGGTGGCAATGAAGCGGCAGTGACATCTCGAAGATCGCCTGTGGCGATTCCATCTGCGCGCGTGCGGCGTATTTCATCACCATGTCGTCTGCCAGATGCGGCGAAAACAATGGCCTCCGGGCGCCATTTACGCCGTACAGGGAAAACGCGGCAGCCGGTCCTAACCATTGCATCGTCTGGATCTGCTGGAATAGCAGTGGGTTGGCGAACGCCAGCCAGGCGGTGGCCGGCAGGACGCCCTGCGGTGGTACCGAGGCCATCAGGACGGCGGCCCGCGCGGTCTGCTGCAACAGGTATTTCTGCACCAGGTAGCCGCCCATGGAGTGTCCGATGAGTACCGGCGGCTCGCCCAGGCCCGCGATCGAGGTCTCCAGTGCCTCCAGGTAGTCGGACAGCGACGCACTGGCCGCGATCCCCCGTCCGCGCCGGCAAAGATCGATTGCATGTGCCCGGTACCCGAGCGCGGCAAAGTAGGGCAGAAAGTTTTCGGCCCAGCACCAGCCACCCACGTAGGCGCCGTGCACGAACAGCAGCGGGGGCAGGCCGCGTGCTTTGGTTCGGGGCTCGTGGGTGATGATTTTGGCCTTCACGTCTTCGCGTCCTGACGCAGGTCGAGAGGGCCCCACGGGCAGCCGATGGGCGAGCTCACAGCTGCTCGCTGTCGGGGCGATCCGGCTGGTCGCCGGTATATCCGAACCATTCGTCGAGCTTGGCGTGCGCCTCGTCGATCCCGGTCCGCTTGAGCGAGGAGAAGGTCTGGGCGCTGAAGCCGGCGTTCATCTTCTGCAATGTTGCGCGGGCCTTCAGCAGGGTGCTGTTGGCAGGCCCCCGGTTCAGCTTGTCTGACTTGGTCAGCAGGACATGCACCGGCAGGGATATCTGCCCGGCCCATTCGAGCATCTGCAGGTCGTAGTCCTTGAACGGATGGCGGATATCCATCATCAGCATCAGCCCGTGCAGGCATTCGCGTTTTTCCAGGTATTCGGCGAGCGAGCCCTGCCACTCGCGCTTGATGCCCTCTGATACCTTGGCGTAGCCGTAGCCCGGGAGGTCGACGATGCGGTGTTCCCCGTCGATGGCAAAGAAGTTGAGCAACTGGGTGCGGCCGGGCGTCTTGCTGGTCCGGGCCAGGGTCTTCTGGTCGCACAGGGTATTGATGGCACTCGATTTGCCGGCATTCGAACGACCGGCAAAGGCCACTTCTCGGCCCTCGCCGGCAGGTGCCTGCGACAGCCTGGCGGCGCTGGTGAGGAAGCTGGCCTGGCGGTAAAGCGGGTTCATGCGTCGGGGAAATCGCTGCGCCGCCAGTGGCCCGATCTGCCGCCGGATTTCTCCTCCAGGCGGACACTCTCGATCACCATGCCGCGGTCGACCGCCTTGCACATGTCATACACGGTGAGCAGGGCCACCTGCACCGCACACAGGGCCTCCATCTCGACCCCGGTCTGACCGCGCGTCTTGGCGGTGGCGATGCAGCGGATCTCTTGCAGGTGCGTATCCGGGGTGAACTCGATGCTGACATTGGTCAGCGGCAGCGGATGACACAGGGGCACCAGTTCGGCGGTGCGTTTCGCGCCCATGATGCCCGCAATGCGCGCCACGCCCAGCACGTCGCCCTTCTTGTGGCCGCCGGCCAGGATCATCTCCAGCGTGCCGGCCTGCATGCGGATGCTGCCGCTTGCCAGCGCAACACGTTCGGTCACCGGCTTGTCGCCGACATCGACCATATGGGCCTGGCCCTCGGCGTCGAAATGGGTGAAACGGTCAGACATTGGCCTCCCTCGTATCAGGGTATTCCAGCGACTTTGGCAACTCGCGCAGTTCGAACCGCATCTGTTCGAGGTCCGCGAATACCCAGGTCGCGGGGGCCGTGCCAACACCGCCGACCGTGCCGGGGTTGACCACATGGGTGGTACCGCCCTTGCAGTTCTTCTGTTCGGAGATCTCGACCTTGTGGCTGTGGCCGCAACAGACCAGGTCCCAGTCGCCGGTGGCGGCCATCGCGTGGGCATAGTGTGGGTAGTGCACCAGGAAGATCCGTTTTCCGGCCAACTCGATCCCGGCATCCATGCCGTGAAAGCGAACCACGCCGCCCGGTTTGTGCGCCAGCTGGGTCAGGGCATACAGGTCACCGGTATTGTTGCCGTGGATCAGGTGCACCGGCAGGCCATATTTTTCCAGGCAGTGCAGGGTGCTGGGTGCTACCAGGTCGCCGCAGTGCAGGATGGCCTCGGCGCCCTCCGCCTTGGCGTCGGCCGCGGCCGCATCGATCAATGCGATGTGGTCGTGGCTGTCGGAGAGGATACAGACCTTCATTGGGATACGGCGTCCGGGTGCGGCAGATTAGCCGCCTATCCTAACGCAGAACCAGGGCCGAGGGCCGAGGGCCGAGGTGTAGGGCAGGCTGTGCCTGCCGATGTCGGGCACAGCCCGTACCTACGATCTCGCAGAACCTTGAACCTCAGAACGCGGGCTTTTCCGGGGCGTCGTCGTACATCTGCACCGAGTTCATGATCTCCTCCTTCGCCTCTTCGATGCCGTACCAGCCGTCGACACGCACCCACTTGCCCTCGTCAAGGTCCTTGTAGTGCTCGAAGAAGTGCGAGATCCGGTTGAGGACCTCGCCCTGCAGGTCACGGAAGCTCTCGACACCACGATAGGACTTGCACAGCTTGTCGACCGGGACCGCGAGTATCTTGGCGTCATCGCCGGATTCGTCTTTCATCTTCAACACCCCGACCGGGCGACACTGGATGACGGAGCCGGAGATCAGCGGGTGCGGGGTCAGGACCAACACGTCGACGGGATCGCCGTCCTTGGACAGGGTGTGCGGGACATAGCCGTAGTTGCAGGGGTAGTACATCGCGGTGGACATGAAGCGATCGACGAACATGGCGCCGGTGTGTTTGTCGAGCTCGTACTTGACCGGGTCGGAATGGGCCGGAATCTCGATGATGACGTTGATTTCGTTGGGCACATTGCCGGTGGTGACGCGGTCCAGGATCATGCGGTCCCCCTTGGGGTTGGATTGTTCGGTACGGGGCGCCAGTGGTCGAAACCCGCCGGCGCATAGTGGCCCGCTAGGTTAAGCGCAGCGTGCAGGCGAGTCTACTGCCCGCGGTCCCGGGCACAAAAAAAGGGGGCGTTGCCGCCCCCTTGATAAAAGCTTTTGAAACCAGTGATTTAGAGCATCGGCACGATCAGCAGCGCGACAATATTGATGATCTTAATCAAGGGGTTCACGGCCGGGCCGGCGGTGTCTTTGTAGGGGTCGCCCACGGTGTCACCGGTAACCGATGCCTTGTGCGCGTCCGAGCCCTTGCCGCCGAAGTTGCCGTCTTCGATGTACTTCTTGGCATTGTCCCAGGCGCCGCCACCGGTCGGTCATCGAGATGGCCACGAAAAGGCCGGTCACGATGGTGCCGATCAGCAGGCCACCCAGGGCCTTGGGCCCAAGCACCAGACCGACGACGACCGGAACCGCGATCGGCAGCAGCGAGGGGATGATCATTTCCTTAATCGCCGCCTTGGTCAGCATGTCCACCGCACGGCCGTAATCCGGTTTTTCGGTGTGGTCCATGATGCCCGGCTTTTCCTTGAACTGGCGACGTACCTCGTTGACGATGCCGCCGGCGGCACGGCCAACCGCCTCCATCGCCATGGCGCCGAACAGGTACGGAACCATGCCGCCGATGAACAGGCCGATGATGACCATGTGATCGGAAAGGTCAAAGCTGATGTTGTGCCCGTACTTGGTAAGCGTATGGGTGTAATCGGCAAACAGTACCAGTGCCGCCAGGCCGGCCGAACCGATGGCGTAGCCCTTGGTCACGGCCTTGGTGGTGTTGCCCACCGCATCCAGCGGGTCGGTGATGTTGCGGACCTTCTCGTCCATCTCGGCCATCTCGGCGATGCCACCGGCGTTGTCGGTGATCGGGCCATAGGCGTCGAGGGCAACGATGATGCCGGTCATGGACAGCATCGAGGTGGCCGCGATGGCGATACCGTACAGGCCCGCCAGTTCGTAGGACGCCCAGATCGAGGCACACACCACCAGTACCGGTGCGGCGGTCGATTTCATCGAGACGCCCAGACCGGCGATGACGTTGGTGCCGTCACCGGTGGTCGATGCCTCGGCGATGTGGCGCACCGGGCTGAACTCGGTGGCCGTGTAGTACTCGGTGATGAGCACCATGGCGGCGGTCAGCACCAGGCCGATCAGGGACGCGAGGAACAGGTTCGTGGACGAGAATGCCTCAATGTCGCCCATCATCGCATCGGTCACGAAATAGAAACCGATGGCGGCGATCACGCCGGAGACGATCAGGCCCTTGTACAGCGCGATCATGATCTTGGAATCGCCCTCTTTCGCCTTGACGAAGAAGGTGCCGATGACCGAGGCGACGATAGAGATGCCACCCAACACCAGCGGGTACATCACGGCCGCCTCGTTGCCGGCCATCAGCAGGCCGCCGAGCAGCATGGTGGCGACCACCGTTACCGCATAGGTCTCGAACAGGTCGGCCGCCATGCCGGCGCAGTCACCGACGTTGTCACCGACGTTGTCGGCGATCACCGCCGGGTTGCGCGGGTCGTCTTCCGGGATGCCGGCCTCGACCTTACCAACGATGTCGGCGCCGACGTCGGCACCCTTGGTGAAGATACCGCCGCCGAGTCGGGCGAAGATCGAGATCAGGGAGCCACCGAAGGCCAGGCCGACCAGCGGGTGCAGCGGATCTTCGACACCCATCATCACCAGGATGGCGTAGTAGCCGGCGACCCCGAGCAGGCCCAGGCCGACCACCAGCATGCCGGTGATGGCGCCGCCGCGGAAGGCAACCTGCAGCGCCGCGTTCAGACCGTTATTCGCGGCCTGCGCGGTGCGTATGTTGGAACGCACCGAGATGTTCATGCCGATGTATCCGGCCACACCCGAGAGCACAGCACCGATCAGAAAGCCGACCGCGGTGGCCCAGCCGAGGAACACGAACAGCACCACGGTGAGCACGGCACCGACGATGCCGATGGTGGTGTACTGGCGGTTGAGGTAGGCCGATGCACCCTCCTGTATGGCCTGCGCGATCTCGCGCATGCGGTCGTTACCGTCGGGCTGACTGAGTATCCATTTCATCGTGACGACGCCGTAGCCGATCGCCAGCAATGAGCAGGCCAGGGCGAACCATAGTGCTGTATTCATAAAAGTACTTCCTTCTGTCGAAGTGCGGTTAGGTCAGATTTTTATCGTAGCTATTGATATTTTCGGTCGTAAATTGTTCGCCCTTGGGGGCCGATTACCAAGCAAATTGTTCCAATGCTGCGATTAACGGCACTGCTGTTAGGGGATCTGCAATCCGTCCGGACGGGCCGGAAACGCATATCTGCAGGGGAAATCGGTACTTAGGTGACAGCCGGCCATCAGTTCAATTTGCGGGTGGACAAGAAAGATCGCACTAAAAACACCGGGCGTCCAGTGGGTAATCCGGTTACAAAGCCGACCTCCATGCCGGGGCTTTCGCACCGCCGCCGGGCCCGGGTCGGCGTTGCTGCGGTACCACACCGGGTCGTCGGACGGACAGTGACTCGCGTTACACTTCTGGCCCCGATGTGTCTGAGGAACCCGGCACGATGCCCGCCCTGCGTATTCTGTTGCTGAGCTTATGCCTGTTGCCGGGCATGGCTGCGTCCGCGGAGATAAGGGTCGCGGTCGCCGCAAATTTCGCCCCCACCCTGCGGGAACTCGCCGAAGACTTTACCGCCGATACCGGACACGGGGTGCTGATCTCATCGGGTTCGACCGGCAAGCACTATGCCCAGATCCGCAATGGCGCCGGATTCGATATCTTTCTCGCCGCCGACAGCAGGCATCCCGAACTACTTGAGGCCGAGGGCGTCGGTGTGGCGGAAAGCCGTTTCACCTACGCGGTCGGGCGCCTGGCGCTCTGGGTCCCGGGCGAACCCGGACTGGGGTCACCGGAGGAGTACCTGAGGACAGCGGACTTCACCCGTCTGGCGATCGCCAACCCCAGGCTCGCGCCCTATGGGCTGGCCGCACAGCAGGCGCTCGAGATCTGGCAGCTCTGGGATCGGCTGCAGCCCAGGCTGGTCAGGGGCGAGAACATTGCACAGACACACCAGTTCGTCGCCACCGGAAACGCGCCCGCGGGGCTGGTCGCCCTGTCGCATCTGCGCGCCGGGGGGGAGCCGGACGGGACCTTCCGGCTGATACCGGACAGCCTGCATCAGCCGATAAGCCAGCAGGCCCTGCTGCTCCGTCCCGGTGAGGCCGCCGAGGCCTTCCTGCATTACCTGAGGGGGGGCGCGGCGACCGGGCTGATCCAGGCCGCCGGTTACCAGGTACCGGTTGACCGGTGAACGGTGACTTCATATCAGGCGGCGATCTCCAGGCCCTGTGGGTGACCCTGCAGCTGGCCGGTCTCAGCACCCTGTTCTTGCTGGTGCTGGGTACGCCGATGGCCTGGTGGCTGGCTCGCACGCACAGCCGGTTGCGCGCACCTGCCGAGGCCTTGATCGCACTGCCGCTGGTGCTGCCGCCGACCGTGCTGGGTTTCTATCTGTTGCTCGCAATGGGACCCGACGGGCCATTGTCCGGTTTGTCCCTGGCCTTCACCTTCGGCGGCCTGTTGTTGGGCTCGATGGTGTATTCGCTTCCGTTCGTCGTGCAGCCGCTGCGCGACGCCTTTGCCGCCATCGGCGAGCAGCCACTGGAGATGGCGGCCTGCCTGGGGGCCTCGCCGACCGACCGCTTCCGAAGCGTGGTGTTGCCGCTGGCCCGGCCCGGCTATGTTACCGCCGCGGTGCTCGGTTTTGCACATACCCTGGGCGAGTTCGGAGTTGTCCTGATGATCGGCGGCAATATCCCGGGTGAGACCCGGGTGCTGTCGATCGCGGTCTACGAGCATGTCGAGGCACTCGACTATTCGCGTGCCCACATCCTCTCCGCTGGGCTGTTGATACTGTCTTTTGCCCTGCTGCTGGTGGTCTATACCAGCCGGTTCCGGCGTCGGGAGGCTGCATGACGATCAGGGTCGATCTGCGCCTGAATCGAGGTGACTTCCACCTGGCTGCGGATTTCGAGGTCCCTGCCAGCGGTTTTACAGCCCTGTTCGGGCCGTCCGGCTGCGGCAAGACATCGCTCCTGCGCGCGATAGCCGGACTCGAACCGGGTGCCGACGGGGTGCTGCGGGTTGGGCAGGATACCTGGCAGGACGGCGCCCGCCGTCTGCCGCCGCACCGCCGCGCGGTGGGCTATGTGTTCCAGCAGCCGGTGCTGTTCGCGCACCTCGGTGTGCGCGAGAACCTTCTTTTCGGCATGCGGCGGCGCATGGGGGATCGTCCGGGGCTGGAATTCGACCAGGTGGTCGAGCTGCTTGGTCTGTCAGGGATGCTGGAGCGCCGTGTGCCCGGCCTGTCCGGTGGCGAGCGGCAGCGCGTCGCCATCGGCCAGGCGCTGCTCAGCAAGCCTCGCCTGCTGCTGATGGACGAGCCGCTTTCTGCGCTCGATCAGGCCAGCCGCTCGGTCCTGCTGCCCTATCTCGACGAGATGCAGCGCCAGTTGGCGATCCCGGTGCTGTATGTCAGCCACGCCCTCGACGAGGTGGCGCGGCTGACCGACCGCATGGTGCTGATGCGCGATGGCCGGGTCGTGACCTGCGGTGAGATCAACGAACTGCTGACCCGGCTCGACCTGCAGATGGCGCACGGACGCAATGCCGAGGCTGTGATCCAGGCCAGCATCCATGCGCATGACAAGCTCGACGAGCTGACGGAGTTGCGCTTCGGCGGCGGGCAGCTGTGGGTGCCCAGGGTGGAGGCGCCTCCCGGGACCAGTGTTCGTCTGCGGGTACGGGCGCGCGACGTCAGCTTGGCCCTGCAGCCGCTGCAGGGGACCAGCATCCTGAACAGTTTTCCGGTCGTGGTGCTGGAACTGGTCGAAGACGGACCGGCGCAGGTCATGGTCCGGCTGGCCGCCGGAGACGCCGTCCTGCTGACCCGCGTGACCCGACGCTCGCAACGCCTGTTGGCCATCGAGCCCGGCAAGCGGCTCCATGCGCAGGTCAAGAGTGTCGCGCTGCTTGCTTGAGCGACTGATCCGGTACCGAGTATCGGGAGGCGGAGGGCGCGGAGACGCGCAGGACGCAAAGGAATTACCGGCTGGCTATGGCAGGCTGCCCTTAGGGCACGCGCGCTATCCTGCGATCCAATAACTCTGTGCCCTCTGAGCCTCTGTGTCCTCTGCGTTTAGAGCCCCCGATAGATTGGATCCGTAAACCCCTCGCCTTTAGGCGACGGACAGTTCCGGTGAGTATAAGCTCGGTAAATGGAATCGTACAAGAGCGGGAAGTCATGCGGTCTGGGACGGCAGGTGTCGTAGGGCCGGCTGTGCCGGCCGATCATCCGTCAGGCGCAGCCTGACCTGCCACCGGGGCCGGCATCGCTGGGCGAGGGGATATCGGTAAAGAGCAGTGAGTATGTGACCGATGAGGTCTGGCAGGAATACATCACGAAGCAGAAGCCGCCGGAACCGAACGATGATTTTCATGTTGTGTAGCGACTGCAATCGGCCGGATGGCCGATCGACCCGGCTTTCAGCCGTAACCCGAAGGCACCGGCTTTAGCCGGTGGAGTATTCTCCAGCTCGACAGCAGAGATACCCGCGGGAACAACGGTTGGCCTGCTCACCGGCCGACCCCGGAAAAATCGGTGCCGGGGCTCAATCCGAATTTTTCTTCCAGCTCGAGTTCGCGTATCAGCCGGTCGACCGCGCCCTGGCCGTGCTGGTTGCTGATTTCGGCCAGGATAAGGCGCACGGCGTTGCGGTTGTAGCCGCCACCGAAGGCGAGTTGGACCTGGATCAGTTCGCGAGCCTTGTCGAGAGTCATGTGCTTTCCAAATTGTTCAGGATTTGGTCAGTATCGCCCCTGGCCGGGCCCGACCCAAGCCCACGCTCCCGATAAACGAGACTGCTCGGGCCGTTTTGTCGCCTGGCCTGGGTCGACAGCACGAAAAAGGGCCCCGAAGGGCCCTCTTTTCGCAGTCGCACGGTACCGATTACAACTCGAAGTCCGGCAGTTTGCGGGCCACGCTGGCCAGCTTGAGCGTGACATAGTCGGGCAGTCCGTTGGCCTTGTAGGGCGGGTAGGCCTCGCCTTTGATCAGCGGGTACAGATAGTCCTTGCACTTCTGGGTGATGCCGAAGCCGTCGTCGGAAATGAAATCCATCGGCATCATCTTTTCGACGTTCGCCACCTCGCTCAGGGGTGCCTCGCCGATCTCCCATGCGTAGGGATTGTTGGAGGTGCGGACCACGGTCGGCATGATCGAGTTTTTGCCCTCGATTGCCTTTTCGACCGCCGCCTTGCCCAGTGCATACGCCTGTTCGACGTCGGACTCCGAGGCGAGGTGGCGCGCGGCGCGCTGCAGGTAGTCGGCGACCGCCCAGTGATACTTATAGCCCAGTGCGTCCTTGATGATGTTGGCAACCACCGGCGCGGCGCCACCGAGTTGGGCGTGACCGAAAGAGTCTCGCGTACCCTGCTCGGCGAGGAATTTGCCGTCCGGCCAGTGGCAACCTTCGGAGACGACGATGGTGCAGTAGCCGTGCTCTTTCACCTTGGCGTCGACGTTGGCCAGGAATTTTTCCTGGTCGAACTCGACCTCCGGGAACAGGGTGACGACCGGGATGCCCTCATCCTCGACCAAGGCGCCGGCCGCCGCGATCCAGCCCGCATGGCGCCCCATGACCTCGATCACAAAGATCTTGGTCGAGGTGGCGGCCATGGAGCGTACGTCGAAGCTGGCCTCGAGGGTCGAGACCGCGATGTACTTGGCGACCGAACCGAAGCCGGGGCAGTTGTCGGTGATCGGCAGGTCGTTGTCGACAGTCTTGGGCACGTGAATCGCCTGGACCGGAAAACCCATCTTCTCGGACAGCTGCGAGACCTTGTAGCAGGTGTCGGCAGAGTCGCCGCCGCCGTTGTAGAAGAAGTAGCCGATGTCGTGCGCCTTGAAGATCTCGATCAGGCGCTCGTATTCACGCTTGTTTTCCTCGAGGCTCTTGAGCTTGAATCGGCAGGACCCGAAGCCACCCGAGGGGGTGTGCTTCAGGGCGGCGATTGCCTGCGCCGATTCCTGGCTGGTGTCGATCAGTTCCTCGACCAGCGCGCCGATGATGCCGTTGCGGCCGGCGTAGACGTTGGCGATCTTGTCCGGGTGAGCGCGCGCGGTCTCGATCACGCCACAGGCGGAGGCGTTGATAACGGCGGTGACCCCGCCGGATTGAGCGTAAAAGGCATTCTTCGCCGTCATGATTTCTTCCCTCTGTTCAGGATTGCTGATTGTTGTGTTCTGCCCGGGACCCGGTGGATCCCCTCATTTGGTATCGATATCGCCACGTTCGTGCGCGGTGTGGTCCGCCTGCGCCTGGAGCAGCGAGACGGCGCACTCGGTCAGGTCGTCGTATTCGTAGACGCCGGTCCCGTACTGCTGGTAGCCGCGAAAAAAGAACTGGCACCGGTAACGCCGCTCCCCGGTCTTGAAAATGACGAAATTGCAGCCGTCGGCCTCCCACACGAAGACCGGGCAGGAGGTCAGTTCGCGATCGGCCGGGTTGAGACGAAGCTCGGCATCCGCGTATTGCAACTCGACCTCACGACCATACCGTTCTTTCAAGGTGGTCTTGACGATCCACTCTTCGGTTTCGGTGATATCTTTGATCGTGCTCATGCGTTACAACCAGTGGCCGGGATGTGCCAGTACCCGAATCCGGAGGAGGAACGGGCCGATTTACGGTGCGGAATTGGCGGAACCCGGTTATTTTACTCGTTTATTCCTGCCAATCGCCTAAAATCCGCTGAAAATCAGGCGCTTCGTTGACAGGCAAATTAATGTGCGATTAGCTTAGACAACTGGGCAGGGGGCAGCCAATGCAAAACACGCATACCCCCATAGGAAAATCCTAATTTCCTTATATGCCAGGGAGCTGGAACGCCGCCAGCGGCGCGCCTCGGATGCGAATATCAAGGTGCCATAAAGAAAAACAATGGTCACCAAGGAGCCAAAATGAGGATCGTTCTATTGGGCCCCCCGGGCTCCGGGAAGGCCGAGCTGTCCGGGCAGATTTCCGAACACTATGGCATGCCCATCATTACCGTGAGCAGTGTGATGCAGCGAGCCGCTGCGGAACCCTCCGAACTGGGGCGCCTGGCCAAAGAGGCCATGGACATGTCGCGGGTCTCGGATGAACTCCTCCTGGCCCTTTTGCGCATCCAGATGCCGCAAACGGATCTCGGCAAGGGGTTCATCCTGGTCGATCTACCGAAGAATGCGGGCCAGGCCGATGTGCTCGACAGTGTGCTGAGCGACCTCGGTGCGGATATCGAACTGGTACTCAATCTCGAGGTCGATCCGGACGAGCTGATGGAGCGGCTGGTTGGCAGGATCACCTGCGACAGTTGTGGCGCGCAATACAATATGTACATCAACCCGCCGATGGTGGACGGGGTCTGCGACGCGTGCGGCGCGCGGGTAGTGCGTCGACCGGATGACTACGAAGAGACCATCAGCAACCGGCTGCGGATCTACGACGGCCAGATGGCCCCCTTGCTGCAGTACTACGGGGTGAACGACAAGCTTCGTCGCGTGACGGCCGACGAGGGCCCCACCAAGGCCTGGAAGGCTGTGCGAAAGCTGCTGGATTCGATGCCCCCGAGTATCTCGCCGGGCAGCAACCTCGCCGCGGCGGCAGAGGCCGATGTCGGCACTCGGCCGGCCAAAAAAGCCGTCGCCAAGAAGGCAGTGACCAAGAAGCCGGTCGCAAAGAAGGCCGTAGCCAAGAAACCGGTCGCCAAGAAGGCCGTGGCCAAGAAGGCCGTTGCGAAGAAGCCGGTCGCCAAGAAGGCCGTGGCCAAGAAGGCCGTTGCGAAGAAGCCGGTCGCCAAGAAGGCCGTGGCCAAGAAGGCAGTAGCCAAGAAGGCAGTGGCCAAGAAGGCAGTAGCCAAGAAGGCAGTTGCCAAGAAGGCCGTTGCGAAGAAGCCGGTCGCCAAGAAGCCGGTAGCCAAGAAGGCAGTAGCCAAGAAGGCCGTAGCCAAGAAGGCAGTCGCCAAGAAGGCAGTAGCCAAGAAGGCAGTAGCCAAGAAGGCAGTCGCCAAGAAGGCAGTAGCCAAGAAGGCAGTAGCCAAGAAGCCAGTAGCCAAGAAGGCAGTAGCCAAGAAGGCCAGTAGCCAAGAAGCCAGTAGCCAAGAAGCCAGCAGCCAACAAGGCCAGGGCCAGGAAGTAGTCAACCCTGCGTCAGCCCTGAGCGATTCGCCGGGTGTACATCGCAAGACCGCAGTCGTTGCGGTCTTCAGTCGAGCGAAGGCCCGAGCTGGAACTCGATCGGCTCGAAGCCGTGGTCTTCGAGCGTGGCAAGCACTTCTTCCCAACAGCAGCCCGGTTTTTCCTCTTCCACCTCGGCAATCAGGCCGGTCACGTGGCGGTAAACTTCCTGTGGCTGGTAATCGGGCGGGATGCGCACCAGGCGGATCTTTTCCTTGTCTTTCGCCGGCAGGATCATCAGGTTCTGCGTCATGCTAACTCCGGTGTTCGGTTTCCATTTTTTCAGCTCGTCTTGCGGCCGATCAGTTCGATCGGGTAACCGTCAGGGTCCTCGACAAACGCGATGATGGTGGTGCCCGCATTCATAGGTCCCGCCTCGCGCAGGATTTTTCCGTCGCGTGCCTTGATATCGGCCGCTGCCTTGTAGACATCGTCCACCTCGATTGCAATGTGACCGTAGGCCGTGCCTATTTCGTAGCTGTCAACGCCCCAGTTGTAGGTCAGTTCAATGACGGTGTTGTCGGATTCGTCGCCGTAGCCCAGAAAGGCGAGCGTGAATTTGCCATCCGGGTAGTCCTTGCGGCGCAACAGCCGCATGCCCAGCACGCCGGTGTAAAAATCGATCGAGCGTTCGAGATCGCCGGTTCGCAGCATGGTATGGAGGATGCGCATCCTATGATTTCTCCTGTTCAGTCTGTGTACACGCGCCGGTAGGCTCCGGCCACTCAGTCGCCGCCAACCGTCATGCCCTCGATCAGCCAGGACCCGGTCTTGACGCTGCCCGGGATGTCATTGTCTTCACCCACCGCGAGCAAACGCAGGTACATGTCCTTGAGATTGCCGGCGACCGTGATCTCGTCAATCGGGTACTGGATGGACCCATTCTCCACCCAGAACCCCGCAGCACCTCGCGAGTAGTCGCCGGTGACCATATTGGTGCCCTGGCCCATCAGTTCGGTGACCAGCACACCACTACCCATCTCGCTCAGCAGTTCGTCGAACGTCTGGCCGCTGCCCGCAATGGTCGCGTTGCGCACGCCACCGGCGCTGGCGGTGCTCTGCAAGCCGAGTTTACGTGCCGAATAGCTGTCCAGCAGGTAGCCCTGGAGCACGCCGCCCGCGACCAGTTCACGGTACCGGGTCGCAACGCCCTCGTTGTCGAAGGGCGCGCTGGCCTGGCCGCGCGGCCGCAGCGGATCCTCGCTGATGTTGACCCAATCGGGAAAGATTCGGGTCCCGACCTGGTCCAGCAGAAAGGTCGATTTGCGATACACGGCATGTCCGCGGATGGCGCCGAACAGGCTGCGCATCAGGCTGGGTGCGACATCGGCACGGAACAGCACCGGACACTCGCGTGTCCCGATCTGCCGCCCGTTCAGTCTGGCCAGGGTCCGTTCGGCCGCCCTGCGCCCGATGGTTCCCGGGTCGGCCAGCTCGGCTGGAAGTCGGCTGCTGTCGTACCAATAGTCGCGCTGCATATCATCGCCCTCCTGGGCGATGACGGCGCAACTCAGGCTGTGACGGGTACTCGGATAGCCCCCGACGAAGCCGTGACTGTTGCCGTAGATGAAACTGGAACGCTGGGTGTAAAGGGTTGCGCCCTCGGAGTTGCTAATGCGCGGGTCGAGGCTGCGTGCCGCGTCTTCGCACTCACGCGCGATGGCGGCGGCCTGGTCTGCATTGAGGTCCCAGGGGTGGTAGAGGTCCAGATCCGGCGTGTCGGTCGCCATCAGGTCCGCGTCGGCCAGGCCCGCGGCCGGGTCTTCCGATGTGAATCTGGCAATCCGGCAGGCCGCGGCGACACTCTCCCGGATGGCCTCGGGGCGCAGGTCGGTGGTATTTGCGGATCCCTTGCGCCGCCCGAAGTAGACCGTCACCCCCAGGCCGTTGTCGCTGGTGTGCTCGATGGTCTCGGTCTCTCCGAGACGTACGGTCACCGAAAGGCCGGTTTGTGCCGATACTCCGGCCTCGGCCGTATCGGCACCCTGTCGACGGGCTTCCTGCAGCAGGTCTTCGACGACCTGTTTCAGGGTTTCAATCTGTTCGGGATGACTCATTCTGTTTAACTGCTCAGGCAGCGGTGCCGCCGACGGTGAGTTGATCGATCTTGAGGGTCGGCTGGCCGACGCCCACCGGGACGCTCTGGCCCTCCTTGCCGCAGGTGCCAACCCCGGTGTCGAGGGCCAGGTCATCGCCCACCATGCTGATGCGGGTCATGACCTCCGGGCCATTGCCTATCAGGGTCGCACCCTTGACCGGGTGGGTCACCCGGCCGTTCTCGATCATGTAGGCTTCGCTGGCCGAGAACACGAACTTGCCGGAGGTGATGTCGACCTGGCCGCCACCGAAATTCACTGCGTACAGGCCGTGGCGGACCGACGCAATGATCTCTTCCGGCTTGTGCCTGCCGGGCAGCATGTAGGTGTTGGTCATGCGCGGCATCGGCAGATGAGCATAGGATTCGCGCCGGCCGTTGCCGGTCGGGGCCACGCCCATCAGCCGTGCGTTCATTTTGTCCTGCATGTAGCCCTTGAGGATGCCGTTCTCGATCAGGACGTTGTTGGCGGACGGGGTGCCCTCGTCGTCGATGGTCAGGGAGCCGCGGCGGCCGGGCAGGGTGCCGTCGTCGACCACGGTACACAAGGGGGAGGCAACCTGCTCGCCGATCCGGCCGCTGAAGGCCGAGGTGCCCTTGCGGTTGAAGTCGCCCTCCAGGCCGTGCCCCACCGCCTCGTGCAGCAGCACACCCGGCCAGCCGGGGCCGAGTACCACGGGCAGCATGCCGGCGGGCGCGGCCACCGCCTCGAGATTGACCAGGGCTTGGCGCACGGCCTCGCGCGCGTAGCCCATGGCGCGGTCTTCCTGGAGGAAAAAGTCCAGCGCCTGGCGCGCCCCGCCACCTGAACTGCCCTGCTCGCGCTTGCCGTTATGCTCGACGATGACCTGCACGTTCATGCGTACCAGCGGGCGTACGTCGCCATGCACCTGGCCGCCATGGTCCA
Source organism: uncultured Gammaproteobacteria bacterium (assembly GCA_963753845.1). Lineage (GTDB taxonomy): Bacteria > Pseudomonadota > Gammaproteobacteria > Chromatiales > Chromatiaceae > Thiosocius. The sequence goes on from CAVWEI010000036.1 coordinate 150,528, forward strand.
TCACCAGGATCACATCGTGTGCGGCCACCAGGCTGACGATGACCTCCTGTACACGTGGGTCGGCCGCGCGGGCCTCGGCGTCGGCTCGCCGCATCAGGTCCAGCTTTTCCGATTCACTCAAGGAGTCCAGCGGGTTTGCCGGGGCATACAGGACCGGCGGGATATTCCCGGCCGCGATCGCCTTGGCGCCATGCTGGCCGGCACGTGCAATCGCGCGCGCGGCACCGGCTGCATCGAGCAGGCGTGGAAGCTCCAGGCTGTCCGTGTAGGCAAAACCGGTCTTTTCGCCACTGATCGCGCGCAGGCCCGCACCCTGTTCGATATTGTGGCTGCCCTCCTTGATGATGCCGTCTTCGAGCACCCAGGATTCGAGTCGACCATACTGAAAATAGATATCCGCGGCATCCACCTGCCGGCTCAGCAGGCGATCCATCACCTGTGCCAGATGGGCCTCGCTCAGGCCCGGCGCGTCGAGCAGTGTTGCGCGCGCGATAGCTGTACTTTGCGACATGAAATTCTGTTACTCCTGGCCTGAGACCCAGGCCCTGCGGTCAGCGGCAATGCAGACGGCGGTGGTCGAGGCAGGGAAAATTGCGCCGCGTGGTATGTTGAAACTCGGGGTCGATCTCGGCCACCACGCAACCGTTGCCACGCTCGCGCTCCGCCAGTTTGGTGCCCCAGGGGTCGACGATCATGCTGTGCCCGTATGTCTCGCGGCTGGCGACATGAAAGCCGCCCTGTGCCGCGGCAATGACGTACGAAAGATTTTCGATTGCACGTGCCCGCACCAGGGTCTCCCAGTGCGCGCGCCCGGTAATCGCGGTGAATGCCGCGGGCAGCGCGATCACTTCGACGCCGCGATCGACCATGGCCCGGTAAAGCTCGGGAAAGCGCAGATCATAACAAACCGAGATGCCCAGCCGTCCCACGGGGCTGTTGAGCACCATCACCTTGTCGCCCGGCTCGATGCTCTCCGATTCAATAAACTGTTCGTCGCTTTCGATCAGATTTACGTCGAACAGGTGCTGTTTGTCATAACGTGCCACCTGCCTGCCCTGGTCGTCGTAAACGGTACAGGCGGCGCGCCATTTTGCCGCGTGTTCCGCCTCGAGCGGGATGGTGCCGCCAACCAGCCAGACACCCAGCCGGCTCGCGAGCTGTGCAAGAAACGCCTGCAGCGGGCCGTCGCCCGGCTGTTCGCGCAGGGCATTGGCATCTTTGCAGCTGTTCCCCATGAAGGCGAAATTCTCCGGCAGCACGATCAGGCCGGCACCCTGCTTGGCCGCTGCCTCGGTGAGGCGTTCAGTTTCCAGGAGATTGGCGCTGACGTTACTTCCCGAAGCCAGCTGGATGGCCGCGACTTTCTTCTTTGAACTGGGCATGGCTGCTTACCGGTGTATGCGATGGGTCAACTCTAATACCTGTGGCACGAAGGGCAAAGGGTTATCACGCCGGTAAAGGGTTGGATTACGGGTGGTAATTGCCATTGTGGCATTGTTTTCTCAGTTCGAGGCACCCGGCAGGTCTGAGCCATGGGTTTCGCTGTTTTTCAGCACCTTGAAAATATCGTTGAAGAGATTCTGCTTCTCCGGCTGTTCTGCCGCCTGCGCCTCCGCAGCCCGGTCGTCAGCTTCGGCTGCGGTGCTCATTTCCGTTTCGGCAGCGGCTGCCACCGGTACCGGCGCCTGCTCCGCTTCGTCGGCGGCAGCCGGCCCGCTTGCGGGGGAGGAATCGTCTGCGGGGGCCTCCTTGGCCTGTGTCGCCTGTTCCGCGCCGCCTCCCTTGAACTGATTGAGGATCCTGGACAGCGTGCCGCCGGTATCCAGCTGGCTGATCTCCGGTTCGGCCCAGGGCCCCTTGACGCTGTAATCGAAACGATAGATCTGGTCGACCTGTTTGGTCATCACCTTCTGCGCCACCAGCATGGCAATGCCGGCAACGGGGCCGCCAGCCAGGGCGCTTGCGATCGGCAGGGTTGCGTCCAGGTTCGGCGTCACCGTGACATGCTGATCCAGCGAGCGCGTCATAAGGTCGGTCGAACCGGATATGTCGATACGCCCGCTCGGGCCGACGATACGGAGGTTTTCGGTACCCGCCTTGCCGGTGCCGAAACTGAAATCGCCGATGATGCTGTCGAAGCTGTAGCCCTTCTTATAGATATCGCTGAAATCGAGCCGCAGGCGACGGGTCAGGGCGCTGAGGTTGAGCAGTCCGATCACACGGGTGACACCAGGATCGAGTTCGACCACGCGGCCGGCATCGACCTCGAGGCCAACCCTGCCTGCCAGGGTGAGACGATGGAACTGTGTCGGATTGCCGGGCCAGTGCAGCAGCCACTCGGTATTGCCGCCCGCCCCCTCCACCTGGCGCGAGTACCCAAGGCCCTCCACAAGCTCACCCAGGTCAGGGGTGCTGCTACGGCCTTCCCAGCGTGTCTCGTAGCCGCTGCCGATGCGTGACCAGCGCCCGGTGCTGTCAAGTTCCAGCTGGCCGCCTTCAAGGCTCAGCCGGGTCAGGCTCAGGCCTTCGGGTGTGCGTTGTGTATCGATGCGAAGTTGTCCCAGCCGGGCCTCGTTGATCTGCAGCTCGGCGATGCTCAGTTCCAGGCTTGGCAGTGTCGATGGATCGGGCCCGCTGTCGGTGTCGGGCACGGGCGGCGGCTCGGATTCATCGGCGCCGAGCGGTATCTCCAGGTGCAGACGTTGCAGGTCCACCTGGATGGGCGATTGCGTTCCCGAAGCCGGGGCGACGAAGCTGCCGGCGAGATGCGGTGCGTCGAGGCGGCCCTGCCATAGGCCCTTGTCGAGCCTGGCGCTCAGGTCGAGATCGTCGATACCCAGGATGTCGCCGTACAGTCGTTCCACTTGCAGGTCGAGGCTCAGGGGTGGTGGCTCGCCGGTGTCCATACCGGCCAGGGGCTCGAGGGCCTGGTTCCAGGCCACGAGGTCCACCTGTCCGAGACGCCCGCCGATCCGTACCCCGGGGTCGGGTTGGAGTGCCGCCTCGCCACCGCCCAGGGTCACATCCACGCGTTTACCGTCACTGCTGAATCTGGCCTTCACCAGATCGGCATAGGTCAGGGCGCCGGGGGAGGGGCGCCCGCCCAGGGGCAAGCGCACTGCCAGTGGGCGGGCCTCGTCGGTCTGCTTGCCGAAGGGCGCGGGCAGGTCGATCCGGACGCCCCTGAGGTCGCTTTCCACGGACAGGACGACCGGGCTGCTGCCCTGCCCCCCGCCTCCGGGGATGTCGACATCGATGATGAACTCGGAATCACCGGAGGCGACCTGCAGAGGCAGGGTCGGGATCTGCCGCTGAATTCGCTCGACCTTCAGCCGCCCGCGGGCATGCACTCGCGTGGCGCCGCCATCGAGTGGAAGCACATCGACCGTCAGGGGTGCACCCAGGGCCTGCGCCCGGATACCTTTCGCCGAGAGACTGTCCAGATCGAAGTTCAGCTGCCCTTTCACCTGGTTCATTGCAAAGTCCCAGTCGGGCAGCGAAAGCCTGGCATCGTCGAACTGAAGCTGGCCCTGCAGTTCATACTTGTCTTCGTCCGCCAGCGGTATGGCGAAATCCAGGGAAAGTTGCGAGTCGCCCTCGCCGCGCAGGGCCGCGGCGACATCCCCGAAGTCCTCGCGCAGCGCGTCTTCCTGCAGTACGCGTAAAATGTCCTGCAACGGCCCTTCGACCCGTCCGCGCATCCGCAGGGGGCTCGAGACGCTCAGCCGGTCCACATGGGCGGTTGTTTGCAGCACGTGGCTGTCGTAGACCCTGGCACTTTCCAGGTCGATGGCCAGGCTGTTGGCATTGAACTTCACATGTGCGTCGACATGTTCCAGCGGGGGCCAGCCTTGCAGGTAGTCGAGTTGGAGATCGCGCGTGTCGAATACCACCTGGAATACCCCGTTGCTGGGGTCCTCGAAGGGAAAGTCGACCAGCGATCCGTAAACCAGGGCACTGCCGTCCGGCACACGCCCAGACCTGATGGTCGAATCCAGCCACGCGACCAGGTCGCTGTCCATGATGGAGGCCGGGTAGTAGCGCAGCGCATAGCTCGCATCGCCCTCGCTGAAATCGGTCTGCAGGTCGAGAAACAGGGGCCGCTGCGGTTGTTTCTCCAACCGTACCCGGCTACGGGTGCGAATGTGCGGTGTATCGGCCAGGATCTGCTCGCTGAACAGCTGCCAGCCATCACCCTGGCGCTGGATATCCAAACGGCCTTCCAGCTCCAACAATTCCAGCGGGTCACGAAACAGGTCCTTGAAGCGCACGCTGGCGTCGAGGCTGTCGAGTTGCACCACCATGTGATCCTGCTGGCCGTGCAGCCTGCCGCTCAGATTGCTCACCCCGGGGGCTTCACCCCAGGGTTCGGTCCCGATGCCCTCGAAGTGTGCCTGGGCGCGCCAGTCGAAGCGGTCGGGGGCAATTTCGCTCACCAGTCGGAGGCCACGGATCACGCCACGCGGTTGCAGGCGTTGCAACGGTTGTCTCATCCCGGCCATGGGCAGGCGTACTTGCAGGATCCTGGCCGCGTCTTCGATGCGCAGATAATCCACGGCTGCTGAAATGCGCTGGCTGCCATCGGCTTGTTGCTTCAGCTCGAAGGCGAGGTCGCCGGCCGGCCAGGGCCGGTCATCGAGCATCAGTTGCAGGTCTTTGAGTCCGATCAGCAGGCCGCCCTGCCCATGCCGCAGGGTGAAACCAGCGCTTGCCTCGGCCAGATCCAGCGGCAGGGCATCTCCGCTGACCGGGTGCAGCTGCAGATCGCGCAGCCGGAATGCGCCCTGGTTCTCGACCGGTGCGGCATCGCGCCAGGATCCCCAGGACTCCAGGTCGAGCTGCATGCCGCGCAGGCCGTAGTTGGCGGACAGGTAGTGGGCGAACAGGTCGGCGACGTCCAGATTGTCGACCTTCAGATAGGTCTCCCCGCCCCACGTCCTGGTCGTCAGGAATCCGTCCAGCTGCGCAGAGAGATCCGCCCTGCCCGACCCGGTCTCCAGCCTGGCGCGTAGTGCCAGCCGGCTGCCGTTGCGGTCCAGTACCACGTCGACCTTGTCGATCTGCAGCGGGGACTTTCCGGCCTTGCGGTCGATCCATACCACGCGGGTGTCGACCAAGCGGAAGCGGCTCGGCAGCAGTGGGGGCGTGGGGGCCTCGGCGCTGTCCTGTCCGATCAGTCCGATGCCCTCCACGTGCAGCTGTCCGGATGCCTCCCGGACCAGGGTCAGCTGCATGCCCACGATGGTGACCCGCAGCGCGTCGAGCGCCGAACCGGTGAGCATTTCGAAAGGCGCAAGTTTGAGCGATATGCTGGCGATCTCCAGGGGTCTGGTGTCTCCGCCGATGGTGACGCCATGCAATTCGAGCAGTGGGCCCAGGCCATACCAGCGGGCCTTCAGCGCATCGATGGTGACCGGGGCGCCCAGGTGTTCAGAGACCAGCGCGGCAAGCTGCTCCCGGTAGTCGGCTATGAAGGGCGTGGCCAAGCGCACCGCGAGGGCCAGCAGCCCCCAGACGACAAGTAGTACGATCAGCAGATTCTTGAGGATACGCAAAGCGGTTTCCCGGTCTGTTCGCCCTGCAGTAAACCGGGCTAAATCAGCACCACGTCATATTGTTCCTGGTTGTACAGCGATTCGGCCTGCAGTTTGATCGGGCGGCCGATAAACTGCTCCAGTTCGGCGAGGTTCTGCGATTCTTCGTCCAGGAGATGCTCCACGACCTCCTGCGAGGCCAGGACCAGCAACTCCTCCACGTCGAACTGGCGCCATTCGCGCAGGATGTCGCGGAAGATATCGAAGCAGGTGGTCTCCGCGGTCTTCAGCATGCCGCGCCCACCGCAGGTTGGACAGCCTTCGCACAGCACATGTTCCAGGGATTCACGCGTGCGTTTGCGCGTCATCTCGACCAGGCCGAGTGTCGACACCTCGGAGATGTGGGTCTTGGCGTGATCGTGCGCCAGACAACGTTCGAGGGCGCGCATCACCTGGCGTTTGTGATCGCCGTCGGTCATATCGATGAAATCGATGATGATGATGCCGCCGAGATTGCGCAGCCGCAGCTGCCGGCAGATCGCCTGGGCCGCCTCCAGGTTGGTCTTGAAGATCGTCTCCTCGAGATTGCGGTGACCTACGAACGCCCCGGTGTTGACGTCGATCGTGGTCATTGCCTCGGTCTGGTCGATCACCAGGTGACCGCCGGATTTCAGGTCCACCTTGCGTTCGAGGGCCTTCTGTATCTCGTCTTCGACCCCGTAAAGGTCGAAGATCGGCCGCTCGCCCGGGTAATACTCGATCGAGGAACGCTGGTCGGGAAAATACTTGAACGCGAACTGCTGTGCCTTTTCCCAGGTCGAGCGCGAGTCGATGCGCACCTTCTCGACGTCTGGATTGATCAGGTCGCGCAGCGCGCGCAGTGCCAGCGGCAGGTCTTCGTGGATCAGTTGTCTGCTCGGTGCGCTGGCCGCGCGTTCGCGGACCGAGTTCCAAAGGCGAACCAAAAACCGCATGTCGCTGCAAAGCGCCTCTTCAGATACGCCGTCGGCGGCGGTGCGTGCGATAAAGCCCACGGGGACGCTGTTTGATTCGGCGAACTGGGTGAGTATCTCCCGCAGGCGTGCGCGCTCCGTCTCGTCCTCGATCTTTTGCGAGACGCCCACGTTGCTCACGTTGGGCATGAAGACCACGTGGCGGGACGGGATAGAGATATTGGTGGTGAGGCGCGCACCCTTGGTGCCGAGCGGGTCTTTGACGACCTGCACGATCACCTCGCCGCCTTCCTGAACAAGTTCGGTGATCTGGTCCGATCTTTCGCCGTTTGCCGTCTGGATGTCGGAGGCATGCAGGAAGGCGGCGCGCTCCAGGCCTGCATCCACGAAGGCCGCCTGCATCCCGGGCAGTACCCGGCAGACCTTGCCCTTGTAGATATTGCCGACCAGCCCGCGCTTGGCGGTGCGTTCGATCATGATCTCCTGAACCACGCCGTTTTCGATCACCGCGACACGGGTTTCGGGGGGGGTGACGTTGATCAGGATCTCTTCGCTCATGGCACCAGTTTACACGCCGGTACGGCCGTGCACGCCGATCGCGTCGAGGATCTGCATGGTCTCGAACAAAGGCAGTCCCATGATGCCCGAATAGCTCCCCTCGATGCGCTCGATGAAGGCCGCCGCCAGTCCCTGAATTGCGTAGCCGCCGGCCTTGTCGACGGGTTCGCCGCTGGCCCAGTAGGCAGCGGCTTCGCGCTCGCTGACCTCGCGGAACATCACCCGGCTGAGGCTCAGGCGGTAGTGGATCGTCCCGGCCACCACCGCGACCCCGGTGAGGACTTCATGGGTACGTCCGGACAGGGCCAGCAGCATGTGGATCGCCTCGTCGCGGCCGGCCGGTTTTCCGAGGATGGCCTGATCTAGGACCACCGTGGTGTCCGAACCCAGCACCGGGAGATCCGGGAACTCCAGATGCACTGCGCGTGCCTTGGCGATCGCCACCCGCTCGACATAGTCGGCGGCCTTCTCATCGGCATGCACGCTCTCGTCGACCCGTGCCGCGTGCATGCGGAAATCTATGCCCACCTGGGTGAGCAGCTCGGCGCGGCGTGGCGATTGGGAGGCGAGGATGATCATGCCTGTTGGCCTCTCTGGGGAGTTGTCCTGTTGGTGCACAGGATAGCCCGGGAAAAGCTGGGTCGGGGATAAACGCGGAAAGCCGGAGTCTGACCACAAAGCCCGGGTCAGGCGCGATGATAGGGGTGGTTCCTGAGTACACTCCAGGCACGGTACAGCTGTTCGGCAAGGATCACCCGCACCAGTGGGTGCGGCAGGGTAAGCGGTGACAGCGACCAGAGCTCAGCGGCTGCGGCCCTGGCTGCGTCCGTGAGTCCGTCCGGCCCGCCGACCAGCAATGCCAGGTCCCGGCCACTGTTCATCCAGTCGTCCATCCTTTGAGCCAGTTGTTCGGTCGACCAGCCTCTGCCGCCGACCTCCAGCGCCACCACCGTTGCGCCCTTGGGCACCGCGCCGAGCAGCCGCTCGGACTCGTCATGCATGATGCGTGCGATATCGGCGTTCTTGCCACGTTTGCCGGCGGAGATCTCGACCAGGCGCAGGGCGCACTCGGACGGCAGCCGCTTGGCATACTCGACGTACCCGTCCCGCACCCAGCGCGGCATCTTGTCGCCAACGGCGATCAGATGAATCTGCATGGGGACATTGGATCTGGCGGTGGTGTTGGGGACGAAGAGGTCACGGAGGCACAGAGGGCGCGGAGATTATTTCTTTCAGTCGCATGGGGAAGGGCGTGTCGTGCAATCGCCTTTGCTGCGCCCGCAGGCAATAGAATCTTCGTGTCCTCTGTGCCTTTGAGTCCTCCGCGTTTCCGACTCGGTGGCTGGAAGAAGACCGTCAGGAGGAGCCCCGTTCCTTGCTGAGCTTTTCGGCGGCCTGCGGGTCCACAGTCCAGAGGCGTTCGAGCTGGTAGAAATCGCGCACCTTGGGCTGCATCACATGCACCACCACGCCGTTGAGATCGATCAGTGCCCACTCGCCTTCCTGGAGGCCCTCGGTCCCGATCGGTACCTGCCCTGCCTGCTTGGCCTGAAACGCCACGGATTCGGCAGTTGATTTGACATGGCGGTCGGAGGTGCCCGAGGCAATCACAAAGAAATCGGTGATGCTGGTCTTGCCGCGGACATCCAGGGTGACAATATCAAGGGCTTTCATGTCTTCGAGCGTGGTGACGACGAGATCGCGTAGTGCTTCTACCTGCATGCCGGGGTCCGAAAAGTGCTTCTGATATGTGAATCATAAACTAAGTCGGGCCCCGTGCCTTCCCCTGCTGGGCGGGTGGCTCGCGATAAAGTGCGTGCCGCCGGATCAGATCGAGCACCGCGGCGGGGGTGAGAAAGTCCGCACTGCGCCCAGCGGAGATGCGCCGGCGGATATCGCTGGAGCTGATTTCGAGCTGGGTGACCGGGCAAAATACGATTTGGCCGCATTGGCCGGGGTCGAGCCGCCCGGTCAGGCGCTCTTTCAGGAGATCGCGCAGCCCGACGCCCCCGGATGGCGGGTGCCCGGGTCGCTGAAGGACCGCGATATTGGAGATATCCAATATACCGCGGGGGTCACGCCAGTCGGGGAAGCCGCTGAACGCGTCGCCGCCAAGCAGCAGGCACAGCTGTCTGCCGGGAAGATCCTGCCGCAGCGACCGCAGGGTATCGATGGTGTAGGAGGGGCCTGGTCGCCGTAGTTCACGGTCATCGGCTACCAGGTCGGTGCGACCCTCGACGGCGGCCTGCAGCATCGCCAGGCGCATTGCTGCAGGTGTCTCCGGCTGGTTGCGGTGGACCGCATGAGCCAGCGGGACCAGTCGCACCTGTTCGAGGCCCAGCTGTTCACGGGCATCCAGGGCAATACGCAGGTGGCCATGGTGAACCGGGTCGAAGGTGCCGCCGAACACGCCGATCGGCAGGGGGCTGTCCTCAGAGACCAATGCTGCTGCCTCGCAAGCCGCTCGGCATCGGCAGGCCGCCGTCGGTCCCGGGCTTATTTCCGTATGTGGCCATCGCCCAGCACGATGAACTTCACCGAGGTCAGCCCCTCCAGCCCGACCGGGCCGCGGACATGGAACTTGTCGGTGGAGATGCCGATTTCGGCACCCAGGCCGTACTCGAAACCATCGGCGAAGCGCGTCGAGGCGTTGACCATCACCGAACTCGCGTCGACCTCGCGCAGGAAGCGGCGTGCCTTGCTGATGTTCTCGGTCACGATGCTCTCGGTGTGCATGGAGCCGTGGCGGGCGATATGGTCCATGGCCCCGTCGATATCGGGCACCACCCTGATCGACAGGATGGGTGCGAGATATTCCTCGTCCCAGTCGGCGTCGCGGGCGGCAACGCAATGCTCACCAAGGATTTCGCAGGTCTGCCCGCAACCGCGCAGTTCCACACCCTTTTCGATATAGGCCGCAGCCAGGTCAGGCAGGAAGTCGCCGGCAATGGTCTCGTTGACCAGCAGGGTCTCCATGGTATTGCAGGTGCCGTAGCGCTGGGTCTTGGCATTCAATGCCACGTCGAAGGCCTTGATTGGGTCGGCCTCGTCGTCCACATAGACGTGGCAGACACCATGCAGGTGCTTGATAACGGGCACGCGCGCACTGGTACTGATGCGCTCGATCAGCCCCTTGCCGCCACGCGGGATGATCACGTCGATCGATTCGGGCATCGTCACCATCAGGTCGACCGCCTGACGGTCGGTCGTGGCAACCACCTGTACCGCGTCGCCGGGCAATCCGGCGGCCTGCAGGCCGTGATGGATGCAGGCGGCGATGGCCTGGTTGGAATGAAATGCCTCGGACCCACCGCGCAGGACCGCTGCGTTGCCGGACTTGAGGCACAGGGCGGCGGCGTCCGCGGTCACATTGGGACGGGATTCGTAGATGATGCCGATCACGCCCAGCGGCACGCGCATGCGCCCAACCTGGATACCGCTGGGTCGGAAGGTCATGTCAAATATCTCGCCGACCGGGTCGGGGAGGGTGGCGATCTGGCGCAGTCCCTCGATCATGCTGTCGATGCGCGCCTGGTTCAGTTCCAGCCGGTCCAGCAGGGCTGCGTCCAGGCCCTTGGCGGTGCCGGCCTCCAGGTCCTTGCGATTCTCCGCTATCAGGTCGTCGCGTACACGGTCCAGATCGTCTGCCATGGCATGCAGGGCGGCGTCCTTGGTCGCGGTGCTGGCGGCGGTGAGGGCGCGTGATGCAGCGCGCGCCCTTTGCCCCAGGTCCTTCATGTAGGAGGTTACGTCGTCGATCTGCAGGCTGCCAGCTTGGCTCATGGGTGGTGCTCGAATTCTTGCGGGTGGCCCGCAATTCTAACGCAGGTGCCGGGCAGCCGGGAACTCGCCGCCCGGTCCGCGCCTCAGCCGGGCGAGGGGGTGACGGCCTTGGGTTTGTCCATCTGTACGCTGGTCGCCGTTTCCCAGGAGAATCTCGGCAGGCTCAGGAAGGCCTCCTGGATGCCGTCGTTCCATGCATTGCGGACACTGATCAGGTACTTGTCATCGGCGTCGAATCGACAGCGATAGCCAATCGTAAGGCTGTCTTTCTCGTAGGTTGCCACCTCGAACGGCGGGCCCACGGTGATGTTCGAACGTGTGGTCGCATCGAGTGAGACCAATGCCAGTCGTGCACCCTGGTTGAGCGACAGGCCGGGGTGGACGATGCGGTCGAGGGCCGGCTTGCCGTACTTGCTTTCGCCGATCTGCAGGTAAGGCGTCTCCGGCGAGGCGGTGATGTAGTTGCCTTGCGGGTAGATCAGCATCAGGCCATGCGGCTGGCCCGCGATCTGGCCACCGATCACGAGCGTGGTTTCACCGCTGACCCCCGACTTGGCGAGCGCGGGGCTGTGTTCTTTCTGTACCGCCAGGCTGACCGCGCCGACGTATTCGGCGGCCTCGAACAGGTAGCGCACGGTGGCCAGGTTTTGTCCGTTGTCAGGCGGGAAATCCAGATCGCGCTGGATGTGGTTCACCACCTCCTGGGTGGTTGCCAGGTTACCCGCAGAAAGCAGAACGAACAGCCGATCGGGTGACGGTGTGAACACATGCATCTTGCTGTAAGAGGTCACGTAATCGACCCCGGCATTGGTGCGCGAGTCCGAGGCGAAGACGAGGCCGTCTTCGAGGCTGAGTCCGACACAATAGGTCATTGAGGCAATCCGGGCTGTGGTTGGGCTGCACAAGTATGGGGCGAAATCGGCCCCGTGTGGAAGTCCCTTTTTCGTTTCTCCGGCGTTTCACTCTGCTAAGCTGATGGCTGGCTTTTTTCCTTTCAGGCCCCCTTTGGCCGAGGTGTTTCCATGTCCATCCGGGTGGCAATACGACACAGAACCGAGTACCAGTTCGACCGCAGTGTTTCGCTCTCGCCGCATCTGATCCGCCTCCGCCCGGCGCCGCATACGCGCACGCCAATCCACGAGTATTCTCTGAAGGTCGAGCCGGAAGAGCACTTCCTGAATGTGCAGCAGGATCCCTTTGGTAACTTCGTGTCGCGCTATGTGTTTCCCGAGAAGACACGCAAGATGGTCATCGATGTCGGGTTGGTGCTCGAGATGGTCACCATCAACCCATTCGATTTCTTCGTCGAGGAGTATGCGGACAAGTTCCCGTTCGAGTACCCGAAACAGCTTCACAAGGAACTCAAGCCTTACTTCGAGTTTACTGAGTCTGGCCCAAGGCTGAGCGATTGGCTGCAGGGGGTCTCGCGCGAACCGACCCAGATCGTCGATTTCCTGGTCGCACTGAATCAGAGGCTGCAGCAGGATATCGGCTACGTGGTGCGCATGGAGCCGGGGGTCCAGACCTGCGAGGAAACCCTTGATCTGGCCAAGGGTTCATGCCGCGACAGCGCCTGGCTGCTGGTGCAGATTCTGCGCCACCTCGGCCTGGCTGCGCGCTTCGTATCGGGCTACCTGGTGCAGCTCACATCGGACCAGAAATCGCTGGACGGACCCTCGGGACCCACCAAGGACTTCACGGACCTGCATGCATGGGCGGAGGTCTACGTGCCCGGCGCCGGCTGGATCGGCCTCGACCCCACCTCGGGACTGTTTGCCGGGGAGGGACACATCCCCCTCGCCTGCACCCCGGACTTTGTCAGCGCGGCACCGGTCACCGGTGCGGTCAGCAAGAGCGAGGTTGAATTCAGGTTCGTCAACGAGGTGAGCCGTATCCATGAGGATCCGCGCGTCACCCTGCCATACAGCGACGAGCAGTGGGCGGCGGTCATGGCCCTGGGGAAGCGTGTCGATGCCGAACTCGCGGGCAACGATGTGCGCCTGACGATGGGCGGCGAGCCGACTTTCGTTTCGATCGATGACATGGATGGGGTCGAGTGGAATACCGCGGCGCTGGGTCCGCACAAGCGTGAGCGTGCAGAGGTCCTGTTGCGCAGGCTTTGGCAGCGCTTTGCATCGGGCGGTGTACTTCATCATGGACAGGGGAAGTGGTACCCGGGCGAGCCCCTGCCGCGGTGGGCGCTGTCGTGTCTGTGGCGTGAGGATGGGCAACCGGTCTGGCGGGCCCCGGCGCTGTTGGCCGACCCCACTGCCAGCGGCACTGCCGACAGTGACGCCACCCGGCGCTTCGCGCAGCATCTGGCTAGGCGCCTCGGCATCGCGGCGAACAATGCAGAGCCCGGTTACGAGGACGTCTTCTACTATCTGTGGAAGGAGGGCAACCTGCCGGAGAATCTCGATGTGCTCGACAACCGGTTGTCCGACAAGCTCGAGCGTGCGCGTCTACGCCGCCTGTTCGAGGGTGGCTTGGACCGGGTGGTGGGCTACGCCCTGCCGCTGGGCTGGGACAGCGATACCGAATGCTGGATCAGTTCGGCCTGGACCTTCCGCCGCGGCCACATGTTCCTGTTGCCGGGCGATTCGGCGATGGGCCTGCGCCTGCCCCTGGACGCGCTGATCTGGGAAAAACCTGAGGCGCGTCAGACATTGCGCGATGCGGATCCCTTTGCGCCCCGTGCGGCCCTGCCGGACATGGGGGCGGACCCCGGCGCGGCCGATATTGCGGCCCGCTACAGCATCCTGAACGATGCGCCGCCTGCAGACAGTTTGCAGGCCCATGGGCTCAGTGAGCAGGAACCGGCCGATGCCGCGCACGAGGGTACTACTTTCGTTCGCACGGCGATGGCGCTGGAGCCCCGTGATGGCAACCTGCATGTGTTTCTGCCGCCGCTCGAAGATGCCGTGCACTGGCTCGATCTGATTGGCCACATCGAGGCCACGGCACGCGAACTGAATCAGGCAATCGTGTTGGAGGGCTACCCGGCGCCACACGATCCGCGCCTGAAACGTTTTTCCGTCACCCCGGACCCCGGTGTCATCGAGGTCAATGTTCACCCCGCGGGTACCTGGCAGGAGATGGTGCACAACACCGAGGTGCTGTACGAAGAGGCCCGCCTGGCGCGCCTGGGGACGGAGAAATTCATGCTCGACGGCCGCCACACAGGTACCGGCGGCGGCAACCATGTGACGCTCGGCGGGCCCAGCCCCGCCGACAGCCCGATGCTGCGCAACCCCCAGGTGCTGGGCAGCCTGGTCCGCTATTGGCAGAATCATCCGGCCCTGTCGTACCTGTTCTCCGGTATGTTCGTCGGCCCGACCTCGCAGGCGCCGCGCGTTGACGAGGCGCGTGACGACAGCCTGTACGAGCTCAACATCGCCATGCAGCAGTTGCCGGACGGCGAGGTGCCGGCTCCCTGGCTGGTCGACCGGCTGTTGCGCAACCTTTTGGCCGACATGACCGGCAATACCCATCGATCTGAATTCTGCATCGACAAGCTGTATTCGCCGGATTCGTCGACAGGTCGCCTGGGGATCGTCGAGTTTCGTGGCTTCGAAATGCCACCGCACCCGCGCATGGCGATGGTACAGAGCCTCTTGCTCAGATCCCTGGTGACGCGTTTCTGGCAGCAGCCCTACGAACACGGTCTGGTGCCATGGGGCACCGAGCTGCATGACCGCTTCATGTTGCCGCACTATGTTCGGCGCGATATGACCGAGGTGGTAGCGGATCTGCAGCGTTGGGGCTATCCGATAGACCCCGCCTGGTTCGATCCCTTCGTCGAGTTTCGTTTCCCGCGCTATGGCACCATCAATATCGACGACATCGAGATGGAACTGCGCTTCGCGATCGAACCCTGGAACGTGCTGGGTGAAGAGGTGACCGCCCAGGGCACGGCACGATTCGTGGACTCCTCGGTCGAACGCCTTCAGGTCAGGGTGCGGGGCATGACCGACACGCGCCATGTTGTGACATGCAACGGCCGGCGTGTGCCATTACGGTGCACCGGCGAGCGTGGCGAGTTCGTTGCGGGGGTGCGCTACAAGGCATGGAATCCACCATCGGGCCTGCACCCGACCATCCCGGTGCATGCGCCGCTGGTGTTCGACATCGTGGACGACTGGTCGCAGCGCTCGCTGGGGGGCTGTACCTACCATGTGTCGCATCCGGGGGGGCGCAACTACGATACCCTGCCGGTCAACGCCTACGAGGCGGAATCGCGTCGTTTGGCACGATTCTGGCCTGTCGGACATACCGCCGGAACGGTGCGGGTGCCCGATGAGGTCCTTCAATGCGAACATCCCCATACCCTGGATCTGAGGTTTTCCAGTCCCAACAAAAAAGACTGACGCTGGTCGCCAGTCAGGATACAGCCATGCCAATACAACTAACGGAATATGACCCGGGCCGGTTCTTCGACGAGATGATGGCGGGCAAGAATCGTGCACGCCCGCTGGCCAAGGAGCTGATCGGCCTGTTCCGCCGGATGAATGACGGCGAACTGGGCACGCGTCAGGATGCCGCCGATCTGGCCATAAAGGAGATGGGTATCACCTTCACCGTCTACAACGAAAACGATGGCATGATCGACCGCAACTGGCCGTTCGATATCGTGCCGCGCATCATAGACACGAAGGAATGGGATGTCATAGAGGCCGGACTGAAACAGCGCGTGCGTGCGCTGAATCTATTCATCGATGACCTCTACCACGATCAGAAGATCATCAAAGACGGGGTTTTTCCGGCCGAGGTGCTCGCCGAGTCAAAAAACTTCCGCCCGCAGTGCGTCGGTGTAAAACCGCCGTTGGGGATTTGGGCGCATATCTGCGGGTCTGACCTGGTGCGCGATGCCGACGGCGTCATGTACGTGCTGGAAGACAACCTTCGGGTACCTTCGGGTGTCTCCTACATGCTGGAGAACCGCCTGGTAACCAAGCGGGTATTCCCGGAACTGTTCGAATCCTATGCCCCGCTGCCGGTCGACGACTATCCGACTCAGCTGTATGAGATGCTGGCGGCGCTCTCGCCGCGCAGCGTGAAGCGGCCGACCGTGGCGGTGCTGACACCCGGCATATACAACTCGGCCTATTTCGAGCATGCCTACCTGGCCATGGAGATGGGTGCCGAGCTGGTCGAGGGGCGTGACCTGTTCGTCGATACCGACGACTGTGTCTATATGCGCACGGTCTCCGGGCTGCAGCGAGTCGACGTGATATACCGGCGCATCGACGACGAGTTTATCGATCCGGAGGTATTCCGTGAGGATTCGGCACTGGGCGTGCCGGGCCTGATGAGGGCCTGGAAGGCGCGCAAGGTCGGTCTGGCCAATGCGCCCGGCGCCGGGGTCGCCGACGACAAGGTCGTTTATGCCTTCGTGCCGGAGATCATCCGTTACTATCTCGACGAGGAGCCGGGGATACCGAATGTCCCGACTTATCGCTGTATGTACCCGGAAGAACGCCAGTACGTGCTGGACCACCTGGAAGAACTGGTGATCAAGCCGGCCAACGAATCGGGTGGCTATGGAATGTTGATCGGTCCGCGTTCAACCAAGGCGGAGCGCAGTACCTTTGCCGGCCTCATCAAGCGTAACCCGCGCAACTACATTGCACAGCCGACACTGGGCATATCGACCGTGCCGACCGTGGTCGGGCATTGCCTCGAGCCGCGCCACGTCGATCTGCGGCCATTCATTCTCAGTGGCAGCGACACCTTTGTAACGGCCGGCGGCCTGACCCGGGTCGCCTTGCGCAAGGGCTCACTGGTGGTCAATTCCTCGCAGGGCGGCGGGTCGAAAGATACCTGGATCGTGGATACCGGGAATTAAGCGGAGTTCAAATGCTTTCACGAGTCGCAGAAAATATATATTGGCTGGCCCGCTATGTGGAGCGGGCCGAGAACACCGCGCGCCTGGTGCGTGTGAACTCGCACCTTGTACTGGATACGCCCAGCGGCATTGCGCCGGGCTGGGAGCCGCTGGTGGATATCACCGGCCTGCGCAGCCAGTTCGAGGCCGTAGAGCGCGAGCCGAACGAGCGCAACGTGGTGCGCTTTCTGATCGGGGACATGCACAACAGCGGGTCGATACTCAGTTCACTTGCGGCCGCGCGTGAGAATTGTCGAACGGTTCGCGAGGTGTTGCCGCGCTCCTCGTGGGAAAAACTCAATGAGCTGTTTCTGTTCGCCAAGGAGAACATCCAGTCCGGCCTGACCAAGGGCGGGAGGGACGATTTCCTCGAGGGTATCATCTCGGGTTCGCAGCATATAACTGGCCTGCTGGGCTCGGCGATGTACCGCGACGAGGCATGGCATTTCGCTCGCATCGGACGCAATCTCGAACGTGCCGACATGACCACGCGTATCATCGATGTACGTTCGACCGACCTTTTCCCGGATGACATGCTGGAATCACGGTCGCTCGATACCCTGCAATGGATCAGTGTCCTGCGCTCGATGTCCGGGTACCAGATCTACCGGCGTCACGTCGCGATCCGGGTCAGTCGAACGGATGTGCTGGAGTTTCTCTTCCGCGACCCGCTTTTCCCGCGTTCCTTCATGCATTGTATCGATGCGGTCGATCAGAGTATCGATGGCCTGGACAATACCGGCCCCGCATTGCGCAGTATCCGCGCACTCAAGCGCAGGCTGCGCGACACAAGTGTCGGAGAACTCAGTCAGGCTGAACTGCATGATTTCATTGACCAGCTGCAGCTGGGGATAATCGACCTGCATGCCGCCCTCGCCGAGGCCTACTTTCCACCGGCCATCGAACTGGAAGAGGCCGGCTGAGCGTCAGCAGTCTGCCTGCAGGCTGCCTGCGGGCGGCGATTTGCCGCTCATGCCCAGAACGATATCCTCCAGCAACAGCCAGGGTTGCCGACTGCCCACGCCCTTCACGGCTCTGTCTGCAAGTTGGCATTGGTCCAGCAGTGCGAGCCATTGCGTGGTGCGCAGGTGTGAAAGTGCCTGGCGCACCAGCCCCGTCCTCTTGCTGAACACCCTGGCACGCGAAATCGCTTGGTCTGGGCTGAGACCCTTGGCGATATCAGCAGATATCTGCGCCATGCTGCGTAGCTCGCGATGCAGGGCCCAGAGCACGACCGGCGGTGCGAGTCCTTCGCCGCGCAGTCCGTCGAGGATGTGCACGCAGCGGGCCGACTCGCCCCGCAGCGCGCTGTCGACCAGCTCGAAGACATCGTAGCGAGCGCTGTCGGCGACTGCGGCCGCAAGCTGATCGGCATCCAGCGGGCCCTCACCGTGCAGGAGCAGCAGCTTCTCGATCTCCTGCTGAGCGGCGAGCATATTGCCCTCGACCCGGTCTGCCAGCATCTGGACCGCCTCGCCCGTAGGTTTGATCCCCTTGTCTTGCATGCGACGCTCGATCCAGCCGGGAAGACGTTGCGGCTCGATGGGCCACACCTGCACGACCGCGCCCAGGGCATCGACGGCCTTGAACCATTTGCTGTTCTGTTGCTGGCGGTCGACCCTCGGCAGGGTGATCAGCAACAGGGTGTCGGGTGGCGGATCATTGCAATAGGCGCTGAGCGCCTTGCCGCCCTCGGTGCCCGGCTTTCCGCCCGGAATACGCAGATCAATGAGCTTTTTCTCTGCGAACAAAGAGAACGCGGCCGCTTCCGCCGTGAGCCTCTGCCAGTCAAAGCCGCTACCTGCCTCCAGCACCTCGCGGGTGCTGTGACCGGCGGCGCGCGCCGCGGCTCGAATGGCATCGCAACACTCGCCCAGTTGCAGCGGTTCGTCTCCGCTGACCAGGTAGACGGCCGCCAGCGACTTGTCCAGATGGGCGTTCAGCCTGTCGGGATAGATCCGCATACGGGGTTGGTCAAGTCTGTGCTGCCAGGCGTTTGAGGATGCGGTCGGCGATCTCTCTGCGCATGTCCCTGCGCAGCAGCTCGCCCTCACGGTCACTGCCGAGAACTCCCACTTCCGGGCGGTACTGGATGCGCAGTACCTTGACACGCTGAGTCTCGATCAGTTCGCGCCCGTCCGCTGCGTACAGGGAAAAGGTGGCGGCTTCTTCGAGTTCGTATTCGACTGCCTTGTTGCGGCTGTTGAATGCGTACACCTGCGCATCGCTTTCTATGCCGGATATGCGCAGTACCGAGCCGCTGTCTGCGGCGGAGGGCACGGTCTGGACCCCGGCGAGATGGAGTTGGAGTTCGAGTTCCCGGTACAAATCAGAATAGTCGGGGATGCCGGCGATGAAGACCGGGGAGGGCACCGCTGAGAGGGTCACCGCGTGGCCACGTGGCTGGAAGCCGCAAGCACTGATTGTCAGGGCGAGCAATGCCAGCACCAGGCAGCCGATCGTCTGAATGCCTCGAGTGAATGATCCGGGTCGCATCGATGGCACTCCGTCAGTTGGCGACGATATTGACCAGCTTCCCGGGTACCACGATGACCTTGCGTACGGTCAATCCGTCGGTAAAGCGGCCCACGTTTTCGTTGTTGCGCGCGGCCAGTTCCACGATATCCCTGCCGGCATTGGCCGCGACCTCTATCTTTCCGCGCATCTTGCCGTTCACCTGAACGACGTACCCTACGGTATCGGAAACCAGCGCGGATTCATCGACCGTCGGCCAGCGCGCGTGCTGGATATCATCGCCGAAACCGAGTTCGCTCCACATCTTGTGGGCGATGTGAGGCGAGATGGGCGACAGCAGGCGAAGGATGATGCCGACACCCTCACGCAGCAGCGCAAAGGCGGCCGGCGAGTCGTCCAGCCTGTTCAGTACATTGACCATGGTCATACACGCGGAGACCACCGTGTTGTATTGCTGCCTCTCGTAGTCGAACAGTGCCTTCTGCAGTGCCATATGCACTTCGCGGCGCGCCTCTGCGCAGTCGCCGGGGGTGGTCGGCTCGGCACCGCCTGACGACAGGCGCACCCCGAGTGCCCAAAGGCGCTTGAGGAAGCGGTGTGCCCCCTCGACGCCTTCGTCCGACCATTCGAGCGACTGCTCAGGGGGCGCGGTGAACATGGTGTAGAGGCGCACGGTATCGGCACCGTAGCGGTCGATGAGGGTCTGCGGGTCGATGCCGTTGTTCTTCGACTTGGACATCTTCTCAATGCCGCCAGGGGTGACCGGCTTGCCGTCAGACCTGGCCACCGCGCGCACGGCGCGTCCCTTGCTGTCGCGCTCGACCTCCACGTCGGCCGGATTGAACCACTCCCTGGAGCCGTCCGGCTTTAGGCGGTAGTAGGTCTCGGCGACTACCATGCCCTGGGTCAGCAGGCGGGTGAAGGGTTCGTCGGGAAAAGGTTTCTCGTCGGCCGCTTCCGGCATCCCTGCCTCACGCGGCACTAATACATCCGGTATGTCGCGCATCAGCTTGTTGAAGAAGCGCGCATACAGCAGGTGGAGGATGGCGTGTTCGATACCACCGACATACTGGTCCACTGGCAGCCAGTAGTTCGCGCGCTCGTCGAGCATGCTGGAATCCGCATCCGGACAACAGTACCGTGCGTAGTACCAGCTCGACTCGAAGAAGGTGTCGAAGGTGTCGGTCTCGCGCCGGTCGCCGTTACCGAGTTCATAGAATTCCGGCATCTTTTTCAGTGGCGACCCGGAGCCGTCGACGACCACGTCCTCGGGCAGCAATACCGGAAACTCGTCGGCGGCCTCGGCCGAACCGTCGGGCTTGTGGATGATCGGGATCGGGCAGCCCCAGTAACGCTGGCGGGACACGCCCCAGTCGCGCAGGCGGAAATTGACCTTCCGTTCACCCTTGTGGTGTTTTTCCAGCCAGGCGGCGATGGCGTCGAATGCGGCCTCCGAGGTCAGGCCGTCGAATGGCATTGAATTGGCCAGCACGCCCCGCTCCACGTAGGCGGCCTCGTCTATGCCGCACTCGTGGCCCTCGGGGCAGAAGATGACCTGCCTTTTGGGGATGCCGTATTTTTCGGCGAACTCCCAGTCGCGCTGGTCGTGTGCGGGCACTGCCATGACGGCGCCGGTGCCGTAGCCCATCAGGACGAAATTCGCCGCGTAGATCGGTACGCTCTCACCGCTGACCGGGTGCACGGCATTGATGCCCAGGGGCATACCCTTTTTTTCCATGGTCTCGATTTCGGCCTCGGTAACGCCGCCCTGTCGGCATTCGGCGACGAAGTCCGCGATCGCGGGGTTGTCCTCGGCCGCCTGCAGGGCCAGCGGGTGCTCGCCGGCCACCGCAACATAGGTCACCCCCATCAGGGTGTCGGGGCGCGTGGTGTAGATCTCGAGCACCTCGTCGCCGTCCTCGGTGCCGGCCGCCCCCGCGGAATTTGTATGTCGCTGTACAGCAAATTTCATCTGTACGCCGACCGAGCGCCCGATCCAGTTGCGCTGCATGGTGGCGACCTGTTCCGGCCAGCCGGGCAGCCTGTCGAGGTCGTCCAGGAGTTCCTGGGCGTAGTCGGTTATACGGATGAACCACTGCTCGATGTTGCGCTTCTCGACCGCGGCGCCGGAGCGCCAGCCCTTGCCGTCGATCACCTGCTCGTTTGCCAGCACGGTCTGGTCCACCGGGTCCCAATTCACCGTGGATGTCTTGCGGTAGGCCAGGCCCTTTTTGACCAGGCGGGCAAACAGCCATTGTTCCCAGCGGTAATAATCCGGGCTGCAGGTGGCGATCTCACGGTCCCAGTCGTAGCCGAACCCAAGCCGCTGCAGCTGGCCCTTCATGTACTCTATGTTGGCGTAGGTCCATTCGGCCGGGGGCTTGCCGTGCTTGATCGCGGCGTTCTCCGCCGGCAGACCGAACGCGTCCCAGCCCATGGGCTGGAGGACGTTCTTGCCCAGCATGCGCTGATAGCGTGAGATGACGTCGCCGATGGTGTAGTTGCGCACATGCCCCATATGCAGCTTCCCGCTGGGATAGGGGAACATCGACAGGCAATAGAACTTTTCCCTGTCGGGGTCTTCGACGGCCTTGAAACAGGCGCTTTCTTCCCAGGATTTCTGGGCAGCGTTCTCTATCTGTTCTGGTTTATACTGCGGATCCATGGACGGCCTGATTTCGAGACAAAAGGCAATCGGCGAAGGATACCGCAGGGCGCGGGGTCGCGCGATGCGGTATTAGTTTTTGCGCTGGATTAAGAACTCGTCATTTGCCGTTTGCGTGCTAGCCTTGAGCCTATTCATAGTGGGCGTTCAGATGTGCCCGTAAAATTACTATTATAACTACCTATAAGTTCCGCAAAGCGGATGGAAAGGAGACAATATCATGGTCAATTATCAGGAACTTCATCAGCAAAATCACAAGATCACCGAGCTCACGAATATCCTGCAGCACCTGCTCGGGGATCGTTCCCTGTGCGACTCGGAGGTCACCTGCAACCTGTTTTTCGATTACGTGAACATGGTCAAGGAACATATGGCCGTTACCGACAGCGGCATGTATTCCACGCTGCTTGGCTCGGGTGATCAGAAACTCAGCAATATCGCGAACCGGTTCATGGGCGGTTCGCGCGAGATCAACCGCATCTTCTCCGCCTACCTCAAGCGCTGGTGCAAGATCAAGAACAAGGAGCTGGTGATCAAGGAGTACGATACCTTCATGCAGGATACCCAGGAGATGTTCGATATCGTCCTGGATCGTATCCAGAACGAAACGGAGTATCTCTACCCGGCGGTAAGAAAGCTCACCGGCGACGCCCGCGACGTGGCCTGACCGCGGACCCTTTCAACCGCCGGCTGTTCGTTCGGCAGGCGCCAGGGCCCCCTGGGGCGCGATGGCGTACTGCTTCGCCTGTAGGTGTTTGCCTGAGGAGTAAGGGTCATGAGTGACAAGCAGAAAGATACCGTCGACCGCATGGTCGACGCCTACGAGGCCATGCTCGAACGTGTGCATGATGCCGCCGGCGATGCCGAAAAGAAGACCGTCCCGTGGATGCGCGAGGCGCTCTCCGATGCGCGCGACAAGGCCGTCGAGCTCGGAGAGTTGACCCGTGAAGAGGCCGACAAGGTGTCCCGCTACGTCGAGCGTGACCTGCACGAAGCGGCAAGTTTCATTGCCGAGACCGGACAGGAGTTTCGTGACTGGCTGAGCTTCGACTGGCAGTTGGTGCAGAATCGCATGCTGGACATGTTTGCCGGCATGGCGGACCAGACCAGTATGGCGTTGAAGGGGTTCGCCGAGCAGGCGAGGCAGGCCAGTCTTTACCGCACCGGCGAGATCACTTCGCCGGGTGTCCTCGAGTGTACCGGGTGCGGTGAAGAACTGCATTTCGAAAAGACGGGGCATATCCCGCCTTGTCCGAAATGCAATGCGACCCGCTTCCAGCGCAGGCAGGGTCGGCGCAAGGCCTGAGTGCCCACGAGCGTCGGGGTGTATCACCCCGATACGGGCTCCAGCTTCGGTGCCAGCCGGGTAATGCGCGTGGTGGTCGTGACGAAATCCATACCCCAGCGCTTCCCTCGCTCCTCAAGGACGTCGTCCGGGGGGATCTCAACCGATTTTGCGCAAAAGGCCATGACCAGCAGGTTGTCGTAGTCCGGCTCGGTCACCAGGAACACCTCGTTCCCGAACACCTGGCGAATCCGGAACAGGCTCTCGCTGACGGCCTGGTCGTCAGCGAGAACCAGATTGATGGTCAGTACGCCTTGGCTGCTGAGGCGCTCGAGGCAGCCTTTAAGGAACTCGGGGCTGGTGACCCAGGCGGGTGTGGTCTGGTCTTGCTCCAGATCCACAAGGATGAAGTCGTACTGTGCGTTGCTGTGCGGCAGGTGTTCGCGGACGTCCTCGACCAGCAACTGCCAGTTGCTCTGCAAGGGGGGGAAATCGAAGTACTCGCGTGCCAGGCGCGCGACGGTCGCGGACAGTTCGATGGCGTCACCCGCCACCTCCGGTGCCCGTGCATGCAGCCAGCGTGCGATCGCGCCACCTCCACAGCCGGCCAGCATGACCCTTGTGAGCGGCAGGCCGAGCATCAGGTGGGCCAGCATGGCGCGGTTGAGCGGATTCGGCAGCACCGCGGGATCCTGGATATGGATCTCCGACTGCAGGATTACGTCGTCGAACCAGAGACTGCGACAGTCGTCCTGGTCCCAAATCTCGAGGTGCGCGTCCGCATTTTCCTCGCGATAGATACAGCGCCCGAGGCTCATAGCGGCAACAGGGACCCCTTGCTCGCCATGCCGGTCTTCATCGACTGCATGTCATGGCTAGGAGTCTGCGCGGCAGAACGTGACGGACCTGCGGCCTCCCCACTTCGGCGCACTTTGACGCTCGTCCTCGTCGCGTAGTACCCACTATGCTCCTCGAACGACCAACATAGCTCGTCCGAATTGGGAAACCCTCGGCTACCCCCAGTTCTACCGCGCAGACTCCTAGTGGACCAATCGACAGTTCGTTCGCGATCGACCGAGACCAGTTGCGACGGCTGCCTGATTCGCTGCCGCCGCTTCAGACAGATGTTTTCGCTGGATTGTGCTGGGGTGCTCATGGCCGGAACTAACCTGCAGGTTGCACGAAGGCGAAAATCGAGGCAATGGAAATTGCTTGTCAGTTTAGCAGCCTGAACGGACGCCGGGGTGAATCGAACCTTGTCTCTGCCGACGCCGGTCAGCCGTCAACGGGCCCGGTCAATGGGCGATGCCCAGCTGTTCCAGCAATGCCGCCGAGTCGATCCTCTCGGGGGTTTCGAAGGCGCGCGTCACCGCCTCCGTCAGACGGCCCGCATGAAGTCCGCAGATCTGCTCCCTCACGTCAAGCAGGGCCGACGGTTGCATGCTGAATTCACGCAGACCCAAGCCGATGAGCAGCGGGACATAGCGCGCATCGTTGGCCATCTCACCACACATCCCGACCGGTACCCCGGTGACATGCGCCGCCGATATGACCTCGCTGATGAGCCGGAGTACGGCCGGGTGTGCGGGATCGTAAAGATAGTTCAGTTCATCGTCGACCCGGTCGATCGCCAGGGTGTACTGGATCAGGTCATTGGTCCCGATCGACAGGAAGTCCAGACACTCGGCGAATGCGCGTGCATTAAGCGCAGCAGCCGGCACTTCGATCATGCCACCGATCTCTATGCCGCGGTCGTAGTCCAGGCCGTCGTCTTCGAGATGACGCATCGCCTGCCGGACGATGTGCTTTGTCTGCTCTACCTCCCAGGGGTTGGTGAGCATGGGCAGCATGACACGTACGGGACCCAGTGCCGAGACACGCAGGATGGCACGGACCTGCGGATAGAAGAGTTCGGGTTCCTTGAGGCAGAACCGGATGGCCCGCAGTCCCAGTGCCGGGTTGCTCGATGATGCGGTATGGCCGCTGCCCGGCTGTTTGTCTGCACCCAGGTCGAGGGTGCGGATGGTGATGGGGCGGCCTTGCATTCCGTCGACCACGGCGCGGTAGGCGGCGAAGTGTTCTTCCTCGTCCGGTGGAGAGCGCCGGTTCATGAAGAGGAATTCGGTGCGGTAGAGTCCAATGCCCTGTGCGCCGTTGGCACGTGCCGCGACGACGTCGTCGGCCAGCTCGATATTGGCCAGAAGGTGGATGGTCTCGCCATCCTCGGTGACCGCCGGTTGTGAGCCACGGCGGCGCAACCTCACGGCCCGGGAGTAATCTGCGTTTCGCCGTGCCTCGAAATACCGGAGCATGTCGTCATCGCAATCCGCCAGTACGATGCCGTTGCCGGCATCCAGCAGCAGCCGCTCGCCATGTTGCAGACAGCTGGTCGCGCCGCGCGTCCCGATAACGGCCGGGATGTCGAGGCTTCGCGCCAGTATGGCGGTATGTGACATGGGGCTGCCATAGTCGGTCACGAAGCCGGCGATGCCCTGATTCTTCATCAGAATCACGTCTGCCGGGGTGATGTCCTCGGCCAGGATGATTTGTCCGCGCAGTTCTTCGAAGCGCGATTCGTGTTGCTCAAGCAGGATGTTCAGGATTCGGTCGACCACGTGGTCGAGGTCGTCACGCCGGGTGCGCAGATAGGTGTCCTCCATCTTTTCGAACACCTGGATGAGCGCATCGCGATGTTGCTGCAGGGCCCATTCGGCACTGAGGCCTTCTTTGCGGATCAGGTTTATCGGCTGGCTGGAGAGCGCCTTGTCCTCGAGCATGAGGAGGTGGGTGTCTATGAACTCGGCGATATCCGAGGGGGTATCCGGGGGTATCTGCTCACGGACCCTGTGCAGTTGTTCGCCGGCGAGGCGGATGGCCTTCTCAAAGCGACCCACCTCCGGCTCGATATGTTCTACCGCCACCCAACTGGGCGTGACGCAGACCGGACCGCGGCATAACAGGAAGGCATCCCCTATCGCGATGCTTGAGGCGGCACCGACGCCAATCCCGGCACAGGTGATGGTCACTCGCCCTCACCGAACTTGTCGTCGATCAGCGCCACCAGTGCCTGCATCGCCTCCTGCTCCCCCTCGCCGTTGACACTGATTTGTATTGCGGTGCCTCTGCTGGCTGCAAGCATCATGACGCCCATGATGCTCTTGCCGTTGACACGTTGGCCCTGTTTCTCCAACGTCACTTCGGCGCCAAAGCCACTCGCAATGCTGACGAGCTTGGCCGCCGCCCGTGCATGCAGCCCGAGTTTGTTTGAGATCGTGACTTCACGTGCCAGCATCAGGCTTGCTCCCGCATATGACCCACCGATTTCAATGGACAGCTCATGATGCCGCGCTGACCGCCTTCGGCGGCCTTGCTGGCGAGCGTATCCAGGTCATCGTCAGGATAATTGAAGACCCTCACCAGCATAGGCAGGTTGAGCCCGGACAGCACGGTGGTGCCCTTGCGTCCGCAGGCCACTTCCTGGGCGATGTTGTTGGGGGTTGCGCCGTACATATCGGTCAGCACGAGTACCCCGGCGCCGCGGTCGAGCACCTTGAGCATGCTGCGGGCACGTTCGCAGACCGGCTTGAGTACGGCGTCCGGAGGGACCTCCAGGCATTTCACGGGTACCGTGCTGTCTCCGATGATGCGGCTGGCAATGTGCAGCATGGCTGAACCCACCCCGGGGTGGGTCACCAGCAATACCCCGACCGTCATGGCAGCTCCCTGTGGCTGCAGACCACCTTGCGGCCCTGCGAGCGGAACAAACTGTGGAGTTGCTCGACCAGGTATACGGAGCGGTGCTGACCGCCCGTGCAGCCTACCGCGATGGTCAGGTAACTGCGTCCCTCACCTTCGAAGCAGGGGATCCATTGGCTGAAGAAGTCACTGATCTGGTTGAGCATCCCGAGGACCTCGGGATCATCGCCGAGAAAGCTGGCCACCGGGGCGTCTCTTCCGGTAAGCGGCCGCAGATCGGGATGCCAGTGTGGGTTGGGCAGGCAACGTGCATCGAAGACGAAGTCCGCATTGCGGGGCACCCCGTGCTTAAATCCGAACGACTGCAGCATGATCGACATCTCGTCGCTGTCGCGTTCGGCAACCCGGACACGGATAAGTTCGCGCAGTTCGTGCAGGGTCGTGCGGGTGGTGTCGATCTTGAGCCTGGTCAGGTCCAGCAGCGGTTCGAGCGTCTGGCGCTCGAGCCTGATGGCCTGCTCCAGCGTGCGTCCGTCTTCAGTCAGGGGATGGCGCCTGCGCGTTTCGCTGAAGCGCTGCATCAACACATTGTCCTCGGCATCGAGGAACACCACCTCGCAGTCCACGCCGTGGTCACGCAGGCGCTTGATCAGACCCGGGAGTCGGCTCAGTTCGGGGCCCGGATTGCGCGCATCGATGCCGATGGCGGTCAACCCGCGCGCCTTGTCCGGCTGCGTCGTGATCTCGCGGACCAGGGCCTCGAAAAGGCTTACCGGGAGATTGTCGATGCAGTAATAGCCCACGTCCTCGAGCACATGCAAAGCGATGCTCTTGCCGGAGCCGGACAGGCCGGTGACCAGGATCACCCGTGGCGGATTGTTGTCGGTGCTGCTGTTCGGCATGGCTGCGATTATAAGCGCGCGGTCAGGGAGGATGGGTGAAATCTGGAAGTGTAGTGCACTGCGCACGGCCCACCCGGTCCGGAGGGTCATTTCTGTTCGAGAATGACCTGCTGCTGGCGCTCGATCAATACCTCGGTGGCGTCGTAACCCTTGAGCCTCAGCAGGTGGTTGCGTACCGCCGACTCGACCAGTACTGCGAGGTTTCGGCCGGGCGCCACCGGTACGGTCACCTGGGGGATCGAGACGCCCAGAACGTCGCGGGTGGTATAGGCGCCGGACAGGCGGTCCATGCTGGAGATCTCGTTGGCGGACATCCGCACCAGGTGAACGATCAGGCGCATGTACTTGGTGCGCTTGATGGAGCTGTCGCCGAACATTGCACGGATATTGAGTATTCCCAGTCCGCGCACCTCGAGGAATTCGCGCAACAGGGGCGGGCAGGTGCCACTGACGATATCGGGGGCGATGCGCGTGAACTCCGGTGCGTCGTCCGCCACCAGTCGGCTGCCGCGGGTGATCAGGTCCAGTGCCAGCTCGCTCTTGCCGACGGCCGGGTCGCCGGTCAGCAGGACGCCCATACCCAGCACCTCAAGAAACACCCCGTGCAGGGTGGTTTTTTCCGACAGGAACAGGGAGGCGTAGTACTGCAGATTGTCCAGGACCTGGTTATCCGGCAGTGGCGAGCGCATCAGCGCGATGGCGGCTTCGTCGGCCATGCCCGGGAGTTCGGGGGGGCCGTCGATGCCGTTGACCAGCATCACCAGCGCAGGCTGGTCCAGAAGCAACTGCTGCAGGGCCTGCTGCCGGTTGGGCGAACGCAGGCTGTCGAGATAGTTGAGCTCCGCTGGCCCGATCACCTGGACGCGGTTGGGGTGGATGTAATTCAGGGGGCCGGCGATGATACCGATATTGGCATCCGTCTTTGCGCCGAGCAGGGTGTTGTCGGCACCGGCCTCGCCGGCAACCCAGGTCAGACGGAGGCGTTCATGCAGCGCTTCATATAGGTCTTTGACCCGGATCCTATGCGGCATGGGTACCGGCTTGCCCGGTCAGGATGGCCGCGGCCTGTTCGGTCTCGGCCGTGCGCAGCCGATTGCGCAGATCCTCTTCATTGAACATGCTCGCCAGTTCGGCCAGCAGTTTCAGATGCTCCTCGTTGGCATCCTCTGGCACCAGCAGCGCGAACACCAGGTCGACCGGCTGGCCGTCCAGCGCATCGAAGTCGACCGGTTCCGCGAGCCGCAGGAAGGCCCCGCAGCTCTGGTCCATGCCGGGCATGCGGGCATGCGGCAGCGCCACACCGCCCGCAAGCCCGGTGCTGCCCAGGCGCTCACGTTCGAGCAGACGTTCGAATATCTGCTCGGCTCCGGGGTCATCACGATTCCCGGCAAGCAGGCGCGCAGCCTGCTCGAGGACACGCTTCTTGCTCGACGCCGGGTCGGCGATGCTGATATTGCCGGGTTCTAGAAAGCCTTTGGGTAGCATAGTGGTTACCGATCAGTTCATCCTGCGACTTCGATGGATTCCCTGTTACCGTTGCCGCGGTGGCTTTTTACTTTTTCCTTGTGACGAAGCACCTGCCGGTCAAGTTTGTCCACCAGTGAATCGATGGCCGCGTACATGTCCTCATGGACGGAATCGGCAAAAACGTCGGCACCGGCGATGTGCACGGTGGCCTCCGCCTTCTTGTTCAGTTTTTCCACGCTGAGAATCACATGTACATTGGTGACGTGATCGAAGTGGCGCTCGAGTCGGGCGATTTTTTCGTCAACGTAGGAACGCAGGGCGTCGGTGACATCGACATGGTGACCGGTCAGATTGACTTGCATGGTTTTTCTCCTTGCTTGTTAGCGCTTCTAAGCCAAGCGCTTGCGTTCGTTCGACGGCGGAATGGCCATCGATTCTCGATACTTGGCAACAGTCCTGCGGGCCACGTTGATCCCCTGGTCCGAGAGTATGGCCGCGATCTTGTTGTCGGATAAAGGCTTATTTGGTTTCTCTGCACCTATGAGCTTCTTGATCAACGCCCGTATGGCAGTGGCAGAGGCCTCGCCCCCGCTGGCTGTACTGACGTGGCTGGAAAAGAAATACTTGAATTCGATGGTGCCACGCGGGGTATGCATGTATTTCTGCGTGGTTACCCGGGAAATGGTTGATTCGTGCATCTCCAGGGCCTCGGCGATATCGCGCAGCACCAGCGGTTTCATGGCCTCTTCGCCGTACTCGAAGTAATTGCGCTGGATATCGACGATACGGGTCGCCACCTTGAGCAGTGTTTCGTTGCGACTCTGCAGACTCTTGATGAACCAGCGCGCTTCCTGCAGGTGGTTCTTCATGGTGACGTTGTCGGTACTGTTGTCGGCACGTTTGATCAGGCCGGCATATTCGGCGTTGACGCGGAGCTTGGGCGCGGCGTCCCTGTTGAGCTCGACGCGCCACTGGTTGTTGTGCTTGTAGACGAATACATCCGGCTCGATGTAGCTGGTTGACTGGATGGCAACACTGGTACCGGGGCGCGGGTTGAGCGAGCGGATCAGGTGGATCACCGACATCAGTTCGCCACTCTCGAGTTTGAGTCTGCGGCGCATCTGGGTCTCATCCTGCTGCGCGAGCAGGTCGAAATGTTCGCTGACCAGTTCGATCGCCTGCGCCCGCCATTCGAATTCCCGCGGCAACTGGCGCAGCTGCAACAGAAGACACTCGCGCAGGTCGCGTGCCGCGACCCCGGTGGGGTCGAACGCCTGAACCCGGTGCAGTACCGCCTCGACCTCTTCGATCCCGATGTCCGGATCGCCCATGCTTGCGATGATGTCCTCGAGCGGTGTGGTCAGGTAGCCGTCATCGCTGATGCCGTCGATGATTGCCTCGGCGATGGCCAGATCGTCCGGGCTGAAGGGGGTCAGCTGCATCTGCCAGATCAGGTAGTCCTGCAATGATTCGCTTGTGCTCTGCTGGTTGAGGTAGTCCTGACCCTCGTCGCCGCCAGGGGCACTGCCGGAGCCTGCCGGTGTGATGCTGTCGTAAATATCGTCCCACACCGTGTCCACCGGCAGCTCATCGGGCATAGACTGGGACTCGATCTTGATTTCGGTTTCGTTGTTGGGGTCGTTGTTCTGGCCTTCCGCAGTCTGCTGACTGCCGTTTAGCCCGGCGTCCCCCTTGATGCGATCGCTTTCGGCGTCGTCGCGACGGACGCCTTCTTCCTCTGTCTCGAGCATCAGGTTCGACTCGAGCGCCTCCTGAATCTCCTGCTTCAGGTCGAGCGTCGACAGCTGCAGCAGCTTGATGGCCTGCTGCAGCTGCGGCGTCATGGTGAGGTGCTGACCCAGTCGAAGCTGGATTGTGGGCTTCATTCGGTTAGTTTCTGGTACGAATTTTGTTTACGTTTCCGTTGATTCCATTCTAGCGCATCTGACGCGAGGTCAAAGCAGGCAAATTGCGACCCATCCTGATGACCGCCGGCGACGACCGCCGGGTTTGCCGTGCGCTGGGTCCGGGGTCCGCGCCTCAAAGCCGGAAGTGTTCGCCGAGGTAGACCGACCGTACCTCCGGGTTGGCGAGGATTTCCTCTGCCGAACCCAGGGCCAGCACGGCGCCCTCGTTGATGATGTAGGCGTGGCTGCAGATGCCAAGGGTTTCACGGACGTTGTGATCCGTGATGAGAATCCCGATCCCGCGCTCCGCCAGCTGCGTGACGATGCGTTGGATATCGACCACCGAGATCGGGTCCACGCCGGCAAAAGGCTCGTCCAGCAGGATGAAACGCGGCTGGGCGGCCAGCGCCCGCGCAATTTCCAGTCGCCGGCGCTCCCCGCCGGACAGGCTGATGGCCATGTTGCCGGCCAGGTGGCCGATGTTGAATTCATGCAGCAGGTCCTCGCAGATTTCCGCCCTCTGCGGGCGACTGAGATCTTTTCGCGTCTCAAGAATGGCGAGCACATTCTGACTGACCGTCAGGCGCCGGAATATCGAGGGTTCCTGGGCCAGGTACCCCAGCCCGAGCCGCGCTCGCGCATGCATGGGTTTGTCTGTGAGGTCGTGTTTGCCCAGCAAGACCCGTCCCTGGTCGGGTGGTATCAGACCGGCCATCATGTAGAAGGTCGTGGTTTTGCCGGCGCCATTGGGCCCCAGCAGGCCGACAACCTCGCCCTCGCTGACGTGCAGCGTCACGCCGTTGACAACGGCACGGCCCCGAAAGCTCTTGACCAGGTCTTCTGCGGCGAGGTTTGTCATCACTGGGTGCCTGCGGTCAGGCCTACTTGCCGGGTGGCTGGATGGTTATGCGAACCCGCTGCTTGCCCTTGGCTGCCGCACCGGCCTTGACCACCGAATTGATGCGGTCGTATACGATGCGGTCGCTGCGCATGCTGTCTTTTCCCTGGGTGAGTACGGCGTCGCCGATCAGAATGATGTTCTCGCTGTTGACCTCGTATTCCACACGCAGGGCCTCACCCTTGACCTGGCCCTTGTCGATGCGCTGCTCGAACTTCACGGGTCGCCCCTCGGCGACCACCTTTTTCGGGTCGAGACCGTCCTGGTACACGGTCACCAGGTCGCCACGCAGACGGATGCTGCCCTGGCGCAGGTCCACGTCGCCCTTGTAGATGCTCAGGCCCTTGGCCTCATTGAAATCCACGCTGTCGGCCGCCAGCTCGATCGGCTGCATGCTGTCCGAATCCAGGGCAAAGGCTGTTCCGGAAACGAGTGCCAGCAACAGGGCAAACAGAGGGTTAGCGCGGTACATGGTAGCCTTTTACCTGCGAAAGAAACTTGAGCCGCGAGGGTGGACGCAGCCACGCCTGCATGCCGACGGCATCGATCCAGTCAGCCTCGCTTTCTACCCTAACCTTTTCGTCAGTTTCCGCATAGTCCTGGGCCGGTTGCACCCGCAGCTCGCTGGTCAGCAGGCGTATCGGGCGGTTGTCGGTATCGCCCTTTCTTTCGATCAGGACTTCTCCTGACAGCAGGATCAGACTGCCGTCTGCCGACACCCAGCCGCTCTCGGCGTCCACCTCCCAGGGTGGCGTATCGACCTGAAACACCGTCAGGTGCGGTGTCTGCAGCTCCGTGGTGTCATCGTCCGTGAAGTGGCGCAGATTCTGCGCGCGCAGACGGTGTGCAGGCTGGCCCGTGTCCGACATGCGGGTGACGTCGAGGCCGGTGATGAAGTGGTCGACCTCGCGCGTGCCGCTCTCTGGGGCGTACTGGGGTGTCGAATCCTCCGATGGCGCAAACCACCAGCTGATTGCCGCCACTATGATCAGGATTGCCGCAAGATAGGGGTGTGAGCCTGGCATCTTTAGTCAAGATAGCGTTGCAGGGCCGATTGCAGGGAGTCCTGGGCATCCATGATCAACTCGCAGACCTCCCGCGCGGCGCCGCGCCCGCCGCCGCTGGGTGTCACCCAGTGTGCGTGCTGCTTGGCGAGCGGGTGAGCATCCTGGACCGTAATGGCGAGTCCGGCCCTGGTCATCACGGGCAGATCGACGACATCGTCGCCGACATAGGCGATCTGTTCATCGCCCAGGCCCGTGATCTGTTTGAGTTCTTCGTAGGCAGGCAGTTTTTCCTTCTTTCCCTGATACACCCGCTGGATGCCGAGACTGGCCATGCGGATCCGGACCACCTCCGAACTGCGTCCGGTGATGATGGCGATCTCGACCCCGGAGTGCTGCAACATCACCATGCCGTGGCCATCCTTGGAGTTGAATGCCTTGTATTCCTGTCCGTCGTCGCCGATATAGAGGCTGCCGTCGGTCAGCACGCCATCGACGTCAAACACGATCAGACGGATGTTGGCGGCCTTTTCTCTTATATCCTGCATTTCAAGCCTCCTTGTTCATACGACACCTGCGCGCAGCAGGTCGTGCATGTTGAGTGCCCCGCACAGACGTTCATCGGCGTCGATGACCAGCAGGGCATTGATCTTCTTCTCTTCCATCAGATTGAGTGCCTCGACCGCAAGGCGGTCTGGTGCGATGCGCTTGCCGCCGGGGATCATGACCTCGGAGATCCTGGCCGCGCGCACATCGATACCGCGGTCGAGGCAGCGGCGCAGATCGCCATCGGTGAAGATCCCGACCGCGTGGCCATCGCCGCCGACCACGGCGGTCATGCCCAGACCCTTGGCGGTCATCTCCATCAGGGCATCGCGCAACGGCGCATCCTCCGTGACTACCGGGATTCGCTCGCCCTTGTGCATGATGTCCTGAACGCGCAGCAGCAGGCGGCGGCCGAGGCTGCCTCCGGGGTGCGAGAGGGCGAAGTCCTCGGCCGTGAAGTCGCGCGCCTCGAGCAGGGCAATGGCGAGCGCGTCGCCCATCACGAGTGCGGCCGTCGTGCTGGCCGTGGGTGCGAGATCCAGCGGGCAGGCCTCCTTGGCCACGCTGACATCGAGATTCACATCGGCCTCGCATGCCAGGGTGGAATCCGGTTTGCCGGTCATACTGATCAGTGGTGCGCCCATGCGCTTGATCAGGGGCAATATGGTCACGATCTCGTTGGTCTCACCCGAATTGGAGAGCGCCAGGACCACGTCGGACGGTGTAATCATACCCAGGTCGCCGTGGCTGGCTTCCCCGGGGTGGACGAAGAATGCCGGGGTCCCGGTACTCGCGAGGGTGGCGGCGATCTTGCCGCCGATATGGCCGGACTTGCCCATGCCGGTCACCACGATCCGGCCCCTGCAGGCCAGCATGAATTTGCAGGCGGCAACGAAATCCGCGTTGATGCGTGCCTCCAGGGCCTGGATCGCCGAGGTCTCTATGGCGATCACGTTGATCCCCGTCTTACATAGCTCTGCCGCCGTCGAACCCATTGCGTTTTTCTCCTCCGAGTCAGGCGGCGACCGCATGCGACTGCCACAGTATCCAGCCCTGGTAGGCGATGAAGCAGGACAGCAGCAGGCCTCCCTCGAGCCGGTTGATGGTGCCGTGGGAGTGCATGGTACGTCCCATCACGAACAGCGCCAGCGTCAGAGCCAGCATCACCAGCATGTCGCGATTGACCACCTCGGGTGGGATGGCGCCGGGGGCCAGCAGCCCCGGGATGCCCAGCACGGCGGTCAGGTTCCAGATGTTGGAGCCGACCACATTGCCTATCGCCAGGTCGTGCTCGTTTTTCAGGGCACTCATGATGCTTGCCGCCAGTTCCGGCAGGCTTGTCCCTATCGCCACGATCGTGAGGCCGATCACCAGTTCGCTGACACCGAACGCGGTCGCGATCTCGACCGCGCCCCATACCAGCATGCGCGAGCTGATGATCAGGACAACCAGCCCGACGGCGACCCAGGCGATCGAGGCTGACGCCGTGAGCCCTGTCGGGATCTCGGCCTCCATCTCGGCCGCCAGCGGGTCGTTGTCGCGTCGGTGCAGGCCGATGCGTACCAGCAGCAACATGGTGGCGACCATGCCGGCCAGCAGCAGGATGCCGTCCAGGCGGCCGAGCGTATCGTCGCTCAACAATACGAAGGCGCCGGCGCTCACCGCAAGCAGCAGGGGGTATTCACGTCGCAGCATGTCGGATTGCACCGTCAGCGGGGCGATCAGTGCCGTCATCCCCAAGATGAGTGCGATATTGGCTATGTTCGAACCAATGGCATTGCCGATGGCGATGCCCGGGCTTCCCTGCAGGGCGGCCATGGTCGAGACGAGGATCTCCGGCGCCGAGGTGCCGAAGCCGACCACCGTGAGACCGATCAGCAGCGGGGGCACCCCCAGGCTGCGGGCCAATGCGGCTGAACCGAGCACGAATCGATCCGCACCCCAGACCAGCAGTCCAAGGCCAAACACGATTGAGGCAACGGCGAGCAGCATGAGGGGTCGGGGGGTTCCGCGGTCTGGGTGACAGATTCAGGAGCGAGAATTGTCGCGGAAGCGTCGGCCCTTGTCCAAGCTGCTATCAGTCGGCGCGAACCTTGAACTGCCCGCAGCGCGTGCAACGGTATCGGTTGACCAGCTTGCCGAGCTTCACGTCGAACACCGATTGCTTGTCCACTGCCCATTTGTGATGGCCGCTTCGACACAGGATATTTCCGCGCCGGGGCTCGGTAGTCTTGCGCGGTTTAAAGGTTAGAATCTGAGCCATCGATGTGCCTGAGCCGGAAACTGAATCTTGCCTGATATTAACCCCGGGAGCCGGTTGTTGCTTGGGACCGTGGGCTGGGAGCGACCCGATTGGTTGCAGGGCTATTATCCCGATGATCTGCCGCCTGAGTGGCGCCTGGCCTACTACGCGAACGACTGCGGCTGCGTGGTGCTGTCCGCCGAGACTTGGGCCCTGGCTGACCCAGAACGGCTGCAGGATCAGCTGCATGAGGCCCAGGGGCGGCTGGTCTATTTTCTGGAGGCAGTCCTGCCCGGCGGTCCCGGCGGCGCCAATCTGGCCCTTTTCGAGCCGTATCCCGCGGTCCTTCTGGTGGATCGTCCTGACCCCTTGCTGGCAGGCTTCCCGCAATGGATCGACCAGGGGCCGGGGGTCTGGGTCGATGTTGATTCACCGGCCGCCCTGCTGAGGTGGTCGATTGACAGCATGGACATGCGCGCATTGCGTACCAGGGCAGAGTCGTTGGGGGCGGGCGTGCGGGCGCTGGTGCTGGACGGCGCGGGGGCGGACCCGGGAGGGGTGCCCCGGCTGCGAGCCCTGCTGGAAATGTTGGGCAGGGCCTGACAACGCGCTTGACGCACTATGGCGGGGTCCGCAGAATCACCCGCTCACTTTCCTGATCGCCCCTGTTCCCAGCGCACTTTTCTGCGTAAGCGGCTACCTGAAACCGAATGAGCCCATATCCTTCCAATAGTGACACCCTGGTCCGCATCCGTGGATTGAAGTTCTTCCGCGGATCGCGGGCGATCTTCAATGGTGTCGATATTGATATCCCGCGTGGGGGCGTGACCGCGATAATGGGCCCTTCCGGGACCGGCAAGACGACCCTGCTCAAGCTGATCGGCGGCCAGCTGATGCCGGACGCAGGCACTATCGAGGTGGATGGTCAGAACGTACATGCCCTGTCCACGCCCGAGCTCTACCGTCTGCGGATGCGCATGGGGATGCTGTTCCAGAGTGGCGCCCTGCTGACCGATTTGTCGGTGTTCGAAAACGTCGCCTACCCACTGCGGGAACACACCCTGCTCAACGACTCGATGATCCGCAAACTCGTCCTGTTGAAGCTCGAGGCGGTGGGGCTGCGCGGTGCGCATGGCCTGATGCCGAGCGAGCTGTCCGGGGGGATGGCACGCCGCGTTGCGCTGGCGCGCGCCATAGCCCTGGACCCGATGATGATCATGTACGATGAGCCGTTCGGCGGGCAGGATCCGATCTCCATGGGCGTATTGGTGCAATTGATCCGGCGGCTGAACGATGCGGCGCGCATCACCAGCGTGGTGGTCTCGCATGATGTTGCGGAGGCCTCGCAGATTGCCGACCTGATTTATGTCGTTTCCA
Organism: uncultured Gammaproteobacteria bacterium; assembly: GCA_963753845.1. Taxonomy (GTDB): domain Bacteria; phylum Pseudomonadota; class Gammaproteobacteria; order Chromatiales; family Chromatiaceae; genus Thiosocius. Next base: position 187,704 of record CAVWEI010000036.1, read on the forward strand.
GTGGCAGGGTGATCGAATCCGGATCCCCGCGTGAGCTGCGCGAGAGCGGTGGCGAGTGGACACGCCAGTTCATGGGTGGCCTGCCCGATGGGCCGGTACCCTTTCACTACCCGGCCCCGGACCTCGAGAGCGACCTGTTCGGAGACCCGGCGTGACCGAATGGCTGGCCGCTCTGGGACGTCGCGGACTGACATTCGCCGAGCGCCTGGGACGCGCAAATCTGTTGATGCTGGCGATGCTGCGCGGCCTGCCTCGGCTGATCCGGCGACCGCGGCTGCTGCTGGAGCAGCTGTTTTCGGTCGGCGTGCTGACCGTGCTGATCATCGCCGTGTCCGGCATCTTTGTCGGCATGGTGTTGGGGCTGCAGGGGCATTACATTCTGTCGCGCTTCGGCGCCGAGGCGACGCTCGGCGTGATGGTCGCGGCGTCTCTGGTGCGTGAACTCGGGCCCGTGGTCACCGCGCTGCTATTTGCCGGTCGCGCCGGTTCTGCGCTTTCGGCGGAGATCGGCCTGATGAAGGCCACCGAGCAGCTTTCCGGGCTCGAGATGATGGCGGTCAATCCCGAGCATCGCGTACTGACGCCGCGACTGATCGCGGGGATCATATCGATGCCGCTGCTGGCCGCCATGTTCAGCGTGCTCGGGGTGTACGGTGGCTGGTTTGTCGGTGTCGGCCTGCTGGGCGTGGATGAGGGTACCTACTGGGCGCAGATGCAGTCGCAGATAGACTGGGACGCCGATATCCTCAATGGTGTGATCAAGTCTGTCGTGTTTGGCGTGGTCTGTACCTGGATCGCGATTTTTCAGGGTTACGACTGCATACCGACCTCCGAGGGGGTCAGCAGGGCAACCACGCGCACCGTGGTGCATTCCTCGCTCGCCGTGCTGGGTCTGGATTTTGTTTTGACCGCGCTGATGTTCAACTAGGGTCGGCCACAGCCATGCGGGTTACCATCAACGGAGGCCACATGGGTTCTGGCCAAGGCGAAAACAGGAACTGAGAATGTCGAAAACGAGACAACTGGAGATTCTGGTCGGTGCCTTCATGGCAGCGGGATTCGTCGCCCTGTTCTTTCTGGCGATGCAGGTCAGCAATCTGGGTTCTGTCCACTCGGGGGACTCTTACAGGGTCCTGGCGCGTTTCGACAATATCGGCGGGCTGAAAGTGAAATCACCGGTAACCCTGGCGGGTGTTGAGGTCGGGCGGGTGCTCGATATCTACTATGACGCCAAGGACTTCCGGGCGGTGGCCGTTTTGGGAATCTACTCGCAGTATGCGAGCATTCCCGATGATACCTTTGCCAAGATCCTGACTGCCGGACTGCTCGGTGAGCAGTACGTCGGGCTGGATCCGGGCGGCAGCGAGGATGTCCTGAAAGAAGGCAGCGAGATTGCCGTTACCCAGTCTGCCCTGGTCCTCGAAGAGGTCATCGGGCAGTTTATCTATGGCAAGGCCCAAGAAGGAGCAAAGTAATGCGCGTATCCATCGAGCTGCGCTGGCTGGCTGCCAGCCTTTTCCTGCTGTCGTCCCTTGTCGAGGCCGCGATCGAAGATCCGCAACAGCTGGTGCGTGAGACCGGTGAAAAGGTCCTGTCCGAGGTGGGCGCGCGCAAGGCCGATCTCGAAGCGAATCCGGCACTGATCTACCCGCTGGTCGAAAGCACCGTGTTGCCGCATTTCGATTTTCGCCGGATGTCGCAATCTGCGCTGGGAAGATACTGGCCGGATGCCAGCGATGAGCAGAAGACGGCGGTGACCAATGAGTTCCGCGAGTTGCTGGTCCGTACCTATGCGACCGCGTTGTTAGGGTACACGGGCCAGAAGATCCAGTACCTGCCGGTGCAGTACCAGCCGGGCGACGAAAAGGTGATGATCCCGACGCGGATCGCTGCCTCGGACAATGCGCCACCAATCCCGATCAACTATCGTCTGCAGCTGAACGACGCCAAGTGGATGGTCTACGATGTCGTGATCGACGGCGTCAGCCTGATCACCAACTACCGCAGCCAGTTCGCCACGGAGGTGCGCCGCAATGGCATCGATGGCCTGATCAGTGCTCTGGCGGACAAGAACGGGAAGACAGGCAAGTGAATGACGCTGCCCTGACGCCGTCTGGCGACGGCAGCTGGGTATTGGGCGGTGTGCTGGATTTCTCCTCTGTACCTAAAATCTGGTCGGGATTGGAAAAACTGCTGAATGAGGGTGCGGACCTGAGGCTTTCCCTCGCCGATGTCAGCCAGGCCAACAGCGCCGGACTTGTCATGCTGGTGGAGGCGCGCGACCTTGCACGCCGAAACCGCTGCCGCCTGCAGCTCACAGACCTGCCAGCCGGGCTGCTGGCTCTTGCCCGGATGTCGCGTTGCGAGGAGTTGATTGAACAGAACGACACCTGAGCCACCGCCCCATGGCCGGGTTTGGTGCGTCGAATTCCCGCTAGCGCCCATTTTTCTTTATCATTGACGCCCTTTTTCGCTCGTAGGCGCGATCGTCGCGCAGGCATCCATGGACAAACTGATCATTACCGGGGGGCAGCCCCTGTCCGGCGACGTGCGCATTTCCGGCGCGAAGAATGCCGCGCTGCCAATCCTGGCGGCGACCCTGCTGGCCGAGGACCCTATGGTGATCGGCAATATCCCGCACCTGCGCGACATCACCACCACCATGGAGTTGTTGGGACGCATGGGGGTGGAGCTGACGCTCGACGAAAAGATGCATGTCGAGGTGGACGCCAGTCGTCTTGACAACCCCTTCGCCCCCTACGAGCTGGTCAAGACGATGCGCGCCTCGATCCTGGTCCTGGGCCCCCTGCTGGCGCGCTGCGGCCAGGCGGATGTCTCGCTGCCCGGGGGTTGCGCCATCGGTTCGCGACCGGTCGACGTGCACATCGAGGGGTTGCGCGCGATGGGTGCCGAGATCAGCGTCGAGGGCGGATACGTCAAGGCCAGGGCAAGCCGCCTGAAGGGCGTGCGACTGGTCCTCGATATCGTCACAGTGACCGGGACCGAGAACCTGATGATGGCGGCCACGCTCGCCGACGGGGTCACCATCCTCGAGAATGCCGCCCGCGAACCCGAAGTGGTCGATCTGGCCAACTGCCTGAATGCGATGGGCGCCAAAATCAGCGGCGCGGGAAGCACGACCATCCAGATTGAGGGCGTCAAGGCCCTGCACGGTGCGCATTACAATGTGTTGCCCGACCGCATCGAGACTGGCACCTATCTGGTGGCCGGTGCGATCAGCGGCGGCCGGGTGCGGGTGCGTGACACGGACCCGACCCTGCTGGACGCGGTTCTGCAGAAGTTGCAGGAGGCCGGTGCAGAACTCGAGATCGGCGACGACTATATCCTTCTCGATATGCACGGCCGGCGTCCAAAGGCAGTCAATGTGCACACTGCGCCCTACCCGGCGTTCCCGACCGACATGCAGGCCCAGTTCACGGCCCTCAACAGCGTGGCCGAGGGGGTCGGGACCATTACGGAGACCGTGTTCGAGAATCGCTTCATGCACGTGCAGGAGCTGCAGCGCATGGGTGCAAGGATCAAGCTGGAGGGCAACACCGCCATCTGCAGCGGTATACCGCGCCTGACCGGTGCCCCGGTGATGGCGACAGATCTGCGCGCCTCGGCCAGCCTGGTCCTGGCCGGCCTGGTCGCCGATGGCGAGACCGTGGTCGACCGGATCTACCATGTCGACCGCGGCTACCAGGACATCGAGGACAAATTTGCGGGGCTCGGCGCGCAGATCCGCCGGGTGCCGGGGTAAGAGGCCGGAAATGGTCGTAACTATCGAGTCGCCCCTGACTATCGCGCTTTCGAAAGGGCGCATATTCAAAGATACCCTGCCGCTGCTCGAACAGGCCGGGATCGAACCCCTGGATGACCCGGAGACCAGCCGCAAGCTGATCCTCGACACGTCCCACCCGCTGGTCAAGTTCGTGCTGATCCGGGCCACGGATGTTCCCACCTATGTGCAGTGGGGCGCGGCAGACCTGGGTGTCGCCGGCAAAGACGTGTTGATGGAACATGGCGGCGAAGGTCTCTACGAACCCCTGGACCTGAAGATTGCGCGCTGCCGCATGATGGTCGCCGGCCGCCCGGATGCCGACATAAGCGCTCGTCGTCTGCGCATCGCCACCAAGTACGTGAGTTCGGCCCGCACCTTTTTCGCCGCACGCGGGCAGCAGGTCGAGACCATCAAGCTGTACGGCTCGATGGAGCTTGCCCCCCTGGTCGGCCTTTCCGAGGTGATCGTTGACCTGGTCGAGTCCGGCAATACGCTCAAGGCGAACGGCCTGGTGCCCCTGGAGCACATGTACGACATCAGCTCCCGCCTGATCGTCAACAAGGCCTCTTGGAAGATGAAGCACACGACCGTGCAGGCACTGGTCGACGCCCTGCGGCTGGCTGTGCCGGCGGGCTAGGTCACAGAGAACACAGAGTTCCGCAGAGTGCGCAAAGCGTCTTTGTGTAGAATTAGACGCTACATGTCCGAGCCGGGCGGTTTGCCGCGCACGGTGACGGTGAGTAGCCAGTGAATCCTGTGTTCTCTGCGCCCCTCTGCGCACTCTGCGTCCAATACCTTCTGGGAATCGAACATGGCTGATATACGAAAACTGAACACCACGGATGCGGGCTTCCGGCAACAGCTCGACGGCCTCCTGGCCTGGGACTCGGTCTCCGACGGGGCGGTCAACCAGGTGGTGCAGGAAGTGATTGCCGAGATCCGCTCACGCGGTGATGCTGCGCTGGTCGATTACACCAACCGCTTCGACGGCTGGGAGGCGAGGTCGCCGGCCGATCTCGAGATCCCGGTGGCGCGCCTGAAACAGGCCTGGGAGACCATCCCCGAAGACCAGCGCGAGGCCCTGCAGCATGCGGCCGAGCGGGTGCGTGCCTATGCCGAGCGACAGAAGATGGAGGGGTGGACCTATACCGAGGCCGACGGCACCGTGCTGGGCCAGCAGGTCACTCCGCTGGATCGGGTGGGGCTGTACGTGCCAGGCGGCAAGGCCGCCTACCCTTCCTCGGTACTGATGAATGCACTGCCGGCAAAGGTCGCGGGCGTCAAGGAGCTGATCATGGTGGTGCCCACGCCGCGTGGCGAGCTCAATGAGCTGGTCCTGGCGGCAGCCCACGTCTGTGCGGTCGACCGCGTGTTTGCGGTCGGCGGGGCCCAGGCGGTCGCCGCTCTGGCCTATGGCACAGAGTCAGTCCCGCCGGTGGACAAGATCGTCGGCCCGGGCAATATCTATGTGGCCACCGCCAAGCGCACGGTGTTCGGTCAGGTCGGTATAGACATGGTGGCCGGACCGTCGGAGATCCTGGTTATCTGCGATGGCGGGACCGACCCGGACTGGGTCGCCATGGACCTTTTCTCGCAGGCCGAACACGATGAGGATGCGCAGTCGATCCTGTTGTGCCCGGATGCCGCATTCGTGTCCCGGGTCGAGGAAAGTATCGACCGGCTGCTCCCGGACATGCAGCGACGCGAGATCATCGAGACGGCGCTGCGCACACGCGGTGCCCTGATCGTCTGCCGGGACCTCGACGAGGCGGCCGAGGTCGGCAACTTCATCGCCCCCGAACACCTGGAGCTTTCGCTGGCGGACCCGCAGTCCTACCTGTCCAAGATCCAGCATGCAGGCGCAATCTTCATGGGGCGGCACACCTCCGAACCGCTGGGCGACTACTGTGCGGGGCCGAACCACGTGCTGCCGACCTCGCGCACGGCGCGCTTCAGTTCACCGCTTGGCGTTTACGATTTCCAGAAGCGTACGAGCCTGATCATGGTTTCTGCCGCCGGCGCCCGGACGCTCGGCCGGACCGCATCGATCCTTGCGCGGGGCGAGGGTCTGGAGGCGCACGCCCGCTCGGCCGAATACCGAATCAAAGAGTAGGGCAGGCTGCGCCTGCCGAGTGCCGGGCGAAGCCCGACTTACGTTGCGCCTTGGAGCCGGACGGGTTCTATGGAGTTGGGATGGCTGAACAATGAAGAGCGACATCGATACCCTCGTTTCGCACTGGGTGCGCCCCGAGATCCGTTCGCTGGCCCCTTATCACGTCCAGCCGGCGACCGGGCTGATAAAGCTGGATGCGATGGAAAATCCCTACACCTGGCCTGAGGAATTACGCGATGCCTGGGTCGAGCTGCTGCGCAGTACTGACGTCAATCGTTACCCGGACCCGGCCGCGCAGGCGTTGAGTGAGCGCCTGATCGAGGCCATGGATGTCCCCGAGGGTATGCGCGTACTGCTCGGCAATGGCTCGGACGAGCTGATCCAGATGATCGCGATGAGCCTCTCCGGGCCGTCGCGCAGCGTGATGTCGGTCGATCCGGGGTTCGTGATGTACCGCTTGATCGCGATCTTTTGCGGCATGCGCTACGTCGGCGTGCCCCTGTCGCCCGATGATTTCAGTCTGGACCTGCCTGCCGTGCTGCAGGCAATGGAGGAGCATCAGCCCGCAGTCGTGTTCCTGGCCTATCCGAACAATCCGACTGCCAACCTTTTCGATGAGCAGGCGATTGTCGAGGTCATTCGAGCGGCGCCGGGTCTGGTGGTAATCGATGAGGCCTATGCGCCTTTCACCGATGCCTCGTTCATGCCCCGTCTGGGTGAGTTCGACAACCTGGTGGTGATGCGCACGGTATCGAAGATGGGCCTGGCCGGGCTGCGCCTCGGGCTGCTCGCCGGTCCGGCCGCCTGGCTGGACGAGTTCGACAAGGTCCGTCTGCCATACAACATCAACGTACTGACCCAGGCCAGCGCGGATTTTGCGCTGAGCCACAAGACGGTATTCGACGAACAGACAAGGCTGATCCGCGGCGAACGCGAACGCCTCGCCGCGGATATCGGACGCCTGAACGGGGTGAAGGTGTTTCCCTCGCAGGCCAATTTCCTGCTTTTGCGCACGCCGCAGGGCCGGGCAACGCCCTGGTTCAAAGGTCTGCGGCAGCGGGGTGTACTGATCAAGAACCTCGACGGGGCACATCCACTGCTGACCGACTGCCTGCGCCCCACGGTGGGCACCCCGCTGGAGAACGACGCCCTGTTGGCGGCCCTGGCCGAGTTGGCTGCCGGCGGACCCTGAACTACCGTCTATCCGGCACTCTGGCAGGTACAGTGGTAGTCGAACCTGTCGCGCACCGAGCGTAGCCTGTGCAACAGGTCTTCGCGGTCACCCTGGAATATGGCGACACTCGGTGCATTGTGATCGAAGCGCTGATGGGCCTCGAGATCGGCTGCGGGCAGCCGGTCATCGCGTTGCTTGTCCGAGATCCCCCTGCACACCGGGCATTCATCGAGGACGCCACAGGCGAGATCGATCTCGATCGCGACCTTGTCGCGATCGGCCCCGGGTCGGCGCAAGAAATCAAGGATGCCCATATCGGTCCGGTCTCTTATATCTGGTTCAAAAGCCTGCCTGCCCGGTCAGCGCCCGCTGATCGAGGGGCGTTCACCGACGAACGCAACCAGGTCCTTTTCCTTGCCATCGCGATAGATGGTGACGGTCAGCGGGCTGCCGGGCGCTTTGGCTGCGATCATTTCCAGCATCTGCGGTGAGTCGGCGATCTTCCGACGGTCGATACCGGTGATCAGGTCTCCAGGCTTGATCCCGGCCTTGGCCCCCGGCCCGTCGTCGAGTACCCCGGACACCAGGACCCCGGTATGGGAGCCGAAGCCGAGCGACTCGGCCAGCGCAGGCGTGAGGTTCTGGCCGGTCATACCCAGCCAGCCGCGAATGACCCGCCCGTGTTCGATGATCTGGCGCATGACCTCACTGGCCAGCTGGATCGGGACCGCAAAACCGATGCCGTTGGACCCGCCGCTCTGCGAGAAGATGGCCGTGTTGATGCCGACCAGTTCACCCATGGCGTTGATCAGGGCGCCCCCCGAGTTGCCCGGGTTGATGGCCGCATCGGTCTGGATGAAGTTCTCAAAATCGGCAATGCCCAGCTGGTTGCGCCCGGTGGCACTGACGATGCCCATGGTCACCGTCTGGCCGACCCCGAAAGGGTTGCCGATCGCCATGACCACATCTCCCACCTGCAGCCGTTCCGAGCTGCCGATGCTGGCAAGCGTGAAATCGCTCCCGGCCGCCTGAAGGACGGCGATTTCGGTCTCCGGGTCACTGCCGACGATGCGTGCCGGCAGGCTGCGGCCATCGTCGAGCACCACCTCGATCTCGCTGGCACCCTGGATCACGTGGTTGTTGGTAAGCACATAACCGTTGTCGTCGACGATGACCCCGGAGCCGAGGCTGTTCTCGCGCTTGTAGCGCGGCCGGCCGGCCGACTCACCGAAGAAGCGCCTGAGGCGCGGGTCTTCGAGCAGGGGATGCGGTTTTTCGCGGGTGATCTTGGTGGCGAAGACGTTCACCACCGACGGCGCGGCGCGCTGCACCGCGTCCGCGTAAGACACGGGTCCGCCGCTGCGCTCGAGCAGCACGGGTCTGGCCGGTGCGCCCGTGTCCCTTCCAACCAGATCGGGGCGCAGCAACAATACCAGGAAGGCGGCTGCAAGCCCGGTGGAAACAGAGGTGAACAGGAAGGTGAATGCGCGGTACCACTTCATGCGCATACACTATCACGCAAACACATTGACCAAATACGCCATGCCCATGACCCAGCTCCAGGACATCGTCGCATACTGCAATCTGCGCCTGGACGTCGGCTCGTTCGACGACTATTGCCCGAATGGCCTGCAGGTGGAAGGCCGCCCCGAGGTCGGCAGCATCGTTTCCGGGGTGACGGCGAGTCGGGCCCTGATCGATGCGGCCGCACAGGCAGGCGCCGATCTTCTGCTGGTACATCACGGCTACTTCTGGCGCGGCGAGCCGGCGCCCCTGGTCGGCGTCAAAGGGCGGCGGGTCAAGGCCCTGCTCGCGGCCGATATCAGTCTCCTGGCCTACCATCTGCCGCTCGATGCCCACCCGGATCTGGGCAACAATCGCCAGCTGGCGATCGCCCTGGGATTCGACAACGCGACCGCGGTCGACGGCCTGTTGTGGGGCGTGGAGCTTTCCCGGGCCATGCCCGCAGCCGACCTCGTTGCGCGCGTCGATTCAGCGCTGGGACGCAAACCATTGGTGATCGGACCGCAGTCGCCGGTGCGGCGTATTGCCTGGTGCACCGGTGCCGCTCAGGGAATGATCGGGCAGGCCGCGGCCGCCGGGTTCGATGCCTTCATCAGCGGTGAGGTCTCCGAACAGACCGTGCATGAGGCGCGGGAGCTCGAAATTCTCTACCTGTCAGCGGGCCACCATGCCACGGAGCGCTATGGTGTCCAGGCCCTGGGAAACGAGCTGGCCGAGCGTTTCGGCCTGAATCATCGATTTATCGACATCTCCAATCCGGTCTGAGCGCGGGCCGGAAAACGGCATTGCCCGGCCCGGCCAATGCTCGTCATGGAAACCATGTTCTTGACCGGGGAAAGCCCATGCTGGAGAATCCGGAATCGATTAGGGAAATTCAGCATATTCTGAAAGATGCGATCCGGACACGGGAGCGCGTCATCAGCCCTTTTTATCTCGGGTCTTTGGGAGTCCACTAATGAGTTCAGAAGGCGTAGACCTCAAGAAACGTCGCTTCCTGACTGCCTCCACGGCGGTTGTCGGGGCGGTGGGTGTCGGTTTTGCCGCCGTGCCCTTCATCGCGTCATGGAACCCGTCTGAGCGGGCCAAGGCACTCGGCGCCCCGGAAGAGGCGGATGTCAGCAACCTCGAGCCCGGTGGCCTGTTGCGTGTGAAATGGCGTGGCAAGGTGACCTGGGTGGTGCGGCGCACCGAGCAGAGTATCGCCGACCTGAAGACCCTCGACAGCGAGCTGGCGGATCCGAATTCCGACGTCGAGACCCAGCAGCCGCCCTATGCCAAGAATGCGACCCGATCGATCAAGCCCGAATATGCCGTGTTGGTTGGTATCTGCACCCATCTGGGCTGCTCGCCGGCCTACCGGCCGGAAGTGGCCCCGGCTGATCTCGGACCGGACTGGAAGGGTGGTTTCTTCTGTGCCTGCCACGGTTCGAGATTCGATCTCGCCGGCCGTGTCTTCAAGGGCGTCCCGGCGCCTACCAACCTGGTGGTGCCGCCACACCAGTACCTGTCTGACGATGTGATCCTCATCGGTGTCCATACCGATGCTGCCGGAGGTGCCGCATGAGCTTCATGAACTGGATCGACGAGCGCTTCCCGGCCACCAAGGTCTGGAACGAGCACCTGGCGCAATACTACGCGCCCAAGAACTTCAACTTCTGGTACTTCTTCGGCTCGCTGGCCATGCTGGTGCTGGTGCTGCAGATCGTCACCGGGGTCTGGCTGGCGATGCTATATAAGCCATCGGCCGACGATGCGTTCGCCTCGGTCGAGTACATCATGCGCGACGTCGACTACGGTTGGTTGCTGCGCTACCTGCACTCGACCGGCGCCTCTGCGTTCTTCCTGGTGGTCTATCTGCACATGTTCCGCGCCTTGATCTACGGCTCGCATCGCCGACCGCGCGAGTTGCTGTGGATCATCGGCGTGATCATCTATGTCGCCATGATGGCTACGGCGTTCATGGGCTATCTGCTGCCCTGGGGCCAGATGTCTTACTGGGGTGCCCAGGTCATCGTGAACCTGTTCGCCGCCGTGCCTTTCGGGATCGGTGAGCCGCTTTCTATCTGGATCCGCGGCGACTACGTCATCTCGGACGCCACCCTCAACAGGTTCTTTGCACTGCACTTTCTGTTGCCGTTCGTGCTCGCCGCGCTGGTGTTCATACACATCGTCGCGCTTCACAAGGTGGGCTCGAACAACCCGGACGGGATCGAGATCAAGAAGAACAAGGACGAAAACGGTATCCCTAAAGACGGCATCCCGTTCCATCCCTACTACTCGGTCAAGGACATCGTAGGGATCGGGGTGTTCATGATCTTCTTCTCCGCGATCGTTTTCTTCGCGCCTGATTTCTATGGTCTGTTCCTGGAGCCGCCAAACTTTGAGCCAGCCAACCCGCTGAAGACGCCCCTCCACATCGCCCCGGTCTGGTATTTCACGCCGTTCTACGCAATGTTGCGTGCCGTACCGCCGATGCTCAACTCGCAGTTCCCGGGTGTGGTCGTGATGTTCGGTGCGATCATCGTGCTGTTCTTCCTGCCATGGCTGGATCGCAGTCCCGTGAAATCGATCCGTTACAAAGGCCCGATCTTCAAGATCGCCGTCGCAATCTTCGTGGTGACCTTCGTGATGCTCGCCTGGCTGGGCATGCAGTCCTCCACGCCGGCCAAGACACTGCTGGCACAGATCTTCACGACACTGTACTTCGCGTTCTTCCTGCTCATGCCGTTCTACAGCAAGATGGACAAGACCAAGCCAGTGCCGGAGAGGGTAACGAAATGAAGAAGCTGATCGCTGTAATTTCCCTGGCTCTGATGCCTCTCACCGGCATGGCCTCCGGTGGCGAAGTACACCTGGAGAAGGCGAACATTGATCTGAGCAATCATGCTGCCATCCAGCGTGGTGCCAAGCTGTTCGTGAACTACTGCATGGGCTGCCATTCAGCCAAGTACGTCCGCTACAAGCTGCTTACCGAGGTGGGTCTCAGCCAGACGGACATCGAGGACAACCTGATGTTCTCCGGTGGCAAGCTCGGTGATCTGATGACGATTTCCATGACGGAAACGGACGCCAGTACCTGGTTTGGTGCCCCTGCACCGGATCTTACCCTGACCGCGCGCATCAAGAGTGGTGGTGCGGACTGGATCTACAGTTACCTCAAGGGATTTTATCTGGATCCATCACGCCCGATGGGGGTGAACAATACCGTGTTCCCGAACGTCGGCATGCCGCACGTGCTGTGGGAGATGCAAGGTGTTCAGGCCCCCGTGTACCGCTACGAGGTGCATCATGACGGTCATTCGGTTGCGGCGTTCGACAACGAGGCGGAAGCAGATGCCTACGTGAAAGAAAAGGGCGAAGGCTACCGGCTGGAACGCGTGGTCGATCGCCTGGAAATGACCCTGCCGGGCAGCATGACGGCGCCGGAGTACGAACAGGTTGCGCGTGATCTTGCCACCTTCCTCGCCTACATCTCCGAGCCGATGAAGCTGGAGCGTCAGCGCATGGGGGTTTGGGTGATCCTGTTCCTGGTGGTCTTCACCGTTCTTGCCTACCTGATGAAGAAGGAGTGGTGGAAGGACATCCACTGACAAGCAAACTCAGTTGCTGAAAAATGGAAGGCGCATAGTCTGATATACTATGCGCCTTCTTTATTCCGGCCTTTCAATCCCCTGGCCGGATGCGATCTGGAGAGATTATTGATGACCGCCGTCGCCGCCCGCCGATCCGTGATGACCCTGTTTTCCGATCCACAGAGTCTGCACAGTCACCGGGTTCGAATGGTACTGGCCGAAAAGAATGTCACCTGCGACATTGTTGACGTCGATCCGCTGAACCTCCCCGAAGACGTGATCGACCTCAATCCCTACGGCACCGTGCCGACCCTGGTCGATCGTGATCTCGCCCTGTACGACTCGCGCATCATATGCGAATACCTGGACGAGCGTTTTCCGCACCCGCCGCTGTTGCCGGTCGACCCCGTGTCGCGCGCCAGTTCGCGCCTGTACATGTATCGGGTGGAAAACGACTGGTACGGCCTGGTCGATCAGATTCTCGCCGGCGGCAAGGCGGCCACCAAGGCGCGCAAGGAACTGCGCGAGGGCCTGACCGCAGCGGCGCCCGTGCTGGCCCATAACACCTTCTTCATGAGTGACGAGTTCACCATGGTGGATGCCAGCATCGCGCCCCTGTTGTGGCGTCTGCCCGCACTGGGCGTGGAGATTCCCGGCCAGGCCGCGAAGCAGGTCAATGTGTATGCCGGCAATCTGTTCACCCGCAATGGCTTTATCGCCAGCCTGACGGAAGAAGAGCGCGAGATGCGTCGCTAGCCCGCATCCGTCACCAGCCGCACCCGGACCCAAACGCAAGTGAATGAAATATCGGTTGAAATCACCAAGTACAGACGAACGCCAAAAATACAGTGTGTCCCCGGTCCGGGCGCTATCCCGGCCCTGGCTGGTCCACGCGCGCCTGTGCTTGCGCTTCGTTCAACCCATAGCTACGGCTATGGCTTTCAGTCCAGCGCGGCGCCCAGCCACACCTGTCCTCAGCCAGCATCCGGGCTGCCGGTGACGGATGCGGGCTAGTAGCAGCGTCACCCCTCGCCCAGGCAGGCTGTACTCCATGACATCCAATCGCCCGTATCTGATTCGAGCACTTTACGAATGGCTGGTCGACAACGAGTTGACGCCATACCTGCTGGTCGATGCGAAGCGCGACTCGGTGCACGTGCCCACCCAGTACGTGGAAGAGGGGCGGATCGTGCTCAACGTCAGCCCGAGCGCGGTGCGGAACCTTTCGCTCGCCAATGACCTGATTGCCTTCGAGGCGCGCTTCGGCGGGTCGGCATTTCCCATCTCGCTGCCGCCCGATGCGGTGCTCGGCGTTTATGCGCGTGAAAATAGCAAGGGCATGTTGTTTCCGGAAGAGGATGTGAAGGAACAACCGGAGCCGCCTCAGACTGACCCACCCTCGCCACCACCCAGTGGCAGGCCCTCGCTCAAGGTCGTCAAGTAACCCTGTTCAGGAGGCCCCCTTCAGCGATCCTTGCGTCTGAACGGCACGACCTTGCCGTCTTTGAACTGCGGTGATTCCTGCCCATCGATCACCTTTTCCTCCGGATCGGGCAGGCCGTCATCGATGAGTTCCAGGCGGGTGCCCAGCATCAGCACGTAGCCAGTGCGCCGGCCGGCGCCTTCGATACTGAAATCGAAGCGAAACATGCGCCGGATACGCAGTCCTTCTTTGGTCCAGCGGATGCCCATGCGTACCAGAACCACGGTGCCGTCCAGAAACTGCAGACCACGGTTCCGGCAATAACGCTGAACCAGGGTGGTGGCAAACTCGCGCGCCCGCGCGCCGTCGAGCCAGAACATCAGCGCGCCACCGGCCAGCAGCAGCCAGAAGAGATAATTCACCTGCTATCGTCCCATGTCCGGCATCGGGTCCATGTCTGCATTCCGCCTGTGTAGCCTCCGCATCTGCCGCGCCTCTCCTGAACCTGCACATGAACAAAGAAACGTCGTCGGGCGTGATTCGAAATCATCGGGCCTTCCAACGAGTCTGCAAAATAGCACGTGTGTGGCGCGATAGCTGTTTGCGCTCCGGCAGTCGTGGTTTCTATGACCACAGTGATTCATAGCTGTTGTAGGCGGTTCCCCAGGCAAAGCCCGTGGATACCCTGCGCTTCATCAGCTTGATCTGGTGTGCGGTTTCGGTCGGATTGAACAGTGCCTCATCGATCGCCGCGGCCAGGGTCGCCGCGTCGCCGGGTTCGAACAGGTACGGATAGTAACTCCCCAGGACCTCCGGGATGCCGCCTGTGCGCGCAGCGGTTATCGGGGTGCCGAGATAGCCGGCCTCCAGCAGTGGCAGGCCGAATGCCTCCTCGCGTGACGGCTGCACCAGCAGGCGCGCATGCCGGATGGCGCTCAGGGTACTCGAATGGTCAAGGTCGGGTATGAAGAAGACGTGGTCCTGCAGGCCGAGCTGCCGGGCCATGCCGCGCAGGGTCTGCAGGTAGGGTGTGCTGCGCCCGATCAGCACCAGTGCCGATTTGAGGCCGTCACGCAGCAGCGTGGTATAGGCCTGCAGCAGCAGATCCTGTCCCTTCCGGTGTTCATAGGCGGCAACATTGACCAGGTAGCTGTCGAAGTCTCCGATGTCGGGTCTGAAATCATCTTGCATGCTCTGTTCGACTTCGGCGATGTTTATGCCGTTGTGGATGGTACAGATTCGCCCCTCATCCAGTTTCAGAGATGCCTGGGCGCGCCGTGCGAGATATTCGGAGCAGCACACGATCCGGTCTCCCTGCCTGAGCATCCAGCGAGCCATAGGCTTGGCGGTTGCAGCAGATTCTTCGATACCGGTAATGTCCGTGCCGTGCAGCGAGAAGAACAGTGGTGCCTTGATGCGACGCAGGACCCGCAACAGCGCGAAAACCGAGTAACTCAGGTCGGGGTGATGCAGGTTTAGCACCTGAACGTTGTTGCCCTCGAGAAACGCACGCCAGACACGTATCTCTTTGCGCAGCTTGTGGGCGAACACGGCCAGGTTGCGCCCGGGGTGCTCGCTCGACAAGGGTGCCCGCAGCCGCCCGCTGACCAGCCTGATACCTTCGAACTCGCCTTCGTGGAAGTTTTCCCGAGAAGGGTCGGCGCAGAAGATGATCGGTTGCCACAGCCCCCGGCTGGCCGTTTCGCGTGCCAGGTTGATGACCACCCGGTTCACGCCGCTGGCCACCGAGAGGTCCCAGGGCAGTACGAAAAGAACGCTGCGCGGATGGCTCATATCGACTTCCCTGCGGTGACGATGCCCACTGCGTGTTTAGTGCCCTATTCAGGGTACTGGATCTGACCCAGGCTATTCGGTGAGGCGATCTCGTCGCAACCTCGATCGCCGGTCAAACAGCCGCTTCGATCCGATTATGACTGCAGTCATGCTCCCCAGCCCTGTGCCAGCGGCGATCAGGAACAGGATGAGCAGCTGGTACTTCGCCGCTTCCATCGGCGGGCTGCCTGCCAGTATCTGGCCGGTCATCATACCCGGCAGGCTCACGATACCAGCGGTACTCATGGAATTCACGATCGGGATCAGGCCGGAACGCAACGCCTCGCGCCGGATATCACCGATCGCCTCTGCCGCACTCTGGCCGAGTGCAAGCCGCGTCTCTATCTGGCCGGCTTTCTCCAGCGTCTGGCGCGTAAGGTTGTCGAGAGACACCGCGATACCCGTCATGGTGTTGCCGAGCAGCATCCCCAGCAGTGGTATGGCGTACTGCGGCAGATACCAGGGCTCGGGCTGCAACAATACAAGCAGGGCCAGCACCGCGATCGAGAACGAGGACAGAAACATCGACAGGGCGCCGGTGCCATAGCCCCAGATGCCCCTCAGGCGATGCTTCTGCCTTGCCATCACCTCGTAGCCGGCAACCCCCAGCATCACCGCAGCCAGGGCGGCCACCAGCCAGGGGTTGTCGCTGCTGAACAGGGCCTTGAGCACCAGACCGAGCAGCAAAAGCTGAACGGTGCTGCGCGCTGCGGCGATCAGTACGCGGCGGCCAATGCCCAGGCGCAGTTGCCACGACAGACCCGCCAGCAGCAACACCAGGCTCGATGCAATCCCCAGATCGAGCGGGCTGAGGATAATCAGGCCTTCACTCTGCATCTGTCTGCCTCAGTTTGCCGGCCTCTACCTGGTAGCGGATGGACGCAACCCGCGCGCGTTGGCCCGGGTCGTGGCTGACCCACAAGACGCAGCCATCGGTGCGCCGGCGCCAGGCCTCGATCAGGCGTTCGACCCTTTCGGCATTGACGCCGTCCAGATTGGCGGTGGGCTCGTCGAGCAGCAGCGCTGAAGGGGAGTGGGAAATGGCTCGGACAAGCGCCAGCCGCTGGCGTTCACCGCTGGATAGGCGCCGGACCTCCCAGTCCAGTACATCCGGCTCGAGACCCAGTGTCTGCAGATCGCCTGCCGGCCAATCCAGCGCGTGCTCGCGCACCAGGCTGGCCCACCAGTGGCTCTCCGAGGCCAGGTACATCACCCGCTGCCGCCACTGCGGACCACTCATGCTGCTGCGTGCGCGTTCGTCCAGCCAGACCTCGCCCTGGGCTTCGTCCAGATCCGCGATGGCGCGCAGCAACAGGGTCTTGCCGCTGCCCGAGGCGCCATGCACGGCCGCACAGATGCCGGCGTCGATAACCAGGTCGGAGACACTGACGCCAGGACGCGAAAGCCGCTCTACTCGCAGGCGGCTCACGGGCGGCGGGTGAAGATCAGGTCCCATACGCCGTGCCCCAGGCGTTGGCCACGTCGTTCGAACTTGGTCAGAGGGCGCTCGTCCGGGCGCCCGGTGTATTTCCCCGGGCCGGCCCGGTTCTCGAAGCGCTGCCCGTCGGCACCGAGCACGTCCATCATGTGTTCGGCATAGTCCTGCCAGTCGGTCGCGGCGTGAAAAAAACCGCCAGGACGGATCACCCTCTCCAGCCTGTCCAGAAAGGCGGGCTGCAGGATGCGCCGCTTGTGATGGCGTCTCTTGTGCCAGGGGTCGGGGAAGAACAGGTAGACACCAGCCAGGCTGGCCGCAGGCAGCATGTGGTCGAGGACCTCCACCGCATCGTGCCTGATCGCCCGCACATTGCTGCAGCCGTATTCCTGCAGCTTGAGCAGCAGATGCCCCACCCCGGGGCCATGGACCTCGACGCCGAGATAGTTGCGTTCGGGGTGGCGATGCGCCATCTCGGCCAGGCTTTCGCCATTGCCGAATCCGATCTCCAGAAATACCGGGTTTTCGTTACCGAAGACCGAGCGCAGGTCGAGCGCCTGCGACTGATACTCCAGTCCCCAGTCTGGCCAGAGCGTATCGAAGGCACGTTGCTGGCCGGGCGTCAGGCGACCTTCACGCAGCACGAAGCTGCGTATCTTGCGGCGTGGTCGCTTGTCGGTTTCGATTAGCGGCATCGAAAATCGGGCTCCATCATTAACCACGAAGGGCACAAAGGACACGAAGACTAGTGGCAGCTAATGGCCCAGGGTGTGTAGCCGGGCCCACACTTTGTGTACTTCGTGTCCTTTGTGGTTGAGGATTTCCCGCGTTTCAATCGAAAAACAGCCCATCGACCGGTGACGATGCCGAGGCGAAGCGCTTGGCCGGCATGCGCCCGGCAAGGAAGGCCTCGCGGCCGGCCTCGATGGCCTTGCGCATGGCGCTCGCCATCAGAACGGGATTCCTGGCGGCGGCGATTGCGGTGTTCATCAGCACGCCGTCGCAGCCGAGCTCCATGGCGACCGCGGCATCCGATGCCGTGCCTACGCCTGCATCCACCAGGATCGGGACCGAGGCGTTCTCGACGATGGTGCGGATATTGAGCTTGTTGCGCACGCCCAGGCCGGAGCCGATGGGCGCGGCCAGCGGCATCACGGCCACGCAGCCCATTTCCTCGAATTTGCGCGCGATGATGGGGTCATCATTGGTGTAGACCATGATCTTGAAGCCGTCATGGACCAGTTCCTCGGCCGCCTTCAGGGTGGCTATCACGTCGGGAAACAGGGTTTTTTCGTCTCCCAGTACTTCGAGTTTGACCAGGTCGTGCCCATCGAGCAGCTCGCGAGCCAGCTTGCAGGTGCGCACCGCCGTCTTGGCGTCGTAACAGCCGGCGGTGTTCGGCAGCAGCGTATAGCGATCGGGTGGCAGTACGTCCAGGATGTTGGGTTCATCGCTGTTCTGGCCGATATTGGTGCGCCGCACCGCGATGGTGACGACCTCGGCGCCGCTGGCCTCGATCGCCGCGCTTGTCTCGTCCATGTCCTTGTACTTTCCCGTGCCTACCAGCAGGCGGGAACTGAATGTGCGGCCGGCGATCACCAGCGGGTCGGTGTTGTCTTGAGGCATCGTGAATCAGGTATCCGGATTAAGTGGTGAATTGACAGGGCACGGTGTTCGGTAGGGCAGACTTCAGCCTCCGCCGATCGCCTGCACGATCTCGACCCGGTCGTCGGTGTGCAGGGCATGCTCCGCGTGCTCGCTGCGCGGGATCAGCTCTTCGTTGACTTCGACAGCGAAGCGCTTGTTTTGCAGGTCGAGCGAGTCCAGCAGGGTGGCAAGGCTGGTGTCTTCCAGCATTTCATGCCGTTTGCCATTGAGCAGGATTTGCATGGCAACATCTTACCAAATGTATGAAACTGAAAACGATATTACACCAAAGTGAGTTTATCGCTTGAGCCACATTGATCGTTGCGCCGGCCCGCAGGCCAGGCAAGCTTCGGGGGAGTGCCGGTGGGGGATTTTAACGAAAACCTGATTTCACCCGACGAGGCCCGCACCTTAGACGGACTTTTCGCCTGTCGCGTCAGGCGGAGCCCGGATCGCACCGCGTACCGCTATTTCGACCAGGCCAGCAAGTCCTGGCTGAGTTACACCTGGTCAGAGATGGCCGCCGAGGTGGCACGCTGGCAGTCGGCGATGCGCAGCGAGGGTGCGCCGCGTGGCGGCCGGGTGGCGATACAGCTTCGCAACTGCCCCGAGTGGGTGATGTTCGATCAGGCGGCGCTGAGCCTCGGGCTGGTGACCGTACCCATCTACACCGACGATCGCCCCGACAATATCGCGTACATCCTCAAAGAGGCGGATATCAACATCCTGCTGGTCCAGGATGCGGGGCGTTGGCGCAGGCTGGCCGAGGTGGTGGGGGATGACGGCCCGCTCAAGCGGGTGCTGCTGCTGGACGACAGCGATGCCGCGCGGCGCCTGGCGGAAGAAGACAGCCGGGTGCGGATCATCGGGGACTGGTTGCCCGCGAGTGGTGCCAAGCTGGTGCGGCGTGAAAATGGAGACGGCAAACTGCTCGCCTCCATCGTTTATACGTCCGGCACCACCGGCAGGCCGAAGGGGGTGATGCTCAGCCACCACAATATGCTGTCCGTGGCGCACGGTGGCCTCACCCTGCTCGATTGTTACCAGGAGGACGTGTTCCTTTCCTTTCTTCCTCTGTCACACACCCTGGAACGTACCGCCGGTTATTATCTGTGCATCATGACCGGATCGAGCGTCGCCTATGCGCGTTCCGTCGCCCAACTGGGCGAGGACCTGGTCACCATCAGGCCCACGGTCCTGGTCGCCGTCCCGCGTATCTTCGAGCGTGTTTACACGCGTATTTCCGATCAGGCGACAAAAAAGGGCCGGCTTGCCAGAAGGCTGCTCGACCTGACCGTCGCCATAGGCTGGAAACGCTTCCTGCACCGGCAGGGGCGTGGTGCCTGGCCTCTGGGCAGCCTCCTATGGCCAGTGCTCGATCGCCTGGTGGCGAGCAAGGTCGTATCCAGGCTGGGCGGCAATGTACGCATCGCCATCAGCGGTGGCGCGGCGCTCAACGAGGAGATCGCGAAGGTATTCATCGGCCTGGGTGTGACCATCGTGCAGGGCTACGGCCTGACCGAGACCGCGCCCGTCGTCAGCGCCAATCCTGTCGCAAACAATATCCCCGCCAGCGTCGGCATCCCGATCCGCGGTGTCAAGGTAAGGATCGGCGAAAACGACGAGTTGCTGGTCAAGGGCCCCGGCGTGATGCTCGGATACTGGAACAATCATGCCGCAACAGCCCAGGTCATCGACCAAGACGGCTGGCTGCACACGGGCGACCAGGCGCGTATAGACGACACCGGACATATCTATATCACGGGGCGTATCAAAGACATCCTGATCCTGTCCAATGGCGAGAAGATCCCCCCCGGCGATATGGAGTCGGCGCTGATCCTGGATCCCCTGTTCGAGCAGGTGATGGTGGTGGGGGAGGGACGACCTTACCTCACCGCGCTGCTGGTGCTGGAAAAGGGGCACTGGGCGGATTTCGCCGAGGAGCTGGGTGTGGACCCGCTCGCCCGCGCCAGCCTGCACGAGAACAGGGTGCTGCAGGCCGTGGGCCGGCGGGTGAAGGCGGCGCTCAAGGATTTTCCCGGTTATGCCAAGATCCGCCGGGTGCATCTTTCGCTCGAGCCCTGGAGCGTGGAGGATGGGCTGATCACCCCGACGTTGAAGGTGAAACGCACAAAGGTGCTTGGGCATTTCGCCGGGGAGGTGGATGCGATGTACCGGGGTGGACCAGCCGATTAGCCCGCATCCGTTACCGGCATCCCGGATGCTGGCTGGTGACGGATGCGGGCTAGCTGTCTTGCGTCGCTGTCCGGCGCGGTGAATTCGATCCGCGGTCACTGACCTGAACAGGAGGCTTGGCAACACGGCCCTTGTGCCCGCATCAGTGCCTTCAATAGAATCCTGCCCCGAGGCTCCGCCGTTGCAGGCCACTCAGAGTATCGGACCTCCGGGAGTCGCGTTACCCGGAGTTCTCCGGTACGCTTCTCGCGGCGGAACCCGTATGCGGGTGTAGTTCAATGGTAGAACGGGAGCTTCCCAAGCTCTTAGTGAGGGTTCGATTCCCTTCACCCGCTCCATATCCTTTCTCGATTTACCGGCCCCCGCGGTCGTCCAGCTGCCGTTCGAGGCTATCGGCTCAGCCGGCCAGCGCCTCGCGCAGGACCTTCGCTATCTCTTCGGGTTTTTCCCCGTGGTGGATCAACGACCGGATAACGCCGTCCCTGCCGACGACGTAGAAGATCGACGAATGGTCCATGGTGTAACCCATATCGGAGCCTTCCATCGGCACCTTCTCGAAGATCACGAAGTGGCTTTTCGCGACCTTCGTGACCTCTTCCAGTGATCCACTCAGGCCGATCATGTCGGGGTAGAAATAGCGCGCGTACTCGCCTACCCGGGCGGGGTCGTCACGCTCGGGATCGATGCTGATGAACATCGGCTGGATCTGGCTTCGCTCCTCCTCGGTCAGCAATGCCAGGCCGGCCGCGATGCTGCTCAACGAGGTGATGCAAACGTCCGGGCAATGGGTAAAGCCGAAATAGATGGGCACGACCTTGCCGCGGAAATCCTCCAGGCTGACCGGCCCCTTGTCGGACATCAGGGTGAAGTCGCCGCCGAGGTCCGGGTAACCCTGGGCCTGCTGTTTCGACTGGCCCTGCATGCCGGCCCAGAGGCCGATACCGATGCTGACGGCTGCTAGGATGCCCAGGACCAGGATCTGTTTCATATTTTTCATAACGCGATGCTGCCTTGTTCAACTCGGGGCTATGCCCGACCGCTGCGATCGCGCATGATTGTCGCCAAGTCGAAGTGTGTCAAATCGTCAATGCTCAAATTTTACGAAGCGCGTGACAGCCTGGAAGCGCGCCAGCTTATCGATGCCCTCGCGGCCCATCGGGTCGAGGCCACGGTGCTGGGCGAATATCTCAGCGGCGCGGCCGGGGAACTCTCGGCGCTCAGCTTTCCATGGGTCTGGCTGATCAACAACGCGGACCTCCCGGTCGCGCAGTCGGTGCTGGACGGTTTCCTTGCAAGCCGCGGCAGCCTCCCCACGAAGGGTCCCTGGGTCTGTCCCAGTTGCGAGGCACAGGTCGATGCCGGCTTCGATATATGCTGGCAGTGCGGCGCTGCGCGCAAGTGAGTGCAAACTTTTCAGGCCGGCTCCTGGCGTGGTTCGATCGGCACGGTCGCAAGCGGCTGCCATGGCAGCGCGACGTCTCGTCCTACCGTGTGTGGGTTTCCGAGATCATGCTGCAGCAGACCCAGGTTGCGACCGTGATCCCGTACTACGAGCGCTTCATGGCGCGTTTCCCGAGTGTCGAAGACCTGGCTGGCGCGCCGCTGGACGAGGTACTGCACCACTGGTCGGGGCTTGGCTACTACGCGCGGGCGCGCAACCTGCACCGCGCCGCGCAGCAGGTCTGCAAAGGGCTTGGCGGTGAATTCCCGGATGAACTGGACGGCATGCAACGGCTGCCGGGTATAGGTCGCTCGACCGCCGCGGCCATCCTGTCCCTGGCCGGCGGGCAGCGCCAGACCATCCTCGACGGCAACGTGAAGCGCGTCCTGGCCAGGTATCACGCCGAGCCCGGGTGGCCGGGGCACACGGCGGTATCAAAACGTCTGTGGGAACTGGCCGAGTCGTTGACGCCGGCGCGGCGCGTGGCCGAGTACAACCAGGCAATGATGGACCTGGGTGCGACCCTTTGCACGCGCAGCAATCCCGATTGCGGCAAATGTCCACTCGCGGCCGACTGTGCGGCCCACCGGCAGGACAGGGTATCGGAATACCCCGGCAGGAAGGCCAGGAAGACCCTTCCGCAGCGTGCGGTGCGCATGCTGCTCGTGCGTGACCCCTCCGGCGCCATTCTGCTGGAGCGGCGTCCACCGGCAGGTATCTGGGGCGGTCTGTGGTGCCTGCCCGAGCTTGCCATCGAGGCGGACCCACTGGACTGGTGTACCGACAGCCTGCAGCAGGCCGCGGCGCTGGGACGCGTGTTGCCGGCGCGTCGCCATACGTTCAGTCACTTTCATCTGGATATCGAGCCGGTCGAAATCCTGCTGAATCAACCGGGTTGCCGCGTGCTGGAGGGTGATCGGCAGCTTTGGTATAACCCACGGCAACCTGAAACCGTCGGTCTGGCGGCTCCCGTCGCGCGTCTGCTCGATGAGATTGCAGACTGAAACGAGCTGCGGAGAAAGAAATGGGCGAAATGGTGAATTGCGTGCGTCTCAAGCGTGAGGCGGAAGGGCTCGACCGGCAGCCTTACCCCGGCGAGTTGGGCAAGCGCGTGTTCGAAAACGTATCGAAAGAGGGCTGGCAGCAGTGGCTGAAGCATCAGACCATGTTGCTGAACGAGTATCGGCTCAGCCCGATCGACCCCAAGTCGCGCGTCTTCCTCGAGGAACAGATGGAAAAGTTCTTCTTCGGCGAGGGCGCCGAGCTGCCGCCGGATTTCAATCCAAAATAAGCGCGGTCAGGCTGCAGAGAACTTGACTCGCCCGACCTTGCTCGCTTTAATACCGCCTCTTTCGCGCCGCCCCGGCGTGTCTGATTAAGCCCAGGTAGCTCAGTCGGTAGAGCAGGGGATTGAAAATCCCCGTGTCGGCAGTTCGATTCTGTCCCTGGGCACCAATCAATTCAAAGACAAAAGCGGTTTCTGCTTTTTAGTCCCTGTGTCACGCGGTACATTTTCGGTACACCTGTACCGGAAGTGGCCGTGGCGACCATCACCAAAACACCCTCGAACACCTGGAAGGCCGTCATCCGCAAACGCGGCTGGCCGGTAACCATCAAGACCTTTCGCACCAAGCGCGATGCCGCAGATTGGGCGCGCAGCACCGAGGATGAGATGGTGCGTGGCGTGTACATCAACCGCGCCGGTGCCGAGAGGCTGTTGTTCGACAAGGCGCTGGATCGTTACCTGGCCGAGGTGTCCGCCAGCAAGCGCCCGAGCACCGCCTACGGGGAGAGCCGCAAGGCCAAGGCGCTGAAAAAGAAGTTCGACGCTTACAGCCTGGCCGCGATCACGCCGGACCTGGTCGCCGAATACCGCGACGAGCGGCTGGCCGCCGGCAAGTCCGCCGACACCGTCCGCCTCGAGCTCGCCCTGCTGTCGCACCTGTTCACCATCGCGATCAAGGAATGGCGCCTTGGGCTGATCTACAACCCCGTTTCCAACATCCGCAAACCGGCACCGGGCAAGGGCCGCGATCGCCGCTTGGGCGCTGACGAGGAGAAGATCCTTCTCAGGGCCTGCGATCGCCACTCGAACCCGATGCTCGGCTGGATCGTGCGTATCGCGCTCTACACCGGCATGCGTGCCGGCGAGATCAAGGGTCTGACCCGCCGACAGGTGAATCTGGACAACCGCACCGTCCACCTGACTGAGACCAAGAACGGCTCGTCCCGCACCGTACCGCTGACCCGTGATGCCGTGGCGGTTCTGCGCCTCGCGCTCAACAATCCGGTGCGCCCTATCGACACCGACCTGATCTTCTTCGGCGAACCCGGCCGTGACAAGGTACGCCGGCCGTACGAATTCCGCCCGGCCTGGCACCGCATGCTGAAACAGGCCGGCATCAAGGGTCTGCGCTTTCATGACCTGCGCCACGAGGCGGTCTCGCGCCTGGTCGAGGCCGGTCTCGGCGACCAGGAGGTCGCCACGATCTCCGGCCACAAGTCGATGCAGATGCTGCGCCGCTATACCCACCTGCGTGCCGAGGACCTGGTGCGCCGGCTCGATCAGCTGGGTCTGCGTTAGATTCGACCCGGCCAGATAAACCCCGCGCGAACTTGATCGGGTTATCCATCGCCACCCAAGGCGCCTGTAGGTTCTCCTATGTCTCACTATGATGAGACAGACAAGGAGAGACCATGCAGGGCACGACTATCCCCACGCAGAATGACCTCGCGGATCGGCTCACCGAGCGCTTCGGTCTGCTGCTGACCCAGGCCCAGCTCGCCGAACTGCTCGGTCGCAGCACGGGCGGCCTGCGTTACAGCCTGTGTGCACCGAGCGATGCACGCACGCGGGCGCTCAAGGCCTGCGGCCGCCGGATCGGCCGGCGCGTCTATTACCCCGCCGTCGAGGTCGCCCGCATCATCAGCGGCGTGGACGACGCGTGACCCAGACGATCCGCCGCGCGGCACGCCGGCATCGCTTCGTCATCGTCGACCAGGCGGCGGTGGAGGACACGCGCCTGTCCTGGGCGGCGCGCGGGCTGCTCGCGTACCTGCTGTCGCGACCCGACGACTGGAAGGTGCTGGTGAACGACCTGAAGAAGCGCGGCAACCTGGGCCGGGATGGCATCTATGCGTTGCTGCGCGAGCTGCGCAGTGCCGGCTATGTGCGCTTCGAACGCCACCGCGATGCCCAGGGGCGGATGCGCGGCGGCACCTACATCGTCTCCGAGGTGCCGGCACCATGTCCGGATGCGCCGGATGAGGTCGAACCTGATAGGGCAGCGCCGCGTCCGGTGCGACCGGGCGCATTACCCAATACCGATGGCGACCAAAGAACCACTACTACCAACAGACCGACAGACACCGACTGCGGCGCGAGAGCTGATCGGCGCGCGCAGCCACTGCGCTTTCCCGAATGGGCGCCACAGGAGATGCACGCATCTGCACAGCGCCTCGTTGCCGGATTGGATCGCGCCGCCGCCCAACTCGTCATCGACGAGTGGGCGGGCGCGCTGGCCGCAGGCGCGATCCAGCGATCGCCACTGGGCTACCTGAAGACGCTGGCGACGCGATACCGGGCCGGTGACATGAGCGTGCGGTACGCGATCGAACCGTCGTCGTAGTAGCCGCCAGCGAAATTATTACAGTGTAATAATCGACGGCCCTGGGGGCTCTCCAGCCAGCATCCAGCGAGGCCGCCCATGTCACTAGCAGCGAAGCGGGGTAGTGACATGGGTGGTAACCCCAACAACCGCGCGACGTTCGGGGCGGTTTTCTGAGTGACGGGCGAGTGACGGGTTCGCAGAATGCGTCCAACGCGAGGATTTATCCGCGGCCACTGCGGCAAAGTGGCAATCCCCATGTGCAACAACCGAAAGGAGGTGAACCAACCCGAAACCGAACCGGCTCCCCGGAGCCAACAGGCGCCGACCGCCGTTCCCACAGGAACGCCCGGCGCGGCCTGAAACCAGGCCAGGTCGATGCGGGAGTAGTGCCCCCCGCGACACGTTCTGCCCCTCCCCTGGAGGCTTGGTCCGACAGCGCTACGGCGCTGACGGAGTGTCAGAAACACTTACCTGACGATCCCGGCACTGAATCGCTCGAATGCAATTTGCCCGGATTGGGTAATGACCTGCCCAATCTGGGCACGTCGCCGACGGTAAAGCGGGCTTCACGTAACGCGGATTCTGGTAAGTGTTGCTTTACTTTATGTGATACATGGTAAAGAATTGCTTACCATGAGTCCGCAATCCACAGGCCGTTATCGAACCACCACTGTCGCCGGTGAATCGGTCGAGGCCTTCGTCCCCGACCCGCTGCCGCCGCGGCTCAGCGCCAAGCAGCTGGCGTCGCTGAGCGAACCGCTGCGCGAGGCCGAGGCGGCGCTGGGCAGGCTCGACCTGGCTGGTGAGATGATCCCGTCGCTCGACTGGTTCATCTACGCCTTCGTGCGCAAGGAGGCCCTGTTGTCCTCGGAGATCGAAGGCACCCAGGCGACGTTGGTTGACGTGCTGGCCTGGGAGCAGGCCGAGCAGCCCGGTGCCTCGAACCTTGACGACATCGAGGAAGTCACCAACTACGTCGCTGCCGTCAATCATGCCTTCACGGAGATCCATTCGCCCAAAGGCCCACCGATCTCCGTGCGCCTGCTCAACGACTGCCATCGTATCCTCATGCAAGGCGTGCGTGGCGCCAGCAAGCAGCCGGGCGAGCTGCGCCGCTCGCAGAACTGGATCGGTGGCAGCCGGCCCGGTAACGCCGTGTTCGTGCCGCCGCCACCGGAGCAGGTCGCTGGTCTGCTCAGCGATCTCGAACACTACATCCATGCCGAGGACGACTTGGCGCCACTGCTGCGTATTGCGCTGGTGCATGTCCAGTTCGAGACCATCCACCCTTACCTCGACGGCAACGGCCGCCTGGGCCGGATGCTGATCGCGCTGCTGCTGGACCACTGGAAATTGCTAAAAAGCCCGTTGCTCTATCTGAGCCTCTATCTCAAGCAGAACCAGGCCGCCTATTACCGCTGGCTCGAGGCAATTCGGACCGAGGGCGACTGGGTCGGCTGGCTGCGGTTCTTTATGGTCGGCGTGGCCGAGATCGCCGACGACGCCACCCGCACTGCGAGTGCCCTGTATGCGCGAGTGAACGAAGACCGGAGGGTATTGCTCGGAACTCCTGGTGCGACCGTCACGGCCATCCAACTCTTTGAGCTGCTCCCCGAGCACCCGATCGTGACGATGCCGTCGGTCACACGCCTGCTGTTGATCAGCAAGCCGACCGCCGGCAAGGCGATTGATGTGCTGATCAAGGCCGGCATCCTCGCCGAGGTGGGAGAGCGCAAGCGCGACCGGCTTTACCGATACAAGGGCTATTTGGGGCTGCTCGATTGACTGTTCGGCTACGGCAGTGGCCCACCCGAATCCGTCGTGAGCCGGTCGTTCTCGGCAATATCCTTCAAAACATTCGTATTGCCGAACGCGGTGTGTCTGAGGCCGAGTCCGGGCGGTCAATGGATCAAAAAACTCACGCTTCGGGTGTCGGCTCTCTGTTTCAAAAGAGACAGCCGAGAGAATGTCCTGGTGGGCCGGTCTTCGGCCAGAGCGGTCGTTGAAGATTCGATCGGGCAGTGACTGCAATGGGGTGGATACCGGACGTAGGCCAGGAAATCCGATCGAGCGGCGGCTTTCTTATTTCCCGACCGGCAGAAAGCAACACATCGGCGATGGCTGATCTGATTCGACTCGAGTCAACGCAAGTAGCCTTCGGCCTATCAGCCAACAGCGAAAAGCACTCAATTGCGCACCGGCGGCCACTGCCGAGACGTGTGAACCAGTGTCAGTATCCACGCCGTCTCGCCATCCATCTCGTAGACCAGGCGGTAGTGCTCATGGGGGACCAGCTCCAGCGTGCCGGGGGCTATCCCCTGTCGGCCGATCCGTGGATGATCCATCAGCTTGGACGCCGCCTGGCTGAACTGCTCGTCCATCCGGGCGGCCGCCTGTGGATTATCAGCGGCGATGTAGTCCCAGATGTCGAGGCGATCCTGCAGCGCCTCGGGCGTCCATATGACCCTCACGACTGGTGATCGACCTGGGCGCGACGGCTGACGAACTCGGCTTCGACCTCATCGTTGGAGCGACCCTGGCCGGCACGCATCGACGCTCGACCTGCTTCGACCTTGCCGCGCAGATAGGCGTCGTACTCCCGCGCCTCGCGCTGGCGCTGCACGAACTCGCGCATCAACTCGCGCATGACCTGGGAAGCCGGACGGTGCGAGGCCTCAGCCTCGGCCATGAACTCGTCGCGTAGCTCAGGCTCCAGCTTCATCGTGAACACGGCTTGTTTCGACATGGCAGTCTCCATCAGCAAGATACTAACGAAGTATATACGTTTTCATTACTCATGGTGTCATGTGTGGGTGAGCTTTCGACGCGACGCGCCACTGGACTGAAGTGAAGTTCAGAATTACGCAGCGTACTCGGTCAAAAGCCGACCTTCTTACACGCGGCGAATTCAGTCAGCATCATGTGCAAAGTGAAAGGGCGGTGGTCGGTCGGCGCTAATTGTTTTAGACAAACACAAATGAGGTACTGCCATGGTGTCTCCGCATTTTACAAAAATACAACGAACCGTCCTGGACAAATAAAGCAATTCCTTATTGCGCATCCTGACATCTTAATTGACCAAAACATTGCTTGGTGTCAGATGTCTTTACAAACCCTACCAGTGATCGGGTATCCGTCGAACACTTTATCAAGTCAATTCAATCCGTTGTCAGTTCGGCACGGATGTTGCTTATTTCATCAGGTTATATGCACAGCCGCTGGTAGAGAGATTCGTTATGTTTATTCCTAGCAACAGAAACCTGGTCACTGCAATCGTTGCGGTATTCATTGTATCGCTGTCGAGCGGTAGTGCATTCGCTTACGGTAACTTCTGGCCTGGGTCCGACCTTGATAAATATGAATGGACAGAAGTTAACCCAGACGCGTCATGGGAGGCGCGCGCGGGACTCCAAGTAGTTGAGTTGCGTAACCGGCTTTACCTGATGGGAGGCCGAACACCAATAGATCCCGCCATTGATCCTTCTCCGGGCGCCAGCATCATATGGGGTGATGTTTGGAAAAGCAGGGATAAAGGTACTACCTGGTCGAAAATACTTGATACTGATGACGAAGGGCATTGGCCCGCGCGCGCTTACTTTCAGGCCGTCACCAGGGACCGTCACATGTATGTCTTGGGCGGACAGAATTTCAATGTCGATAATCCGGCTTGTCCGCCATTCCCCAGCAACTGTCCCCCGAAGATATCCAAATTCTTCAACGATGTCTGGCGCAGTCGTGACGGAGTGAGATGGAAGCTGATGACAGAAAACGCCGGATGGGCGGGCCGCGCGGGTTTGAGTGCGGTCGTGCTAAAAGGTGCAATCTATGTAATGGGTGGATCTTTTAACGATGACCCAGCAGTAATTGGCGGCCCTCCGGAACGAGTCTATTTCAATGATGTGTGGAGGTCTTCCAATGGTGGTCGTAGTTGGGTACGACTTACCGAACATGCGCCTTGGGCACCACGAGCGGGCGCGGTCGCTGTAAAAAAGAACGGATATATCTACTTGATCGGCGGAGAGGACGGATTCACTTGTGACTCAGGTGGCGAGCGCTGCCCGCCTTACTTCAACGATGTATGGCGCACCCGAGACGGATTTAATTGGGAGTTAGTTACCGAGGCTGCCCCATGGTCGCCAAGACCTGGCCATCAAGTTGTCGTCCTCAAAAACCACTTCGTGCTGTTCGGCGGCTTTGGGCTCAGTGACGATCCTGCCGACCCCTTCAAGCCGTCCAACCCGACGGACATGTGGATTAGCCGAGACGGCGAGGAATGGTGGAAGGCACTTGAGCCACCTTGGCTTGCTTATAACCCAGCGGATATCAAGTACGATTTCGATGCCTTGGTGCTTCGTGGTGGCCGCTTTGGATCACGGAAACCGGCAATCTATACCTTTGGGGGCGACCGCGAGACCTTCAACTTTTTTGACCCGTTCAACTATCTCAATGTTGATAATGATGTCTGGAGCTTTAGCCCACCACCAAAAGCATTTTTTAGGAAATCCCATTCTCCCGCGAAATAGCGTCGCTGGTATCCGCTTCGCGCGAAAGCGGATACGAGCTTAACAGGCAGAAAAGCCAGCACGCCTCGTTTCACACTGGGTTTTTCATGGTCCGCGAGCGACAGATCCTAGTCGAGGCCGCACATTAGCCACCATGTGCGAACCGGCATCTCATTGTTGGTTCCTGCCGAGCAAACCAACCCCTGGTATGGCCGCTTGGTGTCGGGTCCTGCCGGTCAGGAGTTCAAAAAGCTGCCGTTCGCCGAGGTTTTCGGCCAATGTCCGTGTAACCGATCCATTGCGGAAGCAGTCGGATCCAATTTCCAACGACAGCTTCGGCCGAACTGCTGCCCCACATTCCATCTCGGCACCCGACCGCACAAAAGCGCATACCAGTCATTTGCTCGTCGCAGGCGCCAATGGCAGATGATTCAAGAGGTGCCGGCGCAGCCGCATTGAAGTGGGAAGCTAATAGCCAGCGGTTACGCGGAGTCAGTACCGCTGAGTTGGAAACACTTAGACCCGCACGGTCGGTTTGATCTCGACATGATCACATGACCGGATGGCGCCATACGTTTGCCCAGCCGGTACCTCCCGCAAACTTGCCGGGCTTGAGAGGCTGCCGGTGTTGTCCGCCGCAAGCACGCACCGCGCGCCTCGAAGGCTGGATGCTCGGGAGTCGCTGATAGAAGTTTCTTATGGGTTGCTGGCGAATTCTCGGTACACCTGCGGTACACCGCCGAAATTCCACACTTCGCTCCAAACTAACCCAACTTAGCGGATTCGAGACTTTGGTGACGCCAACTCATTGATCGGTATAGACGCCCCCCCTGAAGGTCTGCACTACACGGAGGTGGCGGCGTCGACCTGAGCGGTGGTGATTCTCGGCGGCGGTTGGGCGGGCAGTTCGAGGTTGAGCCGCTCAAGCAGAAGCTTGAGCTCGCGCTCGGGCTCGGTGTAGCGGGTCAGCACCAGTTCGCGACCATCGGTGGTGGGGATATGCACATCGAGCATCTGCACGGCAGCGAACTTCTCGAGCACGCTGCGCGCGGTGAGACCGCTCGCGTGCGGACGCAACTGCTGGGTCAGCGTGACCTGCAAACAGTAGGCGAGGAAGGCGATGAAGATGTGTGCGTCGATGCGCTGCTCGAGTTGATGATAGATCGGGCGCACGGCGAGATCGCCCTTCAGATCCTTGAACGCCTGTTCGACCTGCACGAGCTGGATGTAGTAACGCCACAGTTCGGCGGGGTCGGAGCTGGTGAGATTGGTACGCAGCAGATAACGCCCTTCGCGACGACGCACTTCGCGCAGCTTGTTGCGGCGCAAGGCGTAGCTGAAGGACGCGGCTTGGTCCGCGACCGTCACCTCGACGAGGCGCCATGCAGAGGGCGATTGGTTTTGCGCAGCGCCAAGCTTCATCAACAGCGCTTCGCGGCTCAGATTCATTGAGGACAGTTTCGCCAGGCGAGCCCAGAGGCGTTTGAGCTGGCGCTTGCGCATCGCGCGCTCCTTGGCGATGCGGTCGTGGCTTTGCGCGAAGACGATCATCTCGTCGTCTTGCGCCAGCAGCTTGACCTGCACGCCGGGGCGCACCTCATGCCAGGGTTTGAGCAGCAGCGCCTTCTCCAAGCGCGACAGTCGACCCTTGGGCGTGCCACACAGGTAGTACACGGGTGGATCGCTGTCGCGCATCTCGCGCAAGACCGCCTCGGTGGGAATGCCGCGGTCCATCACCCACACCCGGCGGGCCTTGCCATACTGGTTCTCGATCAGCGAGAGGAAGTCACGCAGCGTCGTCTTGTCCGCGGTGTTTCCGGGCAGCACCTCGTAGGCCAGTGGCAAACCCTGCGGCGTCACCACCAGCGCGATCACCACTTGCACGCAGTCGCTGCGTCGGTCGCGAGAGTGGCCATAGCGGCGCTTGTCATCCTCCTCGAACGGCGGGCTTGCCTCGAAGTAAGTGCTGGTCAGATCGTAGAGCAGGACGTCGAACTCGGCGTTGAACAGATCCCTCCAGCGGCCGACCAGATGGTCGAACACCGCGCTCTTGTGCTCCAGGATCCGGTCGTGACAGGCATAGAGCTTGTGGATGTCGCCCACGCGCTCATCGGCGCCGAGCAGATCCTTCAGCGCACTGCGCTCGAACCACTGCCGGTGTAATCGCCACTCGCTACCAGGTGACAACAGCCGGTAGGCCACCAGCACGAACAGCACCTGCTCCCAGCGCGTGCCCTTGCGGCTGCGCGACAGGCGCTGCGACCAAAAGCGGTCCAGCTCCAGGCGCTCCCACAACTTCAGCGTCAACCAGCATGAACCCCACACACGTGGATGACATAGTCGCAGCTGCGATAGACGCAGCCGCACCACCGAGGCGTCTAACGCGCATTCATCGATGCGGTCTTCTGGAAACAGTGCGACAGTGCGCGGCGCATCTTCGCGCTCGTCCAACACCTCGATGGAGCGCCGCCAGGCGTGCGCCTGCGAATCGTTGATCTCGCCCAGATACAGCACGTGTCGTTGCAGCACGCGCCCATCGGCCAAGCGTCGATTCTCCACGACGCTCCAATACCGATGCGTCTTGCCATCCTTCTTGCGAGTCGTCGCGCGCAGAAACATGGCAACCCATTATCCGCATGCGCACTGCAAAGAAAACCACCAAGGTCTTCACTACAGCGGCTTCTGAACGTTTCCGCGCAAGCGCACCCATGGAAAACAATCAGTTACGCGGCATGGACTACGTAAATTTGCGAAAATCCGGGGCGAATCCGCTAAGTTGGGCTAACACAAGCTATTGAATCAACTTGATTTTGCCGAACTGTTCCGCGAATTGCCTGATCCAGCCAAATCAGTAACTTATTGATTTTATTGGCGTTGAAAATCCCGGTGTCGGCAGTTCGATACTGTCCCTGGGCACCATATTGATCAACGGCTTACGCGCAATCGTAGGCCGTTTTTCATTTCCGCTTGTGCCGGAATTGTGCCTTCAATACGACTCGCCGCCCCTTTGAGGTGGTCTGCCGCCAGATGCGCATAGCGCAACAACTTGTCACACGATGACCGGCCGCCAAGCTCCTGGAGTTCTTGGAGACAGGTCCCACTTTGCACGTACCAGGACGCCCAGGCATGGCGAAGGTCGTGCCAGCGAAAATCCGAGATCCCGGTTCGCCTCAATGCCTCCGCCCAGGCCTTTGTGGTGGTGCGTGCCACGGGTTTGTCTTTGTACGTGAAGACGTACTCCCGGTGAGCGCCTTTCCGTCTCTGGAGGACCGTTAGGGCATCCTCATTCAACGGCACCGCAATCGCCTTACGGGACTTCGACTCATCGGGATGAACCCATGACGGCGGTATTTCGAGTCTCGGCCCTGCGCGCCGGCGACTGCCTACTTACGCCAACCGTACTCGTCCGACGAATTTCGCTCCTTGTCGCGTGCGTCGGGATCACGGCCGTCGCCCCGGCCGTCGTTACGGTGGCGCTCGCCGCCCGTGTCACGGTCGCGATCGCGCCCCGGTGCCTGCTGCGCCGCAGGCGCAGGTGCAGGTGCACGGCCGATTTTCGGTGTGACGGGCACTGTGTTGGTGCCCGTCGGCTGGCGGCGGCCTGGCCGCTTTTCGGTGGGCGTCTTGACGGCTGGCCGGGATATCTCAGTTGCAGTCACCGGCGCCCCGTGTGGCGGCGCGGATTGGATGGCGCCGCGCTCAGGTTGACGCCTCGGGTCGTGGTCCTGCCGGTTACGGTCGGCGGGCTCGGTGCGTCGCTGATCGTGCTCGCGTGACCGGACCGGCGGATTCGGTACGCCGATCCAGACGTCGTGGTCAAGCTGGTCGGCCTGCTTCGCCCGGTACCGTTCCGGGGCGTACTGTTCACGGTGTCTCAGTTGCTCCTCGTAAGGGCGTTCGTGAGACGAGCGGATGGTGACGTAACGTCCGAGATAGGGTCGAAAACGAACGGGCAGTTCGCGCGCACGGATCCAATGGCCGTGCTGGAAGTAGATGTAGATGCGCGTACGCGGATCGTAATAGGAGCCAATCGCCGGGTAATACCAGTAGTCGTAGTACAGCGGGCGCGGCGAATAATAGACACCCGGTTCATGGTAGTCCCGAACCGGGGCACAGGCTGTGATTGCGCCTGCGACAACGGCCACGAGCACGATCCGGGCAAAGGTCGAGAATCGATGCGATTGCATGGCGGGCTCCAGTGAATGGCAGCTTGAGTGCCGATGGGTTCAGCTTGCGGCCCACCAGCTGAACCAGGGCTGAACGCACAAGCAAGTCAGGCCATGGCCGCCAGGTGTTGCGCGCTTGTGCGCGGCGTTGCACAAATGCGTTTCATCGTCATGGCCCGATCGGGGCAGGGACACAGACCGGTCATTCAGGGCCGGGTTGAGCAGGATTTTCGTACTGACCCAAAAGATACCCAGCGGCACGACCAGTGCCTCGAAAGCGAAAACAGCCAGCACGATGCCGACACGTACCGCCGGCATCAACAGTTGGTTAACGTCGGCACAGGCGGCAAAACGATTCAGGCTCACGCGAATCACAAGCAAAACCAGAAGTAACAAGGGCGTTCAGGGAAGAACGATGAAGTTACCCATGAGTTTCATCGACCAGAGCAAGGTGGCGGCGATAAGGGCGGCGGTGGAAAAGCGTTTGACCGGGTCGTTGAGCGGATCGAGAATCTGGCCGGGCTGTAGCGTCGTGCTGATACCGAGAGAGACGCCGACCTGCATCTCCTGGATCACCGAGATGATGCCGTTCAGGGTCCGCGCCACGGCGAACGCCGCAATAACGCGATTGCCCGCATCATTCAACCGCGAATCTCCTTGCACGCGAGAATAGCCGATGTTGGACAGCACCAGCATCACCGTGAGCAATACGGCGGGGGCGATGACATCCGGACCGCGCAAACCCTTCACGCCGGCCGCCGGTAAATCGAGCGACTTCGGACCGCCCGATCACAGTGCCAAGGATTTCTTGTCGACCGGCGTGTGGGGCGGCGACAGCGCCGCTGCAGGTGGTATTTCCAAAGGACTCGAGTCAATCGCCTGGGATGCTATCGATACCAACCTTGACGTCTGGGGCGTGTTCTGGGTGGACGACCCAAGCTGCGGACCGGTACCGGAATACGGCACCGCCGACTATGCAATCGACGAGCAAGGAAGGAAGATCCTAAAGACCGGTGCCGTCTTGCCCCGAGCTTGACGAGTTGCTGACTGGCGATATTCTTGTCCGCTGTTTTTTTGCGAGTTGACTGTCGATGGCCCATCCCCCCCGAGAGACCGGATCCGCCAGCCCGCGCGGCAGCGCACCACACCACCGTCTGTGGCACTGGCTGGATCGCAACATCTTCGAGCTTGGCCGCGAGATGCGCCTGTCCTACCTGCCACCGCTGATGGTCTATGCGGCGGCCGGCATCTCCGGCCTGACCGGCATCGTCGGGACCTTTTTCGTCAAGGACTACCTGAATCTGTCGGCCGAGTTCCTCGCCGCACTGGCCTTCTGGGCCGGGGTTCCCTGGGCCCTCAAGATGCCGCTGGGACACCTGGTGGACCTGATCTGGCGCTACAAGTCCGGGCTGGTGTTCCTGGGCGCCGGCATGATCGCCTGCAGTCTGTTCATGATGCTCGGGCTGCTCGCGGCCCCGGACGCGATGGCCGAGGTCATGCCGGTCGAGGTCTGGTTCGTGTTCAGTGCCCTGCTCGCGCCGGTGGGCTACGTGGTGCAGGACGTCGTCGCCGACGCGATGACGGTCGAGGCGGTGCCGCGCGTCGATGCACAGGGCGCACCGATCGAGGCCGCGACGCTACGCCTGATGCACACGACGATGCAGACCCTCGGCAGGGTGGCGATCATCGGTGGCGGCGTATTCGTCTCGCTGTTGAACGTGCTGCTTTTCCAGGACGTGGAGGCGATGCCCGAGTCGCAAAAGGTCGCGACCTACATCCGTATCTACGAATACGCGCTGGCCATCCCGATGATCTCGGTGCTCGGCGTCGTGCTGGGCGGACTGATCACGCGCCGCCACCTGCGCCGGCTGCGCGCCAGCGGCATGGCCCCCGACGAGGCCGCGGAACGGGCCTTCGGACGCGTCGAGGAGACCCGGCCGAACTGGTGGATCCTCGGCGGCGGCCTGGCCTTCGTGATCTTTACGATCGCCATGGGACTGAGCGATATCCGTTTCAACAAGGAGATCATCTTTCTCGGCTCGATGGCGATCGTGCTGTTCCTGATGAGCCGGCTGGTCAGGGTGCTCGAACCCGCCGATCGGCTGGTCCTGGTCGGCACCGCGGTGATCATCTTCGTCTACCGCGCGATGCCAACGCCGGGTGCCGGCCAGACCTGGTGGATGATCGACCAACTCGGGTTCGATCAGCAGTTCCTGGCCGTGTTGTCGCTGATCAGCAGCGTGCTGACGCTTTTCGGCATGTTTCTCTTCCGCCGCTTCATGGCGGAGCGCTCGATCGCCTACGTGGTGGTCTTCCTGACAGTCGCAAGCACGCTGCTGTACCTGCCGATCGTGGGTATGTTCTACGGCCTGCACCAGTGGACCGCCACCATGACCGGCGGCGTCGTCGACGCCCATTTCATCGCCCTGGTCGACACCGCACTGGAATCGCCGCTGGGTCAGATCGCGATGATCCCGATGCTTGCCTGGATCGCCAATTCGGCCCCCAGTCAGCTCAAGGCGACCTTCTTCGCGGTGATGGCCTCGTTCACCAATCTGGCGCTGTCGGCGAGCCAACTCGGCACCAAGTACCTTAACCAGCTGTTCACCGTCACCCGGGAGGTCAAGGACCGAGCGACAGAGGTAATCACCGTCCCGGCGGACTACAGCGAGCTGGGCTGGCTGATGATCACGGCGATGGTGATCGGGCTGCTGGTCCCGATCGCCGCGGTCGCGCTGATCAGGCTATCGTCGTTCAAGAGCGCCTGACGCTGCGCTGCCCGGCTCATCCCGCCGTCACCGGGGCGGAGATTTGCGGCAGGGAGCTGATCGACACTGTCAATAGCGCTGCTCTTAAGGGGCGGGTGCAGACCCCGGATGGCTTCCACCCGGAATCTGCCTTTTAGCGCTTAACGCAAGCTATGTGTCTATCTCCCGCGGCCGGAAGCCCGGCCGGCGGGTGGCTTGGGGGCGGGCTTCGGTGCCGGTTTGGCTGCAGCTGCGGGCTTGCCAGCGGTAGGGTTGCCAGCGGCAGGTTTGCCGGCGGCAGGCCGGGCGGGTTTGTTCTTGGATGAGGGGCGTTTGTCAGGCATTTTTGAATTCCTCTCGAAAAAGCGTGATGGCCAGGCGATGTGCGTGGCCGGACAATGGATCGTCATCAAGCAGGTTGAGCCGGGAGGAGGCGTTGGGTCGCGGGGTCGGCAACGTGAGTACAGACAAACGGCTTGGCACACTCGATGCCCAGACGCCCGCCAAGCTGGCTGCTGCGCGATTAATTACTCCTCTTTTTTGCGAGCCACAATAGGCCCAGAGAAATATTTTTTCGCTTCCCTTCGACCGCTTGATTTGCCCGGACTCGCGATGTCGTGTGAGTTGATTCGCAAACATCAGGTCAACCCCTCGAACCGTCGTCCGTGGGCACCATTTCTCAAGCACTTAGAACGCGCTTGGGGCGCCTCATTCGTGTCCCTGAGCGTCCCCCAGGCATTGCCGGTAAAGCCTTGCTCTGATGTGCCTTAGCGAGCTTCAGCCCGCCCGGGAAGTATCGCGCGAGGGGCTGGGCTGGTGCTTTCAGGTTGCCGACAGGACAGGACTCTGGCCACTGATGGATACTCGCCGTGCTGAAAAAAGTCATCGATGGTCACGATATCGGCTTCGGCAGCACAGAATTTCAGATATCCTCGCCGCCTTGTCCGGTTTGAGCTTGTGGGAACACGACCTTTATCGCGACCCCTTTTCCGTTCAACCCGTCGCCCACCGTGATGATCGCATGGTGCAAGGACGCTATTCTGGAGACCAGCGACAAGCCCAGTCCGCTGCCGTTTGCATTCATCTTTTTTCGACCCGTGCCACGGTGAAAACGATCGAAGACCTTGGGGCGCTCTTCCGCGGTGATTCCGACGCCGTCATCCGATACTTCTATCCACGCTCTTTCAGCATCCGCACTGACAGAGACAGTCACCGTGCCTCCAGCTGGCGTGTAGCGCACGGCATTGTCCACCAGGTTCCTCACCAGAACCGAGAGTGAAGCCGCGTCCCCCCTGGCCACAACGGGCTCCGGCGCGTCGATACCCAGATCGATATCTCGCTCGAAGGCAAGCTGACTCAGCTCCGAAACGACTGAAACGGCCACATCGTCGAGGCTGACCGAGGCCTTCATCAAGGCATCTGTTTCCTGCACATCGGCACGGGCCAGCAGCAACAACTGCTCAACGGTATGCGTTGCGCGATCCACTCCTTCAACGGCCCGATCCAGTGATTGCCGCGTTGAAGCTTCTTCGGACTGCGCGCGCGCCACCTGCAGATGCGTTTTGAGCGCCGCCAGGGGGGTGCGCAGTTCGTGCGCTGCATCTGCCGTAAATTGGCGTTCCCGCTGGATAACGGATCTGAACCGCCTAAACAGTTGATTCAGCGCGACGACCAGGCCGTGAATCTCACGAGGCGTGTTCGTATCGTCGATCGCTTCCAGACTATCGGGCGCACGTTTTGAGACCTCGGTCGCCACACCCTTGAGCGGCGCGAGTGCCCGACCGACCACCAGCCATATCATCACCGCCAGAACCGGCAATGCGAACACCATTGGTATCAGGGAATTGCGCGCGATGTAACTCACCAGGCCTGCCCTTATGGCCAGTTTTTCCCCGACCTGAACAACGAATCCTGTCTGATCATCAGTGGCCCCGTAGACCCGCCAAAGTTCACCGTCGACGAGAACATCGGCGTGACCATCCGGGCCCCGTGGAATCTTTGGTGCGCGGCGATCCTGGAGCATCACGCTGCCATCTGCGTATCGGGCAACGAAGGCGAGTTCAGCACCATAATGACGGCCTGCCTGGTTCGCGATGCTGACCATTTCGAGTTTCTCCCGAGCCGCCTCGCTATTGCCCGCGCCCAGGATTCTGGCGAGACGCGGAAAGTCTCCGATTCGCTGAGCCCCAAGTTCCTCCATGATCCCCTGTGCTTGCGATGCCATCTCGTGTTTTTCATTGACCTCGTGCAACAGCAGGGCCTGAAGGATATGCGCACTGCGGGCGAGGTCGGCATCGAACACCTCTTCCACCTCGTCTTCAGCGGCGCGATACACGAGAATGGAAACCACCACCCATATCAGGAAGATGGTGGAAATCAGCATTGTCAGCAGACGCCGCTGGAGGGAGGGGTGTGATGTCATCGCTTGGGTATCATGTAGCCGATCCCGCGGACTGTCCGGATGAAGTCCTTGCCGAGTTGCTTCCGCAGATGATGTACATGGACTTCCACCGCATTGCTTTCCACGCCTTCTCCCCAGCCATACAGGATTTCTTCCAGCCGGTCTCGCGATAGCGGAATTCCCGGCCTTTCAAGCAGGGCCTCCAGGATTGCCAGCGCCTTGGCCGAGAGTTTTACCGGCTGTCCGTTCAGACTGACGCTGCGTGTCGCCGGTTCGTAGACCAGATCACCGTACTCGATCATGGGTGCCGCACGTCCCTGGCGACGCCTCGATATCGCACGCAGCCGTGCTGCAAGTTCGCCGAGGTCAAAGGGCTTGACCAGGTAATCATCTGCGCCGGCGTCGAGGCCGGCTATCCTGTCCTCCACTGTGTCGCGGGCAGTGAGAATGAGAACAGGCAGATTTGAACCACTCGCCCGGAGCCCAGCCAGCACCTCGAGACCGCCTTTTCCGGGTAGCCCGAGATCCAGCACCATGAGGTCCGGTTCGCCGTCCTGCAAAGCGGCGGCAGCCATCTGCCCATCACGCAGCCAATCGACCGTGTAGCCGGACTGCTCAAGCCCCTGCCGCACGGCGATCCCGAGCAACTCGTCATCTTCTACCAGCAATACCCTCAAATCCGGATGCCTCCCCAGGGCTGCTTCATGTACCGAGACAGCTGCCCTTATACCTCCGCCTGAGGACTTCACCATTCGCGCACGAATCGACGACTCTCCTGGACGACCTGATCAAGCAGCGCGGCCTTTGACGCCACGATCTGCGCGCTAACCTCGCGGGACGGTTTCTTGTCGCCCGGGCCATACACGTCATAGCGAAAGTAGTCGGCCGTTTTGAAGGGAAAAGAGATCTTCGTATCTCCCTGCTTGACTCCCATGTAGGTGTAATTTCCCACCACCAGATAATCCGGTGGCGCAAACAGATTGCCAGCGAGCGAGTAGCTTTCGGGTGGCGTCGTGACTCCCAGATACTGCATGATCGTCAGAGGAATCTGCAGGTGCGAGGTTTCGTGCTCGACGGCCTGTGGCTCGTATCCCGGGACGCTGAGCAGCAAAGGGACCCTTATCTGCTGTTCGGGGAAATAATTGTTGTGCCCGTGTCCCCAGTGACCGTTTTCCATGAATTCCTCCCCGTGATCGCCGGTAAACAGCACAATCGTGTTGTCCAGTCGGCCACTGGCATCAAGATAATCCAGGAGTTTGCCGACCTGCTGGTCGACATAATGGGCGGCATTGACATAGCGGTCATGAATACCATCGATATTGGCCCCCAGATTGAGCTTTGCGTAGTTCATTTCCCGGAGATAGTCCGGCCGGATCACCGCACTGCTGGGGAACGTATAGGGCGCGTGCGTCGATTCCAGGAACATGAACATGAAGCGCGGATCTGACCTTTGGGAACCTTCGAGCTCCGCTATCATGTTGTCGATATTGTCCCTGTCCCTTTCCCACGCGTCGCCTTTCTGCAGCGCCTCCATCAGGGTGCCGTCCGGCATATCGTGGAACACCGTGTTGTTCAGTTCAGGATAGGTAAAGCTCTGGCTCGTGCGCAGTGAGAACCGGTAACCTTTTTCGATCAGGAAATCGATCATCACCGGCCGCACGCGCTGCTCCTCGAAGGCGTACCAGTAAGGCGCATTCAGTCCATAGAACATGGAGAACATTCCCATGCGGGTACGATTGCCACCACTGTAGTGACGCCTGAAATCCATGGATTTCTGTGCAAACGCCCAGAGATTCGGGGTGATCTGTGGATCAAGCAGATCCCAGCGAAAGGATTCCGCAGTCAGCCAAATGATATCTGGGTACTGGTCCCTGGGCAGCGAGGTTATGGGTTGCAGGGGGTAGTTCACCTGGCCCGTGGCGACCTTCAGCTTGTTGGTCGATGCGTGCGTCAAGCCCATACGCTTGAAAAGTCTGTCCGCAGTGCTCTTGAGTTGGAACGGCAGGACAGAGGCGGCCTGCAGATAAGGTTCCTGCCCTGTGTATCTGCTGTATGCATATACGCCTTCGGTTACCAGGAAGGTAACGAACAGCAAGCTGGCAAGCTTTGTCAGTGAAGGACGCCGGGAATGTGCGGGCCGGCCGGGCGATGCAGATCGGTGGCAGGCCGCCAAAACCATGATCAGCCCGATGCCCGCGAGCAATCCCAGTCCGATCAGCGAGCGAGTGGTCTCCTGGGTTGCCCCTAGTGCCGCCAGCCCCCCGGGTGTGGTCAGGAGATTCCAGACGAAGCTGTTGAAGTGGTATTCGTAGAGCATGAAAAGCTGCATGTCGGCAAAAATCAAACCGACCACAACCAGGCCGGCAAGCCATGCGATTGCATAAACGGACATTATCGGCCATGACGATTGGCCAGCCAGACCGGGACGCAGCAGCAGGGTAGCCAGCTTGACGAGTAGCACGACTGGCAGCAGAAAAATGAAGGCATAACCAAGCGACGACAGGACTGCGTAAAGGTAGACGCCGGGTTCGTGTGTCTCAATGAACTGCCAATACCGAGACAGCAGTATGCAAAGTGCCAGGAACAAAAAAACGTAGTAACGTCGCAATGCCTGCTGAAGCTGAATCATGCGCTTGCCCCACCAAAATAAATCTGGCGTGACTTTGCGCCGCTGGACTTAAGCCAACCTTAAATTTCGGCTCGCTTTCCAGTACACATGCCTCGAAAGATAGACTCGGAACCCGGATCAGAAAGATTTCGACTGCGTCCGATACCCACGAAATGCGCCGGGGTTCTGAATAGAAGCGCGGGTTCAACATGCGCCAGTCAGCACTAACCTGGAAATCTCACCGGCATTGCACGGAAAACCCGGCTAACCCCCCTCAATGGAAGCAAGCGCGGTCTCGATATACAGCTCGCGCAGACGTCGGGTCATTGCGCCCGGTTTCCCGTCGCCCACGGGTTTCCCGTCGATGGATGTCACCGGCATGACAAAGGTTGTCGCCGAGGTGATGAAGGCCTCATCCGCACTGCAGGCCTCTTCGATGCTGAACGGCCGCTGCTCCACGTTCAACTGGTGTTCGCTGGCCAGTTTCAAGACGGCCTGGCGCGTAATACCGGCCAGAATCTGATTGCCCAGCTGGCGGGTCACCAGGGTGCCTGCGGCGTTGATGATAAAGGCGTTGTTGGAACTGCCCTCGGTCACGAAGCCGTCTTCAACCAGCCAGGCATCATCGGCCCCGGCCGCCTTGGCCTGCATCTTGGCCATGCAGGGGGCGAGCAGGCCCACACTCTTGATATCTCGACGCTTCCAACGGATATCGTCCACCGCGATGACGGAGATCCCGGTACTGGCCTGGGGGCTTGCGACGACACTCTTTTGCTGGGTAAAAATCACCAGCGAAGGCTTTACGCCTTTGGGATAGGCAAAATCGCGATCGGCGACACCGCGCGTGACCTGCAGGTAGACCAGCCCCTCGTCCAGATTGTTCTTTTCGATCAGTGTTTGCTGTATGACTTGAATCTCGTCATCACCGGCGGGGGCTGCCATATCCAGTTCATTCAGCGATCGATGCAGGCGCGCCAGATGACCTGGATTGTCGATCAGTTTTCCGCGCAGAACCGACGATACCTCGTATACACCGTCGGCAAACAGGAACCCACGGTCAAACACCGATACCCTGGCCTGCTCTTCCGGCAGGTATTCACCATTGACATAAACGATCCGGCTCATTCTCTTTCTCCTGTCCTACCGGACCCGGTCGGGTTGATCTTCATCTCCGGGTCGATCATCCCCACAATTCACGCCGCGGGGGAAAGACCCGGCTCTGCTCGAATCTGAGTCCCGGCTCCCTGTCTTTCTCCAGGAGCAGAGGCCCGTCCAGATCGACGATTGCAGCGCCCTGCGCCACCAGGGTGGCCGGTGCCATCGCCAGCGAAGTGGCCAGCATACAGCCAACCATGATCTGCAGCCCTTCGGCTTCAGCGGCCCTGCGCAACTCGAGCGCTTCAGTCAGGCCGCCGGTCTTGTCGAGCTTAATATTGATCATGTCATATCGATCCACGAGTCGGCTCAGGGATTCGGTTCCGTGGCATGATTCATCCGCACAGATCGGTATCGGCCGGTGCAGCGAGCGCAGCGCTTCGTCTTCGGCTGCGGGCAGGGGTTGTTCGATCATTTCCACCCCGAGATTCAACAGCTCGGGTACCATGCCTTGGTAGGTGTCCACATTCCAGCCCTCGTTGGCATCCACGATCAGGCGTGCATTCGGCGCGCCCGCGCGAACGCTCCGCACGCGTTCGAGGTCGCCCTGGCCATCAAGCTTGAGTTTCAACAAAGGCCGATCTGCATTTTCCAGCGCCGCCTTGTACATGTTCTCGGGGCTGTCCAAAGACAGGGTGTAAGCCGTGATCAGCGGCTGTATCGAAGGCAGCTCCAGCAGCTCCCACACCCGGCGCAGCGTCCTCTTCGCCTGCAGATCCCAGAATGCGCAATCCAGGGCATTACGCGCCGCACCGGGTGGTAGGGCCCGTTGCAGCTGCACCCGGTCCATCCCCTGCTGGATATCCTGCCTGAGTGATTCGATCTGCTCGATCGCCGAGTCGCGGGTCTCACCGTAGCGCGCGTAAGGGACACATTCGCCGCACCCCTTGGCACCATCATCATCCAACTCGACCACAACGACTTGGGCGTGGGTCTTGGTGCCGCGCGAAATCGCGAAGCGGCCGCGGATCGGCCAGGATTCGGCACGGACGGCAAGGCCGGTCATCAGATCATCCGGTCGACGATGCGTGCCACGCCATTGCGCACCGGATCAACCGTCACCAGGCCCAGTTCCTGCTCCGTCTGCTGCAGATAGTCTTTGGCCTCCTGCTCACCAAGCCGCGATGTATCCACCGCCACTCCGACGAATTTCGCATGCGGATTGGTCAGGTATGCAACACGTAGCGCGGCATCCATGCACTCCCGGAGGTCCGGAATCGGGAAGCTTGGAAGACCGCGCATATGCGTCCTTGTCGGTTCGTGACACAGCACCAGTGCATCCGGCTGGGCTCCGTGGATAAGTCCCGTGGTTACACCGGCGAAAGACGGATGGAAAAGCGAGCCCTGGCCTTCGACGATATCCCAATGGTTGTCATCGTTGTCGGGTGACAGCGACTCGACGGCACCAGAGATGAAATCCGCGACCACCGCATCGACGCAAACACCGCTGCCGGCCACCAGGATGCCGGTCTGCCCGGTGGCTCGAAAATCGACGTCGACACCCCGCGAGCGCAACTCTTTCTCTATCGCGAGCGCAGTGTACATCTTGCCGCAGGAGCAATCCGTGCCCACGGGCAACAGGC
Source organism: uncultured Gammaproteobacteria bacterium (assembly GCA_963753845.1). Classification (GTDB taxonomy): domain Bacteria; phylum Pseudomonadota; class Gammaproteobacteria; order Chromatiales; family Chromatiaceae; genus Thiosocius. Next base: position 232,619 of record CAVWEI010000036.1, read on the forward strand.
GCTTGCCATTGCGTTTCACCCCCTTCGCCACCTCGAAACTTTGTGTTGGATGACGAACGTCGAACAACTGGCGCCCCAGACGTTCCGCATCTGCTTTCAACTCGGGAACATCCGTCAGCCTGTTATGCAGACCAGCGGCAATATCCATTCCCTGAGCAAGCGCATCGCGCAGTATTTCGACCCAACCTTCAGAAATCACGCCGCCCCGGTTGGCCACGCCGATGACCAGCGTCTTTGCACCCGCAGCAACGGCCTGTTCGATTGTCATATCCTGCAGGCCGAGATCGGCGTTACAGCCCTGCATGCGGTACTGGCCGACCGAGCTGCCGGGTCTCCAGTCAACGATACCCCGGGCGACCTTGGCCGCCAGGGGGTCAGCGGCGTCGCCCAGAAACAGCAGGTAGGGTGTCTGTATATTCATGCGTCGCGTCCTAAGTTCATTACTGGAACCCCTTGTCAGACCGGCTGCTTTCGCCCCCGGCTACCGCTGTGACGACAGGAATGTCATCACAGCTTTGTTGAATCTTTCGGGTTCGTCAATCGGTGTAAAGTGACCCGAGCCTCGAATGACGACCAGCCTCGCGTCCGGCATTCTTCCGACATAGGCCTTCTTCAAAGCGAGCGGAAAGAAATCGTACTCGCCTGAGATCAGGCAGGTCGGACAACTGATCGAGTCCAGGCGGTGATCCAGATCCCAGCCGGCAACCGTCGCCAGTGACCACAGGTACACTTGCCTGTCGTTTTCCGACCAGCGCTCGACGAAACTCTGCCGCAGTGCTGTTTGATCCGCCCGGGGAAAGAGCTTTCTGCCCAGAAAATGCCCGAGGACCCGCATCCCGAAAACCCGGACGATCGAGCGCCTTTGGAACAGTGTCCAGCCTATTCTCAGCCGGTCCGCCAGGTTGTCGCGAGGCAGGCCTGGCACGCTGTTGACCATGACCAGCGTGCGCACCAGTTCGGCACGATCGGCGGCGAGCTGGCAGGCAACGAAGCCCCCGAACGACAGCCCGACCACGTGGACCGGCGCAATGTCGAGTGCGTTGATGATCTCCGCTATGTCCGCGGCGAACAGCTCGGTGCTGTACGGCCCCGGCGGCCTGCCCGACAGGCCGTGGCCCCGGAGATCCAGCGTCACCACCTGGTAGCGTGCGGCGAAGTATGCAATCTGGTTCTCCCAGTCCCGAATGCTGGAACCCAGGCCGTGGACAAAGAGTAGCGGCTCGCCTTGGCCAGTGGACTCGTAGTGCAGTTCAAGCTCGTTGCATTGGATGAATGGCATATTGGCTCAGAAACGCCTGTGAGATGGCTATATGCGGCGGCGAAGCACTACACCAGGCGCAACCGCGCCTGGTAACCCTCCCGTATGCTATCGAACATCATCGACACCATTGCCCCTGTCTTCCTGGTAATTGGCGGGGGTTATCCGGCAGCAAGACGCGGACGCTTTACCGGCAGAATGGTCGAGCGCAATGGTGCCGGCCTATGCCATCGTTTCGGTACACGCCCCGTCTGTTTTCTGCTCGGCATCAGCAGCATTTCCGCATTATCTCTGATACTACACCCGGCCATCAGTTATGCGGTCTGAGGCCGTTCGCCGGTCGGAACGGCGGCTGACCGCAGCCGACGGTGGCCGCGAGCACGCGAGTCAGTTGAGGAAAAGGCGTTTCATACTCCCGATGCCCGCAAGGGACAAAACGAGTCCCCACTGACCCGCAGCGCGGGTAGCGATGCTATCGTTAACGAGCAACACGAAGCCGGGGCCGGATCAGGTACCCAACGACAAGGAGCACGCCCATGGTGATCACCCGAAACGCCCCCTGGCATTGGCGAGGCATTTTTTGTGCAGCCTGCCTGGCGCTTGCAACCCCGGCCCTTGCAGGCATAGAGGGTGGCGAGCGGCACAAAGCGCATCCACCCTGGATGGAACCCGGCCTCATCGACCTGGAAACCGATCTGGAGACGATCAGAGAACAAGGCAAGCGGGGGGTCATGGTGCTGTACACCACGGTAGGCTGTAGCTACTGCGCCGAGTTCGTTAAACGCAGTCTCAACGATCCCGATCTGCAACAGCGCCTGCGCGACAATTTCATCAGTGTCGGCCTGGAAATCTTCGATGACGCGGAGATGACCGGCCCGGATGGCGCGGATCTTTCCATCAAGGCATTCGCCAAGGAACAGGGGGCCGAGATGGCCCCGACGCTGTTATTCTTTGGGCCCGACGGGCAAAGGACGCTGCGCGCGGTCGGCTATCAGACCCCGGAACGCTTCGGGCTTATCCTGGATTATCTGATAGATGGTCCGTCAGGAATATCCTTTCGCGATTACGCCGAGCAGCGCACTAAATCGCGCCCCCGTGATCCCTCCCCGTATCCAGCGCTTCAGGCCGATCCGCTGTTCGTCCCACCACCCTATGCCCTCGCACGGCAACCCATCGCAGCCGACCGACCGCTGCTGGTGCTGTTCGAGCGTGTCGGCTGCGCGGGCTGCGCAAGCCTGCATGCCAATGTGCTCGCACTCCCCGACGTGCGCGAGATATTGACGCAGTTCGAGGTCGTCCGCCTGGATGCCGACGATGACAGCACCCCCGTGATAGCACCCGATGGCCGCCGCACGACACCGGCGAAGTGGTTTGCCGATGCGGGTTTTTCCGACGTACCTGCGTTTCTGTATGTCGATGAGAACGGAAACACCGTATTGCGTAACGATGCGGTCGCCGAGCGCCAGCGCCTGCTCAACATGTCGGGGCTGGTACTGGACAAGAAGTATCTCGACGGCTGGAGCTACCAGCGGTATGCGCGCAGCAAGGCGATCGAACGCAATCGGAGCGCGCAGTGACGGCACCGAGGCCATTTTTCTGCGTAACAGTCCGTTCTCTCCCGGCAGCGGCGAGGTACTGGAAGCCACTATCGATCATCCCGGACCCGGTCGACGGGAGCCCTCGGCCACCACGACAGACTGAACGGCAGTCCGACAGGCGGTCAGGACCGCGGACAAGTGATCGGGCAGCCCCACCGTTCTGAGACGGCGATGGACCCTTGACCATTCTGCCGAATATCCGGGCCCGCGCCCGTGCAGCTTCCACTTTCCGACGTCGACGGCTTAGGATACGAGATCCGACCACCCTTCAGGGTCCACACCCGCAACAGCACAGGACCGCCGGGGACAACGGCGAAATTGCAGGACCGGGTTTTCAAAGGAGCAATCATGAACACGACAGCGAGCCCGATGCAGTATCTCGACAAGGCAATGAATGCACTGCACGACATGGGGCTGGTCCCCACGGAGGACGGTGGCCAGGAAGCACCGATCATCGTATTGCTCAATCTGATCTCCGATCTCGATGAAGCGCGCGTTGCGGCGATTGCGCGCACCCTCGACAAGGCATCGCTGTTCAACGATGTCGTGCGTGAACAGATACAGGCGATGGAGATCGGTGAGCGCTATGAGGAGATCACCGACGCGTTCAACAGCATCCGCGACGATGCGAAAAAGATGGTCGACCAGATCGAAGACGGTCATCTGGATACCTTCGAGCGGATCAGCAACGTCTGGATGAAGGTTGCCCGTGGTGATATCGCGAGCCGTTTCGACAAGATCAAGGATACCTATCTGGATGTAACGTCTTCGACCAACGACCAGATCCAGCGCGAGAACAGGATCCTCGAGGCCTACCAGGATTTCCGTGGCGCCATGAAGGAGTCCGAGGTGCTTGCGTTGGAGATCCTGAAAAAAGCCGAGAAGAATCTCGCTGATGCCAAACAGGGCGTCGCTGATGCGATGCAGGCCGTCGAGCAATTCAGCGGCACCGATGCCCCGGAGCGGGCGCGCCTGGAGATGGCCCGGGACAAAAAGGTAAGGGCCCTGCAGAACGAGGACAAGCGTTATCAGATTGCAAAGGATCTGTCCGACAACCTGACGGTGAGCTACAACACCTCCGAGGTCGTGATGGCCCGGCTGTTGCAGACCACCACGGCAAAGGAGCGTGTCTACGCGCAGGCGGTCACCTTCTTCGGTACCAACGAAGTGGTACTCACTGCGCTCACCGCGTCATTCACCGGCATGTTCGGCCTGCACGAAGGTACCCAGACGATCGAGGCGATGAAGGACGGTGTCAGCAAGTCGCTCGAGGACCTGGCCGATATCGGGGGCAAGGTGCAGGAAGCGGCCATCAAGGCCGGGTACGGGCCGACGATCCGTGCGGAATCGGTCAAGAAACTCGTCGATTCGGTGGTCAACTGGCAGACACGATCGCACGAGATCATTGCCGATATGCGCCGCCTGGCAACCCAGAACGCCGAAGAGATCCGCGATGCGGTGGAAGACGGAAAGCGTCAGCTCGCGCGTCTGGCGGAAGAGGGTAAGGGGCTCTCACTTGAGCTGAAGGCATGACCGGGCAGGCCGTTGGTTCGGCGGATGGCGTGCACGAACGGCCACCGCTGGATGACGTCATGCTTGCGATGGACGTTGTCGATACGCTGCGTCGGCGGGAACGTCTGGTGCACAGCGAGTTGGACGAGGCGGGGCGCGAGGAAGACCTCAAACAGCGGCTCAGGCGGATCTATGCCCAACAGGGGATCGATGTCCCGGATCATGTGATCGAGCAGGGCGTTGCGGCGCTCAAAGAGGACCGCTTCACCTACAAGCCTCCGCAGACCGGTATCGCGCGCAGACTGGCACAACTGTATGTGCATCGCGACAGGTGGGGAAAATGGCTTGGCGGCGGCCTGGCGGCCGGACTGTTGGCATTGACTGCTTACTACTTCACGTCGGTCGCGCCCGAAAGGGCATTGCCTGAAGAGCTTGCCAGCCGTCACGCCGAGGTCGTCGCAATTGCGGCATCCGATCATGCCCGGGTGTTATCGGAACAGATACTGGGCACCGGCTCGGCAGCCTTGCGCAACCGGGACCCGGAAGGTGCCAGGGCTGCGCTCGAGCAGCTGGATCAGTTACGCAATACACTGGAGCAGGAATACACCATTCGGATCGTCAACCGACCCGATGAGCGCTCGGGTGTCTGGCGGATACCGGACGTCAACCAGGCCGCCAAGAACTACTACGTCATTGTCGAGGCCGTGAACGCCAGGGGTGACCGCCTGGAAGTGCCGGTGAAAAACGAGGAGACCGGCAAGACCGAGCTGACATCTTCCTGGGGTCTGCGCGTCGACGAAGATGCCTTCGATGCCGTAAAGCGCGACAAGCAGGACGACGGCATCATCCAGAACGATCGATTCGGTTTCAAGCGGCGCGGTTATCTCGAACCCGACTACGAGATGCCGACGAGCGGTGGCGCGATCACCCGATGGTGAGGAACAGCAGATGATTTCAGGACGTGAGGCACTGGGTTCGATCGATCAGGCCCTCAACCAGGCACATACCCAGACCAGTGATGTCGAGACGGGGATCGCCGAGGCCACGGAACGCCTGCTGGCCTTGCAGAAGGCGCAGGGCGACGACTACCGCAACCTCGCGCAGGTCCGGGTGGAAAGGCTCGCCGGTCCCGAGCTGGTAGAGCAGCTCGATCATGCCGAAAGACAGGTGCTCGCATTGCTGGCGGAACGGGCCAATGCCATTGCGGCACTGCAACAACAGACAGTCGATGCGCAGAGGCTCCGCGAACAACACGAGGCGGAACGCCAGCACCAATCCGTGCGGCTGGACGGCGCAGTGGCCGTGGTGGACCAGGCTGAGGCAAAGACCCAGGCCAGGCTGGATGCCGATCCCGACTATGTCGCCCAGCGCTCGCTCGCGGAACAGGCGGAACGCAAGGCCCTGCATGCGGCGGAAAAGGCCGCCCGCAGCGAAGAAGAGAGACAGCAGAAGGGTGAGGCCTACGATCGGGATCCCCTGTTCGGCTATCTCTGGAAGCGCAGATTCGGTCTGCCCGAATATGCGGGTAGCGGTCTGACGCGCTGGCTCGATGGCAAGGTGGCCCGCCTGATCGGTTTTGCGGATGCGCGGGCAAACTATGCGCGTCTGAACGAGATCCCCCAGCGTCTCAGGGAGCATGCGGATCATCTTCGGGCGCTTGCGGATGAGGCATTCGCGCGGCTCAGGCTGCTCGATGAGACCGCGAGGGCGGCCGATGGAATTCCCGCCCTGGAGGCGCACGTGGCCGATGAGCAGCGCGTGCTGGATCAGATCGATGAGCGGATCAGACAGGGAGAGGAGGACGACAAGGCCCTGCAGAGCACGAAGGCCGGGTATGCCACCGGCAGTGACGAATATACGGTTCGGGCCGTTGAGTTTATGGCCAACGAGTTCCGGCGTGACGACTTGGTCGAACTGCGTCGGGACGCCTTCAATACGCCTTACCCCGAGGACGACGTGATCGTCAGCCGGATGCTGCAGCGTGAAGACGAACAGCAGCAGCTTGAATCGACGGTCACCGGGATGAAGGCGGCGCTCGATCAGCAGCAGAAGCGGTTACTCGAGCTGGAGTCGCTGCGGGCCGAATTCAAGCGCAGTCGCTATGACCGCGCAGGCTCGGTGTTCAACAACGATTCGATGATCGGGGTCCTGCTCGGACAGTTTCTGGCCGGGATGCTGGATCGCGGCATGTTGTGGAAGGTATTGCAGGAGCAGCAGCGCTACCGGCCGCGCCGTTCCGACCCGGGTTTCGGTTCGGGCGGTTTCGGGCGGGGGACTGTCTGGAAGGGCGGCATGGGCGACCTCGGCGATATCATCGGCGGTCTGGGGCGCGGTGGATTCGGTGGCCGCGGCGGCGGGCTGGGTGGCGGCAGCCGCGGTGGCGGAGGATTCCGCAGCGGCGGGGGCTTCTGAACCGCCGGGAATGCGCACCGAATCAGAGCGTCTTCAGGTATTCCACCAGGGCCCAGCGATCTGCTTCTGAAAGATCGGTCCCGAAGTCGTGTCCCCGTGCGGAGTTGGCACGCTCGGCCGTGTCGTGCAGGGTACCCGCCCGCTCGGCCTCCACGCCTTCTGTTACGTAGCCGACCTTCACCGGGTCATAGACGTTGTAGCCGCGATAGAACCGCGTCGGCCGCTGAGATGCCGGCAGCAGCAGCTCATACAGCGTAGGTACCGAGCCATTGTGCAGGTAGGGCGCACGCAGCCAGATGCCGTCGAGGAACTGTGCGACATACCCGCTGAGCGGTTCCTCGACCAGGCCGTTGCGCTCTATCCCCATCTCCTCGACCACCGCGTTGGCCTCGGCTGCGGCCTTTTCGTTCCAGGTATCCATGCGTTCGCGATCGGTCCCAATTTCGGCCAGCGGGATGATGGTGCCGGTCCTCTCGCTCGCGTGACAGCGCGCGCAACGGTCGGCGAACACCCGTTTGCCGGCACTGACCCGGGCGGCGTCGATATCGAAAGGGTAGATCGGGGCCGGCTTGGCGGAGAGATAGGCCACCAGCCAGTCGATATGCCCGAGGAAGTCGTCGGTGTCTTTCGGTTCGGCACCCATCAGGCCGAGTGCCGAATCGATGACCACGGAGTAGGGGTCGTGGCTGTCGCCGGCAAAGTTCATGCGGTGGCCAAGATCAGGCTGGTACTTGGCGAGGTTCCACACCGACGGCATGTCGGTCGGCCCGAAACTGTCGTCCATCGGCCAGCGGATCATGAAGTACTTGGTCAGATTCATCGCGTCGTCCCGCCCACGTCCCCACTCCGGGAAGTCGTGGCGGTAGATCCACTCGAACTGTTGCTCGCGCTCGACCAGGCGCTTGCGCGTTATCGGGATTATCAGGTAGCGGTATGCAAGGCGGTCGATCCAGTCGAGATCGGCGGCGAGATCGATCTCGGCCATCAGTGTGTCGGCGTTGAAGCGCGGGTCCTTGGCGCAGTCGACGAGAAAGCGGAAGAAGGCCTCCAGGTCCAGGGTGTGATTCGGCCCGGTGGGGACCAGGACCGGATCGCTCTGGTGCTCGGTGCGGTAGCTGGCGGTGTGACAGACCGAGCAGTTATTCGCCACCCGGTCGAAGCCGATGCGCCGCTTGCTGAAACCGATGGGCAGTTCTTTGCCCGGCTCCCAGGCCACGCCGAACGCGGCGTAACCACCCGGGCCGGGCAGCTTGTCCGGGAACACGCGCGGCAGGACGTAGAAGATCCAGTAGGGGATCCCGGCATCCTGTTCGGCGCCGATCGACCCGTATTTGAAACGCTCGTCCGGGTCGTCGAACACCTGCGCCGGGTAGGCGCGCAGGAAGCGGTCCCAGCCGACATAGGCCAGGACGAGGCCGGAAATCAGCAGCAGTCCCCCGGCGACCTTCGTCCAGCGGGGCAGTCGACTCAGTATCTTCATGGCCATCTCCCGGTCAGAGGGTCTTCAGGTATTCGATCAGGGCCCATTTGTACTCGTCGGGAAGTTTGGTGCCGTAGCGCTCACCCTCATGTCCCTGGTTGCCGTTGCCCGGTATCGATGTGTCGTAGAGAAAGAACTCCTGGCCATTCTCCTCGGCCACTTCCGCGACAAATCCGAGCCGCAGAGGGTCGTAGCGATCGTTGCCGCGCCAGAAGGTCCCGGGGCGCCTGGCGGCGGGCTGCAACAGGTCCCACATGGTCGGGACCGAGCCGTTGTGCAGGAAGGGTGCGCGCAACCAGAGGCCGTCCATGGGGGCATTGGCATATCCGAAGGTCTTGCGGAAGCTGCGGAAACGGTAATCGGTGCCCGCGTAGGGGGTGCCCAGGTTCAGCGCAAGCTGCGGTGTGAAGGAATGCAGGCGATAGGGGTCTGTGCCTATGTCCTCGAGTGGAACGACCTGGCCGACATAACGACCGCTGAAGTCCGAGCCGCTCGCGCCGTGACAATCGGCGCAATAGACCTCGTAAACGACCTGCCCGTCGGCGGCCAGCTCCGGGTCTATCCGGAAGTGCTCGCCGAATGCCGGTGGTGTCGCGGTGGCGTTCCACGCCTGGATACGCGCGATCGATTCGTGATCGATAAGGCGCGGTGTCGCACCGGTACCGAACGAGGCATTGAGGTTGCGTTCCTCGACCCGATCGTTGTTACCGTCCCAGTGCAGCTGCATGCCTTGCTTCTTTGCCTGGTTCCAGATGGTCGGGAAGTCTGCCGCACCGAGGAGTTCGTCGGCTCGCAGTTCCTCGATCGGGTAGTTGAACAACGCCTTCGCCGAGTTGAAGGTGTCGACACGGCCGGGACCCCACTCGGGCTGGATATGGATGAAGCGCAGGCGCCCCAGCAGGCCGGCGACGCCATCACGCATCAGGTGTACTGCAAGCGGGTAGACGATGAGTCTGTCGAGCAGGTCCAGATCCGCTCCGGCCGCCTGGATGCGCGGGATGATCTGGTTGGGCGTGAAGCGCCTGTCGGCCACGCAGCTGTGCATGAACTTCTGGAAGGCCATCAGGTCGAGCCTGTTGGCGCCCATGCCCACCACCAGTTCGGGGTCGGCATCGACCGAGGTTCTGACGGTCGAGCTGTGGCAGACGGCGCAGTTCAGGAACACCCTGTCCATACCCATGTGCCGGCGCCTGGACATGCCCACGGGCAGGTCCCTGTCCGCCTCGTAGATCATGCCGACCGATTCAAAGCCCTCACCCGGCAGGTATTCGGCGCAGATCTCGGGCAGCACCCGCCAGATCCAATACGGAAAACCCAGGTTGCGTTCACCACCCGTCGAGCCGTACTTGAAGTGTTCGACCGGGTCGTCGTACGCCACCGGTTCGTCGGTCATGAAGCGCTCTGCGAGATATACCGTGACCAGCAAGATCAGAAGGGCCGCAACGATCACCCCGGTGCGCCACCAGTTCCTTTTCTGCGGTAATTCATCGCGGCTTTTCATTGCTTGGCTCCCGTGCAGCTTGGCCTATGAGGTGGGCAGGCAGGGACGCAGCCCGACGTACGGACGCCTGATCGTCTCCTGCCGCGCAGGCAGCGGCATCGATTCGGATTCCGCTATCGCATGCAGTGCCCTGCGCAGCTCGGGAAGCAGACCGGTCATCCAGTCGGCATTGCCGCCGTTGTGCAGGTCCGCACCGTGGGAGGGCGGCATGGGCGTCTTGCTGCGCCTGTCCGGGTCTATGTCCCACATGGCGAGGCGGTACTGGATGCGTTCCCCGCAATGTGCGACCACACGCCGGGCCTGGTCGGCCCCTCCCGCCAGAAAGTTCGGCGGAAAGGGTGCGCCGGAACGATGACACCCGGCGCAGACCTTGAGGAAAGGGGCCAGCGCCGGTGACTCCAGCGGCGGCTCAGGGGTTTCCTGCAGGGGCTCGGGCATGTCGACCGTCTGGGTACAGCACCAGTTCAGGGGCTCCATGCCCAGCGATTCGAACAATTCGGGCAGGGTGTCGGCGCGGCGGAACGGCCCCCCGGTGAGACTGCTCTGTGAACGGGTGCCCAGGTTTCGCACGGCCTCGGCCAGGTGCCGGAAATCGTGTCGCACGGTCAGAACCGCGGTGGCCCCGGTGCGATCGGCGTCCTGCCAGCGCAGCTCCAGCTGGCCCAACGCATCGCCGTTGGACAGTCGCATCCCTTGGGTGGAGCCGGCCCGCGCCAGTTCGATGTGATACACGCCTTGCGGGTCCTGGTTGCCGCCCACATTGAGGCTGCCCAGATCCTGTCCCTGCAGCCGCATGTTTCTCAGGCGCCCGCTGAGCGTACCGGCCGTGTCCCGATAGACGAGTCCGCTGAACGACAAGGCATCGCCCCGGCAGTCGAGCTTGATGCGATCAGTCTGCTCCCCGGTCGCGAGCGTCCCCCTGCAGGGTGCGACATGCTCCGAGGTGCCCGACGCCAATCCGGCGAGATACATATCGATGCGGCGGACATCGTCGGGCGAGAGAAACTGCGTGAGCCCGCTTACGGCACGTGCGACCCAGGTATCGGGATCGGGATCCCAGGCCGCCTGGGGCAGCCTGGGCGCCAGCGGCTCGAATTCGGCGGTGATGTTGGCGCGCCGCGCAAGGGCGTCATCGGATTTGCCCTGAGCCCCGGCAGGCTGCATACGGAATCCGGCCAGCGGCCGACGGTTGGGGATATCGGGGTCGGGTGTCCAGAGGCCCTGAGGCCACAGGCGCCCTCGCACCTCGAGCATGGGCTGGCGAAGCGATTCCGCGTAGTCGGCCGACGCCTGGTCGAAACCCCGGCCTCCACTCAGGGCATACTGCAAGGTCACGGTTAGCAGGGCCGCGCGGCATGCCGCCCCCTGGGCTGCGGTCCCGCAACCCTCCTGCCACAGCTTCTGCGTAAGCGCGAACTCATTGGCGCGGTCGCTCGCATTGTCGATGGCATAGGCCATGTCGACGCCGAGTTCCGCGGTGACCCCGTGGAAATCACGATGCGTGTGTTGCAGCTGCCGGGACACATCCGCATTGGTGTTGGTCTCGTCCCAGAGCGGACGGGCGAATATCGGGGCCGCATTCTGGTGGCAGGCCATGCACACCAGGCGCCTCGCGTACCTGACCTGTGGGTCTCCACCAGACCTGTAGCCGGTCACCACCTGGAACTCGAACCGCGCGTCCGCCTCGTTGTAACTGATGATCTCGAGCACATCCGCGGCCTCGAGATAGCCGATGAAGAGGCGATCACGCAGCAGCATGCCGGCGTCGCCCGGGGTCGTGGCCGGTTCTGCGTCCACCGCGAGCACGATCCGTGGCGACTCGAAGAATCGCGGTGCGGCGGCCTCTCTCTGCAGCGATCTGCCGAGCGGAATCAATACCTGCTTCAGGGGTTCCCCGAGGTAGGCGTTTTCGCTGTTGAGCCTGTCCTTCAGAAGCGCGACCAGGGCCTGGTAGGGGAAGGGCACGACCTGGCGGCCGTCTGCGACGGTCAGGTGGTCGAACAGGGACCGCCCCTGCGGTGGCAGGTCGGGGCCCGGGTTGCCCGGTTCTACCACCCAGACCGGCTCGGCACGCACGGTGCCGCAGACCAGGCAGAGACAGGCCAGGATGCGAAAGAGGCTTTTCCTGGACACCACGACACGCCCTTAACGCCCGAGCGCTGCGAGCCGTCCGGGCTTCTGGCTGCCCTGCCAGCAGTCTTCCGGGACTATCCCTGTCTCGATGAACTGCGATTCGCCCGACTCGGCGACTTCCTTGTTGTAGAGGGTGAAGTTGAGCAGGAATACATGCCCCATGTAGGCGCGGCCAAGATAAAAGCCGGGCCGCACCATGCGTATCTCATCGCGGATCCTCATGCCCCTGCGGCCGGCCAGAAAGTCCGGGCGTTCGCGGTAGCCCTCGATCTCGTCGTTGAATGCGTAATCGATGATGATGGATTCGCGCCGCGAATCGAGCAGGCTCTGTCCGCAGTAGAGTTTCGCCGGGAACAACAGCCAGGCGTCGTCCTGGATCAGGCCGAGAATCTTGCGTCCGGGGATATCCGTCTTGGGTAGCGCATTCGGGTCGTCGACCACCAGCTTCAGCAACTGCCTGTCCTGGATCATGTTGCGCAGCAGGTGATCGTCACGATAGAAGACCTTGCCCTTCCAAAGCATCTGCCCGATCGTCTCCAGCTTGTCGAGCTTGATGCCGACGGCCAGCCCCTTGAGCCCGCCCATGCGTTCCGCGAGGCGTTTGGCACCGCCGCCATCGGCAAAAAAGAAGGTGCCGTTGTAGGCCCCATCGGGAACGGGTCCCGCGGTGAGTCGTGCATAGACCTGGTCGATCTGTTCCTGGCTGAGCGTGGCCATGTTTTCCGGCGTCAGCTTCATCAGTTCGGCCGGCCCCAGCGGCAGCTCGTACTCGACGCGTGCAAAGTCCGGTTTGGTCTCATAGCCGATGCCATTGGCGAGGAACGGGATATTCGGCGGCTCCACGTCGCCACAGCCTGCAAGGATCGAAAGGGATGCCAGGGCCGGGAGGAGAATTCTGTATCGCATGATCGTCCTGCCTCAGAGAGTCGCGAGAAACGCGGTGAGTGCCTGCTTGTCATCGGGAGGCAGACCCTCCCCGAAGCGGTGGCCGGCATTCTCGACCGTGCTGGTGCAGGTGCTGTACAGCTCGCTGAGCAGCGGCAGCCTGTCACGCGCAATCGATATGACCTGCTGCGGGTCGTTGATCACCGCCCTGGTCATCTCGGATATCTGGGCGGCCGCGGCCTGTGCCTCGCTGGTGCCCACGCGCTGCACCATGCGGTCCTGCAGTTTCTCCTCATCGATCACGGACAGCACCATGTCGCGCAGCAGTTCCTTGTGCTGGAAGCTCCCGTAAAGACCGGCGGGCGTGCCCGCGGGCACCTCGATCTCGATACCGATCAGCTTCTCGTTTTCGCCGTCCCAGAACTTGGGCCCGACAGACCTGCGTATCGGTTCGGCGATCAGCGTGGTCTTGGGTATGCGCTTGTCCGGGTTCAGCAACTGATCGACCGACGCAAGAAACAGGCTGTAGCGGCCTTCCACCGAGGGGTCGTATGCGACGCAGTCAGGTGGATTGGCCAGCGGCCTGCCATCGGCATCCACATAGGGCGAGCGATAGAACTCGTCGGCCGGGTCGGTCGGCTTGCCACAGAGCTCCGGTCCGATCGCGTTGTTGTGCAGGAAGGGCGCATGTGCCCACAGGTCGACCAGCGAGACATTGCGGTAGTAACCGCGGCCACCGCCGGTGGTGTCGTTCAGATTCACATCCGGCTCGCGCGATCGGTAGGTCTCCGATGCGTACTCTTCCCAGACGTGGCCCGTCATATGGTTCGAGTGCAGTGCACGGCAGCCGTAGGTCCCGACCTCGGATGCCGGCGTCGCCTGGTCGTTGCCCATCCAGTCCTCGCGCACGCCCGCGACCTGCGATGCCTTGTGAAAATCGCGCGCCTCGACCGGACCGTCCTGGCTGGAGTGACAGCGCGCACAATTCTGCGCAAATACCAGCCGGCCGCGGTCGACTGCGCCCACGCCGTGTTCCTGTTCAAGCGCCTCTATCCAGTCGTCCAGATCTGCATAACCCTTGGCCTTCCATATGGGTGTCGAGTAGGCCTTCTTGGACAGCAGGAAGCTGATGACATCGTGCGCCCGGTCTTCGATGGCGCGGAAGTTCGGACAGTCGCGGCGGCACTGGCCGACGTCGAAGGGCGTCTGACCGAAATTGCGTTGCTCCGGGTCCAGCTGGTACAGATCGGTCAGGTGATTGAGCCAGCATTGCTCGGAGCAGGACCCGATATTGATGTAGACGCGCTGGACCGCCAGCAGGTCACCGACGGAGTCTTCACCGCCTTTCAGGATATGAAAGACCGACTCGCGCTCGGTGCTCCTTTTCCAGCACTTGCCCGGTTTGCCGGGTTCGCACCAGCATTCACGATCGTCCGCCCCCGCCGCACAACTGTCGACCTGGCGCCAGCGATTCACCAGTTCATTGGCAAAGCGTGGCCTCTGTATCACGTTGACCAGGGCGTTCATGGTGCCGGGGTTGTTGACCTGATCCGTGGGCACCGCGGAGGTATCCACCACGCCCGGGCGGGTGTGTGAAAAGACCTGCCATTGCAGGCTGTCCTGACTCATACCCGAGACCATCAGTTCGGACATGCGCGTGTACTGGTTGCCGATCGCGCCGATCAGGTTTTCCCATTTGGGCTTTGCGGGATCGTCGGGCGGGTTGGTCGGATCGAACGCGATATGGCAGGCACCGCATGCCATGCCTATCAGGAAGGGCGGTTCGACCGAGGCGTCTGCCAGCTTCTTGGCCTGGTAATCGGATACCGAATCATCGTCCGACATCCGGCGTGCAAAGCCCTCCCAGCTGCCGAGCTTGCCGCCATTGACCGCGCGCCAGGCATCGGCGTCGAAGCGAGGGTTTGGAAACTTGCGCAGTCCCATTGCCCCGGTGGAGGTGCCGAAGGCGAGGTTACAGGGGTCTTCTCTCATCCCTTCGCCCTTGTGCGGATTCCCGTCCGGCAGGGGTGCATCGACGAAATCGCAGGCGGGGTCACGATAGCCCTCGCGGCCCACGTATTTCAGGAGTTCGTCGTCGCCGTAGCACCAGTCGAAACCAAAAGTTTCGTCCAGGCTTTGTGCCGGGCAACCGTCGGACCCCGGGGTGCAGCAACCGGGGTTGTTCATCAGCCCCCATGTCTTGAAGCGTTCATCGCGTTTGTCGGCGCGCAGCACGCGCCACCAGTCGATGAGTACACCCATGCGTTGCTGGAAGACGTAGGTATGGAAGCGGTCATTGCCGGCGGTGGCCTTGTACCAGATCTCGCGGCCAGCACGTTCCGACTCCGTGAGGCCGGCTGCGCCGGCCTGAAAACCTGCATCGCTGTAAACGGCGGATGTCTGCCCGGCGGCGCTTACGCCGAATGACGCAGACGCAAGGAAGACCGCCCAAAGTGCGACGATTGCGCGGGTGCTCATGTTGTTCCCTCCAGTCGGTGGTTCGGCATCGGTCTGCTGCGTAACCAGGGGTGGTGCGCAACCCCGTTGATTTGCGTGAAGACTGCCGGCCACATTCGGTCCATCACCGGCCAGGACAAGGTGACGTAACCTTCGGTTATTGTTTTTTGTTATTGGCTTAGTTGTAGTTGTCGACCCTCGAAACATCAAGCCGACGCGATCGGACCTGGCCTTCGCAAAACACGCATAGGGGCCACGCATGCAGCAGTTCACGCGTTGTCGAGGCCGGTGGTCAAGACCTTGCAGTAATTGCGGGAATTGGGCAGCGCCACTTCCCGATAGCGCGATACTGTACAGCTGTACCGACACGCTTGGTCTAACATTCCGGTACATCCACCTTGCCCTCAGACAGGCCCCGTTGCGATGGAACACAACATCTTCATCAGCTATGCCTGGGTGGACAACGAGGTCTATCCCGGCGGTGAAAAAGGCTGGATCAGCACCTTCGTGGACGGCCTGCGCAAGCATCTGGCCCGTGAACTCGGTCGTCGCGACCAGGCGGAGCGTCTGTGGCTCGATTATGAGCAGATGCGCGGTAATGCAAGTGTCACGCCGGCGATCCGGGCCCATGTCGAGGCCTCGCGTACCCTGGTGCTGTTTCTGTCCAACGGTTACCTGGCATCGGACTGGTGTCGCCAGGAACTCGAGACCTTTGCCGCCGGGGCGGGCACCGATGCCGGCCGTATCTTCGTGGTTCAGATGACCCCGGTCGAAGAGGAGCCCGAGGCCCTGCGCGATCTGGTGAAGTACAGCTTCTGGTACGCGGACGAGCAGAACAAGCCGCGGACCCGCTGGTTTCCGCACATCGATCCGACCGACCGTGAGTACGCCCCCGAACAGCAAAGCCTGGCGAGGGATCTGGCGGCCAAGCTTGCCGAGATGCTGGCATCGGATGCGCCGGCGCCCGTTGCCCACAGGCCGAGCTCCGACGCTCCCCCGGTCCCTGCGGAGCCCGCAGTGCCAGTGGTGCCAGCAGAACCAGAGACCGGACGGGCAGCGCCGCGGCCGGTCGCGCCGGAGGAGGTGGGTAGCGACCGCCTGGTCCTGGTCAGCGGTGGGGCGGAAGACTGCGACCTGATCCATGCCGTCGCCAAGCAGCTCGAACATCGCAAACTCGGCGTCGCGGTACCGCTTTGTGCGGTGCCCGATCAGGAAGGGATGAAGAGCTCGGCCCTGACGCGTGACCTGAGGACCAAACTCAGCCTGTGCGATTCCGTGCTCATGGTCTTCCGGCGCGGTCCGCTTGATCAGGTCAGCCAGCACCTGATCGAGTGCCTGAAGGCCTCGGCGCGTGCACCCAAGAGTCGCACCCCACCCAGTATTGACCTGTGCCAGACCCGGGCGGATTCGCTGGCATTGGGTCTGCACCCGAGTGGCATGCGCATCCACGTGGTCGGTGAGGCCTGCGCCGACGAATGCGTTGAGTGGTTCCTCGACGAGACACCGCCGTGCTGAGCCACCCTTATCCCGGCCTGCGCCCTTTCGGCCGGGAAGAGGACGCCATCTTCTTCGGCCGCGAGAATCAGGTCGACGATCTGCTGGACAGGCTTCAGGAGACACATTTCCTGGCGGTGATCGGTACCTCCGGATCGGGGAAATCGTCGCTGGTGCGCGCGGGCCTGTTGCCGGCACTGGACAGCGGGTTCATGGCCGGTGCCGGGCCCGTCTGGAGCATCGCCGAGCTGCGCCCCGGCGACCGCCCCTATACCCGGCTGGCCGCATCACTGGTGCGCGACACCCCATGGGGACAGGGGCTCGCTGCCACGGAGGCCCATGCGGGCGGTGTGGATCAGGCCATCGACGGGCTCGAACGAGACCTGCGCCGCGGCAACCTGGCGTTGAACTGGCGCCTCGGCGTTCAACCACTGCCTGCCGGTACCCGGCTGCTGATCCTGGTTGACCAGTTCGAGGAGTTGTTCCGTTATTGCCGCACCGACAGCGCCGAGGCGGCGGCCTTCGTGTCGCTGCTGCTGGGCGCGGCGGGCCACCCGCAGGTGTACGTCGTGATGACCATGCGTTCGGAGTTTCTCGGCGACTGCTCGCGGTTCCCGGACCTTCCCGAGGCGATTAACGCCGGCCTGTTCCTTACGCCGCGCCTGACCCCGGAACAGATCGCCGATGCCATCCAGCTCCCGGCCCGCCTGTTCGGTGGCGAGGTGACGCCCGAACTGGTGCGGCGCCTGCTGGCCGACGCCCAGGGCGAGGATGACCAGCTGCCCCTGCTGCAACATGCCCTGATGCGCCTCTGGGATCTGGACGATGGCGGGCATGTGCTCGGCCTGCAGGCCCTGGACAAACTCGGCGGCCTGCGCAAGGCCCTGGAGGATCATGCCGAAGAGGCGTTCGCCGAGCTGGATGCGGACCAGCGGGGCATCGCCGAGGTCCTGCTGCGTTCACTCACCGAACGGGGCGCGGACGAGCGTGACACGCGTCGCCCCGTGCGCCTGGGCGAGGTCGCCGAACTGGCGCAAGTGGAACCGGCGAAGCTCGCGGCGGTCGTCGAGGTCCTGCGTAAACCGGGGCGCAGCTTTCTCATGCCACCCGCGGGCACGGCCCTGGACAGCGGGACGGTGCTGGACATCACCCACGAGGCCCTGATCCGGCAATGGCGACGGCTGCATGAACTGACGGCCGACGAGGCCGCCCGGGCGGAACTCTACCGGCGCCTGGAGGCTGCAGCGCAGCGATGGGCGGAAGGCAGGGGCGCCCTGTGGGTCGACCCGGACCTTGAATATGCCCTGCAGTGGCGGCGGAACACGCAGCCCGGTGCGGCCTGGGCGCGACGATACGGTGGCGACTTCAAAAACGCCATGGCATTCCTCGATGCCGGTCTTGATCAGCGCGAACGCCAGCTTGCCGAGAGGGATGCACGGCGCAGGCAGGCCCTGAGACGTGCCCGTGTGACCGCCCTGACCGCGGTGCTGGGGCTGACCCTGGTTACAGGTATCGCGGCCTGGGGCTGGCTGGAGCGGCAAAATGCCCTGCACAGCGAGCAGAAACGCACCCGCGAGCTGTTCGACTCGGCGCTGACCCATTCCGCCCTGCTGACGCGCACCGAAGACTACGCGAAGGCCGGGGCGATAC
This sequence comes from uncultured Gammaproteobacteria bacterium, assembly GCA_963753845.1. Taxonomy (GTDB): domain Bacteria; phylum Pseudomonadota; class Gammaproteobacteria; order Chromatiales; family Chromatiaceae; genus Thiosocius. The sequence continues at coordinate 250,999 of CAVWEI010000036.1, forward strand.
TGGCCGGGACCCATGAACTGGACGGGGATATCCCGGCTTCGCGTCGTGTCGCGCGTGACCTGCTGGCCAGCTACACCGGGATCCTTGGTGGCGCAGCGGGCATGAGCTACGCAGGTGCCGGCTCCCCGCTGTCCCAGGCCACGGTCAGCGCGGACGGCCGCTGGGTCGCCGCCTGTGGTGAACGCGGGACCCTGGTGCTGTTCGACGCCGCCACCGGCGAGTTGCGTCACCGACTGCAGGGCCACGATCCGGGCGAGCAGATCCGCGACTGCGAATTCGACCCGGCGGGCCGCTGGCTGGCCAGCGCCGGGAACGACCGCCGCATCATCCTCTGGTCGGTTCCCGGTGAGGGCGAGATTCCGGGGATCCTGCAGCAGTGGTCGGCACCCGGGGTCGTCATGTCGCTCGCCGCGAGCCCGGACGGACGCCTGCTCGCGACGGGCGGCGACGACGGCGTGGTCACGCTTTGGGAGCCGGGCAGCCCCGCGCCGCTGCGCACCCTGACCGGCCATGGCGCGGCCATCGCCGAGGTGACAGGTCTGGCATTTGCGCCGGACGGTATACGCCTGGCCAGTGCCAGCGACGATGGCACGGCCCGAATCTGGGATGTGCACAGCGGGGCCGAGCTGGCGCGGTTCGATGCGCATCGCGAGGCCGTCAAGGGTGTGGCCTTCAGCCCCGACGGCAGACGCCTGGCGACCGGAGGCGCCGACCGAAGGGTGATCCTTTGGGACGCCCAAAGTGGTGAATCGCTTGGTGTGTTCAGCGGGCACCGCAACACCGTTTACGGCCTGGCCTTCGCGGAGCGCAGCGGTGAGCCGGATGCCGACCCGTTGCTGATCGCCGGCGGTCTCGATCGGACGCTGAGGGTTTGGGACGGGGACAGTGCGGTGACCCTGCGGCTCCTGCAGGGCCATGGTGCCGCGGTCAACGGAATCGCGGTGCACGACGGCAGGCTGTACTCCGCCAGCAGCGACGGGACCGTGCTCCGCTGGGATCTGTCCCTGCCCCGTCAGCGGCTGCTGGACACCGGGGGGGAGCCTGCGTCCGCCGCGGTCTCCCCGGACGGCAGGATGCTTGCGGTCGGTTTCGCCGACGGCGGTCTGAAGATGTATTCCCTGCCAGGCCTCTCGATGGTCTGGCAGACCGACGCGGCGCACACCGAGGAACTGCAGCGGCTTGCGTTCTCGGCAGACGGTGCGCTGCTGGCGACCGGAGGCTTTGATGGCAGGGCACGTATCTGGCGCGTGCTTCCGGACGGGGCGCTGGAGCCACTGCATACCCTGGTCGGGCACAGCGACGCGATCCACGCCGTCGCCTTCAGCCCGGACGCGACCACCCTGGCGACCGCTGGCTACGACGGGCGTATCGGCCTGTTCGACACGGCGAGCGGCGAGGGCAGGTTCACCGGATCGAGCGGGGGGCAGGTCTTATCCGTGGCTTTCGATACCCGCGGACAGCTGGTGTTTGCAGCGAACCGTGACGATGGAAGCGTCGGGGTCTGGGACATCTCGCGCAATCCGCCGGTGCAGGACCGGAAGCTAGAGGCATCGCGGGACCTGCTGATGTGGGCGGAACCGGATGCAGCCGGCAGGCAGATCGCTGCCGTCGGACGCGACTACGTGGTCTCGGTGCTGGATGCGTCCGATGGGACACTGCTGCACCGCCTGCCCCGGCATGAGAACGCCGTCTTCAAGGCACGCTTCCTGCCCGGTGGCGAACAGCTTGCCACAGTGGGAGTGGATGCGACCGTGCGCCTGTGGGATCTGCCGACCGAAACCGAACTGTTTGCGCTGCGCCTGCCGACCAACCAGGGTCAGCCGGTCCCCCTATGGGATTTCGACCTGAAGTGCACCCCCACCGGCTGTTGGCTTGTCGTGCCGCTGACGCGCGGCAGGCTCGCCGTTTACGACTTTGGCAAAGCGCCCGTGCCAGCCGTGCCCTGATCGCCGGGGGCGACGCCTTCTCAGGGCACTGTCACCGTGATCTGCTGCGACATGACCGGCGGGGTGTGCGGCAGGTGGTTCGCGTCGCCCATCAGCAACTGCAGGGTATGGGTCCCTTGCGGCAGCAGGATCCGGTACTCGGTCTGCCCCCGCCCGAAGTGGATATGATTGTCATCGTTCGGGATCGGTTGGCCCAGGGGCGGCAGGCCGGTGTCGATCAGCAGGTGATGGTGACCGGTGTACTCCTTGTCGACGCCGGCAGGCGCGGTCCCCATGCCATGCAGGCCGAAGATCACCACGAAGTCGCCGCCGGGTATCACTTCACCGTCGGTTGGCCACACGATATACGCGAAGGCATCCTCAGGCGCGGGCGTTGGGCCGCCGACCATGTCCGAACTGTCGTGAGACGTCGCACCGGCGTCTTCGGCACGCAGCAGGCTGCCGAAGACAAAACCCATCTGACCATTGTCCAGCCGCACCTGGTGCCAGTTACCCCCTGCGCCGCTGCCGATGACCCGGACCCTTGTGCCCGCGGTCAGGAGGCCGATCCTGTGCGAATTGGTCGTGGGTGCCGCGCGGACGTTGGAGTTGGTTACCGCCGTGTAGTAAGCCGCGGCACCCTGTGCACCCCAGGCGGAAGCCGCACCGAGACACAGTATCGCCGCCATCACTGGTTTCATGTTCATCACAACACCCTCCTCTCGTCTCCAGGCGACCGCGGGTACCCGGTCAGGGGTCCTTGCCGGAGCAAGTGATTATGAAAATCCCGGGAAATACCCGGTCATTGGGTTTGCCCGGGTGTCGGCAGCTCGCACCCGATAAGCTCGAACTCGATCCTGCGGTCGAGTGCATCCTCAGACCCGCCCTTGCCGCTGCCTACGAGATTCCCGGTCGAGCCGCGGCCGGTCGCAATCATGCGGTCGCGCAGGGCGGGTGCCTCCGCGGCCAGTCTCCGCATCACGTATTCGGCACGTCGCAGGGACAGGCGCTCATTGAGTATCTCCGGCCCCCCACGCTGCGTGTGACCGACGATTTCCAGACAGCCTCCGCGGCGCACAACCCCCCTGGCGATCTGCGTCAGCCAGAGATTTGTCTGACCGGTGTCAGCCTCGTCCATCAGGAGGTCGGTCGAGTTCGGCCCGAAGGGGAACTTGATGGTGAGCCGCCCGCCGTCGAGGCCGAGGTCCACGATTCGGTCGAAGGCCGCAGCCGCCTGCTGATGCTGACCAAGGGCCCAGCTGGACAGGTACAGGCCATTGAGGATGCGCAACTGGTCACCACCCGGGGTCCCGGCGGCGCGGCCGAAGAGTTCCTGCGAGCGCCGGTAGTCGCCATCTTCGTAGGCCGCTATGGCCTCGTTGATCAGCGCCGAGGTCCTGAGTCGGTCCGCATATAGCGGGTCGATCGGATCTCCGGGCTTCGTTGCCTGGCAGGTGCGGATGTATGCCTGGGTGTACGGGTCGGGGAGCCACGCCGGGCTGTCACGGAAGAAAGGGCTGGGCGTGATATCGACGCCGTCTGCCTGCGAAAACACCTTGGCCTTCGAGGCGATCCTGCCTGACCGGACATCGAGCAGCACCAGGCAGATCCTGTACGCCACGCGCTCGCCCGTGGTCTTGCGCTCCTTGTTGACGCCCGTAAAGGTCCCTATGACGACATAGGGCGTCTGGCCGCCACCCGACGCGGCCGGGTCCTGGACCACGAACTGCGGATACCGGGTGCTTAACAGCTCGACCAGCTGCGCACCCATGGCCTGCGTGGCGACCGATTGCGTCCCGGACAGGCCGTCGATCAGGGGATCGATAATGACAGCGGCCGGGCCGCTACCGGGGGCAGCCGCGGGCGCCTTGGAAAACACCTTTTGCGCAGCGTCCTGCACCGTGGCCGCAAACGGCATATCCCCTTCCTTGCGCGCCGGCAGCTCGCTGACCACGCGAAGACCATTCAGGTAGTAGCGCACGTCGCGGTCGTAACGGCTGCGCCGGGCCGAACGCATGTAATCGTGGTCGAGCGCCCAACTGCCGCCACGCAGGACGCGTGAGATGCAGTCGCCACGTAACCAGGGTGTGCCGTCGGCGGGCGCCCCGGTGTAGGAGGGATTCCAACAGTCCCCGGTCCACTCCCAGGCATTCCCGTGAACATCGTGCAGTCCAAACGGGTTGGGCTGGAACGAACCCACCGGCGCGGTAGATTTGCCGCCCCAGGCCCCGCCGCAGTCGGCGCAGTTGGCCCTCGTGTCGCCGGGCGCATCGCCCCACCAGAAACGTGTGCTGCTGCCGGCGCGTGCGGCGTACTCCCACTCGGCCTCGGTCGGGAGGCGGTATTTCCGCCCCGTCTTTGCGCTCAGCCAGGCGACATAACGCTGGGCATCGTCCCAACTGATGTTGACCATCGGCAGCCTGCCCTCTTGGCCCTGTTGCGGGCTTTGCCGGCACCCCCCTTCCCGAAGGCAGGCGTCCCACTCGTCGACGGTGACCTCGTAGACACCGATGGCGAAGGGCCCGGGAATGACTACGGAATGCACTGGTGTCTCTTCGGCCCGATTCCCAACGGAACCCATCTCGAGGCGGCCTGCAGGGACTACTACCATCTCGGGGCAGGCATCGCAGTCGCGATAGGTGTCGCCGGGCATCAAACTGTCAGGTGTGTTCGGGGCAGGTGCGCTGCCGTCCAAGATATCAGCGGACCATGCGCCATTCATCGCCGCGAAGGCGAGTGAGCCGATCAGCAAAGCGAGCCAGGAGCGCATCTGGCGGCAGTGATGATTCGAAGACATATCTGTCATCCTTGCAATCGTCCTTTGGCGGTCAGCAGTTTTCGTCCGCCCCGTTCCGGACTGAAGATATAGTTGACCGCGCTACTACAGTATTTGAGGGCAAGTATAGGGGGCTTCTGACAATTTTGCCGGCTGCCGCCGGGATCGAAGCCGAACCTTGATTCGTTCCTCTCCGGCGGGTCGACGCAGCCGTTCTTCCAAGCGGTCGGGTCGAAGCGTGAACCCGATCAAGAAACCGCATCTCCGCGTTAACCCGGATAGGCATGCCGCAAATCTGAGTCTATACATACGCAATCGGCCATGCGAATAAAAATCTGCGGCCGGCGCAAGCGCCAGGAGGGGGACAGCATGGCTCAGGACAAGGCCTTTCAGCGGGTGCATGCCTGGTTCGTCCAGGCGGTCGATCAGGCCGTCAAGGATGTCCCTGCGATAGAGCGCGACGCGCTCAAAAAGGTGCTGTGGAGCCTCACGGACCCGAAGAACCCGGCGGTCGCACCGCCGCCCAACACCCCCGCCTCATTCAACGACGCCAGCATCTCAGGCAAGAGCCTGTCGGTGGCCGCGATCGTGGTCGGCGAGGTCATCGTCGGACTCGAGCCTCTCAAGCGCGCGATCGACGCGATCGGCGCCGGCGATGTCGCTGCGGCCAAGGAGGCCATCCAGGTGGTGGTTGGCCAGATCAGGGAAGCGGTCAACAGTAGCGGCATGTATACGAGTTCATTTGGCCTCGGCAAACTGCTGCTGACCCTTTCGGATGACATCACCCCGCCCACGCCGGCCGATCCCACCAAACCGGTCGCAGACAAATTGGCCGGCGTGATCACCAGCAGCGCGGCCGATCGCATGGGCGCATCGACCGCACTCGGCGTGCAGACGGTCATCGTCGGCGGCGTGCTCGACAAGGCATTGGGCGGTGAACAGGGGATCACCAACTGGGCCAAGTTCGCGGCATCGACCATCGCCACGCCGTTGATCCCACCGCCGCTCAAACTGAAACAGAGCGCCGATCCAAACGCCGGCGGTGAAATCCAGATCAAGAACTTCGACCCGGCCGAAGGTCTGGTTGTGGCGATGACTGGCCATGTGCACAAGGAAAAGACCGACGGCCCACGCAAAGTCGTACTCGACTTGAAAGCACAGGGCGACCTGCAGATCCGATGGAGCGGCAGCCCGGCGGTCGCCGAAGGCCCCGCGCCGCTCGGTATCAGCCTCGATGTCGCGGTGAAGAAAGCGAGCGGCGACAATGGCGCGATCAGCATCCCCGACCCGGCCGGCGATCCGGTCGTGCGCCTGCAGATCGACGAGATCGGCGGCGGCCTGTCGCTGACCAAACCGGCCGGCGGCAACCAGCTCGCGCCTGCCGTCACCCTGCGCGCGAAAGGCGGCAAGATCGTCATCAAGGTCGACGACAACCTGCTCAGCCAGGTGATGGGCGACAACATCGAGATCGAGTTCGACATCGAGGCGCTGGCCGACAGTGGCGGCGGCTTCCGTCTCAAGGACGGCACCGACCTGCGCGTCAACCTGCCGATCAAGACGCTGCCGACCGGGCCCTTCAAGCTGCAGCTGATCAGTTTCGCGATCGAACCGAAAGACAGCTTCGCCAAAGTCGAGATCGAGCTGTCTATCTCGGCGTCGATCGACATCGGACCTTTCAAAGGCTCGGTCGAGCGCATCGGGATACTGCTGGTGATCACGGTCGCCGACGGTACGCCGGTGCTCAAGTTCAAACCACCGACCGGCCTCGGTCTGAGCCTGGATGCCGGCCCCGTCAAGGGCGGCGGCTTCCTGTCGTTCGACCCCGACCTGGGCGAATACAAGGGCGCGCTCGAACTCAAGCTCTCGACCATCGGCGTCAAGGCACTCGGCCTGCTCAATACCAAACGACCGCCGGGCAACAACTGGTCGCTGTTGCTGCTGATCTACGGCAACTTCCCGCCGATCCAGCTGTCCTGGGGCTTCACACTGACTGGCATCGGTGGCCTGATCGGCGTGCAGCATACCGCCGACACCAATGCGATGGCGCAGAGCCTGGGCAGCGGCGGCCTGGATGCGGTGCTTTTCCCGAAAGACGTGGCGAGCAACGCGCCGCAGATCTTCGAGACATTGAAGACGCTGTTCCCGTTCAAGCCCGGTGGCTTCGTGATCGGCCCGATGCTCGAGATCGGCTGGGGCACGCCCAGCCTGGTCGCGATCCGTGCCGGGGTGTTGATCGAGGCCGGCCAGATCGCGCTGCTTGGCCAGGTCATCATCCAGGTGCCGCCACTGGTCGACAAACAGCTGGCGATCCTGCGCCTGCAGGTCGACTTCGTCGGCGTGATCGTGTTCGACCCGTTCAAGCTTGGTTTTGACGGCAAGCTGCGCGACTCGCGCGTGGCGGTGATTACGCTGACCGGACAGTTCGCATTCCGTGCCGCATTCGGTGACCGGCCGACCTTCCTGCTTTCGGCCGGCGGTTTCCATCCGCGCTTCGCCGACGTGCCGCCGGATATCCCGGCACCGTTCGAGCGCATCGGCGCCGGTTTCTCGATCGGCATCGTCGGCGTCAGCGTCAAGGTGTACTTCGCCATCACCTCGGCCACCGTGCAGGGCGGCGCCGAACTCAAGGTGTGGGCCGACGTCGGCGTGGCCAGCTTCGACGCCGGTCTCGGCTTCGACGCCATCTGCTACCTGCAGCCAAAGTTCTATTTCGAGGTCGACTTCCGCGCCTGGGCCAACGCGCAGGCGTTCGGTATCGAGTTCGGCGTGCGCGTCGAGGGCCTGCTCAAGGGCCCGGGACGCTGGCGCATCCGCGGTGTCGGCACCATCGATCTGGGCTGGTTCGGCAGCGTCTCGGTCGACTTCGACGAGTCCTGGGGCAGCGATACCGACACGCCGCTGATCCGCGAGCACGCCTTTGCGTTGCTCGAAAGCGAGGCCTCGAGGCGAGACAACTGGAGCGTGCAGCTGTCGTCGCAGGACGAGAGCTACTGCAGCTTCGCCAAGCGCCCGGGTGAAAAGGATCCTCTGGCGCACCCGCTGGCCGCACTCGCCTTCACCCAGCGCCGCGTGCCGCTGGCGGTCAAGCTCGACAAGGTCGGCGATGCCGCTGGTCGACGGCCCGAACACGCTCGACATCCTCGACGTGGTGTTCCCCGACAGCGACGCGCATGCCGCGCCGTCGGTCAAGAAGGAACAGTTCGCCGCGGCCCAGTTTTTCAAGATGTCGGACGACGACAAGCTCGGCAAACCCTCGTTCGAGGCGATGGCTGCCGGGCGTGACTTCGGTCTCGACGACTTCATCGCCGGCCCGGTGATCGAGAGCCCGGTCGACTGGGAGACCCGCGATCTGTCGCCGCAGCAGGGCTTCCTGCTCGGCCTCGAGAGCCAGCTGCTCAACGCCCACCTGTTCGGCCGTGCCAACGCATCCGCGCAGTGGATGGTGGACTCCGGCGCGGTGGCACGCTGCGGCCTGCGCGTGCTCGACACGATGCTGCCGGCCGACGCGGTACCGCTGAGTGTGCGCGATGCGGTGCCGACCGCGGTGACCGGCAAGACCGACCAAAAACCGGCCATCAATCAGGGCTTCAGCGGCATCTGGGGCGCCGAGATGGGACTCAACCAGGCCGCCGGCAGCCAGCGTGCCGCAGAACAGATACAAGTCGCCGAACTCTTCGAACTGGCCTGATGGAGACCACAGATGGCCGACGCCCCCAATCCCGACCTTAAATACGATTTCATGCCCTGGGCGCGGCGCGGCCTGGCGCGCGCCCACACCCATGCGCAGCTGGGCATGAGCGGCGTGTCCGCGCTGCCGGTCGTCGGCATGGGCCTCAAGCTCAAGGGTACCGGCGGCGGCGAGATGAACGCCACGCCGACCGTGGACCTTAAGCTCTATGGCCCCGGCGATGTGATCGGCATCGACCAGCGCATCATCGTGCGCACCGAGCCGCGAGCCAGCAACCACGATTTCGAGCCCAATTACCTGGCCGCGCTCGAATTCGATCCGCCCGACTTCCCGTGGCTGTTCACCCCGGCCAAGGCCGATACCAAGCAGCGCCTGATGCCCTGGCTGACGCTGGTCGTTTTCTCGCGCAAAGAGGTCAACCCGCCGATCCTGCGGCCCGGTCGCCTGCTGCCCTCGGTGCTGCTGCCGGCCAACACGCCGCTGCCGAACCTGAGCGAGGCCTGGATGTGGGCACACGCCCAGGTGGTGCGCGACTCGGCCGGCCAGCAGGTGATCGACATGCTGCGCAATGCGCCGGCGAAGAACCTCTCGCGCCTGGTCTGCCCGCGCCGCCTGGAGGCCAACACCAGCTACATGGCCTGCCTGGTGCCGACCTTCAAACCCGGCCTCGACGCCGCACTCGGCCGCCCGCTGGCCGCCGACGCCAAGACCACGCCGGCTTGGACCGGCACTGCGGCGAGCGCCGATTTCGAGCTGCCGATGTATTACCACTGGGAGTTCAGCACCGGCCCGGCCGGCGACTTCGAGACCCTGGCACGCCGCCTCAAGGCGCCGGCCGAGTACCCGGCCGACATCCAGGACAAGCTCGACAAGCTCGGCCGCCTGCCGGTCGAGGTCGATGCCGATCGCCTGCTGCAACCCGCCGACGCCCGCGCCCAGGGACCGGACTATGTGCGCGACAACTACCTGGCGCAGTACGAAGGCGCCTTGTTGTCGCTGGCGATCAGCGGTTCGCCCGAGCCCGGCCAGGACGACGCGATCGCCGCCGATCTGGCCACATTCCTGAATGCCGCCGAACCGCTGGCGAACGGCCTGTTAGGCCTGGACGAACAGGCCATAAAGATTCCGGTGGTCGGTCCGCCGATTTACGGCGCCTGGCATGCACGTCGGCATACCATCGATGCCAGCAAGCGTTACCGCTGGCAGGACGGCCTGAACGCCTCGATACCACGACGCATGGCGGCCAGCGTCGGCACCCGCCTGGTGCAGGGCAACCAGGAGGAATTCATGCAGGCCGCCTGGCGACAGGTCGGCGACGTGCTGCGTATCGAGCGCATGTTCAGCCTGCTGCACCTGGCTACCAAGGCGCTCACCGGCCTGACCAAGCGCTTCGATAAGTTGCCCGAGGCGCGCCGCCTCGCGCTGCTGTCACCGGCCGCCGCGCGCATCAAGATCGGCAAGGACCTGACCGTCTTTGGCTACGGCAAGACCACCAGCCTGCCGGACGGGTTCGGCGACGGCGCGCTGCGCCGCACCCTGAGCCCGGCGCGCGCTCTGTTGCGCAAGACCGCCGGTGCCGCCGCCGGCACGCACCTGGTCGAACTGGCGGCCGGATTCCAGACCAAGACCGCCGCCAAGACCTTCGCCCAGCCAGAGCGCTTCCGCACCGACGGCCTGGTCAGTCTGAAGGCGCTGGACGGCATCAAGCTGCCCGGTTCCGCGCAGGCCACGGTCGACATCCCCGGTCTCGGAACCGGACTCAAGGCCGGCGACGTGCGCGGGCTTATCAAGCAGGTCAGAAGCACCGGCGCACTGTTGAGACAAACCGGCTGGGTCGATGCCGGCGTCAGTGACAAGCTCAAGGCCGGCGTGCTCACCGACGGCCACTATGCGCGCATCCAGGAGTTCAGTGCCGCACTCGCCGACAGCGGCGCGACCCAGGCGATCGCGCCGGCGGCCGTCGCCGCGACCCTGGCCGGGACCCGGTCACTCAAGGCCGAAGGCGTGCTGCTCAGTGTAAGCAATCTCAAGGAAGGCACGCCGCTGCTCGAATCGCGCGGCCTGAAGGTCGACGCGCGCGGTGGCCAGCTGCTCGACATGACGCTGCCGACGCCGCGCTCCGGCCGGGTCGGCGCGACCATCACCCCTGCCACCATCGGCCTGGTCAATGTCGAGGCGATCCGCCGCTACGGCAACAACGCGCTGTTCAACTCACTGCCGGCCAACAGCGTCACGACAGTGGCGCCGGGTGTCGCACCGGTCGCGATCGGCACCAGCGGCGGCGCCAACTTCGTCGCCACCGGCGAGGCCAAGATCGCACCCGACGCACTGAGCATCACCATCAGCCCGCCGCTGGCCAGCGAGTCGACCCTGAACCGTTACAAGGACGCCTGGCGCGACAAGCTGGCGCGCGACAAGGTGCCGGCACCGCCGAAGGGTGTCAGCGTCGAGGTCGTGCCGTTCAACACCGTCAGCACGGCCAAGAGCGCTGTCACTGCCATCAATCCCGCGTTGATGGTCGTGCGCCGCGTCGAGAGCCTGCTACAGCTCGGCGGAAGCGACTTCGGCCTGAGCAAGGCGCCGTCCGGCGTGATCGGGATGGTACTCAAACACAACGAACGCTTCGTGATCCCCAAGGCCTACGACCGCGTGATGGCCTATCCGAAGATCGACGAGGCGCTGTACCGGCGGCTGGTGGCGATGGACAAGTCGGCCTTCATGCCCGGCGTCGAGGACATCCCCAACGACACCATCCTGCTGGTCAAGACCAATCCGAGATTCGTCGAGAGCTTCATGGTCGGCACCAACCACGAGATGGGCCGCGAGCTGTTGTGGCGCGGCTACCCGACCGACCAGCGCGGTTCGCCGTTCCGCAAGTTCTGGCAGTACTTCGATCCGAACCGCTTCGATATCCAACCGATCCACCAGTGGAACCTGAACGATCCGCTGGGCATGGCCGGCGCGCCGACCCCGGGCGACAACGGAGAAGGCCGCCTGGCACTGCTGATCCGCGGCCAGCTGCTGCGGCGTTATCCGAACACCCACATCTATGCGATCAAGAAAGACGCCGCGACACCTGACTTCACCACGCCGGGCAAGTTCATCTCGCCCGAGGGAGCGGGTGTGATCGGCAACGACATCGTGTTCTTCCTGTTCCCGATCGCAGCGTCCGAGGCGAACCAGCACTGGTTCGTGCTCGAAGAGCCGATGACCGAACCGCGCTTCGGCTTCGACGACGAGGAGGTCACGCGCCAGGTCGCGCGCGTGCGCCGGCGCGGCGGCAAGGTGGTGCAGGTCGGCATGGCATCACCGGTCAGCCCGGTGATGCTGGCCAAGGTGAATGCGATGCGCATCCAGCAGGGCGAGCCCGCACTGCCACCGGCCGAGGACGGCGATACCTGGCTCGACGTCGACTGGGCCGAGGTCGGCACCGCGCGCGGTGCGCATGTCACGCTTCCGCAGCTGGCCCAGGTCAACCTGACCGACAACAGCCTGGAACTGCAGACCGCCAGCAGCCACGCCGGCGAGATCGCGCGCGCGATGCTGCAGAGGCCGTTCCGCGGCTATTTCGACGGCAAGCGGCTGTCGTGAAAAAGATCAACACCAGAGGACGTTGAGCCATGCCCCGCCCGAACCAGTTTGACGCGATCCAGCAACTGCGCGCACAGCGCCAGCAGGTCGACCGCGAGGTCGACGCGGCGATCCTCGCGGTCGAAAACGCCAAGCGCGAACGCGACCGCTTGCGCGCCAGCGGTGCCGACAAGAATGTGCTCAGCAAGGCCGCGAAGACCCTGGGTAAGGCGACCGACAAATTCAGGAAACTGCGCGAGGCGCGTCTGTCGCTGCTCGACCAGCTGGCCGCGCAGTCGGCCGCCGCGGCCGCTGACCTGGCCAAGGCCCAGGCGCTGTTCACTGCCCTCGAGGGCCATCTGCCTGTTGCGATGTTTCCGGTGCGCCTGGAAACCCGCTACACCGCAAGCACGCTGCAGATCCGTATCTACCCCGACACCGCCAATATCCAGCGTCATACCGACGGCCTGACCGCCACCGAGCAAAAGGCCGGGCGCGCCTACTGGCAGGCCTGCTGGGATGCGCGCACACTGCGCGTCAGCGACGAAAACGATCCCGCGTTCGAGAGCGATGAACAGTTCCGCATGCGCCAGCAGCGTCCCGAAGCACTGTGGGCCGAGATGCTGCGCGCCCTGCGATGCACCGCGCGCCGCGTTCGTGCTGCGCGTGATGCGGCCGCTCAATGCGGCGCTGCTCGAACAAGCCGGTGTGCCGGCCGAGCCGCCGGGCTTTCCGGACGATGTAACCACTGGCTCGCGCCTCGCCGCACAACCGGTCGCGACCCTGCTGCCCGACCGCTTCTGCGCCGTCGGCTACGCAGCCAACGGCAAGATCGCGTTTCAGCGCTTCGGCAAGGTCGTGCCCGACGTGGTGGCGATGTCGCCGGTGATCGAGCCCGGCGACGCGCCACCGCCCGACCAGGCACCACCACCGTTCAGCGGCGAGTCGGCCTGGCTGGCCGACTATGCCGCGGCGGAGACGATCGGCATGGGCATCACCATCCGCAAGGCCGACATCACGCTGGCCGGTTATCAGCTCAGCCAGGGCCTGAGCCGGCTCGTGGTATTCGGCATCGACTGGACCCTTGATCCCGAAGACACCGCCGCCGGGGTTGGCGCGCTACTCGATGCCAACGGCGCCACTGGCGGCATCAGTTTTCTGCCGATCGGCACCGCGACCAACAATACCAGTGCCGAGAGCGCCGGCCACTCGCCGGCGTTCGAGCGCGACGCGGGCACCAACGCCGCGCCCGCCGCAACGGCTGCACCGGGCACACGCGCGATCGATGCGCTGCGCACCGCGTTCGGTATGCGCGAGTCCGACTTCGACGCCGAGCATGTCGGCAACAGCGGACTCGACGAGACCGAATTGGCCGGGCACATGGCCAATGCGCTCTACAGGGGCCTTGCCGGCAACTACCTGGAGCATTACTGGACGCGCGCCGACAGCGGTGGCGCCAGCGACAACACGCTGAGTGCGCTGCGCGAACACGCGGTGCGCTTCGTGCGCCCGGCCGGTCCGCTGCAGCCCTTGCGCATCGATCGCCAGCCGTATGGCATCCTGCCGGTGGTCGCGAGCGGCAAGTACCAGCCGGCCGATGCCTTCGAAGATGGCCTGGATCGCATCCTCAAGCTGCTGCGGCCGTCCTGGTCCGGTGCGGTCAGCGGCGTGACCCGCTTCGACGGCACAGCGGCGGCGACCAACACCCTGCTGCGCCAGGGCCCCTGGGCCCAGGCGGTCAGTTACCGTGAGGTCAAGGAGGACACGCTCGGTTCGGCGGTGCAGGACGCGGTCGGCCAGTTCCAGTCCGACCTCAAGTTCACCCTCGGTGGCTTTTTCCTGCAGGCATTGGAAGTCACCCAGGGCGCGTCGAACGCGAACGGCGCCCAGCTGGCCGCGCTCGCCATCGCCCGCCTGGTGGTGCAGCCTGATCCCAACGTGCTGCCGCGCTCGATGCCATGGGTGCAGGCCGATGCCGAGGTGAAGACGCGCGAGGCCGCGCCCGAAACGCAGCTGCCAGCGGATGCCAACTACATCGAGACGCTGGCCGGCGCACTCGATGCCGGTACCGATATCAAGGGCAAGGCGGCCGGGCTGCGCAAGGCCAGCTCGCTGCTGGCCGGGCTGCTCGCCTACTCGGTCGACCAGGAGGCCGACCAGGCCGCCTCGCTGCTGTTGCAACAGACGCTGCAGACCCGTCAGCCGAACGTGAAAGCGACCCGCCTGCGCGCACCGATGACCATCGGAATCGAAGTGCCGGACGAAGACGAACAGGCCTTCAGCGTGCGCCACCCCGGCGAGCTGTCCAAGGTGCGCATCAAGCAGGTCACCGGCGACGACAGCGTGACCACGCACGCGGTCAAGCAGTCGGTCGCGGTGTACAACGGCAACGAGGTCGCGTTCGCGCAATGGCACGAAGAGTATGCCAAGCCCAGGATCCAGGGCTGGCTGCAGACCGCGGCCCGCCATGCGCGCGACCTGGCCAGCGTGCGTGCCAGCCTGGATGCGCTGAAAGACCGCACCGTCGGCGAACTGAACTGGGCGCTGCGCACCACGCTCGACATGTTCGACTGGCGCCTGGATGCCTGGCTGACCTCGCAGGCCACGCGCCGCCTGGCGAAGCTGCGCGCGGGCCACGATGCCGATGGCGAACCGGCCACGGTACCCGGCGTCCACGTCGGTGCCTGGGGTTTCGTGGAGGACCTCAAACCCGACCCGGCCGACAACCGCGAGAGCCTCGGTCACATGCTGATGCCGTCGATGCGCCATGCCGCGGCCGCGGCGATCTTGCGCAGCGGTTATCTGTCGAACGAGCCGGCCGCGCGCTCTGCCTACGACCTCGATCTGTCATCACGCCGGGTGCGTGCCGCGAACGCGATTTACGAAGGCCTGGCGCAGGGACAGGCCCTGACTGCTTTGCTCGGATACCGCTTCGAGCGCGGCCTGCGCGACCGGCTGCTCGGCGAGTACATCCTGACCTTCCGCCGCAAATACCCGCTGCGTCCGGTCGACCTCAACGCCCAGGGCGACGCAACCAACAACCCGAGCGAAACCATCGCCGCCCGCGACGTGGTCGACGGGGTCAAGCTGCTCGAGGCCGGCAGCTCCGCGGTCAACACCGTACCACCCGCCGAGCGCCCCAAGGTGCAGGTGCTGATCGACGAACTCAACAAGTTGTGGGATGCGGTCGCCGATCTGGGGATTGCCGAATCCACCTATCAGATCGCGCAAGGCAACGTGGACCGCGCCGCGGCCGCGCTGTCGGTACTGGACAAACAGACCACTCCGGTCGAGGCGCAGGTTGGACGTTCCCCGCGCGATGGGGTCACCTATACCCAGCGTGTCGCGATTCTGCTCGACACCAGCCCCGGCCTGCCGGCTGGTTGGCCGACCGACGCGATGACCGCCGCGGAGCCGCGCATCAATGTCTGGCTGGCACAGCTGATCGGCGACCCCGCACGCTTCGTGCTGCGCGGCCGCGTATTCGTCGGCGATACGCTGCAGAACGATCCGCTCGAACTGCACCCGAACGAACTCGGGCTGTCGCCGCTGGCCCTGATCCATGCGCTGGATGCGCCCGGTGGCGCGCGTCGGGACGTGCGTACCGGCGCCGCCGGTGACAACAGTGCACCGGATGGCGCAATCAGCGAACTCAGCCGGCTGCGCCTGGTGATCGCAGAGGCCTTCAGCGCCGCGGCCACCGCAAAGTATGGCGCGCAGGCCTTCGTGCATATCGAGGAGCTGCCCACCGACAAGAACGAACGCGGCCTGGTGCACCTCGAGGCCCTGCTCGGCCTGGCCCGTCGTCAGGTGATCCGCGCCCGCCCGGCGGTGCGCCGGGACCTGGCGGTGATCGATGGCAATTTCGGCAGCGACAACACCGAGGGCGATTATCCAGGCGTGGATGCCGCCGAACTCCAGGCACGAGCAGTGGCCACGGCCAGCACCTTTACCGCGCTGGCCAACGCGCTGGTCGCGGCGATGCCGGCGAGCGAGAACGATCCGATCGATACCGCCAATATCGAGGCGGCCCTGGCAGCGCTGCGGATTTTCGGTGTGCTCGGCGTGGAGCGCGAAACGCACCGCACCTTCGCCACCCAGGCGGCGTACCGCGAGGCACTCACCGAGCGCGGCCGGCTGGCGCTCGGCGACATCACCAACCGATTGTCGAACATCACCGAGCAGCGCGACGCAGCGATTGCCGCCGGTGCGACCAGTGCCACCATCGTGCAGGCCGCAATCGATACGCTGAAGAGCGTATTCGGCCGTGACTTCGCGGTAGTGCCGCTGTTCACGCTCGGCGAGGCCAACACCACGGTAAATGCCAGCCTGGCTGCGCAGTCGACCCTGACTCAGGGTGATCCAGTGGCGGTGCCCGGCTGGCTGCCGAAGATCGCCAAGGTGCGCGACGGGGTCGACAACCTGCAGTCTCTGTTGCTGGCGCGCGAGATGCTGGTCGACCGTTACTCAGACGATCGCTTCGGCGTGCTGCAGTCACCGGTCACGCCCGATTCGATCTGGGCTGCACTGCCCGGCGCCTGGCCGGATGCACCCGGTGACGACATCGCCAAGAGCGACCTGCTGGCCAGCGGACGGCATCGCCCTGAACTCGCGATCGCCGTGCATGCGCCGTCCGGCCTGCCTGGGTCGATTGCCGGTGACGCGCTATTGGCCGCGCTGGTCTGCGACGATTGGGCCGAGACCGTACCGCTGCACACCAGCACCGCGGCAGTCGCCTTCCATTACGACGCCCCCGGCGCACGTCCGCCACAGACCATCCTGCTCGCGGTACCGCCACGCCCCGGCATGCCGAACTGGACCTTCGACGACCTGCTCGCCACCGTCAACGAGACCATAGAACTGGCCAAGCTGCGCGCGGTATGTCCGGCGCAGCTGACCGGTGCAGTCAACCTGGCGCTGCCGATGAACGTGATCCAGGACGCGCAGACCCCGGACGTTCCCGGCTTCGACATCAAATATCTGGCCAACGAGGCCTACGCATTGGCCAGTGACGTCGCGGTCAAGGTGTTGGCAATGGGCAAGGTGTAACAACATGGCAAGTGTCAAACTCGACAAACAGTTCGCGCAGACAACCGAAAGCTTCAAACAGCTGGCGGCGATCAGGCCCGAGGTGCTTTCCAGCTTCCGCCTCGAGGTCGATCCGCGCGGCGAAAGCTATGACGAGGCGTTGGCGGCGCGCGTCGCCGACCCGCTATGGATGCTCGGTCGACAGTGGCAGTTCCGCGAATTCGAAGGTGAAGACGCTGGCTCGCCGGTCAATGTCGACTACCGGCTCAGCGGCATGCCGATCCTTGGCTATGCCCCGGGACTGGACCCGGCCAGCACCGACTTCGAACCCTTCGCCAGCGGCCAACTGCCGCTCGAGGCACGGGTCGAGGCCGAGCCGCTGCTCGAGATGGGCGCACATCCCAGGGCCAATATCGAGGCCGGCCAGGTGCTGGTGCGCTACTGCAGCGATGCGGCACGCGACGATATCGCGGAGGCTGCGCGCCTTGCCTACCCCGGTGCGCTGGCGATGCCGGCCGACCCGCTCAGCGACCCGGCCGGCATGCTCTGGCACCTGTTGCTCGATGGCGCCGGGATCGACGCTGTGAAGCTGGCCCGCGAGCTGCGTGCCTATGTCAAGCCCGACGGCACGCTCGGTGCGCTGCCGCAGGCGCTGCTCGACCAGGGTCTGGCAATGGACGCGGCACCCGTGCTGGCCCGCTGGCTGGCGTGGATGAACGAATTCATCAGCGAACCCGACCAGAATCCGGCGTGGCTGCCGAACCGCCTTGAATACGCGTTTGAACTGGCGGCCGGCAACGATCGCCAGCGCCTGCGCCTGGACGCTCAGGAATACGTCGACGGTCACATCGACTGGCACGACTTCGACGTACGCGCCGTGACCAACCGGCGCAGTCGCTTAAGCCTGCTGCCCGACGCGCAGACCAGGCCGCTCGACGACCCGGCGCTGCGCAACTCCATCCCGACCCAGATCCAGTACGCCGGCATGCCCGCCACCCGCTTCTGGGAGTTCGAAGACGGCCAGGTCAACTTCGCCCGCATCCAGGCCGGCCCGCTCGACCTGGTGCGCATGATGGTGGCCGAGTACGCCCTGGTGCACGGCAGCGACTGGTTCATGGTGCCGGCGCGGGTGCGCGGCGGTGGCCTGTACCGCGTCGACAAGTCTGCGCGTCACCGACACCTTCGGCCGTGTCACCGACGTACAGCCGGTGGCCAACGAGGCGAACAGTACCTGGCGGCTGCACGGCCTGTCGAATGCCGACAGCGGTGACGCCGACCCCAACCTGCTGTTCATCCCACCGCCGCTGTCTGAGACCCTCGAAGGCGACCCGCTGGAGGAGGTCGCACTGGTGCGCGACGAGATGGCCAATCTGGCGTGGGCAATCGAGAAGCACGTGCAGGGCACCAGCGGCGAGCCGCTTGACCGCGCGCTCGAGGACCAGCGCTACAGCCTTGGCCAGCAGCCGACCGTGCCGAGCACCGATGCCAGCCTGCTGTACCGGCTGATGACCCCGGTGCCCAGCCACTGGCTGCCGCTGATCCCGGTGCGCAAGTCCAAGGGCGACCTGTCGCTGTCGATCCGCCTGCAACGCGCCGGCATGAAACGCTTCTACCGCGTCGACGCTGCGGCAATGGCCGCGATCGACGGCTATGCCGACTTCATCGAGCGCCTGCGCAACTCGCCGGAGTTCGTCACCGCAATGCCGATCGATCCGGCCAACCCCGACGTGCAGGTGTTCGTGTTCCATCCGCGCGGCCTGTTGCTGCGCGCCGATCCGAACCGGGACATCGCCGCCGACTCGCTGCTGATCGAAGAGGAAGAGGTGCCGCGCGCCGGGATCGTGGTAGAGCGCCGCTTCAACTATGCACGCACTGCCGATGGTCGCGCCTGGCTGTGGTGCGGGCGGCGCAAGAAGGTCGGGCGTGGCGAGGCATCCAGCGGCCTGCGTTTCGACCTGGGTGTGACGCCGGGTCAGCGCTGACCGAAGCCACCCCTATACTTTGTTCGGGTTGCCGCGATTCTTGGCCTCGATCCATTGCGCCATGTAGCGGGTGCTTTGCAGGGTGTGGTGTTGCAGCATGGCACCGGTAAAATTGTCGAGGCGGTGTGCAGCCAGGTAGCCGCGAAGATGGTTTATCCGCTGTAGCAGCCGTTCACCGAGTTCGACTGCGTCATACAGCGTGTTGATGATGGCGGCACCGTTTTTCTGCGCCTGACGCCATTGCTCTCTCGATTGATACAGCCCGACCGCGAGTCTGGCAAAGACCTCCGGGTCGTCGGCGATCGCACCGCTCCATGGCAGTTCGGCGTGCATGGCCTCGGCCCCCACGGAGGTGGTGACGTTCGGGGTGCCGCAGGACATGGCGTCGACCAGCTTGCCCTTGAGCCCGGCGCCGAAACGCAGCGGCGCCAGGCACACCCGCGCCCGGCGCATGACCTGGTGGGCATCGTCGGCCCAGCCTTTCACACGAAACCCCTGCGCCGTATCGTGCAGCCGGGTGGCCTTCGGCGTCGGGTAGGCCCCGTAGATGTCGAGCCGGGCATCCGGCTGCAGTTCGCGGATCAGCGGCCACAGGGTCTCTTTGAGATACAGCACGGCATCCCAGTTGGGTGCATGGCGGAAATTACCGATGCTGATATAGCTCCGGCGTTCCTCGTAGGGGGCGAACGCCTGTTCCGAGACGGGAGGCAGCATGAACGGCAGATGCCACAGCAGCTTGGCCGAGACACCGTAATGCCCGGTCAGCAGGTCGATCTCGACAGTGGAGATGATCAGTGACAGGTCGCATCGCAGGATCGCCGCGACCTCGCGCATGGCGATCTCGCTGTTGAGTTCGTTCGCGCCGACCGCATGCCCGGCCTTGAGCGCCTGGTGTCTGGCTGCACGCAGACAGTGCAGGTCCTCGGTGTCGAGCAGGCGCAATGCGCCCGGGCAATGCTGCGCCACCCGCCAGCCGAACTGTTCCTCGATCATGAACCGGTCGAACAACACCACATCAGGCCGCAGTTGCGAAACGAAGCTGTCGAAGCTGTCGCTGTTGAGTTCGATTCCCGCGCTGACGACGCCGAGGGCCCCGATGTCAGCCATATGGCTGCCCTCCGATGCCGCGCTGGCAAAGGTCACCGACCATCCCTGCGCCAGGAACAGCCTGATCAGCTGCATCATCCGACTGCCGGCGGCGGAAGAATCGGGCTCCGGCCAGACATAGCCGATGATGAGTATCTTGATCATGAGCGGTCGGAAAATAGCACGTGTCGGCGAGCACTCACGCAGTTTTATCGCCAGGCACAGTTCCTTTGCCGACGCTGTTCTGTCACGGGAAGTTCATGTAGCGGAAACATTCTTCGTTCAATCTACCCATCTCCGAAGTCTTTTCGTCATGGTGTGTGGCAATGTCCCGATTCCCAACCCCCAATAGCTCTGATCAGCCTGTACTGGTCCCCGTGGATTTCGAGCCGGCCGCACGCGCCGCATTGATCTTCGGTGCCCGGCTGGCGGCCTTCACCGGTGTTCCCCTGAAGATCCTGCACGTGGTGCACGACCCCGGCGACCGCCCCGGCTATTATCGGCGACATGGCGAATCTGACCTGACGATGCCCGTCGAGAGACTGGCCAGGTCGATGCTCGGCGAATTCGTGCTCGATATCCTCCAGGACCATCCGGACCTGAAGGCCCTGGAGGAGCCGGACATCCTTCTGGTCGAGGGCATCCCTTCCACGCGTATCCCCGAAGTGGCCCGGCGTATCGGGGCCGGGCTGATCGCCATGGGCCATAACAAGACCCGCGGTATTTTTGGCGACCTGCTGACGTCGCTGTCGGAACGGGTGGCCCACAAGTCCGGTATACCTGTGACCCTGGTCTATGCCAACGGTGAATCCGAGGATCTCGCCGCGGTGGCCAACACCGGCCGCCGACCGGTTGACCGGGGCATGGTTCCGGGCGCCTGACTGTCTACGGCGACGGCCTGGCGTGCTGAAACCCCAGCTGTCGCAGGCGACTCCCCGCCTTAACAACCGGCCACGCGCTTTTCGATGACCCCGTAACCGCCTGCACGCACTTGCGCGCGGTTTGCCATCTCGTCTCGGCCTCCGCCCGCTCGTCGACCATCCGGGAAACGGCCCGATATCATGCATTCAACCCTGGATATTGGGGTGGCCGGGTGTCCTTCGGCTGTTTGCCCACCAGACCCTGCCTCCCCGTGGGTCCGGGTGCCCGTGCCCCAGACCTATGCTAACCGATATAATCCGCGGCCACGGGTCGGGATGGCTGTCTCCTGTCGGGCCAGCCAGGGTCCGGCGCGACCGGATCGCGATCAAACCCAATACCGTCGGTGCCTGCACCGGGCGCAGCAACGAATCGATATGAAAGTGACTGTCAGCGACATTGTCGTGAGGTACATGGAACGCCTGGGTATCGAGTTCGTCTTCGGTATGCCCGGTGCGCACGTCCTGCCGATCTACGATCGCCTGTATAGCTCCGCTGTGAAGACCATACTGGTCAAGCACGAGCAGGGCGCTTCCTTCATGGCGGGCGGCTACGCACGCATCTCGCACCGGGTCTCCGCGTGCATCGCGACCGCAGGGCCGGGGGCGACCAACCTCGTCACCGGGATTGCCAATGCCTATGCGGAGCAGCTGCCGATCCTTGTGATCACCGGCGAGACCTCGACCTATATCTTCGGCAAGGGGGGGTTGCAGGAGAGTTCGGGCGAAGGCGGGGCAATCGACCAGTGCGAACTTTTTCGAGGCATCACCCGCTATCGCAAGCTTATCGAACGCACCGACTACCTCGCGCAGGTGCTCAGCCAGGCCACGCAGGCGCTTTATTCGAACCAGCCGGGGCCGGTGCTGCTGAGCATCCCGTACAACGTGCAAAAGGAGCTGGTGGACGACGGGCTGCTCGATCAGATCCATATCCCCAGGGATTCAAGCGACGACTATCTCCAGTCGGCCGGGGTGCTGGAACTGGCGCGGTTGATCGAGGCGGCCAGCAACCCGGTGATCATTGCCGGTTATGGCTGCATCAAGGCCGGCGCGCGACCCGGGGTGGCGTCATTGAGCGAGGGTATGGGGATACCGGTGGCGACCAGCCTCAAGGCCAAGGGAGTGGTCAGCGAGGGGTCCGAGCTGTCCCTTGGTTGCCTCGGTGTCACCTCCAATGGCGACGCGCGCCGATACATCGTCGACCAGGCCGACCTGGTGATCTTTCTTGGTGCCGGGTTCAACGAGCGCACCAGCTACCTGTGGGACGACGAGTTGCTCAGCGACAAGAAGCTTGCCCAGGTTGACAGGGACCAGGCGCAGCTCGGCAGGGTGTTCAAACCGGACGTGGCCATCCACGGGGATATCCGCCAGGTCCTGGCCGAGTTGCTGGAATGTCTGAACGAGCATGGGACCAGGCCCAAGTCGCTGGATGTCCTGGCGGACCATCGCGAGCCGGAATCGCCGTCACCCAGGGTCGACGATGACGGGGAGAATACTGAACCAAGCGCCGGATTCCGGCTGATCGAGACCTTCTTCGCTTGCATTGGCGAGACGCTTTCCCGAGCAGGCGGTGGTCTTCGACGACAACATCGTGTTCGCGCAAAGCTACTTCGATGTCTCGGACGCCAATCACTATTTTCCCAACTCGGGCATCTCGTCCCTGGGTCATGCGATACCCGCGGCGATAGGTGCACGCCTGTATGCCACGGAAAGCCCGACCTTTGCGATCATCGGGGACGGCGGCTTCCAGATGTGCTGCATGGAGATCATGACCGCGGTCAACTATCGGATCCCGCTGAACGTCGTGGTGTTCAACAACGCGACCATGGGCCTGATCCGCAAAAACCAGTACCAGCTGTATGGGGAGCGCTATATCGATTCCGACTTTGTCAATCCGGACTTCCAATGGCTGGCCCGCTCTTTCGGGGTCAGTCACCACAGGATCGAGATCGAGGCGGATATCGTCGATCTGTTCGCGAATGCAGACCTCGAAGGGTCGATCAATCTGATCGAGATCATGCTGGACAAGAATGCCTTCCCGACCTACCTCTCGGCCCGCTGACCAGGCCGTCCGGGCGCAGCTGGCGCGTATCGTCGAACTCGAGTCGGCCTTGTGGCACGGCGGTTTGAACGAATCGGTACTCGAGCCTTATCAGGCCGCATTCCGCGAACTCGAGGGCATGATCGCAGCGCAGGGTGCCGACCGGCGCCATCATTTCGTGGTCGTCATCCCGGTCGCGGACAGTCCCCGGCAACTCGAGGCCTGCCTGGACAGCCTGCTCACGCTGTGCCGGCTGTACGGCTACGGTGGAACGCACCAGGGCCGTTATCGGAAGGTGTCGGTGCTGCTGGCCGACGACTCGGCAGATCCGACCGCAATCGCACGCAATCGCGAGATCGCAGAGAAGTTCGACCGGGCCGGTATTGCCATCCATTACTTCGGCATCGACGAACAACTTGCGCTCATGCGGCGGCTGCGTGGCGTCGATCTGGGCTCGATCGTCGGCAAGCATCTGCCGAATGCCTTCGGCCACAAGGGACAGGCGATGATGCGCAATATCGCCTATCTGAAGCTGGCCGGGATGCAGGCCGGGATGGAGGGAGAGCCTCTGCTTTTTTATACGGTCGATGGCGATCAGGAGTTTCGGGTCAGGGTCGCGAGCGCGGATGGCGGGCGCAGCCCGTATGCGGTGAATTTCTTTCACCATCTGGATCGGATCTTCTCGGACACAGATGCCCGGATGGTGACCGGCAAGGTGGTCGGTGATCCGCCTGTGTCGCCGGCGGTGATGGCGGGCAACCTCCTCGAGGACACGATCGGCTTCGTGCGCGAAATGGCGGGCGTTGACCCGCGCCGGCCCTATGCGCAGCCGGTCACAGATACCAGGGGCTCGGGTGAGGCCGCTTACCACGACATGGCGGACATGTTTGGTTTCCAGGCCGGCGGGGAGGTCTATCGCTACCGCTGCAACCTGGCCGGGGAACCCAGCAATGCAGCCTGTTTCGAGGATTTCGCGCGTCGGCTCGACAGCTTTTTTCACGGCGAACACCCGACCCGCGTGACCTGGTATCGGCATAGGCCGGTGGCCGACAGCGTGGAGCCGGCGCGCACCGTGTATACCGGCAATTACGTGTTCGGCCCCGATGCGCTGGGCTGGTTCATCCCGTTTGCACCCTTGCGATTGCGGATGTCCGGACCGACCATGGGCCGCCTGTTGAAGTCGGGTCTGGGTGACCGCTTCGTGTCCGCCAATCTTCCGATGTTGCACCGACGCACGCTCACCGCGACCGGGCGATCCGAGTTCAGGCCCGGGGTCATCGCCGGACGGCAGGCCGTTGACCTGTGCGACGAGTTCGAACGCCAGTTCTTCGGTGACATCATGTTGTTCTCGATGGAGCGCCTGACCGCGATGGGTTTTCCGGACCAGCGTCTGCCGGCTCAACAGGTCCTGGTCACGCTGGACGCCGTCCACGAAGAGATGCACGGGAAATACCGCTCCCGCCAGCGGCTTGTAAGCGGGCATCTCGATGTGCTCGGGGTGTTGCTGCGTGACGCCGGCCATTGGTGGAACCATTCTCCCGGCCTGATGGAAGCGCTGCGCAACTTCGATGCCTTCATATCCAATATGGCGCACAACTTCGGTGAGGGCTCGCCCTGTCATGCACGCGTCGACGCGCCCGGCAGTTGGGACACATGGCGCAGCCGGCAGCTGGACGCAATAACCGGTCTGTATGCCGATCGGCGGGCCTGGCAACAGGCGCTGGATATCCTGCGGGATACCGGACCGTAATGATCCGGCAGCTGCGCCATTGGCTGCACCGCAGACGCTACCCGGCAAGATACGCCCGACTTGCGGAACTGCTGCCGATACAGGCAATGAGCCGGCAACAGGTCCTGCAAAGACAGCAGCTTGCGTTCGACGACATGGTCAGGTTTGCAGCCGGCCATACGGATTTCTATGCCGCCCGGTTCGGAGACTTGCCCGATGCCGGTCGGCCGATCGAGCCCGGAGACCTTCCGATCCTCCACAAGCGCGACCTGATTGCACACAGGGATGAACTGCTGGTGCGTGGCGTCGATCGTGACCGGATCAAGATTGGCCATACCGGCGGGTCCACGGGCAGGCCGCTGGCCTTCTATTACGACGATGCCAAGCACGAATTGATGCTGGCCGGAATGATGCGCGGGTTCATGATGTCCGGGTGGCGACCCGGGCAAAAGGTCCTGTATTTCTGGGGGGCTTCACGCGACGTGGCGCCGGGCGGTGTCTTTGGACGCCGACGGTTTGACTTCGCCGGTGTCGAAAAGACGGTGTCGGCCGTCGAGTTCAGCGAGGCGCGCCTTCGGGAATGGGCGCGACTGATACAGACCTGGCGGCCGGTGCTGCTGTACGGCTACGCATCGGTAATTACCGAGCTGGCGCGCTTCGTCATCGACAACCGGATCAAGCTGCCGGACGGCCTGCTGGGCGTGTATTCGACCGCCGAGGTGTTGACCGACTGGCAGCGACAGCTGATGCAGCGGGCCTTTGGCTGCAAGGTATTCAATCAGTATGGTTGCCGCGAGGTGCCGAATGTCGCCTGGGAATGTCGTCAGGGCAATATGCATGTCTTTGCCGACATGGTGTACCTGGAATCCGTCCCCATGGGCACGGAGGATCGGCTGCTGGTCAGCTCACTTGGCAACCGCCTGATGCCCTTCATCCGCTACGACATCGGTGATTCGGGCAGGCTGCTCGAGTCTGAGTGCGGCTGTGGTCTGCCGTTTCCACTGATGGAAATGAGTATGTGCCGTCACAACGACCTGATACGGACCCGCAGCGGGAAACACCTGCACCCGTCCTTTTTCAACCGGCTGTTGTATGGTCTGCAGCAGATACGGCAGTACCAGTGGGTACAGACGGGGCTCGACCGGATGGTGCTGAATCTGGTGGTTTCAGAGCGATTGAGTGCGCACGATCTCGAGTCTGTGAAGGCCGGTATCCGCCGCGATGTCGACGAGCGGATGGTGCTGCAGGTGAACTATCTGGATGAGATCGAGCGCACGATTGCCGGCAAGCACCGCTTCGTCATCGGCCTGGCCGAAGAAGGCGCCGGAGATACGGGCTCCGGGCCTTGAGCGACGCCCTTCCCCGGTCGCACCAGTGTCGGGTTCGACCCGGTCAGGCGATCGCTTTCGCCGACAGCCGGGTGATGGTGTCCCAGTCCCGTGCCGCGATGGCCTCGGCCGGCGCCATCCAGTTGCCGCCCACACTGGCCACATTGGGCAGCGCCAGGTACTTGCGGAAGTTGCTTTTGTCGACCCCGCCGGTCGGGCAGAACTTCAGGTCGGGAAAGGGGCCGGCCAGCGCCTCGAGCATCTCGATACCGCCCGCCTGTTGTGCGGGAAAAAGCTTCAGGTAGTCCAGGCCGATGTCATGTGCGGCCATGACTTCGCTCGGGCTGAAGACGCCGGGCAGGTAGGGCATCTCCGATTCCACGCTCGCGTTGAGCAGGACCTGCGTCAGCCCGGGGCTGACGGCGAACTGCGCGCCGGCATCTGCCGCCTGTGAGAACTGTTCGGGACGTGTCAGTGTGCCAACACCCACGATGGCCTCCGGTAAGGCCTCGGTTATCCTGGCAACGGCCTCCATCGCGATCGGTGTGCGCAGAGTGACCTCGATCACCTTGAGGCCGCCGGAGAGCAAAGCCCGTGCCAGCGGCACTGCATTCTCCAGTTCATGAATGACCAGTACCGGCATGACCGGTGCGGCAGAGATAATTTCGTCGATGTTCACATCAATGACCCCGGTTTGGTAGTGAACCCGGTGTTATGCCAATACCGGGTCGTTCGGTCGCTCGAGTCGTCGGTGGGGCTTGCACGGGATACCCGGCGCTCCGCTGGCGCTATTGTCACCTGATAGTTTACGCCTCCTGCGCCGGTGGCGTAACAAACTAGTTGGCTTTGCCTTTCAGGGCCTGAGCCCCCCGCCCCAGGGGCGGGCTTCTGCTATTGTTTGACCAATGACTGCAACAGACAGCTACTCGCTGATGCTCCACGGTGGGGCCGGGGCACTCGACGACGTCGACGACAATGCGGTCGCCGACCGCTATCTGGACAGTATTCGCCGGACCCTCGAACATGGCCGCGAGTTGTTGCGGCTTGGTGGATCCGCCCTGCAGGCGGTCGAGGCCTGCGCCTCACTGCTGGAGGATGATCCGGTGTTCAATGCCGGTCGCGGTTCGGTTCTCAACGAGAACGGCAAGGTCGAAATGGACGCAGCCATCATGGATGGGCGGGATCTTTCCGCCGGCGCGGTGGCTGGCGTTGCCAATGTCGCACACCCTGTCGGGCTTGCGCGCCTGGTGATGACCGAAAGCGAGCACGTGATGCTTGTCTCCGAGGGCGCCATGCGGTTTGCCGCTCAATGCGGCGTACCCCTGATGCCCGATGACTATTTCCTCAGCAGCGAGCGGGTCGAACAGCTCGAGCAGGCGCGGCTGAGGCACAGGATGATACTCGACCATGACGACCCGGATGAGCATGGCGACGATCAGAAACACGGCACTATCGGCGCCATCGCGCGCGACCGGCTCGGCAATCTCGCGGCCGTCACCTCCACCGGCGGCATGGTCAACAAGCGTATGGGGCGCGTGGGCGACTCACCGATCATCGGCGCCGGCGTCTATGCTGATAACGAGACCTGTGCCGTATCGGCCACCGGTTATGGCGAAGAGTTCATGCGTACCGTGATCGCCAAGACCATATCGGATTTCATCTTCATGAAAGGGATGGATGCGGGGGAGGCCACCCGGGCGGGTATCGCGTATCTCAGGCGCAGGGTGAGGGGGCGGGGCGGGGTCATCGTGATAGACAGGGACGGCGCATGCGCGGCCGGCTTTACGACCAGGAGGATGATCCACGGCTGGATCGAAAACGGCGGCGAGGCCGTGGCCCGGTTCTGAACCCCGGTCAGGCCCGCGACACGGATCGCGTCATAGAGTGAAAACCGGTTTTGTTTCCGCGTGGTCGGCCGGCTCGATCGGTCCGGACTCAGAGGGGAAGATGGTTGGTGAACAGGGATACAGACTCGGCAGACGATCTACCTGTGACCGACTCGGCCTCAACTGAGTCAGCGTTGCGCGCCGAGCTGGCCGATTACCGCCTGCTGGTGGAGAACAGCAACGACTTAGTCGTGAAGGTGAATCTGCACGGACATTTCCTGTTCGTCAGTCCCAGCTATTGCAGTCTGTTCGGCCGCACTCCGGATCAGTTGTTGGGCAGGACCTTCATGCCGCTGGTGCATGGGGAGGATCGCGCCGCAACGGCGGATGCGATCGGGAAACTGTTCGCGCCCCCTCATGAGAGCTATGTGGAGCAGCGTGCCATGACGCCCCAGGGCTGGCGTTGGCTGGCCTGGTCGGACAAGGGGCTGCTGAACGATGAAGGCGAGGTGGTCGCGATCGTCGGAGTCGGGCGGGATATCACCGAGCAGAAGCTTGCGGAGTTTGCGCTGCGCGAGAGCGAGGTCCGCTACCGGCAGCTTTTCGAGAACATGAGTGACGGGGTCGCGGTTTATCGGGCCGTCGACGACGGCGAGGATTTCGTCTTCGTCGAGATCAACCGGGCCGCAGAAAAGATGCTGCGTACGGAGCGTGCAAGCGTTATCGGCGAGTCCCTCAGCCGGGCGTTTCCCGGGGTCGGCGATCTTGGCCTGCTCGAGGTATTGCGCCGGGTCTGGCGCAGCGGTGAATCCGAATATCACCCCACCAGGCACTATACGGACTCGCGTCTCGGGCTTTGGGTGGACAACTTCGTGCTGAAGCTGCCCAACGAAGAGATCGTTGCGATCTTCGAGGATCTTTCGGCGCAGAAAAAGGCCGAGCAGCGCCTCGCGGACAGCGAGAAGCGCCTGCGTGATTCGCAGGCCTATGCGCATGTCGGATTCTGGGAACTCCAGGCCGACACACAGACCGCGTTCTGGTCCGACGAGGTATACCGCATTGCCGGACTCGACCCTGGCGGCAGGGCGGGACCGGGTACCCTCAGGGACCTGGTCCATCCAGACGACCTGCCGCACGTGCTGGCATCCCTGCAACACAGCCTGCAGACCGGTCAGGAACACCACGTCGAGTACCGTCTGTTGCGGCCCGATGGAGAGGAGCGCTGGGTCAACTGCCGCGCCCGTGTGCGCGGCGACGATGGCGGCAAACCTGAAAAACTGGTTGGCTTTCTGCAGGACATCACGGAGCGGAAATCGGCAGAGCTGGCATTGCAGCAGAGCGAGGAGCGTTTCGAACTGGCAATGCTGGGCTCGAACGACGGTCTGTTCGACTGGGATCTGCAGAGTGGCAGCGTCTATTACTCGCCGCGTTGGAAATCCATGCTGGGCTATGCCGACGATGAGCTTCCCAACAGCCTGGAGACCTGGGAGAAGCTGATCGATCCGACGCAGCGCAATGAGGTGCTGGACGCATTGCACGCCTACAAGTCGGGAGAGCGCGACAAGTTCGAGCTCGAATACCGGATGTGCCACAGGGATGGCCGCTTGATCGATGTGCTCGCGCGGGCATACGTGCGCAAGAACGAGCGGCAGGAGCCGGTGCGCGTGGTGGGTACCCATATCGACATAACGGCACGCAAGCAGGCCGAGAAAGAGATTGCGCATCTGGCATTCCACGACAGCCTGACCGGGCTTCCGAACCGTCTGCTGTTCAACGAGACCCTGGCCCAGGTGCTGGCCAACAGGGAACGCGACGGCCAGCAGTTTGCCGTGCATCTGCTCGATCTGGATCATTTCAAGGAGGTCAACGACAATCTCGGCCACCCGGTGGGTGACGAACTGCTGCAGGCGGTGGCCCGGAGGATTTCCGGCCTGGTGCGATCGAGTGACCTGCTGGCCCGATTGGGGGGCGATGAATTCGCCTTGATCCAGCATGGCATTCGTGATCCCGGCGAGACCTCGGTGCTGGCGTCCAAGATCATCTCCGCGGTGGATCAGGTCTTCCCGATAAGGGACAACGTCATTCACACCAGCGTCAGCATCGGGGTTGTGATTCCCCGGGGCGACGGTATCGACAGCGCCCGTCTGATGAGCCACGCGGACGTCGCCATGTACAAGGCGAAGGAGGCGGGTCGCGGCACCTATGCCTTCTTCGAAGACGAAATGACCCACCAGCTGCAGCGTGAGATGCGTTTGTGTGAACGGCTGCGCGGTGCACAAGCCGCCGCCGAACTACTCCTGTTCTATCAACCGAAATACGAACTCGGCAGCGGGCGGATGGTCGGCGTGGAGGCCCTGTTGCGCTGGCGGCATCCCGAACTGGGCCTGCTTTCGCCCGACAAGTTTCTGCGCGTCGCAGAGCGCCGCGGCCTGATCAAACGGGTTTCCGCCTTCTCCCTGGAGGAGAGCTGTCGCCAGGCACGCGAATGGCTCGGCAAGGGGTTGCCGTTCCAGCATATCGCGGTCAACCTGTGCGCTTCCCAGGTGAACTCGAGCGACTTCTTCGAAGTGGTGACGTCGACCGTCGATTCTTTCGGGATCGATCCGGCCTCTATCCAGTTCGAGTTCACCGAGACTACCCTGATGGAGTCCTCGGAATCGGTTCGTGATGCGGTGAACCGACTTGCCGACCACGGCTTTCAGTTTGCGATCGACGACTTCGGAACCGGTTTCGCCTCATTCAGGTATCTGCGCGAATTCCACGCCGATCAATTGAAGATCGGCGCGGAATTCATTCGCAATATCGCCCATGACCCAGGTGATTCGGCGATTGTCGAGGCGATCATCAGTCTGGGCCGGTCGCTGGGATTGAAGGTGACCGCAGAAGGCGTCGAGACCGAAGACCAGGCAAAAATGCTGGCCGCCTTCGGTTGCGATCGTGTGCAGGGGTTCCTGTATGCGCCGCCCGCGTCTGCCGCAGGTATCGAGGCCCTGCTGTCCGGGCCCGCACGCCCGCAGGGGTAGGGTTCGCCGAGGCTAGCGGTCAGATGCGTGGGTTGCAAAAAGGTCTGGTAGGGCTGCTGAAGCGCCTGAGGCGGTGGTTGTTGCTGTTGTTGCTGGCCTGTGTCTTTGGTTCTGTCGGCATGGTCCTGGCGTTGCGTTGGATCGATCCGCCCTACTCGGCGGTGATACTGCAGCGGCTCGCCAGTGAGGGCGCACCGCAACGGCAGGAGTGGGTGGACCTCGATGAGGTCGCACCCGACATGGCCTTGGCGGTGGTCGCCGCGGAGGACCAGCGTTTCCCTGATCACCACGGGTTTGACACCGAGGAGATCATTGCCGCGGTCGAACGGCACCTCGACGGCGGCCCGCTGCGCGGCGCCAGTACCATCAGCCAGCAGGTCGCGCGCAACCTCTTCCTCTGGCAGGGGCGCAGTTATTTACGTAAGGGGCTCGAGGTCTGGTTCACCGGTCTGCTCGAGTTGTTCTGGCCGAAGCGGCGTATCCTGGAGATGTATCTCAATTTTGCCGAGATGGGTGACCGGACCTTCGGCGTCGCCGCTGCCGGCCGGCGCTATTTCGGAACCAGTCCGGACCGCCTGAGTCCCGCCCAGGCAGCCTTGATCGCCGCCGTGTTGCCGAATCCCGTTGCTTATCGCGTCGATGCCCCCTCGGCCTACGTGCGCGAGCGCCGCGACTGGATCCTGCAGCAGATGAAGAACCTCGATGGGCCGGCCTATCTGGCCGGGATTCTGCGGGAGCGCTGAGGTTTCAAAAGGAAACATGCCGGGACCATCGGGTGCCCGGCATGTTTCGTTCGATGGACACTTTGGCCCGGGTGTTGCGGGGAGGATTGGTTTACGAATTGTCGCCCTTCGCCCCGGCCTCCGATGCCAGTTCCCCATCCATCGCATGTGCGCGGAATTCACGTGCGACCGCGTCCCAGTCGGTGTCGGGTGCGTACCGTTCATGGTAGCCGCGATAGGCGATACCCTCTGGGCTGCCGCGTTGGATCTCGTACAGGCTGATCCGGCTGGGGCCGCTTTTTACGATGGTGCCGCGAAAGTCGTTCGGGGCTATGCCGTCTACATTTGCGCTCAGCATCAGGGCGCTCAGCGACGACATGCCGTCACTCGGGGTCACCGTGGCGAAGGTCATGCCCTCGGTACCCACCCTGTAGTCGTACTCGGTCGATCCGATCTGAAGTTCGTAGTCGAAGGGTTGCGCGCTGACGGCGCTGGTTGAAAGGGCAAGCATGCCGGCGATGATCAGGTGTTTCATGGTCTCGGTCTCCTGTGTGGAAAGGGGAGTGGACTGGCCACCCCGTACACACAAAGAGACCCGGCGGGTCCTGGATTCTTTTCAGGGGACTTCAGGCGTCCACCCGAATCCGGGTCGTCAGCTGGCCGCACCCTTGTCGAACCAGCACGCAAACCAGCCGATCACGACCGGGCGGATTCGCGCCCGCAGGCCGTCATCCATCCTGTCGTTGCGCAGGCAGACGCACACCCGGCTCCCGAGCCTGAGCAACAAAGAGGCCTTGCCGGCATTTTTCAACACTGTTTCTGATCCTGATTTCATTCGGGCACCTATTCTATCAAATTAGCATATATTAAAATATAGAAAATTTATGACTCGCCAGTTTTGCCGCTGTACCCCTGAGCCGATGGGGCGTCGTCGACCGCGCTGACCACCCTGTTCCTTCCTGCCTCCTTGGCGCGGTAGACCGCCCGGTCTGCCGCCTGCAGCAGTGACTCGCCTGCCTCGCCCGCCGGCCTGCGGTCCAAAGCGGGTACCGCCGCAACACCGATCGACACCGTGACCTCGACTGCTATACCGCTGTCCAGCATGACCGGCTCGCAGGCAATGCCCTCGCAGATCTCCCGCGCCAGGGTGAGCGCGTTCGCGGGGTCGGTCTGCGGCAGCAGCACCGCGAATTCCTCGCCGCCATAGCGGGTCGCCAGGTCGCTTGTCCGCAGGCGCGCGCGCAGCCGCTGTGCCAGTGCGGTCAGGACCTGATCCCCGGCCGCATGGCCATGTTGATCATTGATGCGCTTGAAGTGATCGGCGTCCACGAACAGGCAGGACAGCGACTGGCCGTAGCGTTGGGCACGGGTCACTTCCTGTTCCAGGCGATGCTGCAGGTGGCGGCGGTTGTACAGGCCGGTCAGGCTGTCGGTCAGGCCTGCCAGGCGCAGTCTCTCGCGGTTTACCGCATTTTCCAGACAAACCGCGGCCACGCTTGCCAGGTGGGCGAGAAAATCGGCCGCCTGTCCGGTCTCAAAGCGCTTCGGATCACGGCTGCCCAGGCATAGAAAGCCGGCCAGCCCCTCCGCATGGCGCAATGGCAGGAGCGCGACGCTTCCGCCGAGCCGGCGCCCGAACAACCCCTGGTGCTGTGCCTTCCACGGGCCCAGCCAGGGTGCCTTGAGGTCGTCGAATCGGGCCCGGGTTGCCGGCACATCGCTGCACAGTTCCACGTCGCGCATCAGCCTTGTATTGGCCGTGCTGTCGGAGGCCAGCAGGTCGCGAATGACGAAGAAGGGGTCGAGCAGCATCAGTTTCACGCCGTCCAGGACAAATGAGCCCCGCATGCCGATCGTCAGCCGCTCGAGCAGTTTCACCAGGTCGCCGGCACTCAGCAGGGCCAGCTCGCGCCGCTGGAAGCGCGCCATCACCTGCTGGTTGTAGGCAGCATCGCGCCCCAGGGTCTCCAGGAGGCCACGCAGCACGCAGTTTTCCTCTTGCAGGTCCGGTTTATTCCTGTCGGCGGGCGCGCGCGGCTTCATCTTTTTTACATCGGCAAATCCGGGGCATGCTTTAGATTCTTACCGCGTCGCCCGTATGGCCAGGGTCACGCGTCGGCCATACCGGCGGCCGCCGGATCGGGGTTATAGTGGGGCCTCCTCAGATCGCACATTCCAGGGAGGGAACATGCGAGCATCTGCTTATCTCATCTGTCTGGCCCTGCTGATGCCAGGCCTTCCGGTGCGCGCCGATATCTATCGGTGCAGCGGGGCATCCGGTGAGCCGTCTTTCAGTCAGCGGCCATGCGGCAGTGACACGACCCTTGTTATCCAAGAGGCTGCCGGGCGCAGCGGCCATGCGGTCGGGCTGCGCCCCGGCGAGCGTGCCTGGTTGCAGGAACGCGCACGCGGCAGCCGGGAAGGCGCGCAAACCGACCGGCGGAGGCGGGTATCCGCCAGTGATGCAAAACGCAAATCAGAAGAACGGGCGCACCGTTGTCAGAAAAAACGCCGTGCACTGGATTCGGTGGCGTCGAGGCTGCGGCGTGGTTACAAGCCGGCGCAGGGAGAAGGTCTGCGCCGACGTCGGGCGGGATACGAGGATTACCTCGCCGCTTTCTGTCACTGATCCGGGGGCGGCGGTGCATCGAGCTCGCGGCGGGTGTGTGAGCTCCAGCGCAGGAAGTTGGGTTCGGTCAGGTAGCCGCGGCTGAGGACGTAATTGAGGACATTGCGCAGGCGGAAGAAGCGCACCACCGAGTCGACACGGATGATCTCCTTGCCGTGTTCGTCGAAGAACACGATCGACGGTGCATAGAAGATGCCCAGTTCCTCGGCCCATTCGCGTGCCGTGCCGGGGCTGCCGTCCGGCTTGATGACCGGGACGTCCGAGTGCATGTCCAACTGCACGCTGTCGAAGTGGTTGAACAGCTTGCGCACCGTCTGGCGGCGCAGGGGCTGGGTATGCAGCACATCGCAGGCGTGACAGTCGCCCTGCTCGAAGAAAACGACCAGCGGCAGTTCCGCCGGAAAGTCCGAGCGGTCGAAGTTGTATGGCGGCGGGGAGAAGAAGGGCTCTTCGACCAGGTCGCCTTTCTCGAAACGCAGGGTCTTGTCGCCGCGGGCCATGTAGACCGGGAATTTCTCGCGCAGATAATGCCCGCCGGCGACATATTCGAGGGCCGCCCGGAACTGGTAGGGGGGATAGTAACCGCGAAGGCGCAGCGCGATGCGGCCTTCGGCGTCGTAGAAGACCAGCGAGGGGGTGAAATTCGTCCCGAGTGCCTGCGAATACTCGCGCTCGCTCATTGACTCGCCGGACGGGGTGGTCACCTGTTCCGGGCTCCAGATATCGATCGGGATGACGTCGAAATGCTCGCGCGTGTAGCTGACGATGTCGGGGGTCTTGAAATTCACCTCCATCAGCATCTTGCAGTAGGCGCAGCGCTTCTGGCCAAAGTACACGATGATCCCGGTCTTGCCGGCCGCGACGGCCTCCTTGAGGTCTTCGTCGAGGTCCAGAAAACTTTGCTTGAACCACGCCGGATACTGCAGCAGGTCTTCCAGCGGCAGATCGTCGAACACCAGCGGATCGTCGCCGGCCTCGGCGGAAGTGGCCGGTGTAGCGCCGATCATCAGGCAGACACAGGCGAGCAGCCGGCAAACCCGGACCAGTCCAAGCCGGCGGCTTTCAGTATTCAAAGATATTTCCCCCAGTCTTCATCCTGATCGCCGAACACAAGAAAGTGCGGGTTCAGCAGCGATTCCTTGGTGTTATAGCGCAATGGCCGAAGCTGTGTGTCGGTGACCATGCCGCCGGCGGCCTCGACCACCGCCTGTGCCGCCGCGGTGTCCCACTCCGACGTGGGCCCGAGGCGCGGATAGATGTCCGCAGTGCCCTCGGCCACCAGGCAAAGCTTGAGCGAACTTCCCATGCTGACGATCTCGTGGTCACCGAGCCGTTCGAGAAAACGCCTCAGGCTGTCCCCGGCGTGTGATCGGCTGCCGGCCACATGCGCGGTTGCCTGCCGTCTGTCGCGCACGCGGATGGGCAGGGACCTGTCCTGCGGGTCGATCTTCCAGGCGCCCTGGCCGGATTGTCCAAGGTAGCTGATGCCGGTCACCGGGACATGCACGACCCCCGCAACCGGGCGGCCATTCTCGATCAGGGCGATGTTCACGGTGAATTCACCGTTGCGCTTGACGAATTCGCGTGTGCCATCCAGCGGATCGATAAGCCAGTAGCGCTGCCACTGGCTGCGGGTCGGGTAAGGGATATCGGCACCTTCTTCCGAAAGGATGGGGACGTCTGGATCCAGTTCCCGCAGTCGCTGCACGATGATGCGGTTGGAGGCGAGGTCGGCCGCGGTCAGGGGTGAGTCGTCGTCCTTTTGTTCGACCGAAAAGTCCTGGTGATAGACTTCCAGGATGGCCTGGCCAGCCGCCCTGGCGATGTCGAGCAACTGCAGTGCCTGTTTGTCCATGAACTACCCCGTCAGGTGGATTGCAGCGGCGGATCGGCTGCGTACAGGCGGTCAATCATACAAAAAACCCCGCATAGGTGGGGTGGGGAAGTGGTGTGTTCGACTGGAAAGAAATCGACACGGTCCTGCTGGACATGGACGGCACCCTGCTGGACCTGCATTTCGACAACTACTTCTGGCTGCAGTATGTGCCACACCGTTATGCCGAGGCGCGCGGCATGGCCGAGGCCGATGCGAAACGGGAGTTGATGGCGCGCTACCAGGACATCCAGGGCACGCTGGATTGGTATTGTGTCGATCACTGGACGCGTGAACTCGGACTCGACATCGCCCTGCTCAAGGAAGAGGTGGATCACCTGATCAGCGTGCATCCGGACGTGACGGAGTTTCTGGACCTGCTGCAGCGTGCGGGCATACGCCGGGTGCTGGTCACCAATGCGCACCAGAAGTCACTGCAGCTGAAGATGCGCCGCACGCGCCTGCATGATCGCCTGGATCATGTGGTGTGCGCGCACGACATCGGCCTGCCCAAGGAAGATGCCGGTTTCTGGTCCAGGCTGCAGAGTGAAGAGCCGTTCGATCCGGCACGCACCCTGTTCGTTGATGACAGCCTGGCGGTGCTGCGCTCGGCGCAGGGCTACGGGATCAGTCATCTGTTGGCGATCATGCTGCCGGATGCGAGACAGGCCGAGCGGCAGGTCGACGAGTTCCCCGCGGTGCGCGGGTTTGCGACCCTGTTGCCCAGTTTGCGCAGGTGTCTTTGAACGCGGGCCGAGCGGCTCATTCCTGATCACCTGCCGCCGGCCTGCCGACCAGGTAACCCTGGATGTAGTCGCAGCCTTCGGCGGCAAGGAAGTCCTTCTGCGCCATGGTCTCGACCCCTTCTCCAACGACCGCCATATCCAGCGCATGCGCGAGACGGATGATGGCCTGGACAAGCTTTTCATCGTTGCGGTCCTTGCCGATATCCGCGATGAACGATTGGTCGATCTTGATGTAGTCGAATGGAAAGCGCCGCAGGTGGCTGAGCGAGGCCTGGCCCGATCCGAAGTCGTCCAGCGCGATCCGCACCCCGCGCCGCTTCAACTCGTGCAGCACGCGCGCCGCCGACTTTAGATCGATCTCGAGGGTGTCCTCGGTGATCTCGAGAATCAGGTGGTCGGGCATCAGCCGGCCCTCGTCGAACCGCTTCAAGAGGCGTTGGGAAAAGGCCTCGTCGTGCAGCAGCCGGGCGCTAAGATTGATCGAGAGCACGGCGTCTTTCGTGGGGCGGCTTGCCTGGATCCGGTCGAGCGCCCAGTCACTGATGTTCTTGCAAAGGCCGGCATCCGCAAGTGCATCCATGAACGAGGCCGGTTGCAGCATGCCCTGTTCCTCGTGCGGCCAGCGCAGCAGCGATTCGTAGCAGTGCACACGGCCATCGCTCATCGCCACGATCGGCTGGAAATGCAGCTCCAGCTTGTGTTCGCGCACCGCTGCGCGCAGCTCGTTTTCCAGGGCGTGCCGTGCAGCGGCCCCCTTGGTGAGCTCATCGCTGACGTAGCGGTAGCTGGAGCCCTCGCCCTGCTTGGCCGCATACATGGCGGCATCCGCCTGCTGGATCAGGTGGTCGGCTTCGACACCGTCATCGGGCGCGACCGCGATCCCGATCGAGGCGCGACTGTAGAACAGGTGGCCACCGAACGCGTAAGGCCGCTGGATGGCGCTCAGCGATTTCTCGGCCAGGCGGCTCATCTCGTCGCGTTCGTGCAGGTTCTCCAGCAGTATCGCGAATTCATCGCCACCGAATCTTGCTATCAGGTCGTCCTGGCGGAATACCTTGACCAGGCGCCGGCTGATCTCCACAAGGACCTGGTCGCCGACGCTGTGTCCATAGCTGTCGTTGACCTGTTTGAAGCGGTCGAGGTCCATGAACAGCAGGCCTACCAGCGTGCCGTGTTGTTTTGCCGATTCGATCGCCTCCGCCAGGCGACGGTGGAAAAGCGCCCGATTTGGCAGCCCGGTCAGGGTGTCGTGGTGGATCAGGTGATCGAGTTGCCGTTCGCGCTCGTGGAGCCGGGCCTGCATATCGACGCAGGCGCTGATCAGCCCGCGTGTTTCGCTGACCACCGTGACCTTCGCCAGCAGGGTGTCCGCGTTGCCGCTGCTGCTCCTGAGGGCGGCGGCGAGCGTGCGGATCGGTCTCAGGATCAGCCGCTCAAGACCGAGATGGCCGGCAAGGCCCAACAACAGAAAAAGACCGAGGGCGGCAAGCAGGACCACGCCCGGACCAGGTGCGTCGGCCGCGCCAGTGTGGGTTGTGGAAACGAGGTGACGGTAGGCTAGCGCAATGAGTGTGGCGAACAATACCGCCAGCACCGAAACGATCAGCGCATAGCGTACGCGGTAGCCCGGCAGCTGCCCCCCCGTCTCCATGTCACGCGATTTTGGCTTGTCGATGGTCGCCATCGTCCGGACTTTGCATTGGCCGGGCAGCCGGATCAAGCATCCCAGCGCCTGAACCGGTGGCGGCAATAGTCCAGGAGTTCGGCGTAGTTGCGAAAATGATGGCTGAAATGCGTCTCGGCGGGCTCGTCGAACTCGCACCAGTCGCTGCTGTATTCGCGACAGACTTGCGGGCGGCGTTCGTAGATGCCGCAGGTGCCGCCTGGCTGCAGGTGCTCACAGCGGCCGCGGATGAGCAGGTACCAGCCATCCTTGTCGCGGTATACCTCCACGCCCTCGTGCGAGACCTGCCACAGCACGTGATCGAAGTCGGCCTTGGAGCGCAGGGGGCCCAATGCCTCGGTGGTGTAGGTGCAGCAGGTGGAGCCAAGGCAGCGGTCGCATTTGTTCCCGACTGCGCCGCCCGGTTCACTCATGCCGGCGCTGAACCGCCGGCCGCGGGGTTGCGCCTGCGGCGTCTGGGTGGCTTGCCACCGCCCGGCCCTGAGCCGTGCCGCTGGTTGCGGCCTCCGCCGTCGCGGCGCTCGAGCCGGTCGGCCTTGTCGATCCGGACCCGGCTGCGGGGGTCGACGTCGGCCAGCAGCTCGGGGTTCACCTGTTGAACGGGAATCTTGTGCCCGATGAACTTTTCGATATCGGGAAAGGAAAAGGCATAGGTCTCGCAGGCGAACGATATGGCATCGCCCTCGGCGCCGGCGCGCGCCGTGCGTCCGATACGGTGCACATAATCTTCGGCCTCATCCGGCAGGTCGTAATTGATGACATGGGTCACCGCGTCGATGTGTAGCCCACGCGCCGCCACGTCCGTAGCCACCAGCACCGAGACCTCGCCGCCGGAAAAACGTTTGAGCAGGCTCATGCGCTTCTTTTGCGGCACGTCACCCGACAGGATCGCCGCCTTGTGGCCGTTGCCCTCGAGATAACCCCAGACCTTGTCCGCCTCGCGCTTGGTATTGATGAACACGATGACGCGCGCGTCTTCGAGTTTGTTCATCAGGCCGATCAGCAACGGGATCTTCTCGTCGTTGGCGACCATGTATGCAGTCTCCCGCACCTTGTCGGCGGTAATCTGGTCGGATTCGACGACGACCTTTTCCGGGTTGTTCATATGTTCGTAGGCGAGCTCGATCACACGGTACGAAAGCGTCGCGGAGAACAGCATTCCCTGGCGGTCTGCCGGGGGCGGACAATGCCTGAGCAGGTAGCGGATGTCCTTGATGAAACCGAGGTCGAACATGCGGTCCGCCTCGTCGAGCACCAGGGTCTGTATGGCGCGCAGGTCGAACACATGCTGCTTGAAGTAATCGATGATGCGCCCCGGGGTGCCGATCAGGATGTCGACGCCATCCTCGATCGCCTTGCGCTGGGTATCGTAGCCGGTGCCACCGTATGCGACCCGCACCTTGAGCCCGGTGTGGCCGGCCAGGACACAGGCGTCGTCGTAGATCTGGATCGCCAGTTCACGGGTCGGTGCCAGCATCAGGGAACGCGGCTGGTTCTGCCGGCGCGACAGTTCGGCGGGTTCCTGGTCGAGCAGATGCAGCGTCGCCAGCAGGAAGGCGGCGGTTTTGCCTGTCCCGGTCTGTGCCTGGCCGGCCAGGTCGCGGCCATCCAGCGCGATCGGCAGTGTTTCCGCCTGGATCGGCGTGCAGTATTCAAAGCCGGCGTCCCGCACGCCGTCCATGATCGCTTCTGAGAACGGGAAGCTGTCGAATCGTGTTTTAGTAAGATGTTTTTCACTCATGGCGCGCAAGCATACCCGAATTCCCGTCCTTGAAATGCCCCGGGGCTTGAATTAAGCGCCCCGATGGGCTGAAATGCCGCTATCTGCGCGGAAGGCCTTGGCCTGGCAACGAGAAATGTGGGCTTCTCCCATGCTATGGGCACCCGACCGGAGGCCTTTCCCTGAATTCCGAAATCATCTGGAGACAGTCAGTGAGTGACAAGATCGTTCATGTTACGGACGACAATTTCGAGAGTGAAGTATTGCAGTCAGTCGGAGCCCGTCCTGGTGGACTACTGGGCCGAGTGGTGCGGCCCCTGCAAAATGATCGCGCCGGTTCTGGACGAGATTTCCGCCGAATACGCGGGCAAAGTTAAGATCGCGAAACTGAACATCGACGACAATCCCAACACACCGCCCCGTTACGGTATCCGCGGTATCCCGACCCTGATGCTGTTCAAGGGCGGCGAGGTCGAGGCGACCAAGGTCGGTGCGGTATCCAAGTCGCAACTGACGGCCTTTATCGACAGCAACCTTTGAGTGGTCAGGCGGCGCCCGGGCAGGGCGCCGTGTTTTTTGATGCTGGACGCACGCGAAACGCGTGCTAAACTCCAGCCAAGTGCCACCCCGGCCCTTCTTCCTACCGATTTTTTCAAGCATAAATGGCGCCTTCGTGCCTCTCCCCGAACAATTCCGACAGAACGAACGTGTTCCCAAGGCTGGACATGAATTTAACCGAACTTAAGAAGATGCCCGTGCCCGAGCTGAATGAGCTCGCGCAGTCAATGAACATCGAGGGCGTCGCACGCTCGCGCAAACAGGACCTGATCTTTGCGATCCTCAAGGGGCATGCGAAGAAAGGCGAAGACATCTACGGAGACGGTGTCCTCGAGATCCTCTCGGACGGCTTCGGGTTCCTGCGCTCGGAAGATTCTTCCTATCTGGCCGGTCCGGACGATATCTACGTCTCACCCAGCCAGATCCGGCGTTTCAGCCTGCGCACCGGCGACACTATCTCGGGCAAGATCCGGCCGCCGAAGGACAATGAGCGTTACTTCGCGATGCTCAAGGTCGACGAGATCAACTTCGACAGGCCGGAAAACGCCAAGAACAAGATCCTGTTCGAGAACTTTACCCCGCTGTTTGCCAACAAGAAGTTCCATCTCGAGATAGGCAACGGCAGCACCGAAGACATCACCGCACGCACCATCGAGCTGTGTGCACCGATCGGCAAGGGACAGCGCGGCCTGATCGTCTCGCCACCCAAGGCCGGCAAGACGATGCTGATGCAGAACATCGCACAGTCCATCGCCGCCAATCACCCCGAGTCGCACCTGATCGTGTTGCTGATCGACGAGCGCCCGGAGGAAGTGACCGAGATGAAGCGCTCGGTGCGTGCCGCCGAGGTCATTTCCTCGACCTTCGACGAGCCGGCGGCGCGCCACGTCCAGGTGGCCGAGATGGTGATCGAGAAGGCCAAGCGCCTGGTCGAACACAAGAAGGACGTGGTGATCCTGCTCGATTCGATCACCCGTCTGGCGCGCGCCTACAACACGGTTATCCCCTCTTCCGGCAAGGTGTTGACCGGCGGCGTGGACGCCAATGCGCTGCAGAAGCCAAAGCGCTTCTTCGGTGCCGCGCGTAACGTCGAGGAAGGCGGTTCGCTGACCATCATCGCGACCGCCCTGGTCGAGACCGGTTCGCGTATGGACGACGTGATCTACGAGGAGTTCAAGGGCACCGGCAACATGGAGATCCACCTGGACCGCCGTATCGCCGAAAAGCGCATATTCCCCGCGATCAACATCAACCGTTCGGGTACCCGTCGCGAAGAGTTGCTGATGCCCGAGAACGAGCTGCAGAAGATGTGGATCCTGCGCAAGATCCTGCATCCCATGGATGAACTGGCGGCCATGGAATTCCTGTACGACAAGCTGAAGTCGACCAAGACCAACCAGGAATTCTTCGATTCCATGAAGTCCAAGGCCTGATTGTCCGGCCCGGGTGGAGAACTGCCGGTCCGTACGTCGGGCTGAGCCCGCCGCCAATGTCGGGCAAAGCCGGACCTTCCCGCTGATCTCTGGGAAAACATGGACGCAGGGTACGCGGAGGAGCGCAGAGTTCTGTTGTGATTTGATGCCACCTCAGCACATTGTTTCCAGATCCATCGCCCATCGGATCGAGCAGCGCAGGTCCGTAGGGCGGGCTGCGCCCGCCGAAAATGTCGGGCAAAGCCCGACCTACCAGCCGATCTCTGGGGCCCGGACTGAGTTGTGTCTCGGAAGCCAGCGATAAGCACCGCCATGATCCTCGCCGCAGGTCGCGGCGAACGCATGCGCCCCCTCACCGACCACACGCCCAAGCCCCTGCTGCCGGTGGCTGGCAAGCCGCTGATCCTGTGGCACGTCGAGCGCCTGGCGCAGGCCGGCATACTCGACCTGGTGATCAATCATGCGCACCTCGGTGAGCAGATCGAGGATGCCCTCGGTGACGGTTCGGCCTGGGGTGTGCACATACGCTATTCGGCCGAAGGCGAGGGCCGGGCGCTCGAAACCGGGGGCGGCATCTTTCGTGCCCTGCCGCTGCTGGACCACCAGCCTTTCCTGGTCATCAACGCAGATGTCTGGTGCGACGTCGGCCTGGGCCGGCTGGGACTCGCAGCCTCCGACCTGGCGCACCTGGTGATGGTCGACAATCCGGCACATCACCCCGAAGGTGACTTTCACCTCGCCCGCGGTCGTCTGCATGTTCAGGGGCAGCCGAGGCTGACCTACAGCGGCATCGGCGTGTATTCGCCGGACCTTTTTGCGGGCTGCGAGGCGGGCGCCTTCCCGCTGGCACCCCTGCTGCGCGAGGCAATGACTGCCGGAAGGGTCAGCGGCGAACATCATCGCGGGCGTTGGGTCGATGTCGGCACCCCGCAGCGACTGGCCGAACTCGAGCGCACGCTTAACGCACAAAGCGGTTAATCTTGCCCCTATGGGACAGGAGATCACCGACAGCGAGTTCGATGAATCGGCCTTCGTCGAGTTTCGGCGGCGCCTGGACGAAGAGACGGCGCTGTTGGGGGACTGGATGGCGCAGGGGCGGCTGCGATCCCGGGAGCGTCGTTTCGGGTTCGAGATCGAGGGCTGGCTGATCGACGCGGCCGCACGGCCCGCAGCCCGGAACCAGGCGTTTCTCGAGGCCGTGAACGATCCGCTGGTGGTGCCGGAATTGGCGCGCTTCAATTTCGAGATCAACTCCGACCCGCTGACCCTGGCAGCGGGTGCGCTGGATAAGATGCATGACGCCCTGCTGGTGCGCTGGCGGCGTTGTGAAGCGGCGGCGGGCCAGCTCGGCCTGCGCCCGCTGTTGACCGGAATCCTGCCGACCGTGCGCGCCGGTGACCTGTCGCTCGAGAGCATGTCGCCGCTGCGGCGTTACCTGGCGATCAACGAGCAGGTGTTTCGGCTGCGCCGCGGTGAGCCGATCACAGTGGATATCCAGGGGGCCGAGCACCTGCAGCACCGGCACGACGACGTGATGCTCGAGGCCGGGACCACCTCGCTGCAGATCCATGTCCAGGTGGATGCCGCCGAGGCCGCACGCGCGTTCAAC
The DNA here is from genome assembly GCA_963753845.1 of uncultured Gammaproteobacteria bacterium. Classification (GTDB taxonomy): domain Bacteria; phylum Pseudomonadota; class Gammaproteobacteria; order Chromatiales; family Chromatiaceae; genus Thiosocius. Next base: position 294,892 of record CAVWEI010000036.1, read on the forward strand.
GTGTGCAAGATGATCTCGGCGATCACGGTTGGGGCCGCTGCAAATTCGCCTTTCCTGTTCGGACGCCAGCTCTGGCATGAGACCCGGATCCCGCTGTTCGAGCAGGCGGTGTCGGTGGGCGCGAGCGACTACAGCAAGCGGGTGACCTTCGGCATCGCGTACACTCGCGACAGTATCATGGAGTGTTTCGAGGCCAACCGGGCCAGGTTCCCCGTGATTCTTCCGGACCTGATCGATGCAACACCGGATCAACTGGCCCATCTGCGGCTGCACAATGGCACCATCTGGCGCTGGAACCGCCCATTGATCGGTTTCGACGAGGAAGGCGCACCGCATTGCCGTATCGAACACCGGGTGGTGGCCGCGGGCCCGACGCCGCGTGACGCGATAGCCAATACGGCACTGTTTCTGGGCCTGTTCGAGGCCCTGATGCGTTCGTCACAGCCGTTGGAGACGCTGTTGCCCTTTGCAGTGGCACATGACAATTTTTACGCTGCCGCCAGGCATGGCCTGAAGGCCCCGGTACGCTGGCTGGATGGCAGGACATCCAGTCTTGCCGAGCTGTTGCTGCAACAGTTGCTGGGCACGGCATCCGAAGGGCTGCTGCTGGCCGGTCTGGCCCAGACAGAGGTCGAAAGTTGGCTGGGTCTGATCCGCGAACGCGTGCAGCGGGAAATGACGGGCGCGGATTGGCAGATAGCCTGGGTGGCGCGGCATGGCCGGGACTTTGCCGCGCTGGTGGATGCATATGCACAAAGACAGGCCGGCAATGTGCCTGTCCACGAATGGAGCCTGAAGTGAGCGAGTTGTTGCAAGAATTCGAAGAGATGCCACTTTCCCTGCTGGATACCCGGGCCGATGGCCTGCACGAGGTACTCGGGGGGCCGACGCTGTTTCACCTGCGGGGGCGTCGCGAGCCGGCACTCTTTGTTTGCGTGCTTATGCATGGCAACGAAACCAGCGGCTGGGATGCGGTGCGCCAGGTCCTGCGCGGCTTTGTCACCGTCGAGGGACTCGACCTGCCACGTTCACTGAGCCTGTTTATCGGCAATACAGCGGCTGCACAGCTGGGTGTGAGGCACCTGCCGGATCAGCCGGATTACAACCGTGTCTGGCCCGGAAGCGAAACCCACGGCACGCCCGAGCATGAATTGATGCGGGCGGTGATGGACCGCATGGCGGACCGGGAGATCTTCGCGTCCGTCGACCTGCACAACAATACCGGTCTCAATCCGCACTATGCCTGCGTCAACGTGTTGGAGCATCAGTCACTGCATCTTGCGGCGCTGTTTGGCCGTACCGTGGTCTATTTCGTGCGACCGCGCGGCGTGGCATCCATGGCCATGGCCGCTCTGGGGCCCTCGGTCACCCTCGAGTGCGGCAAAGTGGGACAGTCGCATGGCGTGGAGCATGCAGCTGATTATCTGAACGCCTGCCTGCACCTGTCCGAGATCCCCCAGCACGCGGTGGCGAGTCACGACATCGATCTCTACCATACCGTTGCGGTGGTGAGGGTCCCCCCCGAGGTGCCGTTTTCATTCGGTGACCATGGCGGCGCGATCAGTTTTCCACGCGATCTCGACCGGATGAATTTTCGCGAACTCCCGGTTGGCAGCCTGATCGCCGAATGTGACACGGGTGGTGAGCAGCCGCTGGATGTGCGTGACGAGCAGGACAGGCAGGTGGCGGCCGATTATTTCGACCTCGAAGAAGGCCGGCTGGTGACAAGGGTCCCGGTAATGCCCTCGATGCTGACCTGTAATCCGGAGGTCATCCGCCAGGATTGTCTGTGTTACCTGATGGAGAGGTACAACGAACACCTGGTCGATGCGGGCTGAGCCAGCCCGTCTGCACAGGCCGATCCAGGTCAGCCGGGCAGCATCATCCCGCGCAGCGTGAAGTAGAGCAACGCGGCGAGCAGCC
>CAVWEI010000037.1:0-15246 GCA_963753845.1 uncultured Gammaproteobacteria bacterium
CCGGCGGGAAGGCCGGGTCAGTGCTGGGTCAGGCCGTACCAGACAAGCCCCAGCATTTCGTGCAGCATCAGGTAACTGCGTCCCAAATAGCCGGGATGGGGCAGCCAGTCGCCGAGCTCGCCCGGGCCCTGCAGATCGGGCGGTACGCTTTCAAAGCCGAAGGGGGCGGGGATGATATCGATGCCGGCGGCGCGCGCATTGAGCAGCGCGCGCGGCATGTGATAGGCGTGTGTGACCAGCAGGACTTTTTCGATACCCTGGGCACGCAGTGCGCCGGCACTGTTGAGCGCATTTTCATGGGTGTCCCGGCTCTGGCTTTCGACGGCCAGCGGCGTGACCCCGGCCTGTTGCTGCAGCCATTCACCCCCCAGCTGGGCAATCGGCGTCGTGTCGCCCTTGACGCTGCCGCCGCTGAGCATGATCGGCAGACCGGTCTTTCGGTGCAGGAACAGGCCGTAATTGACACGCTCCAGGCTCATCGGCCCCAGTGCATCGGCACCCCCGAGCTCCGGGTTGTCGCGCCGGACCCCTGCAAGAAAGACCAGGATGCCGTCGGCCCCGGTGTCGGCCAGTTGGCTCGGCGTTATTGCCGGTACCGTCTCCAGTTGGCTGGCCAGAAGATTCAGGAAGACCGGGGTCGAAAGGGCGTAGAGGGCGACAGTGGCAATCAGGATCAGGAAACGCCCGAAAAAGCGTCTCGCGAACAGCCAGCCGATAAACAGCATGATCAGCAGGCTGCCCGGGGGCAGCAGGGCCATCTTCAGGATTGCTCGGGTGCCGACATCGATATCCATGGCGTAGGTCACTCTCTCCGGTTTTCTCGACCTAAGCACCCAGTACCGGGTTGGCCTGCAGATCGGCATGATACGAGGAACGCACCATGGGCCCACTGGCGACGTTCGAGAAGCCCATGGCCTCACCGGTCACGCGCAGTTGCTCGAACTCTTCGGGGGTGACGAAGCGGTCGACCGGCAGGTGGTCGCGGCTGGGCTGCAGGTACTGGCCGAGGGTCAGCATCTCGCAGTCGTGATCACGCAGGTCCTGCATCACCTGTTCGCACCTCTTCGAGGGTCTCGCCGAGGCCGAGCATGATGCCCGATTTGGTCGGCACACTCGGGTGCAGCCCCTTGAACCGGCGCAGCAGGTCGAGTGACCATTTGTAGTCCGCACCGGGGCGCGCCTGGCGGTACAGGCGCGGCACGGTCTCGAGATTGTGGTTGAAGACATCCGGCGGGTTGGCCGCAAACTGCTCCAGCGCGACCTCCATGCGCCCGCGGAAATCCGGTACCAGGATCTCCACCGTGGTGTCCGGCGTCAGCGCGCGTACCGCCTGCACGCAGGCCGCGAAATGGGCAGCACCGCCGTCGCGCAGGTCGTCACGGTCGACCGAGGTGATCACCACGTAGCGCAGGGACATCTCGGCGATCGCCTCTGCGAGCTGCCGGGGTTCGTCGGCATCCAGCGGCTGCGGCTTGCCGTGTGCCACATCGCAGAAGGGGCATCGGCGGGTACAGATGTCGCCCATGACCATGAAGGTCGCGGTGCCGTGGCTGAAGCACTCGCCCAGATTGGGGCACTGGGCCTCCTCGCATACCGAACTCAGCTTGCGCTGGCGCAGGATCTGCTTGATGCGCGTGATCGCCGGGCCGCCGGGCGCCCTGGCCCGGATCCAGCTGGGCTTGCGCTTGACCTCTTTGGTCGGCTCGACCTTGACCGGGATCCGGCTGACCTTGTCGTGTCCACGCTGATGCGTTTCGGGCTGGCTGCGCGAGGGCGCATTGTCGGTCTTGCTTGGCATGTTGGCGGGCGCCCTTGCTGGTGTCTGCGCGATTGTAGCGGGTTTTCCGGCGTGTAAGACCCGCTGTCTGCGCGGGATCGGGTCGGGATCGCGGCAGCACCTCTCAAAGGGCGTCCGGTCTGCGAACATCGTTTGAAGTCCTGCCCGGTGGCGCTGTGCGGGGAAGGGTATACTCCCCTTCAGACTGTAGGGCAGGCTGCGCCTGCCAAAATCACCTCGGGCGCAGCCCGACCTATCCATCCGGGATCAATATTTCGCAGGACTGTGCAGATGAGTGAATTCGGCGTCTTTACCCTGTTTCTGTTCGGCCTGGCGGCCGTCATCCTGTTTCTTGGCGTCAAATCCGTGCCGCAGGGCAACGAGTGGACGGTCGAGCGCTTCGGCAAGTACACCCGCAGCCTGCGCCCCGGCCTCAACCTGATCGTGCCGGTGGTCGACCAGATCGGCCACAAGCTCAACATGATGGAGCAGGTGCTGGACGTGCCGACCCAGGAGATCATCACCAAGGACAACGCCATGGTGTCGGTCGATGGCGTGGTGTTCTACCAGGTCCTGGATTCCGCCAAGGCGGCCTACGAGGTGAGCAACCTGCAATACGCCGCACTCAACCTGACCATGACCAACATCCGTACCGTGATGGGCTCGATGGACCTCGACGAGCTGTTGTCCAAGCGCGACGAGATCAATGCGCGTCTGCTGACCGTGGTGGACGAGGCGACCACGCCCTGGGGGGTGAAGGTGACCCGGATCGAGATCAAGGACATCAGCCCGCCCCTGGACCTGGTCGAGTCGATGGGCCGGCAGATGAAGGCCGAGCGTGACAAGCGCGCTTCCATCCTCGAGGCGGAGGGTAAGCGTCAGGCCGAGATCCTCAGGGCCGAAGGTGAGAAGCAGGCCGCGATCCTGCAGGCCGAGGGTGAGAAAGAGGCCGCATTCCGTGAGGCCGAGGCACGCGAGCGTCTGGCGGAGGCCGAAGCCAAGGCGACACAGGTGGTCTCGGAGGCGATCGCCCAGGGCGACGTGCAGGCGATCAATTATTTCGTAGCGCAGAAGTACGTCGAGGCCCTGCAGACGATCGGCAGCGCACCCAACCAGAAACTGATCTTCATGCCGCTGGAGTCCAGCGGCGTGATCGGCGCGATCGGTGGCGTGGCCGAGCTGGCCAAGAGTGCGATGGAGAAGAACCAGGGATGAACGGTTACCAGCCCGATTTCTGGCACTGGTGGATACTCGCGCTGGCCCTGATCATCGCGGAGACCCTGCTGCCCGGAACCTTCTTCCTGTGGATGGGCGTCTCGGCCCTGGTGCTGGGGGGGCTTGCATGGCTGATACCCGACGATGGGCTGGGAGATCCAGCTGATGCTGTTTGCGGTGCTGTCACTGGTCAGCATCGTCGGCTGGCGTATGTGGCAGCGCAAGAACCCCGATGAGAGCGACCACCCGATGCTGAACCGCCGTGCGGAGCAGTACATCGACCGGGTGTTCGTGCTGGAGCAGCCGATCGAGAACGGATTCGGCAAGGTCCGCGTGGGTGACAGCCTGTGGCGGGTCAGGGGTGACGATGCCGCCGCCGGTACCCGGGTGCGGGTGACCGCGACGGATGGGGTGGTCCTGGTGGTCGTGCCTGCTGATTGAGGTGCTGGGCGATTGCCCGTTGGTTTCGATGCGCCTGACGGCGCGGATTGTTTTGATGCGCTGTGCGGCGTCCCGATTTTGAAAGCGCTCGGCGGAGCGCGCCCGCATTCATTTCTCTTTGCTTGTCCAAAAGAAACGAACCAAAGAAAAAGACACCCGACGACTTGCCCCTTGCCGTCGCAAGGGGTTCCCTGCGCTTCTCGCCCTTTCCGGCGCGCGTGAACTCGTGGGCTTCGCCCACTCAGACATGCACGCGCTCCTCCCGGAAACGGCTGCGATGCTCGGCGGCGTCAACGGGATGGGGGCGACAATAGCTGGCTACGGAGTGCCCATCCCCCTTGGTGCAGCCGAGCACCGCAAGGTCAAAACCGATCAGCGCGAGGACTGTCTGAGCCCATCGCAGATGGGCGAGTTCCGCAGCGCCGGTTTTGGCCGAGGAGCACAGGGAAGTCGGAGCGAAGCGAGAGACCAAGCCGTGGGGCGCCCTTTTCTTCTGGTTTCTCTTCTTTGGGCAAGCAAAGAAGAGTAACGCGGGCGCGCTCCGCCGAGCGCATTCAAAAGACCAATCCGCGCTCAAGGCGCATCAAACCAAATACCTGAGGCCCGAACCAGGCTCAGGACATCAACACATCCTGCTGGGTAAGCAGCTTGTACATGGCATCCACCATCTCCAGGGTCGACTCATCGAGTGCGGCCGCACCGACTTCCGGCGGGAGTTCGGCCAGGCGCCAGATCGGGGCACGGATACGCTGAACGATGTCCTCGAGCAGCAGGTCGGAGTCGATGCCGCTGCTGATCTGCACGGCGATGTGCAGCATGGCAATCTCGCCCGCCAGGCCGCCGGCCACGTCTTCCGGGCGCATCAGGTGCCGGAAGGAATCGACGAATGACTTTGGCAGTTGCCACACATGCGCCAGTTCGGCCGCAAACTGCATGGCATCGACACCGATGAGGAGTTGTTCCTCGTAAAGGCGCGCGTCCAGGCCTTCGCCCGAGTAAGCCAGTGCCTGGCGGCACTCGGCCGGATAGTGGCTGAACAGGACCAGGTGACCGATGTCGTGTAACAGGCCGCGTACAAACATGCTCTCGGGGTTGTACATGCCGGCCCCTTTGGCGATGGCCTGCGCGAGGAAGCCACAGTGGACGCTGCGGTACCAGAAGGTATCGATGTCCATCAGCTCGTTGCCGAGTCCCTCGAATGCCTTGGATACGCTCGCGGCCAGGACCAGGTCGTGGATCTTCTGCATGCCGAGGATGTTGGCCGCGCGTGAAATGGTGTCCACCTGCGAGCGGAAGCCATAGAAGACACTGTTGGCCATGCGCAGGACGCGTGCGGCCAGGGCCGGGTCGAGCGAGATGACCTGCGCCGCATCGGCCATGGATGCATTGTCCGATTCCATGACCTCGCGCAGGCGGATATAGACATCGGGTAGCGACAGCGATTCCAGGGAATCGTAGAGGAGTTCATCGAACTTGATCGCTGCTGACATATTGCTGGCCTGCCCGGGTACCGGAAAAGGATTTTTCTGCCTGTCCGTAGCGGCCGGGGAGGGCGGGGCTTGAGTTGGCGTTGCGCGCAGAACGAACCTGGATCACCGCGTCCGGCTGAATTGCGGTATGGCTCGGGCTCGAAAAGAAATCACCACGAAGGGCACAAAGGGCGCGAAGCGAATGAGCGCCTCGAATCCGATCTCATCCACGGTCTTTGCGTGCTTCGCGGCTCGCGATCTGGCTTCGAACGTAGGGCGGGCTTTGCCCGACGATTTTCGGCGGGCACAGCCCGCCCTACGTTCGAACCAGATGGTTTGACCGCAAAGAGCGCAAAGGTCTCCGTGTCCACAAAGCCGGCAGCGACCCGAAAGTCGGGCTGATGCACCGACCCCATGAACTTCGCGGTCAGTTACAAAAGCACGCGCTCGATCCCGCCGGCCCTGGCCTTGGTGATGAAGGTCTCCTGCCAGGTCTCGCCCAACAGGTGCCGGGCCAGTTCGACCACGATGTAGTCGGTCTTGAGTCCGGTTTCGTCGCCATAGCGGGTGAGTCCCTGCTGGCAGGCGGGGCAGCTGGTCAGCATCTTGACCTGGCCCTGCGTCCTGTCCTCGCCGCTGAGCTGGCGGATGCCCTGGTGCAGCTCCTCCGCCTTGCGGAAGCGCAGCTGGTTGGCGATGTCCGGGCGGGCGGTGCCGAGCGTGCCGGCCTCGCCGCAACAGCGGTCGGAAAGGGTGACCGGCTGGCCGAGCAGGCTGCCGGCGACCTTGAGCGGGTCATGCTGCTTCATCGGCGTGTGGCAGGGGTCGTGATAGAGGTACTGCACGCCCTGCACGGCATCGATGCTGACATCCTTCTCCATCAGGTACTCGTGGATGTCGAGCAGGCGGCAGCCGGGGAATATCTTGTCGAACTCGTATTCGAGCAGCTGGTCCATGCAGGTGCCGCAGGAAACGATAACGGTCTTGATATCCATGAAGTTCAGCGTGTTGGCCACGCGGTGGAACAGCACCCGGTTATCGGTGCTGATCCGCTGGCCGACGGCGTGCTGGCCGGCCGAAGTCTGCGGATAACCGCAGCACAGGTAACCCGGCGGCAGCACCGTCTGCGCCCCGGTCTCGTACAGCATCGCCAGGGTGGCCAGGCCGACATCCGAGAACAGGCGCTCCGAGCCGCAGCCCGGGAAGTAGAACACCGCCTCGGACTCGTCGCTGAGTCGGCATGGATCCCGGACGATGGGGATCATGGTGCGATCCTCGAGGCCGAGCTCGGTGCGGTACGAGCGCTTTGGCAGCTCCACCCGGATCGGGCGGCGCACCATCTCCACCGCGATGTCCTGGAGCCTGGGCTTGCCGGTGGTGGCCTGCGGTATCCTGTCCTTGCTGCCGAGCAGCCGGGTCTTGCTGGCCAGGTCGTGCGCCAGGGTGAGACCCTTGAAACCCCATTCGAGCATGCCCTTGCGCAGGACCTTGATGGTGCGTGGGTCGGTGGCATTGAGAAACTTCATCGCCGCCCAGGTGCCCGCATTGAAGCGCTTCTTGCCGCGCTCGGTCAGGATCTTGCGCATGCGTATGGTGACGTCGCCGAAATCGATATTGACCGGGCAGGGGCTCTCGCACTTGTGGCACACGGTGCAGTGATCGGCGATGTCGTTCATCTCGTCGAAATGCTCCAGCGAGATGCCGCGCCGGGTCTGTTCCTCGTACAGGAATGCCTCGATCACCAGGCCGGTGCCGAGGATCTTGTTGCGCGGTGAATACAGCAGGTTGGCGCGCGGCACATGGGTCATGCACTTGGGCTTGCACTTGCCGCAGCGCAGGCAGTGTTTGACGTCGTCGTTGAGCGCACCCAGCTCGCTCTCTTCGAGGATGATGGCCTCCTGCTGCACCAGGCGCAGTGAGGGTGTATAGGCGCCGCTCAGGTCCGAGCCGGGCATCAGCTTGCCGCGGTTGAAGTGCTGCTCGGGGTCGACCTGCAGCTTGTATTCGACGAAGCGATCCAGTTTCTCCTGTTCGAGATACTGGACCTTGGTGATGCCGATGCCATGCTCGCCCGAGATCACGCCCCCCAGCGATTGCGCCAGCTGCATGATGCGATCGACCATGCGGTCGGCCTCGTGCAGCATCCTGTAGTCGTGCGAGTGCACCGGGATGTTGGTGTGCACATTGCCATCGCCGGCGTGCATGTGCAGGGCGACGAACAGGCGGTTGTTGCGCAGTTCGGCATGGATGGCATGCAGCTCGTCACGCAGCGACTCCAGCGATGCGCCCTGCAGGATCTCGCGCAAGGGCTGTTTCACTTCGTTTCGATACGAGACCACGATGTCGCGCCGCAGCAGCATGTCGAGCAGGCTGTCACCTTCACGCATCCGCCCGATCTCGTCGTCCAGCAGCACGCCCGGGTGCTCGTTCCCGGCAAAGGGTGCGGCCGGGCTGTCGAGTTGCTCGGACAGGGTCTGCCAGCGTCGCCGCACGCCGACCAGCAATTCGTGCGCCAGCAGGCACTTGTTGCGCTCGAAGTCGCCCGATTCCCCGTCTTCGCCCGGTGCGGGCGTGCGTTCCTGCAGCAGCCGGTCGAACTGTTCGAGCACCTCCAGCTTGTTGGCGATCGACTGCTCGATATTGATCCGCTCGATGCCACGGCTGTATTCGGCCAGTCTGTCGAGCGGTATGACCACGTCTTCGTTGATCTTGAAGGCATTGGTGTGCGCGGAGATGGCGGCGGTGCGCGCCCGGTCGGCCCAGAAACGCTGCCTGGCCTCGGCACTGACGGCGATGAAGCCCTCGGCCTCGCGTGCATTCGCCAGACGCACCACCTCGGAGGCGGTCGCGGCGACTGCATCTGCGTCATCCGACACCAGGTCGGCGATCAGGACCATCTTGGGACGCTCGCGCCGCGCCGCCTTGGTCGCGTACCCGACCGCCTTTACGTAGCGTTCGTCCAGGTGCTCCAGGCCGGCAATCTGCACCCCGGCCTGGGCCTTGACGAAGTCGACGATCTCGACGATCGCGGGGACCGCGGTGCCAAGGTCTGTGCCAAAGAACTCCAGGCACAGGGTGCGCACGTGCTCGGGCATGCGGTGAAGGATGAAGCGCGCCGAGGTGATGAGGCCGTCGCAACCCTCTTTCTGCACGCCGGGCAGGCCGGACAGAAACTTGTCCGTGACATCCTTGCCGAGCCCGGCCTTGCGAAAGGCCTGGCCGGGCATCTCCAGGATCTGCGGCTCGCCCTTGGGGGTGCGGCCGTCGTCGTGGTAGCGGCTGACGCGAAAACGCACCACTTCCTGGTCGTGGATCTTGCCCAGGTTGTGGTCCAGCCGTTCGACCTCCAGCCAGTCGGCCTGTGGCGTCACCATGCGCCAGCTGGCCAGGTTGTCGAGCGTGGTACCCCACAGCACGGCCTTCTTGCCACCGGCGTTCATGGCGATGTTGCCGCCGATGGTCGAGGCATCCTGCGAGGTCGGGTCGACCGCAAATGCCAGCCCCTGTGCGCTGGCGAGCTCGGAGACCCGCCGGGTGACCAGGCCGGCGCCCGTGCGCACGGTCGGCACGACACCCTCGACACCGGGCAATGCGATGGACTCCACCGCCGACATGGACTCGAGCTTTTCGGTGTTGATCACGGCGCAGTGCGCATCCAGGGGAACGGCCGAGCCCGTATAGCCGGTACCGCCGCCGCGTGGGATCAGGGTCAGGCCGCAGTCGATGCAGGCCCTGACGATGGCGGCCACCTCGTCCTCGCGGTCGGGTGAGATGACCACGAACGGCATCTCCACGCGCCAGTCGGTCGCATCGGTGGCATGCGAAACGCGCGCAAGTCCGCTGAAGTCGATATTGTCCTTGCGCGTGATCCTTCCCAGGGCGCGGCGCACCCGGTTGCGCAGGGCGTGACGTTCACCGAAACAGTTGGAGAAGCGTTCGACCGCATCGCGCGCGGCCCCCAGCAGGCGTGCCGCCTCCCGATTGTCGTTGAGGCGCTGCTCGAACTGTTGCAGGCGGTGGTTGAGGGCCTGGATCAGGGCGTTGCGCCGGTCGACGTTGTTGATCAGGTCGTCCTGCAGATAGGGGTTGCGTTCGACCACCCACATGTCGCCGAGTACCTCGAACAGCATGCGCGCCGAGCGGCCGGTGCGCCGGGTCCCGCGCAGTTCCTCGATCAGGCGCCAGTTCTCCTCGCCGAGATAGCGGATCACGATCTCGCGATCGGAGAACGAGGTGTAGTTGTATGGGATCTCGCGGATGCGTTCCATTGATCTGCCGCCGGCAAAAGAAGGGCCCAAAGGTTCCGGGCAAGGGTGGAAATTCTATCCGAAATACCCCTGGGCCGGGCGCCTGATCCCGACGCGGGGCTGCTTTCAATCTTCGGGTCCGCGGCCGGGCCTCGCCTGGACTGGCCTGGCCTCAAACGTAGGGCGGGCTGCGCCCGCCGAAGATGTCGGGCAGAGCCCGACCTGCCTGATGGTCGTTACGGGCTTCTACCGTCGTGCTAACTTGCGGGGTCTGAAACCAAGTTTGCGAGGCAGAAAATGAAGGGCGTCTTTCTCGACCTGGCCAGCATGGCCGAAAAGGATCTCGATCTGAGCGGATTCGATCGAGCGCTGGATGACTGGCGGACCTATCCGGCGACCGCCCCGGCGGATCGCCTGGCGAATATCGCTGATGCCGAGGTCGTGGTGACGAACAAGGTGGTGCTGGACGGGGAGATCCTGCGCGCGGCCCCCAAGCTGCGCCTGATCTGCCTGACCGCGACCGGCTACAACAATATCGCCATCGACACGGCGCGCGAGCTGGGGATCCCGGTGAGCAACATCGTCGGCTACGCCACCGACAGCGTTGTACAGCACGTCTTTGCGCTGATGCTGGCGCACCACACGCGCCTGTTCGACTACACCGCAGCGGTCCGGCGCGGTGACTGGAGCAGGAGCGAGCAGTTCTGCCTGCTGGACTACCCGGTTCGCGAGCTGAGTGGCATGACCCTGGGGATCATCGGGTATGGCGAACTGGGGCAGGGCGTGGCGCGGATCGCCGAGGCCTTCGGAATGCGGGTCATGGTCTCGCAGCGCCCCGGTGGTCAGCCGGCCGAGGGTCGGCACGCGCTGGACGAGGTGCTGCGCGAATCCGACGTGATCAGCCTGCACCTGCCGCTGCTCGATAACACCCGCAACCTGATCGACGAACGGGCCCTTCGCCTGATGAAGCCCACGGCGCTGCTGGTCAATACGGCACGTGGTGCGATCGTCGACAATGCGGCCCTGGCGGATGCGTTGCGCAATGGAGAGATCGGAGGTGCGGCCCTGGACGTGCTGGATGTCGAGCCCCCGCCCCTGGATCACCCGCTGCTCGCCAGCGATATCCCGAACCTGATCGTGACCCCGCACACCGCCTGGGCCGGCCGCCAGGCGCGTCAGAATGCGGTCGACCAGACGGTCGCCAATATCCGCGCCTTTCTCGATGGCAGCCCGCGTAACCTGGTGACCTGAACCTCGAGATGCCTGCTGCCGATCACGCGCCTTCAGGCATATCCACTTCGATATCTTTTTCACCCATCAGCGGGCGCATCGCGGTAAGCAGGTTGGCGAACAGATTCGGGTGCCCCTTTTCCTCGCGGGCCAGCAGGGCCTTCATGTGTTCGCGCTGGGTCGGGGCACTGAAACAGGCGGGGCACGAGTCGGTGATGATTGGCAGCCGGGCCGAATCGGCGAAGGCCGCCGTCTGGGTTTCACGCACATAGACCAGTGGCCGGATGATGCGCAGATCGCCGGCATCGTTGATGTAGTGGGCCTTCATGGTGCCGAGCCGGCCCTGGTGGAAGGCGGACATCAGAAAGCTTTCGGCCAGATCGTCGAGGTGCTGCGCGAGTGCCAGCACGTTGTAGCCCTGCTCCCTGCAGGTCGCGTACATGATGCCGCGTTTCATGCGCGCGCAGTAGGCGCAGAATGAGTCGCCGTCGAGGCGTGTCTTGGCCTGTTCCATGATGGCCTGTCGCCGGTAATACCAGGGCAGGCCGAGCGCGTCGTAGTACGCGGTCAGCGAAGAGGGATCGAAACCCTCCACCTCCGGGTCGACCGTGATCACCCCGAGATCGAAGCGCACCGGCGCGTAGCTCTGCAAGTGCCTGAGTATCAGCAGCAGGCTCAGCGAATCCTTGCCGCCGGAGACGCCCAGGAGTACCCGGTCACCATCGCGGATCATGCCGTAGTCGGCGATTGCGCGACCGACCTTGCGCAGGAGGGACTTGGGTGGTTTGTCTGGACTGGGCGCTGACATGCCCGAATATTACCGGCAAGCGGCGCGGTTGGCGTGCTCCGCATCATGTTGCCGCAACATGGGAAAATGCACAGGCACCCTGCCCGATGATCCCGGCCAAGCTTCACCCGGCCAAGCTTCCCTGGCGCGCTGCCGTTATACTGATACGTCAACTATGGTGACGCAGTGCAGGGTTTGCGGAAAATGACCATTCCAGCAGTATCTTCCGGGGAGCGCCCCGGCTATGCCCCGGCGGGCCGGAACCGTTATGAGTAATACGCTTTACCGCGTCGTGCTGACCGGCGAGCTTGTCTCCGGCTTCAGCCGCGAGGCCGTCATCGCCTCCCTGGCACGCATTTTCGAGACATCCGCGGCGAACCTGATGCGGGTCTTCGAGGGGGGAGAGCACCCGATCGACGACCTTCTGGGTGCGCACGAGGCCTCCGTGCTGCAGCGCCGGCTGGAGCGCGCGGGCGCAGGGGCCCGGGTGGAGAGCATTCCGCTCGACACGCCGGAAGCCGAACTGAAAAAGACCGGACTCCATCTGCCGGCAGATGACGATCCGGCAGACGCCGGTCTGATGCACTGCCCGGCCTGCGGTCACGCGCAGCTGGTTGCCAAGAGCTGTGACGAGTGCGGCGTGGTATTTGCCGAATTCAATCGCAAAGCGTGCGACGCGGAATATTTCCCCGGGCCCCGTTTCTGCCGGGGCCCCCTCACGCCCCGGTCCGCGGCCGGCACCGACGCGGCGTGCAACGTCAAACACGACGCGAGACATCCACGCCGCTGCCAGCGAGGGCTGGCGTGAGGACTGGCTTGAGGAGGACGAGGTCCCGACCGAGCAGTATCACCTGAATCTTTTCATGGGGATGGGATCGGGGAACCTGACCGACGCCTGCACCGGGATGATTCTGGGGCGGCGCACCCGCTTCAAGCCTACCTGGACCGGCGGTGCCGTGATCAGTCCCTTCCTGTGGGCCATGCATCGCAAGATGTGGGCCTTGGGAATGATTATCTTCGTGGCTGAAATCCTTATTCCGGTGGTGTTGATCACCCTGGGCACCAAGGACGCCATATCCGACAAGGTGACCCTGCTGGGCCTGGGGATCATGGTCGCCAACCGCCTCTTCTGGCCGGCCATACTGAAGAGCCTCTATTGTCGGCATGCGCGCCTGACGATTGCACAGATGCACCGGATGGCGCCAACCTATGCGTCCGATATCGACATCGCGACGCGCGGTGGCACCAGCAAGACTGCGGTGTTCGTGGGGGTGGTCATGGCCATCGTGATATCGCTGCTCGCCTGGAGCATGGTCGACACCCTGTACAGCAAGTTCGCGGGCTCAAGGTTCATGTTCGACACCCCGGTCAATCTGCCGTCGTCCGAAAGGCCGCAACCTGGGGCGGCCGACCCTGTTGCGAGAGTCAAGGACGAACTGCTGGCCAACGAAAACCACTGGGTATCCACGCGCAACAGGCTGCGTGTGCTGGGTCAGGAGATCAACGCCTGGTTTGCCGACCGGGGGAGCACACTCGATCCGAAGGCGGTCGACATCGCCCAGATCTCGAGCGCCTTGTCCCTGGATCCCGAAGCCACCATCGATGGCTGGGGTCGGACGATTTCTTTTGAATCGGACGGCAAGGGCTATCGGCTGATTTCGGCCGGGCCGGACGGTGAATTCGGCAATACGGACGATGTCGAGTACCGGCGTATCCTGGAGCGTTGAGGGGGCGGGTGAGACCTCGGGCGGTCTATTGCATCTCACTGGCAAAGCAGCGTTTCATTGTTGCTACACTGCATTTAGACCGCTGTCCTATGGAGATGCACCCATGAAACCCTCTGTCGCCCTGGACCGCAAGCGTGCTGCAGTCCGTGAATTGACAGGTCGATTTCTTGCTGCCAATCCCCGTGTGTTTGGCTCGGTGCTGCACGGAACCGACAGAGAAGGTAGCGATCTAGACCTGCTTGTCGACGCCCTGCCCGGAGCAACATTGTTCGATCTTGGGGGGCTTCAGGTCGAACTCGAACAAATGCTCGGGGTCCCCGTCGATTTGCTGACCCCGGGTGATCTGCCATCAACCTTCCGAGCTCGGGTGCTTTCCGAGGCCTTGCCGATATGAGCGAGCGTTTGCGAGAGTGCCTCGAGCACATGGCAATTGCGGCCTCTGATGCATAAGGGGGTTACGTGCTGTTCGCCCGTTTGCGATTTTCGATCTTGACCTTGTCGATGCCATTCAACGGCGACTCACCCGTGAAACCCTCTGTCACCCTTTGCCGGTTTCAACGACCTGCCGCAGAAACTGCCTGACCCCGTAGGGCCGGCTGTGCCGGCCGGACGCCCCGACCCTTTTGCCCGCAATCATTTCCTGCTGATTTCATCCCCAACCGGCGCAATCAGCAGGTATAGCAGCCAGCTGAACCAGGAAAAGAAGAAGATAAGCAAAACCCAGATCAGTTTTTCGGCGCCATTGGTCCTGTCAGACCCCAGAATGAGAATCACGGGCAGCAACCAGATCAGGCCAACCAGAAACAGGCCGGCCACGCCCAATCCCAGCAAGGTCTCCATGGTTTTCGGGTCCTTTTATCGAGTGTCGTGGCGTGGCAGTCTGCCGGCATGAATCCGCGTCTTCAAGCCCTTGTCGCCCACCAGGCCAGACTGCGAAATTGTCGCCGTTGCCCGCAGATGATAGGCCCGGTGATCACCTGTACGCCCAACCTGTCTCGTGTCCTCATGGTCGGGCAGGCACCCGGAGACCGCGAAGGCCAGTTCGGCAGGCCGTTCGCCTGGACCGCAGGAAAGACCCTGTTCGGCTGGTACCGGCAGATCGGCATCGACGAGCCAGCGTTTCGCGAGCGTGTCTATATCGCCGCGGTATGCCGGTGCTTTCCGGGTAAGAACCCGAAAGGGGGCGACCGGGTACCGGATCGGGAAGAGATCGCGCGCTGCTCGACCTGGCTGAATGCCGAGGCCGAGCTGCTGCGGCCACAGTTGCTGATTCCCGTCGGGAAACTGGCGATCGAGCAGTACCTGCCGGTCAAGCTGCTGAAGGATGTGATCGGGCGGCAGCATACGATCGAGATCGATGGCCGGGAGGTGGACGTGATTCCGCTCCCGCATCCCTCGGGCGTGTCCACCTGGCACAGGGTTGAACCCGGGAAGACGCTGCTGCAGGATGCGCTGAGACTGATCGAGCGGCACCCTGCCTGGCAGGCGATCCTTGACACTGGTTGAAGGTGCCGCAGGAACGGCATAATGCCGCGAACAATCAAGAACGCCGCGAAGGCGTGAATCCGAGCCCCCTGGAGTGAGTGAAGATGAAAGCAATGGTTTCAGTTTTTTTCATGTTGGTCTTCAGCCTGACGGCCCAGTCTGCCGTGCAGACCAAGGCCGTTGAGTACAAGGACGGAGAGACGGTACTGACCGGTCATCTGTACTGGGATGACGCCATAGAAGGCGAGCGCCCGGGTGTGCTGGTGGTACACGAATGGTGGGGCCTGAACGACTACGCGAAGAAACGTGCCCAGATGCTGGCCGAACTGGGTTTCGTCGCCTTTGCCACCGACATGTATGGCGACGGTCATGTCACGGACAAACCCGAGCAGGCCAAGACCTGGATGCAGGAAGTGACCGCAGACGTGGAAGGCTGGCGCGAGCGCGCGATGCTGGGAATCGAACAGCTCAAGGCCAGCGGCATGGTCTCGGGTGACAATATCGCCGCGATCGGCTACTGCTTCGGCGGCGCCACGGTGTTGCAGCTCAGTTATGCCAATGCCCCGTTAAAGGGCGTTGTCAGCTTCCACGGCGCACTGCCTGCCGCCCCGGAAGAGTCCAAGGGCAAGATCGGCCCGCAGATTTTGGTTTTGCACGGGCAGGCCGATACCTTTGTTGCACCCGAGGTCGTGACCAATTTCCGCAACAAGCTCGAAGAGTCCGGCGCGATTTGGGAGATGAATACCTACGGCGGTGCGCGTCACGGGTTCACCAACCCGGATGCGGCTGAATTCGGCATGGAAAACCTGGTTTACAACAAGCGTGCGGATGAGCGGTCCTGGGCGCGGATGCAGGAGTTTTTTGGGGA
>CAVWEI010000038.1:0-7062 GCA_963753845.1 uncultured Gammaproteobacteria bacterium
CACTTGATGGCCTCTTGTTATCTCCGGAGACTGGAGTCGTTCGCTGGGCGTGCCGGTATCACGCGGCGAACTGCTGTTCGAGATTGCGCCGCTGGATGACTACCGGCTTGCCATCCAGGTCAGCGACCGCGAGATTGCCGGCTTCGCCGCTCGGTCAGCAGGGCGAGCTGATCCTGTCGGCGCTGCCGCGCCAGCCCTTGCACCTGTCGGTTACCGACATCACCACTCTGGCGGCGGAAGAACCGGGTGAGCCGAAGTTCCGGGTCGAGGCCGAACTGGCCGGTGACGCACCTGAACTCCGCCCCGGCATGGAGGGTGTGGCCAAGATCACGGTCGGTGAGCACCGGCGCTGGTGGATATGGACCCATGCACTGACAGACTGGTTACGCCTTCAGTTCTGGCGATGGCTGCCTTGAATCAGGCGGCCGCACCGGCTGATCCTGCGGCCATGCTATGGCAGCGTATGGCCGGAATGCGCCTGCACCTGCGCGACACGGTATCCGTGCATGAACACCGCTATCGTGGGCGCCACTGGTACCTGCTGCGTGACACCCTGGGAAAACAGCAGTACCGGTTGAGCCAGGGCGTCTACCAGCTGATCGCCCGTTTTGACGGCCGCCAGACCCTGGCCGAGGCCTACGCGCGTTTTACCGCCGGCCGGTCGACGCAGGTTGACCCGCAGCCCGAGCTGCTGAGCACGCTCACCCAGCTGCATGCCGCCGGCCTGCTGGCGGCCGACTCGCTGAAAGATGTCGGCCCCCTGATCGCACAGCAGCGGCAGCAGCGCCGCAAACGCAACCTCTCACGCTGGCTGCGCCTGTTGTCGCCACGCATGCCCCTGATCGATCCGGATCGTTTTTGGGCCGCATGCTGCCTTGGGTCGGGTGGTTTTTTCGTCCTGCCGCACTGCTGGTCTGGCTGCTGCTGGCAGCCGGCGCCGGGCTACAGGCGCTGATGCACTGGGATGCGCTGGCCCTGTACGGGGCGCAGCGCCTGGATGACCCGCAGAGCTGGCTGCTGTTGGTATGTCTCTATCCCCTGGTGAAGGGGCTGCACGAACTTGGCCACGGCTTCGCGGCCAAGGCTTCCGGCGCCGAGGTGAACGAGATGGGAATCACCCTGCTGGTGTTTCTGCCGGTGCCCTATGTCGACGCCTCTGCCGCCTCGGTACTCGAAAGCAAGTACCGGCGCATGCTGGTCGGTGCGGCGGGGATCATCGTTGAACTGCTGCTTGCGGCATTGGCGATGTTTGCCTGGCTGCAATTGCCCGACGGTCTGCTGCGCGAGGCGGCATTTGCCGTGATGCTGATCGGCGGCGTGTCGACGCTGCTTTTCAACGGCAACCCGCTGTTGCGATTCGACGGTTACTACGTGCTTTCCGATGCGATCGAGATCCCGAACCTGGCGACGCGTTCTGCGCGCTACTATGGATATTTGGCGCGTCGGTACCTGTTGCGGATAGGCGCCGAGCGCGCACCGAACACCGTGCAAGGCGAGCGGCGCTGGCTGCTGTTGTTCGGCGCGGCCTCGACCCTTTATCGCCTGTCGATCACGATCGGTATCGCCTTGTTCCTGATCGCGGTTGTGCCGACGCTGGGTGTGGTGATGGCGGCCTGGCTTTTGACTGCACAGCTCGCATTGCCGATCGGACGCCAGCTGGGGTTCCTGTTTTTCAGCCCGGTGCTGACCGGGCGACGGCTGCGTGCGCTGCTGACGGTCGGCGGTGTGCTTGCGACCGTTCTGGTTCTGCTTGCCCTGGTACCAATGCCATCCAGCACCAAGGTGGATGGCGTGGTGCTCTTGCCGGAGCAGGCGATCGTGCGCGCCGGCGTGGACGGTTTTCTTGACCGGCAGCTCGCTGCTCACGGGAGCGAGGTGTCGCGGGGTGATCTCTTGTTCGTCCTGAGCAACCGGCAGCTTGAGGCCGATATCGCTGCACTGCAGGCGCGTGTCGAGGAATTGGCGGCACGCAGTGACGCGGTGTCCTTCGACGACCGCCTGGGGCACGATATCCATGCCGAGCGCCTGTATACGGTGCGCCGGGAACTGACCGAGCTGGAGGAGCGGCGCGACCGACTGAGTGTGCGCAGCCCCATCGACGGCCTGCTGCAGGTGCCGCATACCGATGACCGCCTGGGGCGCCTTGTCTCTCAGGGTGATCTGCTCGCCTATATTGCCAATGAATCCGATGCAAGGGTGCGGGTGGTCGCGACCCAGGAAGATGCGGCCCGTATTCGCGAGGCGATCGAACACATCCGGGTGCGCCCGGCGGGTATCGGTGCCGGGATCGTCGACGGCCGGCTGCTGGAGGAGGTGCCGGCTGCGTCCGATACGCTGCCCAGCGCGGTGCTGGGCAGCCGCGGCGGTGGTGCCATCCAGGTGGACGCGCGTGACGAGCGGGGGTTGAAGACCTTGCACAAGGTCTTCGCCTTCGATATCGCCGTCCCGTTCAATGCCGCCACGCAGTATGTCGGCAGCCGTGCCTATGTGCGTTTCGAGCACCCGGCGAGGCCGCTGATGGCGCGTTGGTACGACAGTGTGCGCCGGTTGTTGATGGACCGGATCGGGGAGTAGGTATGTGGTCGGGCTTTGCCCGGCGTTCATTTGGCGGGTAGAACCCGCCCTACGAGAGTTTCGTCGGTGCGCACGGGCCTGGTAGGTCGGGCTGCGCCCGACGTTGTTTCGGCGGGTGGAACCCGCCCTACGAGATTTTCGTCGGCGCGCACGGGCCCGGTAGGTCGGGCTGTGCCCGACGTTGTTCGGCGGATGGAACCCGCCCTACGACTGGGCCCGGTAGGTCGGGCTGTGCCCGACATTTCATCGTCCTGTGCGGGCCGCTCTGCCGTTTTTCAAGAATTAACATCCCCTTAACAGATCCCGCCATTGGCCGACACAGATTGGGGACTCTTACTCAATCTGAATCGGTCATGCAGAACAAGCATCCTCTCTGTTACATAACGGTTTTGTTCGCCCTTGGTTTCATTGGTGCGGCCGCCGTGTCGGCAGCCGAGTCCGAGGCGGAAGGATTCCACTGTGTCATCACGCCGTCGCAAACCGTCGAGCTGGGCAGTCCGGTTCCCGGTCAGCTGCACGAGGTGCTGGTCGATCGCAGTGACACGGTAAGCGAAGGGCAGATCGTGGCCAGCCTCGATTCGCGCCTGGAACAGGCCAGCCTCGAGATTGCCCGTTTCAAGGCAGAGACCGACACCGAGGTGAGCCTGCGTAAAGCGGCTTTTGCGATCGATAGCAGGACGGCAAGGCGTCTGAATTCGCTCGCCGCGTCCAAGGTGGCCTCGGCACAGGACAAGGACCGCGCGGCGCGCGAATCCGGCCTGTCCGCGTGGCGTTTGCAGCAGGCAAAGGACGACCTCGATCTTTACGCACTGGAACTCGCACGCGCCGAGGCCACACTGGACCGGCGCAGGATCCGTAGCCCGATCGATGGCAAGGTCCTGGCCCGCCTGCACAACCCGGGCGAATACATCGAAGATGAGCCGCTGTTGCGGATAGTGAAGCTCGATCCGCTTTATATCGAGGTCATCCTACCCATGCGCCTGTTTGGCAGCGTCAAACCGGGCATGCAGGCGGAGGTATTTCCCGAGCTGGAGAACGGCGCCTCACACGCCGCGACCGTGGTGCTGGTCGACCCGATGGGTGATGCCGGCAGCGGCACCTTCGGTGCACGATTGTCGTTGGCCAACCCGGACCAGCT
The DNA here is from genome assembly GCA_963753845.1 of uncultured Gammaproteobacteria bacterium. Lineage (GTDB taxonomy): Bacteria > Pseudomonadota > Gammaproteobacteria > Chromatiales > Chromatiaceae > Thiosocius. The sequence continues at coordinate 3,713 of CAVWEI010000038.1, forward strand.
TATCCCCGCCGGTCTGAAGTGCCGTGTGCAACTGAAAAGCAAGGGCCCGATATTAAGCGACTTCCAGGGAAAGTCAGACAGCTTGCCACGGTTGGCCGCGTCCAAAAGCGCTTTGCGTTGAGCAATGCGATGAAAGGCAAGGGCAGCAAATAGATGTTCGGCATGCGCAAGCTCAAGAGAAAAGCCGAACTCGACGACTACACCGTCGAGCCGATGGAGCCGCGGGTCCTGCTCTCGGCCGATGCGCTCGGTGTGGATGCCGGCGTACTTGACCATGATGCGGCCGGACAAGCCGACTGGGATCTTAAAGATGCGGACGATTGGACGAGATCGCTCGCCAGCCACGACACTGCCGATACGGCGCCCCTGGACCTGGCGGGTGGTGACGCCGACGTCCACGTAGAGATCGTTTTTCTCGATGCCAGCATCGAAAACGGCCAGCAATTGCTGGCTGATCTCATGTCGCGTGATGGGGTATCCATCGCCCAGGTCCACCTGATTGACTCGAATTCGGATGGCATCGACCAGATCGCACAGGTGCTCGCCGGGCAGCAGGGCATCGATGCCATTCACATCATTTCACACGGCGCTGCCGGGCAGATCCAGCTCGGCGGCGGCACACTTTCGACCGATAGCCTGGATGGCTATGCCGGTCAACTGAACGACTGGGGTAGCGCGCTTGCCGATTCGGGCGACATCCTGATCTACGGCTGCGATCTCGCGGCCGACGGTCAGGGGCGGGCGCTGGTCAATGCCATCGGCATACTGACCGGCGCAGATGTCGCTGCCTCAGTCGACCAAACCGGCCATGTCGCCCAGGGGGGCGACTGGGACCTTGAGTACCGGGCCGGAATGGTCGAGGCGGCTACGTTCGCGCCAGGGGCGATCCAGACCTGGCAGGGCACACTCGCGGCGTTTATCGTCGATACGAACCTCGATACAGTCGATGCCAACCCAGGTGATGGCGTGGCCGAAGATGCCTCGGGCAATACCTCGCTACGCGCGGCGATCATGGAGGCGAATTCGCTGGCTGGTGCTGATTCCATTTTCCTTGGGGCCGACACATATAAACTCACGATTTCTGGAGCCGATGACGCTGCGGGCGATCTGGATATTTCGGACGATCTCTCCATCGTCGGGGTCTCGCCCACACTGACATCGATAGACGGCAACAATATCAATCGCGTCTTCGACATCAAGGACGGTGCCGCGATCACGGTGTCCTTCTCCGATCTCAAAGTCGAGAACGGCATAACCGCCCTGTCCTCCGAGCCGGGCGGCGGCCTGAGGATCGCCGGTATTGCGAATACCCCGCAGGTCTTCTTGTCGAACACATGGTTCACAGGCAGCGATGCCCTGGTCGGCGCAGACGGTGGCGCGATCTACAATGAAGGCGCGCTCATCGTGGAGAATTCCCTGATCGAGGGCAACCTCGGTGCGAAAGGCGGCGGAATATTCAACGCTGCCACCGGCACCCTGGCGATGACCAACGTGACTCTCAGCGGTAATCAGGCGACTGGTGCCGAGGGCGGTGGTCTATACAACCAGGGTGCCGCCACGCTGACAAACGTCACGATTGCTTTTAACGACTCCAGCACGCAGGGAGGCGGCCTCTTCAACAGCGGTACCCTGGACATCGGCAACAGCATCGTTTCGAACAACACGGCGGGAGGTTCCGGTCCGGATGCATTTGGCGCCCTTGCCAGCAGCGGCTCGAATATCTTCGGCGACGACGCAGCTGCGTCGGGCTTTGACGGCTCAGACCAGCGCAATGTCGATCCCGGCCTGGACATCGTTCTCACCGACCACGGCGGCAAGCTGTTGACACATGCGCCGGGCGCACCGGCGATCGACGCTGCCGATCCCACGCTTGCACCGAACACCGACCAGCGCGGCTTCCTGCGTGGTGACGGCAGTCCGGATATCGGTGCCTACGAGGTCAGCAGCTCAGCGGCGACGACCGCAACCTACCTCGATAACTTCCTGGCAAGCTCCTGGAGCGGCGACGACGGCACACTGTCCTGGAGCAATGACTGGCAGGAGATTGGCGAGAACAATGGGCCCGGCGCCGGCAATGTGCAGGTGTACAGTCGCTTCGGCGAACAGGGCCTGGATCTCTGGAAAAATCCGGTCGGCGTCTGGCGCGAGGCCGATCTGAGCGGCGCGACAACGGCGACGCTGCGCTTCGATTGGGGCAGGTTATGGACGGAGACAGACGACGCCGTCAACGTGGAGATCTCCACCGACGGTGGGACGAGCTGGTCGGTCCTCGATACCTTCGTCGGACCGGCCACGGACGGCACGCTACAGTCAGCGAGCTACGACATCAGCGCCCACATCGATAACGACACGCGCATCAAGTTCGAGACCACCAACTATGGCGACAACGACGAGTTCTTCGTTGACAACGTCCGCATCGACCTGAGCATGGCTCCGCCTGTCACCACCACACTTTCGCCGGTCCAGGATACTTATATTGACAGCATCAACCCGGGCGCGAACTATGGGTCGGATACCGTCATCCGCATGGATGAATCCACAGGAGGCCTTGGTGATGCCCAGGTGCTGTTGCAGTTTGATCTGAGCAGCATTCCGAGCGGTGCCACGATCACCGCTGCCACGCTGCAGGTCGAGGCCAGTGGAAAGTCAGGCGCGGCCGCAGATTCAAGCATCATCAATGTCTACGAGGTGACCGAGTCTTGGGATGAGGGGAGCGCCACCTGGGATGAGCGACAGGCGGGAACTCCTTGGGGAGGCACGCCGGGGGCTCCCGATACCACGCCGCTAAATCCGCCCTCGTTGGAGGCCTCCGGTCTCGGTGGCCATACCTGGGATATCACCGACCTGGTGCAGGACTGGCAGTCCGGTGACAAGACCAACAACGGCCTGATGCTCGCCAGTGACGATTTGGGCACTGTGGTGTTCGACTACGTCAGCCGCGAAGGCGCTACGCCGCCGCAACTGGTGATTACCTATACAACCGCTCCAGTCATCCCCAACACCGCGCCGACCTTCAGCAGCTTTGTCGGGCCGGCGACCTCAGGTGGCGAGGACAACGAGATCACCGTGACCTTCGGTAACCTTGCTGTGCAGGGTGACGAAGCCGATGCCGATGGCACCGTTGATGGATTTGTCGTCAAGTCGGTGACCAGTGGTACGCTGAGGATCGGTACCAGCGCCGGGTCTGCGACGCCCTGGGCGGCGGGCAGCAACGATACCCTGGATGCTCTCACCAACGCCTACTGGACCCCGGACCCGGATGCCAATGGTACCCTGAACGCCTTTGAAGTCGTCGCGCAAGACGACGATGGCGCCGAGTCCTCGACCAACGTGACCGTGCAGGTCACGGT
>CAVWEI010000039.1:0-23210 GCA_963753845.1 uncultured Gammaproteobacteria bacterium
GCGGGTCAACGTATTCGGGTAGAGTAGAGAGCAGGTTACCACCGCCGTAGCGCCGACCTATCTGTTGCCGCCCCTTTCGTCTGGCGGTGCCTCAATAGTCGATGCGTAGCCATGTTGGCCTACCCTCCCTCATCAAACCGTGCATGCGATTCTCCCGCACACGGCTTTCCGATGTTCTTCACGCCAGGGCATGCGCCGCACGCCAGCCGGCTCCCGTTGGGGCTTGGTATAACCCGTAACGCGCGTAGAGGTCGGGGCGCGGAAAGCGGATAAAGCCCGTCTTCCGGTTCCTGACCTTGTGGCGCTTGCGCAAGTGAGTGCGAAGCCGTTCTTCCGCGTGGTGCCTGACCTGGCTCATCTTGGCGCTGGAATTTCGGTAGTGGAAGTAGTTCGCCCAGCCCCTGAGGCTGCGGTTCACGGTCTCCACCACGTCGTCCAGCGGGATGCAGGTCAGGTCCCGTCTCGTCAACTCCGTCAGTCGCGCCCTGATCTTTTTCACGGCCTTATCCGACGGTCTAACGTTCGGGCGCAGTCTGCCCGTCTTCGCACTCGGACTCATCTGGATCGTAAAACCCAGAAAGTCGAAACCCGCCTCGGTGGCGTCCACGATGTGGGTCTTGGTCTCGTTCAATGTGAGGTCCAATTGTCCCAGTACGTGGCTCACCACTTTCAGCGGTTCTTCCACACCCCTCTTGCACAGCACCACGAAGTCGTCCGCATAGCGCACGATGTGCGCCCCTGACTGCTCGCGCAGTCGATGCCGCTGCCAGATCCGATCCAGTATGTGCAGGTAGGCGTTGGCCAGGAGCGGAGAAATCACGCCGCCTTGCGGCGTTCCTCGGCTGTTGGCTTTTCCACCGCCCACAGTTCTGCGCTTCCCGTCGCCGTCTTCACCGATGACCGGGGCCTTGAGCCATTGTTTGAGCAGGGCAAGTATGCCGCCGTCCACAATGCGTTCGGCAACCACGGCCAGCAATTTGGCGTGGGGAATGCTGTCGAAGTATTTCGACAGATCGGCGTCAATGACTTGGGTGTGGCCGTCCCATAGCGCATTGGCGATGTCGTCCACCGCATCGTGGGCCGATCGACGGGGCCGAAATCCATACGAGTGCTCGCAGAAGTCGGCTTCAAAGATCGGTTCGATGATGAGCTTCACCGCCATTTGTGCTACCCGGTCGCGGATCGTCGGTATCCCCAGCGGCCGCTCACTGCCGTCCGCCTTGGGTATCATCACGCGCCGTACCGGTTGGGCTCGGTAGGTCTTCTCTTGCAGTTCACGGGCCAGCCCCCGCAGAAACACTTCTACCCCTTCGCCGTGCTCTATGGCCGCGAAGTCGATCCCGTCGATGCCGGGACTCCCTCCATTGGACCGCACAAGCCGCCAGGCATGACTGAGGATGTCTTCCCGGCTGATCTTGTCGTAAAGCGCGTAAAAACGGTAGGCCGGTTCTTGCTTGGCCTTGGCATAGAGCTTCCTCTGCAGCGTCCTGATCGTTGCCGGGGTGGTTAGCATTTCAGCAATCCCCTGATCCTCCGCCCTTCGGTTGCATGAACAAAGTAGGGTCCCTTCCCTCGGCGTGGGTTGTGTTGTCCCACCGCCTCGATCGGTACTATGAACCCCTCCGACTTCCATCCAGGGCCGGCGTGCTTTCGTTGCCTTATACACACCGGTCGGCGGCCTCCCCGCCCCCCGGGATGGATCTCCAGCACTGGGTAATCAATCTTCCAGAACATGCCGCCCCTGCTACCACGGGAGTCGGTGCGCGCTACTTCCGTTATTCCAGCGCTACCCAACGGTCTTCCCCTTCTGTCCACAGGGTCGACTACTCCGGCTAAAGTTTACGTGGCTACTCATGGGTTCACTTGCGTTACGGCCTGCTCTTTTGCTGTGTGGAAACTCACGACCCCGCGTTGCCGCAACGCCGCTCCCTCATGCTACCGGGGTGCACGGACAACTCCCCGGACGGGACTTCAACCCGCTAGACTGATTACTGTTACTGCGAACGGACAGACCACAGTTTTGCGAGGCCACATACGACCGGCAGCAGGTCTACCTGACGGGCCTCCAGCCAGTGCTTGGCCGCACTGGCCTGACACTTCGGAAGATGGCGGTTACGGCAGGAGTTGTAGGCGATCTGGACATACTCGCAGGCGGGGCAATGCAGCAATGGCCACCCAGCGCCGTCGTGCGGCACTGCTCGATGGCCGACATGACCTTCCATTGGCCCAGGCTGAGCTGACCCTGCTGTGTCTGCCGCCAGGCTGGCCCCTGGGCGTGGAAGATATCCGCAACCTCCAGGGCGGGTCGAGACATGCGTGCGGTCGCAGCCTGGCGGCTTCAATCGCAGCGATTCCAGGGGACTGATGACCTCGCGCAGGATCTCGGTTGCCACCTGCACATACAGCGCGGTGGTCTCTCACTTCTTTTACCCGATCAGGGCCTGGATCACGCGGATATCCACCTTCTGCTCCAGCAGATGGGCGGCAAAGCTGTGACGCTTATGCCGCGTGCGGCATAAGCGCCATTATTCCGCATGCCGGATTATGCCGAACGGTGGGTTTTCCCTTTTCCGAGATACGCGGGAGCTGGGATCTGCCCGATAAGCTAAATCTGATGCATTCGGCATAATCACGTTGTCTGCTTGCACTGGCCATGTGGCCGATATCGCAAGGAGACAAGTCATGAGAAATCCGCTGGCTTCCGGTTTTGTGGGGCCATTAGCCCCTTACGCGAACGCCGTCGCCGAGCAATTGCGCGGACAGGGATATGCACCTGAACGAGTTTTCCTCGCGCCTCCACAACCACGATATCACCGACCCGTATGCCCAGAACATCCTCGCAGAGGGCTACAGTTTCCGCCTCAAGCTCCTGCTCCCAGCGGTCCAGATCGGCCTCCATGTTCCGCCAGGCCTTTCGGGCGGCGATGAGTGGACCTGACTCACCGGATCCCGACCAGAGCCGATCGAACAGCGCGAGCCGCTCATCCGGCAGCGCCCGATCCATGTCATACGTTGCGTTGACCAGACCATCGAAGATCGCCTGCCCCTCGCGCAAGGCTTGCAGACGATCCGCATACGGCGTGACAACGGACCGCCGAATCTTCGACGGAATTCGGGTCTCATTCGCGGGCATGAGATCGATCGGGCAGATATCCCTCAATGGCACCCGGACCGTTTCAAATCGGTCACGTGACCAGGAGTCTTCGACCACGGCCCTAATCCAGACGCTATGTGCCGAAACGCATAGCTCGGTTCCGGCTCTAGATCGGCTCCTTGGCGAAGCGATCTGATTGACCGACCAGGCGTGGTCGAGTGCCGACATATCGGCCGCCACATAGGCGAGCCCATTGGCCCGGGCGAGACCCGACATCTGGGCGAGCAGATCGTCGGCACGCCCCAGTAGCCTGCCTCCAACGCCTTGAGCGCCGATTTACCGGTATTGAACGGGGTACGGCACCAGGTTGACCCAGATTCCGGCAAACTGCCCGGCGAAGGCCGCGAAGGGCACCTTGTCCCGGCGCAGGATCTGTTGCGGCGGCACCGCCAGATCGAAGTCCACCGGGCCGGTCACGCGCAGCTGCACCTCCGGGTGCTTGCCGGGGAAACAGCGCTCGGCGTGCCGCCGCAGCTCGTCGGTCGAAACCGTGATTTGATCGAACCAATCGACCGCCGCATGGCGTTCGCGAAACCATCGTCGCAGGTGCCGCAGAGGTGCACTGCGATTGATCACCGCCGGACTGAAACGAGCCAGACTTTCATCAAACACCAGGTCATCGAAATCAGCGACCAGGCGGGCGCCGGCCCGCCGCAGTCCGCGCAGCAATTGCCAGAGACGAAACGAGACCCGCGGGCGATGGACCACCACACAATCCGCGGCATGCCGCCGCCAACCGCGGATATGCCCCCAGCTCACATCCAGCCCCATCGCCCGCAGCGCGTGCCCCGGGTTCTCACAGCGGTAGATGAATGCCGTGTCGGCAAGATACCGTCGCGGATTGCGGTTACTAGCGAGGCAAGTGAGTCTTCGACCTCGTGATACGTTTTGGGACATCCCAGTCCCCAAAACGCACTCGATCTTCGACAACCATTGTTGCCCCGGCCGCCCGGCGTCCGTTGCCTTTCTACACGCCCCGCTGGTTTGCGTAGAAAGACAACTCCCACCAATGGCTGGACGCCGCGTTCGGATGCTCTCTTTGTTTCCCCTTTGGCGCGCATGCGCACGTCGGGTAAACAGTATCGCCTCGCGGCTGCCGGGGACTAACCGCCTTCGCTTCGCTTTCCATGGCGGTCAGCGAAGGCGATGCGCATAGTTCCAATTGTCCGCTCTCCATGATTCCCCGGCCAGCCAATGACCCCGAGAGCGCAGCGACTTGATCCAGGTTAGTCTGCTCCAGGTCCGTTCTGGCGGGCCCGGATCGCCCGCGCCAAGCCCCCCGTTTTCGCCAGATGATTCCCAAAATTCGGCTCCGGCCGCACAGCCGGAACCTAAGCTGACACAAGTCAAACAATTGGGGAGATGAGGGGGGTAGGCTTTGATTTAACAAGGCATCCACAGATGCAGAAGCACAGTACTGATCGATTAAGAAAAGATAAAGGGATTTGGCGCTACGGAGAGTGCAATCCGTCTCCGTAGCATATCAACAGAGTCGCGTTCTGCCCTCGGGCACGAACCTACGACCGGAATGGGGTACGTTGCGGCAATGATGCCCACAGGGCGTGCTTACAAACAGGGAGAGGGACAATGAAACACCACTTGAACTTCAAACGAACAGCCTTGAGTGCGATCGTCGTCACACTGCTGGCGGGCGGTGCCGCTCAGGCTGCAACAGTGCAGCACATCTCGGGCGTCAAATTCACCGTCAACAATCTGGTCGCGGATTTCGACGGCCGGATGTTCGGTCCGTTGGGCAACGGCAAATACCAGGCTGTACTGTGTGGTCTACCGGGCGTCCCGGCCTGCGACGCCGACCACCCACCGATCACCGGCGATGAAACCCCGAGACTCTATCCTATCGACAGCGAGTTCGGTTTCAACGTCGTCCCGTTCGCCACTGCTTTCCAGAAGGAAATCGCAGACGGCGTCTGGGGCGAGGGTTATATCGGCAACATCAAGGACGGGGCCGCGCTCGTGGGCGTCGAGATCTCGGATGCCGAGACCGACACCTTCAAGGTGCCCGTCCCGCTGGGTACCTGGTGTGCCGGTATCGGCGAAACCGCGGTCAAGTGCTCCACGGAACGCTATGTCGTCATGGAGCATGTCCTGAACTGCCACGAGACCATCGGCTACGTTGAGGGTGATTCCACCCGCACGGATCCGACCACCGGTCTCCAGGGTGTGCTCGTGGACCCGACGGACGGCGTGACGGAACTGGTCAACTGCGCGGACACCCAGTTCGACAACGACCCGGTCATCCTGGCCAGCGGAGAGTGGTGGGATGGGATGAAGCTGAGCGAGGCGGTCGCCGACAACGTCAGCCACCCTGGTGACGAAATCGACCCCAGCGCCGTGCTGAGCTTCCTGCGTCCGAACGAATCCACGGTCCTGGACGACATCGCCTACACCGCGGACTACTCCATCACCGGCAAGGACGATGGTAAGCCCCTGTACCGCTGGGGCACGCTGATAAAGCGCCCGAATGATGTCCGTCTCTACACGCGGATGAGGCTGCCTACCGCCTGGAAAAGCGGCGGGGTCTGTGACGGGCTGAATGGCGGATACGGTTGCCGGGTGACCAAGGCGACCCTGTATATCTACCACAACATCACCAACAACCCGAACGACCAGATCCGTCCGGAAGACATGGAGAACGAGGCCGCTATCGGGCGTCTCCCGGGATTCACCATGGATGGCTCCGGTTCTCATCGGTCTGACAGGGACTGCTATGAGGGTGACGGCGATTTCATTCCGGAAGACACCTACCTGACCAACACCTGGATGGCAGAGGGTGGCTCGGCATCGCTGATTGGAACCGACCCCTATGCCTGGTCTGCCGACCTGCAAAACGGCATCACCAACGGATTTGCCACGACCGTGGACCGCGAGCCGTTCGAGTGGTCTTATGATGCGAATGGCGACGGATCGGCCGACTACAGCGTGCGTGAACCACAGCTGGCCAACCCCGGCGATACGCTGCTGTCCGGCCCCAGGTGGCGTTTGACGCCGCCCAAGTTCGGGCAGGATATCCCTGGACTGGAAATCCCGAACGTGGAGTGTGCTCCTCCGCCCTACCAGAAGGCACTGATCAAATATGAGGTCGGTGAGGCACCGCCTCCGAATGGCCGCGTCGCGATCAACGTGCTGGACTGGAATTCCGAGGATGTGCGCAGCATCGAGGATCCAAAGAATCCGGGCAACTTCGTTTCCCCTCTCGCCTACACCGCGGGCTGGGTAGACGGTAATAAGAACGATGGCCAGGTGATCTGTGACGGGCCGGAGCCGGGAGACCCGCAATCTGCGGACGGTGAATGCACCCCTGTCGATGTCTCCGGCAGTCCGCATCTGACCGCGGTCAGCGTCAACGGCGCACCGGTCAGTGAAGACTTCGACCTTTCGATCTACATCAAGGGTGACCGCAAACCGATGCAACTCTATCAAGCCTGGCTGATCGTCAGTATGACAACGAACAGTAGGGATAGCGTCTGCTGAGTGGGCTCTCTGTCCAGCAGGGCCGAGCACGCGTCGACCATAAAGGGCAGAGAACCCAAGAGGTGATCCAACAGGGAGCTCCAGGCTCCCTGTTTTTTGCCTCCTAGTTATTCGCTTTTTTGACCCCCAAGCTGAGAAGACCAGATGAAAACCCGCATGTATTTTCCCTTTTTTCAGAGATCGAAACATTGGGCGGCCGCAATGGCGACAGCCTTGTTTGTGGGCGCATCAGCTTTTTCGCAAGACGAGCCGCTCGAACAACCAGCCTTTGACGATACCGAGATGGCAATCACCCGGACGCTCGATCCGGACAAGCCCCTTCCGCCAGCTGAAGCACTGCTACCACCGCCACCGAAACCGGCCGGGCAAAGACCACACTCGGGCCCATCCGTGCCCGGGGCCTCATTCCTGATGCGTGCGGCCATGCGGGGGGATATCGAGCGTCTTGCAGAGGATATCCAACAAGGCGCAGATCTCGAGGAACAAGATCCGGGGGGCATGACCGCACTGGCCCACGCCGCTGAACACGGACAGGTCGCGGCCGCACGATTGCTCCTTGACAATGGCGCAAACATTGAGCGACCCGATCGCTTCGGAGCAACGCCCCTTATGCAGGCCATCGTTGCCGACCAATTGGAGATGGCCGAACTGCTGATCGCAAGGGGTGCGAACGTCAATGCGCGTCTCGCAAAGAGCAAGACCACGGCGTTGATGATCGCTGTCTGGCACGGTCATGAGCAGATGGCGAGACTGCTGCTGGATAACGGTGCGCTTGTCGATGCCCTGAATACGGGGCTGGTCAACGCCCTGATGACCGCGATCGAAAGACAACATCAGGACCTGATCACGCTTTTGCTGGACCGGGGTGCAAAGGTCAACGGTATATCCCGTACCGGCCGGAGCACGCTTGACTATGCCGCAGACGCCAACGATTCGAGAACGATCCGCCTGTTGTTGGAGCGAGGTGTTGATGTTCATCGAGAAGATGCCCAGGGACAGACGGCCCTGATGCCCGCCGCCACCGCAGGGGCCAAGCAGGCCATGCTGGCACTGCTCGAGGCTGGAATCGATGTCAACAAGCGGTCGAAGAATGGTGTATCCGCATTGATTCTCGCTGCGGCCAACAATGAAACCGAAGCTGCTGAACTGCTATTGAACAAAGGTGCGGACCCGAACACGCAGACAGATGACCTCGGAGCCACCGCGTTGCACTTTGCGGTCGGCCGCAACAACCACCGTCTATGCACTGTTCTCCTCGCAAAAAATGCAGATCCGAACGTCGCTGACAGACAAGGCAGGACACCCCTGATGATTGCGGCAGATCGTGGCGACGTCGCTGCAGTCAAGTCCCTGCTCGAAGCTGGCGCCGACCGCAGCCTGAAAAACACCGCGGGCATGACAGCTTATGATTACGCGAAAGATAAGAAGCGCAGCGCAGTTCTGCCGCTTCTCGAAACAGGCGGCAGTTAGCAGTCACCCCGATAGCACAGCGGCCAGCGGACGGCACCGTCTGGTCTCGTCCGCCAACTGTTCACATCATCCCGGCAGCTTGGACTCGCTTGTGGTCTCTGGAGGCAGCACTGGTAAACTTGTGCATTGCCATCCACCTGCAATCAATTTGACACCCGAAATCCACAATGACACGCATTTTGGTTGACAAGAAACGCAAGCAGCAACTGCAAGCGCTGGGCGTTTCGACCCTTCAGCAACATAATTTCATGATGCCTGCAAACAGCGTGTTTGAACCACCGTGCAGTACGAAGTGGATGACCGTACAGCATTCGCTGGCACTGGGTGCATTCAGCTATGCTGTGAGTGGTTTCTACTTCGGCGCACGCATCGGCCGCTATGTTTCAATCGGCGAGAACGTCCAGATTGGCAGGCATGGGCATCCACTTGGCTGGGCCAGCACGTCTCCGATCTTCTACACACAAAGCCAGGACCTGTTCGACTCGGAACTGGAGTTGCTGCAGGGGTTGAAGCCGGACCAGTTCCCCCGCTCCTCTCCCCCGGTCATTGCGCAGCTCACGACCGTCGGGAACGACGTCTGGATCGGCCATGAAGCCTTCGTTCTCCCCGGAGTCACTATCGGGGATGGGGCTGTCGTGGCGGCCCGTGCGGTGGTAACCAAGGATGTTCCACCCTATGCCGTGGTCGCTGGCGTGCCTGCGCGTATCGTCAAGTTCCGGCTCCCCGAGAAGACGATTGAAAGGATTCACGCACTGAACTGGTGGAGATACGCCGCCTGGGACCTGACGGGTGCCAGGGTCGACGATCCGATGGCCTTCGCCGACTCTGTGGAAGAAAAGATCGAGACGGGCATGACACCGTATGAACCCACACCAATCCGACTTCAGGACCTGTTTCCCGACGAAACGTGACCCTGCGCCCCACTCTCCCAAGAACATCTCGGTAGCACCATGCACGAAGAACCCAGAATCATTTTCCTACACATACCCAAGACAGCGGGACAGTCTGTTCACGAATACCTGTTGGGCAATTTTCCAAAAGACGCAGTGTGCCCAGCCCGTGTGAACGATCAATTAAAGACGCTGTCGACTGCCGAACTTGCTCGATACCAGGTGTTTTCCGGCCACTTCGACTGGAGCGCTTTCGATGCGCTCGAGGGCCCACGGTTCGTATTCACCATACTGCGCGATCCGATGGAGCGACTGCTTTCGTTCTATTTCTATCTACGCGAACAGGCTACCCATTTTCTCACTCTGGGCCAACAGATCGACGATAAACCCGGCGTCAAAGCCGCGTTGGAAATGACACCATGGGAGTATTTCGTAGACCCTGACTCGCCACTGCGGGGGTTCATCGACAATCACTACGACAACTTCTATTGCTACTACTTCGCCGGACGCAGCTACGACGCACGAACTAAACTGCTATCAATGATCGGCGCCGGCAGGCTATTCCCGGACATGGCTGGCATCATGCGCCTTGCACAGAGCAACCTGACCACCTTGGATGCCGTGCACCTGATCGAGAATTGGAAAGAGATCAACCCGATCTTGTCCCATGCCATCGGACGAGAGCTGACGGTAGAGAACACGCCTCGGGTCAATATCGGAAAATCCCACCCAGGGTCGCGCATCGATCAACTGCGGGATTTGGGGGCATCCGATGAAGTCATGCAGCGATTGGCTGAATTCACGTACTGGGACAACCGCCTGATGGCCGAGTACCATAGACCCTGAACAATCATCCTGGTCGACAGCCCAGCTGAGGTGCTCTGCATCGCCGCTACTTTCTGAAGAAGAAGTATGTCATCGGCTCGTGCACCAACTCGGGGAAAGCACCCACTGTGTTTTCGAACGTGCCAGCCAGGAAACGATACTTCTCCAGCTTCTCAGCGGGAATTCCCGCTATTCGCATGGTTGCAGTGAAGTACGACCAGTATGTGTGGTCCAGCACACGATTGTCCCTGACCGCCTCAACCGACGTGAAGCCGGCGTCCCTCGCCGCGGCCTTTAACCCGGGAAGGGTAAAGACGAACTTGTCCTCCAGCTTCGCCAGCGAATCGCGATCCTGCGGATACCATGCCGCCTTGGTGATATGACGGACGATCGACCGAATCAGATTGATATCGCGACTATCGAGTGTGGAGTTCCCCTCACGCTCTGCGAGATCTGCCACGAGCGCACCATAGAATGCAACGATGATTTTTCCTTCGAGAATGGGCTCAAAGAACACGGCTGAGCCGCCCTCTCTCAGAGCACGTGCACACTGCGCCAACACCTCCTTGTAATCCAACAGGTGGTGCAGTATCGATCGGCCCACAACCACGTCAAAGGTCCCTGTCCGCACAGGCAAGGCATTGCAATCACACCGAAGAGCAGTTATCCGATTTTCGCCCCCGGTCCGGTTCAACATCTTTTTCAAGAATGTTGCCGAGACATCGGTGGCGACAACACGCCCTGCTCCGCACTGGTTGAGCAATGCCAACGTAAGGGCACCCGTTCCACTGCCTACCTCAAGCACATCCTTGCCGAAGAGACTCACTCCCGCATTATCAAACACAGTAGCCCATGCCCGCCCAATGTTTTCGATGGCCTTATCGGTTATGCCCCCCGTCGCGTCATAATCAATCGCTTCCAGCTGGGTCTTCATCGTCTTGTCAATCAGAAGATCGACTATTCCATTCTCAATCGAATAGACCGAGGCACATTCAGGACAACGCAATTCCTCTCCGGGTTTCTGCGCAAGGTCAGAACCACACTGCGGGCACAATATCTTTTCCAACACAGCATCATCGATCAATGTCGGTGTCATTCGGCTCTTCTTCCACATCTCATCCATCATCCTTTTGCATTACCGGCAGGATCGGCCCGGACGATTCAACCGATGGCAAAGAGATCGTCTCCAGAGAGAGTTCATGCAAACTGCCCCCGATATATACGGGAACCACCTCGCTGGGGTTGTAGACCTCCTGTCCTACATGAATCGACAAGAGCACCCATTGAGAGGAGTCTCTCCAACGCGAGCCATAGAGGCGCTTCACATCTTCGGAAGAAGTATCTGCGGTTTCTTTCCCTAATGCTTTCGAGGCTGCCAAACTCAATGCGTTTTTAAGTTGTTCGAAACTAATCGACATTCGAAACTCAAGGGAAGCAAAGACATCATGCTGCGTCTGCGCTCCATGCGAAGCGTAGATCGGCGCACCCGACGGCGTGGTCTCCACGATCCTACCATGGCGGCCAAGCACTCCACGCACAACCGGCATACCGCCCTGTCCCGGATCGAGAAACACGTCGGCACGCTGCAGTAAGGGCAACGAGTCCCAATCATCCACGCCTGAACGGTAAAGCCCCAGATTGAAAAGATATTGGATCTGGCAAAGCCGCTTCAGTCCCCGCATTTCGTGGAAACAGGAAGGATTGATGAAGGTCACCATGAGTTGCTGCTTGGCCTGGGTGAGCACCGCGCCGTCACCCGCACTTCCACTTCCGACAGCAAAAGTCTTCACCGACTGCGTTGAACGGAGTAACGCTGCCGGCTGACCAACCTTCCCCTCCGCCGCGACCCAGGGGCGAAAAACGCTTCCCTTTTGCCAATCAAACCGGAAGCTCACAAAGCTGGCCTCGATATGGGCATTGATCCCCGATCCACCCCTCCCCTTTCGACCGATAGGACGAAAGAACGAATCCTGCCGTCCCTCGGGAGCGCGCCCCGTTGCGGTGAACAGGCCAAACCCTCCAGCATCCGGGTCCGGATTGATGTGCACAAAGGAATCGCCCGCGCCGGAGACAGATACTTCGTGGCAACCTGCCTCGTCCACCCGCGGAGTCCAGCGCATACGACCCGGATCTGCAGCCAAGGGAACACCTGTCAGTCTGGCCGCATCTTCAAAGTTGGGGTTTCCGACAGCGACCACTGGCCCGTTTCTTACGTTCGGGTCACAGCCGTATCCCTCACCAAAGAACAAGATCTTGATCCCGGGTTTGAAGAGCTCCTGACGATTGCTCGCATTCCATGTGGCATAGAAACCTGCATCTGCAGTCCGATCGGCATCGCCCGGCGTGAAAGAAAAATCCGCCGATACCGGAAACATCGCACAGGACAGCAGGCCGCCGACGAGAAACACAAGCAGGCATCGCGCCCGGCACCGCCAAGGAGAATCAATCAAGCGAACTACCGGGCGACACCTCCCGTCTTCTCTGCCGATAAGGCTAGGCATCGAATGCTCGTATACGGTTCTGGCAACCAAACCAAACATGTATCGAATTGGCACTAACCATCTTGATCGATCCAGTCAGCACGCCGCGTCAGCAGTTCCTCATTCAATGCCCGGGGCGAATCGGCCAGTGACAGGGGAACCACCATCTGTGCTTCGTCGATCCGGCGCAGCCGCGCTGCGATTGCGCCGATATCGAACGCGAAGACTGGCCGACCATAACGCAGCGCCAACGAAAGCGTGTAGCTGTAGGTCTCCGGCCATCGTGACGGTAGCCATACAACGTGTGGATGCAGTTCGCTCAAAGTCGCTAATCCCTCGTTTTCGAGATAGCGCCCTGCCACCCGCACGCCCGCCTTTTCCAACAGGCGATCGTTGACACTGTATCCCATGAGGGTAAAGGCAATCGGAAGGCGATGCTTCTTTGCGTCTCTGGCACAGGCAAGAAGTACATCGTAGCCCTTGATGTAACTCAGTGCCCCTATCACCACGACGTGCAGCGGCTCATCAGCCGCGATCTTCGGCGGCTGGATATCAAAGTCGCTGTCAGGGATGTCATCGTGCGGAGAGACGTCGAAATGCACACCGGGAAAGTACCGCTCGAGCCTCTCCGCCATCTCCGCATCCGGCACCAAGACCACATCCGCCTCGAGCAGGGCCTCGTGATGCATCAGGCGCCATTCTCGAATATCCGGCTTTCCGAACGATGAGCCATGACTGTCCAGGCAGCGATTGCACGCAGCATCGTTCGGCTCACCACAATAGCGACCTCTGTCGTCGGTCAGGTTGATGCGTGGACAGATTACCTTGTAATCATGAAGATTGACCTCCCAGCGGACACCCAGGTCCCGGATCAATTCTTTCAAATGCCTCGGCGCGTCGGTCACCGCATCGATCAGGCTATGCGTGTGCACCTCCGTGATCCGCAGATCACGCAGAAACTCAGCCAGCCGTGCGGTATCTGCGATTGCAAAAGCGGGCAGGTTCGGGACAGAACTCGCAGCGTGATGGCTGAGAGCAAAATGCGTTGGTCGACTGGGAATGGGACGCAGAAAAAAAACGCCGAGTCCCTGCTCGCGGAATTGGCGGACGTCTTCCTGCACATGCTGCTCGGTACCACCACCGCGACCATGTACGACAATGAGAACGTTTCTCTCCGCACTCTGACGCCGCAGCCGCCCCCAGTCCAGACGTTCTCGAAAGAGCCGGATAGGGTCGTGTTCGATGAACTCGGCAACGTCTCGATAGTACGAGGGATAGAGTCGACTCATAATCTCCATCGCAGCATGAACGCGCTTGGCCCTCTCGCCCTGAAAAGAGGCAGATCCACTGTGGTAGACGAAGACATCCCCCGCGATCACGTTGCGCCAGCCCCTGGCAATAGCTCGCTGTGAGAACTCGTTCTCCTCACCATATCCCTTGCCGAAGGTCTCTTCGTCGAACAAGCCAACCTCATCGAGGCAGGCGCGCCTGATGTAGGTACAGAATCCAACGGCCGTGGGCGATTCTGCTTCCTCTCCCGCATTGACGGTCGCAGCAAGAGAATCGAGCTCCGGATAGGAGATTTCCAAAGGATAGGGATTGTCCTGCAGGAATTGCGGATAGCTACAGATCGTCGCGTTGTTCGACAACGGTGTTACGGTGCCGGTTCGATCATTGCGCTTGGCCGCCTGGGCGAGACGGTCGACCCACCCATCAAAGACCTCCGTATCTGCATTGAGCAACACGACATCTCGCTCTGGATGAAGGTTCATGCCACGATTGACCGTATAAACAAACCCCCGGTTCCGCGGATTCACCAATAGCGTGAAGAGTCCCATATCGGCCAGTCGCTGCAGATCTGCCTCAAGATCCGGGTCTGGGCTCGCATCATCGATAACGACAATTTCATAGGCAGTTTCGGCCTTGGCCGTAAGCACGCTGTACAGACAACGCAGCGTTTCGATTCTCCCCTTGTAAACAGGCACGAGGACGTCAACTGACACGACGCCATGGTCGCGACGCGGCTGAAGCATTGCCCAGGCATCGCTGGCTATGGGCTCGGGCTTGCGTGGCAACGCGTCCGCATCGACCGGTGAGCCCGCGGCCGATTGCCGTGGCTTGCGCCCTTCCAAATGCCCGAAGCGCAAATAATGCAGTAACGGATTCTCCGAGGCCGCCAAAACGTCCGGATTCGACCGCAGATAGTAGGCCCCATCGAATTGCGGGCTGGGTGAGCGTCCTTCGAGTGCGCCGTATCTCAGATAATGCTTGAGAGGCTCGAGCCCGGCACGAACAAGGTCACGGTTTTCTGCAAGATAGAAGCCCGCATCAAACCAGGGACTCGGTGACAGTCGGCGCAGCCACCCAACATACGCATAGTGCAGCAGTGCATTGACGTACTTCAGACGACCTCGCACCTGCAATCGGTAAAAGACAGGGTCGAATAAGGCGTGTGGCGCACGTCCCTCACGATCACCGAAGGCCACATAGTGTCGCAGTGCAGATGTGCCAGCAGCCGCGACATCGGGGTTGCCCTGCAGATAGAAGGCCTCGTCAAACAGGCCCGTCCGATCGACCAATCTTGACAACAGCGCAGTGTGAATCCTGCGTAGCCAAGCAAACGGCCTCACGACCGCTCCGGCTAGCCAAAGTGCGCCTAGAGCCGACTCGCCCAATGATGCCCTAAGTTTTTCTCTCAGCAACATAAGCCAACATACCCGTGACTTTCATCCGAGTGGTTCGGTCGCCGCCTTGCCAATGCCGGATATCTCCCGCAAACCGAATCTTCGACGACCGAAAGCGGACATGCTAGATCCGCTGAGATCACCACCATGCAAATGTTGACCTGGGACAACGCCCGCGACCATACCCGCCCCCGGCCAGCAGCAGACGACGACGCCTGACAGGCGAAACGTCAACTAGCCCGGTCCGGTTATAGGAAGGATAACCGCCTTTTTGCCCGGTGGCAGTTCCTGATTGCGGCGTTCGAGGCCTCCGGTCGGTCTTCGATCGGACCTGAGAAGTGACCTGGGTGGACTTGACGCGACAGTTTAGGTCTTGAACCCGCCCAACCGGCTGTCCGCCGGCGCACTTTTCAGCACTTGCCCGCGCCCAGGCCAGCCGACACCGTTGCCGCGCCGCTGGCGCTGCAGACCAGAGTCGTGTTCATCAGATGACCCGAGTATCGTTTCATTGATGATCGATCCGAACAATTATACCTGAATCCGTGACTTCATCCGCGCTGCAATCGCATTTCGCAGCGCCCTGATCGAGTAAAATGGCGCATCGACCAGTTCTGGTCATTTCACCCAGCAGGTGACTTTTCCGATGCCGTTCATCCTTGAGCAAAGCCACTCCGAAATCTATGCGTCCGCCGGCGGTCTGGCCGTGGTCGGTCCGATGATCAATCGGCACAGTGGGCTCAAGAAACGCTTGAAGTCGGTGCCACTGCGTCACGGCATCGCCCATATCGACCTGGTCCGCACCTACCTGGGCTTGCTGTGCCAGGGTAAGAATGACTTCGAGGCGATGGAGGGGATCCGTGATGACGTGTTCTTCCAGCACGCGCTGGGCATTGCGCGGTTGTCCTCCTCGGCACGGCTGCGCCAGCGCTTCGACGAGCTGGCGTGCTGACCGCCGAAAGAACTGACAAGCGCGTGGCGACCTTCGACGAGACGATCCAGTGGACGTTCGAGGGCAAGACGCATCAAGCCCGTCGTGTGGTGCGACTGACCGAGCGCAACACGGACCGTCACGGCCAGCCGCTGTTGTTCCCAGCACTGGCGCTTGAAGGCTGGTGGACCATTCTGGAGGCGGCCAGCGCCGATGCCGACGCGTTGATCCGCCTGTATCAGCGCCGCGGCACCTCGGAGCAGTACCACAGCGAGTTCAAGACCGATCTCGATCGCGAACGCCTGCCCTCGGGCAAGTTCGACGCCAATGCCCTGGTGCTCGCGCTGGCGGCGCTTGCCTACAACATCCTGCGCTACATCGGCCAGGACACCCTGGTCGGCCCAGATGCGCCGATCCGCAAGGCGGTGCACCGCCGGCGTCTGCGCACGGTGCTGACGGCTCAAGCTGCCTGACAATCGCCTTCCAATCCGCCGGGGCGCGCCCCGAACCACCGCAGCGCGGTGATCTCGCCGGACATGCACCGCTTCTCGCTCGGTTGGCGTCCTCATCGCCACGTTATCTGTGCTCGGCAACATTCACGGGCTCCGGTAACATCGCAAGTCACGGATTCAGGTTAAAGTATAATCAACTCGCTTTTGCGCGCGTGATTTAGTTATTAGCGAAGGAATCTAACACTTCACAGTTTTAATAAACATTTAATAACATGTAAATCCTATTCACGTTGATAAGGTTAGGTTTCAGAAAAAAGACTTTAATGAGTGAAATAGGATTATGAATAAAATAAATGGATTATATCCTGAGATAAATATTTTTCGAAGTATTTTGAAATAATATGAGTGATATGCCAATGAAGACAGAATCTAGAACTCGGACTTTACTCATTATTCTAGGTATGCACCGCTCCGGGACATCTGCGTTAACGTCTGCTTTTCGTGCTTGCGGTGCAACAACTGGTAATGATGTTTTGGAGCCAATGGATGGCGTGAATAGTGAAGGATTTTGGGAAGACAGAAGTTTCGTTGAACTAAACGAGGAGCTGCTGCGCAAGTCAAATTTAGATTGGTTTACAATAAATTCTAAGTCTCAATTAAATAATCTCACCGATTCTGACTATCAATGCGCTAAAGCAATCCTTAAACGTGGATTTGGTGATGGCAAAGTAGAGGTAGTAAAGGATCCGCGGCTTTGTATAACCCTACCTTTTTGGCTAACAGTTTGTAATGACCTAAATATAATTGTTCGGGTCTGTGTGATTTATAGAGATTCGACTGAAGTCGCTCGATCCCTAGAGAAACGTGATGGCTTACCATTTAGCTATAGTTATTGGCTGACGGTTAATTATCAGCAACACATAGAGAATGTACTGCATAACTCAGTTAAAAACGCTTACACGACCTATGATCAACTACTACAGGATCCAGATGCCGAGTTGGCTCGACTAATCTCTGAATTAGAACTACCACTTTCAGAACATTCAGTTGTACTCACAGAAGTAGTTAAAGTTCAGCTTAAGCATCATGATCGCTATGGTAAAGATATAGCAATGGTGATGGCAAATGCTAATGATTTAACTTTGATTTTGTTTGAAATGGTTAGGGCATTTGTCGATCGGGGAAGACAACTAACGGATTTAGGTATAAAACAGACTTCAGCATTGGCTGTAATCGCCCAACGTGAGCAACAACTGAAAGAACTGCAACAGGAATTCGAGGCACAAGGTAAGCAGCATGGTGACGCGCTAGACGTTATACAACAACGTGAGCAACAACTGAAAGAACTGCAACAGGAATTCAAGACACAAGGCCATCAACACGGTGAGGCGCTAGACGTTTTACAGCAACGTGAGCAACAACTGAAAGAACTGCAACAGGAATTCGAGACACAAGGCCATCAACACGGTGAGGCGCTAGACGTTTTACAACAACGTGAGCAACAACTGAAAGAACTGCAACAGGAATTCGAGACAAAAGGTAAGCAACACGGTGAGGCGCTAGACGTTTTACAACAACGTGAGCAACAACTGAAAGAACTGCAACAGGAATTCGAGACAAAAGGTAAGCAACACGGTGAGGCGCTAGACGTTATACAGCAACGTGAGCAACAACTGAAAGAACTGCAACAGGAATTCGAGACAAAAGGTAAGCAACACGGTGAGGCGCTAGACGTTATACAGCAACGTGAGCAACAACTGAAAGAACTGCAACAGGAATTCGAGACAAAAGGTAAGCAACATGGTGAGGCTTTAGATGTAATACAACAACGTGAGCAACAACTAAAAGAGCTGCAACAGGAATTTGAAACACAAGGTAAGCAGCATGCCGATGCTATCTCTGTTGTTGAGAAGCGGGATGCTCAATTGGAAATATGTAATCAAGAGTTAGTAAGACTAAAAGAACAGTTAGATAAATCACTGTCTTGAGTATAGGAAGGATAACCGCCTTTTTTCCCGGTGGCGGTCCCTGCTTGCGCCGTTCTAGACCTCCGGTCGGTCTTCGATCGGACCTGAGAAGTGACCTGGGTGGACCTGGCGCGACAGTTTAGGTCCTGAACCCGCCCAACCAGCTGTCCGCCGGCGCACTTTTCAGCACTTGCCCGCGCCCAGGCCAGCCGCCACCGTTGCCGCGCCGCTGGCGTCGCAGACCAGAGTCTTCCCTGATCTGCCCGAAGATCGCCTTTCTTCGATACTTCGGGATGAACACGATGTGGTACTTACACTCCCAGCGGGTTTGGCTTAGACCTTCTACTGATCTCATGGTTTCTCCGTTGCGTGGTGCTTGGCGGCTCACCCTTCAGAGTTACTGTGAGATTCCCGATACTGTCAAACTGCTCGTGCCGCCCCAGTAAAGCTGGGGGGGCCTCCTATGCTTGTCTAGCGCATCCATGGCATTCCTTACAATCACTTTTCGTTTTGATAACTCTATCTCCCATCAATATCCAATGTTCCATTAAACCACTTAATATAAGGAAAGTAATCAAACCATTTTTTCCATGTATATGCATTTTTAAATGTATATATTAATCCAATAAACTCGTCGTTTTCAAATCCTTTGATCTGAAAACAAGATTTTATGTTTTCATGCTTCTTAGAAGTAAGCACGACTTTATTACTATAAGGCAATTTATCAAATTCATTTAGATCCTCATCAGTACAGCCATCCCTGTCGGACATTAGTATATATAAATTATCTTTATTGATTCGCTTTGATCTTTCATTCCACTTAAACCTTGCCTGCTCCTCAGATGAATAATGTTGAAAATAGATTTCAATATCATTTATAAGCCCAACAGGATAATTAATCCCTGGTTTTTTGATAAATTTTATATCAGCCGAACTATATTTACTCAAATTATTACAATATTTAATAAAATCTTTAGGATAAAGCCACAAATTTACAAAAGGGGAATTTGATCGTAAATGCAAATCCTGACAGATCAATGAACCTGTACAATTACTAGATAGCAAAGAGAAATTCTTATTTTTTAGTTTTAAGCTATTGTAATAATTATAAGGTTTTCTCAATAAATTATTTAATTTGCTCATATATCCTTCTCTTACATAATTGATAACCGCTTAACATCAAGTGAGTCTTCGATCTCGTGATGCTTTTTGGGACATCCAAGTCCCCAAAACGCACTCGATCTTCGACAGCCATTAATGCCCCGGCCGCCCTGCGTCCGTGCCGCTCCGCCACATCATCGCAAGCTCGATACGGCTACGCAGCACTCCCTCAAATGGCTGGACGCCGCGTTCGGATGCTCTCTTTGTTTCCCCTTTGGCGCGCAAGCGCACGCCGGGTAAACAGTATCGCCTCGCGGCTACCGGGGACTAACCGCCGTCGCTTCGCTCTCCTTGGCGGTCAGCGAGCGAATCAAATCACTAAATGAATTTAAGTCAAGATAGTAGGTAGTCGCTACATCAGTAAAAGGTATCAATTCCTCAAAGGCTTTTTCATACTCGTTAAATTCTTCACTAGGCGAATGTGTTTATACTCCGTAATCCAGTGATATGTTTCTCGCGTGTGACTACTCGCCTCTGGCGCCAAAAAATGGCAAAAAGAACTTGACAGGTTTTTCGACGTGAGAAGTGGGTTTTCTCGATTACGCGCAGAAAGTGGCGCATAGACGCCTTGGCAATCGCTATCGCGCCATCGCTGGTTCTCTGAGACTCGATGCCTGAATCGATCGGCGTTCGCACCACAAACGGCGGCACAGAAGCTCAAAATATCGAGGGTTATTATAGCGGCATGAGATCGATCGCTAGCGCAATTGACTGATGGCCACACTCGATAAATCCTCCGTCCGGGAGGAAATCGATCATCTCAAGCGCAGTTCGAGCAACTCAGCGCTGAAGGGAAGCTGTCCAGCGAGGCAAAAGTCCTGTTTAGCAGTTTGCTGCTGATCGTCGACCTCATCCTCTCGATCTTCCTGGAAAGGCAAACCCGCAAGACCTCCCGCAACTCCAGCCTGCCCTCATCGCAAACAGACGAAGACGAGTCGTCCTTACCCTTGGCCGGTAGCAAGGGAAAAGGAAAACGCCTACGAGGCGACGCGTCGTTGACAATCGGTCAGTGCGTGAAACCGTGACGGTCGCCAAGGTCGATCATTGTGATGTCTGTGGCGAACCCTT
Source organism: uncultured Gammaproteobacteria bacterium (assembly GCA_963753845.1). Taxonomy (GTDB): domain Bacteria; phylum Pseudomonadota; class Gammaproteobacteria; order Chromatiales; family Chromatiaceae; genus Thiosocius. Next base: position 20,572 of record CAVWEI010000039.1, read on the forward strand.
GACCGAGGTGCCTTGCACCCACCTTGAGCGGCGCACCAAGATCGATATCGTGTTCGAAAAAGTCATCGAGCATGTGGATGCCGAAGTCAAACAGTGTCCGAACTGCCAGGCAACAGGTAAAGGGCGAGTTTCCGGCAGACCTGTATGGACTGTTGCAGTATGGCAATGGCCTGAAGGCCTTTGTCATCAACCTGCTCGTCGCACAGATGGTCTCACTCCAGCGCGCCCAGCAACTGCTTCAGTCGATGATCGGTGAACGTTTGGCAGAAGCCACCTTACTGAACTTCGTCCTACGGCTTTACCACGCCCTGGAGGACTGGGAGGCACAGGCCACCGCTCAATTGCTCACCCTGCCGGTGATGCATGTGGACGAGACCTCGCTGCGGGTCGACGGCAAGAACCATTGGATACATGTTTACGCCGGCGGTGACATCACCCTCAAGCGGCTCCATCGAAAACGCGGGAAACAAGCCGTTGAAGACATCACTATCATTCCGCGCTACGGGGTCAACATTGTCCATGACTGTTGGGCGTCATACCTGGCTTATGATCATTGTGGTCATGGCCTGTGCGGATCACACCTGTTGCGTGAACTCACGTTCATCATCGACACCAACGGCTACGCTTGGGCGCGGAATATGAAACGGCTGTTGCAACAGACCTGCAAGCAGATCTCGGCCAGTGAGGCGAAGCAGCTTACCGATCGAGAAATGGCTAACCTGAAAAAGCGTTATCGCAACATACTCACGCGCGGCCTGAAAGAACTACCCGCTTTACCGGAGAGACCCTCGGGCAAACGTGGGCGTTTGGCCAAATCCGATGCCCACAATCTCTGGGAACGTCTCAAAAAATACGAGGCTGCTGTGTTGCTCTTTGCCAAGGATCCGTACGCTGCCTTCACCAACAATCGTGCCGAGCGGGATCTTCGAATGGCCAAGGTGAAGCAGAAGGTCTCCGGTTGTTTCCGAACAGAATTGTGCGCCAATGCCTACTGCCGAATTTCCAGTTATCTTCAGACAATGGCCAACAAGGGACACAATCCGCTCATTGAATCGCCCCGGGTTTCCCGGAGACTCCAAACCTTGAGAGCAACGGTGTCCGCTCCAGCGTCACAGGTACGCCACCAACATAGGCCGCAGCTGCCGCTGATAGAGTCCGGGCGAAGCGATCTTGTCAAAACAGTTTTGAAAGAAGCGTAGCACCTGTCGGCTGAGCTTGGTCGTGTAGCGGTACAGGGGCGTCGCCCAGTCGGGGCGATCGGTGCCGTCGGGATCACGGTAGCGTGCCGCCTGGCGTTTGTCCTGTTTGCGCAACGCCTTCTCATCACGGGGTGGTTCATCGCCGAGCACCTGGTGAAGGCGCATGACGATCAAGATGCTGGTGACGATGGCGAGCAGGACTTGGTTCTCGATCGCGGTCAGGCTCTTTCCCCAGGCCTTGGCCTGACTGAAGTCATTCTTCCAGGTATCGAAGCACTTTTCCTCCTCCCAGCGTCGCGAATACAAGAACGCGATGACGCCCGGTTCCAGTTCGAGCTCATTGGTCAAGAACTCGACCGAGCGACCGCGGCGGCTAACCAGACAGATCCGTCGCCAAGGCTGTTCGGCGCTGTTGAGCTGGATCTGTTGATCGAACACGATACCCGCATTGACCGGGTTGTCGTGATCGATTACGCGCGCTTGCAGGATCTCGTACAGCAGGTTGCTCTTCATGCGCGTGATCATGGTCTGGCTGAGCTGGACCTTTTTCTGATCCCAGAACCGGCCGTCAATAAAGGCCCGATCGACCAACCACAGCGTGTTGCGCTGTCTGGTCAACGCCGAGGCTTCACGATCGTAGTCGCGCAGCATCAGGCTCTCATGGCGGTTGCGCGTATCGATATACGCGTCCTCCGGGATCCCCAGGCGGAGATTGTAGAAGCTCAACAAGGCATGGCCCTTGGGGTTGTCCGTGCCGCCGTCTTTGGGCGTACAGCGCCGATAGTGGGCGCTTTCACGCTGATAGGTGCCATCGATCGCCCGAACCGGGCGCTGGCCAAGCCCGGGCAGGTCTGCCAGCCGATCGGGTAGCACGGCCTTGGCTGCGGCGACCAGTTCCGGCACCAGCGCCTGCATCGCCGTTCGCCGTGACGTCGCCGACAGGGCATCGGACCAGGTCGACCGCGCCAGCGGCGGCCTGTCGGGTTCACCGGGGTCCAGATGAAGCAGCGCCTGGACCTGCTCGCGTAGCGTATGCATGCCCTTGAGGTGGCGCAGGACGCCGAGTGCGACGAAGTCTCGCATCGGCAGGACGCGCCCATCGGCGTAGCCGAGTCGAATCTTGTTCAGGACCCGCTCGACGGGCTTTATCAGATCGGCGAACACGGTATGATCGGTCAGCTTATTCATCAAGGCGGCAAGGCGATATTCGTGCATGGTTCGCAGCTCTAAGTGGTTGTTTTATCAACCAAAAGCGCGGCCATGTTGAAGAACCCATGTCAAGCATTATTTTACGATTTTCGACAATTTCTTCTGCGCCCTTCATCGCGACGTTTAGCGCCTTTACCCGAATTTCCCGCCTTCGACGCTTGCGGCCTTTACAAGCGAAATAAGAGGCCTCTGAGAAAAGTAAATCTACATGGTAAAGACTATGTGCGGACA
>CAVWEI010000040.1:0-39141 GCA_963753845.1 uncultured Gammaproteobacteria bacterium
GGGAGGATGGCGTACCGGAAGAGCCTGCTATCGCCGCCGGCTCGATTCAGCACGCGTAGCGACCTCCCAATAAACCTTAGAGCTCGGCCAAATGCGACGATGTCGTGGAGTTGATTCCTCTGGCTATACTTGCCAATAACTGTCCGGAAAGCAGCAGGCATAGGCAGTAAATGCAGTTGTCCAATCTTGGCCGCTGAATTTGGGGGCGACAATGTTGAAAACAATGACGTGTTCATATTGCCGTAAACCAGCAATCGTGGACGTCTGTCGTGACTGTGGAGGGAACCATTTCAGTATTGAGATGGGTGGTTTCAGAGAAGCAGATGCACTTCTTGATTCGATCCAGACGACGACGGAACAAGAATGCCCCGCGTGTCAACCGCGACTTGTAGTAGCTGCGGAGGGAAAGGGAAAATTGTTCGATGCATGATGTGCCGTAGGCTGTCCCGCTTTTAAGATTCCTAGACATCCACAATCTACGGCAGTAATTGAGCGTGATGGGGAGTCCTGACGCCCAAGGCTTCGGCCATTGGTCGCTGCCAGACCAGAGTTGCTTGCTATTGACCAGTCTTTGTCGATAGCGCCCCTTTGCCTTGGTCCACCAGCCCTGAGGGATAAGTCTTTCTTCATCCAGCGCCCGTCTGCTTTGGGCTAACATGCATCCTAACCACTCCACGGAGGGGAAAGATGAACGCGGGCCTACCGGGACAGCGCAAACCCGAATCGACATCCGGAATCGAAGGCTATCGACTGTTCCGCATCTTCGGTTTCGACGTCAAGCTCAACCTGACCTGGTTGCTGCTTGCGCTGCTGATCACCTGGTCGCTAGGTGCCGGCCTATTTCCGATCGACTACCCCGGCCTTTCACAGCATACCTATTGGTGGATGGGGGTCGCCGGCGCGATCGGCATCCTTTTTTCCATCGTCTTCCACGAGCTGTCGCATGCGCTGGTCGGGCGCCGTTTCGGCGTGACGGTCAAGGGGATCACGCTGTTCATCTTCGGCGGCATGGCCGAACTGAAAGAGGAACCAGTCAGCCCGAAAGTTGAATTTCTGATGGCGGTCGCCGGCCCGCTGGCAAGCCTGCTGCTAGCGTTTCTGTTTTCGCGGGTGGAAGTAGTGGCCACGGCCCGAGGCTGGCCCACGCCCGTAATCGGCGTCTCGCACTATCTCGCCCTGGTAAACCTGGTCTTCGCAGTGTTCAACCTGCTGCCGGGCTTCCCGCTCGACGGCGGCCGGATGTTGCGTGCCGCGCTGTGGTACTGGAAGGGGGACATGCGCTATGCCACCTATATCGCCAGTCGTATCGGCGCCGGGTTCGGCATTGGCTTCATGGTGTTGGGCGGGCTGGCATTCATTCAGGGCAACGTGATTGGGGGCATGTGGTGGCTGCTGATCGGTGCCTTTTTGCGCACGGCGGCCAACACCTCGTACCGTCAAATGCTGGTCAGCGAGATCCTGGGTGATAAACCGGTGCGCCAGTTTATGCAGGACAGGCCAGTGAGCGTGCCGCCGGACCTGAGTGTGCAGCAGTGGCTAGACGACTACGTATACCACTACCACTTCAAGATGTTTCCGGTACAGGACGACGGCAGGCTGCTAGGTTGTGTCCGGACCAGCGACATTAAGGCCATACCACGCGATCGCTGGACCTACGCGACCCTCGGTGAACTCGTCACGCCGCCTTCCGACGCCAACAGCGTCTCTCCCGACACGACCGCCAGCAGACTCGTTTCTCGCATGACCCAGTCCGGTGGCAATACCCGTTTCATGGTCGTCAAGGACGGGAAGCTGGTAGGCGTGGTCTCGTTGAAGGACCTCGGGGAATACATCGCGCTGAAACTGGAGATCGAATCTCCCAGACCCTGACCAGAGGCGCATGCAGGCGAACATCTTCTCCTGCGCCCGTTCGCGCACGCGGTACTTTTGCAACTTGCCGGTCACGGTCATCGGGAATTCATCGATGAACCAGATATGGCGCGGCTGGGCGCTGACATTGCCAGTTGGACCGCTTACGCCAGCAATCGCTGAGGAGCAGTCATTCCCGTGGTTAGGCGCGAACGGCCGCAGTCGAGTCGTGCCGCTCAGGGATTCAGAAAGCTGCCGTTCAGCGAGATTTTCCGCATAGCTGACCATCGCCGCATAGCCATCGTTTCCATTGGCGGCGTTTGGGAAAAACGGTGACCACCGGAAACGGACAGCAGGCGTCGATCCGCTAGCTAGACCTGATCGAATGATCGCTTCGGATTCGCGTAGCGGGCCTCGCAGTGCAGAGACGCGATCGGCCAAACCGACAAGTGAAGCAGGAATCCAGCCTGAAGCTCTTTTCTTGCTTGAGATTTTTGTTTCACCTATCGGTTTCAAAACAGTTGATTGGGTATATCAACGATTTTTCCTATGCCCGTGGGCTCCTGCAGGTTGCCTGTGATCCGCCTTCGTGGCTCTATCGTGGCAAGCACCTGGAGAGAGAGCCCGCAGATTCGATGCCAGGGCCTTGGGTGGCGTCGCACATCGGGGTGAAGGATATTCCATCCTGCTATCCTTGCGTTGTGTCCAATGCATCCTCTCGAACTGTGGATCTTGCAGCGGAACCTATTTCAAGGAGAGCGCCCGTGCCAATAGTTTTGCAACGGTGTGCGGCCGCCCTGGCGGCGGTTTTTCTGCTCGGCGGTCAGGCTGAAGCGGCCAAGTTGCCGTCTTATAACGTGGACCTGGACCAGACCTCGGTCTCGGGCATTTCCTCGGGCGGCTTCATGAGCGTGCAACTGCATCTGGCCTATTCCTCGATCATCAGTGGAGTCGGCGTGTTTGCCGGCGGGCCTTATGACTGCGCTCGCGACAGCGTAAATCGCGCGCTGGAGACCTGCATGGGCGGCAAGGCAGACGCGGCGATGTCCATCGAGCGGACCCGCGTATTGGCACGCAACGGCGCCATCGACGACCCCGCGAACCTAGCCGACGACAGGGTCTGGCTATTCTCCGGCTACAACGACGGGGTGGTGAAGCAGGAGACCATGGACGCCTTGCTCGCGTACTACCGACACTTCACCGATACCGGCAGTGTCTACTATCGTGACAACCTGGACGCCGGTCATGCCCTGGTGACTCTGGACTTCGGCGGAGCCTGTGCCACTACCGGCGGGGAATTTATCAACGATTGCGATTACGACGGTGCCGGTGCGCTACTCCAGCATATCTACGGCAGGCTCGAGCCAAAGGCGAGTGGCGAACTAAGCGGCGAGGTGCTCGACTTCGAGCAGGAAGAGTTCGTTGTCGGCGATCTCTCGCGCAGCGGACTGGCCGCAACCGGTTACGTCTATGTCCCCGCGGCTTGTGCCCAAGGCGCGCGCTGCCGGGTTCACGTCGCCTTGCACGGCTGCCTGCAGCATGCGGGACGGATCGGGGACGCGTTCTATCGCTACGCCGGATACAACGATTGGGCCGATGGCAACCGGATCATCGTGCTCTATCCACAGACTTCTGCCACCAGCCTGACACCCTACAATCCGAATGCCTGTTGGGACTGGTGGGGCTACACGGACGGTCATTACGCGACCCGCAAGGGTCGGCAGATCGGGGCCGTGCGGGCAATGCTGGGACGTTTGGCCGGGGAAGAAGAGCCGGTTGAGGTGAATCAGGACAGCCGTGTCGATGTCGCTTCACCCCTTAAGCTGACCGCCATCGACAGCGCGGACGACGCGATCTCGTTGGCCTGGTCGCGGAGCGCAGGCGCCAGGGGTTTCAACGTCTACCGAGCGGCACGCGCCGACGGTGATTATGCCAGGCTCAACCTGGCGCCAATCGCCGGTAACAGCTACGCCGACTCCGGGCTGACGCCGGAGACGGAGTATTTCTACGCGGTCACCGCACTCGGCCCTGAAGGTGAGAGCGAACGGGCTGGCCCCGTCCGCGTCGCGACAGGTCCGGTGGCGCCGCCCTGCGATCCCTATTTCGCCGACAATTTCACCCACACGCTGCGTGGCCGCGCGTACGCCCTGTTTGGCCTGACCTACGCTTGGGGCTCCAACGATCCCATGGGGTGGTGGAACATCTACACGGAGACGAACCTGTATCGGGACGGCGGTCGTTACCGTGTGGGCACCTGCCCGAAAAATCGATAACCCGATCTTGCACACAGCTGCGGGCCCGGTCGCGGTATCGACACGCGGCGGGGTTCGCCTCCGCGCCAAGGGAGGACTCGAGGATCGCATTCGTAACGGGGCAGATACCGTATAGACGGTCGATAGCCCATCGAGGCGGGGCTGATCCTTGCGCATTGCGCAGCCAATCTGTCTCTGGGTCTCACAGCCGTGTCAGGGTTACCGTGCGGCGGAAACGCGCCAGGGCCGCAGGAATGCGACGACACCTATGCCTGCGGTAGACAGCAGCTGCGGCCACACGATGTCGAGCCCCGCACCGCGAACCGCCTCAAACCGGCATGGCGGCAACCGAGGGGCTTCGGACTCGACGGCCTTCGCATCAAGGTGAGTGAGGATCTTCTCGATGATCACAGGGTCGTCGATCCGGACGAGATCTTTGCCCCTCTCTGTCGCAAGTAAGTTCGCTTTGCATGACAGTACCCGCCGTTCAGCGCGTCAGGCCTGGACGGCAGCAGCGGGTCGAATCCAATCATCTGACCAAATTGCTCGGTTATCTCTGCGGGAACTTCTCTCGTTGAACAAGTGCAGACGAAACAATCCGGCCGTAGGGGGCCCCAACCGTCCTAATTCCTTTCATGGTTGCCTCTCATGGTTTGTGGAACATTGCAGACTCACGTTGGCATTCTGATGCCGGTTGAGGCCTACGCCGCTTTGAGCTGTTTGCGTTGTTGGTAACCGATACCGGCCAAGCCGACGCCCATCACTGCAAGAGTGACGGGTTCAGGGACATTCACCTTGTAGTGGCCTGATGAGCATGGTTTTATACCTGTCGCTGGCTGCCTGGACCGAAAATACAGTTAGACTATAAAGACATGTCCTGGCAAGGAGGATGAGAAATGACGAGGTTCGACAAGACAGACACTGCCGGGTCGCTGCTGCATGCGTTGCTGGTCGTGGTGGCGCTGGGAACGTTCTGGACATCTATGGCGCAGGCTACTGGGGTGGACCCAAAGGCTGCGAAGATTCTCGACCGCATGACAACCTACCTGAGCAAGGTGCAGCAGCTCAGCGTCGATACTCAGAACACCCTCGAAGCGGTACTCACATCGGGATCAAAGATCTTGTTCGATAGCGCCGCCAGTGTCACGCTCGAGCGGCCCAATAAATTGCGCGCGGAGCGCTACGACGGCCTTCCCAGCCAGTCCTTGTACTACGACGGCAGGACATTGACGCTCTATCATCCCGTGGACAAATACTACGCAACGGTTTCCGCGCCTGAGACACTGGAAGGGATGCTGGATTTTGCTCGTGAGTCCCTGGATCTCGTCGCCCCGGCGGCCGACTTGCTCTACGCCAATTCCTACGATCGGCTTATGCAGGATGTTCGCACCGGATTTGTCGTTGGAAAGGCGGTAGTCGGGGGGGTCAGTTGCGATCATCTCGCCTTCAGCGGCCCGGATGTGGACTGGCAGATCTGGATTGCAGACGGCGACAAACCGCTGCCGCGCAGGTACGTGGTCACTACTAGGCATATGGTTGGACAGCCGCAGTATATGGTCCTGATGAACAACTGGAACACCCGGGCAAACCTTGCGGACGCCGAGTTTAATTTCGTGCCACCCCCGGATGCCAAAGAGATCGATTTTATCTTGCCCGCCGCGACCGGCACATTGCGCTGAAGCCGGACAGGAGGAACCAATGAAGCCTGTTATCAAGACTACCCTGCGCCGCGCCTTCCTGACGGCGCTTCTGTTCGCTGCATTTACGGCCAGCGGACCCCTGAGTATCCACCTTATTTCCGATGCCCACGCGATCATCGGCCTGCCGTTCACGCCGCTCAGCATTGCCGGTGTCGCCCGACGCACGGCGTTCCGGACGGCGGTCTGGAGCGGGGCCTTGGCGAATCAGACAGCCGCTGCGCAAGCGGCTTACTACCAGCCCCCTGTTGCGCCGCCACCACCTGCGACAGCTACGGGGACGCTTCCGATCGGGACCGTGGTTCACACCTTGCCTGCCGGATGTACTTCGACGCCGGTTGAAGGGGTGGATTATTACTACTGCAGCGGTAACTTTTACCGCGCGGCGTTCTCCGGAAACAACCTGGTTTACGTGACCGCGAAACCGTGATTCTGCTAGCGGCTGCTGTGCAGGGTGTTCGAATCACACGGTATACCTTCGCCGCACAAGCCACGAGTTGCCCGTAGTTTTCGCCGCGAGACAGCTTGTCAGGGGCAGGTCATACGCGCTCACTGGCAAAGTGGCGTCAGCGACTGGGGCGGAAGTTTCTAGCGCTAAGGTCGAACGTCTCAGTTGGGTCGGTTGCGGTCTAGTGCGGCGCATCATTCTGCAACTGCGAAATCGCCACGATATCAGCGCCGTCGCGGCATCAACGTAACCAGTACGGCCAACACAACAATTACGGTGAATCCGTAAATAAGAGCATCAATCGCGCTCATCTTGCGATATACCTCATAGTCCTCGTGTACTGACTGCCAGCGCCCCTTCGACTTGGTCAATCAGAACACTGGCACCCCGATTCCCAATTGTCGTAATACAGCGGTCAGCAGTCAGCTTCGAAGTTCGAGACTAGCTTCGACTTCCAAAACGAAGTTCTCGTTGATGATGTCCACCAAGTTGTCGAAGGACTCTTCATCCAACCAAGATTCGACACGGCTTTCTGGATTCACTGTCCGTTCTTCCGCAGTCTCGACTACATACGGTATCAAAGCACTCATTTCTTTCTCCAAGACGGTATCAATTGCCCTGGAAGAGAACGATAGAACCACTGGGTTTGACGATGGTGTGATGTTGTTGCACTAATTGTGTGAAAAATTCACATCTTGTGCCGCCCATCGCCCGCAAGGTCAGACTAACGAGGGTATAAACTGCTCCGCATTGAGGACGTTGCAGCTCAATAGGCCAGACTTCTCGGCAAAAACGTGCAACTGACTAGGCGACCGCTTGGGGTTGCTGACGTTGAGCGCGGTCGCCTCGCCGCCCTGGTCAATCCCCAGCAGTGAAGGTCAGCAGTCGGCCATAAGCGGAAGTAGCCAGCCGATTCAGCTACAGGTGAAACTGGCGAGGAACGGGCATCATGACAACGCGCCGGGCGATTATTGACGCGATGCTTTGCGCGCCTGGATCGGATTCGGAGCGCTCCCGGCTATGGGCGGTCGCAAAAAAAATAAACTGTGGTCTGTCCCCGAAAACGCTAGTGAAAAGCGCGCAATATCTCAAGCACTCTTCAGGAACTCACTGAGAATTCCGTACTGCGCATCCATTTCATCTTTGATTGATTCTTCTGCATCCGCGAATTTCGGATACTCCCCACCATGCTCAACGCTAGAGCAGATTCGGGCCATACGACAATAATTTGCCACCTTCTCAGCCAAGTGGTGCGCAGCGCCTCCCTCGTAAGTTGGCGCCAAACAGACCACGCAGGCTTCTGCAACAAAATGTGCGGCCTGTTTATGGAAATCCATTGGCGAAAGGTCTGAATGAGGATGTGTCGCGACGTAAACGGCGTGCACAGCACGATATGCGCTTTCCATCGCTTCAGGAGTTATGTCGCTCTTTTCTGCAACTTTTTGAGCATATTCTTTACACCTGCCGTCGGTAAGATCGAGAACGTGCGCAATGAACTTAGCGCCGACTTGCCGTTGTTTGGCCAGGGAAAGGGACGATAACGCCTTGTGGAAGGCTTCACTGCTAATGATGTTTTCCATGACTGTCTCCTGTTAACCACTAAGCTGAAATACCGGCATCGTTACAGGTCTTACTCGCCTTTGAATTGATGCTCAACTAAATCGTCATGATAACGGTGGCGGGTGTAGCTGGTAATTGATCTGGAACAGGCCGACCTTGTCTCGTTTGCTGCCATAAGCCGGAATCGCGGTGTAGGGCGATCAAGCACCCCGGTAGTGTTGCCGGGACATGACCGGTGAGTGTCGTCTTCTGCCGTTAGCTTCAATCTCCGTGCAATGCAGTCGGACACCATGGCTACCGATCTGGGAATGTCTCCTGTGCGCATGAAGCTGCTCTGTCGACACGCGATGCGATGGTCTTCCCCGGACCCTTGTTCGGTCACCATCCGTTGGGCCCGCCGCGGTTTGGGGGATCCTGATTTCTGACGATAGACGGCATCTTCGGGCCAGATCCGCAGTACTGGACTGGTGCGCCTGATCCCGTCTCCCGGGTCGAGGCGGCCGACGTTACGGCCGTTCCAGTTTGACAAGGCGTTGCAAGCCATAGTCCATGGCCCGGTTTAGCAGACCTATCAGCGCGTTGAAGTCGTCAGCGGAGGGGCTCTTGCCCTGGAGAATATTCCTGTGCAATCTGGAAAGGTGCGCCAGGGACTGCTGCATGGGTATGTCGAGAGGGTCGCATACCAGCAGTTGCCTCGCCTGCAGCAGGGTCCGGATCTCGTCGCCTGCAGCCTGGCCATGAACAATCGCTTCCGCTGCGGCGATCTGCGTCTTCGCCGCCTCGCGCGTGGTGCCCGCCGGCAGACCCGACAGTGCGCGTTTGAGGGTCGGAAACCACAACAGCATGGCCTTGGGGTCCCCGTCCTTTTTGGCGGCCATAGCTGTATCGATGAAGGTGGCCACACGCGCCCCGGAGCCGCGGCTGGCCGCCAACGCAAGGCCAGTGCCAGCACGCCCCAGCAGAACATTGGCGGTCTGTGAATCATCGAGGACCAACAAGTTCTCTTTTGCCTGAGCGACACTATGTAGGGCAACGGTCAGTTCTTCCAGTATCAGGAAGACCGAGCCTTGGCGCGGACAATACGTGCCCGGTTTCGGTTCCGCGTCAGCATCACTCACCGCAGCTTGCGAAGAGCTTGCGACGAAGCCCAGAGCTAATACGGCGGTGGGCAGTAGCGCCAGTAAGCCTTTCAAAGCGGATCTCTGCATCTGCATCCCTCTTCGAACAGCGGCGCTGGCCGCCGGTGGCAGCCTCCCCGAAATCGTCGGCCTTGACCAGCCGGTCGAGCACCGCGCAAATGGACAGTGAAGCACACGACCACCGTTTCAGATAGCCTCGACAGCTTTTCCAGGCGCGGAACAGGGGCATTCGACAAACACCCGTGCCGTGCAGCATTCGCAGTGCGCCGGATCGATCAGAGACACCACCCTGGCCAGTCCCACGCTTTTCGATTCGAACACCGCGTCACGTCCGATCTCGTCGAGATAACCACCGCGGTCCAGGAAGGCCTTGGCGGCCGGCTTCAAGCGGAACAGGTAGAGGCGTCGCCCTTCGCTGCGCAGGCGAACAGCCTCCCGGACGAGGAATTCCGCGCCCGCCACGTCGATGAAGTTCATGCCGTGCGCGATCAGGCAAGTATCGCGCGATACACGGTCGCGCTTTTCCATTTTGCGCAGCCGTTCGGCAACGTGGTTCACTGCGCCGAAGAACAGCGAGCCGTCGACCCTGACCATGCGCAAACGGGGGCACTGCGGCAGATGCCTGGCATCGTTGAAGCGACGTTTCGGCAGCGAAGGATCGGGCGCGCGCTCCTCGAGGTGTGGGCGCGACGTGCGGTTCAGGTAGGTGATCAGCGACAGTCCCACGCCGAGCAGGATGGCGAACTCGAGGTCGAGCAGGAGCGCGGACAGGAAGGTCACGCTCATTACCATGGCTTCGGAATGACTGGCGCGCAGGATTTTGCGGATGTGGTGTCCATCGATCAGCCCCCAGGCCACCAGCAGCAGCACGCCAGCCATCGCCGCTTTCGGCAGGTAGGCGGCCAGCGGAGCGACCAGCACAACGACCCCCATCAGCAGGATGCCGGCAAAGACTGCAGCGAGAGGGGTTTGGGCCCCGGCCTCGTAGTTCACTCCACTGCGGTTGAACGAGCCGGTAGCGACGTAACCGGAGAAGAAACTCCCGACCAGGTTGGACAGCCCCTGGCCGATAAATTCCTGACTGCCGTCAATGTGCTGACCGGTCTTGATCGCAATCGATCGGGCAATCGAAACCGCCTCGGTGAGCGCGAACAGGGTCACAGCGACTGCGGTGGGGGCCAGTTCGCGCAACGTTGCAAGATCGAAAGCGGGCATCGATAACGGCGGCAACCGACTGGGCAGGGCGCCGACCGTGGCGATACCATGGCCGGGCGCATTCAACGCCACTGCAGTCAGGCTGCCGACCAGCATGGCGCCGATCATATAGGGGACACGTGGCAGGTAGCGCTTGATCGCGATGCCAGTGAACAGCGTGACCACCGCCACGGTTACCACATACGGGTTGATCGCGTCGAGGCTGCTAGCCAGGGCATGCAGTGTTTCGAATGGGCTGCTGCCGCGTGCGATCGACACACCGAAGAAGTGCTTCAGCTGGCTGGTGCCAATCAGTACCGCGGCCCCGGCTGTAAAGCCGACCACGACCGAGTGAGAGATGAAATTGACCAGCGTGCCAAGACGTGCGAATCCCATAAACAGCTGAATCGCACCGACCATCAGAGTGAGGGTCAAGGCTAGCCGCACGTACTCTGCACTGCCGGGCTCGGCAAACGCACTGAGTGATGAAAGCAGCACGATCGATGCGGCCGTGGTCGGTCCGGATACCAGATGCCACGAGGAGCCAAATAACGCGGCGACGATGGCCGGCACCATGCCGGCGTACAGGCCGTATTCCGGCGGCATGCCGGCGATGGTCGCGAACGCGACGCCCTGGGGCAACACCACAATCGCACCGGTCAGGGCAGCGACAAGGTCCTGGCTGATCGTATGGCGGTTGATGCGGGGCAGCCAGATAAGGAAAGGCAGTAGGCTCGCCAGTCTCTGGTTCGTGCTTCCCCGGTCCTTTGCCCACGCGAACGGGGCGGTCAACAGCGCCCTCATCGGCGATTTTGCCGGTGTTCTAGGCTTCCTCCGTCCACTACCTTCGGTTTCATGGGGCGCGTGGCGGTCGACTCGATTTTTGCACCCGGAAAACTGCCGCCTTCGCCATGGGCGCGTAGACTGTCGGACGAGGGCTCAATGCTTGAGGAGGTGACGCCGTGCATCCTGGTCTGAAACGCGAGCAAGACGATCAGGCCCACGGCGACGAGCAGTAGATGGTGCGTGCCCATTCCTAAGAGCGCAACGCCAGCAAGCAGTATATGTGGCACATATCTGAACCTCCGCCCCAGAAGATGCTGATCGACGTCCGGGAAAGGGGTTGTATGGCTGTGCTGCATGATGCGCTCCGCTGCTTCTCGATAGTTGATGGGACAGAGGCATGAGAATAACGGACCGCGCGTGAACGGAATGCAAAGTAAGCGTTAAGGGAGCGTGAAGACCGGCCCTGCCAGGGCCCTGATCAAGCTTCAGTCGCGGACGGCCTGATCGGCCGCGGGGGCGAAAACCAGGCGCGCAACGGTACCGCCGTCGGGCAGGTTGGCAAGCGACACCTGCCAGCCGTGTCGCTCGCAAAGACGCTGGACCAGCGACAGGCCTAGACCGGCGCCTTCGCTGTCGGCGCCGCGCACATAGGGATGGAACAACGCAGCCATGTCGACCTCATCGAAGCCAGTGCCGGTATCCCGTACTTCAACGCTGTTGTGTTCGACGCGCACCTTGACCTGGCCCTCGCTGGTAAAGCTGAGCGCATTGCGCAGCAGGTTGCCAAGCACCATCGACAATACCGCGCGATCCGCCTGCAGATTCGGCCCGTCAGCGATCTCGACCACCATTTCCACCGGCTTGCCGCGAAACAGTGCCCGGTAGCGCTCCACCAGATCGTTGACCACGGTCGGCACATCGCTGCTCGCAGCGCCCGTCGAGGTGGTCTCCTGCTCGCGTGCCAACGCGAGCAGGGCCCCGGTCATCTCGGTCATCTCGGCTACCGCGCGGCCAATCCGCGCCACCCGCGCCTGGTTGCGCTCGTCAAGCGCATCGTCGGCATACAGCAGTTCGGTGGCGCCGGCGATCACTGCCAGCGGTGTGCGCAGCTCGTGACTGATGTCGCCGGTGAACAGGCGCTCGCGCTCGATGAAATCGTGTAGCCGCGCCAGATAGGCATCGATGTCGGCGGCCAGTTTTTGTACCTCGATCCATGGAAACTGCCCGGCCAGCGGCTGCAGCGGGTCCTCCGGGCGCAGTTCCGCGGCGCGCTGCACCAGCTCGGTCACGGGTGCGATCACACGGGTCGCCAGACTGCGCCCGGACAGTGCCGAGACAACAGTGATCAGCAGGACGCTACCGGCCAGCAGCATGACGAATCCGCGCTCGCGACGCCGCAGCGCACTGACGTCGTACAGCACCACGTAACGCTGTGCACCGACCGGGCGCACCGCTGCCCGGTAGGGTGTGCCGTCGAGTAGCAACTGATGCTGGCCGGTGCCGAGCGCCACGACCTCACGTGGCACATGGCCGACGCTGCCGTCGGGCGTTACCACATAGGCGCGGATGGTCGCGGTGCGCTCGGGCAGTGACTCCGGATTGCGTTTGCGGCGTTCTACCAGATCGTCGAGCTCGGCGTTGAGCGTGTCATCGATCAGGCGTTGTTCGAGGTCGTGCGATGCCAGGTAGATCGCTATCGCCAGGATCATACTGACCACGGCGCCGAACACCGCCAGGGTGACCGCTACGCGGTTTCTGAGGCTACGCCTAGCGCTCATCCGGCCTTGCCAGCTGGTACCCGATACCGCGTATGGTGTGCAGCAAGGGTGTGTCCGAACCCCGGTCTATCGCACTGCGCAGCGCATGGATATGGGCACGCAGGGCGTCGCTGTCAGGCGGGTCGTCGGCCCATATGTCGCGTTCAATCTCGTCGCGGCGTACCACGCCCGGGGAGCGGCGGATCAGCAGATCGAGGATGCGCAGCGGAATCGGGGCCAGTTCAATGCGGCGTCCGCCGCGCTCCAAGCGCAGATTCTCAGGGTCAAACTTCAGATCGTCCACCATCAACTGCGAGCGCGCAGCCTCTCCATGCCCACGTCTCGCCAGGGCAATCAGGCGCGCCTCCAGCTCAGGCATGGCAAACGGCTTAACCAGGTAGTCATCCGCGCCGCTTCCGAACCCTTCGAGTTTATTGGCCAGAGTATCGCGCGCGGTCAACATCAGCACTGGCGTAGTGCGTCCAGACGTGCGCAGGCGCGCACAGATCTCCAGGCCATCCATGCCAGGTAGCATCAGGTCCAGTACAATGACGTCGTAGTCATTTTCGAGTGCGAACCGCAGGCCAGACAACCCGTTGTGTACGATGTCTACCGTGTGGCGGCGAGCCTCGAAGAAATCACTCAGGTTTCCGGCGAGGTCGGGGTTGTCTTCGATCAGGAGTAGATGCATTGACAATGTTACCGGGCCAGGAGGGTCACATGCAGCGCCGCTGCTGCGCAAGGGGTGCGTCGGGTCGCATATCTGCCATTTTGCTGCACTGCGCCCTCGAAGCCAGTTTACGCAAAACCGATTACGTTTTGACCGGCTCGTTTCCGGCGCAAATCCGTGACGGTCAGACGATGTGGCATCTTCACGGCCCAGCCCATGCCGCAGCATAGCCTGATTATCCGAACTTTCGCCCAGATCCGGCAGCCTCATCGCATCCGACCACAGCAAAGATCGACGAGAGTTCCAACCACTTCATGCGAAGAACCAACACGCTAATTCGCGTGGGCATCCCCAGCCCGCTGCTTCATAATCGACTGAATTCCTTCGCAAACACCAAGACAACCCCTTGAGCCACCGCTTTAGGAAAAGGTTCTCCCAGAACTATCTGCTCGGAAACTAACGTCGCAATGTCCGCTTTCAACGAAAGGTGAACCAATGGCACCGGTCCGGCGAATGACGGCTGTTGTCAAGGGTTTATCGGACGCCTGCCCCACTGAACCCCGGCGGATACCTGTAGACCTGCGACTCAGGCCAGGAATCCGATAAGCCTTTAACGGAAGTGGTCATTCTGCTAGTGGACCATGCGGGAAGTTCGGTTATTCACAGAGCGCCGCTGATGAGCCAAGGTAAGGCGCACGCCGCAGGGAATGGCAGGCCCTTTCCAAGGGGTGCAACGCAACATTGGCTCATCAGCGACGCTCCCTACGGGCCAGTCCACAAGCCACGTTGACCGCGTTACGCTCGCTGGAATTGGCGACGGCCAGTCCTGCGCTCGCGTGCCTTGCCAACCCGGCTTGTGTACTGGCTGTGGGTTACCGAATTTCCCGCATGGCCCGCTAGCGGCTCGATCTCCTGAGTTCTCAAAAGTAATCCACTATCCTCAACCACAGGCATCACCTGAGTTGTGGGCTGCTGGTAAAATTCATGTCCCGAGCACATCATTTCGTGATGCTAGCATGGGAAGCAGTGATCGTTTTTGGGACGTCTATGACAGTGATGTCTTGGGCGAGTGTGCGTCTGACCACTGCGCTGGAGCGCATAGGCGCGCGGTTACGATTCTCGGAAGGCTTGCTGGGCATCGTCACCGCGCTGGGCGCAGATGCCCCGGAGGTTTGCTCAGCTTTCGTTGCATTGCTCTCCAATCATCACGAAGTCGGTCTAGGCGTGGTACTGGGATCCAATATCTTTAATCTTGCCGGTTTGCTTGGCTTGAGTGCACTGGTTGCGGGGCGAGTGAGTATTGGTCGGCAGGGGTTGTGGTTCAATGGCGGCATAAGCTTGGTAGTGAGCGCAGTGGTCGTGACGCTTGTGCTGCAATGGATTTCTGTCTGGTCCAGTCTTGTTTTGCTGGCACTGGTGCTTGTGCCTTATGTCGCGCTAACGGCAATGCGCCCACAGCAAATCGCAAAACTCAAGCTACCACCTAAAACGAAGCAATTTCTTGGTGTCGCCATTGGTCATGTCCATCGCGACGCACGGAAGCGGGAGAACATCACACATGCCTCCTGGCAAGATCCTTTGTGGGCTACGCTCTCGGTGACGTTGATCGTAGGCTCAAGCATTGGTGCGGTAAATTCAGCAGTGTTACTCGGCAGTCGTTGGGGTATCAGCCATACCGTAATCGGCATGCTCGTGCTCGCGATCCTGACGTCTGTGCCGAACGTTATTGCCGCGGTGCAACTCGCTCGTGAAGGCCGTGGCGCAGCGGTAGTCAGCGAGTCATTGAATAGCAACACACTCAACATCCTTGTCGGTGTCTCTCTCCCAGCGCTCCTGATTGGCTTCGCGCC
Source organism: uncultured Gammaproteobacteria bacterium (assembly GCA_963753845.1). Lineage (GTDB taxonomy): Bacteria > Pseudomonadota > Gammaproteobacteria > Chromatiales > Chromatiaceae > Thiosocius. The sequence goes on from CAVWEI010000040.1 coordinate 15,202, forward strand.
CCCATCGCCCTCCATCATCTTTGCAGCTCTCTGGTTGCTTGGCATGAAGATCGTGACTCTTGTCATTGCGAGCCACCGCCACGGACTGCACCGTGCTGGTGGTGCCGCAATTCTAATGCTCTACATGTTTTTTGCCTTGGTGATTTTCCTATGGAAATGAATGACGCGACTTTAAACTGACCGGTCATTCGCAATGGACTAAAGCGCTACCCGCGGTAGGTGTGCTCTGATCTGAGTTCGGTTGGTCACTGAGACCGACGGTCTGTTTCCTATGTTTAGTAATGAGGCAATCCGCCTCGTTCCGAGACAGGAGCAGACCGATGACGCAATCGACTCAAGCCATCAGCCCGTTACGCCAGCGCATGATCGACGACATGCGGCTGCGCAAATTCTCACCGAAGACACAGACTGGCGGGGTGCCAGATCGCTTTGCGCGCCGGCATTGACTGGGAAACTCTATACAAATCGTGATCGTGAGAAAGACTCGAACGGCAGAGGCGGAACCCAACGGCGTTTCGGCTAAATCGGCGCAGTGTCCACCTCGTATGGCCAGTCCTTGATGCCACCGGCGAGCGACGTGGCCACGATGCCACGTTCGTTGAGAAGGAACGCGGCGGCCTTGCTGCGCCGGCCGCTGCGGCAATAAATGATATATGGCGTATCGGGATCGATGGACGACACGCCTTCCCGCAGCTTGTCTAGTGGCACCAGTTGGGCCCCGGGAATGCGGCTCTCCTCGAATTCCATGTCGTAACGGCAGTCGAGCAGTTTTGCAGACCCGCGTTTCAACATTGCGTGCGCCCGATCGGCAGTTACCTCCTGAACCATCACGGGTTTCAATAACTCGTCGAAATCGGCCTTGGAAAGAACCAGCAGACGCCCCGGTGTATTCATTCTCACTGTTGCATTGCGATACGCGTTCTGCAGCAGCGCTTCCTCACCAAAAGCATCCCCATCCCTGCGGACGCCCGCGGAAAATGTCTCATCGGTGAAGGGATCGGTTTGCCAGACCTCGGCTTCGCCCGACAGAATGATGTAGTAGCTGTCGCCGAGTTCTCCCTGGGTAACGATGGTGTCGCCGGCATCCACCTTCCTTTCCACCATGCGCTTTAACGCCATCCTGACATTTTCCAGCGGAATATTGTGGAAGACCTTCAGATGCCTGGCCATGACCATCCCATCATCGAGCTGGCTCCAACCCAGCAATTCGTCCACGGCCTCGCCGCTGACGGCGATGTAACTTGCATCCGTGATCGCCCGGACCCTGATATTGCTTGCCGAGGCAGTGACCAGCGCGAAACCGACCCCGTCGCTCTCCGCATCAATCTGCCAGGCATAGGCCTTCTCAGCGCCCTCGGGCGTGGCCCAGGTGCGGCGTGCCTCGACTTGGCCCGCAAGCAGTACGAGATGATCGACCAGTCCCCTGTCACCTTCAATCAGTTCATCACCGGCCCGCACTGCCCGCTCGGGTCTCTGCTCCAGCAAGAGGGTCAACTGCTCCGTGTCGATATGGGAAAAAAGCGTGGTCGCGCGCAATCGTTTGGCAAGCTCGGATAAAGTCATCGGTGGCCTCTCTTGTCGTGCTATTGATCGCGGGCCCGAGGTCGCCTTGCGGGACGTCACATCACGGGTTCGGATCGGATAAAGCAGGTCTTTCATCGGGTGATCACGGTCGCGGTGAATGATACTGGCCTCGCCGAGGACGGCCAGCACGCCGGCCTTGTCGAGGACATCGATAACGTCCTCGCGGGTCGCATACACGTAGAGTTCGTCGCCACGTTGCCGTCGGCGATTCGCTTCCTCGGCAAGCAGGCCGGCCCCGGGTACATCAAGATAGGTGAGATGGTCCGTCCGTAGCAACAGTATGTTTCGCTCATTCGTGTCGCCGACACCGGCAAGCACCCGCTCGACAAAACGCAGCGATCCGAAAAAGAGATTGCCGTCGATGGTGATCACGCTCGCGCGGCGACCGTCGCGTGCAACATGCTCCTCTATGACGACGTTGGGTCTCGACACTTTCCAGAAATGCGCCAGCAGGGAGAGAGCGAAGCCGATCAGCAGGGCACTCTGGATGTCCATCACCACCACCATTGCAGCGGGCAGGAAGAAAAGGAGGCGGTTCGCCAGCCCCGCCGTAAGATGGTGCCTGTATTTTTTCAGGTTGAGCATTCCGAATCCAACCAGGATCATCGCGCCGCCCAGTGCGCTCATGGGAATGCTCGCCACCATGCCGCCAGCCAAATAGATCATGCCGGCAGTCACGACTGCGGCGAATAGCTGGGAGCCTCTGCCACCCCCCAGGTCCCGGTTAAGGGCCGATTTGTTAAAGCTGTTGGAGACCGGTGACCCCGAGAAAAAGCCCATGAACACATGCTGCAGCCCCTGTGACAGCATCTCGCGATCCGGACGGTACTCCTCGCCCGGGTCACGCATTGCCTTGGCGATGGAAAGCGTTTGCAGCATGCCGACCAGCGCAATCGCCAAAGCGGGCCCACCGGCAAGGCTGAAAATCACCGGCCAGGACACCTGCCGAAAATCCGGCAGCGATGTGGCAAAAAGCGGCATCGAGATCCAGCCCACGTACTCCAGCCTGGCGCTGTCTCCCAGCATTTGTGCCAGCGTGAAGCCGACCACCAGCCCCAACAGGATCCCGAATCTTTTCATCCTCTTGAACTGCCAGCAAAGGATACCGGTAGCAATCGTGACGCCCGAAATCAGGAGTGCAGCCCCGTTACCGCTCCCGTCGAGCACCCTGTCGATACTCATCAGGGAGTGAAACACCACCCATTGGGCGCCGCCGGGTTGGGCCAGGCCGGCAGCAATCCATAGAGACATGAGCACAAACACCGCGCCGATTCCGAAGGTGATACCGTCGATCACCGTGGTGGACACGTAGTCCATGAGATCCACCCTGCGCAGCATCAGTGCAAACAGCAACTGGTAGATCCCTACGAGCAGACAAAGCGCAAACACATATCCCATGTAGAGGTCGGTTTCCGCCGGCGCGAAAGGTATGAGCGCGGCCCCGGTCAGGATTGCCACGGCGCTGTTCGGGCCACCCACGCCGTAGCGCCCGGCAAGCACCGCGTTGAAGATGGCCGAATATACGGACGCGAGGATCATGACGACGGGTGGGACCCCGGCGAGCAGAGCGAAACCTATTGAGAGCGGGAAGGCGGTCAGGGCAGAGATGATCCCGGCGACGAAAATGTCGACGATGCGCTGGCCGCGGCCCTTACTCGAGGCTGACATGGCCGTACCTATGCCCCCGGCTCCCCGGCCCGCTTATCGTTGGTGAAACCCGAAATGAAGTTTCCAAGGCTTGCCACGACCTTGAGCCATAGGTGGTCAAAGAACACGCGCAACTGGTTCACCCTTGTGAAATCGGCCGGCCGGCCAAGCGACGTCAGGTACGCGGAAACGTCCAGCGCCTGTTGGAGGGTCAGGACGGGGTGTTCCATGGTAGCCCCATAGGGCATGTTGGCGTAGACGAAGCCGGCGATACGATTGCGATCGGCGAGCGATGCCGCGGCACTGAAAGCGTGGGGACCGGCGATTGGAGGTGGCTCTCGACCCCTAAATATCGGTCCTGCGCCCCCCAGCCCGCTCGCACCATGACAAGCCTTGCAGTAGTCCTTGTAGACTTTTTCCCCGGCAAGAAAGCTTGCTCCCCGCCCCGCCGCCTCGTGCAGAACAGGAATCCCGCGCCCCTCGGGTAGCCGGCCAATGGGCAGATCTTTCTTTTGTGCCAGCCAGTTGGCATACATGTTGATGTATGTAATGTCCCGGGCATCCGATCCCAGGTCATACCAGTTCAGGCTGTGCGTGAAGCACAGGAGTACCCGCCGATCGAAGCGGATCGGCTGATTGGACGCCGTGTGCATCACGGGCAGAACGACTGCGGCATCTGCCATGCTACCCGCATGGGACTTGTCGCCTGCCTCGAGGTGACATGACTGGCAGTCAAGGTCCGTTCGCCATATGCGCGCGAGAAGGCCTCGCACGTTTTGCTGTGTCTCGGTAATGAGGTTGCAGCCACGAATAACGCCTTCGGCGTTCGATCCCTTGGGCCAGCCCGTTTGTTCGAACTTGGCGCGGCAGTCCTGTGTGGGTGCCTGGCTTGACAGCTGCACAGCCGGGAGGGGCTCGTCAGCAGCGTCCTCTATCTGAAACCTCAGTCCTGATTGGGCCGCCTTGGCGGCTGCGTAAAAGTACAGCGCGGTGATCGCGTTGTCCGAGCGGTTGGGACGGACGCCGCCGTAGCGCAGCTCGATCTCGTCCTGGATCGCCTGGGCGAGATCCTCTACCCTGCCCGTCCGCTCGTTGTACCGCGGAAAACGGGTCCACATGCGAGCGAATGTCGGCGCCGCCTCACCGTCGTGGCAGGACACACAGGACGGAACGTCAGTGGTATCCGGTGAGGACTTCATGATGTCTCTACCGGGGATGAAGCGTGGAAGGTGCCTTACGGTGTCGGAGGCGATGAGACAACCACGCCATAACAGTTCCTCTGAGTGGCCATGCCGGCTCAATTCCTCGCCGATATCGCCGACGCATTTGTCGCTGTCTGGTTGTTGGCCGGGGACAAAGTCGAAGCCCTGGTACACAACGTACATCGCCGGCACCACGACCACTATCAGGACCTTGCCCAGATAGGCCGATAGCCAACGGCTTACCCGCGAGCCAGATGTCGACATTCTTGCCACCCCCGGTTTAAGCTTTTACATGACACGTCATATCCAAGCCTGCCATCAAAGAGTAGTGCCCGATGTCAACCGCGTATGTCATTGTTACCCATTTCAGCTGTATGCCAGTTGCACCACTGGCCCCAAAGCGAAACCTGGTCCCAAGGGACCATCGCGCGCACTCACCCACGCCATCGTTGCGATGAAGCAGCGCAATGCGCAGTCGAGACGGGCCATCATGGCCGACCTTTCTCGGGCTGGCATACTGGCATTCACTCGAGCCCGTGCAACGCGTATTGTTCGTTGGCCCCAGGGGCGAGCCAGCCCGGCGTGCAGATGCTCGACCGCAGAATTAGAATCAAGGCAACCCATGACTTCGATGATTTTTTCAACCGGGCCTATGCCATCCAGCGCGTTTCGCTGTGCGTCCCTGCGGGAGAGAAAAAAGCCAGACCTCGCTTGCTGACGAACTTGGTGTGATGTTGAAGAGTTCCAAACAACCGCATGTCTCGACTTGCACTTCAGGCCACGGCCGGCAAGCACATGCGTCTTTCGCCCCGATATGTGACATGCCTGACCTCGGCTGATCGAAACGGAAATGGACGGATACCAAGGGTTGCTGCTCGCCTACCTGCTCGTGGAAATCACAGGGCTCGCGATGGCCGGACGTGCGGTCATGACCGCAAGGACCTCGCAGGGGGCGATCGCATGGGCCTTGTCTTTGATCACTTTCCCACTGCTGGCGCTGCCTCTCTACCTGGTTTTCGGAAGGCGCAAGTTCGAGCGCAATGTCGCGGCAAGGCGCGCCATGATCGCCGCGATCGAACCGGTACTCGCAGAGTTCGAACAACGTAATCCGGCGGCTTACACCCTAGGTGGCATCGACGAAGATCGCCTTCGGCCACTTTCCCGGCTCGCAAAGTTTCCTTTCGTCGGCGGCAACGATGCGCAGTTGCTGATTGATGGCGAAGCGACCTTCGAAGCCTTGTTCGCCGATATCCGGGCCGCCACAGAGTACGTCCTGGTGCAGTACTATTTGCTGCGTGACGATCAAATCGGGCGGGCTTTACAGCAACTGTTGCGTGCCAAGCTTGCCGAGGGCATCTCGGTGCTGTTGCTCTACGACGGTGTCGGTAGCAAAGGTTTGGGCCGCTATCTGTCCGAGCTCAAGCAAGCCGGTGCCCAAATCGCTGAATTCGGTGTCGCAGGCAGGCTGAGCCGGCGTTTGCAGTTAAACTTTCGCAACCATCGCAAGATCGTCGTCGTAGACGGCAAGGTGGGCTTTCTCGGAGGCTTGAACGTGGGGGACGAGTACATGGGGAGGCACCCAAAGCTCACTCCCTGGCGCGACACGCATGTAAAGATTTCCGGACCGGCAGCAGTCAAGCTGCAAATCAGCTTTATTGAAGATTGGTACGACGCCACAGGTGAAATCCCGCACCTTTCCTGGCTCCCAACGCTCACGAAAAAGGCAGACAGGCGGGTACTGATTCTGCCGAGCGGACCGGACGATGCCCTTGAGACCTGCGGCCTGTTTTTTACTCACCTTATCAGCCATGCACGCCAGCGCGTATGGATCGTCAGTCCCTATTTTGTTCCCGACGAAACTATAGTCAGTGTTTTGCAGCTCGCTGCACTACGAGGCGTGGATGTCCGTATCTTGCTGCCGGCCTGCAGCGACAACTGGCTTGTCCAGCTTGCCGGCCATGCGTATCTCAACGAAATTGGCAGCAAAGGCGTCGCCGTCTACCGGTACAAGGCGGGATTCCTGCATCAGAAGGTGATGTTGGTCGACGATGATATCGCCACCGTTGGCACCGCCAACTTCGACAACCGTTCGTTCCGACTGAATTTCGAGATCACGGCAGTGATCGCCAACCGCGACTTCAACAACCAGGTCGCACGCATGTTGGAGCGTGACTTCGCGCAGAGTGAGCTTGCCGAGATATCGGCTCAAAACCAACAGCGTTGGACGTTCAAGCTTGCCACACGGGTGGCGCGTTTATTTGCGCCGGTGCTTTGAACCCGTATACGTTCGCCGCTTTGCTTTCGTAGGGCCGGTTCACTTCGTATTCAACGAACGCACCGAAGCAAGCATGAAGTCGACAGCCCTGGCCACATCTTCGTCGCCCAGCGAATCGTTACCGCCACGCGGCGGCATGGTCCAGCTGTCCTCGCGACGAATGCCTGTTATCGCGTTTGCGACCAGCGCATCGCGCCCCTTTTCCAGCCGTGGCAACCACTCCTCATAATCGTTCAGCGCCGGGGCACCAGCAACGCCCATAAGGTGACAGTTGCGGCACACCTGCATCCAGGTTGCCCTGCCCTGTTGCAGGCGGGCCTCCTCGAAAACGGGGACGACCCGCGCCTCCTGCTTATCCGAACAACCCGCGACAAACAGTACACCGAGAACAAGCCACGCTAATCGCACGGTGGTGTCCGGTAGCTGCCTTTGTTGCTCGAATTCTGAGTCGTCATGGCACTGTATCCTGCATTGGTTCGATTCAGTAAAGCGAATGACAAACACTCCCGCCGTTAAGAAAGAACGACTGTGGCCAAACCTTCACCTATGGTCAACGAGCTTTTCTCTGCAAAGGATTCAGGCCAGGGCGTGGTTCTTGGCCTGTTCGGTCGAGTCTGGCCAACGGTAGGTAACGAACTGCTTGCTTGCCTGCCTTGCGGCGCCCGCCGGCCGTGAGGCCGTTCATGGTGCGCCGGTCAATCCACCACAACGATTTCGCCGCGCATCGACGGGTGCAGCCCGCAGTAGTAGCCGAACGTACCAGCCTCGTCGAACTTCTGCGCATAGGTCTCGCCCTTGGTCAGCGCGTCGGACCCGAAACCGCCATTGTTTGCCGTCACCTTGTGTGGCATGGCCTCCCCTTGTGTCCAGGTCACGGTCGCACCCTTTTTCACGACCACCCGTGCAGCGGCGACTGGACGCCGAATGTATGGTTTTCGAAGCAAATTTAAACAGACAAATAGTGGTCATTTGACCTGCTTATTCCGGGAGCAATCGCGCGAGAACGTTGTCTCAAGGCACGAGGAGGCATCGCGTCGGGATGTTTGCCGATCCGACGTCCACGACCAGCAGCCCCGGCGCGCGTGACATGCGTCCCCGCTGGAGGCAACAGCAGTGACGGCAGACCGACTTCGGGGCCGTCCCAATAGGAGCGAAGACATGCCTGGACATCATAGACCCGAACTAAACCTTGAGCACGCACGCGCCGCGTGGACTTGTGCGCAACCGTTCGATAAGGTCATCAGCCCATCCACGGGCGGAACCGGTGCAGGGATCTGTTGATGTCGGCTTTGTTCCACCGCACAACCTTGCTGTCGGCAATGCTGTTGAGCGTAGCGGCCGCCGCGCAGGAGATCGACCATGCGCTTTGGGAGGAGCGGCTGCTGATTCTGATCGCGCCGTCGGCCGATGATCCGCTCGTACTGCGGCAAAAGCAGGTGCTGCATGACCGCCGCGATGCGGTCGAAGAGCGGCGCCTGCGTGTCATCGGGCTGTACGCCGAGCACGACGACGCCAATGGGCGGGATCTGCCCTCACCCAGGCAGCATGCGATTCGACAAAGACTTGGCACGACGCCGGACACCCGTGAACTGATCCTGGTCGGGCTGGACGGCGGGATAAAGCGTCGAGCGCCGCTCGCGACGCCGCTGAGTGAAATCTTTCGGCAGATCGACGGCATGCCGATGCGTCGCCAGGAGATCGAAGAGCGGCGGCGCAAGGGGCTGCCGGCAACCGAACCCTGAATAGCTGCTCATCGGTGATACCAGCGCACAGCTCACCGGCCCATGCTTGCGGCTGCGTTCGCGCCGATCCCGATTACGCGACAAGTGACAATTGTGTTGCTGGATGGTCTGTCGTTTCCCTCTCAAGCACCATGGTCTTCTTGAGGGGCAATTGCTGGAATAGTTGAAAATCGGTACTGTCTCGTGACGAAACGCTCGCGATGAGACGCTTGGGGACATATGCGATTCATAGTCCCTTTTCCAACCCGTGAGAGATGCTATTAACTTTGTCCGTGTTGGACACCCTGAGGAGGATGCTGCAATGAAACTTGGTCGAACAAGCCTGGCACTGGCCTTTATTCTTATGTGCTCATCAACGTGGGCCGAATGGAAGCTGGTGCCTGACCAGTCGTATCTGAGCTTCGTATCCACGAAGAAGGAGCACATTCCAGAGAGCCATGCCTTCAAGAGCCTGCGGGGCTCCGTGGACAACGTCGGCATTGGTAAGTTGATCGTGGACCTGGCAAGCGTCGACACGAAGGTCGAGATTCGTGACCAGCGAATGCGGGAGACGCTGTTTCAGACCAAGGAATACCCCACCGCGGTCTACACCGCTGATCTGGGTCCGATGAGGGTTGCCGCGATCAGTGCTTTGCCGGCGGGTGAACAGCAGGCCTTTTTTATCGACGGTGAGCTCAGCCTGCACGGGGCCACGCATCCGATCAGCGCAGACGTGATCGTCACCAAGTACGGCGTCAATCGTGTTCATGTCGCCAGCGCCAGGCCAGTCATCGTCCAAGCGGAGAATTTCAACCTGGTTCAGGGAATAAACAAACTGGCGGAGGTCGCCGGCCTGCCCAGCATCAGCCATGGCGTACCGGTGAGCTTTTTGCTGACCTTCGACATCATTACGCCCTAAGACGATGCTAACTGTGGCGCCGTCCCTGCAGGGACGGCGTGGTTGTGGCTGAAAGCACCAGTTCGTTAGGTCGGGAGCGAGTGTGTGTGGCGAAATAGAGAAACTGCCGGAAGCCGCCAACCGTGTTTGTGCAGTGCAGTCACGCAATGACTTTGCTGAAGAGAAGAACGACCCAGAAATTGCTCTCCAAGCCGTTGTTCTGATTACTGACTTTTGGTAGCGGGGGAAGAATTTGAACCTACGACCTTCGGGTTATGAGTTCGGTAATGCAACCAAAACCAATTATTTTTCAGATTGTTATTGGGACGCCCATTGTCACGCACGTACAACAAAGCCACACGAACCAGGACTGAAACCCGCAAAACTCACGCACGCTATAAATCTCGTCGCCCCTGTCTTTATTACCTGTCAATCACCGCTTGAATAGGATTTCGCCATACACAGGCTTCGCACTTCCGTTCTCCTCTCCTCCGATTCTTGCCAATTTTTGCCAAAACTACTAAATTTAGGGCATGGGTACGATGAACATATCTCTTCCAGACACGCTTCGCTCATTCGTTGATGAGCAGGTTTCTACGCGCGGCTACGGTACCAGTAGTGAGTACGTCCGTGAATTGATCCGACGGGACCAGGATCGCCAGCATTTGCGGGGGCTTCTGCTGGAGGGTGCTGCATCTGCACCGACGGCCCCGGTGGACACAGGTTACTTTGAAGGGCTGCGCGAGCGCGTTCGTCAGCAAAGCTAGTCAGGCGGGCAGCCGTGAAGGTAAAGCCTGTTATCCCGCGCGCTCGGGCGGATCGGGATGTGGATGAAACCATTGCGTATTACCTCGAGCAAGGTGCGGTGGATGCAGCGTTGGGCTTCATCGATGCGTTGGAGAGGGCTTACGGCCATATCGGTCGTTATCCGGCCGCGGGTTCGACGCGCTATGCCCACGAGCTGAACCTGCCAGACCTGCGATTCTGGCTAGTTCCAGATTACCCCCACCTTGTCTTCTATGTGGCGCGTGACGACCATATCGATGTTTGGCGTGTCCTGCATGGCCCCCTGTGTCAGGCTACTTGTCGCCTCTAATGAGGCATTCGAAGATGAGAAAAAGATACTCGTTTAAACGCGAAGCGGAGATGCGCCAGCAGCTGTTATCGGTGAACCCCAACCACCACGGGCCAAAAGCAGCAACTACTCCTGGATATCGCACTGCAATGGACTGCTTCAGATACCCATTGCCGCATGATTAGGAATTCGCCACACACAGCTTCCGACGACTACTGCGGGTATCGGGGATTGTGCAGGATCAGCTTCCGCAGGCGCTTCTGGAATTCATTGTCCGATATGCCGACCTCCGTCAGGTGGCGGATATCTGCCGGTGACACGCTCACCGGTATAGAACTCTGGCTGCGGTGCTCCCGGTTGTGACCGGACATGTAGCCAATGCCGATCGTCAAACCGCTCGGATCACCACCCTCGGTCGCCGAGTAGTTATTTGGAAACAAGTAGTCGATCCGGTATGGCACCTCGTCGAGGACCTTGCGCGCGATCTCCGCCGGCACGAAATCGCCGATGAACACAGCGTCAGGGCTCGAACGGTCGCGGTGCTCTACCACGTTGACCGTCAGGCCGTACACTCGCAGATCGTCACGGATCTGCTCCGCCTGCGCTCTGGTCAGACCCGAATCGTGCGAATACATCACCAGCGTGATGTCTTTATAGGTCGTCACCGGTAAGACATCGAACAGGCCGGACTGATAGGCGCCATAACCGAGCATCGCCAGGATCGCCAATGCACCTAAAACGAGCGCGGCCCACCGCATCGAAGGCCTCGCACTGGCGGGTCGTCCTGCACGGTGTCGCGAGCGGACCGGCGTCGGCCCCTCCCCTTTCCCACCCTCGACTAGCGACCGCAGCACGCCGGCGATCTCATCGAGCCGGTCAACGTCGTCAATTCCGTGCATCTCAATATACTGGATGCCGGTCAGCTGATAACGAAGCCTGTTGGAAAGTTCAGTCGGCTCGAGATAGACCGGCAGGATAGACTTGTGCTCCTCGAGCGCGATCGACAGCTCTTTGGAGACGTTATCGGAGGATGCGCTGTCGGGCGATAGCAGCAACAGCACGCCGGCACTGTTCTGGATCGCGTCCACGATCTTCTCGCTCCAGAACGAGGCACCGGCGATGTCCTCGATATCCAACCAGAGGTCTATGTTGCGCGCCTCCAGCGCACCGGCGACGCGCCCAACAACGTCGTTGTCGTTTCTCGAATACGACACGAATATGAAGTCTTTGGCGGGCTTGTTGGCGGTCATACGTGCTGAAACTCCAAGTTTCGGCTGAACCTCGAGCGACAGGCCTCGCAGACGCGATAGCTTAGCGGCACCTGCGAATGCCGACAAGATCCATTCCCTCAGTCAGCTACTTCAGCAGAAACGGGCGTGTCATGGTTCACCACCCCGGGCGACTTCGAGGCATGCGTGAACGCTGCTGTCAAAATGGCAGGCTGGCCTCATGAGCCAACTGGATGCGAATACTCCACCCGCGAAAGCCCGTGGCTTCGGGTTACGGCTGAAAGCCGGATCGATCGGACATCCGGCCGATTGCTGTCGCTACACGACATGAAAATCTTCGTTCGGTTCCGGCGGCTTCTGCTTCATTATGTATTCCTGCCAAACCTCATTGGTCACATACCCACTGCGCTCTACCCATATCCCCTCGCCCAGCAATGCCGGCCCCGGTGGTAGGTCAGGCTGCGCCTGACGGATGATCGGCCGGCACAGCCGGCCCTACGACAACTGCAGTCCCAGACCATATGGTTCCCGCTCTTGTAAGATTCCATGCACCGAGGTTATACCACCGGACCTATCCGTCGCCTAAAGGCGAGGGGTTTACGGATCCATCTATCGGGGACTCCAAAATGAAAGAATTGCGAAGGTCGATCTCACCGCTTAGCTATTACGCCGCTGGTTTGGCGACACAATACTGCAACAGCCAGTAAACATTGCTGATCTGCAACGGGCTTCGGTAGTGGATCTGCTTTGCCTTCTCGACTACCCGAACGACTACGTGCCCGTGCTTACTCGCCACGACCCCGCTTTCGAAGGCCAGCCGGCGACGGAGCGCGTGGACATGGTAGACAAGAGTACGCTGAATGAGCGGCTCGCTCGCAGCTATCTCGTCGAGCTATTGTGGATCGTGCGCGCATCGCTTAAAGAGACAGCAAGAGCGTTTCACGAGATTCGAGTTCCTTGGCTCGCACCACCAGCGTCAAACGAACCTTGCCATGCGCAATCTGCGGCAGGTCAACAAGCGGCAGTTCGAAGATCCCGCGTCTCTTGTTGAAACGTAGCGGCGCGATATCGCCCGTCGCGCCGTGTTTGCGATAAAGCAAGGCGGACACAGTAACACCCCTTGGTGTGCGTAAAGTACCCTTCGCTCCGTCGACTGACACTTGGAGCAACTTGCGCTTGGACCGCCCCTGGGTGATGACCTTATGATCGTAGGAGAGCTTGCGATCTCTGTGGTCGGACTCCGGCACTACCTGGACGCGCCATACACTGCCACCCTCGATCACGTTCCGTCCCGAGGTGCTTCGTTGAGCCAGCCCGACCTCCCAACAGGCACCAATATTGGCCTTCTTGGGACGTTGTATAGCCAGGAACACTGTAACCGACTCTCCCTTCGGGATGACAACCCCGGGCAAAGTGGCAATGGGCTCCTTGCCTGCCCAGGTCAACATCGGCTGCTTAGCGGCCCGTTTGATCGCGGAGATGCGTTCCTTTGTCCATCTGGCGTTGAAGCGGCCGTCCTCCAGGGCTTTTTCCAGGAACGCTGTAGTCCGCTTGGCCCACGCCGCGACCGAGACAGAACCCTTCGGGGTCCAGAATTGCATCGCTTTCCTACGGTCTGTCAGCTTGACACCGGCAGGCAAGATCAATGCGACGCGGCCAGGATAATCACCGAAGGTCAGCAGGAGTTCGGACAGCGTGTCCTTTCGCTCTTGGCCGTGAAGTTTGACCGCCACCCATTGGATGGATGGCGACAAGCCCGGTGCATCGCCGATGTTCGGCGGTAGCGTGCCGGTGAACGCGACGATATGCAGATTCTTGTGGGCAGACTTGCGTTCACCAATGCTTAGCGGGTCGACTGCCGTTCCGGTGTTGGTGAAGTTGTCGTCGCCATTGTGCAACAGGGCCAGCAGGCAATGGTGCGTGTGACCGGCGAGCCCCGAAGGAGGCGGGAGCATGGTCGATGGCAGAAGGAAGGAGGCGACTTGGGGAAAACCTACCTTGAGGTCCTGCAGCATCACCTGCCCGACGGTTTCCCAGTTGGCCGAACTGATGCTTGTACCGCTCTGGACGTTGGTCGTGTAACCGGGCGGCAAGCCGGGCAGTCCGGCCGACGCGTCCGCGAGCAGCAGCATCACGCGCACATTGTCGGCGGGGAGAACGCCACGATTGCGGACCTCGACGTACACGCGGTTGTTTACCGTGCCGGTGGCGGGGTCCACAGTTGCCACTCCACCACTGCCATCGACGATCAAGTCATTGAATTCATAGAAATCGATGTCCGTGGACGGCGTCTGATAAGTACCCGCGCTCGAGGGCACGTCAACGATGATATTGGGTGTTTTGTAGTGGAGAACGGTATCGCCAGGACTCGTGGGATCGTTGAGATGGTTGATTGTGGGGTAGCGCCCTTGATCAAGCCAGGTGTCGCGCAGGTACAATTCGACACCGGCCTTCGACGTCGCATCAAGTTCCCTCTCCCAGAGACTCCGGCCGTGCGTCGTTGCGCGAATAAGCCGTCTCGCCGCATGAATTTTCAGATCGATCACTGCCGCATCCGGCAGGCCCTGCGAGAAAACCGACCATGTTCCGCCGCCGTCAGTCGAACGCCATACGCCGATGTCGGCTCCCAGATAGACGTGACTCGTGTTGGCTGGGTCGACGATGATTGCATTGTGGTGGATGTCGAGTAGCGCGTCGGCCGCCCCGCTTGCCGAGCCCGAACGGTGCGCCCACTGCGTGCCGTTCCAGTGCCAGACGTGCCGCCAATCTCCGTTTCCACCAAAGGTGATGTAGATGCTCGCCCCTGTCGCGTCAGCAGGATCGATTGCAATGTCAGTTACCCAGCCGTTCAGAGGGAGACTGTTCGCTCCGCCCAGTGTGTCGATCTGCGTGCGGGTCCAGGTCCCGGCGGCGGCGTCGTAGCGGTAAACCTCACCGTTCACAGTCCCCGCATAGAGACGCGTCGCGGATGCGAACGTGATGGCCGAGCACGTATTCGAGAGCGTGTCGCCAGCCTGCTTGGTGGCGTTTCCGCTGGGCAATGACACCCAGTTCGTGCCGAAGTTGCTGGTAAGCCAGACGGTGTCGGAGCCGGCCGCGGCTATCTCGGCATCCGCAGCGGTGGCGCTCTGCGGACAGCCCGCCAAGGGCCCGTAGAACAGCGCGTTGGCTGAACTCGGCGATGCGGTACTCCACGAACTGTAGCCCTGCCCGCCGTCGGTCGTGCGGCGCACCGAAATTCCTGTGTAGGTGCGCAATACCTTGTACGGGTCATTCCAGTTTACGACGGCGTAACCACCGTCCCCGGCCGCAGAATGCAGCCAGCACTCCTCGCCCACGAAGCGCAGCGTCCCGTTGTCCTGGGCCCCCGCGAAGATCACGGCCGGCTCGGTCGGGTGTTGCCCCATATGGTTCATGGTGAGCGTCTGCAAGCCGACGTTGCGCTGTTCGAAGCTGGCGGTCGATCCTGCATTGTTCGATCGAAAAAGCCCTCCGTCCGTCGCAGCCCACAACTCAGTGGAACTCGTCGCGGTGAACACCAGATGGTGCATATCGGCATGTGCGCCACCGCCGATGCTGGTTGCCGTCACAGAATAGGTGAGTCCGGCACCGGCGCCGGACGAAGTGACGGCGCCGTGGCGAATCTCCGCTGACCACTGGCTGCTGATAAATGTCGTCGATCCGCCCATGTAGATGGTATTGACGTTGTTGGGATCGACGGCGAGGGCAAAATCGTAATTGGCTTGACCATTGGCAACAGCGGGAGATCCGGTGACCTGTCGCCACTTTGCATCGCTGCTGTCATAGCGATACAACCCTTGGAAATTTCCGAATGTTGAGCTGGTCGCGGCCATAGCGTATATGACGTCGACGTTGTCGGGCTGTATCGCGAGGACGATACGACCGGTGCCGGTCGCAGGGAAACCGGTGCCCAGCGCGGTCCAGGTGCCGCCGTCGTTCGACGAGAAGACTGTGCCACCATACTGGACGGCGACGAACGTCGTCGGGCCGCCGCTCGGCCGCGCCACGACCACGTCGCTCCATTGTCCAGTCCGCACCCGCGCCCACTCATAGCCACCTGCGCCACCATTCAGAGTCGCGTTGAATTGCCGGCGATAGAGTCCGGCGGTGGTGGCGGCCACCACCCGCTCCCGGTCGTTCGGGTCGACCGCCAGCTGGAAGAAGGCCTGCCCAGCCAGTGTCGGAGATCCTGCGGCAACCGGTTCGGTCTGCCAGTTTTGGCCGCCATCGTCGCTCCGAAGCGGGCCGACCCCGAAGTAGGAGAGGTTGACGCCCCGGCCGAGGATGATCGCGTACACGAAGGCCGTGTCACCCTCGCCTGTACCCACGTAGACCCGGTCTGGATCTGCGAGATCAATCGCGATGGCACCACAGGCAAGCGAGTCCGCCGCCAACTGTGTCGGATTCAGGTCAAACGCGTCCATGGTGGAGGTCCAGGTGGCACCACCATCATCGGATCTCCAGACCCCTCCGTTCGCGGTTGCGACATACACGCGATTGCCACCAGGCGCCACGGCGACCCGGGCGACCCGTCCGCTAACCGCGGGCCGCGTTGCTCCCTGGCCCTGCATCGCCACGGAAGGGCCGATCGGGATCCAGTTGACCGCCGGCGGCGGCGAATTGACCTCGGGGCGCTCCTTGCCGATTTGCAGGCGGTCCAGTCGATCGAGCGTCTTCGCCTGACGCTCGCGGTATGAACGGATATTCTTGAACCAGTGCTCCGCCGGCGGCGGTTTCAGCTTTTCGTCGGGTTTGACGTCGGCAGCCTGCATAGCGTCGTCGTCCCGCCGCCGTTCTTTCTTCCGCTTGCTCTTGAGCGGGGTCGCGCGTGAACGAACAAAGTGGCCTATACGGGCGGCCGGACCGCCTTCAGGTTCTCTGCTTTTCTGCTTCTCGTCGTTTCCGCCAGAGTTACACTTGTCGCTCTTCATCCCTCGCCTCCCAATCCTACGGATCGAAAAAATGCTTGCCCAGCTAATAGCTGCGAGCTGCGTCCGGTGCCGCTGGCGGGAATTCGAACCGCATCGCCCCAGCAATGCGCCCTCACTTTGCGTCTACCCTCGTCGTCCGCTTGATGAGTCCAGACACATACGAAAGACACATGTCGATCACGAACCATGTGGCAAGGAATGCAAGGCATTCGAGAAAGAAGCTGTGGAATTTATAGAACGACTCCGCTATGAGCAGGGCGCCTCCGATTGAGGGCAGCTGCTCGGAGAGCAGTTGGCGTATCTGCAGAGTCCGAATCAGGGTGTACATGCGAGCCTCCTGAGCAGCGTTGACCGAATTCCATTGAGTATAGTGAAGGTTTAGGAATTCGCTTCCGGCCTGCCCAGCTGGCGCAGCCCCTGTGGCGCACCCTAAGACCCTTCCTTGCCCGGCGCGACCAACCACGGGCGATTCGTTGCAACCATGAGCCGGAGCTGACCGCGCAGAACGTCATCGGCCGTTTGATTAACAATTCGCCATACACACGCTGTACACCGCAAATTGACAGCCGTTAATCGTCACGATTAGCCCCCTCCAAACGCTACCAAATTCTGTTTATCGTCTACTCTTAGCTTCAGGCTTCGCGACGAGCCCGTCAGCTCAGGGCATTTTTCAGCAAGCTCCGAACCGAACTTTTCAAATCAAACAACAAACTCGATTCTGGAGGAACAATGAAAAAAGGGAGATCTACGACAGGTCTGCTGGTCGTCGGCATGGCACTCATGACAACTACCTCCCAGGCGGGAACCTTTGACGCCTCACTCGCATCCTGTGCCAGAACCGTCGAGTTCTGCGACAAGCTGAGCTACGACAAAGACTTATGCAAAAAGGCCCGGGAGAAGTTGCCGGATTGTGATGAAAATACCGGATCCGGGGTGTTATGCCGGCTCAAACTGAAGGACATCGCACCCACCCAGGTGTCGGTAGGTGCGCAGGCCACTCACTGCAAGGCAAAAGCCAAATTCCAACAGGATGAGAAGAAAATACAAAAGTATCTTTTGAAATCCACACACCATGTGCCGACGGTGATCGGCCCTGTGAACGGTGCTGGAAAGCGGTTCTATATCACCGACCATCATCACCTCAGTCACGCGCTGATGGTGGCGAATACGGAGAAGTACACAGACGTGGACAGTCTCTACGCTTGCATACTGACCAACCGGAAAGAGGACAAGACTGACGACTTTTGGTCGTTCATGGTAGGCAATCATCTGACCTGGCTCGATGACGAGAACGGCAAAGCGCTTAGCCCGACCGAACTGGAGAAGCTCGCGCCTGACCTCAAGGATCTAAAGAACGACGCCTACCGGACTTGGTCGCGCTGGGTGCGAGACAGCTGCGGTTACGTCAAGGCCGGCAACGATTGCGTGCCGACCAGCTACCCGGCGGGCGCCGCCTACTTCATGGAGTTCCTCTGGGCGGACTATCTGGAACAGAACATGCCAGGTCACGAAAAGATCGACAAGCTCTCTGACAAGGAGATCACCGAGCTTCTCGAACAGGCCATCACCCTCGCCCAGGGCCCCCAGGCTTTCCTGGAGAACCTACCAGGCTACAGCGACGGTACCGTCGTTCCGGTGAAGATGGTCGAAATTAAAGACGGCTGCGAAAAGGACTGATAACAAGATTGGAGCAGTTGACAATAGTTTAGTCATGCTGCCTGACGAGGTCTTTTCTTTTACGGGCACGCGCAGCTGGTACAGGTCCAACACCTGAGTGATGCTTTGGCGGAGTGCCGCCGCCAGAGCATCAGGTTGTTCTGGGTCGTACGGAGGCCATCGCCGCGTCTTTTAGGTCGATTGGCACATCGCTTTCGCTCTGAGCCAGCATGATCACGGGCTTACCCCATTCGTACCCGTATAGGTCGTTCCGTAGCTCCGTTTCCAACTCCCTCCACATCGCACGCAGCATGCGGATTTCCCGCACTGCTCACCCCTGCATATTTCGCCTCAAGGGTTCTTTCTGCTGATGGTCCTCGCTTTGGCAAATCGTGCGTCGTGGCGACTGAAACACCGTCGCGACCAGCCAGCAGAGTTTACCGACGTGGGTCCCGGCAGGCGGATTCCTTACCTCGCTGGCATTCATGTGGAAACAGGTGGCGATCGACATCGCCGCTTGATGCCGGTGTCCCATGTTCAATCGCTTTCCCTGTCCAGACCGCAGCAATGTGAAGCGGTAGCGGACTCGCCCGCGATTAACACAGAACCGGTCAACGGGTTCGGCCGAAAGGTGGTGCAACCTTTCAAGCCGAGACGCTCAGCCTGGTCGTAAATCGAACGAAATGCAGTAAAGTCATAGTCTTCAGGAACATTGATCGTCTTTGAAATCGCGTTGTCGACAAAGGGTTGCAGTTCGGCCTGCATGGCCAGATGGTCCTGCGGCGAGATCTGATGCGCATCGACAAAGCAATCCGGCAGTGCTTGTTCACCATACGCCATCCGCCAATGCCGCAATGCATAATCCGTGAGTTGGTACCAGGCAGCCGTCCCTTCAGGGCCTCGTACCTGACGCCGGTATTCGAAATCAAATACGGGTTCGATACCGCTGGAGACATTGTTGGCCAGCAGACTGATGGTGCCGGTCGGTGCGATCGCAGTGAGGTGGCTGTTGCGCAGTCCGCCGCTTGCGATCCCCTCGCGGATATCTGTCGGCAGACGCCGGATGAAAGGCATTGACAGGCAGGCATCGCGATCGAAGAAGGGGAAAGGGCCCTTTTCTCCAGCCAACGCGATTGAAGCCCGGTAGGCGCTATGGCAGATCGTTTCCATGACCTGGGCGGCCAACTGCCTTGCGCGGTCTGATCCATAGTGCAGGCCGAGCATGATCAGCGTGTCGGCGAGGCCAGTGATCCCAAGACCGATCCGGCGGCTGCCGCGTGCCTGCTCCTGCTGCATTTTCAGCGGGAAGCGTGACAGATCGATGACATTGTCGAGCAATCGCACCCCCGTCGCGCAAACGTCTTGGATGGCATCGAGATCAAGCCTTGCACCGACGCTGAACGGCTCGCGAACAAAGCGCGTCAGATTGACTGAACCCAGGTTGCAGGCGCCGTAGGGCGGCAGAGGAATCTCGCCGCAGGGGTTGGTGGCGGCAATCCGCTCCCGAAATCCGAGATTGTTCTCCCGGTTGATGCGGTCTATAAAAAGCACACCGGGCTCTGCACCTTCGTAATTGGCCCGCATGATCTGGTCCCAAAGCTCGCGCGCCGGCATTTTTCGCAGGACCGCACATGGCGCGATGTTGCTGTACCCCGGCCAATCACGATCCACGAACTCTGCCCCGCTGCAACGCGCACTGCCACCGAGCCCCTCTACCGGAAACACCAACCGCCACTCGGCATCATCGCGAACGGCCTGCACAAAGGCGTCGCTGACCAATACCGAGAGATTGAAGTTGCTGAGTTCACCCGGGCGGCGCTTCGCCGCAATAAAGGCGGCTATATCAGGATGATCACAACGAAGCGTCGCCATCATCGCACCGCGCCGCGCACCGGTGGACAGCAGTGTTTCACACATGCTGTCCCAGATACGCATGAAGGAGACTGGTCCCGAAGCAATGCCGCCCACGCGCCAGGCAGCACTGCCGGCCGGTCGCAGCGTGGAGAAATCGTACCCCACCCCGCCGCCCTGCTGCATGGTCAGCGCCCCCTGCTTCAACGCCTCGAAGATCCCCTCCATCGAATCATCAATGTGTCCCATCACAAAGCAATTGAACAGGGTGACGTCCAGACCCGTCCCTGCACCGGCCAGAATGCGACCGCCAGGCAGGAAACGAAAGCCGTCGAGCAGATCGAAAAAGCGCTGTTCCCAAAGGGCCTGTTCACGTGGCTCGACCGCAGCCAGCGCATGCGCCACGCGCCGCCAGCTGTCCTCGATCTTTTCATCCCGCACGATGCCGTCCGCCCGATAACGATAGCGGCTGTCCCAGATCAGTCCCGAAATAGCTGTTTCAAAGGGCGCTCCTATCACCTTGCCACCAGTTCCTGCAGGGCAAGCGCGTTGTGCACCGCACAGGCATCCTGATCATTGTCGAAGAACACATAGGCGTCGTATCCGTCCTCGTTCCAGGCATTCAGACTGTCAGCCCATTGCCTCAGCCGCATGTCGTCATAGTTGCCCGCATAGGCCTCGCGTGGGCCGTGCAGGCGCAGATAAACGAGGCCCGCGGTGACGACCGCGGGGCTTCGAAATCCGGCGAGGTCGAACTGACAGAACGCAACGCCATGTTGCCGTAACAGTTGGTAGATACCTTCAACATGCCAACTGGGGTCGCGGAATTCGATCGCGAACTGCAGGTCATCAGGCAGAAGCGCAAGAAACACTTCCAGACGTTCTTTGTTGGCGTGCCAGTGCGGTGGCAGCTGAAACACAACCGCGCCGAGACGCTCACCCAATCGGCGTGCGAGACCCAGGAATTCCGCCAGGGGGGCGGCACAATCCCTGAGCTTCTTCATATGGGTGATGAAACGGCTGGCCTTCAGCGTGAAAGAGAAATGCCGCGGCGTCTGTGCCAGCCAGCGATCGATGCTGTCCGGGGTGGGAAGACGGTAAAAGGTGTTGTTCACCTCCGCGCAGTCGAAATGACGCGAATAGTATTCCAGCCAATCCTGGCGTCGCAGGCCGACCGGATAGAAACGATCGACCCAGTGCGGATAATACCAGCCGGATGTGCCGATGTGGATACTCATCCCTTCACACAGATCAAAGGCTCAAGGCGCGCCACCTTGCGCGACAAACCCGCCTCGTGCGCCGCATCAACCACGCGGCCGACATCCTTGTAGGCACCCGGCGCCTCTTCTGCGACGCCGCGGAGCGAGGGGCTGCGGACAAGGATCCCACGTGTCTCCAGTTCCTTGACCACGTCCCTGCCATGCCAGCGCTTGCTTGCCTGGTGCCGACTCATCGCTCTGCCCGCACCATGGCAGGCAGAGCTGAATGCGAGGCCTTCGCTTTGTCGGGTTCCGGCCAGGATGTACGACTCGGTACCCATGGAACCGCCAATGATCACCGGCTGCCCGACCGCACGCAGACTCTCGGGAAGATCCGGATGCCCCGGGCCGAGCGCGCGGGTCGCACCCTTGCGATGCACGAACAACGGTTTGATCTTGCCATCGATCTCGTGGGTCTCACATTTACAGGTGTTATGTGAGACATCGTAAAGGAGGCCCAGGCGGGAGCCGGGGAAGACAGCGTCGAATACCCGGCGGGTGAGGTGGGTGAGGATCTGGCGATTGGCCAGCGCGCAGTTGATGCCGGCACGCATAGCCCCAAGGTACGACTGCCCGAGCCGGGATTCGATCGGGGCACAGGCCAGCTCGCGATCCGGCAGCCAGATCCCATGCTCCCCGGCGTTCATCGCCATGCTCTTGAGGAACTCGGTACCGATCTGATGACCCAGGCCGCGCGACCCGCAGTGGATGCTGACCAGGATCTCGCCTTCCCTGAGATCAAAGGCATCCGCCACCTCGGTATCATAGACCTGGGCGACCAGCTGCACCTCCAGGTAATGGTTTCCAGAACCCAGGGTTCCCATCTCACGCCGCTGGCGTTCCTTGGCCTTGTCCGACACCTGGGTCGGGTCGGCCCCGGCCATACAACCGTGTTCCTCGGTGCGAGCGAGATCGGCTTCACTGCCAAAACCCTGCTGCACGGCCCATGCGGCGCCACCGCTGAGCATCTGATCCATCTCCCGATGGCGTAGTCTCATGCTGCCGGTGCTACCCAGGCCGGCGGGAATAGTCACGGCCAACAGGTCCGCCAGGGCCTTTTTTTGCGGACGCAGGCGATCGAGGGTAATGCCAGTGTGCAACGTGCGCACACCGCAGGATATATCGAAGCCCACACCACCGGCCGAAATCACGCCACCTTCGTGCGGGTCAAACGCCGCCACACCGCCGATCGGAAAGCCATATCCCCAATGTGCATCCGGCATTACGTATGCAGCCTGCTGAATGCCCGGCAGGGTGGCGACATTGCGGATCTGTTCAAATACCTTGTGATCCATGGCCGCGATCAATTGCTGATCGGCATAGACGATCGCCGGTACAAGCATCTTCCCTTGCGGCTCGATCCGCCAGGCGTAGGGTGATTCAGTGGCTACGGGTATGAGTTCCATCATGTCATCGCTCTATAGACTCTAAACATCGACGACGCACTGCGCGTGCCACATGCCCTCTTCACCCCGCCATACGCGCAACTCGGTGAAGGTCGCTCCCTTGATCTCCACTGCGGGCTGATGACGTGCAACATCAATGGCCTCTCCCCAGGCCTTGCCTCGCAGTCGGTGATCCCGGATCTCGACCTTGAACCTCCCGAAAAGCATATGACGGGTCGCCACCTCATAGATCAGGGCGTTCAACCATTCGGTCAGCAGCAGTTCATTGTCCGGGGCAGAGATATCCACCTCGATCAACTCGTGGGCCTCAACGCTATCCGGCTCCGCAATCACCGCCGTCATCGCCAGCGCGGCCTGCTCGAAGGCCTCGGCAATCGTCACACCGCAACCGCGCACGCCGATATCCGCCATGTGCTGAAAATGTTCCCATGCTGGTGCCGAAGCGGCTTCCATTCAGTGCTCTCTGTTAAGAGGTAAAAAGGCGACCTGTGGATGGCGGATTCTTGATTGTCACCTGAATCGGGCAACTTGGGCAGTCTTGTTTCGGAACGCAACCTCCGCCTACCCGGCTGTGCCATGAGGGACCTGCTGGTACTCCTGGTACATCTATACGACTACGATCACCAAACTTCTGGGGCCCGGTGGTACCAGGGCCGTCGTCGCCGACAGTCTGCTCATGAAACAGCAGCTCCTGGTCATCAACCGCTCTCGGCGAAGTGCGCCCAAGCTATGGGCAGTCGATCGATGCCTGTTTGGCTGCTGGTCATTATTTCTCAATCCGCGCCGCATCCGGCGAGCTGCCCTGATTATCCGGCCATCAACGCTGTTGAAAATGCCGATACCAACGCTGGCAGGCGAACCTGCGCATCCTGAAGGTTCAGGAGATCAAAACCTTTCCTTACGGGCCCTTATCGCACCCTTTCATCGAGCGACTGATTGGAATCCTGCGCCGCAAATTCCTTGACCCTATGTTCTTCTGGAATTCCAATGATCTCGAGCGCAGACTGGAAGGATTCCGGCGGTACTACAATGCGCATCGCGTACACACTTCGCTCGACGGCGACACACCATCAGCAACCGCTGGCGAAACCACAAGCCGCCGTGCCGACCTCAATCAATTCCAGTGGAAATCTCACTGCCGCGGGCTATACCAGTTGCCCATAGCCGCTTGAATAACAATTCGCC